>NZ_CP155559.1:307500-1742500 GCF_022095615.2 Bacillus thuringiensis
GGTAGGGGAGCGTTCTAAGTGCAGTGAAGTCAGACCGGAAGGACTGGTGGAGCGCTTAGAAGTGAGAATGCCGGTATGAGTAGCGAAAGACGGGTGAGAATCCCGTCCACCGAATGCCTAAGGTTTCCTGAGGAAGGCTCGTCCGCTCAGGGTTAGTCAGGACCTAAGCCGAGGCCGACAGGCGTAGGCGATGGACAACAGGTTGATATTCCTGTACCACCTCTTTATCGTTTGAGCAATGGAGGGACGCAGAAGGATAGAAGAAGCGTGCGATTGGTTGTGCACGTCCAAGCAGTTAGGCTGATAAGTAGGCAAATCCGCTTATCGTGAAGGCTGAGCTGTGATGGGGAAGCTCCTTATGGAGCGAAGTCTTTGATTCCCCGCTGCCAAGAAAAGCTTCTAGCGAGATAAAAGGTGCCTGTACCGCAAACCGACACAGGTAGGCGAGGAGAGAATCCTAAGGTGTGCGAGAGAACTCTGGTTAAGGAACTCGGCAAAATGACCCCGTAACTTCGGGAGAAGGGGTGCTTTCTTAACGGAAAGCCGCAGTGAATAGGCCCAAGCGACTGTTTAGCAAAAACACAGGTCTCTGCGAAGCCGTAAGGCGAAGTATAGGGGCTGACACCTGCCCGGTGCTGGAAGGTTAAGGAGAGGGGTTAGCGTAAGCGAAGCTCTGAACTGAAGCCCCAGTAAACGGCGGCCGTAACTATAACGGTCCTAAGGTAGCGAAATTCCTTGTCGGGTAAGTTCCGACCCGCACGAAAGGTGTAACGATTTGGGCACTGTCTCAACCAGAGACTCGGTGAAATTATAGTACCTGTGAAGATGCAGGTTACCCGCGACAGGACGGAAAGACCCCGTGGAGCTTTACTGTAGCCTGATATTGAATTTTGGTACAGTTTGTACAGGATAGGCGGGAGCCATTGAAACCGGAGCGCTAGCTTCGGTGGAGGCGCTGGTGGGATACCGCCCTGACTGTATTGAAATTCTAACCTACGGGTCTTATCGACCCGGGAGACAGTGTCAGGTGGGCAGTTTGACTGGGGCGGTCGCCTCCTAAAGTGTAACGGAGGCGCCCAAAGGTTCCCTCAGAATGGTTGGAAATCATTCGTAGAGTGCAAAGGCATAAGGGAGCTTGACTGCGAGACCTACAAGTCGAGCAGGGACGAAAGTCGGGCTTAGTGATCCGGTGGTTCCGCATGGAAGGGCCATCGCTCAACGGATAAAAGCTACCCCGGGGATAACAGGCTTATCTCCCCCAAGAGTCCACATCGACGGGGAGGTTTGGCACCTCGATGTCGGCTCATCGCATCCTGGGGCTGTAGTCGGTCCCAAGGGTTGGGCTGTTCGCCCATTAAAGCGGTACGCGAGCTGGGTTCAGAACGTCGTGAGACAGTTCGGTCCCTATCCGTCGTGGGCGTAGGAAATTTGAGAGGAGCTGTCCTTAGTACGAGAGGACCGGGATGGACGCACCGCTGGTGTACCAGTTGTTCTGCCAAGGGCATAGCTGGGTAGCTATGTGCGGAAGGGATAAGTGCTGAAAGCATCTAAGCATGAAGCCCCCCTCAAGATGAGATTTCCCATAGCGTAAGCTAGTAAGATCCCTGAAAGATGATCAGGTTGATAGGTTCGAGGTGGAAGCATGGTGACATGTGGAGCTGACGAATACTAATAGATCGAGGACTTAACCATATAATATGAAGCAAATGTTATCTAGTTTTGAAGGAATATACCTTCATCAGTTTGGTGATGATGGCAGAGAGGTCACACCCGTTCCCATACCGAACACGGAAGTTAAGCTCTCTAGCGCCGATGGTAGTTGGGACCTTGTCCCTGTGAGAGTAGGACGTCGCCAAGCAAAAAACTAAGTCGATTCGACTTAGTTTTTTTGTGTTTATTTTTATTTACCAAATGTTAATATCTATAAGTTTAATGACCCTAAAGAAGAAAAAAGAATGAAAATGAGGCTATTTAAAGTAATAGCAATGATTTTTTGTTTTCTAGGTTTTCCGAGTGTTCCTAAAATAATCTTTATGATAGGAAACGTTATTTCTACCACAAGTATATATTTTAAAAAGTGGGATGATATAAATAAGTATTCAATCATTACAGCAATGACTGCGATACAAAGGAAGACAATAATGAAAAAGTGTAGTTCGTGTTTTCATTATTGTCTTCCTTATAAATAAAATGAATATAAACGATATGCTTTATATTAAAGCATACGGAATAAGTATACAAACCGTTATGTGTACAATAGATCTCTAGAAATATATATTCTAATTCCCCCTCCTTCTTGCATATAGTTGCAATTCTTCTTTTGAATATAACTAAAACACGAACGTTATTGGTGAGTAATAAAAAAACATTCGATTATTTGTTGACATTGTTTATGAAATATTGTTAATATAACCATAGAAAGAATAATATATAAGACCTCATATAATCGCGGGGATATGGCCTGCAAGTCTCTACCTAACGACCGTTATTCGTTAGACTATGAGGGAAAGTCACTCGGTATTTTTCTATTCACAAGGGATACGTATGCCTGAGTAGAGCGCTTTCTCTCATAGTAAAAGAGAAACTGTTCTATTTCAGGCTTTTTTTATTTGAATCGGGGGGATTCTAATATGAAATCACTAGTTGGAGTCATAATGGGAAGCACGTCAGACTGGAAAACAATGAAATATGCTTGTGACATTTTAGATGAATTAAATATACCGTATGAGAAAAAAGTTGTATCAGCTCATCGGACTCCGGATTATATGTTTGAATATGCAGAGACGGCTCGTGAACGTGGATTGAAAGTTATTATTGCTGGAGCTGGCGGGGCAGCACATTTACCAGGAATGGTTGCAGCGAAGACGAATCTTCCTGTAATCGGAGTCCCAGTTCAATCAAAAGCGTTAAACGGCTTAGATTCATTATTATCCATCGTCCAAATGCCAGGAGGGGTTCCTGTTGCAACTGTTGCAATTGGTAAGGCTGGTTCAACAAATGCTGGTTTACTTGCTGCACAAATACTTGGATCATTCCATGATGATATACATGATGCATTAGAATTGAGAAGAGAAGCAATTGAAAAAGATGTGCGCGAAGGTAGTGAGCTAGTATGACGAGAATCATTTTACCTGGAAAAACAATCGGCATTATTGGAGGCGGCCAGCTAGGAAGAATGATGGCATTGGCAGCTAAGGAGATGGGATATAAAATTGCTGTTTTAGATCCTACAAAAAATTCACCATGTGCACAAGTTGCTGATATTGAAATTGTTGCACCATATGACGATTTAAAAGCAATTCAGCATTTAGCAGAGATCAGTGATGTTGTCACATATGAATTTGAGAATATTGATTATAGATGTTTACAATGGCTAGAAAAACATGCTTACTTACCACAAGGCAGTCAGTTGTTAAGTAAAACACAAAATCGTTTTACAGAAAAGAATGCGATTGAAAAAGCAGGATTACCAGTAGCAACGTATAGATTGGTTCAAAATCAAGATCAGCTTACTGAAGCAATCGCCGAGTTATCATATCCTTCCGTCTTAAAAACGACGACAGGTGGATATGATGGGAAAGGGCAAGTTGTTTTAAGAAGTGAAGCTGACGTTGATAAAGCGCGAGAGCTTGCGAATGCAGCAGAGTGTATTTTAGAGAAATGGGTGCCTTTTGAAAAAGAAGTATCCGTTATTGTGATTCGTAGTGTAAGTGGTGAAACGAAAGTATTTCCGGTAGCGGAAAATATTCATGTAAATAACATTTTGCATGAATCTATCGTTCCAGCTCGCATTACAGAAGAACTTTCTCAAAAAGCAATTGCTTATGCAAAAGTGCTCGCGGATGAACTAGAACTTGTGGGAACACTAGCGGTAGAGATGTTTGCTACAGCTGATGGTGAGATTTATATTAATGAATTAGCACCAAGACCTCACAATTCAGGACACTATACACAGGATGCATGTGAAACGAGTCAATTTGGTCAACATATTCGAGCAATCTGTAATTTACCTCTTGGAGAAACAAATTTGTTAAAACCAGTTGTCATGGTAAACATTTTAGGCGAACATATAGAAGGGGTCCTAAGACAAGTGAATAGATTAACCGGGTGCTATTTACACTTGTATGGAAAAGAAGAAGCAAAAGCGCAGCGGAAAATGGGGCATGTTAATATTTTAAATGATAATATTGAAGTCGCTCTAGAAAAAGCGAAGAGTTTGCATATTTGGGACCATCAAGAACAACTGTTGGAGGGAAAAAGATGATTAGTCGTTATACACGCCCAGAAATGGGTGCAATTTGGACGGAAGAGAACAAATTTAAAGCGTGGTTAGAAGTTGAGATTTTAGCTTGTGAAGCATGGGCTGAGCTTGGCGATATTCCAAAAGAAGATGTTAAAAAAATTCGTGAGCATGCATCATTTGATATTGATCGTATTTATGAAATTGAAAAAGAGACACGTCATGACGTAGTTGCATTCACTCGTGCAGTATCAGAAACACCAACATTAGGTGAGGAACGTAAATGGGTTCATTACGGTTTAACATCTACAGACGTAGTAGATACAGCGTTATCTTACATCTTAAAACAAGCAAATGAAATCATATTAAAAGACTTAGAAAACTTTGTAAGCATTTTAGCTAACAAAGCGAAAGAGCATAAATACACGATCATGATGGGAAGAACACATGGTGTTCATGCAGAACCAACAACATTTGGTTTAAAACTTGGTCTTTGGTATGAAGAAATGAAACGTAACGTAGAGCGTTTCAAACAAGCTGCTGATACAGTTCGCGTCGGTAAATTATCTGGTGCGGTTGGTACATACGCAAATATCGATCCATTCGTAGAAAAGTATGTTTGTGAAAACTTAGGATTAGAAGCAGCACCAATTTCAACACAAACATTGCAACGTGATCGCCATGCTCATTACATGTCAACACTTGCACTAATTGCAACATCTATCGAAAAGATGGCAGTTGAGATTCGTGGTTTACAAAAGAGTGAAACACGTGAAGTTGAAGAAGCTTTCGCAAAAGGCCAAAAAGGTTCTTCTGCAATGCCACATAAACGTAATCCAATCGGATCTGAAAATATGACTGGTTTAGCTCGTGTTATCCGCGGTTATATGATGACAGCGTATGAGAATGTTCCATTATGGCATGAGCGTGATATTTCTCACTCTTCGGCGGAACGCGTAATTTTACCAGATGCTACAATCGCATTAAATTACATGTTAAATCGCTTTGGTAATATCGTTAAAAACTTAACTGTATACCCAGAGAATATGAAACGCAATATGACAAGAACATACGGCTTAATCTATTCTCAGCGTGTAATGCTTACATTAATCGACAAAGGTATGGTACGTGAAGAAGCTTATGATATCGTACAACCTAAAGCGATGGAAGCTTGGGAAACACAAGTACAATTTAAAGAGCTTGTAGAGGCTGATGAGCGTATTACGAGCAAGCTAACACAAGAAGAAATTAATGAATGCTTCAACTATGAGCATCATATGCAACACGTTGATACAATCTTTGAACGCCTAGGATTAAACGAAGCTTAAAATTTTATATGGCACAGAATAGAGTCATTCTGTGCCATTCTTTATAAAAATATTATTCACATTTTTCAAACTACAGGGGGCTTGCGAAATGCAAAAGCTAGAATTGCTGTATGAAGGTAAGGCAAAAAGAATTTATCGTACAGAATCAGCAGATATGGTTTGGGTAGAGTACAAAGATAGTGCGACTGCTTTCAATGGGGAGAAAAAAGAGACGATTACAGGAAAAGGTCGTTTGAACAATGAGATTACAATTTTATTGTTCAGAAAGTTACAAGAAGTAGGAATTAAAACACATTTTGTTGAGAAGTTATCTGAGACAGAGCAACTTGTTAAAAAAGTGAGTATTATTCCTTTAGAAGTTGTCACAAGAAATGTAATTGCAGGAAGTCTTTCAAAACGATTAGGAATGGAAGAGGGAACTGTACTTGCAGAACCCATCGTAGAATTTTACTTCAAAGATGATGATTTAGGAGATCCGCTTGTAACGGAAGATCATATTCGTGTATTAAAAGTTGCATCGCCAGAGCAAGTAAGTGTATTACGAGAAATGGCTCTACAAATCAATCAAGTGTTGATTGATCATTTCGCAAGCTGTCGTGTAAGACTAGTAGATTTCAAATTAGAGTTTGGTGTAACGGAAGAAGGAGAAATTATTTTAGCAGATGAAATTTCACCAGATACTTGCCGTTTATGGGATGAAACGAGCAATGAAAAGTTTGATAAAGACGTATTCCGTCGCGATCTTGGAAATTTAACAGATGCTTATGAAGAGATTTTAAAACGTTTAGGGGGAATTTCACATGTATAAAGTTAAGGTATATGTAACATTAAGAGAAAGCGTATTAGATCCACAAGGAACAGCAGTAAAAGGAGCACTTCATAGTCTTTCGTTCACAGAAGTACAAGACGTTCGAATCGGAAAATATATGGAATTAACAATTGATAAATCAGTATCTGACCTTGACGCAAAGGTAAAAGAAATGTGTGAAAAACTATTAACAAACGTTGTAATGGAAGACTTCCGTTATGAAGTTGAGGAGGTTGTCGCACAGTGAAATTTGCAGTCATAGTATTCCCAGGTTCGAACTGTGATGTCGATATGTTCCATGCAATTAAAGATGAGCTCGGTGAAGAAGTAGATTACGTTTGGCACGATAGAGAGAATTTAGATGAATATGATGCAATTTTACTACCTGGTGGATTCTCTTACGGTGACTATTTACGTTGTGGTGCTATTTCTCGCTTTGCTAACGCAATGAAAGCAGTGCAAAAAGCTGCTGAGCAAGGAAAGCCGATTTTAGGTGTATGTAATGGATTCCAGATTCTTGTTGAATCAGGATTACTACCAGGAGCGTTAATGAGAAACGAAAACTTAAAATTTATGTGCCGAACAGTTCAGCTGCGTGTTGAAAATAATGAAACGATGTTTACATCACAATATGAAAAAGATGAAGTAATCAATATTCCAATCGCGCATGGTGAGGGGAATTACTATTGTGATGAAGAAACGCTAAAAAGATTAGAAGAGAATAATCAAATCGCATTCCGTTACGTAGAAAATCCGAATGGAAGCGTTTCAGATATTGCTGGTATTGTAAACGAAAAAGGAAATGTACTTGGTATGATGCCACACCCAGAGCGTGCTGTAGATGAATTACTTGGCGGTGCTGAAGGGTTAAAAGTCTTTCAATCTATCTTAAAACAGTGGAGGGAAACATATGTCGTTAATGCTTGAACCAAATCCAACACAAATTAAAGAAGAGCGCATATATGCGGAAATGGGGCTAACAGACGAAGAGTTTGCCATGGTTGAAAAGATTTTAGGCCGTCTGCCAAATTATACAGAAACAGGATTATTCTCTGTTATGTGGTCTGAACATTGCAGTTATAAAAATTCAAAGCCAGTACTTCGAAAATTCCCAACGACAGGTGAGCGCGTTCTGCAAGGACCTGGGGAAGGTGCTGGAATTGTAGATATTGGTGATAATCAAGCGGTTGTATTTAAAATGGAAAGTCATAACCATCCTTCTGCTATTGAACCATATCAAGGAGCAGCAACAGGCGTTGGTGGTATCATCCGTGACGTATTCTCTATGGGAGCACGCCCGGTAGCTCTATTAAACTCACTCCGCTTCGGTGAATTACAGTCACCACGTGTGAAATATTTATTCGAAGAAGTAGTAGCAGGGATTGCAGGATACGGTAACTGTATCGGTATTCCGACTGTTGGCGGCGAAGTACAGTTTGATCCATGTTATGAAGGAAATCCACTTGTAAATGCAATGTGCGTAGGTTTAATTAATCATGAAGATATAAAAAAAGGGCAAGCGCACGGTGCTGGAAATACAGTAATGTACGTAGGAGCATCAACTGGTCGTGACGGTATTCACGGTGCAACATTCGCATCCGAAGAGTTATCTGAAAGCTCAGAAGCGAAGCGTCCAGCAGTTCAAGTAGGAGATCCATTTATGGAGAAACTTCTTATTGAAGCTTGCTTAGAACTTATTCAATCGGATGCACTTGTGGGAATTCAAGATATGGGTGCAGCTGGTTTAACATCATCTTCTGCAGAAATGGCAAGTAAAGCAGGTATGGGTATTGAAATGTACTTAGATGATGTACCACAGCGCGAAACAGGAATGACACCATATGAAATGATGCTATCTGAATCACAAGAACGTATGCTAATCGTCGTGAAAAAGGGTAGAGAGCAAGAAATAGTAGATTTATTTGAGAAGTATGGTCTTGCAGCCGTTACGATGGGGAAAGTAACGGAAGACAAAATGCTTCGCTTATTCCATAAAGGTGAAAAGGTAGCTGAAGTACCAGCAGATGCTCTTGCAGAAGAAGCACCAATTTATCATAAGCCATCAAAAGAAGCAGCATACTTTGCTGAATTCCAGGCAATGGAAATGGAAACACCAAAAGTAGAAAATTATAAAGAAACGTTATTCGCTCTATTACAACAACCGACGATTGCAAGCAAAGAGTGGGTTTATGATCAATATGATTATCAAGTTCGCACAAGCACAGTTGTTACACCAGGTTCAGATGCAGCAGTTGTACGTGTACGCGGTACAGAAAAAGGATTAGCAATGACGACAGATTGTAACTCTCGCTACATTTATTTAGATCCAGAAGTGGGCGGTAAAATTGCAGTAGCAGAGGCAGCACGTAATATCGTATGTTCTGGGGGAGAGCCACTTGCAATTACAGATTGCTTAAACTTTGGTAATCCAGAAAAACCAGAAATCTTCTGGCAAATTGAGAAATCAGTAGATGGTATGAGTGAAGCTTGCCGCACATTACAAACACCAGTTATTGGCGGAAACGTATCAATGTATAACGAACGTAGTGGTGAAGCGGTATATCCAACACCGACAGTTGGGATGGTTGGACTTGTACACGATTTAAAACATGTAACAACACAAGAGTTTAAGCAAGCTGGCGATTTAGTTTATGTAATTGGAGAGACGAAAGCTGAGTTCGGTGGAAGTGAATTACAGAAAATGATTTACGGCAAAATTTTCGGTCAATCACCAAGCATCGATCTAGATGTAGAATTAAAACGCCAAAAACAAGTACTAGAAGCGATTCAAGCTGGCCTTGTTCAATCTGCACATGATGTTGCAGAAGGTGGTTTAGCAGTTGCAATTACTGAAAGTGCAATTGGTGCACAAGGTTTAGGTGCTACTGTGAAATTAGATGGAGAAGCAACAGCAGCATTATTTGCAGAATCACAATCTCGCTTCGTTATAACTGTAAAACGTGAAAATAAGGAAGCATTCGAGAAAGCAGTAGAAGCAATTCAAGTTGGCGAAGTGACAAATACAAATGAAGTAACAATTCATAATGAAGAAAATGAAGTATTACTTACAGCAAATGTAGATGAAATGAGAAAGGCTTGGAAAGGGGCAATCCCATGCTTGCTGAAATAAAGGGGTTAAATGAAGAGTGTGGCGTTTTCGGAATTTGGGGGCATGAAAATGCAGCACAAGTTTCGTACTACGGATTGCATAGTTTACAGCACCGTGGACAAGAAGGCGCAGGCATCGTTGTAAATAATGGTGAGAAAATCGTCGGTCACAAGGGGTTAGGTTTAATATCAGAAGTGTTTTCAAGAGGTGAGCTAGAAGGCTTAAACGGAAAATCAGCAATTGGACACGTACGATATGCGACAGCTGGTGGAAGTGAAGTTGCTAACGTTCAACCATTATTATTCCGTTTTTCTGATCATAGTATGGCATTAGCTCATAACGGAAATTTAATTAACGCAAAGATGCTTCGTCGTGAGTTAGAGGCAGAGGGAAGTATTTTCCAAACAAGTTCAGATACAGAAGTACTTTTACATCTCATTAAACGTAGTACGAAAAATTCTTTAATTGAAAGTGTAAAAGAGGCCCTAAATAAAGTGAAAGGTGCGTTTGCATATCTTTTACTAACCGGAAATGAAATGATCGTTGCGCTAGATCCGAATGGATTCCGTCCTCTTTCAATTGGAAAGATGGGGGATGCTTACGTTGTAGCATCAGAAACATGTGCTTTCGATGTAGTAGGTGCAACATACATTCGTGATGTAGAACCAGGTGAATTACTGATCATCAATGATGAAGGAATTCACGTAGATCGTTTTACAAATGAAGTAGATCATGCAATTTGTAGTATGGAGTACATTTACTTTGCACGTCCGGATTCTAATATTGCAGGTATTAACGTCCATGCAGCACGTAAAAACATGGGAAAACGTTTGGCCGCAGAAGCTCCTATTGAAGCTGATGTTGTTACTGGTGTACCAGACTCTAGTATTTCAGCGGCAATTGGTTACGCGGAGGCGACAGGAATTCCATACGAGTTAGGATTAATTAAAAATCGTTATGTTGGACGTACGTTTATTCAACCTTCTCAAGAACTGCGTGAGCAAGGGGTTAAGATGAAGCTTTCAGCAGTAAGAGGCGTAGTTGAAGGAAAACGAGTTGTGATGATTGACGATTCTATCGTAAGAGGAACGACGAGTAAACGAATTGTTCGTATGCTTCGCGAGGCTGGAGCGACAGAAGTCCATGTAAGAATTGCTTCACCACCTCTTAAGTATCCATGTTTCTATGGCATTGATATTCAAACGAGAAAAGAATTAATCGCAGCAAATAATTCAATAGAAGAAATCCGTCAAATCATCGGAGCAGATTCTTTAACATTTTTAAGTGAAGATGGATTAGTAGATGCAATTGGACGTCCATATGAAGGGAAATATGGCGGTCTGTGTATGGCGTACTTCAATGGAGATTATCCAACAGCTCTTTATGATTATGAGCAAGAGCTTTTAGAAAGTATGAAATAAGAAGAAAAAAGCTTCTACTTCTTTTGATGTAGAAGCTAGCTTCTTTCTTAAAACGGCCGGCCCTGGATAGGGAGAAATTAAAAGACGAGGTGTAGATAACGATGGCGAATGCATATAAGCAAGCAGGAGTAGATATTGAAGCTGGATATGAAGCGGTATCTCGCATGAAAAAACACGTACAAACAACAATGAGAAAAGAAGTACTAGGCGGTCTAGGCGGTTTTGGAGGTATGTTTGATCTATCAAAATTTGCATTAGAAGAACCTGTATTAGTATCTGGAACAGATGGCGTGGGAACGAAATTGATGCTCGCTTTTATGGCAGATAAACATGACACAATAGGTATTGATGCAGTAGCAATGTGTGTAAATGATATTGTTGTCCAAGGAGCAGAGCCGCTTTTCTTCCTTGATTATATTGCTTGTGGTAAAGCTGAACCTAGTAAAATTGAAAACATCGTCAAAGGTATATCAGAGGGCTGTCGCCAAGCTGGTTGTGCATTAATTGGTGGAGAAACAGCTGAAATGCCAGGAATGTATTCTACGGAAGAATATGATTTAGCTGGTTTTACAGTTGGAATTGTTGATAAAAAGAAAATTGTAACAGGTGAAAAAATTGAAGCTGGTCAAGTATTAATTGGCTTAGCATCTAGCGGTATTCATAGTAATGGTTATTCTTTAGTACGAAAAGTATTACTAGAGGATGGAGAACTATCTTTAGATCGCATTTACGGACGCTTAGAACTACCTCTTGGTGAAGAATTATTAAAACCAACGAAAATTTATGTCAAACCTATTTTAGAACTATTGAAGAAATATGAAGTATACGGTATGGCGCATATTACAGGTGGCGGATTCATTGAAAATATTCCACGTATGTTACCAGAAGGAATCGGTGCAGAAATTGAATTAGGATCTTGGAAAATTCAACCGATTTTCAATTTACTTCAAGAAGTTGGAAAGCTAGAAGAGAAAGAAATGTTCAATATTTTTAACATGGGTATTGGTATGGTAGTAGCGGTGAAGGAAGAAGATGCAAAAGATGTTGTTCGTCTTCTTGAAGAGCAAGGAGAAACAGCTTGTATTATTGGACGTACTGTACAAGGCGCTGGTGTTACCTTTAATGGGGGCACAGCACTATGAGTAGATTAGCAGTTTTTGCTTCTGGAAGTGGATCTAACTTTCAATCTCTCATCAATGCGGTAGAAGAAAAAAGATTAGATGCAGATATTAGTTTATTAGTATGTGATAAACCAGAAGCACGCGCTGTTGGACGGGCACATTATCATCATATTCCATGTTTCGCTTTTTCAGCGAAAGCGTATGGATCAAAAGAAGCGTTTGAAAAAGAAATATTAAAGAAGCTAGAAGAGTATGAAATTGATTATGTTATTTTAGCTGGATATATGCGTTTAATTGGGCCGACATTACTAGAAGCTTACGGCGGAAGGATTATTAATATTCATCCATCACTACTACCGAGTTTTCCGGGTAAAGATGCTGTTGGTCAAGCGTTAGAAGCAGGTGTGAAAGTAACTGGAGTAACAATTCATTATGTAGATGCAGGTATGGATACAGGCCCAATTATTGCGCAAGAAGCAGTAGTTGTTTCTGAAGGGGATACGAGAGAAAACTTACAAAAGAAAATTCAACAAGTTGAACATAAATTATACGTAAATACAGTGAATCAAATTGTTCAGTCTGTGAAAGAACCAACTGTTAACTAACATACAACCAGGGGTGAAGGATAAATGAAAAAGCGTGCATTAGTAAGTGTTTCAGATAAAACAGGAGTAGTAGAATTTGTTAAAGGTTTACTAGAACAAGGGATCGAAGTTATATCAACAGGTGGTACGAAAAAATTACTAGAAGAAAACGGCTTACAAGTAATTGGTATTTCTGAAGTAACGGGGTTCCCAGAAATTATGGATGGCCGCGTAAAAACATTACATCCAAACATTCATGGTGGTCTATTAGCAGTTCGCGATAATGAAACGCATGTAGCGCAAATGAACGAGTTAGGTATTCAAGCAATTGACTTTGTTGTTGTTAACTTATACCCATTTAAAGAAACAATCGCTAAGCCTGATGTAACATTTGCTGATGCGATTGAAAATATTGATATCGGTGGCCCAACAATGATCCGCTCTGCTGCGAAAAATCATAAATTTGTATCGGTAATTGTAGATCCAGTAGATTATGATGTTGTATTAGCAGAGCTGAAAGAGAACGGTGAAGTAAAAGAAGAAACGAAACGTAAATTAGCAGCTAAAGTATTCCGCCATACAGCTGCATATGATGCGTTAATCTCTAACTACTTAACAGAGCAAATGGGTGAAGAAAGCCCAGAAACATTAACAGTGACATTTGAGAAAAAACAAGATTTACGCTATGGAGAAAATCCACATCAAAAAGCAACATTCTATAAAGCACCATTCGCTGTAACTTCTTCTGTTGCATACGCAGAACAATTACACGGTAAGGAATTATCTTATAACAATATTAACGATGCAGATGCAGCACTTAGTATCGTGAAAGAATTTACAGAGCCAGCAGTAGTAGCAGTAAAACATATGAATCCATGTGGTGTTGGAGTAGGAACTGATATTCATGAAGCATACACACGTGCTTATGAAGCAGATCCAGTATCAATTTTTGGAGGCATTATCGCAGCGAATCGCGAAATTGACAAAGCTACAGCAGAAAAGTTACATGAAATTTTCTTAGAAATTATTATTGCACCTTCTTTCTCAAAAGAAGCTTTAGAAGTGTTGCAAAGTAAGAAAAACTTACGTTTACTAACTGTAAATATTGAAAAGGCGACAAGTGCAAGCAAAAAACTAACTTCTGTACAAGGTGGTCTTCTTGTTCAAGAGGAAGATACGTTATCATTAGATGAAAGTACAATTTCAATTCCAACGAAACGTGAACCGTCAGAGCAAGAGTGGAAAGATTTAAAACTAGCTTGGAAAGTTGTAAAACATGTGAAATCAAACGCAATTGTTTTAGCGAATGATAACATGACAGTTGGTGTAGGTGCAGGACAGATGAACCGTGTAGGTTCTGCAAAAATCGCAATTACACAAGCTGGCGAAAAAGCACAAGGTAGCGCACTTGCATCTGATGCTTTCTTCCCAATGCCAGATACAGTAGAAGAAGCAGCAAAAGCAGGAATTACAGCAATCATTCAACCAGGCGGATCAATCCGTGACGAAGATTCTATTAAGATGGCAGATGCGTATGGGATTGCGATGGTGTTCACTGGCGT
This sequence comes from Bacillus thuringiensis, assembly GCF_022095615.2. NCBI lineage: Bacteria > Bacillati > Bacillota > Bacilli > Caryophanales > Bacillaceae > Bacillus > Bacillus thuringiensis. The sequence continues at coordinate 321,674 of NZ_CP155559.1, forward strand.
ACGTCATTTCAAACATTAATAGAGGATGTTTAAAAAGTCCGGTCAAGATAACTGTCGCATGTCGTCGTTGCATGGCCAGTGCGGTACTCATGTAGGAAAACTACACTCCGTGTCCTCCTGTCAAATGCGCCTCGACCTGCTCGGTTCTCTAGATCCTCTTTTTTAAACTTTTATTGATATGAAAACAAACTAGGGGCATAGCTTCTAGTTTGTACTTATTTAATTATTGGGGGATGAAATATGAATGTTTTAGTAATTGGCCGCGGTGGTCGTGAGCATGCTTTAGCTTGGAAATTTGCACAATCTGAAAAGGTGGAGAAGGTGTATGTAGCACCAGGTAATGAAGGTATGCGAGATGTTGCAACACCAGTTGATATTGATGAAAATGATTTTGATGCATTAGTTTTATTTGCTAAAGAGAATAAGGTTGAATTAACTTTCGTTGGACCAGAAATTCCACTTATGAATGGAATTGTTGATCGTTTTAAAGAAGAGGGACTTCGTGTGTTTGGCCCAAATAAAGTGGCTGCTGTTATTGAAGGCAGTAAAGCTTTTACAAAAGAGCTTATGAAAAAGTATGATATTCCAACTGCAGCATATGAAACTTTTACAGACTATGAGGAAGCAGTACAGTACATTCAAAAAGTTGGTGCGCCAATCGTTATTAAGGCTGACGGCTTAGCTGCTGGTAAAGGTGTAACAGTAGCGATGACACTTGAAGAGGCATTGCAAGCTGCGAAAGAAATGCTACAAGATGTAAAGTTTGGCGAAGCAAGTAAGAAGGTTGTTATTGAAGAGTTTTTAGATGGACAAGAATTTTCATTAATGGCATTTGTGAATGGAACAACTGTGCATCCGATGGTAATTGCGCAAGATCATAAACGAGCTTTTGATGGTGATAAAGGTCCAAATACAGGCGGAATGGGTGCGTATTCTCCAGTACCACAAATTCCAGAATCAGCAGTTCAAGAGGCGATAAAAACGGTATTACATCCAACTGCTAAAGCGATGATTGCAGAAAACCGTTCGTTTACAGGAATTTTATATGCGGGACTTATTTTAACAAATGATGGCCCAAAGGTAATTGAATTTAATGCCCGCTTTGGCGATCCTGAAACAGAAGTAGTATTACCTCGCTTAGAAAATGATTTAGTTGACGTATGTAACGCTGTATTAGATGAAAGTGAGTTAACATTACAATGGTCAGAGGAAGCCGTAATTGGTGTTGTACTTGCTTCGAAAGGATATCCAGAAGCATATAAAAAAGGTGACATTATTAACGGATTAGATGCACTGCAAGATGTGATTGTTTTCCATGCTGGTACAGCAATGAAACATGGTGATTTTGTGACAAGCGGTGGCCGTGTACTATTTGTTGCTTGTAAGGCGAATAGTTTACAAGAAGCAAAAGATAAAGTATATAAAGAAATCGGTAAAATTGAGAGTGATGGTCTATTTTATCGAAGTGATATAGGATATCGTGCAATTGGGCATGAGATGACGAGAAGTTAATATGTAAAAAATCCCGCTGATTTCTCAGCGGGATTTTTTATGCATTGTTATCTTTTTTCAATTTTCCTTTTTGCTTTGCCATTTCTCGAAGTAAATACTCGATGTGTGCATTGACGCTACGAAACTCATCATTCGCCCATTTTTCGATGACTGCGTGTAATTCAGGATCAATACGTAATGGAAAGCTCTTCTTTTTAGCCATAATGATTTACAACCCTTTAGTATAGGCTTCCTGTATTAATAACTGGTTGCGCACCTTTATCTGAAACGATGGCAACTAATAAGTTGTTCACCATATTTGCTTTACGCTCGTCATCGAGTTCCAGTACGCCTTCCTCATCTAACATATGGATTGAATCTTTCGCCATCTTCACAGCACCTTCAACAATCTCTTTTCTAGCAGCTAATACTGCTTTTGCTTGTTGACGTTGGAGCATTGCATGGGCAATTTCTGTTGCGTAAGCTAAATGTGTTAAACGAGTTTCTAATACTTCTACGCCAGCGATTTCAAGGCGTGCTTCTAACTCACGTTTTAATTCTTCAGAGATTTCTTCCGTATTTCCGCGTAACGTGATGCAAGTTTCATCTTGGAAATTATCATAAGGATATTTTGTTGCAACGTGGCGGATTGCTGTTTCACTTTGAATTTCTACAAATCGATCGTAATGTTCAACGCCGAACATTGCTTTTGCAGAATCAACTACTTTATATACGATAACGGCTGCAATTTCAATCGGATTTCCCTCAATATCATTTACTTTTAATTTCTTACTATTAAAGTTTTCAACACGTAATGATACAGTTTGACGGAATGCGAACGGAATCGTTAAAAATAAACCATTTTGACGAATTGTTCCTAAGTAATTACCGAAAAACGTAATGACTTTCGCTTGGTTTGGTTGAACAATACCAATACCTGTAGCAAGAACCGCGGCTAAAATAATAGTTAATGCTGCTCCTATGAAAATTTCTTGTATAAGGAAAAATACACCGATAGCGGCTAAAATCAAAATTCCAATAATCCCAAGAAAACCATTAACATAAAATACTTGTTTTTTTTTCATATGATCGCCTCCTGATATAAAAATGATATCACTTTTATATCATTTTAAGCAAGGGGTTTACACCTAATTTTCTGAATTTTATTGATTGGACATCTCTTATGTATATTTTAAGGTCTGAAACGAGAATATATGTTCTGATTCATGGTAAAATAAAGAAGACTTAACCGCCCACTGCAGCAGCTAAGTCCCTTTGAGAGCATCTTGCATCGTGACAAATGATTCAAAGCGGTTTTGCCAGGATTATATCTTCAATCGCTGACTCAATCTCTTTGTCAGAAGCGTCAAAACTTCCATTTGACTGTGGTTTGTCGTGATTGGAAGTTTGATTCACTTCTTCTTTAGCATGTCCCTTTTCAGTAAAATTCATGCTAGGCATTTTAAATGCCCCCATATTCATGTATTTTCCGAATTTCCACATTTCAACAACAGGACAGAAACGAACAATTCCCTCTGCAATTTTCATTGCACCAATCCATAGCAAGACGTTAGATCGAGTGCACCACGGCTTGCGTACAAGTTTAGCGCTACTACAGCCGAAGAGGATAAGTCCGAGTGTAATTCGAATTAGGGCATTTATTGTACCGATGTTTTGCTTCATTAGAAAAACACTCCTTTTTATGAAAGTTGAAATAGATAATACTATTTCTCTTATTAGTATCCCGTGTGATTTTTGAGATATGTAATCCAACATTTGACGTTGAAAAAGATGTTGGAATGTGCGTGTGTGTAAGTAGCTTTTTTTGTTATAATGAAAGAATGCATAAAAGGAAGTTCAAAGTTAAATCCTCTCGTTTGAAAAACTATGGAAGAGGGAATTCCAAACTTAATTCTCCGTTTTAAACAAATATTTAAGATGAATTTAAAAAATCCTAATGAAAATAAACTGTTATTTTGAACAGAAATATATATAAATAGAGAAAAGAAAGGGTGTTTTCATGTACGATATTTCAGGGTGGAAACATGTATTTAAGCTTGATCCAAATAAGGAGCTAAGTGACGAACATTTAGAAATGATTTGTGAATCTGGAACAGATGCTGTTATTGTAGGCGGAAGTGATGGCATAACAATTGATAATGTACTACACATGCTAGTTAGCATTCGTAGATATGCAGTTCCTTGTGTGTTAGAGGTTTCTGATGTGGAAGCAATTACACCAGGATTTGATTTTTATTATATCCCAAGCGTTTTAAATAGCCGAAAGGTAGAATGGGTAACAGGCGTTCATCATGAGGCTTTGAAAGAATTTGGGGATATTATGGATTGGGACGAAATTTTCATGGAAGGGTACTGTGTTTTAAATCCTGAAGCGAAAGTAGCCCAGCTTACAGATGCGAAATGTGATGTAACAGAAGATGATGTGATTGCATACGCGCGTTTAGCAGACAAGCTATTACGTTTACCGATATTTTATTTAGAATATAGCGGTACGTATGGAGACAGTGAACTTGTTAAAAATGTAAAAGCAGAATTAAAACAAGCAAAGTTGTATTATGGTGGCGGTATTTCTAATGCAGAACAAGCGAAAGAAATGGCGCAGTATGCTGATACAATAGTTGTTGGAAATATTATTTATGATGATATAAAATCCGCGTTAAAAACAGTTAAAGCAGTAAAAGGAGAGTAGGTGCAGGCGTATATGAGTAGGACAGATAGGTTATTAAATGGTTTAAATCCGCAGCAACAAAAAGCAGTACAAACAACGAATGGCCCACTTCTATTAATGGCAGGTGCAGGTAGTGGTAAAACACGTGTGTTAACACATCGTATTGCGTATTTACTTGGTGAAAAAGGTGTAGCACCATGGAATGTACTAGCTATTACCTTTACAAATAAAGCTGCTCGTGAAATGCGCGAGCGTATTGATACACTTGTCGGACCAGAAGCAGAAGATATTTGGATTTCTACGTTCCACTCTATGTGTGTACGTATTTTACGACGTGATATAGACCGCATTGGTATTAATCGTAACTTTACAATCTTAGATTCAGGTGATCAGTTAACTGTAGTTAAAAAAATTATGAAAGAGCGCAATATTGATCCGAAGAAATTTGAGCCTCGTTCTATTTTAGCTGGTATTAGTAATGCAAAAAATGAATTGTTATCTGCAGATAAATATGCGAAAAAAATTACAATCGCTGATCCATATGAAAAATTAACGAGCGATGTATATACAGAATATCAAAAACGTCTTCTGAAAAATAATTCATTAGACTTTGATGATTTAATTATGACAACGATTCAGCTATTTGAACGTGTTCCAGAAGTACTAGAGTTCTATCAGCGTAAGTTCCAATACATTCACGTGGATGAGTATCAAGATACGAACAAAGCGCAGTACCTTCTTGTTAAACATTTAGCAGCACGTTTTAAAAATTTATGCGTTGTAGGTGACTCGGATCAGTCTATTTACCGCTGGCGCGGGGCTGACATTTCTAATATTTTGTCATTCGAAAAAGACTATGAGAATGCGCAAGTTATTCTATTAGAACAAAATTATCGTTCGTCACAAAATATTTTAAATGCAGCGAATGCTGTTATTGAAAAAAATTCAAACCGTAAACCGAAGAAATTATGGACAGATAATCAAGTTGGAAGCAAAATCTCATATTATCGTGCTGCGACGGAAAAAGACGAAGCGTATTTTGTTGCGAAAAAAATTCGTGACGATATTCAAATGGGAAAACGAAAATATACTGATTTTGCAGTGTTATATCGTACAAATGCGCAGTCTCGTATGGTCGAGGAAATTTTCCTGAAATCTAATATTCCTTACAAAATTGTCGGCGGTACGAAGTTCTACGATCGTAAAGAGATTAAAGACATTTTGGCGTATTTACGTTTAATTGGGAATCCAGATGATGAGATTAGTTTCGCACGTATTATAAACATGCCAAAGCGCGGAATTGGTGCGACTTCTATCGATAAAATTATTAATTACGGTGTACAAAATGGAATTTCATTAACGGCTGTATTTGATGAGATTGAGCATGTTGGAGTAAGTGCAAAAATTACAAAGGCAGTAAAAGAATTCGCAGGTTTATTACACAACTGGGTAAATATGCAAGAGTATTTATCTGTTACAGAGTTGGTAGAAGAAGTTATTGAAAAAACAGGCTATCGCGATATGTTGAAAAATGAGCGTACTTTAGAAGCAGAAGGTCGTCTAGAGAATTTAGATGAGTTTTTATCTGTTACGCAAACATTTGAATCTCAAAGCGAAGATAAGAGCCTTGTTGCCTTCTTAACAGACTTAGCACTTGTTGCTGATATTGATCGTGTAGATGAAGATCCAACGGCTGGTGAGGAAGTTATTTTAATGACGATGCACTCAGCGAAAGGATTAGAGTTCCCAGTTGTCTTTATTGTTGGGTTAGAGGAAGGAATATTCCCGCATACTCGTTCTCTAATGGAAGAAGATGAGATGCAAGAAGAGCGTCGCCTTGCTTATGTAGGTATTACTCGTGCAGAAGAAGAGTTATATTTATCCAATGCACAAATGCGTACTTTATTTGGTAGAACAAGTATGAATGCCGCATCGCGATTTATTACAGAAATCCCGGCAGAGCTAGTGGAATCGTTAAATGAAACAGCGCCAAAGCGTGAAACATCGTTTGGTGCAAAAGGAGGAATGGCGAGTAGCAGTAGAGCGACAACGACAACACGCTCTCGTTCAGCTTTCGCGCGTCCTGCAGCTAAGACGACAGGCGGCGAGCAAATCGGCTGGGCAGTAGGTGATAAAGCTTCCCACCAAAAATGGGGAGTCGGTACAGTTGTCAGTGTAAAAGGTGAAGGTGATGCAAAAGAATTAGATATTGCGTTCCCAAGCCCAATTGGTGTTAAGCGTTTATTAGCAAAATTTGCACCTGTGACGAAACAATAGGAAAGGAATGAGGATATGTCAAAAGAGATAGCAAAACAACGTATAGAAGAAATACGTGATTTGTTAAATACATTTAACTATCAGTATCACGTATTAGACAATCCTTCTGTTTCTGATGCGGAGTATGACCGTAATATGCAGGAGCTTATAAAATTAGAAGCAGAGAATCCAGAGTTTATGAGTGAAGACTCTCCCTCCATTCGCGTTGGGGGAACTGTTCTTGATATATTTGAAAAAGTAACACATAAGTCACCGATGTTAAGTCTAGGGAATGCATTTAACGAAGGAGATTTACGTGATTTCGACCGACGAGTACGCCAAGGAATTGATGATGTGAATGTAAGATATATATGCGAATTAAAAATTGACGGACTCGCTGTTTCACTTCATTATGAAAAAGGACGCTTTATTCAAGGGGCAACACGTGGTGATGGTGTAACAGGTGAAGATATTACCCAAAATTTAAAAACGATTAAAGCAATCCCACTTCGTTTAAATGAAGAAGTAACGTTAGAAGCACGAGGCGAAGCTTATATGCCGAAGCGTTCATTCGTTAAGTTAAATGAAGAAAAAGAGCAAAATGGTGAAGATGTATTTGCGAATCCGCGTAATGCAGCAGCAGGTTCAATTCGCCAACTTGATCCAAAAATTGCAGCGAAGCGTAACTTATCTATGTTTGTGTACGGTCTTGCGAATGTAGAAGAAAAAACAATTCCATCACATAGTGAATCGCTTGATTTCTTAGGGAAACTTGGATTTAAAACAAATCCAAATCGTCGCACATGTGAAACAATCGAAGAAGTTATAGCTTATGTAGAGGAATGGCAAGAAAAACGTCCGCACCTTGATTATGAGATTGATGGAATCGTTATAAAAGTAGATGATGTTGCTCTTCAAGAAAGTTTAGGAACTACAGCAAAGAGCCCAAGATGGGCAATTGCTTATAAATTCCCGGCTGAAGAAGTTGTAACAAGATTAACCGGTATTGAATTAAGTGTTGGTCGCACAGGAGTTGTAACACCGACCGCAGAGCTAGAGCCAGTGCGAGTGGCTGGTACTATCGTTCGTCGTGCTTCTTTACATAACGAAGATTTAATTCGTGAAAAGGACATTCGAATTGGTGACTACGTTGTTGTGAAGAAGGCCGGAGATATTATTCCTGAAGTTGTGAACGTTATTTTTGATAAGCGTACTGGTGAGGAAGAAGAATATCATATGCCAACGCATTGCCCAGCATGTGAGAGTGAACTAGTTCGTTTAGAAGAAGAGGTAGCACTTCGTTGTATAAATCCAACTTGTCCGGCTCAAATTCGAGAAGGATTAATCCATTTCGTTTCAAGAAATGCAATGAATATTGATGGACTTGGAGAACGTGTCATTACACAACTCTTTGATGCTGATTATATTCGTACATTTGCTGATTTATATTCATTGACGAAAGAGCAATTATTGCAGCTAGAACGGTTTGGTGAAAAATCAGCAACGAATTTAGTACAAGCAATTGAGAATTCTAAAGACAACTCATTAGAGAGATTATTATTTGGTCTTGGTATTCGCCATGTCGGAGCGAAAGCAGCACGTACATTTGCAGAGCATTTCGAAACGATGGATGCACTTGTGAAAGCGACGGAAGAAGAACTAAAAGCAATTAACGAGATTGGTGAAAAAATGGCTCAATCTATCGTGACATATTTTGATAATGAAGACGTATTAGAGCTATTACAACAATTTAAAGAGTATGGCGTGAACATGGCATACAAAGGGATAAAAATTGCTGATTTACAAAACGTTGAGTCGTACTTCGCAGGAAAAACTATCGTTTTAACAGGGAAATTAGAAGTTATGGGACGTAGTGAAGCGAAGAAGAAGATTGAGGCATTAGGTGGAAAAGTAACAGGAAGTGTTAGTAAAAGTACGGATTTAGTTGTTGCAGGTGAAGCGGCAGGTTCGAAATTAGCGCAAGCGGAGAAGCATAATGTTGAGGTTTGGAATGAAGAGAGGTTCTTACAAGAGCTAAATAAGTAAGAGGTGCAAACTTACCATGAAAAAAATAGCATTAGCGGTATTAAGCCTTGGCCTACTTATAAGTGGGTGTAGTGCAGGTGCCGATAAAGAGGAAAAAGTGGCTGAGAAATCGGGGAAAGCAAAAAATCAAGCAATCGTCCCAAAGTATTCTATTTCGGATGAATATTATAAGGCGACTATTCCATTTGAAGCAGGAGCTGCACGTGGGTTAGTTGTACAAGGAGTAAGTAATCGTCTTGATATAGATGAATTTGAAACAGGATTAATGCGTATTGCGAAAGAGTCCTTTAGTACGAAAGATCATTTCTTTAAAGGTGGAAGTGCTCTAGATGCTCAAAATTTGCAGATGCTTGTTAAAAGAAAGCGTACAGATGCTGAACAGAAGGAATTAGAGGACAAATTAAAAAAAGATGCAGTTAAATTTCCAAACATCGGGTTAAACCCAGCTTTAGGTGGAGGAACTGAATCATTAGAGGAAAAAAATAAAAAAAATCCAATATATATTTCAAATATTTTAGAGCATGATTATTATGTGAAAAAAGGCGAAAAAGATGAACTTCAAGGCATTGTAGTTGGTTTAGCGATGAATTCAGTTCATTATTACGAGGAAGAGCATGGTTATCCGCGTGAGGCTAAAATCGAGCAAGAGAAAATGTTAGCTGAAGGGAAAAAGATGGCGCAAGAAGTTTTGAAATTTATGCATCAAGAACAGCCTTACACAAAAACTGTCCCGATAACATTTGCGATTTATCGTCAGGCTCCAAAGTCTTCGCTCGTACCAGGTAACTTTGTCTCTTATGCGAATGTAGAAAAAGGTAGTGAAACGGTTGAAGATTGGAAACAAATTAATGAGAAATATTATTTGTTCCCATCTGAACAAGCGAAAACGGATAATAAACGTGAAGATCTGGCGAGAGTATCAAACTTTAAAGAGAAACTAAGCGATTATTTCCAAGGCGACTATACAGCTGTTATCGGTACTGGTATGTATAGAGACGATGAATTAAGAGAAATAAAGCTTGATATTCCTGTCCAATTTAATGGGAAAGCAGAAATAATTGGCTTTACACAATATGTAGCCGGACTTATTACGGAATACTTCCCGAATTATATGAAGGTGCAAGTAACGGTTAAATCTGTAGAACGCCCTGAAGCGATTATTATACGTGAAGCGAAGCAAGATGAACCATTTGTGAAAATTTTAGATTAAATAGAAAGGCCGTTCCTTTATGGAACGGCTTTTCTTCTCGAAGAATTTTGTTATAATTTAAAATGTTATAAACAATGGGGGTAAGGGGTAAAGCACATGGACGAATTAAGTTTTCAAGTCATTATTTTATTAATTGCATTCGGCTTTTTAGCAGCTTTTATTGATTCAGTTGTTGGCGGTGGAGGATTAATTTCGCTTCCTGCACTTATGTTTGTTGGTTTACCACCAGCTTCGGCAATTGCAACAAATAAATTAGCGGCAACGATGGGGACGTTTACGAGTGCAATTTATTTTATTCGATCAGGAAAGGTCGATTTTAAAATTGTAGGAAAGTTAATCCCGTTAACTATTATAGGGGCGGTCGCAGGCGCTTTAGTAGTAAAGTTTATTCCGCCGGATATTTTACGGCCGTTAGTGCTTGTAATGTTGGTGTTTATTGCCATTTATATTATTGCAAAAAAGGATTGGGGAAGTGCATCTACCTATAAGAAGATGACGAAAAGAAAAACATTAATATTTTTCTTTGTTATTTTAATGATAGGGTTTTACGATGGATTTTTTGGACCAGGGACAGGATCCTTTTTAATTTTTGCATTTTTATTAATTGGTTTGGATTTTATTCAAGCGGCAGCATCTGGAAAACTTTTGAACTTTGTTAGTAATATTGTATCTTTAATTACTTTTTTATTTTTAGACGTAATTCATTTTGAATACGGTATTATTATGGGATTGTCGATGATTTTTGGCGCTTATTTTGGATCGAAGTTTGCAGTCCAAAAAGGTGTTGGATATGTAAGGACTTTATTTTTGTTAGTAACTATTTTATTGATTGGAAAAAACATTTTGGAATATACTCATATTTTGTAGAGTTATACGTATGTATAACTCTATTTTTTTATTATATTTTAAAAATTAATTAATTTTTAAAATATAAGTCTAGGAATATTTGAATAAATCTAAATTATCGTGTAGAATAATGTTGTAAAATGTAAACGTTTTTCTAAGGGGAGGCTAAAAAGAATGGTAGTAGCATACAAACATGAGCCATTTACAGATTTTTCAGTGGAGGCTAACAAATTAGCGTTTGAAGAAGGTTTAAAGAAAGTAGAATCTTATCTTGGACAAGACTATCCATTAATTATTGGGGGAGAAAAAATCACTACAGAAGACAAAATTGTTTCTGTAAACCCTGCAAATAAAGAGGAACTTGTTGGTCGCGTTTCAAAAGCAAGCCGTGAGTTAGCTGAAAAAGCAATGCAAGTAGCGGATGAAACATTCCAAACTTGGAGAAAATCAAAGCCAGAAATGCGTGCAGACATTTTATTCCGCGCTGCAGCAATCGTTCGTCGCAGAAAGCATGAATTCTCTGCTATTCTTGTAAAAGAAGCAGGTAAACCATGGAATGAGGCAGATGCTGATACAGCGGAAGCAATCGATTTTATGGAATATTATGGTCGTCAAATGTTAAAATTAAAAGACGGTATTCCAGTAGAAAGCCGTCCAATTGAATATAATCGTTTCTCTTACATTCCATTAGGAGTAGGTGTTATCATTTCTCCTTGGAACTTCCCATTTGCAATTATGGCAGGTATGACAACAGCTGCTTTAGTTTCTGGTAACACAGTATTACTAAAACCAGCTAGTACAACTCCTGTAGTAGCAGCGAAATTCATGGAAGTATTAGAAGAAGCTGGCTTACCAGCTGGCGTAGTAAACTTCGTTCCAGGTAATGGTTCTGAAGTTGGTGACTACTTAGTAGATCACCCTCGTACACGTTTCGTGAGCTTCACTGGATCTCGTGATGTAGGTATCCGTATTTATGAGCGTGCAGCGAAAGTTAACCCAGGCCAAATTTGGTTAAAACGCGTTATTGCTGAAATGGGTGGTAAAGATACAATCGTTGTGGATAAAGAAGCAGATCTTGAATTAGCAGCTAAATCTATCGTTGCATCAGCATTCGGATTCTCAGGACAAAAATGTTCTGCATGTTCTCGTGCAGTAATCCATGAAGATGTATACGATTACGTATTAAATCGTGCTGTTGAATTAACGAAAGAATTAACAGTTGCTAACCCAGCTGTATTAGGTACAAACATGGGTCCTGTTAATGACCAAGCTGCATTCGATAAAGTAATGAGCTATGTTGCAATTGGTAAAGAAGAAGGTAGAATCTTAGCAGGTGGCGAAGGAGACGATTCTAAAGGCTGGTTCATCCAACCAACAATCGTTGCTGACGTTGCAGAAGATGCTCGCTTAATGAAAGAAGAAATCTTCGGGCCAGTAGTAGCATTCTGTAAAGCAAAAGACTTTGATCATGCACTAGCAATTGCAAATAATACAGAATACGGTTTAACAGGTGCTGTTGTTACTAATAACCGTGATCATATTGAAAAAGCACGTGAAGAATTCCATGTGGGTAACTTATACTTTAACCGTGGATGTACGGGTGCAATCGTAGGTTACCAACCATTCGGTGGCTTTAACATGTCTGGTACAGACTCTAAAGCTGGTGGCCCTGACTACTTAGCACTTCACATGCAAGCAAAAACTACTTCTGAAACTTTATAAGAAATAGTAGAAGAGATCTTCGCAGTCTGCGAAGATCTCTTTTTTTTTTTTTTTTGAAAAAATTTCTATATTTGGATCAAGATAGATATGAGTAGAAAAACTAATAAAGTAATAAGGTTTACTTCAGCAAATAAGATATATTATATTTGTTGAATAGATTCTCTTTAAGGACAAGAAAAGTAGGTGAACAAAGTGGGAAAATATCAATTGGATTACAAGAGTCAGGTAGCTGTGGCAAAGTTTCATGAAAAACAGACGCCTGCCAAATTTGATAAAAAGCAGCAAATTGAAAATTTGCGTGCGGAGTATTTGAAAAAGAAGCAAAAACAAACAGATAAATAATATGTTACGTTTTTGATAGGAGAAACTAGTTCTAAGTACCATATATTACTATTTGGTACTTAGAACTAGCTAAACCCTATTAATATCGGGATAAACATGTAAATAGAAACAAAACAACGAGAAAAATTGACTTATTAGTCATATTTTTTAGTATTCATTTTAAGAATTTCCTGTATAATACAATTTGAAAGAAAATCTATGGTTTGACAAGAAACACTCTTTTCGGTTTTGCTCACTGAAGGGAGTGTTTTTTTATAGCTAAAAACTCCTCTGTACTCATTACATTTGCATATACGCCATTTAAACTAGCTAAAATTGTGTTATGAATATAAACGGCTGGTATCGTAGCATTCTTAAAAGAAAGATCTTTTGTCGCACAAGCATCATGTATAACGGTACATGGAAAGCCAAAATCAAAAGCGGCCCTTACGGTAGCATCAATACACATGTGAGTCATCATCCCGCATATGACGACGTGCTCAATGTCTAAACGTTGCAATTGTTCTAGAAGATCGGTTTCGCGGAAACTATTTGGGTAATGTTTGAGTATAACGGTTTCTTCTCTAAGTGGACGTACGCTTTCATGAATATGCACACCTTCTGTATTGGGCAGGAAAAAAGTAGCATCATCTTTTATTGCAACATGTTGGATATGAAAAATAGATTCGTTTTTCTTTCTAAAGAGTTGTAGTAGCTGACTAGCATATGCGCTTGCTTCTACTGGATTCCGCAATTCCATCTTTCCGTGTGGAAAATAATCATTTTGAATATCAACGAGTAAAAGAGCTGTTTTCATATATTTATCTTCCTCCAAGTTTCATATTCAAATAAGGGTATTCAATTAGTAGAGAAGATTATCCTTTTTAAAAATATGCAGGAGGAGAATTTTACATAACTTTAAAGGTTACTATTTTATTATGAAATTCCATCTGAAAATTTTAATAAAGAAATAATTTATATTTTTCTAAAAAATGTATTGACTCTTATTATTCTGAGTTCTATAATGAGAATTAATTAAACGACAATTAAATCGATTCATTCTTATCCAGAGAGGTGGAGGGACTGGCCCTACGATACCTCAGCAACGGGTTTTTTAATACCGTGCTAACTCCAGCAAGCATATAAAAGGCTTGGAAGATGAGAAGATGTGACCGAGTACATACAAGTGCTCTCCTTCTTATCTTTATGTTTGATAAGAGGGAGAGCACTTTTTATTTTACCTCGAAAGCTCTACTTCAAGTTTTTACAGCATATAGGAGGGAAGAAAATGATTTCTTTTAAGAACGTAAGTAAAGTATATGAATCAGGTGGGCAATCTGTTCATGCGGTGGAGGATGTAACATTATCAGTTGAGAAGGGTGAGATATTCGGCATTATCGGTTTTAGTGGCGCTGGAAAGAGTACGTTATTACGCCTAGTAAATATGTTAGAGAGACCAACGGCAGGAACGATTTCAATAGATGATAAAGATATTACATCACTATCGACGAAAGAATTACGGAAGCTAAGACAAAGAATCGGGATGATTTTTCAAAGTTTTAATTTATTTAATTCAAGAACAGTGTTTGGGAATATTGCTTATCCATTAAGGTTAGCGAAAGTACCAAAGAATGAGATAAAAGAAAGAGTAAATGAACTGCTAAAGTTTGTAGGATTAGAAGATAAAGCAAACTATTATCCAGAGCAACTATCAGGCGGACAAAAGCAGCGTGTTGGTATTGCAAGAGCACTTGCAACATCGCCAGACATTCTTATATGTGATGAGGCAACATCAGCTTTAGATCCAGAAACAACGACAGAAATTTTGAACTTATTAAAGAAAGTAAATCGAGAATACAATGTAACGATTCTTCTTATTACACATGAAATGCATGTTGTGAAAGAAATATGTCACCGTGTAGCTGTAATGGAGAAGGGAAAAGTTATTGAAGAAGGAAAACTGTTTGACGTTTTCACACAACCGAAAACAAAGACGACTCAAAACTTTGTACGTTCTATTATTAATGATCATTTACCGGAAAGTGTTCTAGGTAAAATTCAAAATGGTGGACAGATTTATCGCTTAACATTTACTGGTGAAGAGACAGGGCAGCCAGTACTATCATATATTGCGAAAAATTATAACGTCGATGTAAACGTACTGTATGGAAATATTATTGAACTCCAAAATGTGCTATTTGGAAATCTTCTTGTAGAATTGCAAGGTGAGCAGAAGGAAATTCAAAAAGCATTACAACATCTAAGACTGCAAGTGCAGCTGAAGGAGGTAGAAGCTCATGCGAGTTGATTGGAGTATATTTTGGCCTCGCATAGTAGATGCGACGGGGGATACCCTCTTAATGGTAATCGTAACCCTTATATTTGCTACAATTCTTGGTATACCTCTAGGTTTACTTTTATATGTAACAAGGAAAGGGAACTTTTTAGAAAATAAATGGGTCTTTTCTATTCTTAATATCATTATTAATACAATTCGTCCGGTTCCATTCATCATCTTCTTAGTAGCTTTAAGTCCACTAACAAGAAGTGTTATCGGAACGACGATTGGAACAGCAGCAGCAATCTTTCCAATGACGTTAGTTGCATCAATCGGTATTGCTAGAATGGTTGAAACAAATCTTGTTTCAGTTCCAAAGGGAGTCATTGAAGCAGCGCAAGCAATGGGTGCTTCACCATTTAGAATTGTTTTTGAAATTCTTGTGCCAGAAGCATTAGCGCCATTGATTTTAGGTGTTACGTTTATGACAGTTGGTCTAATTGAATTTTCAGCAGTTGCTGGGCTTGTCGGTGGCGGTGGTCTTGGTGACTTAGCAATGACATATGGTTATCAACGTTTTGATACATCAGTTATGTTCGTAACGGTCGTTTTACTTATTATTCTCGTACAGGTAGCTCAAAACTTAGGAAACTACTTTGCGAAAGTCTTTTTACGCAGATCATAAAAAGGAAGAGGGGAAAAGAAAATGAAGAAAATTTTAGCATTTGCATTATCAGCAATTGTAGGGGTTTCAGCATTAAGCGGCTGCTCAAGTGGAGACACGGGGGCAGGAGCGAAAGAAAAAGTAGTTCGCGTCGGTGTAACTGGAACGGATGGAGACGCTTGGGAAATTTTAAAGAAAAAAGCTGAAAAAGAAGGAATTAAAATTAAACTGGTTGAGTTCTCTGATTACACAACGCCAAATAAAGCGTTAGCTGATGGAGATATTGAACTAAACTCATTCCAGCACGTTGCTTTCTTAGAGCAATTTAAAAAAGAGCATAAGTTAGATATTACAGCTGTTGGTACAACGCAAATTGCACCAATGGGCTTATACTCTGAAAAATATAAGAAGGCAAATGAAATTCCAGATGGTTCAGAAATTGCGATTCCAAATGATCCAACGAACCAAGCTCGTGCATTAAAACTTCTTGATGCAGCTGGATTATTAAAGCTTAAGAAAGACTTTGGCTTATTCGGAGATCCAAGCGGCATTGCTGAAAATCCGAAGAAATTAAAAATCACACCGGTTATCGCACAGCAAACACCTCGTGTATTAAAAGACGTTGCAGCTTCAGTTATTAATAACGGTGTTGCTGGTCAAGCTGGATTAGATCCAGCGAAGGATCCAATTTTCTTAGAAGATCCAAAGAATGAAAATGCGAAGCCATATATTAATATTTTCGCAGCTCGTACAAAAGATAAAGATGATCCAACACTGAAAAAAGTAATTGAACTATATCATTCAAAAGAAGTAACAGATGCAATTAAGAAAGAAACAAATGATGGTTCCATTTCAGTAGATCTTTCACTTGAAGAGCTTGAAAAAATTGTGAAATAATTATCGGGTTTAACGATTAACAGTAGGAACCCCTCCGCTGTTAGTTCGTTCAACATATAATCTACTTAACAAACAAAACCCTAATTCTGTACCTTCCAATTCTGTATAACGTAGAATCCAATGTTTGTTAAGTAGAGTGATGGACCAGGAGTTTTCCTGGTCTTTTTTTGTAGTTATTCAATTATAATACTTTTTAAATTATCTTCAGGATGCTCTTGCTCTTTCGGATAAGCAGCTAGCTCCTCTTGCAAAATATTTAGTATTTGCTTAGCTGATTGTTGGATTGGGGGAGGTAACTCTTCTAATATATGCATCCCGACTTTTATTTTTGTACGAATTACCCTGCGTAGTAATTCCTCATGCATGTACTACACCTCCAAACCGAATATTTAGTACATCTTCTTCAAATTTTGCTCCTTGAATAGAAAGGTGTGTTAATGTTTTTGGTAACGTGATATTCCGTTTAACAGAACCCGCTCGAATAATAAGTTCATCACCTTTTTGATTTAAGGAAAGTTCACTTTTGTTTGAGAAGGGAATGGACAGAACGAAAATATACTCATCGCCATCCTTTTTTACATATTGAGTGCGCCCATTAAATTTCACTTCTGTAGGGGAATGGTCAGTTTTAAATAAAGAATCTCCTACACGTTCTAACATAGTTAGACCGACAACTTCTTGTTCAAACATTGGAGCTTCGTAAATAGGAAGGGGGTGAAAACTATCTTGAATTAATGTTTTATATTTCTTTTGCGTATCTTTCCATGCTTGAAAATAAGGATCGGTGACAGTGTTAGGGATGACGCGATTAATCATAATGGCATCTACGTTATAATCGTACAAATTTAAATACGTAAAGCTGCGCTGTGCTTCTTTAATGACCATTTTTTCAGGATTTACAACGATGCGGATACTTGTTACTTCCCGGTTTGATAAAATATCTCTCATTTCTCCGAGCTGTTCAAGTGTATTTGTTAATTCGTCCATAATATCGTCGGTTGGAAGAGGGACACCAAGGAGTGGTTGAGCTACAGGACGAACGACTTTTAAAACTTTTCTTTTAATAGGAAATAATTTTTCCATCCACCAGCCGAGCATGTCTGGAAAACTTAGCATTGCTAATGTTTCTCCTGTTGGAGCGCAATCAATGATGATAACATCATATGTGTTTTGTTTATAATAATCGAGTACGCGCAGTAAGCTAATTAAATCTTCCATACCAGGAAACATCGTTAATTCTTCTGTTGTAATATCATCAGCTGCTTTGGAAGTGAATAGCAAGGTAATATACTTCTGTAACTTTCCCCATCCTTTTTCCATTTCATAAATTGTATTAATTTCTTGTGCCCATAAATTTTCACGGATTTCTAATGGCTCAGAAGATAGCTTTATACCAAATGAATCTCCTAAACTATGAGCAGGATCTGTACTCATTACTAAAGTTTTTAATCCTTGTTTTGCGCTTTGAAGTGCTGTTGCTGCTGAAATGCTAGTTTTCCCTACGCCGCCTTTACCTGTATACAAAATAATTCTCATCATTCTATCCCCTTTGTTTCGAGTATCGAATATTACGAGTTCCGAAATAAAATATTGAATAAAAACCCAACTAGGGTTTTATTCAATCGGAATGTTTTTCATTTTAGGTGTAGAAACCTTTTCTTCTGTTTTTTGCTGTGACGTAGCGATGTGATTCATGATTTTTTGGAAGATTTGTAGTAAGAATGCTTTTTCTTCTTCTGATAATGCTTCTGTCACTAGGTTAAAGTAATGGGCTGCATTTTGTTTTACTTCGTGGACGAGCATTACGCCGTTTTCTGTTAAACGAATTAATACAATGCGCCGGTCGTTTTCATCACGGTACCTTTCAATATATCCCTTTTTTACAAGGCGATTTACAACACCTGTCGTTGTACTCATCGGTATATCAAGAAGGTCAGCAATTTTTGTCATTGTAATATCTGTATTTCGCTCCATCCAAAGTAAACAAAATACTTCTGTTTTAGAAAGTGTTAAATCTAGGCTTACCCATTCTTCAGGATAAAAAAATTTCTTGGCGTTATCTAGCAGTAAGTCTAAAAAATGTTCATATTGCAACAATTATTTCCACTCCCGTATATTTCGAGATTCGTAATATTTGTTTTTATTTTATGCGGAATTGAAATAAATGTCAATGTGTTTAACTGTTTTTTCAGACTAGACAGAAAACTGTCTTTAAAATAGTATTCTTTTATGGTAGATTTATAAATATAAAACTAGAATTTACATAAAAATCCATCATGGTAAATATACTTATCTATAATGGATGTACAGCTAACGAGGGGGAGAACGATGAGAAGACGTAATACGCAAGCGTTCACGTTTTTAGCATGGACTTCATTTGTTTGCGCGCTTTCAGGTATGCTAATTGGAATTTATACGTTAGATGAAACGCTTAGTGTGAAAGGATATTATTTAATTGGAACATTATTTTTAACGATGTCTTGTTTTGTATTACAAAAAACAATTCGTGATAATGAAGAAGATAACGAGAGATTTCCGAAAAATGAACCGTTAGATAAAGACTAAATTGTAAAGAAAGGCATTTGCCTTTCTTTTTTTATGTAAAAATGCTGTAAGTGCCATGTGTTGACTTGCTTGAAGTACTGAAAATTTGGTATCATCAATAGTATTGTAGATTGAACGATATATTATGGAGGTGGCCTAGCCGTGTCAAGAATTTCCGTTGAGAATGTAAAGCACGTAGCACATTTAGCACGTCTTGCAATTACTGATCAAGAAGCAGAAAAATTTCAAAAACAACTAGATGCAATTGTTACATTTGCAGAACAGTTAAATGAATTAGATACAACAGATGTAAAACCAACAACTCATGTATTAACTATGAAAAATGTTATGCGTGAAGATGTACCAGAAAAAGGTTTACCAGTCGAAGAAGTATTAAAAAATGCACCGGATCACAAAGATAATCAAATCCGTGTTCCAGCAGTATTAGAATAGAGGAGGGGAATTTCGATGTCATTATTTGATCATTCGGTATCAGAGTTACATAAGAAGTTAAACAACAAAGAAATTTCCGTTACGGATTTAGTAGAAGAATCTTACAAACGTATTGCGGATGTTGAAGATAACGTAAAAGCTTTTCTTACATTAGATGAAGAAAATGCACGCGCGAAAGCGAAAGAATTAGACGCAAAGATTGGTGCTGAAGATAATGGATTATTATTCGGTATGCCAATCGGTGTAAAAGATAACATTGTAACTAACGGTCTTCGTACTACTTGTGCGAGCAAAATGTTAGCAAACTTTGATCCAATTTATGATGCGACAGTTGTGCAAAAGCTAAAAGCTGCTGACACAGTTACAATCGGTAAATTAAATATGGACGAATTCGCAATGGGTTCTTCAAACGAAAACTCAGGTTTCTACGCTACGAAAAATCCATGGAACTTAGATTACGTTCCAGGTGGATCTAGTGGTGGTTCTGCAGCAGCTGTAGCAGCAGGAGAAGTATTATTCTCTCTAGGTTCTGATACGGGTGGTTCTATCCGTCAGCCAGCTGCATATTGCGGTGTTGTAGGTTTAAAACCAACTTACGGACGCGTATCTCGTTACGGATTAGTAGCATTCGCATCTTCACTTGACCAAATCGGACCGATTACACGTACAGTAGAAGATAATGCATACTTATTACAAGCTATTTCAGGTATTGACCGTATGGATGCAACTTCTGCAAACGTTGAAGTAGGAAATTACTTAGCTGGCTTAACAGGCGACGTTAAAGGTTTACGCATTGCTGTACCAAAAGAATACTTAGGCGAAGGTGTTGGCGAGGAAGCTCGTGAGTCAGTACTAGCTGCTTTAAAAGTATTAGAAGGTATGGGCGCAACTTGGGAGGAAGTATCTCTTCCGCACTCTAAATACGCTCTAGCAACGTATTACTTACTATCTTCTTCGGAAGCATCTGCTAACCTTTCACGCTTTGATGGCGTACGTTACGGTGTGCGTTCTGATAATGTAAATAATTTATTAGATCTTTACAAAAATACACGTAGCGAAGGTTTCGGTGATGAAGTAAAACGTCGTATTATGCTTGGTACATTTGCGCTTAGCTCTGGTTACTATGATGCATATTACAAAAAAGCACAACAAGTACGTACATTAATTAAGAACGACTTTGAAAATGTATTTGCGAACTACGATGTTATTATTGGACCAACAACGCCAACTCCGGCATTTAAAGTGGGCGAAAAAGTTGATGATCCAATGACAATGTATGCAAATGATATTTTAACAATTCCAGTAAACTTAGCGGGTGTTCCAGCGATTTCTGTTCCATGTGGATTCGGTGCTAACAACATGCCACTTGGTTTACAAATCATTGGTAAACACTTCGATGAAGCGACAATTTACCGCGTTGCACATGCGTTTGAGCAAGCAACAGACTATCATACAAAAAAAGCAAGTCTGTAAGGAGGCGAGCATAGATGAATTTAGAAACAATTATTGGTTTAGAGGTTCACGTTGAGTTAAAAACAAATTCGAAAATTTTCTCTGCGAGTCCAACAGAATTCGGTGCGGAGCCAAATACACAAACAAGTGTAATTGACTTAGGATACCCAGGGGTACTTCCTACTTTAAATAAAGAAGCAGTTAACTTTGCAATGAAAGCTGCAATGGCATTAAACTGTGAAATCGCAACGGAAACGAAGTTCGACCGTAAAAACTATTTCTACCCAGATAATCCGAAAGCTTACCAAATTTCTCAATTCGATAAGCCAATTGGTGAAAATGGTTGGATTGAAATTGAAGTAGACGGTAAAAAGAAACGTATCGGTATTACACGTCTTCATTTAGAAGAAGATGCTGGTAAATCAACGCATACAGCTGATGGTTCATTAGTAGACTACAACCGTCAAGGTATGCCTTTAATCGAGATCGTATCTGAGCCAGATATGCGTACGCCAGAAGAAGCATATGCATACTTAGAGAAGTTAAAATCAATCATTCAATACACTGGCGTATCTGATTGTAAGATGGAAGAAGGTTCCTTGCGTTGTGATGCGAACATTTCCCTTCGTCCAGTTGGACAAGAGAAGTTCGGTACAAAAGCGGAACTGAAAAACTTAAACTCATTCACTTACGTACAAAAAGGTCTTGAGCATGAGCAAGTGCGCCAAGAGAAAGAATTGTTATCTGGTGGTATCATCCAACAAGAAACACGTCGTTATGATGAAGCAACGAAGAAAACAATCTTAATGCGTGTGAAAGAGGGATCTGACGATTACCGTTACTTCCCAGAGCCAGACTTAGTTGAACTTTACATCGATGATGAGTGGAAAGAAGAAATTCGTGCTTCGATCCCAGAACTTCCAGATGCACGTAAAGCTCGCTACGTTGCAGAAATTGGTTTACCAGCTTATGATGCACACGTATTAACATTAACGAAAGAAATGTCTGATTTCTTTGAAGCAACTGTTGCAGACGGTGCTGATGCGAAATTAACATCAAACTGGTTAATGGGTGAAGTGCTTGCATACTTAAACAAACAACAAAAAGAATTAAAAGATGTTGCATTAACGCCTGCTGGTTTATCTAAAATGGTTCAATTAATTGAAAAAGGTACAATTTCTTCTAAAATCGCGAAGAAAGTATTTAACGAATTAATTGAAAAAGGTGGAGACCCAGAGGAAATCGTTAAAGCAAAAGGTCTTGTTCAAATTTCTGACGAGGGTACACTTCGTAAAGTTGTAACAGAAATTCTTGATAATAATGAGCAATCTATCGAAGACTTTAAAAACGGTAAAGACCGTGCAATCGGCTTCTTAGTTGGTCAAATTATGAAAGCTACAAAAGGACAAGCAAATCCGCCACTTGTTAACAAAATCTTACTTGAAGAGATTAATAAGCGATAATAGTAGTAACTTTTAAAGATTAAGCAGAAAAACACCCGTACATGGGTGTTTTTCTAGGTTAATCAAACGTTTGTTTAAATGAGAGAAGATCGTTTAAACAAACGTTTGATTAACTGTCAAAAGTGGAAAAATGTTTGTATAGCAACTATGGTATGATAGTTGCAAAAAGGTGGGAATAATGATAAATCTAGACATAGAGGTTTTTTTCATCTCATGAAATAATAGATAATTATTATTCGTTATATGTAAATTGTTGTGAGGAAATAGATAGACATAAATTTTTTGTCAAATAAAACAAAACCATTGAAATGAATATTTACTTTTGATGGACTACACGAATCGGGTTCTTACTGCCTGTTTGAGCGAGATAAAAGAAGGATAGGAAGATGAGAGGAGGTAGGCATGGGAATACTGAATAGAAGTTCGGTATGTTCTTTTTCAATATATAAAGAAATTTCCTGTGCTAATAAATGATGAAGCGAGCAAGAATTATTTATAATCCTACTTCTGGGCGCGAGCTATTTAAGAAGAGCTTACCGGAAGTATTACAAAAATTAGAACAAGCTGGATATGAAGCGTCTTGTCATGCGACAACTGGTCCTGGAGATGCGACTGTGGCAGCGAGGCAAGCTGCGGATCGTAAGTTTGATGTTGTTATCGCAGCTGGTGGTGATGGTACATTAAATGAAGTGGTGAACGGTTTAGTAGGACATGAACATCGTCCGAAGTTTGGAATTATTCCAGTTGGAACGACAAATGATTTTGCGCGTGCGATCGGTGTACCTCGTGCTATTGAAGAGGCTGCGGATATTATTTGTGAAGGGAAAACAGTTCCGTTAGATCTTGGTAGAGCGAATGATACATATTTCATTAATATCGCTGGTGGCGGCCGTATTACAGAATTAACATATGAAGTGCCAAGCAAGCTAAAAACGGTATTAGGCCAACTTGCTTATTATTTAAAAGGAATCGAAATGCTACCATCATTACATCCAACATATGTTGAAATCGAGTATGATGGAAAGTTGCTACAAGAAGAAATTACGATGTTTTTAATTACGAATACTCGTTCAGTTGGTGGATTCGAAAAAGTAGCACCATATGCATCGATTAATGATGGCTTATTTGATTTATTAGTACTGAAAAAAGGTTCTATCGCTGACTTAATTAAAGCAGCAACACAAGCGCAGCGTGGTGAACATATTAATAACCCAAAAGTACTATACACACAAGCAAATCGAATTAAAGTGCATTCACCAGATAAACTAATGATTAACTTAGATGGTGAATACGGTGGAGATGCACCGATGGAATTCGAAAATATATATCATTGTCTTGAACTATTTGTTCCTGAACAACAAGAGGATGCCCTGTAAAGGCATCCTTTTTATTATATAGAGGAATTGTAAATTGGAAGTTAGTTTGATTTTCATGGTATTTTTACAATTCGTTTATTTTATATCCATACTTTATTGATACACTGGAGGAGATAAGAAACGAGAGGTAGGGTGCTATGGAGAAGGTAAAAGCAATACTATTTGATAAAGACGGGACGTTAATGGATTTTCATTCAATTTGGATAAAAGTAGCTGAAGAACTTGTGGCGGAATGTATAAATCTATATCAACTTCCAAAGTCAATGCAGCAGGATTTATTAAAAGAGATCGGTGTGGATGGGGCATTTGTGAACCCTCGTAGCGCAATAGCGGCAGGAACAAGCCTTGATGTTGCAAAGGGGCTTTGTAAGTATATTACGTCATCTAAGGAAGAGGAGATGCATGAGTGGGTAAGTGAAAAGTTATTTTCTCTTATGTACGAGCATCGTTCCTATATGAGAATGACTGCGGATTTACCGAGAATTTTACAAGGTTTAAAGGATAGAGGATTTATTTTAGGTGTTGTTACAGCTGATGATTTCGCACCGACAGAATTATTTTTAAAACAGTATCAATTAGAGTCTTATTTTGATTATGTTGTAGCTTCAGATACGTTTCCGGCACAAAAACCAGATAAAAGAATTGTAGAATCTTTTTGTGAGAAGTTTCATTTAGAAGCATGTGAAGTAGCCGTCGTTGGAGATACACCAACTGATTTACATTTAGCGAAAAACGGTGATTGCTATGCAATTGGGGTGCTATCTGGTACGGGAGACCGTCAAACATTAGAACCACTTGCGG
This sequence comes from Bacillus thuringiensis, assembly GCF_022095615.2. Taxonomy (NCBI): domain Bacteria; kingdom Bacillati; phylum Bacillota; class Bacilli; order Caryophanales; family Bacillaceae; genus Bacillus; species Bacillus thuringiensis. The sequence goes on from NZ_CP155559.1 coordinate 346,183, forward strand.
ATATGCTCGTACAATCTGTTGGGGATTTTATTTCTCATTCAGGTGAGTTGACTTGGGAACAAGGAAAGTCTAATGTGTAAGGAAAATAAGTCTATAAGGACTCTTAATGAGTCTTTATAGACTTATTTTTTATGTTCAAATAGAAGGTGTGTAGGATGAATGCTGGAAAAGAATGTTGGCATACATTTTGCAATGTAAAGAGAAAACAATGTAAAGAAAAGGATGGGGTACGTAATGAACATAAAAAAATTTGCTAAAGTAAATGAACAAATTCCTGGACCGAAAGCAGCGTCTTTATTAGAACGCCGCCAAAATATAGTACCAAAAGGAGTAAGTAACGGCATCCCAACGTTTGTACAATCTGCAAATGGTGCTCTTGTAACAGATGTTGATGGCAATCAGTACATTGATTTCGCGGGAGCAATCGGAACAATTAACGTAGGACATTGTCATCCAGCTGTTAAAGAGGCGCTCCATAAACAAGTAGATCAATACATTCATACTGGATTTAATGTCATGATGTATGAGCCATATATTGAATTAGCAGAAAAACTTGCGGCATTAGCGCCAGGAAGTTTTGATAAGCAAGTACTATTTTTAAATAGTGGTGCAGAAGCGGTTGAAAACGCGGTAAAAATTGCTCGTAAATATACAAAAAGACCTGGTATTATCGCATTTTCTAAAGGTTTCCATGGGCGTACATTAATGACGATGACGATGACAAGTAAAGTAAAACCATATAAATTTGGATTTGGCCCATTTGCGCCTGAAGTCTATAAAGCACCATTCCCGTACGAATATCGCCGCCCAGAAGGATTAACGGAAGAGCAGTACGATGACTTTATGGTTGAAGAGTTTAAGAATTTCTTCATATCAGAAGTAGCGCCAGAAACAATTGCAGCTGTTGTAATGGAACCTGTTCAAGGGGAAGGCGGATTTATTGTCCCAAGTAAGAAGTTTGTGCAAGAAGTGCGCAATATTTGTTCAGAACACGGCATCTTATTTGTAGCGGATGAGATTCAAACAGGATTTAGTCGTACAGGAAAATATTTTGCTATTGATCATTATGATGTCGTTCCAGATTTAATTACGGTATCTAAATCATTAGGCGCTGGTGTACCGATTAGTGGTGTTATTGGGCGCAAGGAAATTATGAATGAGTCTGCGCCGGGAGAGCTTGGTGGAACGTATGCAGGAAGCCCACTAGGATGTGCAGCAGCATTAGCAGTGCTTGATGTAATAGAAAAAGAGAATTTAAATGATAGAGCGATAGAATTAGGAAAAGTCGTAATGAATCGATTCGAAGAGATGAAAAATAAATATAATTGCATCGGTGATGTGCGTGGTTTAGGAGCAATGTGTGCATTCGAGCTTGTTCAAGATCGGAAGACGAAAGCACCTGATAAAACGTTAACAGCTAATTTGTGCGCAGAGGCAAATAAACGTGGATTACTCCTACTATCAGCAGGGACATACGGTAATGTTATTCGTGTGTTAATGCCATTAGTTATTACAGATGAGCAGCTTGAAGAAGGATTAACAATAATTGAAGAATCATTGCAAGTCTGTTATGAGAAAGCAAATACTGCTCGTGTTTAAAAGTTAAATAATAAATCGCAAACATTCTAGCTGACTCTATATAAAAGGCAGAAAATTCACTTTATAATAAAGGTAGTGAAGTGAATCGATGTATTGGAAGATAGGGGTGGCTAGGATGGTTGGAGAAAAGGAACGAGTGTTAATGGATTTACAAGATGTATTTGAATATGCGTTTGACGAAATTTTTGTGACTGACGAAAAGGGAATCGTTGTGCGTGTAAATAGTACATGTGAAAGGCACTATCAACTAGCTGCTAAAGAGTTAGTCGGTAAACATGTGAAAGAATTGCAAAAGGATGGTATCTTTTATCCATCGGCAACGTTAGAAGTAATTGAAAAAAAGAGACCGATTGAACTCGTTCAAACGACAAAATCAGGGGAGTATTTACACGTTCGTACAAGGCCTGTTTTTGATAATGAGGGAAATTTAAGAAGAGTAATTAGTTATTCTCGTGATCTTACAGAACTTTACCAATTACGTCAAAAGGTAGAGGAAATGGATAATCAGTTAAAAACATATAAAAAAGAATTAAGAGAAACATATGAACATGAAGGACTTATTTTTAAAAGTATCGCTATGCAAAAAATAGTCGAGACAATCAAGAAAGTATCCGTGGTAGATAGTACAGTTCTCGTTTTAGGTGAGACAGGAGTAGGGAAGAGTCGATTAGTACGTCATTTACATGAAGTGAGTAACAGGAAGAATGAAAGTTTCTATGAAATTAATTGTGCGGCATTGCCAACGAATTTAATTGAATCAGAGCTTTTTGGATACTCAGGTGGATCTTTTACAGGTGCGAATCGTGAAGGGAAAAAGGGACTATTAGAATCAGCGCACAGAGGAACTCTTTTCTTGGATGAAATTGGCGAAATGCCGCTTGAAATTCAAGCGAAGCTTTTGCAAGTGTTGCAAGAAAAAACGTTTCGTCCTATTGGCGGAAGAGAATTAAAAAAGGTGGACGTTAGAATTGTAGCGGCAACAAATCGAGATTTAAGTATGATGGTGAAACAAGGAACATTCCGGAAAGATTTATATTATCGTCTGAATGTCATTCCAATTTTGATTCCGCCACTTCGGGAAAGAACAGAAGACATTTTGCCACTTATTTATCATTATTTACAGCACTTTAACGAGAAATATGGTCGGAATGTAAAATTAGCGCCTAGCACATTGCAAATGTTTGTTGGTTACCCGTGGGAAGGAAATAATAGAGAAATTGAAAATGTGATAGAGCGAATTGTTATAACTGTTGATGATATCGTTACGATAGAAGATTTGCCAATAGCGATGCAAGAATCAACGGTTGAACAGTCCGGCCAAAGTCTCTATAAAATGTTAGAAGAAGTAGAACGGAATATTATTTTAAAAGCATATAAAACATATGGATCGAGTTATAAAGTAGCGGAGTTTTTAAAAATAAGTCAATCTGCTGCCACTAGGAAAATAAAGAAACTTATAGAGGAGGAAGAAAACATTGGATAAAAAAGCGACGTTTGTAAATGTAGAGAAAAAGGCGATGTATATAAATGGTGAGTGGATTACATTGCAAGAACAAATCGAAGTAAATAATCCAGCAACGAAGGAAATATTTGCGACGGTACCAAAGGGCGGAGTAACAGAGGCAAAGCAAGCTGTTGATGCGGCCCATGAAGCTTTTCAATCATGGTCTAAGTTAACAGCAGCAGACCGTGCAGTGAAGTTAAAGAAATGGTTCACGCTTATCGATGAAAATAAAGAAGAGATTGCAGCGATCATGACGAAAGAACAAGGAAAGCCGTTTGCAGAAGCACTTGGTGAAGTGAATTATGCAAATAGCTTTGTTGAATGGTATGCAGAAGAAGGAAAACGCGTATATGGTGAAATGATTCCTGCTTCTCATCCGAATAAACGTATTTTAGTTATGAAACAACCAGTTGGAGTTATGGCAGCTATTACACCTTGGAACTTCCCGGCGGCTATGATTACAAGAAAGGTAGCCCCGGCGCTCGCAGCAGGATGTACAGCAGTTGTAAAACCTGCAAGTCAAACGCCGTTAACTGCGCTGAAATTAGCTGAATTAGCCCATGAAGCAGACATTCCAAAAGGCGTAATAAATATTGTAACAGGTAGTGCGAAAGCAATTGCTGATACGTGGATGGAAGATGGACGTGTTCGAAAAGTTTCTTTTACAGGATCAACGGAAATTGGGAAAGAGTTAATGGCTAGTGCTGCACAAACGATGAAAAAGGTTTCACTTGAGTTAGGTGGTCATGCGCCGTTTATTGTTATGAATGATGCGGATTTAGATAAAGCGGTAGAAGCGGTAATTGGTTCGAAATTCCGTAACGCAGGACAAACGTGTATATGTACAAACCGAGTATTTGTTCAGGAAGAAGTGTATGAAGTGTTTGTAGAGAAGTTCCAAAAGGCAGTAGGGCAATTAAAAGTAGGAGACGGTTTCGGTGACGGAACGACTGTAGGACCACTTATTGACGAGAATGCAGTTTCGAAAGTACAAGGACATATCGAAGATGCTATTCAAAAGGGTGGAACAGTTTTATATGGTGGCCAAAAGGTTGCCGAGCTAGACGGACACTTTATGCAACCAACTGTAATTGGATTGGCGAATGATACGATGCTTTGTATGAATGAAGAAACATTTGGTCCAGTTGCACCAGTTGCGGAATTTAAAACAGTGGAAGAAGTAATCGAAAGAGCAAATAATACACCATACGGCTTGGCTGCGTATATTTTCACGAAAGATATTAGTCAAGCGTTCCAAATTAGTGAAGCACTAGAGTATGGTATTATCGGTTTAAATGATGGACTTCCATCAGTTGCACAAGCACCGTTCGGTGGCTTTAAAGAGAGTGGCATTGGCCGTGAAGGAGGCCATTTCGGTATCGAGGAATATTTAGAAATTAAATATATTTCATTAGGACTATAAGTAGTATACTAGAATCTCTATAAGGTAACAGAGAAGGAGATTCTAGTATGGTATATTGGCTATTATTACTCGTAACAATTATTTTTGAAGTAGCTGGAACAATTGCGATGAAATTATCAAACGGTTTAACAAAGCTCGTTCCAAGTGTACTGATTTTCGTATTTTATGGAATTTGTTTCAGCGTGTTCGCCATCGTTGTCAAAAAAATTCATTTAAGTATTGCTTATGCCATTTGGTCTGGCGTTGGAACATTACTTATTACAATCATTAGCGTGTATTTCTTTAAAGAGCACATTAGCTTATTCCAAGCATTTTGTATTCTCTTTATTGTTTTAGGAGTAATTGGACTTAAGGTTTCATCGGCATCATAAGTAGTAGTTTCGTTTTATGACATTGCTTAGGGACGGTACGTTGGTAAATGAATTATATCAGCGATTTTTTTGATATATCGACCGTAACTCAATTTATATCAGCGATTTTTGAAATATATCGATTTACCGACAAAAATGACAATATAAAAGGAGGCTATCCCTGAGGATAGCCTCCTTTTATATTAAAATGCCCAGTTACCTTTACGGAAGATTGGTTCATGTCTGCCATCAGCTGTAATACCGTCGATATCAAGCTCAGCTGATCCAATCATGAAGTCGTTGTGTGTAATACTAGTGTTTGCCCCATTTTCAGCAAGTTCTTCTTTGGACATTGTTTTTCCGCCAACTAAGTTAAATGCATAAGCGCTTCCGATTGCAAGGTGGCAAGATGCGTTTTCATCAAATAGCGTATTGTAGAATAAAATATTTGTATTTGAAATTGGTGAATCATGAGGTACTAAAGCTACTTCTCCTAAGAAGTGAGAACCTTCATCTGTTTCTACTAAATGTTTTAAAGCCTCTTCACCAGTTTCAGCTTTATAATCTACGATACGTCCGTTCTCAAATGTTAACGTGAAGTTATCGATAATGTTACCTGCAAATGCTAACGGTTTTGTGCTAGATACTTGGCCGTTTACACCTGTTTTAAGTGGCATTGTAAATACTTCTTCAGTTGGAATGTTCGCCATAAATGGTACGTTCTTTTCATTTAAGCTACCAGCACCAGCCCATACATGCTTTTCTGGAAGTTCGATTGTTAAATCTGTTCCAGGACCTGTATAGTGAAGAGCTTTATAATGCTTTTCGTTTAAGTAATCAACTTTTGTATGTAACGTTTCATCGTGTTCTTTCCATGCTTCCACAGGATTTTCTAAATCAGCACGAGTCGCTTTAAAGATGGCATCCCATAGTTTTGCTTCTTGTTCTTCTGGTGCAACGTCAGGGAATACCTTTGCAGCCCATTCTTTCGTAGGAACAGAAATGACACACCAGCTTACTTTATCAGCTTGTACGTAATCACGGTATACTTTCATTGCTTCACCAGCTACTTTATGAGCTGTTGCGATACGCGTTGATTCTACACCTTTTAATAAATCAGGATTTTCTGCATAAATAGACATAAATGCAGCACCTTCTTTTGCTAATTCTTCACGAGCGTGTGCTTTCCAAGATGGGAACTCAGCGAATGCTTCTTCAGGAGCTAGATCGAACTTTAAGCGTGTTAACGTCTCATCATTCCAATCCACATATACGTGTTTTGCACCAGATTTATATGCTTTTTCTGTAACGAGGCGTACAAATTGTACAGCTTCAAGAGGTGCACTAATTGATAATGTTTGTCCTGGTTGAATATTAACACCAACATTGACTGCAAGGGCAGCATATTTCTCTAACGTTTGTTCAAATGACATATGTATAATCTCCTTTAATTTGAAAGATTTCTTACTATATATAATACAAGAAAATTCAAAAAATATATATAAATAAAGCGTAAAAAGAGAGCTCAAAATATATTGAGCTCTCATCGTTATTTTATCGAAGAAGCAAATTGCTCTACGGTCGTCGTATTGTGTATGCGAACACGTTTCATTTTTAATAATTCATCGGGTTCACTTTTTGTGATGAACTTTCCGGATTTTGTTGTCGTCGCAAATTGATAATATTTCTTCGTTTCTGCAACGACTTTATCATCTACATGACCGAATGGGTAAGCAACTGCGATAATAGGTTTACCTGTTATTTTTTCTAGTTTTTCTTTCGATCCCTTTAATTCTTCTTCATAGTTTGTAATCTTTGGTAAGTCTGCATGTGTTGCAGTATGAGATTGCATGGAGAAAATGCCGGAATCAACCATTTCTTTTATGTCAGATGTAGAAAGAGATCCTTCAGCATCAACATTATTAACAATCATATATTCTGTTGCCGTTGGCTTAAACGTATCGTCTTTTAGTTTTTGCAGAATATGAAATGCATTCATATTATTTTTCATACCGTCATCAAATGTAACAAAGATAGGTTTATTCACTTTATTAATATCGCTCCAACGTTCAAAAGTTAGTAATGTATAGCCATGGTCCTTTAAATATTTCATTTGGCCTTCAAAGTTGGCGGGGGATACGAATAAATCTTTAATGCCTTGTCCATGATAATCATCGATTGCATGGTACATAAGAATGGGAACCTTTTGCTCGAAAGTAATTGCAGATTTTGTGAGTGGAATGGTTTTCCCATCTTCTTTCATTCCTATTGCTTCGATTTGAAACTCACCACGTTTTCCTTCAAATTCTTTTATATCAAAAGGAAGTGTAAACTGTTTCTCCTTTTCTTTAGAAGAAAAAGATTTAGTGTGGTCCTTTCCGTCAGCTGTGCGCCAAATTTTATATTGTACCTCAGTTAAAGTATCCTTTACATCTGTCATATGAATAGTAGTATTTGTAGATTCGTGCGTAATTGGAGTATAAGAAATTTTACCTTGTTCTTGTACGGTCACTTCTTGTTTCTTAGTCTCTTGAACCTTTTTCTCTTTTTTAGGTTCAGGACTTACATTGCTACTGTTACAGCCAGCTAAAATGGCAGACGTACATAAAGCGATTGCTGCGTATTTTCTCATAAAATCACCTTCTATTGTGTATTATGTTGCATGCTTATATTTAAAATCCCCACCACTGTAAGAGAGGTGGGGACATACCCTTGTTCATCATATCATTTTAGTAATGAGATAGGTTTTTAATAGAGCTATTTCTACCATCTTTTAGTAAGGTTTACTTTATAAGAGATATGAATTTTTCCATTGATGTATTAGGCCCTACAAAATGGCGTTTAATTAAGTATTGTTCGTTTGGCATCCCTTTTGTAATGTGATTACCGTGATCGGTAGTTACTGCGAACTCATAATGTTTTTTTGTTTCTTGAACAGCTAAGTCATTATAAGAACCTACTGGATAGGCGAGGGCGATGACCTTTTTACCAGTAAGGGCTTCGATTTTTTCTTTCGAACTACGTAATTCCTCGTCATAATTACTTGAATAAGCCATCATCGTATGATTAGCAGTATGCGATTGAATAGAAAAAATGCCTGAATCCATCATTTGCTTTATCTCATCTGTTGATAGACGATTTGGTTTGTCTATCTCATTTGCAGTAAGAAATTCAGTAGCCGTAGGTTGAAATCTATCATCCTTTAATTTTTGTAAAATATGAAGGGCGTTCATATTATTTTTTCGACCATCATCCATCGTTACAAAAACAGGTTTATTTACACGATTTATATCATTCCAACGTTCAAATGTGAGCATCGTATAACCGTTATCTTTTAAATACTGCATATGTTTTTCGAATTGCTCAGGTGGTACGTATAAGCCGTAATCCCCATCACTTGGTCCAGGGTATTTTTCAATTGCATGGTACATTAATACGGGTACACTTTGCTGGAATGTAATTTTAGATGTTACTAGATTTGTTTCAGTATGATCTTCTTTGATTCCTACTGTTTCAATTTGGAATTCGCCACGTTTTAAATGAAATGATTTTAAATGTAGTGGGAGGGCGAAGTCACGTTCTTTTTCTTGTGAAGTAAAAGTTTGTTTGCTTTCAGGACCATCAGCAGTACGCCAAATATTGTAACGTACTTGTGTAAATGAATCTCTTAAATCCTTTGTATAAAGCGTGGTGTTTTGTGCGTTATATTCATACGGATCCCATGTAATAGTTCCTTGTGTTAAAGGAAGTTCAACTGCTTCCGCTTTTTTTGGTTCAACTGCTTCCGCTTTTTTTGGTTCAACTGCTTCCGCTTTTTTTGGTTCAACTGTTTGTTTCGCCGTTGCTTCTTTTATTTGTTTATCACTAGTGCTACTAGTGTTACAACCTACGAGAATAGCAGAAGAAAGTAAAGCGATATATGTATATTTTTTCATTCTATCATCCTTCTATTGTGTTTTAATTATCATTCGTATAAGTGACACTAACTCAAATTTTTGATTTTAAAGATTTGAATTATACCCTTGTCCATCATATCACTATAGAATATATAGGGGAATACATTTTTGGGATAATTAGGAAAAGATAGCTTATATTTTTCTGGTGAGGTTTACATAAAAATACATATAGAAGAAAGTAAAAAAACTCCACCTAAATTTCCTTTTGAAAAAGGAGAAGTAAGGTGGAGTTTTTTATTAAATAAACAATCCAGCGATTGTTGCAGATAAAATAGAAGCAAGTGTTGATGCAAATAGCATTTTCCAACCAAATTTTGATACGACGCTTCCTTGTTTTTCAGAAAGGGCACGGATTGTACCAACAATCGCACCAATTTGGCTAATACTTGCGAAGCTAATTAAGAATACAGTAACGATTCCAACTGTACGTGGATCTAATGTTGCAGCAGCGCCCTTTAAATCAAGGATTGCTACGAATTCATTTAAGACAATCTTCGTACCCATAATACCACCAGCTGGGATAATATCATGAGTTGGGATACCCATTAAGAATGCGAATGGAGCAAGTATATAACCGAAGATTTGTTGTAAAGTAATAGCATGTCCCATTGCACCTGAAGCTGCGCTAATTACGTAGTTTACAACTTCCATCACACCGATGAAGGCGATCATTAACGCCGCAACGATACCAGCTACTTTTAAACCATCAAGCGCACCGTTAATCATTGCACCGATAAAGCTGTCTCCGAATAGAGTTTTATCAAATTTTTGAATTACTTCGTCTTCTTTTTTCGTATCAACTGGTGTTAATAACGAACAAACGATTAAGCTTGAGAATAAGTTTAGCGGAAGAGCTGCAAGTACGTATTTTGCATCTAGCATCATTACGTATGATGCTGTAACAGAAGCAGAAACTGAGCTCATCGCAGAACAACAAATGATAAACATACGGTTTTTATTGAAATGTTGTAAATCATTTTTAATAACGATTAACGCTTCGCTTGAACCGAAGAATACAGAGTTTACTGCGTGGAATGATTCGACGCGTGGTAAACCAGTAATTTTTGAAATGGCACCGCCGACAATGCGAACGATGAATGGTAAAACACCTAAATAACTAAAGATTGAAAGTAGTGCTGAGAAAAATACGATAATTAATAATACATTTAAGAAAAAGACAAAATCTCTTTGAATTCCATTAAAGAGAAAATCGACACCTGTCGTACCAAGTTTAATTAGTTTGTTGAAAACTTTACCAATGAAAACAATGATTTGTTGACCAATCTTTGTGCCAAACATAAACCAACCGATTAAAATTTGAAAACCAATCATAATAGCAATTGCACGGAAGTTGATTTTACTTTTGTTGTTTGACAAAGCAAAACATAAACCTAAAACGACAAGAATGCCGATAATGCTCATTACGTATTGCATGTAGTTGCCCCTTTCAGAAGTTCGTATAAAGTTTGTACATAAAACGCTCGTTATATTACTAAAAATAAAACAAAGAGGTTTTATGTCATACGTAAGATGTCTGACCTTTTAGAAAAATAAAAATAAAAAAAGACCCATATGGATTCACTTTCATCTATGAGAGAAAGCTAATCAATATGAGTCCTTTTTTGCACATAGGCTAATATTCATTAGTTTTCCCCATAGTCCAGCAATTTAAGGTTGCCGGGTAGAAACTCTCGATCCATATTATCGAATATATATGAGGTAACATCGTCCGTATTAAATTAGTAGTAGCGTAACATTAACAGAGAACTATCGTCAATAGCTTTTTTTCTTCCGATAGAAATAGACCATATAAGTATGATAAAATGTAACGCAGTGTTATGAAAAAGAGAGGTCGGAAAATGAGTACAAAAATGACGCCACCAGTTGAAAAAAATGATTTTATAGATGTAGTATTTGAAGATTTAACACATGATGGTGCCGGTGTTGCGAAAGTAAAGGGCTATCCTATTTTCGTTAAAAACGGATTACCAGGTGAAGAAGCACAAATTAAAATTATTAAAGTGAAGAAAAACTTCGCATTCGGTCGTTTAATGAAGCTTCATACAGAGAGCCCATATCGTAAAGATGCAGAATGCCCAGTGTACAATCAGTGCGGCGGTTGTCAGCTTCAGCATTTAACATATGAAGGACAATTACAAGCGAAAGAAAAACAAGTACGTGACGTTATGCAGCGTATTGGTGGATTAAGCGATGTTCCTGTGCACCCTGTACTTGGCATGAAAAACCCATGGGTATACCGCAACAAAGCACAAGTACCAATTGGAGAACGTGAAGGTGGACTTGTCGCTGGTTTCTATCGTCAAGGAACACATGACATCATTAATATGGAATCATGTTTAATTCAGGCAGAAGAAAACGATACATTAATCCAGGAAGTAAAACGTATTTGTGAAAAACACGGTATTTCGGCATACAACGAAGAGCGTAATAAAGGAACACTTCGCCACGTAATGGCTCGTTACGGACAAGTAACAGGGGAAATTATGCTTGTCTTCATTACTCGTACAGCAGAATTACCAAACAAGAAAGCAATCATTGAAGAAATTGCTGCGAAATTCCCAGAAGTAAAATCAATTGTTCAAAACGTAAATACGAAACGTACAAACGTAATCTTCGGAGACACAACGACAGTACTGTACGGATCAGAATACATTTATGACTTTATCGGTGACATTAAATTTGCAATTTCAGCACGTTCATTCTATCAAGTAAACCCAGAGCAAACGAAAGTGTTATACGATAAAACGTTAGAGTACGCAAAGTTAGATGGCAACGAAACAGTAATTGATGCTTATTGTGGAATTGGATCAATCTCCTTATTCCTAGCGCAAAAAGCGAAAAAAGTGTACGGCGTTGAAATCGTTCCAGAAGCAATCGAAGACGCAAACAGAAACGCAGCACTAAACAACATGACAAACGCTGAGTTTGGCGTAGGAGAAGCAGAAGTAGTTATTCCAAAATGGTACAAAGAAGGCATAATCGCCGATACAATTGTCGTAGATCCACCGCGTAAAGGTTGTGATGATGCACTACTAAACACAATCATCGACATGAAACCAAAACGCGTCGTATACGTATCATGTAACCCAGCAACATTAGCACGTGACTTAAAAGTACTAGAAGAAGGCGGATATAAAACGCAGGAAGTACAACCTGTTGATATGTTCCCGCATACGACTCATGTGGAGTGTGTGGCTTGGCTGAAGTTGGTATAATAGGAAAGCAGTTGATATAGGAAAATCTATACCATCTGCTTTTTGATTTATAAAAATACCATTCATAAGCGATTTTAGTTAAAATAAATATTGCTGATTTTCACAAATTATAAATTGAGAGTTTGAAATTGCATTCATATTGAGAGGATTTGAATTTGAAATGATAGATAATTTTTGGCGTGATTTACCACGACCATTTTTTGTACTTGCACCAATGGAAGATGTGACAGACGTTGTTTTCCGTCACGTAGTAAGTGAAGCTGGTCGCCCAGACGTATTCTTCACAGAGTTCACAAACTCGGATAGCTATTGTCATCCAGAAGGTATGAAAAGTGTACGTGGCCGTTTAATTTTTACAGAAGATGAACAGCCAATCGTGGCGCATATTTGGGGAGATAATCCTGAATATTTCCGTCAAATGAGTATTGGTATGGCAGAGTTAGGATTTAAAGGCATTGATATTAACATGGGTTGCCCTGTACCGAACGTAGCATCAAGAGGAAAAGGTAGTGGTCTTATTCTACGTCCAGACGTTGCGGCAGAACTTATTCAAGCAGCCAAAGCAGGCGGGCTACCTGTCAGCGTAAAAACAAGACTTGGCTTTAAAGAGTTAAGCGAATGGGAAGATTGGTTAACGCACATTTTCAAACAAGATATTGCGAACCTTTCTATTCATTTACGCACAAGAGAAGAAATGAGCCAAGTAGATGCACACTGGGAGCTAATTCCGGAGATTAAAAAATTGCGTGATCGCATTGCACCAAATACGCTTTTAACAATCAATGGTGATATTCCTGATCGTCAAACTGGAATGGAACTTGCTGAAAAATACGGCATTGACGGTGTTATGATTGGACGAGGTATCTTTAAAAATCCATTTGCTTTCGAAAAGGAGCCAAGAGAGCATAGCAGTAAAGAACATCTCGATCTTTTAAGACTACAACTTGATCTTCAAGATCAATATGCAGAAGTATTACCACGCTCTATCACAGGACTACATCGCTTTTTCAAAATTTATGTAAAAGGCTTCCCTGGAGCTGCTGAACTAAGAAATCAATTAATGAGCACAAAATCAACTGATGAAGTACGCGCATTACTTGATAAGTTTGAGGCGAGTGTTAATGTAGTAGAAGGTAGTGAAACAGTGTAGCTCCCTGAAGTAGAGTGGCTGGATTCTATTTATTTAGTTTTAAGTTCTTTTGTAGATTGCAACGGAAAGAAAACAGTTTTAGAAACGCATTGAACCAACCATCATATTTGTGTTCTCGTGTATACTCTGTGTATGTGGAGTTTGTGACTGGCGTGTAGAGATAGTTTGAATAGACAGATGGGAATCTTGACTCAGATGAGTAAGGACTCCCATCTGTTTTTTTGTTTTAATATATTAAAAAGCAATAAGTAATATTGTACATTGTTACCTGAATGGAGTGGTATTTGTTTCATTTTAGGTAAGCTGATTTATATTATAAGTAAATGAATTTTTGTGGCTGTATGACCTTTAGTAATGAAGACGTATTTATCTCGCAACTGAGTAATAAAAATATTAAATGATTATGCAAATAATTCCTATATTAAATCTATAAAAAACATTATAATAGTGAGAAATATGAAATATTTTGTCGAATTAGTAATAATTGCATAGTAAAATGATAGTAATGATTGGTTTTAAATGAGAATTTAAATTTGGATATAAATAGATATTTTCAATGAAATGGAGTTCGTTTTTATGTTGAAGGAACAAACGAGGTATTCTCGACTTGCGAATATAACTAAAATGATTAATACAAAGCTGGATTTGCGTGAAGTTTTAGAGCAAGTCACAATAGCAATTTCTGAAGAAATCGTTCAATGCGATTCTGTTGGTATTTATTTGCCACAGGAAGATGGGACTTTTAGAGGGTATGTAGGAAAACCGGAAGTTATTAACGGATGGACATTGGATATGCATGTCATTGATACAGACATTGACCTGCTGGCGAAAGAAGTAATTGAAACCAAAAAAGCCATCTATATACCTGATACATCTAAGGATAGCCGGCCAGATCCGAGAGCAGTGGAAGGGTTCCGAATTAAATCTTTATTCGTTCTTCCTATCTCTTTTGAAGAAGAGTTATTTGGTCTAGTTTTTTTATTTGATTATGGAATTCCCATGAATTTAACAGAGTCAGAAATTCAAACAGTTGAGGCATATGTGAATATGGCGGCTGTTGCCATTCAAAATGCGAACAATTTAACTCATAAGGTAAACCTTATTGCTGAAAAACAGCTCTTATTAGATGTGACACGGGATTTATCTATGTGTTCTTCCATGCAGGAAAGTCTTGATACTTGTTTTTCCTATTTAGGAAAAGTTTTAGACAATTATAATATTGGAGTTCATTTACTGGATCCTTTAGCTAAGAAAAAAATTAGACCGGTGAAGTTAAGTAAGGATTCAGAATGGAAAGAAGAAGATTGGATTAAGACACATGATAAGATAAAATTTGATAAAAGTAATGATAGAGTCACGCAAGAGGTCATTGAAACAAAAAAGCCAATCTGGATTCCAGATGTTTATGCAGATCCGCGCCCCAACCATGATGTTTGCCGTAATTTTGGCATGAAGGGACTCTTTATGTTGCCATTGGTTTCAATGGGAGAGGTATTAGGACAAATATCTGTGGTCAATCTAGGAGATAGTAATTTTAGTTATTCTGAAGGGCAGATACAGCTGTCACAATCTATTGTCGATGCAACTGCCTCCACGCTATCAAACCTTTTATATATGGAAAAGCAGGAAATTATTATCGAAGAGAGGACCTCAGAAATTACGGTTAAAAATAAGGAACTGGAACGAGTAATAACTGAATTACAACAGCTTAGCCGTGAGAAGGAATTGATTCTCAATTCTGCTGGAGAAGGAATTTTCGGTTTAGACCTTGATGGAAATATTACCTTTTGTAACCCAGCTGGTGCCTCCATGTTAGGCTATGATATAAAAAATGAATTAATAGGAAAACCGTCCAGTATGGTTTTCAACGGAATTGAAGCAGGAAAGAAAAAGCAGGTGGCCTCAGGTTGCAATGGGAATTGGAATCTTTACGATAAAACTGAGCAGTTTTTTAGAAAAGATCAATCCTGTTTTCCGGTGGAGTATGTCATTTCCTCTATAAAAGAAGGGGATGAAATTGTCGGAGAAGTCGTTACCTTTAAGGATATAACCCAAAGGAAACAAATGGAGGAAGAAATAAAATACCATGCTTATTTTGATAGTTTAACAGACCTACCTAATAGAGTTCTACTAAAGGACAGACTAACTCAAGGGCTGACATATGCTCAATTACATGCTGAAAAATTAGCAGTTCTGTATTTAGATTTAGATAGGTTTAAGTTTGTGAATGATACGCTCGGGCATAGCTTCGGTGATCTGTTGTTGCGAGAAGTTGCAAATCGATTAAGTGCTTGTATTCCTAAAAGTGCTACGGTCTCGAGGCAGGGTGGGGATGAATTTACTATCTATTTACCGAATATCAAAAGTGAAAAAGAAGTGTTAAAGGTAGTAAATCGTGTCATTGATTCTTTTTCAAGGCCATTTCAGTTAGTAGACAATGAAATCTATATGAAAACGAGTATTGGTATTAGTATATTTCCTGATAACGGTGATACGACTGAAATCTTAGTTAAAAATGCAGACACAGCTATGTACAAATCGAAAGAAATATCAGGAAGTAGCTATCATTTCTTCAGTGAAGGAATGGATACTAGAACTTTTGAAAGCATTAAGCTAGAAAATGATTTGTATAAGGCATTGGAACAAGAAGAACTTGTAATCTATTACCAACCGCAAATAAATGGCAAAACGAATGAGATTGAAGGTTTAGAGGCTTTAATTAGGTGGAACCATCGAGAACATGGGATGATATCGCCTGATAAATTTATCCCAATAGCTGAAGAAACTGGATTAATAGTCCCGATAGGTGAATGGGTTCTAAAAGAGGCCTGCAGGCAATTAAAGAAATGGCACGATCAAGGTTTCCCATTAATTAGTATGTCCGTGAATTTATCTGCGCGTCAATTTGAACAAAGTGATTTATTTGCTGTGGTCAAAAGTGTTCTAGAGGAAGTAGAGTTATCTCCGAGGTATATACAACTAGAACTCACTGAAAATTTAATTGTTAAAAATACAGAATCAACTTTAAAAACAATGAAGAAATTAAAAGGTCTAGGAATCAACCTTGCTATTGATGATTTCGGGACTGGTTATTCATCTTTAGGTTATTTAAAAAAATTGCCTATTTCAACGTTAAAAATTGATAAATCCTTTGTACAGGATATGACAAAAGATGATGCAGCTATTACAAATACTATTATTACGCTGGCTAAGAATTTGAACCTTGACGTTATTGCTGAAGGTGTTGAGACAAAGGAACAGGTCGAATTTTTATCTGCACGAAATTGTTATTTGATGCAAGGGTATTTTTTCAGCCGTCCTATGGCAGCTGAAGACATCGAAAAAAATTTTTTATAGAGAAATAAATTAAAAATGAATGGAGCATACACATGAGAGCAGCCCGAAATGTATTAGAATATTTAATAGCTAATGAAGTTAAACATATATTTGGTATCCCAGCTGGTTCTGTAAATGCGTTTTTTGATGAACTTTATGATATGCCTGAATTAACACCAATCGTAGCAAAGCATGAAGGGGCAGCATCCTATATGGCTGCCGCTTATGCGAAATATACAAATCAGCTAAGTGTATGTATTGGGTGTAGTGGACCAGGTGCGACAAATCTTGTAACAGGTGCTGCCAATGCTATGAGGGAGCATTTACCTGTTTTATTCATTACAGGTGCTGTACCTCTTAGTACGGTAGGTTTGAATGCATCACAAGAATTAGATGTAGAACCAGTCTTCAGGCCTGTTACAAAATATAGCGTTACAGTTAATGATGTAAAGGATGTACTTAAAGAAGTCGCACTAGCAATTGAAATTGCTATATCCGGAGTACCAGGACCTGTACATATTGCGATACCGATTGATATTCAACACGAAAATATAGAAAGTGTTGAAATGCCGCTACTTCCAAAAAGACTTCCTGTTGTTCCTGGCCTAGACAAAATAAAAGAAACAGCTAGAGAATTGGTAAAAAGAGATAAGGGGTATATTTTTGCAGGACAGGGTATAAGAAACTCTGTTGAGTCATTAATAGAGCTGGCAGAACTGCTGAATTGGCCAATTATAACAACTCCACAAGCAAAGGGGTATATCCCTGAGGAACATCCGCTTTTAGTCGGAGTGTTTGGATTTGCCGGTCATGAGGCTGCCTCTGCATTGATTAATGAAGGTGATGGAAAAGCATTATTAATTGTGGGCTCCAGCTTAGGGGAAACTGCGACAAATAATTATAATGGAAACTTAATAAAAGATCGCTTCTCTGTTCAAATGGATTTTGACCAATCTGTTTTTAATCGGAAGTACAAAGTGGATATTCCAGTACTAGGCGATATCAATTTAAGTTTATTAATGTTAATAGAAGAATTAAAGACTTTAGGGTTGCAAAAGGATAGTGCTGAACTTACCGTTGAAAAGAAGAAAGAGGAAGAGAATACAGAGGAATATAATACGAAAAATGTTCTCCTGAACCTTCAAAAATGTTTACCGTCAACTACTAGATATACCATTGATATTGGTGAATTTATGGCGTATGTTATTCATCACATGGAGGTTATAGATTTTGATTCCTATAATATTAATGTACATTTTGGCGCAATGGGAAGCGGAATTGGTTCTGCGATTGGTTCAAAACTGGCTGAACCGGAGCGTCCGGTTGTATGTATTACTGGTGATGGCTGCTTTTTCATGCACGGGTTGGAAATATTGACGGCGAAGGAATATAATTTACCTATTTTATTTGTTGTGATGAATAATGCCCGTTTAGGAATGGTATATCATGGGCATTCGTTACAGTTCCGTAGGACTCATCCATCCTTTGAACAAGAATCAATCAATATTAGTGCGATGGCCGCGGCTATGAATATACCAAGTTATAGAATCAATGAATTAGAAGATATCAATCAAGATGTTATAAACAGCTTAATGAATTTAAATGGGCCAGCAGTTCTAGAGGTTGCTTTAATTGATAATAATACTCCTCCTATGGGAGATAGAGTTAAATTTTTATCGTCTTTTGGAAAATAAGGTTGTTTTATTCACTAACTAAAAAAATCATATAGGGATTCCCTATATGATTTTTTTTATAAAGATTGATATGAATCGTGAATTACCTTAAGAATTGTTCCGATGACCTGCCCTTTAAATTCATCTGGAATTGCTTCTCCAGATGGATTTGAGTAATAGTAACATCCGGCTCTTTCATCGCAAGAGAACCCAAAGTTTGTTAATGATTGCTGTAGGTCCTTCGGCAATTCTTCTATTCCAGTTTGTTCAGTGAAATAGTCAGTAGGAAAAACCTTTACATCGACATCCCCTAATCCAGTATGAACAACAAATAAGTCTTGTTCATCCCGAACAACCCACTGATCTTTAGAAAATAAAGAAATTCTTGCCCCTTCTAAAGAGGATATTGCATCTAAGTTAATACCAAAAATTTGATTGATAAGTTGGCGGATTTCTATTCCTGTGGCCTTTCTTCCGTAATGGATGAGGGTAGAATCTATGGCCTTTATAGCAATATTCTCAGTTGAGGAACCTGCTCCTGTCAGTATCCATTTTTTTGATAGGACAGGTTTAGTTGTTAAATCAAATTTGAAAATGGACATTACAATGTTACAAATCTCGGTACTGGTTATTTTTCCTGGGTGAGAATCAAGATGTTTGTCCATTAATTCTACTTTTTTCACTCGGTCTACACCTTTTTCTAACATTTACAACAAACTCCAATCATAAAAATAAAGTATGTTTTTTATTAATAACATAGAAAGAGTTTAAAAAATTCTTGCCCTTCCGCTAAAAATATAGACTAGATATTCTCCACTTAACTGAAAGCCCTTAAAATGCTGTTATTCTATTATACTAATTAATACCTGTGTATTGTTATAAAAAAAATTAAGATATATTTTATAGAAAAAAGGGAACTAAAAAGCATTCGAATCTCTTCCTAGATTTAATCCTAACTAGCATTAATCCACCTAAGACTACAAAACCTCCCCCTAAAATGTTAAAGTAGTAACTTAACGACATTCATTTATACATGCTAAAAGCATTACTATAATCAACATTTCAGGAGGAAAAACAATGGCAATGAGCAACAACGATATATTAAAAAGAGTAAGATATGCTTTAGATATAAGAGATATAGATATGGTAGAAATCTTTAAACTTGGTGGTATGGAAGTAACGAAAGAAGACGTAGTTGATATGCTTACAAAAATAAAGAGAGCGCCTCAGCATGAAGCTGAAAATGATGATGTAATCGAAGATGAGTACGTACTAACATGCGACCTGATGATGTTAGAGGCATTTCTCAATGGATTTATCACTTTAAAAAGAGGGAAGCAAGATCCGAAGCCAGGACAACCGGCACCTGTACAAAGCAAAGAGAGTGCGAATAACCTTCTTCTAAAGAAAATGAAAATTGCACTATCTTTAACGAGTGAGGATGTACTTGATATATTAGATAGCGTAGGTGTTACGGTAACAAAGGGAGAACTAGGCGCCCTATTAAGAAAAAAAGGCCATAAAAATTACAAAGAGTGCGGCGATAGATACGCAAGGAATTTCATTAAAGGATTAGGTGTAAAGTATAGAGGATAATAAGTCCGTTAAGGCAGTAAATGATATAATAGGTAGAGTAGGACGTTCGTGTCCTATTCTTTTTTATTTGTAAAATAATACATTAGGTGATGAAATGGTACATACATATTTAGGTGAGACGATTCATTTTCATATAACTTATAAAAAGAAAAAATCGGTGCGTCTTTTTGTAGATTCGTACGGAAATGTGGAAGTGCAGGCTCCAAAGGGAACACCTGTTGAATACTTAGTCCAGTTGCTAGAGGAGAAATGGGATTGGATTCAGAAAACACGTAAGGAAATGCAAGAGCGAGCGCTTGGACCACAGGAAAAGGATTATGATCAAGGAGAGGGCTTTCTGTATTTAGGAAATACGTATCCGATACAGATTTCTCAAGATGCAAGTATTATGCAAGACAGTGCAGTGTTTGAAGGAGATAAGTTACACATTTATGTGAAGGAGCTTAAGGATGAGAAAATCCAGCAAGCTTTAAAACGATTTTACTATAAGCAGTGTAAGTCATTAGTAGAGAAGAGTATTAAAGCACATCAAAGTAACTTCAAAACAAAACCGCGTTCTATTCGTATTACAGATAGTAGCCGAACATGGGGCACTTGTGATTCAAATTTACAGCTAACATTCAATTGGAAGCTAGCGATGGCACCACAGCGAGTAATTGATTATGTAGTTGTTCATGAAATGTGTCATATGGTTCATTTAAATCATGATCGCTCTTTTTGGCGCCTTGTCGGGAAGATAATGCCTGATTATAAGGAAATGGAGAATTGGTTAGCATTATCTAGTTGGAAGATGACGGTTTAGTAGGTAGTGGTGCGCTTTATAGAGGTTGCGATTATTGTAAATAATTGTCGGTAAGTTGATATGTTTCAAAAATCGCTGATATATTTGGAGTTGCAATCGATATGTTCAATGAAGAGAAAGTAAAGGGAGATGTCACAGCAGACATCTCCCTTTTTTCTTACGTAGCAATCATCGCCCAAACGTCACAACAAAATCTCCATCTACTTTCTCCATCTCATACCCACGATAACCGTCCGAAAGCAAAGCCTGCTGTCCGCCAGCATCGCTCATCGGAACGCTTCTAACATCCTTCCAATTCTTTTCTATGTTCCCACGTAATTCTTTCACAAAAACATACCGCATACTACCGCCATACTTCTCCTTCAGCGCAGCAATTTCTATTCCTTGCGCAAACTTATCCTTTAAACTAGGAATGTTGAAAGGTGCAACGGTGCAGCAAACGTAATCGTATTTGCTATCTTCTTTTTGTAATTCATCCATGATGACTTTTGCTAATATTTTTTGCATACCATTTCCGCGGCAGTTTGGATGAACGTTTGAGATTTCTTGATAGATGACGCGATGTAGTTCGCTTTCGGGCAAACCAATATCAAGTCCTAAATGTTCATCGTCGATAGGAGGGACGAGTAGAGCGCGAAATGCGATGAGTTCGTTTTCGATAAATGCTCCGATCATCATGCCATTCCCTTCTAGAATGTATTGAAATTCTTCTTGTGAGAGTGGTTGTAAGCGACTTTTATCTTCTAATGCTTCAACTATAATATTTTGTAGTGATAAAATTTGTTCGATGTCCTCTAGTGATAGTAATGTAACGTGAAATGGATCGTTATTTTGTTTTAATGATCCTTTGTATAGAACTTTCATGCGTTAGTCCTCCTTTAGCGTACAATGTCTTGAAAGACGGTTAGTTCTTGTAATGTATCTTCATTTATTTCAATGCCTAATCCCGGTTTTTCGTTTAAGCGAATAAATGGTACGTCGTAATGTAGGTTTCCGATGTCTTTTGTGAATTTTAATGGCCCTGTTAGCTCGACGCTAGTAATGATTTTTTTTGAGAAAGCGACATGGAATCCTGCGGAAGAGGCAACAGATGATTCGACCATGGATCCAACTTGGCATTCAATGCCTGCCATTTCAGCTTGATGAGCGAGTTTTACAGCTGGATATATGCCGCCGCATTTCATTAGTTTTATATTTACTTTATCAGCTGCGTCTAATTTAATAATTTGACGCATTTCACGAGAGCCCTTTAATCCTTCATCAATCATAAGTGGAAGATCTGTTTTAGAACGAATATGAGCCATTGCGTCAATATCGTCTGCGACAACAGGCTGTTCAATCCAGTCGATGTTTAAATGTCCTAATGAACGAAGTGCTGTTAATGTGTTTGCACTATTTTTCCACCCTTGGTTTACATCAACGCGAATCGCGATATCATTTCCTACACGTTTACGTACAGCTTCAATACGTTTTACATCCTCTTTTACATTTGTACCGACTTTCATTTTGAAAGATTGGTAACCTTTCTGAATCATAGAGGCAGCTTCTTCTGCCATGTATTCTGGATTAGCAATACTTAAGACGTGAGTGAAAGGAAATTCTTCATGGTAGCGCCCGCCAATTAATTGATATACAGGTTGATTTAATTTTTTGCCCATTATATCAAAACAAGCAATATCAATCGCGGCCTTCGCAGTAGGCACACCGTAAATTATATTGTCCATCATATCGTGTATTTTCTCGATATGCATTGGGTTTTGCCCGATGAACGCAGGAGCAAGTGTATGTTTTAAAGTATGGAAAGTACTTTCCCATGATTCGCCTGTAACGTGATCATCAGCAACGCCCTCACCATAACCGATAATACCTTCATCTGTTTCCATTTTGACGATAATAGAAGGCATATCAGAATAAGAACCATAACTAATAACAAACGGATCGCGAAGCGGTAAACGAATTGCGTAAAGATGAATAGCTGTAATTTTCATTAGGTAGAGACCCCTTCCTGTTTACAATAGTTTTGTACATTTGATATAGTTGACGTTAAATAGTCGTTAATTAAGGGTAAGGAGTTAGAGAAATGATGATAAAAATTGCAGTTGTCGGTTCAAAAGAGTTTATGGAGACACTTTTACCTGTCGCTCATAAACTAGAAGAAATAGAGATTGATCCATATATTTACCTTCATCCGGCGGAATCTTCTGAACTATTAAAGCGTTTAAAGCCTTGTGATTTCATCTTTTTCT
Source organism: Bacillus thuringiensis (assembly GCF_022095615.2). Classification (NCBI taxonomy): domain Bacteria; kingdom Bacillati; phylum Bacillota; class Bacilli; order Caryophanales; family Bacillaceae; genus Bacillus; species Bacillus thuringiensis. The sequence goes on from NZ_CP155559.1 coordinate 369,054, forward strand.
CAGGTGCTTTACCTTATTATATGGCAAAAGAAATAAGAGAACAATTACGAATTCCAAGTACGTACTTACAGCAAGACGAGACAACTGTCGCATCTTCCATTCTTTCTGTCATGTATCACCAAGGTATTCAACCACATAAAATTTCAATTGATTTAGTAGACCGCTCATTCATTACAAATGTGTTCCATGATATCGGTATAAAAGAAAGTCCACAAGTGTTAGATTATAAAAATATGCTGTGGAGTAAAGATGAAATAAATAGAGTTATGGATTTTCACATAGCTAAATATCAATCTGGAGAGGCTCATTTAGCTTTAACTAGTATCCATGCTGTCTATGATGCACTTCAAAAAATAGGTATTCCTTCAGAGCGTATGATAGATCCGAAGCAATCGATTATACATGGTTTACAAGATGCAAAAATAAAAGCTGAGTTAGCAAAAAGCCATTCAGCTACTGTTGGTGCTTGCATGATTACTTCTTTAGAATTACGAGAAGGTTTGCTTGAGCAATTAGATTTCATTTCAAAAGAACTGCGTGGTTCATTTAAAAAAGTTGATGAAATGACGTTCATTTTGTATACGACTCGTGGTGATATTGAATCGATTATAAAAACAAATATGATAAATAATTTATTTGCGAGTATAGAAGGAACGATAGCTATTGGATTTGGTTACGGAAAAACTGTGAAAGAAGCGGAGCAAAATGCTAAAATCGCTCAAAGTTTCGCGAAGAATAATCCAATAGACCACTGCTTTTATATACTAACAAGTGATAAAGAACTATTTGGTCCGTTCCCGAAAGAACAGAGAGTACAAAGTTTGAAGAATGACAACCCAGAACTAATGAAAATAGCGAAGGAAACGAAACTTAGTCCAGCAAACTTGTCAAAAATTATTCAATTTAGTCAATCACATCCGTCATTGAAGTTTACAGCAGCAGACCTTTCTGAATACTTACAAGTGACTCGGCGATCAACAGAAAGGTTATTAAAGAAACTAGTTGATTATGGGTATGCTCATATTTGCGGCGAGGAAATGCCCTATCAACAAGGGCGTCCTCGCGCAATATATGAACTGAATTTACCGTTATCGTTAAGCTTCTAGTTGAGCCTGTTGTTTTTTTAGTAGTTCTGCTTTTTCAATGTCTGATAGTTTCGTAATTGTGAGACCAGTTATGCCGTAAAGGATTGAAATAATAGGTACGATGAAATTTAATATAGCATAAGGAGCATATTCGAATGCGCCAACTCCAAGTGTTGCGAGTATAAATACACCACATGTATTCCAAGGGACGAACACAGAAGTTAATGTTCCGCCATCTTCTAATGCTCTGGATAAATTTTTAGAATGTAGTCCTTTTTCTGTGTATGCATTTGCGTACATTCTTGAAGGAACAACGATCGAAATATATTGTTCAGAGCAAGTAAGGTTTGTCGCAAAGCAAGATGCGATAGTAGAAGCGATAAGTCCTTTTGCGGATGTCGCTAATTTTAAAATTTGATTTACAATTGAGCGAAGAATGCCAGTATGTTCAAGTACTCCTCCAAAAGTCATAGCGACAATTGTCATAGAAACTGTATTCATCATCGAATCTAAGCCACCGCGGTTAAAGAGTTCGTCTACTAGTTTGTTTCCTGTGTCTATAACAAATCCAGTTTGGAGTGCACCGACAGATGCAGAGACAGAACCACCTTGAATAAAGACTTGTGATAAAAACCCTAAAATAATACCTACGAGAATAGCTGGGATAGCAGGAACTTTTTTAGCGACCAATACCATAACGACTACAGGTATGATTAATAGGAAAGGCGAGATAACAAAGTTTTGTTGTAATACTTGTAACGTTTGATCGATACTTTTTGCATCAATATTGTTAGCGCCGAAGCTTCTTCCTAAGAACGCATAAACGATAAGAGTAATAATTAAACCTGGAATTGTAGTAAATAACATGTGACGAATATGTGTGAATAAATCTGTATTTGTTAATCCTGCGGCTAAGTTTGTTGTGTCTGAAAGCGGTGACATTTTATCGCCGAAATAAGAACCGGAAATGATAGCACCGGCAACCATTGGAGCTGGGATTCCCATACTTAGGCCAATTCCCATTCCTGCAACACCAATTGTCCCCATTGTAGACCAAGAGCTACCGATAGCTAATGCAACAATAGAACAAATAATTGTAATTGAAACTAAAAATAGTGATGGAGTTAAAAGATTTAAACCGTAATAAATCATTGTTGCGACGATTCCGCCGCCAATCCAAGCACCGATCGTTAAACCTACTAGAATAATGATAACGATAGCGGGTAATGCGAGGCGAATTCCTTTATACATTGCTTCTTCAATATCGTGCCATTTGTAACCGTAACGCCAAGCGACGATAGAAGCAACGGTAGTACCGATAATAAGTGGGACGTGAGGGCTTTGTTTTAATACAACAATTGTAACCATCATAACTGCAACTGTAATGATAATAGGGATTATTGCTACGCCAAAAGGTATTTCTTTTTTCATAAACTGCCTCCTCATTATGTATGTTTGTATTTTTAGAATTGTCGCAAAATAGACGTTATTAAATTATAATAACTAAAAATTGATATGAGCGTCAATAAAAAACAGAAAATAAGGAATGTTCTATCGTTATGGAGTGGGTGGAAATAAGTTGTCGATCGTATTTAAAAATAAACAATTGACTTTTTTCTTAAAATTCAATATGTTCATAAAAACATCTGTTTTTCATAAGTATAATTAACCTGAATGGTTTTGGAATTTGGGAAGGAGAATGTAGCTTTGAAAACATTAGAACTACAAGAGCGTTTAACTGAAATTTTTCAGCATTTACATGAAAATCCTGAAGTGAGTTGGAAAGAGTATGAAACGACAGCGTATATTACTAACTTTTTAAAAGAAGAAGGAATTTCATATAAAATATTTGATGATTGCCCAGGCGTGATTGCTGAAATTGGAAGCGGAAATCCAGTTATTGCAATTCGTGCCGATATGGATGCACTTTGGCAAGAAGTGGACGGAGAGTTTAAAGCGAATCATTCATGTGGTCACGATGCTCATATGACAATTGTGATGGGGCTTATTTTACAATTGAAAAATAGGAGATGGGACAGTGGAACGGTTAGGTTTATTTTTCAGCCGGCAGAGGAAAAAGGAAATGGTTCTTTAAAGATGGTAGATAAGGGTGCTGTGGATGATGCGGACTTCTTATTTGGTGTTCATTTAAGACCGATTGAAGAACTGCCTTTGAAACAAGCTGCCCCGTCTATTCGTCACGGAGCGGCAAGATTTTTAGAAGGTACGATTCATGGGGAAGATGCACATGGGGCACGCCCGCATCAAGGGATAAATGCCATTGATGTCATTTCCATGATTAATATAGGTTTGAAAAATATATGGCTACCACCGCAAAGTTCATATTCAGTGAAGATGACAAGGTGCCAAGCAGGTGGAGATAATTTAAATATTATTCCGGGGAACGGCCATTTTAGCTTGGATGTTAGAGCAGAAAATAACATATTACTAAATGAATTGAAGCAAAAAATAGAGCGAGTAATTCTGTCGGCTGAATCAATGGGATCTAAAGTATCTTATGAGTGGATCGATCTCGCACCAGGAGCTGAAGTGTCAGAAGAAGCTGAGCGCTTTATGCGAAAAGGCATTCTTGAAGTATACGGGGAAGAGGGATGCACTGGACCACTGTATACGACAGGAAGTGATGATTTCCATTACTACACAGTGAAGAGACCACATTTAAAAGCTGTCATGCTTGGACTAGGTGCAAACTTACAACCTGGATTACACCATCCGCATATGAAGTTTGATCATAGTTGTATTATGGATGGAGTAGAAATATTGAAACAAACTGTATTGAAAGTATTAGAGGACAGGGGCTAGAGAGCTCCTGTTTTTTTTTGTAGGAATTTGTCGTTAAGTCGATATATTGAAAAAATCGTTAATATAATTTCATGTACCAGTTAATCCAATAAAAAAATGAGTCTCCAATACATGGTGTATAATAATAGGTACCATTTTCTAATAGGAGAAGACGAATGAACGAACAATATTATGATGCTGTATTACATATAAAAACTGTCGGTGAGCAAAAGGGCTTTAATAAGTCTATGCACTATCACCGTTATGAACCGACGCCATATAGCGGATTAGATGAGTTATTAAATCAATATGAAATAAGAAGTAGTGACCGGGTTGTAGACTTTGGATGCGGAAAAGGACGATTAAACTTTTACATGCACCATAAGTGTGGCGCTTCAGCGGTTGGAATTGAAATGAATGAAGAGTTTTATAAAGAAGCAATGGATAATCTTGAGTGCTATGCACGAAAGGTAAGAAACAGTAAAGATAAAATTGGGTTTGAATGCTGTTTAGCGCAGGAATATGAGATTGATCCACGTGATAATCGGTTTTATTTCTTCAATCCATTTTCTGTACAAGTATTTATGAACGTAGTAAATAATATTTTACTTTCGGTAGAAGAGGCGGAGAGAGAAGTGGACATTATTTTATACTATCCTTCTGAAGATTATATTTTCTTCTTAGAGAACCAGACTGCGTTTGAATTGAAGAGAGAAGTAAGGTTGCCTGGGGCTTATGAGAAGAATGGGAATGAGAGGTTTTTAGTGTATACATTAAGATTATAAAAAAGCAGGTGCCTTGGCACCTGCTTTTCTTTACTCACGTCTATATAATTAGTTACGGATTAAGTAATCAAATGCACCTAAAGCTGCGTTTGCACCTGAACCCATAGAGATGATGATTTGTTTGTACGGATTATTTGTACAGTCACCTGCAGCAAACACTCCTGGTACGTTTGTAGCGCCGTGCTTGTCTGTTACGATTTCACCGCGAGCGCGTTCAACTGTTTCGCCTAACCAGTCTGTGTTTGGCACAAGACCGATTTGTACGAATACACCTTGTAATTCAACGTGATGAACTTCTTCAGTTTCACGATCGATGTAAGAAATACCGTTTACTTTATCAGTACCAGTGATTTCTTTCGTTTGAACGTTTTTCAGAACAGTTACGTTTGGTAAGCTGTTAAGACGCTCTTGTAATACAGCATCAGCTTTTAATTCTGGCATGAATTCAAGAACAGTTACGTGCTTAACAATACCTGCTAAGTCGATAGCTGCTTCAATACCAGAGTTACCTCCGCCGATAACTGCTACGTCTTTTCCGATGAATAATGGACCGTCACAGTGTGGGCAGTATGCTACACCTTTATTTTTGAACTCAGCTTCACCTGGTACGCCAACGTTACGCCAGCGAGCACCTGTTGAAACGATTACGCTTTTACTTTTCAGAATAGCGCCGTTTTCAAGTTCCACTTCAATAAGTTCTTTTTTCTCTAAACGTTTTGCACGTTGTAGATTCATTACATCGATGTCGTATTCTTTTACGTGCTCTTCAAGGCTTGCTACTAGCTTAGGACCTTCAGTGCGTTTTACGCTGATGAAGTTCTCAATACCCATAGTATCCATTACTTGACCACCGAAGCGCTCAGCAACGATACCAGTGCGAATGCCTTTACGTGCTGCATAAATTGCTGCACTTGCACCAGCAGGGCCGCCACCAACAACAAGAACATCGTATGGATCTTTATCAGAAAGCTCTGATGCATCTGGACCGTTACCCATTTTAGCTAAAATTTCTTCAAGTGTCATACGACCGCTTCCGAAAGATTCGCCATTTAGGAAAACTGTTGGTACTGCCATGATGTCTTTGCTTTCTACTTCCTCTTTGAATGCAGCGCCATCAATCATAGTATGTGTAATACCAGAGTTTAGAACGCTCATTACGTTAAGAGCTTGTACAACATCAGGACAGTTATGACAACTTAGGCTGATATAAGATTCAAAATGATATTCGCCTTGAATGTTTTTAATTTGATCGATTAATTTTTGTTCAACTTTTGGAGCGCGTCCACTTACTTGTAGTAAAGCTAACACTAATGAAGTAAATTCGTGTCCTAATGGAATACCAGCGAATACGACACCAGTGTCTTCACCAGGGCGATTTACGCTAAAGCTTGGTGTTCTCTCTAATTCAACTTTTTCTACTGTAATCTTAGATGACATAGTAGCTAATTCGTCTACTAGAGCTAACATATCTTTAGATACGTCGTCGTCTCCAGCGCTTACTTTAAGTAAAATATCGTTCTCCATTAACTGAAGGTATTGGGATAGTTGTGTTTTTATATCTGCATCTAGTATCATTTTGATCGAACTCCTTAGATTTTGCCTACAAGGTCAAGGCTTGGTTTAAGTGTTGCAGAACCCTCTTGCCATTTAGCTGGGCAAACTTCACCTGGGTTGTTACGTACGTATTGAGCTGCTTTAATTTTGTTAACAAGAATGCTTGCGTCACGGCCGATACCGTCAGCATTGATTTCCATAGATTGGATAACGCCGTCTGGATCGATGATGAATGTACCACGAGCAGCAAGACCTTCTTCTTCCATTAAAACGTTGAAGTTTGTAGTGATTGTGCGAGTTGGGTCACCAATCATGATGTACTCGATTTTGCCGATAGTTTCTGAGCTATCATGCCATGCTTTGTGAGTGAAGTGAGTGTCTGTAGATACAGAGTATACTTCAACGCCTAAGTCTTTAAGAGCTGCGTATTGGTTTTGTAAGTCTTCAAGTTCAGTTGGACAAACGAATGTGAAGTCAGCTGGGTAGAAACAAACTACACTCCATTTTCCTTTTAAACTTTCATCAGTAACTTGGATAAATTCTCCATTATGGTAAGCATTAGCTTTAAACGGTTTTACTTCTGTGCCGATTAATAACATATTAAAATTCCTCCTAAATGTTGGTTGTGAGCATCAAAAAATAGTGTGCTCATAAAATATATTTTTTAATTAACTATAATAATTCTAATTCGATATTAATTATCATATAGAAGTGGTTATTTTGTCAAGTGAATAAACCAACTTTATATCAATTTAATTAATATTTATTCTCAATTGAGATGATGAAGCAGTTTGGCAATGATAGAGTAGAAAATTTAGTTGTAAATGAGTCAGTATAGTCATAGGTGGAAGGTTGTTTAAATTTAAGCTTGAAACATGTAGATGATAATTAAATGTTTTGAGGAAAGATTTTTTTAGTAGGTTATGTGGTTGAAAAGTAACTTCTTACTTTATTGTACAAAGAATGATGAGATAAATAAAACAAAATGAATCGGAATCTTTTTGAAAAATTCTTCTTATTTTAATTGTTCATTTATTGGACATATATTGAAGCGTAAACTGTTTCGCGAGGAGTTAGGGAAAAAGAAATAACTCAGCTTCTTTCGTAAAATTAAAGTATTAAAAAATCCCCTATCCAGCGTAAGATTACTTGATAGGGGATTTTTTTAATGGGTGTAGGGCATTATGTATATTGCTGTTCAGTGTTTCGAAAAATGTACGTAATTTAGAACTTAAATGATTGTTTTGATGGATAAATAGTTTTTCAGCAACGAGTAGTTCACCATGTATACCAAAACATTGCATGTGTACGGAAATTTCTTCGTTATTTTCATGAATGGTTGGGAAAACGTAATGGAATGCTGAGCTTGGAATCATGTACTCTTTGATCGTATAAGTGTCAGAATCGCAATTTGGTGTATGCTTTATGTAAATCTTTACACTGTCTTTTGTGACGATAAATTCTAACATGGTGCATTTTATAAGGTTAGGATTGAAAGCATTGGATTCTTGTAAATATAAATTAAAATTGGTCCTGTCGGAAATGGATTCAATGTTTGTAAGCATAATGTCTTGATTAGTGTGAGTGCTCATTTTGTTCTCCTTAATATAGATAGTAAGAAAATAGTTTTGTGAAATGGGATAATACTTTAAATAGGATTTATTTCTATTCATTAATGTATCAAACGTTTCTCTCAAAAATCTCTCAAGGTATTTTTTATAAAATAAGAAACCTGTTTCAGCTTAGAAATAGGTTTCTTAAAGTTGTATATTTTGAAGTTTGTAAGCCCATAAATATCCTTTGGACTCTAATAATAGGTCGTCGGTATTGTGTGTTTCGATAAATTGAACTGTTTGGTTAATCTGCATTTCATAACCATCAGTTGTACGCTCGATTTTGAGAGGGATATTTAGCTCACTAAATAGTTGGCGTATTCGGTAAATAGTATTATACAAATTTGCTAATGCACGTTTTTCATCTGTGTTAGGCCAAATATCATCAAGAATCTTCCACTTTGAAACAGCTTTTTCTTTATGGAGAAGGAAGTAATAAAAAAGCTCTTCGGTAACACGGGTAGGCCACTTTAGTGATTGATGGTCTTTTTTTATAAATGTATTACCGTACAGTTGTACTTGAAGAGTATTTGAACTTCTTTGTTGATTCGTAACACCGTAATATTTTTTTAGGCGGTAATCTACATCCTGTACAGCGCTAGGTGTTAATGGTTTTAATATATAATCGAGAGCTTGTACCCGAAACACTTCTAAAGCATAAGTGGGGTAGGCAGTAGAAAAGATAATCGGAACATCGATACCGTCATCTACTAATTTCTTAGCGAGTTCAATTCCTGTCATTTTAGGCATTTCAATATCTAGTAAAATAGCGTCTAATGTGTAATGAGGAAGCATGTTAATTGCCTCTAATGGTGACTGGAAAGTATCAACAATTTGAAATCCGCCATGTTTTGTTAATAAATGACTATGTAAATCTAAAATAGGCTTTTCATCTTCTATTATTACTATTCGCCACACTACATTCTCTCCTTTAATGGAATCGTTACATTAATAGTTGTTCCTTTACTTTCAATAGAATAAATTTCTACAGTTCCATTAGAAAACTTTCGAACACGACGTAAAACATTGGAAAATCCAATTCCTTGGTTCTGAAGAGTTCCGTTTAACAAATTGTGTATGGTTGTTTCTGACATCCCAATACCGTTATCTATTACTTGTATAAATAAAATCTCTTTTATTTGTTTTATATTAATTTGTACATGACCGTTTCCTTCTTTCTCAAATAGACCGTGGCGTATTGCATTTTCCACAAGTGGTTGTACGAGTAAATTAGGTATATATATTTCATCTAAAGATTCAATAGTGTCAACTTCATATGAAAAAGAAAGACGTTCGCCAAATCGTGCCTTTTCTATTTCTACATATGCTCGAATGATGGAAATTTCTTTTTGTAATGTAGAGTAATTTGTTTCGTTTCCGGATTCAAATATATAGCGTAAGTAGGAGCTTAGCATCGTTAGGAGATGTGCAGCACGTTCGCTATCTGTATAACAAAATGAAATAATATTACTCATTGCATTATATAAGAAGTGCGGTTTAATTTGTGCCTGTAGAAAGGCCATTTCATTTTCAAATGCTTGCAGTATCGCTTCTTTTGTTTGGAAAATAGTATGTAATCTAGCTAATAGTACTTGCTTTGTATAAGGTTTGACTAAGTAATCATTTATTCCACTTGCAAATAAATGATCTACATGCGTTGGATAATCTTTTGAACTTAACATTAGAATAGGTAATTCTAGTACTGATGTTTTTTTGCGTATATGTTTAGCAAGTTCGACTCCTCCAATCTCAGGAAGAGTTTCATCTATGATAAGAAGCGCGAAATCTTTCATGCTCTCTAATAAGAAAATAGCATCTTGAGCCGAATGCACAATGGTAATATTGTATGTTTCTGCTAGTAAAGATTTTAGCACCTCTGTATGTATGACATCATCATCTACAATTAAAATTGTTGGCTGCTGACTAGTGTTTGCTGGGGAAACTTCTTTAAAATTATATTGTTCCTGTAAAATAGTATGTATTTCTTTATATTCATAAAAAGGAACTTGGATTTTAAATAAGATAGAAGCTTTATAGTAATCTACCTGCAAATGTCCATCCATACGTTCTAGCAGTTCTTTACTTATTAATAAACCGATTTCAGTGCGAGTATCTTCATAAGTAACAGTAGAGTTGCTAGTTGCTTTAAAGGTTAAATGAATATTTTTTCCTATATGCTGAGCATCAATAACAATTTTCCCATCTACTGCATAGTAACAACATTCTTCTAAAATACGGTAAAGGACTTGTGTTAACCGGTCTTCATCTACTAGTCCGTGTAAATTATTTGGTACATACTCTTGATATGTAATATGTTTTCTTGAGAGAGGTAGTTCCATTAATTTATAAACATGATTCACAACCATTTTTATATTTGTTGATCTTGCTGTAAAAGAATAATCATGAAATTTAATTCTTGTGAAATCTTGTAGATCATTAGTAAGGTATAGTAAACGTTCTGTAAGTTGTTCTAATAAGTGTAGCTCATTTGAATGCTTCTCTTTTTTATCATTAGCTTTTACGGATTTAATTAAATTAATTGCATGGTATAACGGATCTTTTAATTCTTGTGTTGTTACTTTTAAAAAAGAATCTTTTGTTAAATGAATCGCTTCTAATTTTTTTGATAAGTGCTCGGCCTCTTCGGTACGATTAATAAAACGTGTGCCTAAAAAAACATTCATCATAATAATGAATCCAAGTAACCCGAAGCGGTTAAATATATTACGACCTGATGCAAAAAGTTGTTCGAGTGTACCGCTAAAAAGAAACATAAATAGAGTAAGTAGCATCAGGGTGAAAATTAAAATTTCGTTCTTACTAATAATCCACTTTTTTTGTATGATGAGCTGAATCATTCTCAGGATAATCCACAGCAACATGATATTCATATAAAAAAAGAATGGGGTTTGTAGATTTGATAGCGATCGAGCAGGAAATAAGATTATTCCTACGCTATAAATAAAGAAAGGTGAAAATAATAAAAACAGTTGTTTTTTATTTATAATAGTCGGCATAGTTTTTGAAATAAATAGTGGTAATAAAATAGCACTAAAAAATGTAATAGAGTCCTGTAAGCGAAAATAAAATTCAAAAGGGATATTAGGAACCGCACGAAGTAATATACGTTCTCCTCGTGTCATAACAATTAGTGCTAGGCTTAGGAAATAACAACCACTATAAAAAAAGCCATCATCTTTTTTACGTAACAAAAAGATAGTGAGATGAAAAATACTAAAAACTAATAAGATGGAAACGGCTGTCCATTCGATATTTGTATCTTCAGCTACGTCTTCTTGCATTGCTTTAGCATCACCGAAATCGATTGGAAAAATAATACCTCCGCGTACATTGTAAAAATTCGAAACGTGAATTGTTAGGAGTAATTCTTTTGTTTTTGGTTTTAAATACATTTCATATGATGGATTTTCAGGTTTTGTAGCTTCTTTTGATTTTCCGATTTGACCTATTGCAGAAACTTTTTCGCCGTTTACATAAATGGTATGGGCGGACCAAATGTTTCGAATGCGAAAGCCAACTTCAGAAAAATGCTTAGGTAGCTCGATTTTTAATTGATAAGAACCATATTGTGTTTTGGATTCCCACTGTCCTGGCACAATTTGATTTAAAGCTTTTTCTTGAAATTGGTTCACATCTACAAATTCATTTGGGGTGAATTTCCATTCGCCTGCTAAAGATAATATTTTCGCATTTGAAGGAAGATCACCTAAGTTAATTGTCCCATTTTGTGCACGTGTTTGAATGAGATTTGTATCACTATCTCGAAAGTTAATATGTATCATTAAAAATATCATCATAGTGATGAGAAACCAACCAATGGTTTGTTTCCACATGGAGTAATCACCTCTTCTTCAATAATATATAATAAAATTTCTAATAATTAAATTGTATATATCAAATATAAGGATTTAATGTATTGGCATGTTATGAAATCCATAGTTTTTTAACCAATTCGCCTGTAATGTATAGGGGAAAATGTTCCGGATGAAGGTTCAAAAGTAAAGAAAGGCGTTAGCTGAATACAGCCATTGTAAATATTGAAGTGGTGCAAATGAATTATCAGTAGGACTGAAATTTTCCTTTATTTAGAGAGGATAAACTAAGAAAATAGAAGCATTGACTCCCATTTTTAACAAGATATAATAAAACCTAGATATATCTTTCAAAAAGAAGAAGATATAATATAGGATGAAAAAAATTTAACCTATTATTTTTTATAGCTTTTAGAAAACGCTTACAATTAGTGTGGAGGGGAAACCATGTCTAAGTTCACGAAGTATTTTTTAATGGAAGCTAACGATGTGATTGCATATGTGAAAGAGAAAGTGCCTAAGTTTGAACAGGCAAAGGGGTTACAGTGTAAAGAAATAGGTGATGGCAATTTAAATTATGTGTTCCGCGTTTGGGATGAAAAGGAGAACATTTCCATCATTGTAAAGCAGGCTGGGGATACAGCACGTATTTCAGATGAGTTTAAGTTGTCGACGAATCGAATACGTATAGAATCGGATGTTTTACGATTAGAGGGTGAGTTAGCACCTGGACTGGTGCCAGACGTATATTTGTTTGATAGTTTGATGAATTGTTGCGTCATGGAAGATTTATCGGATCACACCATATTACGTACAGCACTTATAAATCATCAAATGTTTCCAAAGCTTGCAGATGATTTAACTACTTTTATGGTAAATACTCTTCTATTAACATCGGATGTTGTAATGAATCATAAAGAGAAGAAGGAACTTGTGAAAAATTATATAAATCCTCAGTTATGTGAAATTACAGAAGACCTCGTCTACGCTGAGCCATTTATAAATCATAATAAGCGTAACGAGTTATTTCCGTTAAGTGAAGGATGGATTAGAGAGCATATTTATAGTGATAAAGAGCTTCGTATGGAAGTAGCAAAACTTAAGTTTTCTTTTATGACGAATACACAGGCGCTTATTCACGGTGATTTGCATACTGGTTCTGTCTTTGTGAAAAATGATTCTACAAAGGTTATTGATCCTGAGTTTGCCTTTTATGGACCGATGGGATATGACGTTGGGAATGTAATGGCGAATTTAATGTTTGCTTGGGTGAATGCAGATGCAATCATGCCGTCTGGAGCTGAAAAAGATACGTATATGGGTTGGCTACAATCGACAATGGTAGAGGTAATTGATTTATTTAAGAAGAAGTTTTTAGACGCTTGGAATATTCATGTGACCGAGATTATGGCGAAGGAAGAAGGCTTTAGCGAAGTATATTTACAATCTGTATTAGAGGATACGGCTGCAGTGACGGGACTTGAGTTAATTCGTCGTATTGTTGGACTAGCGAAAGTAAAAGATATTACTTGTATTGAGAATGAGGAAGCACGTGCTAGAGCAGAACGCATTTGTCTTCAAGTAGCAAAGAAATTTATTTTACAGGCGAATCAATATAAAACAGGCACAAGCTTTGTAGAAACGTTAAAAGAACAGTCAATGCACTACGTGAAGTAGGGGGAGAAGATGATGGAAGAGCAATTAATACCAATTCAGTGGAAAGAAGATGCTTTAGTTTTATTAGATCAAACATTATTACCGAATGAAGTTGTCTATGAATCTTTTAAAACAGCCGAAAGTGTGTGGGATGCCATTCAAGTAATGAAAGTACGAGGAGCGCCAGCGATTGGTGTTTCAGCAGCTTATGGTGTGTATTTAGGAGTCAAGGAAGTGACTCAAAGCTCGGTGGAAGAATTTATAGAGGAAGTCAAAAAGGTATGTGCATATTTGGCAACATCAAGACCGACAGCAGTAAACTTATTTTGGGCACTTGAAAGAATGGAGGCAGTCGCGACAGAGAATGCACACTTATCAATAGCCCATTTGAAAGATAGATTACTAGAAGAGGCAAAAGAGATTCATAGAGAAGATGAAGAAATTAACCGTCAAATTGGAGAACATGCATTAACATTATTCCATGATGGAATGGGAGTATTAACACACTGTAATGCTGGTGCGTTAGCGACGACTAAGTATGGTACTGCGACAGCTCCAATGTACTTGGCGAAAGAAAAAGGATGGGACTTAAAAATCTACTCAGATGAAACACGCCCTAGGTTGCAAGGTTCAACGTTAACAGCATTAGAACTACAGCGAGCGGGAATTGATGTTACTGTCATTACGGATAATATGGCAGCTATGGTCATGTCACAAGGGAAAATTGATGCTGTAATCGTTGGATGCGACCGTGTGGCAGCAAACGGTGATGTAGCAAATAAAATTGGGACATTAGGCGTATCCATTCTAGCGAAATATTACAACATTCCGTTTTATGTAGCGGCACCAACGCCGACAATTGACTTGAAAACACCGACAGGGAAAGAAATTCCGATTGAGGAAAGAGATGCTTCTGAAGTAATTAATCGCTTCGGACAATATTCAGCTCCGAAAGAAAGTAAAGTATATAATCCGGCATTTGATGTCACACCATATGAAAATGTAACAGCGATTATTACGGAAAAGGGGATTGTAAAAGCACCGTTTACGGAGAATTTAAAAAAGCTATTTCAATAAGTAGATAGATTTAAAAAGTCAGTCATCATAAGCTTCATACTTAGGGGGATGTATATGTTATTACAAAAAGAAAGAGAAGAAATTGTAGCGTATGGAAAGAAAATGATCTCTAGCGGTTTAACAAAGGGGACAGGCGGCAATATTAGTATTTTCAATCGCGAGCAAGGTCTTGTTGCAATTAGCCCAAGTGGTTTAGAGTATTATGAAACAAAACCTGAAGATGTAGTTATATTGAATTTAGATGGTGAAGTGGTAGAGGGAGGGAGAAAACCGTCAAGCGAGCTCGATATGCACCTTATTTATTATAGAAATCGTGAAGATATAAATGCGCTTGTACATACACATTCACCTTATGCGAAGACGATTGCATCATTAGGATGGGAGCTTCCTGCCGTTTCATATTTAATTGCTTTTGCAGGCCCGAATGTACGCTGTGCACCGTATGAAACATTCGGTACGGAGCAATTAGCAGAGGCTGCTTTCGAGGGAATGATTGATCGCCGTGCTGTTTTACTTGCGAACCACGGTTTAATTGCAGGTGCAAATAGCATAAAAATGGCATTTACTGTTGCGGAAGAAATTGAGTTTTGTGCGCAAATTTACTATCAAACAAAAAGCGTCGGAGAGCCGAAGCTATTGCCAGAAGATGAGATGGCGAATTTGGCGAAGAAGTTTGAAGGGTATGGGCAGCAGTAGAATGAAACAAAAACACCCTCAAGAAAAAATCTTGAGGGTGTTTCTTATGCCTTCTTAAGCAACAAATACATAAAGTAAGGGGCACCAATTAAAGCAACGACAATACCTGCTGGGATGCCGTTAGGTTCAATGATATTTCGTCCAATCGTGTCTGCTAATAGTAATAGCCATCCACCGATTAAAACAGCGATAGGCATGAAGATTTGATGCCTTGGACCCACTAAAGATTTTGCGATGTGAGGAGCCATTAGTCCGATAAAGCTAATTCCTCCTGTTACAGAAACAGCTGCAGCAGCAAGTGCAACGGCTGCAACTAATAAGTATCTGCGTTCTTTTTCAATTTCAATTCCAATACCGATTGCGACTGGCTCGTTTAATGCTAAAATGTTTAATCGATTTGCTTTATAGAAAACGAATGGAATTAATACGATTAACCATGGTAGCATTGCGAAAATGAAGACCCAATCATCGCCCCAAATGTTTCCGGCGATCCACTTAGCGATAAAGTCCACTTTCATACGATCAGCGGATGAAATAAGGACAATCATCATTCCAGATAGTGCAAATGAAAAACCGATACCAGTTAATGTTAGTCGTATTGGCTGAAGTCCTGTTGATTTACTATATGAAAATACGTAAATTAGAACAGCTGTAAGAAAAGCACCGATAAATCCAACGACAGGTAGTAAGTAAAGAAATGAACCTACATCTATTGGAAAGTATAAAAAGAAAATAGCAACAGCAACACCAGCCCCAGAGTTGATTCCGAGAATACCAGGTTCCGCTAAATCATTTCGGGTAATTCCTTGTAGGATAGCACCTGATAAAGCGAGAGCCATACCAGCTAGTAATGTAATAACAATTCTAGGTAGTCGTAAAGAGTATAAAACAAACTCCTCTTTAAAAGTCCCTTGTCCCATTAATGTTGGGAGTAGTCGATCATAAGATAAAGATGCTGAACCAAGTCCCATTCCAACTACAATTGTGGTGATGGTCAGTATTAGTAAAGCGAGTATAATAAGACGTTGTTTTCTTAAAATAGATGGCATCATGAGAACGTTTTTCCTCCTTTACGTACAATGAATAGGAAGAATGGTAATCCTACAATTGCGACAATAGCAGCAACTGGTGTTTCGTACGGAGCATTAATTGTACGTCCAATTGTATCTGCAAGTAGCATAAAGGATGCACCAGCAATTGCTGACATCGGTATGACAAAACGGTAGTCCGGCCCAACAATTGGACGTACCATGTGAGGGATCATTAATCCGATAAATGCCATGTTCCCAACAAGCGCTACAGAAGCACCAGCAAGTAAGATGATAATGATAAATAAAATGGTTTTAATGACAATAATTTTTTGACCAAGTCCAACAGCAACTTCTTCACTGAAACTAAGGACTGTCAATTTTCTTGCAAATAAGATAGCGATAAATATACTTACTGAAATGACTGGAATAATAATTTTCAATTGGCTCCAAGTCGTTCCAATTACGCCTCCAGCAGTCCAAAGTGATACATCTTGTGAAATTTTAAAGTAAATGCCGACGCCTTCTGAAATTGCAAGTAGAAATGCTGAAACGGCAGCACCAGCTAATACAATTCGAAGGGGAGAAAGTCCGCCTTTTTTCACCATGCCAATGCCAAATACCATAAGTGCGCCAATTGCAGCACCGATAAAGCAAGCAAATGTTAAGTAAAGATAGCTGATGGAAGGATTGAAAGCCAGCGTTAACGCGAGCGCAGCATTTGCGCCACCAGTTAGCCCCAGTAATCCAGGATCAGCAAGTGGATTTCGTGTTAAACCTTGCATAATGGCTCCAGAAACGGCTAGTCCAGCTCCTACAAAAATAGCAGCTACTTCACGTGGTAAACGAATTTCTCGAATAATAGATATTTTGTCCCCTTTAGCAGAAGAAGTGAGTGCCAACCATACATCTTTGATTGAAGTATCCGCAGCCCCTACCACCATTGCCACCATAAAAATAAGAAAGAATGCAATTATGCTCAAAATGAGTTTGTATGTAAAAGCTATAGAACGTGGATTGTCGTGATCTTTTGTCATTCGTTTCACATCTTTTCTGTTCATAGAATAAAGGAAGAGGAATTCTTAATTTAAGAATTCCTCATGTTTGTATTATTTACCAAGAAAGCTCTTCTTGAAGAAGTCTAGTTGGAAATCTAATGTAAGTGGATCATTGAAATAGAATTCCATCATGTTTGCTTCGTATACGCGATTATTTTTTACTGCTGGGATGTTTTTATATGATTCTGTCTCTTGGAATGAGTTATCAGTATCTTTGTTTTTACTTACGATTAAGTAATCACCAGCAAACTCAGGTAATACCTCAGTAGATAATGCGTAGTAACCTTCTTTTAATGCTTTTTCTTTTACTTTTTCAGGCATTTTTAATTTCATTTCTTGGTATAGAATTTCTGTTCCACGGCCCCAGTTTTCGCCGTATACATAAAGCTGTTTGTTGAAGTTTTCTACAACAGAAACTGTTGCATCTTCACCGATTTTTGCTTTAATTTCTTTACCAGCGTCTTGTGCACGTTTCTTGAAGTCATCAACCCAAGTTTTTGCTTCTTTTTCTTTGTTTAATAACTTACCGATTTCTAAATGCTGTGTTAAGTAATCAACCTTTCCGTAAGTGTATGTTACAGTAGGAGCGATTTTCTTTAACTTATCGACATTTTTAATATTTGATAAACCAATGATTAAATCTGGATTTAGCTCAGCGATTTTTTCAACGTTTTCATCTGATACTTCAGCAACATCTTTCAGTTTGCTATCAAAACGTGGGTTTTGCTTAGACCATGAATCTACCCCAACAAGATTTACATCTAATGACATTACATTACCAGCGAATGATGATAAGACAACAACGCGTTTTGGCTTTGCAGGAACTTCTACTTTACCATTTTCAGATTGGTATGTAATTGTTTCTGATTTACTACCTTTTGCATCGTTCTTTTTGTCTGTAGAGCCATTGCTACAAGCACTCATAACAAGAACGAAAAGAACTGTTAGTGAAATAAATAACTTTTTCATCGTCTTTCTCCTTTAACATAGATGATATGTGTATACAATAATTTGTTTAACTGCAATCTGTTTGAAAGAGTAGTGGTAATGCAAAATACGTATTAAAAATCTTGAATATGAGATTTTACAATATAGTATTAACCATATTAGTGAAAGAAGATGTAATCTCAAATTTGCTAATTATTAACAAAATGATAATGATTATCACTATTGATTCTTTAAATACTATAATTTTATATAGGTGTATTGTCAATAGTGATTTTGATTGTAAAATTTATAAAAACAAGTTATATTTTATTGAGAATGATAATCAATTATTAGTAGCTGAGGAGTGACACGAATGAATCAAGAAGAATTGTTTGATGTAACTGTGATAGGCGGAGGACCTGCAGGGCTTTATTCAGCTTTTTATAGTGGACTAAGAGAGATGAAAACGAAAATAATAGAATTTCAACCACAGTTAGGTGGTAAAATACATGTTTATCCAGAAAAAATGATTTGGGATATTGGCGGATTGTTACCAGTTACTGGTGAGAAATTAATTGAGCAACTTGTGCAACAAGGATTAACATTCCAGCCAGAAGTTGTATTGAATACAAAAATAGAATCAATTATTCGTAATCAAGATGGGATTTTTACATTAAAAACAAGCTCTGGGGAAGAACATTTTTCAAAAACAGTGATCGTCGCAACTGGGAGTGGTATATTGAATCCACAAAAGTTGTCGATTGAAGGTGCGGAGAGATTTGAAGTCTCGAATTTAAATTATACAGTTAAATCGTTAAAACGTTTCAAAGATAAAACGGTAATTATTTCAGGTGGAGGGAACTCTGCAATTGATTGGGCAAATGAATTAGAACCAATCGCGAAAAAAGTGTACTTAACATATAGAAAAGAAGAATTATCTGGTCACGAAGCACAAGTAAAACAACTTATGAATAGTTCAGCAAAATGTTTCTTTAATACATCGATTACAAAATTAATTGCTGGTGATAACCATGAAGCGATTGAATATGTAGAATTAACAAACCATGAAACGGGAGAGATTTCTCAGTTATCTATCGAAGAAGTTATTATTAATCATGGATATGAACGTGACATTACATTATTGGAAAATAGTGAGCTAGATGTCGCAATTGTAGATAATTACTTTATTGCAGGGAATGCGAATAGTGAGTCCTCTGTAGATGGATTATATGCTGCGGGAGATATTTTAAAGCATGAAGGGAAATTACATTTAATTGCAGGAGCGTTCCAAGATGCTGGAAATGCTGTAAATAAAGCGAAACAATTTATTCAACCAGATGCAAGTGAGTATGGAATGGTTTCGTCGCATAATGAAGTATTTAAGAAGAGAAATCGTGAATTGATCAAGCAGATGATGAAATAATAAAAAAACAAGTATACCCCCATTTACTTCTCTATTCGAGTGATAAGAGAGGCAAATGGGGGTTTTCCTGTTTACTATATTTTCAATCATTATAATGACACCGGTTTCATCAGTTCATGTAATATGAACGTTTTATTTGTAAATCTTCCTAGAAAACAATGAATCTATGTTTTGCTGACGCAGAACAGTATTACATTATGCTGTCCCTTTAGCTCGTTCGTTAGGAAATGGCATATTTAATATAGACGCAATGTACTGTTTTCCATGCATTCGAGCTAATGATTCTAATATTTGACGGACGCGTTTTGTAAGATGTCCTTGTCCCTTTATAGCTTCACAATATGCATCATAGAAAGCGTATTTAGCCCAAAGGAAATCATCTTGTTGGAATAAAAAATGATTTTTGTACCATTCCCCAATTGTATGGTAACAATTGTTTTCATGTATTACTGAGCTTTGAGAAAGAATACGATCAGATAAAGATGTAGTTAAATGAGAAATTGTGTTTTCTGTTTCAACCTGTAATGTTTTTTCTAACATTGTAATGATGTGACGAGTAGCCATATGTTAACTCTCCTTTGTGTAAATGGGTAATACCATTCTATATTTAAAAAATCCTTACTATATTATTATACAATATATGGAATGCATCCACCTTCTTTTTAAATTGCATTTACAAAATCTTTTTTATTTGTTTACAAAAATAAAGTAAGATACAGTATATAGGAAAAAACAATAAAGGAATGAACGCGTTGTATATAACAGTAGAAGAAGCTGCGGAGTATTTGAATTTACCAAAGTCGTATATTGAAGAGCTAATTCAGAAAAAGCAAATTCGTGCTCTATTCGATGGAGAGCAATATTTATTAAATAAAGAACAATTCAATACACATTTAGAACAAATGGAGAAATATAAGCAATTAGTGGAAGAAATATTGAACGAACCAATTCCAGAAGATATGGATGTTAAAGACGAAGATTAAACTATAGGAAATCCCGTATGAAGATATGCAGAAATGTATCTTCATACGGGATTTTTTTGTCTCAAAATATCAAAACTTTAAGGGGAATTTAGGGTTTTTCGGGAGTTTGATAGGTAATAGTCTACCATGTTAAAAGCATATTTTTTTCTAGCTAGGACAAACATAGAGAACGTAACCTGTACAGATACATATACTATCAGTGCAAAAGCTTATAAATTAATGGAAGGGGTTTTCTCGTGAGTTTATTTCATTGTGATTTTCTGAAAGATTTAATTGGATCTTTTGTAAGAGTAAACAGGGGTGGTCCAGAATCTCAAAAAGGGACAATAGTCGCAGTATGTTCAGATTACTTTGTATTGAAGAATGAAAAAGGAGAGCTCTATTACTATCAGATTCGTCATCTGAAAAGTGTTACAAAAAATGCGAAAGATTGTAAAGCAGATGATTGCGGATGGTTTGAATGTGAATGTGAAGATGACTTTGAAAAGCTACTTCAAAGCTTCAAATATCGCTGGGTGAAAATTAATCGTGGTGGTCCAGAGAAAGTTGAAGGTATTTTACAAGATGTTTCTTGTGAATTCGTGACATTAATTGTAAAAGAAGAAGTTATATTAGTTGCAGTATCCCATATTAAGAGTGTCACAGTAGAGTGCGGAGAGAGCGAAGAAAGTAATAGTGAAAGCACTTGTTCAGGTCGAGATCGCGCACAAAGACAATCAAGTAGAGGAAGATAATAAGAAAGGAGGATATAAATTTGGAGAGTGTATTATGTTGTGAGCAAATTAAGTGCTTAGTCGGTGAGACTGTGAAAGTAAATCTGCGTGGACCAGAGAGTCGAGTGGGGGTACTTGTATCGTTAGGAAGAGATTACCTCACATTACAACTTCCTCTTGGTGAATTAGTATATTACCAATTGAAGCACGTGAAGAGTCTAGTTAAGAAAGTGAAAGAAAGTAAATGTGGCGATTGCTATGTTTCATGTTTCTGCTCTGATGATGATACTTTTGTCGATGTATTACGTGACTTGAAGTATAAGTGGGTAAAGATTAATCGTGGCGGCCCAGAGTGTGTGGAAGGTTTATTAAGTGAAGTGCATGAAGAATGTATTACGCTAGTAAACGGTGATGAAGTCATTTATATCATTAATTATCATATTAAGAGTGTGAGTCAAGTAGTGAAATGTAAAAAGAATGAAGATGAATAATGTTTAATAAATAAGAGGGGCATTATGAGGGAAAGAGAAGAACAATTTCTTATTTCGATAGTATGAAAAGGAATTACTTACTATTAAGACAGAACATTGCCCTGATTATTTTTTTAAAATGGAAGATAGTAAAGTTGAAATTCATAGGAAGGAGGATATAGATGAATGAGTTAAACAAAAGTATTGGAGAAAATATATATATTAAATTAATCGGTGAAAAAAGGTTTAAAGGTGTATTAATAGACGTAGGGAATGATATTGTTGTTCTTTACAATGGACAAGACTACGTATATATATCTTTATACCATGTACAATATTATAAATTTTTAAGACCATATGATGAAGAAATATCAAAACCAGATGTTGATTCTGTAATTAAGAGAGAATCACCTTCCATTTCTTTGAGAAAAGTATTAAGTACTTCTAAAGGAATTTTTACAGAAGTTTATGTAGCAGGAAATGCTCCAATACATGGTTATGTTACAAGTGTAATGAACGATTATATTGTTTTTTATAGTCCAGTTTATAAAACAGTATATATATCTTTAAAGCATTTAAAATGGTTAATTCCGTATAAAGAAAATCAAGTTCCTTATGCCCTCAATAAAAATGAACTCCCCGTGAATCCGCTAAATATTACGTTAGCTAGAACGTTTGAAGAACAGCTTATTAAAATGGCTGGGAAAATTATGGTGTTCGATTTAGGTGAGGAATCTAATAAAATCGGAAAGATGGCGAAGATTGATGAGGGGCATATTGAAATATTAAAAGCACGTGATGCAAAAATGTATGTAAATATTCAACATGTAAAATCTGTCCATTGTCCGTAGAGTAGACTAGTTGAAAGGCTGGCTTTTTCTTTTATATATGCAAAAGAAAAGGTCGAGCCTATTTATTTAGTTTGATTTGGATGTGAGGGGAAAAATGAATTGAATATAATTGTGTTAGTTGTATCTATGAAGAGCTAATCTTGTGCAAAATTATAAAATGAAACTTTAATCAGTGGGGGGCATCTCTCACCGATAGGGTTTTTACGGGCAGTTGATCCTTTGCCTAACTTTTTTGCTTTCGCTGGATTTTGAGTTTTGGGTCTTACTGCCCAGCAAATAGCGGGATAAAAAATATGTACGAGCTATCTTTTGATATATTCAATTTATTTTTTGGAGGGAGAACTGTTCAACTACTATATTAAAGGGGTTTTGTTGGTGGAACAGTTTTCAAATTCGTTATCGATTACATTACTTGGTAGTGCTGGTGGAGCAGCAAAAGCAGTTTTAGCAATTTTAAATCAAGCGATAGTAAATGAAAAAGACCTGATTTATGAAACGATAAAGAATGTTCAATTTCATTTGGTTGATATAAAACAAAAAGATAGGACTTATTACGATGAGTTGTTTCCAAATTTGAAAGATCAATTGTTTTTATATGAAATTGATCTTCAAGATGTAGTGAAATTCAAACAACATTTGAAAGAAAAAAGCACGAGTGTTGTTATTGATGTTTCGGGGGCAGATACGATCAGAGTGTTAAGCTGTTGTAATGAACTTGGAATTTGTTATATTAATTCAGCTTTGGAAAATGAGGCAGTAGATCAGGACGATAGTTTAATCGGTTTTCAGCTTACGGAAAGATATACGAGATTTGAGAAGGAAAAAGAGAAATTTACAAATACAAAAGCAATTATAGGCTCAGGTATGAATCCAGGTGTTGTTCAATGGATGGTTGTTGAACTTATGAAGGAACGCCCGAATGAAAAGCCAAGAGCATGCTATATAGTAGAACATGATACGTCATTTTTGAATGATACAGCACTTATAAAGCCTGATACACTTTATGCTTCATGGGCAGTAGAGCGATTTCTAGATGAAGCGATATGGAGTTATCCGATGTATATGAGTCATCATCGTCCTCTTTACTTTTATGAAGATGTATATGCTTCAGAGTATAAAGTAAAGTTGGGAGAGAAAGAGTTTTATGGTTGTTTAATGCCACATGAGGAAGTTTTAATTTTAGGGAAAAACTTTAATATGGAAGTTGGGTTTCTTTACCGAATTAACGAGTATACAACAAATATAATTAGACAGAATTTAGATAAGGTAGAAGAACTATGGAACTGGAATCGTAAAGTATTTAATCCAGCCGAAGAAGAGATTGCGGGCGAGGATCTAGTCGGTGTATTACTCGTTTATGAAAATAGGGAGACATATATGTATAATGTGATGAATAGTAGCCAAGTTTTTCATAAATATAAAACGAATGCGACTTACTTCCAAGTAGGATGTGGAATTTATGCTGGCTTGTGTAGTTTACTGTTCGATAACTTTAAACAAGGTGCCTATTATGTAGAGGAATTATTATTAAATACAGAAAGTAAGTACGGAGAATATTTGAATTTATATATGAAGGATTTTGTGGTGGGGGAAAATGATTTTACGGATGGATTGCTACATGATCGGGTAAGATGGATATAAGTTGTGACGAAAAGGGAGGGGGAAATTTCCTTCCTTTTCGCGTTATAAGGTTACATATTGTTCTGAAAGTAATTTCATACTTATAATTTAATGAGATAATATGTAGAGTTTTTGTATGGATCATGAGGAGTATTTATATGAACAAATTTAAAAACTTAATTTATGAGAAAAGAGAAGCTTTAAAAGTATTTAAAAAAATTAACGGATTTGCTAGGAAAACCGAAACCAACGAATTATGAATGGTGTAATATACAGGAAATCCTTTTATATGTTGTACAGCTAATGGAAAGTTATGCAGCGCAATATAGAGTGAGATTTCATTTGCAAGTAGATGGGAATCTACCGGTTATAAATAGTGATGATAAACAATTAAAACAAGTGTTATTAAATATTATTAAAAACGGAATAGAATCAATGCCAGAAGGTGGAGATATTCATATCTGTACATATCAAAAAACTGAAGGGCATTTATGTATTTCTGTTGAAGACCAAGGCTTTGGTTATAGAGAAGGAGAAGTTAGAGAAGATTGGAAAGGCTTTTTACACAACAAAGGAGAATGGTACGGGACTTGGATTAATGATTACATAGAAACTTATTAAGGAACATCAAGGAAGTATCGCAATTCAAAGTAATGTGGGAATAGGAACGAAAGTGGAGATTTTTTTACCAACAGTATCATGTGCTAGAGAAAATATTTTTCAGAAAAGTGTTCTTGTTGCGTAAATATAAACATTTTATAAAATGTTTCAAGAAGGGTTTTTTTTATAAAACACTTCGTTTATAATGGAGGAAAATATCGACATGAGATTTATTATTCATGTTACGGTTCGGTAGTAGGGGTGCACACGCATCCTTTTTTCTATGCAGATATGATGAAAGAGGTGGTATGATGGAATTAACATTAAATTCGACTGTACGTTTACACACGATTCAATTTCGAAAAGAGCAAAATAATTATATTGTAAAAGATACAATTACAGGAGAAAAATATGAAATGCCGCCACTTTGGATTGATGCATTGGCAATGATGCGTGACGGTTTTTCATTGGGGGAAATTGAGGAGAAATTAAAAGAAGAGTATCCGGTCGAAGAAATAAATATGTTAGCATTTACGAGGCAATTGTTAGAGCTAGAGCTTGTCGAAATGGTAGATGGGGAAGAAATAGCATGTACAAAGAAGAAAGAGAAAGATTATTTAGCTTGGTTACGTCCTCGTGTTGAGCAATTCTTTCTTAGTTTAAATAGAAAAAATAGAAGCAAAGGTCAATAAATGATCTTTGCTTTTTTGTATAGTTTGTTTAAAAAATTACAGCGAATGCCCTTGCAAAAGCACCGTCGCTATCTTTAATTTTTAAAGGTGCCGCTGAGAAAAAGAAACGTTTCGTATTAATGGCATCTAAGTTTGTTAAGTTTTCGATTAAATAAATATTATTCCCAAGTAGTATGTGATGAATCGGTGATGTTTCTGTTGTTACCTCATCAGGAGAGATGAAATCTAAACCGACAGATTTTACTTTTAATTGAACTAGTTCTTCAGCTAATTCTTCAGAAAGATAAAAAGCTTCTTTCTCATATGCTTCTGTGTTCCATTTAGTAGATAGATTGGAATGGAAAATGACAATATCCCCTTCTTTTATGTCAGCGTTGTGTAATACTTCTCTAGGTAGTTTTCGTTCTTTTACATGAGTTACATCAATAAGAACAGCGTCGCCTACAAATTGATTTAGGGGTAATTGATCAATAGTCGTTGCACCTGAAATGAAATGAGCAGGAGCATCACAATGTGTGCCAACATGAACAACAGAATGAAAGTCTGTAACTTGATAGCCTGCCTCTTCAACGCTTGTAATGGCTCCTAAATTGATTTTTGGTGTTCCAGGGAATTGGGACATGTTGTTTTCAAATGTTTGTGATAGGTCAATTACTTTCACTTTAAATACCTCCAATATATGTTTTGAAATAAAAAAACTCACCTTTCATAATCAAGAAAGATGAGTTTTGCACACAATAGTTACGTTTTATCTTTCAAAATGCAATGCATTTTGCAGGAATTAGCACCTATTCAGTTTTTATAAACTGAGGTTGCTGGGCGTCAAAGGGCCGGTCCCTCTGCCTCTCTTGATAAAGACATATTAAGTTTTTAGTTCTGAATATTCACTGTATTTAAATTGTAATTCATTTCCTTTTTTCGTGCAATACAAAATAGGTATTCACCCAAATAAAGTTGCTCGCATATTGTAGCTTATGTAAATAGAATGCTGCGAAGGAGTGAGTGCAGTGACAGGGAATGTATTGAATTATTATGCTGGTGGAAATACAGCTAGAGGGTTTCATAATTTATACGAAGAGAACTTAAAAGGACTAAACAGGTTATTTATTTTAAAGGGTGGTCCTGGAACCGGGAAATCTTCTTTAATTAAGGCAATAGGTCGCGAATGGGTTGAAAAAGGATATGATATTGAATTTTTACACTGTTCTTCTGATAACAAATCAGTTGATGGTGTAATTATTCCGAAGTTAAAAGTAGGAATTGTTGATGGAACATCACCGCATGTTATTGAACCGAAAATGCCAGGAGTTGTTGAGGAGTATATTAATTTAGGGGTTGCTTGGGACTCAGATAAATTAAGAAAGCATAAGGTGGAAATTGAACGATTTGTTTCAGAAGCAAGTAAAGCTTTTCAAACTGCTTACGCTTGTTTTAACGAGGCGCTAATTATACATGATGAGTGGGAGAAAATATATATTAATAATATTGATTTTAATAAAGCAAATGTACTAACCGATCAGCTGATTCAGAAGTTATTTACAGATAAAGGCGGGAAACAATCGCTTGTGAAACATCGTTTTTTAGGAGCAGCTACACCGAAAGGAGCAGTTGATTTTGTTCCTAATTTAACAGAAGGATTACCACATCGTTATTTTATAAAAGGACGCCCAGGCTCTGGGAAATCAACAATGCTCAAAAAATTAGCTAAGGCAGCAGAAGAAAAAGGATTTGAAGTTGAAGTATATCATTGTGGATTTGATCCGAATAGCCTTGATATGGTGATTGTAAGAGAATTAGGGTTTGCAATTTTTGATAGCACCGCACCACATGAATATTTTCCGAGCCGCGAAGGTGATGAGATTATAGATATGTATGCCCTTATCGTGACACCAGGGACAGATGAGAAGTATGCGACAGAAATTCGCGACGTGTCGATTCAATATAAAGCAAAAATGAATGAGGCGATGTCTTTCTTAGCGAAAGCGAAATCAGTTCGTGATAAATTAGAACGAATTTATATTGCTGCTATGGATTTTTCAAGAGTAGACGCATATAAAGAGGAGATTCAAAAAGAGTTTGAACGAATTGCGGTTAGTGTAACAGAAAAGAACAAGTAAAAAATAAGTTTTTTGGCAGGCTGTCGGGAGTTTTCTGACAGCTATTTTAGTATGTAGTAAACTTAGTGGTATATTTGTCGAATTTCCAAGGAAATAATCAAAAGATGGAGAGGGTATGAAATGAGAGAGAAAATTAGGTTGGAGTTAGAAAGAATTGAAAAAGAGAATGAAGTGAAAATTTTATTTGCAGTGGAATCAGGGAGTCGTGCTTGGGGCTTTCCATCGAAAGATAGTGATTATGATGTTAGATTCGTTTATATGCATCCGGTAGAATGGTATTTATCAATTCATGATAAACGAGATGTAATTGAGTATCCGATTAGTGATGATTTAGATATAAGCGGCTGGGATATTAAAAAAGCGTTACAACTATTCGCAAAGTCAAACCCAGCTTTACTTGAATGGATTCGATCACCGATTTTTTATTCGAAAAACTCTAATTTTCCAGAACAGCTTCAGCAAATGAGTGAAAAGCATTTTGATCCAAAAGCAACGATATATCATTACTTACATATGGCTTCAAAAAATTATCGTGAATTTTTGCAAGGTGAGAATGTAAAATTGAAAAAGTACTTTTATGTATTACGTCCTATTTTAGCTTGTAAGTGGTTAGAGGAGAAAACAACTCTGCCTCCTGTAGAATTCGATCGATTGATTACAGAATTATCATTAGAACGTAGTGTATTAGCTGAAATTGAACAGTTGTTAATAAAGAAAAAGGCAGGTACTGAATTAGATATTGGATTAAAAATTGAGGTGTTGAATCAATTTTTAGAAGATCAAATTCATTACTATCAGCAATATGTAAAAGGAATTGAAAAGGGATCAGGAATCGATATTGAGAGTTTAAATACATTGTTTCGAGATATGTTGTTTGCAGTATATGAAAAAGAGCACAAGTGAGTTTGTGCTCTTTTTCATTTTGTAGGAATAAAGAAAACAGATATAGCTGCGAGAAGACCTGCGAATGAGAATAAGTAAAAATTCCATGCTAAGTCATATTGCATTGTCATAATGATACCGACAAGAATAGGGCCAGCAATTGCACCAACTCGGCCGAGTCCAAGTCCCCAGCCTAAGGAAGTAGCTCGGATATGGGATGGGAAATATTGTGTTACATATGCATTTAATATTTGAGTAATACCGACTGATCCAATTCCAGCAAGACCGATTAAAAGATAAATGATTGTAACAGATGGTTTAATTGTTAATAGTCCAATACATATGGCTGCCATAAGATAGGAGATGCTAATAACAATTTTAGCTCCTATACGATCTGCGATTGCTCCAGCAAATAATGCCCCGATAGCGGCAGTAATATTTAGCATAAGTAAAAATGATAAACTAGATCCAAGAGGGTATCCTGCTTGGCGCATCATTTGAGGTAACCAAGTATTTAAACCGTATATTAAAAACATTCCCATTATATAAGTGATCCAAAAAAGCAGTGTTGCTTTTATGTATTCTTTTGAGAATAACGTAAGAAACCCATTTTTCTTTCGTATATTAGAGGGGGCTTGATGAGTTTCCTCTTTTGCATTAAATTCAATTTGGAAACGATTAAGAATTTGGTCCACTTCTTCTTGGCGATTACGTGATAATAAAAATTGAATGGATTCAGGTAAATAACGAATGATGAAAGGAATGAGGAGTAGCGGAACCATTCCGATGCCAAACATAATTCTCCATCCGAAATCTTCTAACATAAACATAGACAAAATAGCACCTAACACGATACCTAAAGGATAGCCAGTAAACATAAGAGCATAAATAAAAGATTGTCGCTTTTTGGGTGAATATTCAACAGTAAGTGCTGAAGCTGTTGGAATAACACCGCCTAATCCGATTCCTCCGATAAATCGAGATAAACCAAATAATTCAGGGGAAGGAGCAAGTGCAGCAAGACCCATTGTGATAGAAAAAAGTGCTAAACAGCATATAAGCGTCCATTTTCGCCCAATTAGATCTGTAATGGTTCCAACTAGAATAGCGCCAATAAACATCCCAAATAAAGCATAGCTAGCAATTGTACCAGCGTGTGCTGGTGAAAGTGCCCAACTTTTGTCTTCTAGGAGCTTTGGCAGAACGGCACCGTAAATACCTAAATCATATCCATCAGCTAGAATGGCTAGCCAACAAATAAAAACAACAAGTTTTGTAATAGAGCTTGAAAAGATAGTTTCTGTAGATTCTAGATGAGGTGGAGCTGAAGGTTGCATAGTATTCCCTCCTTTTATTTATAGATAAATATATTATTTCATTTGATGTTAATATTTCCCTTCTTATGTCGAAGTTTATCTGAAAAGGTTTTATAACAAATAAAGAAGTTCAACAGGAATCCTGTTGAACTTCTTTATTTGTTTACTCATTATTAACTCGTTTTAACGGTTGATCTGCTGGACCTTCCAGAACATCTCCCTCAATTGAAAAGCGGGAACCGTGGCAAGGGCAGTCCCAAGTACAATCGCCATTATTCCATTCAACTTCGCAGCCGAGATGTGTACAAGTTGTATCGACAATATGTAATTTTCCATCTTTGTCCTTATAAGCACCTGCTCGTTTCCCGTTAACATGCACGACAGATCCTTCACCAATTTCGAGGTCTTCTGGTTGACGTAATGCGGTTTCCATCTTTCCTTCAATTAAATGTTTCGCAACATCAATGTTCTGAGAGAGGAACGTTTTTATATCTGTATTTGCATGGAAGCGTGATGGTGCATACAGTTCTTTATATGGACTGTGGACTTTTAGAATGGAGTCCTTCAGTAAATGAGCGGCAGCAGTTCCAGTTGTCATTCCCCATTTACGATATCCAGTTGCAACAAATATATTTGGATTCCTTTCGTTAATATGTCCAATATAAGGAAGCTTATCTAGCGTAATTAAATCTTGTGCTGACCATCTATAGGGAACTTCATCTATTCCAAATGTTGCTTCCGCAAAAGAAAACAGAGCTTCATAATGAAGCATTGTATTTATTCCTTGTCCTGTTTTATGACTTTCTCCGCCAATTAAAATTAATTTTTCCCCATTGTTTGTTGTATAGCGTAAGGAGCGTTTTGGGTCATCAATACTTAAATACATGCCACCTGGATAATCTGTTTTTGCTTTGATTGCAAGAGCATAAGAGCGTTCAGCATACATTCGCGTAAAGAAAAAGCTATTTGCATCATAAAAAGGAAAATGCGAGCAAGAGACAACATATTTACAAGTGATGCGATGGCCCTCCTTTGTAATGACTTGTGGAGAATCCCCCTTTTCCACATCCATAGCTGTTGTTTGTTCGTAAACTTTTCCACCCATCTCCACAAACTTTTCTAGAAGTGTTTTCAAATAAAGGAGGGGATGGAATTGTGCTTGATTTTTCATGATAAGTGCAGATTGCACTGGAATCGGAATCGATAGAGATTGAACATAGTCACAAGGTATATTTAATTTTTGATAGGCTTCATATTCTTTCGATAAATTTCTTAATCCATTATCAGTAGTTGTATATAAATATGAATCTTCATTTGAGAAATTACAGTCGATTTTATATGTTTGCACAGTTTTATTAATAAATTTTAGAGCATGATTATTTGATTCATAGTAAAGCCCGGCCTTTTCCACACCGAAATGATTTATTAATTCGTCATAAATAAGATCATGTTGCGCTGTTACCTTTGCTGTTGTATGCCCAGTCGTTCCATTTAAAATAAGACCAGAATCAATTAACACAACATCGATGCCTTCTTTTGCAAGTAAATAGGCAGTAGTAATACCTGTAATACCAGCACCGATAACAGCAACTTTGGTCTTTATATTTTCGGATAAACGAGGGAAAGTAGGAAACTGAGTAGATTCAATCCAATAAGATAGTGGTAGTTGTGGAAATGTATCACTTGTCATTGTGGAAACCTCCTGATTTTAGAACAATTTTCCTTTTAATATTTCCATATTATATGAAATTCATGTGTGCTTTTTTAGAAGGAGTCTATTTTGTTAAAAGAAAGATAAAATTATTTTAATATAATTATTAAATATTGTCGGTATGAAGAGGTAGAGATTGTGTAAAGCTAGATTTAGGTGAGTGTATTTGTCATTTACACCGAGAATTCTTGAACAAGATAGAGTCTATAGCATGTCAAGGTACGTATATGCATAATGGGTGAAACCTTATAAAATCTATGTTTTTTCTTTAGTGAAATAGAGTATGATTATAAAAATATAACCAATTTTTATTACTAGGTCATAAAAGTTGTTGACAATATAGAAATTCTATTGATATGATTCATCATGTGGAAAGGTTGATAGAGAGTAAAAAGAGAAATGTTTTTCATTGATAATAAAAGCGAAAAAATAAGTGACGATAGAGTGAGTATATTTTCCTTATAATAGATGCTTTTTGAATCACCTAGTAAAATCAATCTGGAAGCAAGAATTGATATATGTAAGTTGCGCAAGGCGCGGCATAAGAAAGGGGCAAAAGGATGAAGGAGCTTCATACGTTTGGGTGGTATGCAGCACGTGTATCACCACATTTGCCGAAAAAAGCGTTTAAACCAGTTCCTACTCGTTTATTTGGTGGACTGGCTTATTTGCTTGTGGCATTGGCGGGGTTAATATCGATTGGTGTATTTGAATTGAATGTGTGGGCGAATCTAGGAATTGCGATTGTTCTTGGATTATGTTTTGCTTCACTTGGGTTTTTAGGACATGAAATTTTACATGGAACTGTTGTAAGAAAGGCATGGCTACGTGATTTTTTAGGCGCGATTGCATTTATGCCATTATCAACAGGCCCTAAACTTTGGAGAAAGTGGCATAATGCAACGCATCATGTTCATACGCAACATGAAGAGAATGATCCAGATGCATGGCCGACACTTGAGAAACTGAAAAAGAGTAAGTTTTTAAGCTGGGTATATCGCATGCCTCTTCATGTTCGTTCATTCTTTAGTTTTCTGTCACTAACCATTCAATTTACGTTACATTCGACTCGAATGTTCTTTCATTTTATAAAGGAATTTAAGTCATCCAATCAAAAATCTGTATGGCTTCAACTTCTTTTGCCTTGGACTGTTTGGATTAGTCTATTGTTTATTATGGGACCTGGAAAATGGTTATTTGCATATGTAATTCCGTTGTTAATTGCTAACTTTATTGTAATGGCATATATCGCAACAAATCACCGCTTAAATCCAATTGTTCCAGTAAATGATCCGTTAGCAAACTGTTTATCAGTAACAGTGCCGCGCTGGGTAGACGTTTTACATTTCAATTTCTCATATCATACAGAACACCATTTGTTCCCTGCTATGAGCTCTAAATACTATCCGTTAGTAAAAGAGAAAATTAAAGAAATGTGGCCGGAACGCTATCATGAGATGCCAATGACAAAAGCTTTGGCAGCGCTATGGAATACACCACGTGTGTATTATCAAGGAAGTGAATTAGTAGATCCGCATAGAGAGCATTTCTATGGATCTTTAGGGAATGGACTAGATCCGCATAATATTTCATATCGTGAGGATCATATAGAGGAAGAAGAGAGTATTAAAAAAATAAATCAGTAAACATAGATATATGTTGCAGTAAAAAAGCAAGCCATCTTAGGCTTGCTTTTTCTTATAAAGAGACTTCTTTTTTATTCTTTGCCCTAACTTGAACTGAATTTGTTTCTTTTCTTTGTAATCGTTTCTCTAAAAGATTAACAAAATAAGTAAATAGAAGAACAAGTACGAGGTAATATAGACCAACGATTATGTATGTTTCTAATTGTTGGAAGTTACTTGCAGCAATTGATAAACCTGATCCCCATAATTCGGACAATCCTACATATGCAACGAGGGAGGAGTCCTTTAATCCAATAATAAACTGATTTCCTAAAGGAGGAAGAGATTGACGAAATGCTTGCGGTAATACGATACGGCGCATCGCTAAAGGATACGGCATACCTAGAGAGCGAGCAGCTTCCAATTGTCCACGGTCGACAGATTGGATGGATCCACGGAAAATTTCAGTAATATATGCACCGTTATGGATTGCTAAAGCAATTGCTCCTGCCCAAAAAGGAGTGAAAACAATAATAGATGTAATACCGAAATAAAGAATGGCGATTTGAACAATTAAAGGTGTACCACGAATAATAGCGATGTATACATGAGCAATACTATTTAGAATTTTATTGTTAGAGATTCGAAAAAAAGCGAATAGTAATCCAATTAGTGAACCGAGTAATAGGGATGTTAGTGTTAATTGTAATGTTATAATAGTAGCCTTTAAGAGTGTGGGATAAGTAGACATAAAAATTTCAAACATATGTGTCACCTCATATTGTATGGATTTTGGTAGGGAATGAAATACCCCACTAATTATTAACCCATACTAATTGGGAGTTTTACTGCCCATAAATAGCGGGATAAAAAGTGGGGCATAATTCATGAAACATTTGACTAGCTAATTTACTTCGTTTTTTCTTCTTCACCAAGAATATTACGCCCAAACCATTTTTTACTGATCTTTTCATACGTACCATCTTTAATGATTTCATCTAAAGCTTTATTTACTTTCTCAACCATTTCCTTATCATCTTTACGAATAGCAATTCCCATTTCATCAAGGTTTAATGGTTTTCCAGCTTCTTTTATATTCGATTTACCTTCTTTGATCATGCGTAACCCAACCATTTGATCTGTGATTACTGCGTCAATACGTCCAGGCTCTAAGTCCATAAGGGCAGTAATATCGCTATCGTATTCTGTAATTTGATCTGTGTGTTTTGCAACAAGGTCTTTAAAAGTACTAGCTTTTACAACACCAATTTTCTTACCTTTCAAATCTTCTGGAGAAGAGATTGATGTATTCTTTTTAGCCACAAAAATTTGGGCACCAGAACGGTAATAAGGATTTGAGAAATTAACAGCTTTTAAGCGTTCTTCTGTAATTGCCATACTACCCAATATTGCATCATATTTTTTCGCTTTGAGACCTTGGATTAGCGTTTCCCACGGATTTGTAATAGGAGTGGGTTTCATATTCATTTTTTTCGCAAGTGCCTCACCTATTTCTACATCAAAACCAGCAAGCTTTCCGTCATTTTCTTTGTAGTTAAAAGGTTTATATAAGCCACTCATTGCATAACGAAATTCTTTTTCACCATTAGAAGAAGTAGTAGCACTTTCCTTGCTACAGGCTCCTAGTATGAAGGATGTACATAATGTAATACTAGCAACAATGGTTAATAATTTTCTTTTCATAAAACCCCTCCTATATATTGATCATACGGATGGTTTTAAGTATGTTATTGAGATATTTTATTTAGATGATTAGTTGTGCACCGTATGAATGTATTTCTTTTCGTTTGAAACAGAAGTTACATTTATAAAACGTTGCGTAAAAATTGTTTTGCTCGTTCATGTGATGGGGCTGAAAAGAATTGCGCTGGCGGAGCGTCCTCTACAATCTTTCCACCATCCATAAAAATGACGCGATCAGCTACATCTCTTGCGAAATTCATTTCATGAGTAACAATAACCATGGTCATTCCATCTTCAGCAAGTTCTTTCATAACTTGCAATACTTCTCCAACAAGTTCAGGGTCTAAGGCTGAGGTAGGTTCATCAAATAGCATAATTTTAGGATTCATAGCAAGAGCTCTTGCTATGGCAATGCGCTGTTTTTGACCACCTGAAAGGAGGTGTGGAGTTACATCTGCTTTATCTTGTAGGCCGACTTTTTGCAAAAGCTGATTTCCAATCTCCTTTGCGTTTGCCGTTTCTAATTTTTTTACATGAATAGGTGCTTCTATGATGTTTTCTAGTGAGGTCATATGGGGAAAGAGGTTAAAGTGCTGAAAAACCATACCGACATTT
This sequence comes from Bacillus thuringiensis, assembly GCF_022095615.2. NCBI lineage: Bacteria > Bacillati > Bacillota > Bacilli > Caryophanales > Bacillaceae > Bacillus > Bacillus thuringiensis. The sequence goes on from NZ_CP155559.1 coordinate 404,490, forward strand.
TCACGGACTTTGTTTAAATTTGAATGCTTTGGATCAATTCGTTCACCTTGTAAGTGAATTTCACCTTCATCGTACATTTCTAAAAAGTTAAGACAGCGAAGTAATGTACTTTTACCGGAACCACTGGCACCAATTAAAACAACAACTTCTTTTTCTTTTACTTCTAAATCAATTCCTTTTAAAACATCAAGTGAGCCGAATGATTTTACTAGATTTCGAACCTGAATCATACAAAACCCCCAGTCAAAAATATATTTTACAAATGTTGCCCCTTATTTCTGTTATTAGCCATAAATTGTCAGAATCCTTTATTTTTTTGGGAGGACAGTTCATATATAAGTAAATCTGAATGTATAATTCAAATAGAAAAACCCCCTAAATTAGGTGGTTTTTTTATATACTTACAAGTTTTTAATTTTAAATTGAGTTGCGAACGCTTCTAATTCTTCAACAAATTTTTGCATTTGAAGAGACATATTTGTAATATCCTGTACTGATACCGATTGGGCTTGTGAAGATTGGGAAGTATAATTAGTCTCAGAAACTATATTTTGTGAAATTGAAGAGATATTAATAAGTGCGCTATTTATCTCTTCTGAGCTTGCTGACATTTCTTCTGCACTTGCTGTAATATCTTGTATTTGATCTGTAACTTCATTAATATGATTCACAATATTATGGAATGCTAATTTTGCATTTTGAACGGCATGAATGCCTTCTTGAATTTCTTGTTGGCCTTTCCCCATAACGTTGACTACATCTTTTGTATCATCTTGTACGAGTAAGTTTAGTTTTGTTATATCTGTAGCGGCTTGTTTGGATTGTTCAGCAAGCTTACGAACCTCTTCGGACACGACTGCAAATCCTTTTCCGTGTTCACCGGCGCGAGCAGATTCAATTGCAGCGTTTAAAGATAATAGATTTGTTTGTTCAGAAATGTAAGTAATAGTTTGTAATGCTTTATCGATATCTTGTGTACGAACAACTAATTGATCTACCACTTTATATATTTCATCCATGACAGTATGGATAGTTGTCATTTGAGAAATAGATTTCTCAATGATTTCGCTTCCTACATTCGCCTTATCAGAAGTAGAGATAGCTAAGTTTGAGATCGTTGTAGAAGATTCAGCTATGCTTTGCACGCCATTTGCTATTTCATCCATTGCTGTAGAACTATCTTTAATATTTGCAGATTGATCATTAATATGGTGAGACAACTGTTTCATTGTATTTGCAATGTTATCCATAGTAGAAGAGGAGACAGTTGCTGTTTCAACAATGTGATTTGTAGAGCCTTTTACTTTTGCACTTGTTTGAATCACATTGTTAATAATTTGCTGTAAATTTAATATCATTTGATCAAAACTATTAAACATATGACCAAATTCATGATGATATTGTTTTGGTACAGCAACGGTTAAGTCTCCTTTTCCAGCTGTATTCATTATGCTCCGTAATGAATTGATTGGATTAATAATAGATTTAGCAGTAAATAAGGAGATAAGAATGCAAAGAACTAAACATGCAATGAATAAAATAATTGTTACGCTGATCACTTTTTTATAAGAGTGCTCGCTGTCGTTGTACACACTTTCAGCTAACTTTTCGTTATAATCACTAAGATTTTTTAAAGCACCTACTGTAGCCGATAAATTAGGTTCAACTGTAGTTAGGTAAAATGAATATGCTTGATTAAATTTATTCTCTTTAATGAGATCAAGCATTTGAACCCGATGCTTTTTATAGTTTTCTAGTTTTTCTTTAAATTGGCTAAAGAGCTTTTTTTCTTTGCCTGTTATGTATGTATTTTCGTATTGGGCTTGTAATTTTTCGGTTTCTTTATTTGTATCATTTAATTTATTTAAAATTGTAGTGCGTCGATTTTCATCTTCAGTAATAATGAGTTCCTTTACATAACTAAACTCTTGGTACATGCTGCTCTCAATAGAGCCTAGCCATTTAATGGGTAGTAGACGATCCACATATACTGTTTGAATTTGTTTGTGCATGTGTTGTAAATTTATATAATTTACAACACTAATAACTAATATGGAAAGAATCGGTACTGCCACTAACAATATCAATCTGTTTATAACGTTTAAACGATTTAAAATTTTTAACATAGAATCACCTAACCTTAAATTATTTAGTTGAATATATAATTGGCATCCAAATAAAAGTATACATTATTTTCATTTATATACTGAAAAAGTAATGTAATGAATATGTAAATAAAAAAATAAAAATCGATATATCTTTCTATAAGGAAAATATGGATAATAATATATAGATAGTATGTATATTACTTATGAGGAGGAATGAGAAATGGAAAAGGAGAAGAAAACTTTTTCCTTTGGTTTACGTACACAACTTATGCTATTTACTACAGTTTTAGCTTTTATTACATATTCAACAAGCATATTTTTTATTTACGTGATATACGATTATTTTCAAAGTTATGTAAGTCAAACTGTCTATAATATTATCGTTATGTTATTAGGTGTAGTATGGTCTGGGATTTTAGCATATGGAGCAGCAAACTTTTTAATTAAACCACTTCGGAAATTGGAGGAGGCTGCAAGGAAGGCTGCCGATGGTGATATTCGTGAAGATGTCCCATTACCAAAAACAGATGATGAGATTAAATCTTTAAGTGTTGCATTTAATATGATGCTAGGGAACTTAAGAGGTATGGTAAAAAATATTGATACTACATTTTCGTATACAAATAATCAAGTTCAGCAAATTAGAAAGCAAACAGGGGAAGCGACAAAACAAGCGCGAGGTGTTTCTGAAACTCTTGCAGAGATTTCTTCTGGCGCTGAGCAATCAGCTGCTTCCATTCAGGCAATTGTTTCTACCGTTGATACAACAACTTCTATTGCGAGTGAAGTAGAAGAAAAAGCAAAGCAGTCTGACGAGTTGTCTTTAGAAATGGTTCAAGCTTTAGGGCAAAGTACACGTGTCTTTACTTCTTTAATTCAAGGTATTCAAACATTGGCAAAAGAAAATGAAGATTCGATGCAAAATGTACAGAAGTTAGAAGAACGAATGAAACAAGTAGAACATATTGTTTCTGTTGTGAGTGAGATTGCTAGTCAAACGAATTTATTAGCACTGAATGCTTCTATTGAGGCAGCTCGTGCTGGAGAGCATGGAAGGGGATTTGCGGTTGTTGCGGAAGAAGTACGGAAACTTGCCGATGAAAGTGATCATTCTGCAAGAAACATATCGCAGTTATTACGAAATATGCAAGATGAAGTGCAACAAGTCGCATTGAAAATGACAGAGCAAGTGAAAATAGCTAAAGAAGAGGCAGAACGTGGGGCAGCTACGGAATTAATTTTAAAAGAAATGTCATCAAGTGTTATGGAAGTAGCCGATGCAACGAAGCAAATTAGTAGCTATATGAACGAACAAGTGAGTCACATTCATCAAACAGGGGCACAGACGAAGGCTGTAGCAGCAATTGCTGAGGAAACATCAGCTGGTTCACAAGAAGTGGCACGTGTGACGTTGCAACAATCTAAAAATATGGTAGTAATCGATCAATTGTTAAAGGATTTAGAGAAGCAAGCAGCGGACTTGAAACAAACAATTGAACGATTTTCAATGTAAAAAGGAAGAACAGCATGCTGTTCTTCCTTTTTACGTATGAAATGGTGGAATACTTTGTTGAAAACGAAAAACATTGCATGGGTCATAAGCTGTTTTCACCTTACGTAGTCTATGAAAGTTAGAACCATAATAACTCGTTTGCCAATTTTTAATGTCGATATCGGGCCAATTGACATAGTCACCTAGTGTATATGGATCTAAGCTTTCTCGTAAATCTTTAACCCAGCGTATGTTACGATTTTCTTCAGCATCGCATTTCCAAGCGGTAATGTACTCTTGCGCAATAATTGCCTTACGATGAAAATAAGCTGTTTCAGTAGGTGAAATATTTTCGACAGCACCTATGAGCGATTGGTGCCAAATACTCGCATCTTTATTAGGAGCATGAGAAAGAAAATGTTGCATAATTTGAATTCCTTTAAGAGGGATAGGTTTATACACGTAGGAACCAGAACGCTTAAAGTTTTCAGGAATATTACCACTATTAAAGAATTGAACAGCTTTTATATACGGAACTTCATCTATAAAAAGTGAAGGGGTACCAGTTTCAAGAAGAGGAGATAATAAGGAATGGAGTTCAGAGGGAGGGCCAACAAATTCACCTTTTACTTCAATTTTATTTCGTTGCTTTGCGAATAATTCAATTGATGAAGTGAGACGTTCGTCTATATAAGGCGCCCAGTTTTGCCACGCTTGAAATGCAGCGATAAAATCTTCCCATTCCCATGTAATTGAGAAGATTGATACATTCTTTATAGGATGCACTCGAAAAGTTAAAGAAGTAACAATTCCGAAGTTTCCACCACCACCACCGCGGCATGCCCAAAATAAGTTATGGTTTTCATGCTCGTTTGCACGAATGATGTTTGCTCCAAATTTACCGCACGCTTGTACCATTTCAATTTCTACTAATTGATCACATGTTAATCCAAATAAGCGTGAAAGCATACCGATGCCACCGCCAAGTGCTAATCCAACAATTCCAACGCTTGCGCTTGTACCAGCCGGTATTGTCACACCATAATTCCAAAGCTCTTTATAGACAGTGTCAAGATTTGCACCAGCTTCAATTGTTGCTGTTAATGTATCTGAATTAACAGTAATGCGATGCATTTCACTCACGTCAATAATAAGCCCACGATTTAAAAGAGAGAAATTTTCATAGCTATGACGGCCGCTTCTTAAGCGAAATGGTACATGACGTTCGCGTGCCCATTTTAAGGCGTTACACACATCATTTTTATTTTGACAAAAAACAATAATACAAGGGAGTTTTGGAATACTTAAATTTAAATTCATTCGGGCTACGTCATAGTCAGGATCTGAGGGAACAACAATACGACCTGTTAATTTTGTTTGTTTCAATTTATCACTCCTTTCTAAAAATAAACAGTGCTTTTTATTAATATATGAAAAGCGCATGTAACGTGTGTGGACAAGAGCAGGTGAGGAATGAGATTTGCTTTTGTGAGAAATAAATAAAGCATAAGAATAAGGAATCTACATAGAGTTCAATGAAAACAGTTGCAAACTATTCATATTTTGTTATGATAGTGTTACGAAAACGTTTGCATAAATTTTCCGATGGGATGCAAAAGGAGAGAATGACTATGAATAAGACATGGTGGAAAGAAGCGGTTGCTTATCAAATTTACCCACGTAGCTTTATGGATTCAAATGGTGATGGTATTGGAGATTTACAAGGTATTATTGCGAAATTGGATTATTTAAAAGATTTAGGTATAGATGTAATTTGGATTTGTCCAATGTATAAGTCACCTAATGATGATAATGGTTATGACATTAGTGATTATCAAGATATCATGGATGAGTTTGGTACGATGGAAGACTTTGATGCTTTACTAGATGAAGTTCATAAGCGTGATATGAAGCTTATTATTGATTTGGTTATTAATCATACAAGTGATGAACATCCATGGTTTATTGAGTCTCGTTCATCTAAAGACAATCCGAAGCGTGATTGGTATATTTGGCACGATGGTAAAGATGGTGCGGAACCAAACAACTGGGAAAGTATTTTTAATGGTTCGGCATGGGAATATGATGAAGAAACAGAACAATATTATTTACATTTATTCTCGCGTAAACAACCAGATTTAAACTGGGAGAATAAAGAAGTTCGCGAAGTGCTATACGATACAGTTAATTGGTGGCTTGATAAAGGAATTGATGGTTTCCGAGTGGATGCAATTAGCCATATTAAAAAAGAAGATGGCTTCAAAGATATGCCGAATCCAAAAGAACTAAAGTATGTACCATCTTTTGATAAGCATATGAATGTGGATGGTATTCAACCTTTATTAGAAGAGTTAAAAGAAAATACGTTTTCTAAGTACGATATTATGACTGTTGGTGAAGCGAATGGCGTTAAGATTGAAGATGCTGAGCTTTGGGTTGGAGAAGAGCAAGGCAAGTTCAATATGGTATTCCAATTCGAGCATTTAAGCCTATGGGATGCAGAGAAGAAGAAAGATCTTGATGTTGTAGGGTTGAAAAAGGTGTTAACGAAATGGCAAAAAGGGTTAGAAAATAAAGGATGGAATGCTTTATATATTGAGAATCACGATAAGCCACGTATCGTTTCAACTTGGGGAGATGATAAACAATATTGGCGTGAAAGTGCAACGGCTCTTGGAGCAATGTATTTCTTTATGCACGGTACACCGTTTATTTATCAAGGACAAGAAATTGGGATGACAAATGTTCAATTCCCAAATATTGAAGATTACGACGATGTAGCAATTAAAAATTTATATCGCGAGAAGATTGCAGAGGGTGTATCACATCAAGATATGATGGAGATTATATGGGCTTCTTGCCGCGATAATTCACGTACACCTATGCAGTGGAACGATGAGATGAATGCTGGCTTTACAACAAGTACACCTTGGTTTGGTATGAATCCAAACTACAAAGAAATTAATGTTGAAAAGCAAAAGAATGAAGAGAACTCTATTTTCAGCTTCTATAAGAAAATGATTGCCCTGAAAAAAGAGCATGATGTACTGAATTACGGTACGTACGATTTACTTTTAGAAGATGATCCGCAAATTTATGCATATACTCGTACATTAAACGATGAAAAAATCGTTGTAATTAGTAATATCACAAAAGAGGAAGCGGTATATAATGAGGGTTCATTTGCACTAGAACGCAAACGTTTGCTTTTAAATAACTATGAAGTTGCGGAACATGAACAAGTGACTACAATTACGTTAAAACCTTATGAAACAAGGGTTTATCGCATTTCATAATAAAAAAGGATGCTCTTAGAGCATCTTTTTTTATGAAAAAAAATAAATTTCTATTGCAAAGTGAAAACGCTTTTATTAAAATAGATTTATGAAAACGGTTGCGTAAAGGATAAAAATAAAGTTACATAAGGAATCGTTTTCATGAGAGAAACAGAAATTATAATTTAAATCATTATGTTGTTATAAATAAAGGGGAGGAAGAACAGATGAAAATTACGTCTTTTGATTTTTGGCAAAAGTTCGGGAAAGCATTATTAGTTGTTGTAGCTGTAATGCCAGCAGCTGGTTTAATGATTTCTATTGGTAAGTTAATTGGGATGTCTGCTGGGGATATTAACGCAGTTCATACAATCGCTCGCGTAATGGAAGATATCGGTTGGGCAATTATTACAAATCTGCACATCTTATTCGCAGTAGCAATTGGGGGATCTTGGGCGAAAGATCGCGCAGGTGGTGCATTTGCAGCACTATTAGCATTCGTCTTAACGAATAGAATTACAGGAGCTATATTTGGAGTAAACGCTGAAATGTTAGCGGATTCAAAAGCGACAGTTTCTTCAGTATTAGCAGGAGATTTAGTTGTAAAAGATTACTTTACTTCTGTACTTGGTGCACCAGCATTAAACATGGGAGTTTTCGTAGGGATTATCACAGGTTTCTTAGGAGCTACTCTATATAACAAATATTATAACTATAACAAACTGCCACAGGCATTAGCATTCTTTAACGGAAAACGATTCGTACCATTCGTTGTAATTGTTTGGTCTACAGTCACTGCAATTGTATTATCACTTTTATGGCCATTCATCCAAAGTGGATTAAATGAATTTGGTCGCTGGATTGCAGCTTCAAAGGATAGTGCACCGGTTGTTGCACCGTTTGTATATGGAACGTTAGAGCGTTTACTATTACCATTCGGTTTACACCATATGTTAACGATTCCGATGAACTACACAGAGCTAGGCGGAACATATACAATGTTAACTGGCTCAAAAGTGGGACAAATTGTAGCAGGACAAGATCCATTATGGCTTGCATGGATTACAGATTTAAATAACTTATTAGCAAGTGGAGATACGAAAGCATATAACGATCTATTAAATAATGTTGTACCAGCTCGTTTCAAAGCTGGACAAGTAATCGGTTCAACAGCAGCGTTAATGGGTATTGCTTTCGCGATGTTCCGTAATGTTGATAAAGAAAAACGTGCAAAATATAAACCAATGTTCTTATCAGCAGCATTAGCAGTATTCTTAACAGGTGTAACAGAACCAATTGAATTCATGTTCATGTTTATTGCTCCAGTATTATATGTTGTATATGCAATTACAACAGGACTTGCATTCGCATTAGCAGATTTAATCAACTTACGTGTTCACGCATTTGGATTTATTGAGTTAATTACTCGTACACCGATGATGGTTAATGCAGGATTAACTAGAGATTTAATCAATTTCGTTATCGTTTCATTAGTATTCTTCGGTCTGAACTTTACATTATTCAATTTCTTAATTAAAAAATTCAATTTACCAACACCAGGACGTGCAGGTAACTATATTGATAATGAAGATGAGTCATCAGAAGGAACAGGAAATGTACAAGATGGTTCATTAGCAACAAAAGTTATTGATTTATTAGGTGGTAAAGAAAACATTGCTGACGTAGATGCTTGTATGACGCGTTTACGTGTAACAGTAAAAGATTTAGATGTTGTTGCACCAGAAGCACAGTGGAAACAAAATGGTGCTTTAGGACTTATCGTAAAAGATAAAGGTGTACAAGCAGTATATGGTCCGAAAGCTGACGTATTAAAGTCAGACATTCAAGATATGTTAGGTGCGTAATAATATGAAATTGCTAACTTTAAACTGTCACTCTTGGCAAGAAGAGAATCAAATGGAAAAGATAAAATATCTTGCTAAAGTCATTCAAGAAGAAGAGTACGATGTCATCGCATTGCAAGAAGTAAGTCAGTCGATAGGGGCTAAAAATGTATGCGGTAACAAGAAAGAAGATAATTTTGGACTTTTACTATTAGAAGAGTTAAAAGCTTTACATGTAAAAGATTACAATATTACTTGGGATTTCTCTCATATTGGTTATGATGTGTATGAAGAAGGATTAGCGATTCTAACGAAACATAATGTTATAAATGAAGATACGTTTTTTGTATCAGAAAATAAGGATACAACGTATTGGAAAACACGCAAAATTGTAAGTGTAACAATTGCTTATAATGGTAAGAACATCACGTTTTACTCTTGTCACCTTGGTTGGTGGAATGATGAAGAAGAATCATTCAAAGGTCAAGTTGATCGTTTAATGGAGCATGTAAATCGCAATGAATTTTCCTTCTTAATGGGTGATTTTAATAACAATGCTCGTTTGGAAGGCGAAGGTTATGAATATATGATACAAAAAGGTTTGTATGACACATATGAACTAGCAATAGAGAAGGATGAAGGAACAACTGTCCAAGGTGAGATTGCTGGTTGGGATGAAAATAAACATAATTTACGAATCGATTTAATATTGTGTAACCAAAGTGAAAAAATTCGTTCTTCAAAAGTCATTTTTAATGGTACGAACCGAAATGTAATTTCAGATCATTTCGGTGTAGAAGTACAAGTAGGTATATAATAGAAGAAATCCTCACAGATGATGAAAAGCTGTGAGGATTTTTTTGAGGAATACAAGTATTTCCAAGAGAAAATACTTGTATTTTTTATGACATTTCCTATATATTTGTTATTATTGAATGTAAAACTAATTTGGTCATTTTGTATGCATACTTTTTTTACTTCGTTATATAATGAAGTAAGTGAAATATTTAATGGGAAAAATAGTGTGTTTTCGTTTAATCCACGATGTAGAAAGTGATATAATTGCAAAATGTATGTATCATTTTCTAAAGAAGGAAAAATATATAATTAGGTGATAACTTCTATGAAACAAATTTGGCGTATTTATAAGACAGATTTACGGAATGTAGCTAAACATTGGGCTGCGATTGTTATTGTTTTAGGATTAATGATTTTACCATCGTTATATGCATGGTTTAACATTAAAGCTTCCTGGGATCCTTACGGAAATACGAAAGGAATCCAGATTGCAGTTTCTAACCAAGATGCTGGATCAAATTTAAGAGGGAAAGATATTAACATCGGGAAAGAAATTGTAGATTCACTTAAGAAGGACAAAAATTTTGGGTGGAAGTTTGTTGATGAAAAGCAAGCGATTTATGGGGTAGAACGTGGAGATTATTCTGCAAGTATTACTATTCCAAAAGATTTCTCTGAAAAGATTGCAACAGTCTTGGATGAAAATCCACAGAAACCAGAAATTGAGTATTACGTAAATGAAAAGGTAAATGCCATTGCGCCGAAGATTACAGCTAAAGGTGCATCGGGTCTTACAGAAGAGATTAGTAAAAACTTTGTTAAAACAGCAAACGGCGAGATTTTTGAAATCTTCAACGATCTTGGAATCGATTTAGAAACGAACTTGCCGAGTATCGAGAAAGTAAAAGACCTTGTATTTAAGTTAGAAGCGCAGTTCCCAGAAATGAATACATTGATGGATAAGGCGTTAGATGATGCGACTCGAGCAGAAGATGTTGTGAAGGTAGCACAGAAAGAATTGCCGGTTGTGGAAAGTGTTATTAATGATGGTCAGGATACACTTAAGAGCTTAGATGCATTCTTTGCGAGAAACGATGAAACATTGAATCGTGCTCCAGGAACTATTAAGAATAATTTAATCGCAATGCAAACAGGTTTGAATAGTGCGGCGGCGATTACGGATTTCTTAAAAAATCCATCTGTTGATTTCAATATGGCACTTCCAGATCCATCTAAATTCCCAGTGTTACCTAATATAACTATTCCACAGATACCAGAATTACCGCAGGTGAATGGTCAATTATATAAAGATATAGCTAAAAATATTGATCAAACTGTAAATAATGTATTCGGCTCAATACGTGTTGGAACAACTTATGCACAGGGAGTTATAAACGGTTTACAAAATGGTAATTTTGATCCAGAAAAAGCGAAACAAGATCTTAATAAGGTTTCTGAGAACCTTCAAGGGCGTGTGGATAGTGTTTCATATTTAATTGATGTCTTTACTAAATTTAAAGAATCCGCACCAACTGATTCTGGAAAAGACTTCTTCCAAAAACGAATAGATAAATTAACGAATCTTAAATCAGCTATAGAAAATGCAAATGGCGGCGTTAAAGATATCGCTAATATTATTGGTACAGGGCAAGAAGTGAAACAAGATGTAAGAGATGCTACTAATAAAAAGTTAGATGCAATCAATAATTTGGTAAACCAAGCGGAGGCAGATTATAATGCGACGTTTGTAGCGGATTTTGAAAAAGCGGTAAGTACGGCTGAACAATTAAAAGATAAAGCTGGAAATGCGCAACAGAATTTAAATCAAGAAATAAAAAAAGTTAACGAGATATTAGACAATGGTAGAGAAGGCTATGATCAGGCTGTAAATAATTACAGCAGATTAAAAACAGAGCTTGAAAAAGCCAGAGAAGACTTAAGTAATAAAGGTGTCAACGGACTAGATTCTACAAAAGTAGCTTTAAATGATCTAAATGGCCAGTTCAAAGCCGGGTTAAATTTAGTTAACGATATGATTCCTGTTATGGAAAATGCGAATAAAGTTTTAGCAGATGTAAATAGTGATAAGAACACGAATAACATGATTTCTAACTTGAATAAAGTAAAAGATGGTCTTCAAAAAGGAATCGATTTAACTGATAAGGGAATTGACGCTATTAATAAAGGTCAAAAACCGGCGGCAGATGTTATTGAGAGTATTAATAAAGTATCTAAAAATGTTTCGGGTCAAATAGGTGATATCTTAGCTAAATACGATACAGAAATCGTTCCAAACTTTAATGAAGCAATTGCTCGTACAAAAGAGATGTCTAAAAACACATCTCAAATTTTAAAAGAAGCAGACAAAAAGCTTCCGGATGTTAAAAAGTTACTAGAAGATTCATCAAAAGGCTTAGTAGACGGTAGAAAGAAATTAGCAGACATTAAGGCTGACATGCCGGAGACTGAGAAAAAGATTAAAGACTTAGCAAATAAAATTCGTGATTTTGAATCAGAAGAGGATATAAAAGACATCATACGCTTATTGAAAAATGATGTTGAAAAGCAAAGTGATTACTTCGCGAATCCAGTAAATTTAAAAGAGAATAAGTTATTTGCAATGCCGAACTACGGTTCAGCAATGTCACCATTCTACACAGTGCTTGCATTATGGGTAGGCGCATTATTAATGGTTTCATTATTAACGGTAGAAGTACATGAAGAGGGCGCGAATTATAAGAGCCATGAAATATACTTTGGACGTTTATTAACATTCTTAACGATAGGTCTTTCACAGGCGTTTATCGTATCAATGGGGGATATATTCTTACTCGGTACGTACGTAGTCGATAAATTCTGGTTTGTGTTATTTAGTTTATTTATTGGCGGAGTATTTGTTTGTATCGTGTACTCACTTGTTTCTATTTTCGGAAACGTTGGGAAATCGATGGCAATCATTTTACTTGTGCTTCAAGTAGCAGGATCGGGCGGAACATTCCCAATTCAAATGACACCACCATTCTTCCAAGCGATTTATCCGTTCTTACCATTCACATATGCAATTAGTGCAATTCGTGAAACGGTAGGTGGAATGCTTTGGGATATAGTTATTAGAGATTTACTTGTACTAAGTGTTTTCGTAGTAGTCATCGTTATTGCTGCGTTATTATTGAAAACACCAATTAACAAATCGAGTGAAAAGTTTGTTGAGAACGCAAAAGGAAGTAAAATTATTCATTAATAATAAAAGGTTCCTACCGAGAGTGGTAGGAACCTTTTTATTTAATCGAATTTTAATTTCTTTAAAGCTTCTGCGAACGGATTATTTAATGGTTCTTCTTCTTTGTTCTGTTGTTTCATATATTTTTGAACGTCGCGCTTATCAGCCTTGCTTCCAGATTCTTTTTTACGTCTTTCTTGGAATGTGGATAATTTCTCGCGATAGCCACATTTACATGCAAAGATTTGTCCTGCACCTTCACCACGTAATTCTAACTTCTTCTTACATTGCGGACAACGAGCGTTTGTTGTACGAGATACATTTTTACGATGACCACATTCACGGTCTTGGCATACAAGCATCTTTCCTTTTTTACCGTTTACCTCTAGCATTGGTTTACCACAGTCTGGACAAGATTTTGTAGAAATGTTGTCATGTTTATATTTTTTATCACTCGATTTAATTTCAGAAACAATTTCTTTCGTATAGTTCTTCATTTCTGAAATGAATACTTCTTTTTTCAGTTTACCCTTTGCAATTGCCTCTAGCTTTTGTTCCCACTCACCAGTTAGTGTAGGTGATTTTAACTCTTCTGGCACTAAATCAAGTAACTGACGGCCTTTTGAAGTAATGTGAATATCTTTACCACGTTTTTCAATTAAGAATGAATTGAATAGCTTGTCGATAATATCAGCACGCGTTGCTACAGTACCTAATCCACCAGTTGATTTTAGTGTATCGGCAAGTTGTTTATTTTGCGTATCCATATATTTTGTAGGGTTTTCCATTGCTGAAAGTAAAGTCGCTTCGTTAAATCGTGCAGGTGCTTTTGTTTGACCTGATGTTTGCATAATTAACTTTACAGTTAATGCATCGCCTTTTTCAATGTGAGGTAGAAGTTGTTCTTTTACATCATCCGTTACATCATCATCTTCAAAGCGATTTTCATATACTTCTTTCCAACCGGCATGCAGAATAGTTTTTCCGCGTGCAATGAACGTTTCATTACCAACTTTTGTGCGTAACGTTAGTTGCTCGTATTCGAATGCTGGGAATAAAACAGCTAAGAAACGTTTTACAACTAAATCATAAATTTTACGTTCTTTATCTGTGAAGGCCGAGAAGTTAACGTATCCTTCTGTCGGAATAATTGCGTGATGATCACTTACTTTACTATCGTCAACAAATGACTTATTAGATTTGATAGGTTTTTGTAATACTTTATGTGCTAAAGGACGGTATTCTCCAACTCCGCAAGCCTTTAGACGTTCTGGAAGTGTTCCAACGATATCAGATGAAATATAGCGTGAATCTGTACGAGGATACGTTAGCACTTTATGTTGCTCATACAATTTCTGCATAATGTTTAATGTTTCTTTTGCAGAGTAACCGAACTTTTTATTTGCATCACGTTGTAATTCAGTTAAATCGTAAAGACCAGGAGAGAATGACTTCTTCTGTTTTTTATCAATTTCCACAACAGTAGCATTATGCTTATCTAAACCTTTTACAATGCCATCAATTTTTTCTTTATTAAAACTGCGGCTATTACCGTTAGCATCTTGCCAAGTTAGCTTTAACTGATTCGCCGTTTGTGCTTCGATGCCGTAGTAAGTTTGAGCTTTGAAGTTCTTTATTTCATCTTCACGATTAGCGATCATAGCGACAGTAGGTGTTTGCACACGGCCACAATTGAGCTGAGCATTAAAACGAGTTGTTAAAGCACGAGTTGCGTTAAGACCGATATACCAGTCAGCTTCTGAACGTGCAACTGCTGAAGCGTATAAATTGTCATATGCTTTACCTGGTTTTAAATTAGCGAATCCATCTTTAATCGCTTTATCAGTAACGGATGAAATCCATAAACGCTTAATAGGCTTATTCAGTTTAACTTTATCAATAATCCAACGTGCGACTAATTCGCCTTCACGACCAGCGTCTGTCGCGACAATAATTTCATTTACATCTTTTCTAAGTAGCTGACTTTTCACAGCATTAAATTGCTTCCCTGTTTGTTTAATAACCGTTAATTTCAAACGCTCAGGTAGCATCGGTAAATCTTCTAAATTCCACTTTTTATATTTCACATCGTAGCTTTCTGGATCTGCTAATGTAACAAGATGACCTAAAGCCCAAGTTACAATATATTTACTACCTTCAAGGTAGCCATTTCCTTTTTTATCGCACTTAAGTACACGCGCAATATCACGTGCAACGGAAGGCTTTTCAGCGATTATAACGCTTTTTGACATATTTAAAACATCCTTTCAAATTTCCATACGTTAACTATAGCATACATTTTCTTGAGATTCAGTTTCGCTCCAGGTTTGAATGCTTTTTAGTGGAGTGAACAACATCTGTTTGAAATCAAATGATGGCGATAGAACATAATTTGCACGATGATGAGACTATGAAAAAAGATACTTATTTATTATGCTTATTGTTTTATCAGTTGCTTCTATATTAAACAGAAAAGTAAAGAACTTGTTATTTTAGTAGAATAAGAGTAGACTTTGAAGTAGATGAATACTAAACACATGGGAGTTTGTGGATGCAAACTGAGAGTATGACTAATCCGTCATTGACCATTTGAACCTGTTGGATAATGCCAGCGTAGGGAGAGTGTAAAAGCACATGTTCAGGCACTTTGCGTACGCGCAAAGTGTCTTTTTGTGTATCTCCCATCACTATAGTTAGGGGATGAGAAGGATGAATATGAAAGAAATTAGTAAAGTAGTGGATTTGGTGAGAGAATCTAATCCGCTCGTTCATAATATTACAAATGTTGTTGTAACAAACTTTACAGCTAACGGTTTGTTAGCGTTAGGAGCATCGCCTGTAATGGCGTATGCAAAAGAAGAAGTAGCAGAAATGGCTAGCATTGCTGGAGCGCTAGTATTAAATATGGGGACACTACGTCCTGAAGAAGTAGAAGCGATGTTACTTGCGGGTAAATCAGCAAATGTGAATAATGTACCAATATTGTTTGATC
This sequence comes from Bacillus thuringiensis, assembly GCF_022095615.2. Lineage (NCBI taxonomy): Bacteria > Bacillati > Bacillota > Bacilli > Caryophanales > Bacillaceae > Bacillus > Bacillus thuringiensis. Next base: position 420,219 of record NZ_CP155559.1, read on the forward strand.
CAGTTGGTGCAGGAGCAACATCGTATCGAACAGAAGTTGCGAGACATATTCCGGCCGAAATCGATTTAGCAATTATCCGCGGAAATGCAGCTGAAATAGCGAACGTTATTAATGAGAGATGGGAAATTAAAGGGGTAGACGCGGGTGCTGGAAATGGCAATGTCGTAAGTATTGCAAGGCAGGCAGCAGATGAATTGAATACAGTTGCGGTAATTACTGGAGAAGAAGATGTTGTTACAGATGGAGAGCGAACGATTCTTATTCGAAATGGTCACTCTATTTTAACGAAAGTTACGGGAACTGGTTGTTTACTAACTTCTGTAATAGGAGCATTCGTAGCAGTAGAAAAGGATTATGTAAAGGCAGCAGTAGCTGCATTAACGTTTTATGGTGTAGCTGCGGAACTGGCAGCTGCTAAGACAGTGGAGCAGGGACCTGGTAGTTTCCAAATTGAATTTTTAAATCAGTTAGCAAATACAACTTCAGATGATATGGAGAAGTATGGGAAGATTGAGCTTATATAGTAAGGAGGGGGATTAGATGTCACGTATTACAAAGGCTGAAATGTTTAGATTGTTATCAGTATACTTTATTATGGGAAGTAACAATTGTACGAAGGAGCCATTACAAGTGTTGAGAGATGCACTTGAAGGCGGTATAACAATTTTTCAATTCCGTGAAAAGGGGGAAGGGGCTTTAACGGGAGAGAAACGTATTTGTTTCGCAAAAGAACTACAAGTAATTTGTAAGGAGTACGGTGTCCCATTCATTGTAAATGATGATGTGGAGCTAGCAATCGAGTTAGATGCAGATGGCGTGCATGTTGGACAAGATGATGAAGGAATTACTTCTGTTCGTGAAAAAATGGGGGATAAAATTGTTGGTGTATCTACACATACAATTGAAGAAGCACGCTGGGCAATTGAAAACGGAGCTGATTATTTAGGTGTTGGCCCTGTTTTTCCAACGAGTACGAAAAAAGATACGAAAATAGTTCAAGGAACGAAAGGTTTAGCTCATTTTAGAGAACAAGGAATTACAATACCGATTGTTGGGATTGGTGGCATTACAATTGAAAATACAGCTTCAGTTATAGAAGCAGGTGCGGACGGTGTTTCAGTTATTTCTGCGATTAGTTTAGCAGAATCTGCGTATGAAAGTACGAAGAAGCTAGTAGAGGAAGTCAGTAAGAGTTTGTAGAAAAAAGCTATGTAGTATTAAAATGCTACATAGCTTTTTTGGTATTAATAATTAGAAATAGGGGGGATTATTTGAAACGGAATAGGTTTGTAGAGTTGCAAAATGAGTTGTTTCGTTTATTTGAAAAAGGAGAATTTGATGCAATTTATAGATGCATAGGTGAAGCGGAAAGAGAATTTCCTGAAAGAATAGATAAAACGAGTTTTTGGAAAGCTTGTGCATATTCAGTAGAAGGCAAGGATGAAGAGGCGATTGCTATTTTAAATGGGGCTATGCAAAAAGGGATATGGTGGAATCCCCATACACTTATGTATGATGAAGACTTAAAGGGGCTACAAGATAAAGCGGATTTTAAAGTAATAGTAAAAAGGTGTGAAGAAATATTTAAGAAACAGCAGTTAACAGCTAACCCGGAGCTATGCAGTTATGGAAATGAAAAAGCAAAAACTGGACTATTTTCTTTACATTGGAGAGGATCAAATATAAATGATTTTGCACCATATTGGTGTGAAGAAAAAATACTAAGTGAGTACATGTTAGGTTTTTCTCAATCCTCGCAAATATATGGAATGAACTCTTATAGCTGGGATAATCATGATATAGCTATAAAAGATGCTATGAAAAATTTTAATGAGTTCACAGATAAGTATAAATTGGAAGACATCATTATCGCTGGAGCTTCTCAAGGTGGGAATATAGCAATAGAGTTGGCGTTAAAGAATATGTTAGGGACTCAAAAATTTATTTCTGTTATACCTGCTATTCGAAATGTAGAGGCGATTGAAAGTATGGTTGTATCAAGCCAGGTAACAAATATGAAAGGATATATTATTACGGGAGATAAAGATCCATTTTATGAAAATACACTTCAATTAATGTCTATGTTTGAAAAATATAATGTGGACTGTAAATTAATTGTGAGAGAAGGCTTAGGTCATCTTTTCCCGGAGGACTTCACACAACTATTAAAGAACATAATGGAAGAATGGACGGTTAAAAATATTTAAACAAACGTTTGATTAAAAAAGCACAAACCCTTTACAACTGTAGGTTTGTGCTTTTTCTTTAAAACATAATTGATATTAAGAGCATTCCAATTCCGATAGAAGTGAATGTTGCGATTAGGCCTGGAATCATAAAGCTATGATTTAAAACATATTTACCAATGCCAGTTGTACCAGTGCGATCAAAGTTAATGGCAGCAACGATTGTTCCATAGTTTGGAATGAAGAAATATCCATTTACTGCAGGGAACATCGCGATTAGTAGTGCTGGTGGAATACCGAGTGATAATCCAAGAGGCATTAAAGCACGTACTGTTGCGGCTTGGCTATATAGTAAAATAGATAGAATGAATAATGCGATGGCAAATAGCCATGGTGCACTTGTTACTAGGTGCTGAATTGATCCTTGAATCATATTTAAGTTTCCGTTAAAGAAAGTATCTCCCATCCAAGCGATACCGAAAATAGCAACAACTGCTGTTGCCCCCGCTTTAAAGACGTTACCAGACACGATGCTTTCTACATTTGGTTTGCAGAAAATAATAATAAGAGCTGCGATAGTTAACATAACCATTTCAATTGTGTTTGGCATGGAAAGACGAACTAACTTCCCGTCAACCATCCATCCTGGACGAAGTGCTTCAAATGAACCGAGAAGTACGACAAGGAAAGTTCCTACTAAGAAAAGGATAACGGATAGTTTAGCGCCTTTTAAACCAACAAATTCTTTCTTCTCTTCAATTTTAGGAATCATTCCTTCTTTTAAACGTTTCAAGTATTCAGGGTCTTCATTTAATTCTTTCCCCATTTTGCTAGCAACAAATGCAGCTACCATACAAGCGATGAAGGTAGAAGGGATACTTACTTTTAAAATATCTAATAAAGTGATTTTATAGTCAGCTAACATTGCTAAAAGGGCAACTGTTGCAGCTGATATAGGGCTAGCTGTAATTGCTTGTTGGGAAGCGATTACGGCAATTGACATTGGTCGTTCTGGTCTAATCCCAGATTCGCGAGAGACTTCTGCGATAACAGGAAGTACAGAATAAGCAACGTGACCAGTTCCTGCGCACAGTGTAAATAAATAAGTAACAATTGGAGCAAAGAATGTAATGCGCTTTGGATTTTTTCGTAATGCTTTCTCAGCAAGATGAACAAGATAGTCCATTCCTCCAGCGGCTTGCAGTGCACCAGCAGCTGTAATTACTGCTAAAATCATAAGCATTACATCAATAGGAGGAGCTGTAGGTTGTAAGTGGAAGACGAAAACAAGTATTGCCATACCAACGCCACCCATTACTCCTAGACCAACTCCGCCTAGGCGTGCGCCAATAAAAATGCAGAGTAGTAACGTAAGAAATTGTAGCCAAAACATGATAAACTACCTCCGAAATTCATTAGTTAAGGTATATTCGAATAATTTAATTTGAATGAAAATTAAAATAAATACTCAAAATAATCCTTGTGTTATATACATTTTTTATTATATAACACAAGAAATGTAACATTCACGAACTTTGTTAAATTATTTCGAAAAAATAATACATTGAAACTTTACATTTGCATCTCTAAATAGGTAGACATTTTAATTTTTATGTTGTAATCTTTGATAGAGAATAACTTAATTCTCATAGAACTCCCATATCGTTCAACTCGTTCAGCGAGAAAGGCAAACTGATGGAAACATTAGGACGCAAAACTACAGGAGCTAAGGCCGCAATGCTATGCTAGCCAGTTACCGGACGGATAGGGTTGGTCTTGACCAATGCTCTTTTCATTGGTCTTTTTTTTATTTGTAAACAAATGAGAATCGTTATCGATTATTAATAAGATTTATATTTTAATAGCTTTACTTTATAGTAAGTAAATTAAGAAAGGTGATGTTAATGAAAAAATATTGGCACAAGCTATCGTTTCTTCAAAAAAATGTATTGTTAACTGTGTTAGTTATTTTGACGCTTGTTGGTACTATGGGAGCGTTAAGTTTTAACATGTTTCAAAATAGTATGATGTCTATATTTGAAAGGCATTCTTTTGAAACAGGAGATACGGTATTACATAAATTAGACGCGAAAATATTGAGAGATGTTGCAAAAGACCCGACGGCAGAAAGAGAAAAGAGAGAGAAGTTAGTAGAGAAGTTAGATGAATCAACGGAAGAATTGAACAGTGTTGGACAAACGTATATTGTTGGAGCAAAAGAAAATGAAAAAGGTGAGTTACAAGTTGTCGCTTTGGCTACAGGGTTAGCAAATGTTGTTGAAGTAGAACCGGGAGACTATTATAAACAACCAGATCTTTGGATGGAAGCATATGATAAAGTAATGAGCACAAAAAAAGCAAACATGACAGTAGTATATGAAGACGCATTGGGATCATGGGTAACGATATTAGAGCCAATTAAAGATGAGGAAGGTAATATTGTGGCAATTGTTGCAGCCGATGTAGATGCCTCTATTGTTCCTATTACAAAGGAAAAATTCATTGTACAAGGTTTAATGTTTATTTGTATTTCTGTTTTAATTGCAACGTTTATTCAATTCCTAATCGTACGTAACGCACTTGCTCCATTGCGGGATTTACGTGAAGGATTGCGCAAAGTCGGTGAAGGTGACTTAAGTATTAAATTAGAGGAAAGACCCGATGATATTGGTATTATTAATGCGTATTTTAATAATACTATCGAGAAGTTTAAAGAGATTATAGACAAAGTGAAGCAGACAGCAGAACAGGTTTCCTCATCTTCACAAGAATTGTCAGTAAGTACGAAAGAGAATAGCATGGCAGTCCAAGGAATCGTAAGTTCTATAGTGGAGTTAAGGGTTGGCGTTCAATTACAAGAAACTGCAGTACCAAAGTATTTAGATATTATATATGAAATGGAAGATAGGATGGAAGAGATAACGAATGCTGCAAAACAAATGGCGAAAGAGTCTGAAGGTACAAAGCATCATTCAGTAAAAGGAAATGGTATTATTGAACAGACGATTAATCAAATGAACATAATACAAAATGCAGTACAAGATTTATCTTCTATTATTTATTCTTTGGAAACAAGATCAAAAGAAATTAGTGATATTGTAACAGTAATTACCGGTATTTCAAATCAAACGAATTCGCTAGCTTTAAATTCTTCTATTGAAGCTTCACGTGCTGAGGAAACCGGACGAGGATTTGCTGTTGTTGCTGATGAAGTGCGTAAATTAGCAGAGCAGACGGAAGCATCAGCAAAAGATATAGCAAAATTAATAGGGGAAACGCGAGCTGGTACGGAAGAAGCTGCTGTTTCAATGAAAAATGCTTTAAAAGAAGTAGAATCGGGTATGAAACTTGTTGAAAGTAGTGGTGCTTTCTTTGGTGGAATTTCAAAATCAGCACAATCTGTTACAAATCAGGTTAGAGTTGTTTCTGACAATTCAAGTGATATATTGCAAAATAGCCAAAATATTGTTCGTTTTGTAAATGAACTATCACTTATCGCAAATACGTATGCAAATAGTAGTAGTAATATTGAAGAAAGTATGAAAGAACAGGAAATGTCTGTACAAGATATTGCTGAATTAGCTAGTTCTTTAAGCTGGCTTTCACAGGAGTTACAAGAGTTAATAGGGGAATTCAAAAGCTAAATGAAGTGATTATGCATGCTTTTGTTTGTTCAATAAAATAAATCATGCTACAATGAAAACGAATTAAGGACCGGGGAGCCAATTGGCTGAGAGGATGTAAACAAACATCGACCCTCAACCTGATCTGGATAATGCCAGCGTAGGGAGTTACTTAAAGTGATGTAGCATATGTTATTCTATAATAACTTGCATACAAGGCTTTCCTACGTAGTAGGAAAGCCTTTTCTTGTTTTAACATTTCATTTTATAAGGGGGATTTACAATGTCACAACAAGTTACGATTTCATTTTCAGTAGTACCGCAAGCGAAGAACAAAGATGTATATTCTGTTGTCGATAAAGCAATTGAAGTTGTACAACAATCAGGAGTTCGTTATGAAGTAGGGGCAATGGAAACAACGCTGGAAGGAGAATTAGATGTACTTCTTGACGTCATTAAACGTGCGCAACAAGCTTGTGTGGATGCTGGAGCAGAAGAAGTAATTACTTCTATTAAAATCCATTATCGTCCAAGCACTGGTGTAACGATAGATGAAAAAGTTTGGAAGTACCGTGATGAATATGCAAAACCAGAAGCAATCTAAAATAATTACAACAATTTGGCTTATCCTTCTCATTGCGATATGGGAAGGATCTGTTTCATTATTTAAAATTGAACCGTGGATTTTACCGAAGCCTTCTGCCATTGTTCAAGAATTAATTGGAATGAAAGATTTACTATTACCGAATACGATGCAAACGTTACAAGAGGTTATAATCGGACTATTTTTTGCGATTTTAATTGGGACAAGTATTGCAATTATTATGGACGTTATCCCTTTATTTCGTATTTTAATAAATCCATTGCTTGTTATTTCGCAAACGATCCCAATCGTTGTACTTGCACCGTTATTTATTATTTGGTTTGGATATGGAATGCTACCGAAAGTAATGGTAGTCATACTCGTTTGTTTCTTCCCGATTGCGCTTAGCATTTTAGAAGGTTTTCAAACGGTAGATAAAAATATGTTGAAGTTGTTGCAAACGATGAAGGCAACGAAATGGCAAGTTTACCAGAAAGTAAAGTTTCCAGCAGTGCTTCCATACTTTTTCTCAGGTTTAAAAATTGCAGTTACATATAGCGTAATGGGAGCGATCATTGGGGAATGGCTCGGTGCCAGTGAAGGGTTAGGAGTTATGCTTACGAGAGCTACAAAATCCTTTTTAACAGCCCGAGTATTTGGTGTGGCAGCAATTATTGTTATGGTGACATTATGCCTGTATTTTATCGTGGAGTTTATGGCAAGAATAACAGCACCATGGATATATAGAAAGGACGGCAGAAAATGAAAAAAGGTTTAAAAGTTATGTTGGCTGCCTTATTAGCAGTAGGTGTGGCTGGATGTAATCCGGCGAAGAAAGAAGATAGTGCAAGTAAAGATCAAAAAATAAAAGTAGTTTTAGATTGGTTTCCAAATACGAACCATACTGGCTTATATGTAGCGCAAGCGAAAGATTATTATAAAAAGCAAGGCTTAGATGTAGAAATTATTCAGCCTGGTGATAATGTGACAGCGGAGCAAATGATAGCTTCAGGAAAAGCTGATTTCGCAATAAGCGCACAAGAAAATGTAACATTGGCTCGTGTAGAAGGTATTCCTGTTGTATCTGTCGGAGCGATTATTCAGCATAACACTTCAGCATTTGCATCGCTTAAGAAAGATAACATGACTTCACCGAAAGATTTTGAAGGTAAACGTTACGGAGGCTGGGGAGGACCAGCAGAAGAAGCAACGTTGAAGACAATTATGGAGAAACATCAAGCTGATTTTAATAAAGTTGAAAAAATCATCTTAGGACAAACTGATTTCTTTAAATCAATCGGCCGCGATGCAGACTTTGAATGGATTTATTACGGATGGGATGGAATTGAAGCGAAGCGCCAAGGAAAAGAGTTAAATACGATTATGGTGAAAGACTTAGACCCAGCGCTTGATTTCTATAGTCCTGTTATTATTACGAGTGAAAAACATACGAAGCAAGATAAAGACTTTGTGAAAAAGTTTATGAGCGCAACGACAGAAGGGTATAATTTTGCAATTAAAGAGCCGAAAGAAGCTGCTGATATTTTAATTAAAGCTGTTCCAGATGTAAATAAAGACTTAGTACAAGAAAGTCAAAATTGGTTAAGCACGAAGTATCAAGATGATGCAAAAGCATGGGGAGTACAGAAGGAAGATGTTTGGACGAATTACATGAATTTCTTATATGATAACAAAGTAATTAAGAAGAAAATTGATGTAAAAGATGCCTTTACAAATGAGTTCCTTCCAAGCGAAAAATGAGCGGATTACAAATAAAAGATATTGTGAAATCTTTCGATGGAAAGAATGTATTAGCAAATATTAGTGCTTCTATACGAGAGGGAGAGTTCGTTTCTTTTGTAGGGCCAAGTGGTTGCGGGAAAAGCACATTATTAAATATGATTGCAAATGTTGAGAATCCAACAAGTGGGAATGTAACGTATAACGATAAGCAAATGCAAGAGCAAGATGTTGTAAGTTATATGCCGCAACAGGATTTATTACTGCCGTGGCGATCAGCTTTGCAAAATATAGTTCTTCCATTGGAAATCGAAGGGAAACCGAAAAAACAAAGGCTGACAGAGGGGATGGAAGCATTAAAGCAGTTTGAACTAGATGAATATGCAGACCATTATCCAGATGAATTGTCTGGTGGGATGCGTCAAAGAATTAGTTTTCTGCGCACATATTTATGTGAAAAGCCAATTATGCTACTTGATGAGCCTTTTGGAAAATTAGATGCCTTTACAAAAATGGAAGTACATAGCTGGCTTTTAAACTCTTGGCACCAAGAGAAGCAAACAATCGTTATGGTCACACATGACTTAGATGAGGCAATCTTGCTTTCGGATCGCGTATTTATTTTATCTCAAAGACCAGCCTCAATAGTTGGTGAGGTACAAGTGAAATTACCTAGGCCGAGAACGATGGATATGTTAACATCACTTGAGTTAAAGAAGGATAAGGAAGAAATTCTGAGAGTATTAGCCCCGTATATGAGAAAATAGAAAAAGTCTTTTAACAGTTTTTGGTATGATTACTGTTAAGAGGCTTTTTTATATAGGGGGAGAAAGATGAAATCTATAGAGCAAATAGTTGATTCGTTAACACTCATCTTTACAAGTCCATATGCATTAGAAAAGATGTATAAAGAAATTTACGAAGAAAATGAAAAAACGGAGAAGGAACAAAAGAAAAAATAGAGAATAGAATATAACAGAGTAGTTTATACTCTTAATATAACAAATGTTAAAGGAGTGAAAGGATAAAATGACTTTATCAACTGTTCTTCAAATGGTTTTAGCTTGATACGGGAGAAGTCTGCCCATTTTTAACGATTAAGCTAAATTGAAGACAGCAGGTAAAGAACCTTAATCCTTTTTTACGATAATATGTAATGGGTAAGGTGTATTCACCTTACCCATTTTTTATATATACAATTAAATAAGGCTTTATACTGTTGCTCTCTCTATTTAGCTTATGAACTATAAGTAGAGGAGAGAAAAAAATGAGTATATTAACAGTAGAAAATTTAAGTCATTCGTATGGTGAGAAAACCATTTTATATAATGCATGTTTTCGACTATTAAAGGGCGAGCATGTTGGGTTAGTTGGGAAAAATGGAATTGGAAAATCAACATTGTTAAGGATTTTAACAGGAGAACTTATACATGATGACGGAAACATTGAATGGTTTCCACATGTGAAGATAGGTTTTTTACAGCAGCATATGGATTTACAAGAAGGAATAACAATTGAGAGATACTTACAAAGTGCATTTTCTAATCTGTATGCGATTGAGTCTGAAATGTTAAAAATTGCTGAAGAAATGAATGGAGCAGGAGAAATAGAAAAACTGTTAGTAAAGTATGGAGAATTACAAACTATATTAGAAAGTTCTAATTTCTATCAAATTCATACTGAAATTGAAGAAGTAGCAATCGGCTTAGGCTTACTTGAAATAGGTTTGAAAAAGGATGTTTCACAGTTAAGTGGAGGACAGCGAACAAAGTTATTACTTGGGAAGCTCCTTTTAGAAAAAGCTGATGTTTTATTGCTAGATGAGCCAACAAATTATTTAGATACAGCTCATATAGAATGGTTGCAATCGTATTTGAGACTGTATGAAAAAGCTTATGTGATCATTTCACATGACGAAGTATTTTTGAACAGTATTACGAATGTTATTTATCATCTAGAAGAACGGAAAGTGAAGCGGTACGTAGGAAATTATGAAAAATTTGTGCAAAGTTATCAATTGCAAAGGAAACAATTACAATCGGCGCATGCGAAACAACAAAAAGAAATTGCTCAGTTAGAAACATTTATTCAAAAAAATAAAATTCGAAAAGCGAAACAGGCTAAGAGTCGAGAGAAAGTATTAGAGAAAATGCAAAGGATTGAAAAGGTTAATCATGTAACTCGATCCCGTTTTGATTTTACTGTTTATGAGGAGCCAGTAAGTCGTATATTGCAGGCTGAGAAACTAAGGATAGGTTATAGTGATCCATTATGTCCAGAGTTAAATTTACAAGTGAAAAAGGGAGAAAAGATAGCGATTGTTGGTCATAATGGAATCGGAAAAACGACGATGTTAAAAACGTTATTAGGCCAAATAAAGCCGCTAAGTGGTTCGATTTCTGTTGGCGAGCGAGTAAATCCTGCCTATTTTGCACAGGAAGAGTTTGCTTCAGAAACAACACCATTAGAGAAAGTTTGGGCAGAACGACCAGATATGACCAGGAAAGAAGTACGCCAAGCACTAGCAAAGTGTGGCTTGAAAGAAGAGCACGTATTAAAACCTATTCGTTTATTAAGCGGCGGAGAACAAACGAAAGTGCGTTTATGTGAACTTATCGTAACGAAAAGCAATGTTTTAATTTTAGATGAACCGACTAATCATTTGGATATAGAAACAAAGAAGTCTTTGCAGGAAGCGTTACAACAATATACAGGAACAGTTTTACTTGTCTCACATGAGCCTTCTTTCTATGAAGCGTGGATCACAAAAGTATGGAATATAGAAGAATGGAACGCTGAACAATATGAATAAAGAAAAGGCCTTAGCTTATATAAGCTAAGGCCTTTTCTTTGTGATTAACATGATTTTCGAGAACTCTTACATGAGAATTGTATGAAGAAGCACTCTTATGGTGCGCTTATAAGCGTGCTTTTTCTTATATTATTTTTATATTTAGATGCCTTTCCCTAATAGGCGACTATCTTTCTTTGTATATATAGATAGTTTGAAATGGAATGAAAAATAATTCCTATATGTAAAGGATAAAGTGATTAGTATAAGAAGACAATAGAACTGAAAGGAAATTCATGTAAAGTTCAGATGAACTTCACATGAACTTCATATTAGAAACTAAATATAATTATAATAGGTTATCGTAATATATATTTGTAATTTTTCATGAAATTCAAACTTTAGTGAAATGATTAATGGAGGCTATGTTTAGTTTTCGCTAATGGATGCATTTAAAAGTTCAGTAGGATTGCCTGTTCCAGCTCCTCCGATTGTAACAGATCCACCAGGAAGAATTTCACCATTCCATCCTGCATTCGTAATTACGTAATGATTATTTATTTTACTACTGATTTTAGAATCCCAAACTTGTGTTAAATTGCCGTTATAATCAAATTCTAATTTCCAGTTTTTAATAGGGGTCGTTCCACTATTTTTAATTACAATCGAGAAGTTGTAACCACTTCCCCAATTTGAAGTGACTGAAAAGGTAGCATTGCTATTTCCACCAGGAGGTGTTGTGTTAGCGTCATCTGTTTTTACAAGAATGGAAGTAGGCTGTGATTTATTCCCAGCAGCATCCTTTGCTAATACTGAAAAGGTGTATTCTGTATTAGGTTTTAAGTTTTTAATTGTAATACTATTTGTTGTTGTACTCCATTTTTCTTCTCCGGCAGTAATTTCATATTCAGTAACTCCTACGTTATCAGTAGATGCAATCCAGTTTAATTGAACTGAGTTTGAATTTTTATTTGTAACAGCAATATTTTTTACGTTTGTTGGTGGTTCAATATCTTTTTGAGTAATAGGTCCACCAAGTAATTCTTTTACTAGCGTATCAAGTAATTTTGGTCCACTACAACTATATTTTGGACTTGTACGGCAATCCCCGCTTAGCTCCCAAAACATTGCGCCACTTAAACCCTTTGTCTTTATATAGTCTGTTTTATATTTCATAGATTCGTTGTCATCATAGCTAATAAATGTGCCTGTAGTCGCATTATATAAATAAGGTACTTTCGCTACATCGTTCCAGTGGCGAACAAAACCATTTTTATTAACATAATTAGCTGCTAAATCACCATAATCGTACACACCTGTGTCACCGGTAGAATAATCATCCCAAGTACCTTTAGAAGCGAGCTTTCCGTCACTACCTGGTTTACAAGGTTGGTATTGCCCATTATTTTCTTTTCCGCAACTTTTCCATCCACGTCCGTAAAAAGGTACACCTAATACGAGTTTATCCGCTGGAACCCCTTCATTTGTATAAATGTCTATCGCACCATCTACGTAAAATTTTGTATCTGTTGCGGGGTCATTTGGATCTTTGTATAGTGCAGCATTATGGTTAGAAGTAGCTTCCCATCCACCATGGAAATCATATGTCATAATATTAATCCAATCAAGTATTTGAGAGATCTTCTTTAGCTCCGTATGATCCGCATAACGTTGGCTTGCACCTGACGCGATTGTTAGTAAATATTGTTTCCCATCTTCTGCACCAGCTTTCGTTAATGCATTTCGAACATCTTGAAGGAGTAGGGTGAAGTTTTGTTTATCTTCAGGACGATAACTACCACCAGGAATTGTTTCAACACCCGGGTATTCCCAGTCTAAATCAACGCCGTCAAATCCATATTCGCGAAGAAAAGCTACTGTAGATTCGGCGAATACTTTTCTTGTTTTTTCATCAGCGGCCATATCAGAAAAGCGGTTAGACCAAGTCCAGCCACCAACTGAAATAATTGTTTTTAAGTGAGGATACTTAGCTTTTAATCGTTTCAGTTCTCCGAAATTTCCGCAGCGGGCATATTTATCACAATCTTCCCAAGTTGTACCCGATCCCGGATAAGATTTTGTGACATCAGCCCATGGTTCACCGAGTACGAGAGTGCCATTAGGGACCTCTTTATTTTGCAGTGGTACACCAGATTCTTTACAGTTCCATGTTTGTTTATTTGGATTATCGGGGTGAGTAGAAGGGTTTCCATGTTTTCCATTCCAGCAAATATCAGCGAACGCATAGTTTAAATGAGTTAGCTTTGACGCATCAATGTCTGCAACTTGATAATTACGTCCGTAAATACCCCATGAAGGAAAATACCCAACAATTTTTTGACCTTGCTTTGGTGAATCTGCTAATGCGAAATTTGGAGTAGTAAAGTTTGTGAGAAAAAGAGGTAAGAAGAGTAGTAGGGATAGTAATAGCAGTGTGAATTTTTTTGATCTCATAGTCATTTCTCCTTTCAAAATAAAAGATATATTTAAAGGCATACGCCAATAAATCAAAATGGATCTAGACGTATGAAACGTCTAGATAAAGTGAAACTTTAATCAGTGGGGGGCTTCATCCCCCACTGATTATTAGTTGAACCAATCGGACTTTTAGGGGCAGTTGATCCCCCACCTAACTTCTTTGCTTTCGCTAAAGTTTGAGGTGGGGGTCTTACTGCCCATTAAAGCGGGATAAAAATGATCAGACATCACGAAGTCTATACAAGAGAGCTGGGGGTGATTAAATCGTAGCAAATGTAAGATTTAGTGTAAACGCTTTATTTGATTCAAAAAGATTTTCTCAATATGAAATGGCTCTAACACAGACTACACATGAAAATAAAATATTGATTAGGGAGGAAAAGGCTCCTTGTAATTAAATTTGAGAAAAAATTGTATAAAGTCAATTTGTAATAGCGTAGCAAGATGAGAAAATATCATGTAAAATAATAGTAAAAATATGTAAAGGAGCGAATGGTGTGGATGTCTTTTTGAACATTGCTGAAGAAAAAATTCGACAAGCAATACGGAATGGAGACCTTGATCATATTCCGGGAAAAGGAAAACCACTACAATTAGAAGACCTTTCAATGGTACCTCCAGAACTTAGAATGAGTTATAAAATTTTAAAAAATGCGGGCATGATTCCACCAGAAATGGAACTACAAAAAGATATATTAAAAATAGAAGACTTAATTGCGTGCTGTTATGATGAAGCAGAGAGAAAAGAATTACAAGAAGAGTTAACAGCAAAAACGCTGCGTTTTCAGCAGGTAATGGAAAAGAGAAAGATTAAAGATAGTTCAGCTTTTCGTATGTATCAGGATAAAGTATTTCGTAAATTAAGCTAAGAGGGATAAGATGAATACATTTGAAACGATAGAAGAATTAGCGACATATATTGAAGGACAACAATTAGTACTGCTGTTTATTAAAACGGAAAATTGTGGTGTTTGTGATGTTATGTTAAGAAAAGTAAATTGCGTATTAGAGAATTATGATTACGTAGAGAAAGTAGAAATATTACTACAAGACATGCAAGAGATAGCGGGGCGATATGCAGTATTTACAGGACCAACAGTTTTATTATTTTATAATGGAAAAGAGATCCTTCGTGAATCACGCTTCATTTCACTTGAAAATCTAGAAAGAACCATTCAATTATTCGAAGATTAAGGGAGGCTTTTATATGGAATTTATTATTGTCATACTATTATTTGTTGTAGTTGGAACGATCGTAACAGCAGTTCGATCAAACAAAAAGAAGGTAAATCTTACAAAACAAAATAACATTCATAATTCATCCAACAGCTCATCACCATTATTTTTCTTTGCTGGATCGGATAATGATAGCTCGCACGATGGAGGTTCACATGATTGCGGAGGTTCTTTTGGTGGAGATAGTGGAGGTAGCTGCGGTGGTGGAGGCGGTGGTGATTGATGAGAATACGCCTTATAGGGGGCGTATTTCTTTTTAAACAAACGTTTGATTAGTTGGCTTACATATGCATAACAACAGTTAAACAAACGTTTGATTAATATTTTTAACGTACTAAGGGGAATAGAAATGAAAAGGGAACTGAAAGTGAAAAACAAGGGGAAAGTAGTGTTATTTTTATTAGCTGCGGGAGGCGTAGTTCTTGTTAAATTAGGATTTAAAATTGGAATCATACATATGATTCGAACGTGGTTTGAAAGTACGTTTTCTTAAATAAGGAATATAGCCTCTTGCGATAGAGGTTTTTTATTTGTTATTATTAGACTGAACGGTCGGTTTAAAGAGGTGTGAATATGAGAAGAAGCGCAGAAGAGATAAAGAAAGAAATTGCCTATAAAGCAGAAAGTCTGTTTTCACAGAAGGGCTATGCAGCTACATCTATGGAAGAGATTTGTGAAATTACAGAGAGAAGTAAAGGAAGCATTTATTATCACTTTAAAAGTAAAGAAGAATTATTTTTATTTGTAGTGAAACAGCATACGTATGATTGGCTTGAAAAATGGAATGAAAAAGAGAAGTTGTATAGTACGAATACTGAAAAACTATATGGTCTCGCGGAATATCATGTCGAGGACATACAGCAGCCCATTTCAAATGCAATAGAGGAATTTTCTATGAGCCAAGTTGTAAGTAAAGAGATTTTGGATGAACTATTGGCTTTAACTAGAGAATCATATGTTATGTTTGAGAAACTAATTGAAGCAGGCATACAGTCTGGAGAGTTTCGTGAAGATAATACGCGTGATCTTATGTATATTGTGAATGGATTATTATCGGGGCTTGGAGTACTTTACTACGAGTTAGATTATAAAGAGCTGCAACGTATTTATAAAAAGGCAATAGATGTATTGTTAAAAGGAATGGCAGCTGAATAATAGGTCAGTTGCTTTTCTTACGAAATAAATTAGACCGAACGGTCGGTTTATGAAAGGAGAATGAAAATGAACGCTTTATTTAAAAATCGAGCATTTATGCTCGTTATGGTATCTGATATTTTACAACAATTTGCAATTTGGATTAGAAATATGGCTCTTTTGTATTTCATAATGGAGCGAACGAATAATGATCCAGTTTCCGTTTCATTGTTATCGGTTATGGAATATGCACCTATTTTTATTTTCTCGTTTATCGGTGGTGCGCTAGCTGATCGCTGGAATCCGAAAAGAACAATGGTTGCTGGAGATGTATTAAGCGTACTGTCCATTGTAGGAATTGTCTTGTTGTTAAAGCTGGATTATTGGCAGGCTATATTTTTTGCAACACTCATTTCCGCGATTGTAGGCCAGTTTTCTCAGCCATCATCTTCGCGTATATTTAAGCGCTACGTAAAAGAAGAACAGGTAGCAAATGCAATTGCATTTAACCAAACGTTACAGTCATTATTTATGATTTTTGGACCAGTGGTAGGGTCGCTTGTGTATACACAACTTGGTTTATTTACGTCACTATATAGCTTAATCATTTTATTTTTGTTATCTGCTATAGCCCTTTCATTTTTACCAAAATGGGTGGAACAAGAGCAAGTGGCGAGAGGTTCATTAAAAAATGATATAAAAGAAGGATGGAAATACGTTCTTCATACGAAAAATTTACGTATGATTACGATTACTTTCACCGTTATGGGCTTAGCTGTTGGACTAACGAATCCATTAGAGGTATTTCTTGTAATAGAGCGCCTTGGAATGGAAAAGGAAGCTGTTCAATATTTAGCTGCAGCTGATGGAATCGGTATGTTAATCGGTGGTATTGTTGCTGCAGTTTTTGCTTCAAAAGTGAATCCGAAAAAGATGTTTGTATTCGGTATGAGCATATTAGCAATGTCATTTTTAGTAGAAGGGTTATCTACATCATTTTGGATTACTAGTTTCATGAGGTTTGGAACAGGTATTTGTTTAGCTTGTGTTAATATCGTTGTCGGTACGCTTATGATTCAACTTGTACCAGAAAATATGATTGGAAGAGTAAATGGAACAATTTTACCACTGTTTATGGGGGCAATGTTAATCGGAACTTCACTAGCTGGAGGATTGAAGGAGATGACCTCACTAGTTACTGTATTTTGTATAGCAATGTCACTTATTTTATTTGCGATAGGTCCGGTTTTGCGTATGCAAATAAAGAAAGAAGATATTGTGAATCGAGAGGAAATGACGAATTGATTCGTTTCGGAATAGCTATTGTAAGGGGGCTGAATTGCTCCCTTTTCTTGTGGCAATCTTTTGACAACGACATGCCCCAACTATATACTGATGATGTAAAAACGATTTTACAGGTTAGGAGCAATGGTGTGAAAAATCAAATCTATGAATTACGCACTGAAAACAATATTTCACAAGGTGCATTGGCTGATAAGTGTAAAGTTTCTAGACAGACGATAAATGCAATTGAGAATAATAAATATGATCCAAGCTTAGCGTTAGCATTCCGTTTAGCTGAAGTATTAGGAACAACTGTTGATAAACTATTTTTGTACAAGCTGTAGGGGGAGTAGTTGTTGGGGAAAGAGAAAATAAGCTTTGTAGTTACGGCATTAGTAGCTATAAGTACGTTAGTGTTTGCACTTTATTATTGGTTAACTGAACTTCAAGTAAACTGGTATGCACTATTTATTTGTAGCATCGCATTACATTATATGTTTAAAAGTTTGGCATCGCATAATGTGGAAGGGACAACGGAGGAGAAAGAAGATGTAGAAAAACATGTATTAAAAACAAGTGCAAATGTTACGTATTATGTACTTGTTGTATTAATTTTTGGTTTGTTTTTCGCATCGGTAGGTTTTAATAAATGGATTGATTTTCATAACATACCGCTTTTGTTTGCGTTATGCGCTGCGATAGTTGTAAAGCCGGCTGTAGAATTTTTAATTGTAAGACGTTATCGCTAAAAATAAAGAAAAGATCCTCTTCTCATGAGAAGAGGATCTTTTTCTTATAGCGTTTTTGTCTTTGGGCTAGGTGGTGTAACGGATGTATTATTTTCAGGAACTCTAGTTAATAAGAATCCACCGATAACGAACAGTACAATAATACTAAGGACACCAGCGTTTGTTTTTCCCGTTAATTGCGTCGTAACACCGACTAATACGGGACCCATAATCGCTGCAAACTTACCAAAGATATTATAAAATCCGAAGAATTCATTTGCAGATTCTTTAGGTACTAGTTTTGCAAAATAGGAACGACTAAGTGCTTGAATACCACCTTGAGAAGTTGCAACTAACATTGCTAAAATCCAGAAATCGAGTGTCGTTTTTAAGAAATAAGCATATGTGCAGATAATGATATAAATAATAATACCGACATATAGCATTTTTTTACCTGTAAATGTTTCTGATAATTTTCCGTATAATAAAGCGAATGGACAAGCTACAATTTGTGTGACAAATAAGATGATTAATAGATTCGTTGCACTAATACCGAGATCTGTTCCGTAAGCGGTAGACATAGTAATAATGGTATCGACCCCGTCAATGTAGAAGAAATAGGCGATTAGGAACATGAAGACTGTTTTATATTCTTTAATATTTTTAAAAGTATCAGCAAGGCGTTTGAAGCTCATTGCAATTGGTCTTGGATGGCGTTCAATATAATGTGTTTGCTCTACGTTTTTTAGCATTGGAATTGTAAATAATCCCCACCAAAGAGCTGTTATTGCGAATGAAATTTGACTAGCAATGCCGACCGATAAAGGGATAGTGCCTTTTTGAGCAAGAATAATAAGGGCGATACAGCCGATAAAAGGAATTGTGCTCCCAATATAGCCTAATGCAAAGCCTCTTGTAGAAATTCGATCCATTCTATCTTTAGAGGTAACATCTACTAAAAATGCATCATAAAAAATGTTTGCTCCAGCAAAACCGACTAATGCGAGCATGTAGCATCCTAGTAATAAGTACCACTGAGATGTTGGGACGACTGCTAGCATACTTGTAAATACGATACCGAGTCCAAAGAAGAATGTGAAAAATCGTTTTTTAAATCCTTTATAATCAGCAACTGTGCCGAGAATAGGGGCAAGTATAGAAATTAAAAGTGTAGCGAATGAGTTTGCGTATCCCCAATATGCTGTTGAAGTTGCACCAGATAGCCCAGCTTCTTTTGCAGCTGCCTTAAAGTAAATTGGGAATAATGCAGTTGTAATGACGAGTGAATATACGGAGTTCGCCCAATCGTATAATATCCAGCTTTTTTCTTGTCTGGACATTTTTTTCATATAGTGTTCCCCCTTAAATTTGTTCTACTAACAGTGTACAAAAATAAAAATTATAAAAAGAGAAACTGTGATGATTTTTACATAACTTTTACATGTATACACAGTTCTTTACAATTGGAGTAAATCCTCTACAATTGATCCGTCTGTTTCACCTAAGTGTAAACCGAGTAGTCTAGCGATAGTTGGGCCTTCATCAATAAGTCTCATATACGGGATGATGACACCGCTTTTTATCCCTTTCCCAGCAGCGATAAAAATTGTTTCATAGTTAGGTTTTGTTGGAGAGTATCCATGTGTACCAAATGTATATTTTTTACTAGGCGTAACATCTTTTTCAGTAATTTCTTTTATAAAATCTCCTGTATAGTTTTCAGTGAAATAATATCCTTCACGCGCTTCTAACATAAATAAACAATTACCATCTGCACCGCAGTCTTTTGCAGCTTCATCATGAAGCATAAATTCAATACCGTTTTGTTTATTTTGAAGCAGTTCTTCAAGTAGTAGTTGTACGTCTCGAATTGTATCGGTATCGTTCTTGTCTTTCACATATACGTAGGCAGATCCGTCACAACTTTGGCAATAGGCCTTCCAGTCTACTAATTTTCCTTTTGAATTTATAGATATAAGCCCTTTTTGATGAAATAGTACATTTAATTGGATGGCTTTGTTTTCACTTAAAGCGCTATGGTCACCAAGAGTGATAATTGTACTCTCTTCGTATAGGTCACTGTCTTTTAAAGCTTGAATAATTTTCCCTAGCCGTTCATCATGTCTATGAATTGCGGCTATTGTTTCTTTGGATTCAAAGCCGTGATAGTGTCTTTGGGTATCTAAATCGGTGAAATGTACAAACATGACATTAGGCTTTTTTGTCTGGATTGTATGCACAGCAGAAGCCAGTACGAAATTATCGAGTTCAGGCTGTGATAAGCCATTTCTTATATGGCCAAAACGCTGATTCAAATCTAATTGATATAGAGGGCTACCGCTAAATAATGAAACTAAAACTTGATTTTGCCACGGTCTATTTGGAAAAATTTCAGGTAAATTATAATCAATATTTGCTCTGCCGGTAACAGGCCATAGAAGGGCAGCTGTCGTTAAATTTGCTTTACGTGCTTCATCGTATAATGTTGTTCCTTTAATGGATTTTCGGTACCAATGCCAATCTGGTGACTCGCGTCCAGGTTGAAGTAATGTATTGCTAACTACGCCATGTTTATTAGGATAGTTTCCAGTAACGATTGTTGAGTGACTTGGATATGTTACAGAAGGATAAATAGGTTCCACTTTTTTCGCAATCGCGCCCTTGTTTATTAATGTTTGGAAATTAGGAAGTTTTTGTAATATAGGAAAATCTAAAGCTGATAAGCAATCGAAAGATAAAATAATGACGTGGTTTGTTAATGCTTTATCCATAAAGTTCCCTCCTGATTATATAAAACCTATTATTATATATTACTATTAATACCTAGTAATAAAAATATATTTTTAGGTGAAAATTTATTATTTATTTTCAGAAAAATTAAACATATAATTAAGTATAAGGGAATCTATGGAAGGAGGAAACACTATGGAGTGGTTAGATGGATTTAGTATCTTTTATATCATTGGCGGAATTACGATTATCCTTGTATTTGCTATTTCGTATTTACTAAAGAAACGGTTTCCAAATAAACAGTTCGATATTATATTTGCACTTAGTTTAATACTTCTTTGCTTAGCATCCTTTCCGGTTACAATGATGGTGATTGGTGGATGGGAAGGAATGGGATATGGATTTATTGGTTTCTTCGTTCTACTTGGTACACTTATCGGTATGATTGCACATCAACTTTTAAAAATCACGAGAAAAAGCTACGTATAAAACTGCAAAAAACGAAAAGAATATATAGAAATTAGAAAATTAGCTATTGTTTAAAAAAAGAATTTGTATTATGATAATCAACAAATTTATTTCGTTATAACGATGAAAAAGGACTAGTACATGTTCAACCTTTTTAGCAGAGAGAGAATCCGCCCGGCTGAAAGATTCTTAAAAAGGCGATATGGAACCTACCTTTGCGTTCTGCATATGCAGCGGGAATTTCCCGTTATCAAAAAGAGAGCATGCGCAATTTTTGTGCATGAATCAGGGTGGTAACGCCGGCAAAGCTCGGTCCCTATTTAGGGATGCGGGCTTTTTTGTATTTTCTAGAAGGAGGAAGACTGACTATGGCAAAAGAACAAGTACAAGCGATTACGAAGATGGAAGAGGATTTTGCACAGTGGTACACAGATATTGTAAAAAAAGCAGAACTTGTTGATTATTCAAGTGTAAAAGGATGTATGATTCTACGTCCGTACGGTTATGCCTTATGGGAAAATATGCAGAAAGTTATGGATGAGAAGTTAAAAGCAACTGGTCATGAAAATGTGTATATGCCAATGTTTATCCCAGAGAGTTTATTGCAAAAAGAGAAGGACCATGTAGAAGGGTTTGCTCCTGAAGTAGCATGGGTGACACATGGCGGGGATGAAAAATTAGCGGAGAGACTTTGTGTACGCCCTACATCTGAAACTTTATTCTGTGAACATTTTTCAAAAATTGTGCAATCCTATAATGATTTGCCAAAGCTATATAATCAGTGGTGTTCAGTAGTTCGTTGGGAAAAGACAACGAGACCATTCCTTCGTACAACGGAATTCTTATGGCAAGAAGGTCATACGATCCATGAAACGGCAGAGGAATCTCAAGCTGAAACGTTACATATTTTAAATCTATATGCTTCTTTCTGTGAAGACTACTTAGCGATACCAGTAATTAAAGGACAAAAGACAGAAAAAGAAAAGTTTGCGGGTGCAAAGGCTACTTATACGATTGAAAGCTTAATGCATGATGGGAAAGCACTTCAAACAGGAACATCTCATAACTTTGGAACGAATTTCTCAGAAGCATTTGATATTAAGTTTTTAGATCGTAACGGTAAGTGGAAATATGTACACCAAACATCTTGGGGTGTATCAACAAGAATGATAGGTGGACTTATTATGGTCCATAGTGATAATAATGGGCTTGTAATGCCACCAAAAGTTGCTCCAGTGCAAGTTGTTATCGTACCGATTGCGCAGCATAAAGAAGGAGTTTTAGCGAAAGCAACAGAGTTACAAGAACATATTCAAAAGGTTGCACGAGTAAAAATAGATGCTAGTAATAAAACACCAGGCTGGAAATTTAATGAGTATGAAATGAAAGGCATTCCAATTCGATTAGAAGTTGGTCCTAAAGATATTGAAAAGAATCAAGTCGTACTTGTAAGAAGAGATACGAAAGAAAAAGAATTTATATCAATGGATCAATTAGAAAAACGTATTCCAGCACTACTTGAGGAAATTCATAATTCTTTATTTAATAAGGCAAAAGTATTTCGCGATGAGAATACGTATAGTGCGACGAATTTCGAAGAGATGAAAAAAGTAGTGGATGAAAAGCAAGGATTTATTAAGGCAATGTGGTGCGGAGAGTTAGCTTGTGAAGAGAAACTAAAAGAAGAAATTGGAGTATCTTCACGCTGTATGCCTTTTGAGCAAGAGCAATTAGCTGACGAATGTATTTGTTGTGGCAAAGAAGCTAAGCAAATGGTGTATTGGGGAAAAGCGTATTAATGCTCTTTTTGATAGAGGATGAAAAGGACTTTGGGTTGCATAATAAAATGCAATCCAAAGTCCTTTTTAGTTTTATAATTTGTTTCATGTATGTTTTAGATGGAGGGATGTGTTTTATTTTGCATTTTTACGGCGAATAAATAGTAACATACCGATTAGGAATGTTGAAAGTCCCATTAAAATAGATGCAGGATAATGTGTTGCCGTATTAGGTAACTTATCGCCTTGTTCTGTCGCATTATCTTTTACATTACCACCTTGAGAGCCGTTGCCCCCCTGAGAACTGCCATCGCCTTTAACGCGGTTGCCGCCTTGAGAGCCATTACCACCTTGAGAACTGCTATCGCCTTTAACACGGTTTCCACCTTGAGAACCGCTACCGCCAGAACCGTTGCCACCAGAGCCATTGCCGCCAGAACCACTGCCACCAGAGCCATTGCCACCAGAACCGTTGCCACCAGAGCCACTGCCATCAGAACCGTTGCCACCAGAGCCATTGCCACCAGAGCCATTGCCACCAGAACCGTTGCCGCCAGAACCACTGCCGCCAGAACCACTGCCGCCAGAACCACTGCCATCAGAACCGTTGCCACCAGAGCCGTTGCCGCCAGAACCGTTGCCACCAGAGCCGTTGCCACCAGAGCCGTTGCCGCCAGAACCGTTGCCACCAGAACCGTTGCCACCAGAACCACTGCCATCAGAACCACTGCCATCAGAACCGTTGCCACCAGAACCACTGCCATCAGAACCACTGCCATCAGAACCGTTGCCACCAGAGCCATTGCCACCAGAACCGTTGCCGCCAGAACCGTTGCCACCAGAACCACTGCCATCAGAACCGTTGCCACCAGAGCCATTGCCACCAGAACCACTGCCACCAGAACCGTTGCCGCCAGAACCGTTGCCACCAGAACCGTTGCCACCAGAACCGTTGCCGCCAGAACCACTGCCATCAGAACCGTTGCCACCGGAACCACTATCGTCCTGAGAACTATTGTTTTCTGGTGGCTTATTATTATCTTTTGAGTTGCCTTCTGCTAAATGATCGTTATTTTGTACAATTGCGTTTGTTGCTGGAGAGAAGTTTTCAGTTGCTGCATTACCGATATTTAAACCGCTAAAAAAAGATAAAGAGAGTGTTGATGCTAAAATGAAGATTTTCGTCATTGTTTTCCTCCTAAGAAATTAATATTCCATCTAAAATACATCCCTTTGTAATATTTCTTAGGAAAAAGAGTTTTATGCAAAAAAAACTATATATAGAAAAAGGTGGTGTATTTCTGAAGAGAGAAAAGAGTTAGTGTAAATTCTTTATAATAGTAGAGTGGTGAGAATTTTACACGCATTACAATAGAGGAAGTGACAGCATATGAAAGAATATATTGCATTTGATATTGGTGGTACACAAATCAAATATGGAATTGTTTCAGAAACAGGAACAGTACGAAAGCATAAAACAGTTTCAACAGAAATTCATTTGGGTGGGGAACAAATCATTCAAAAACTTATTCTTCTATCCAAACAATTAATGAATGAACATACGATTTCAGGAATTGGCATTAGTACTGCGGGAATTGTTAATATTCATAAAGGGGTTGTAACGGGAGGAGTGGAGCATATTCCGAACTACGCGACTATTCCTATTATTGATAGATTGCAAGGGGTATTGCAAGTACCTGTGTCCGTTGAAAATGATGTGAATTGTGCAGCTTTGGGTGAGAAGTGGAAAGGTATTGGAAACGGAAAAAGAAATTTTATTATGCTTACTCTTGGAACTGGTATTGGAGGAGCAATTTTTATAGATGGAGAGTTATACAGGGGACATTCTTTTAGTGCTGGTGAATGGGGAAATATGTTAATAGAAGGAAAGCAGTTTGAAGAGGTCGCTTCCATTTCAGGGTTAATTCGTCTTGTGCGAAAATATAAAGGTGAACGTGATTGGAATGGAAAAACGATTTTCGAACTGTATGATAAAGGAGATAGAGAAGTTACGCAAGCGGTTGAGGTTTTCTTTAAACATTTAGCGATTGGAATTAGTAATCTTGCTTATATTTTTAATCCAGAAATGATTGTTATAGGTGGAGGAATTACTGATAGAGGAAATAAGTTCTTAAAAGAAGTAAAAGAGGAAGTAGAAAAATATTTAAATAAAGAGATTTATAGTAATTGTGAGATTGAACTTGCACAAAACGGTAATTGTGCAGGAATGATTGGTGCTATTTACCACTTCTTACATCATCATAAGTAAATTATATGAATGTTTTCATATAACTGAGAATTTATCCTTTTTATCACTAGGTAAATAATGCTACAATATAAGAGAAGAATACAATATTTTCCGCCTTGGAAAATGCTTTGTAGAAAGGAAGAAACTGCATGCCTATTATTTTAGAAAAAGGTCAAAAGATCGATTTAACGAAAGGACAACCCAAAGTAGCAAAACTACAGGTTGGCTTAGGCTGGGATCCAATTGGGCAATCAGGTGGGTTTCTGTCTTCATTATTTGGAAGTAAACCAAATGTAGATTGTGATGCATCTGTTGTTATGTTAGAAGGAGATCGCTTTTTAAACAAAAACGATTTAGTTTACTTCGGAAACAAGCTTTCTACTTGTGGTAGTATTATTCATTCAGGAGATAATTTAACAGGTGAAGGCGCTGGTGATGACGAAACAATTTTCGTAGAATTACATAAAGTTCCGAGCCGTATTAATCGTTTAGTATTCGTTGTAAATATTTATGACTGTGTAAATCGTCGTCAAGATTTCGGGATGATTCGTAATGCATATATTCGAATTCAAAGCCCGCAAACTGGTGAAGAATTAGCACGCTATAATTTATCGGATAATTATGCTGGCAAAACGACTCTAATTGCAGGTGAAATGTATCGCCATGGAAGTGAATGGAAGTTTTCAGCTGTTGGAGAAGGCACACAAGATAAAAACTTAAGTGAGATTGTATCACGTTATCAATAAAATAAACCGAGGAGGAATTGAATATGGCATCAATTTCATTGAAAAAAGGACAAAAGGTAGACTTAACAAAAACAAATCCAGGTCTTTCAAAAGTTCTTGTAGGACTTGGTTGGGATACGAATCGTTATGACGGACAAAACGATTTCGATTTAGATGTTAGTATTTTCTTAGTAGGTGCTAACGGTAAAGTTTCAGGTGCAGAGGATTTCGTTTTCTATAATAACCCTAAAGGTGCGAATGGTGCTGTCGAGCATTTAGGAGATAATCGAACTGGTGACGGTGAAGGTGATGACGAAGCGATTAAAGTAGATTTAAAAAATGTACCTGCACATATCGAACGTATTTGCTTCACAATTACAATTTATGATGGAGAAGGCCGTAGCCAAAACTTCGGGCAAGTTTCTAACTCTTTCGTACGTATTTTAGATGAAGAAAAGAATGCAGAATTAATTCGTTACGATTTAGGAGAAGATTTCTCTATTGAAACAGCTGTTGTAGTAGGTGAATTATACCGTCATGCAGGTGACTGGAAGTTCAATGCAATCGGAAGTGGATTCCAAGGTGGATTAGCGTCTCTATGTAATAATTTCGGTTTAGATGTAGAGTAATAGATTTATATATCCATCAGTAAACAGATGTGTACTGATGGATATATTTTTAAGATTAAAATATAGAGGTGAATATAAATGGTAATTCAATTGCAAAAAGGACAGAAGATTGATTTAGGTAAGACAAGCCCTGGTTTAACAAAAGCAGTAATTGGTCTTGGGTGGGATTTTAAATCTTATGATGGTGGATCAGATTTCGATTTAGATGCATCTGCTTTTTTATTGGATGCGAACGGAAAATGTACGAAGGAAACTGATTTTATCTTCTATAACAATTTACAGTCTCCTTGTGGATCTGTTTTACATACAGGAGATAACCGTACAGGTGAAGGCGACGGGGATGACGAGCAACTTGTTGTAGATTTGAAAAAGGTTCCATCAGATGTTCATAAAATTGCTATTACAGTTACAATTTATGATGGAGAAGGCCGTAACCAAAACTTTGGACAAGTCGGAAACGCATTTGTTCGTTTAGCAAATGAAGAAACGAATGAAGAAGTTCTTCGCTTTGATTTAGGGGAAGATTTCTCCATCGAAACAGCAGTTGTCTTTTGTGAATTATACCGTCATAATGGACAGTGGAAGTTTAATGCAGTAGGAAGCGGTTTCCAAGGTGGCTTAGGCGCGCTTGTAAGAGCGTATGGCTTGGATGCATAGAAAGGAAACGATATTCGTTTCCTTTTTTTGACCTTTCTATAAATCTAGCAAAGAATAGGGGATAAAGGTAAGATGAGTATTTTGCAAGGAATCCTTGATACGTATGCTCAGTTTTTCGACTTGGACATGTGGATTAAAGTGTTGCAAGATCCAGTATCTTGGGGATTAATAGGTACACTTGTTGTACTTGAAGGTTTGTTATCTGCTGATAATGCACTTGTATTAGCAGTAATGGTAAAACACCTTCCGGAAGAAAAACGTAAAAAGGCATTATTCTATGGACTTATTGGAGCTTATGTATTCCGATTTATTGCGATTGGAATTGGAATGTTCTTAATTAAATTAGCGTGGGTAAAAGTGTTAGGTGCACTTTACTTAGCTTGGCTTTCAGTTAAATACTTCATTGATAAAAGAAAAGGTAATGCAGAAGAAGAGGAAGCTCATGGTATGAACCAAAACAGTATTCTCTTCAGAATGTTTGGTGTCTTCTGGGGAACAGTTGCGATGGTTGAATTAATGGATATCGCGTTCTCTGTAGATAGCGTACTTGCTGCATTTGGTGTATCAAATGAAGTTTGGATTCTATTATTAGGTGGAATGCTCGGTATTTTAATGATGCGTGGTATCGCTGGTGTATTCTTAAAATTGTTAGAGCGTATTCCAGAACTTGAAACGACAGCATATATTTTAATCTTAATTATTGCAGTAAAAATGTTACTGTCTGTTATTCATATTGAAATAAGTCATATGCTATTCTTTATCATTTTAGTTGTAGCATTTGGAGCAACATTTATACTTCACTACATGAAGAATTCTGGACAAGCTAAAGAAGAAGTTGCAGCTACTAAAGAAGACAATAAATAATTGAAATGGGTTTGCTCGTTTTACGAGCGCCCATTTTTTATAACCAAAAATAGTTTATAATAGAAGAAAGACTTAGAAAAAACGTAAATGTTTTTGGAGGTGAACTGTTGTGTTTTCACGTTTTACACTTCAACCATATGGATTAAAAGATGAATCAGATTTAAAGCAATTTGAAACACTTTTAGAAAAACGCCCACAATATGAACTGACAGAGAATGAGATGAAATTTAGTTATATAGCATGTCGAATCCTTGGCGTTCCTAATGATGTAGATGAATATTTTAATGAGCTATTTGATTATAGTGAAGCGAAAGGAATCGAAGTTTTACACGAACAAAATTTAAACAAAGTGATTGATTCGGAAAAGCTTCGTCATATTCAAGAAGTGTTCGGATTACATCAAGAAGCACCAAACGGTCTGACAGTAAATAGGCTAGTGGCACACTTATCTGGGAAACAACTTTTACCGAAAGTAGACAATCCTGACTTACAGCATTATATACATACGACGTTTATTTCTGTATTGAAATTGTATGAGAAACAACATAACCAATCGTTAAAAACAGAGGGATTCCGTCGTTTCTTAATTGATATAATTAAATTAAGTGAAAATTACGTAGCGAAGTGGTTTTCTACGGTTAATTATAAGAAACAAATGCCGCGTATCGTTTGGTATGGTGATGCGACGGAAAGCCGTATATATTTCTTATACTTCCTTATTATGCTCGGCTGTGATGTACTTTATTATCATCCAGAAGGAAAAGATGGATTTGAGAATGTTGATGAGGAAGGAAGAAGTTTTGTTGTGTCTCATTCAGGTCGCATTTCTCTTGAGCCATTTCCAGATCGCCGCCGCGAACGTGTTGCAACAGTAGCGTATCAAGCTTCAAAAGAAATTGAGCAAGTACTTCACCACGATAATTCACTGCTGTACAAGCCGTGGCAGTTCCGCTCGTATACGCCTGTAGCTCGTACGCTCAAAACAACATACGATGAACTCTTTTTAATTACGAAAGAAAAGGCATTTGTACGCCCGACATTCTTTGTTGAGAATAAACACATTTATATTCCTTCTTTATTTGCAAAAATATCAGGTGTTTCAAAGAATGATAAAGAATATTTTCAGCGACTAAAGGCTGTTACATCATTTGATAACAGTTTATTAATTAATACATTCCCGTTTACGAAAGAACAAAAAGCAAATTTCCAATATCATTACCGAGATGCTTTAGACCGCGGGGGAAAATTACATCCAGATTTAATTATGAACAGTCATTGGTGGCCGCATAAACGATTGCCAGAAGGATTACAACATGGTATTGCAGAAGCGATTATCCATACGTGTGAAAGTGAAATGTGTAAACCAATTGCAAAAGAGACGAAACAAGATGTAGCGTTATATGTTTTCGCGCAACTTTCTCAAATACCACCGAATATTTTAGAACAGCTTGAGAAATTTGATTATTCACAAGATGTACCGAAAATTGTTATATTTAATAATGAGAAGAGTGGGGAATTAACTCGTTCGGATGCTGTTTTACTCCTATTTTTAAATCAAATAGGAGTAGATGTATTCCACTTCAATCCAACGGGACGAAATGATATTGAACCGTATATTGATGCAGCAGCATTTGATTCACATTGGCTTGAAGAAGTTAATTTCGATCTTGAGTTTCATGGTTCATCAGCCTATAAAAATTTATCACAAACAATAAAAGGACTATTTCGTCCATTTTTATAAGGAAAGGGAGAATACCATATGAATAACCCAGTCGTACTAGATTCGAAAACAGAATTAAATGAGCAAACAGCACAAGATGTTCGCTTGCAACTTAGACAAGATGCGGATGTACAACGTATTTATAATGCGGTAGATATTAAAGACCAATTAGAATTAATTGAGCTTGGAAAAGAACCTTCTATGGAAATTTCACGCTTTGCAGATCAAATTTTACATACAATGTCTCTGTCAAAAATAGAAGACTCTGGTGAGTTATTAAAACAGCTTGGTAAAATTATGGACCGATTCGATAGCAAAGACTTTGCGGAAGAGAAGAGTGGTTTCTTCTCACGTATGTTCAAAAAAGCGGATAAAATGATTGAACAAATCTTTAGCAAGTATCAAACGATGGGCCGTGAAATTGATAAAGTGTACGTGGAAATTACGAAGTATCAAGATGAAATGAAAAAATCAATTGGTACGTTAGACGGGTTATATGAGCAAAACTTAAAATATTACTTAGACTTAGAAAAATACGTAGTAGCAGGAGAAATGTTATTAGATCGTTTAAATACAGAGCTAGTTCCGATGTATGAAGAGCGTGTACGTAATAATGATCAATTAGCAGGTATTGAATTAGAGTCGCTTAAAAACTCTGTGGAAATTTTAGAACAGCGTATTGACGATTTAGAAAAGGCACGCATGGTTGCTTTACTTACAGCACCACAAATTCGTATGATTCAACGTGGTAACAATAAATTAATCGGTAAGATCAATACAGCATTTATTACAACGATTCCTATCTTTAAAAATGGTATCATTCAAGCGGTGAATGCGAAGCGTCAAAAGCTGGTTGCAGATTCTATGGCTGAACTGGATCGTCGTACAAATGAATTACTTAAGAAAAATGCACAAAATATTGCAACGCAAAGTGTGGAAGTGGCAAGGTTATCAGGCTCTTCTAGTATTAAGATGGAAACACTTGAAGAGACTTGGAACATTATTTCAAGAGGTATGCAAGAAACACAACAAATTGAAGAGCAAAACAAACGTGAGCGTGAAGAAAGTCGTAAGCGTATGGCTACATTAACAGAGAACATCAAAAAAGAATTACAAGGATAAATGAAAAGGCAAGGAGGACTATAGTCCTCCTTGCCTTTTAGTTTCTCTTCACTAATTTAATGATTTCATTCACAACAAGCGGAATGATACTTAATAAGAGAACAAATCCCCAATCTCGCATCGTTAATGCATGCACACCGAATATATTGGCAAGAGGTGGGATGGAAATGATACAAACTTGCATAAGAACACCGATAAGAAGGGAGAACACTAAATATTTATTTGTAAAGATCCCAATTGAAAAAATCGATTTCGTTCTTGAACGCAAGTTAAAGGAATGAACGAGCTGAGAAAAACTAAGAACGACAAATGCCATCGTTTGAGCATGTAATAGGGCATCTTCATCAATGCGCTCTGGGAACAGAGGGAATAAATTTGTATCTCCAGTATAGAATTTTGCTCCGGCGATAAAGGCCACTAGCGTTAAAAGTCCAATGACAGCCCCATTGAAAATAAGAAAAGGGATGCTACCGCTAAATAGGCTTTCTTTCGCACGTCGTGGCTTTTCCTTCATCACATCTGAATCTTCAGGGTCAACACCAAGTGATAGTGCAGGAAGTGTGTCGGTAATTAAATTGACCCACAAAATGTGGATTGGGCGTAATGGTGTCGCCCAGCCGAGTAAAATGGCTAAAAATAAAGCGATAATTTCTCCAAAGTTACAAGAGAGTAGGAAGAGAATTGATTTTTTTATGTTACGATAAATATTTCTACCTTCCTCAACAGCTTTCACGATAGATGAGAAATTATCATCTGTTAACACGACATCCGCAGCCCCTTTTGCAACGTCTGTTCCTGTAATGCCCATCGCTACGCCAACATCTGCTTGTTTTAAAGATGGTGCATCATTGACGCCATCACCAGTCATAGAAACGATATTGCCTTTTGCACGTAATGCTTTTACGATCTTTACCTTATGTTCTGGAGAGACCCTAGCGAATACATGTAAGTGATCAATTTTGCTTGCTAGTTCTGTATCTGAAATGTTATCTAATTCAGTTCCAATCATAATTTCAGATATTTCTGTAGCAATGCCAAGTTCTTTGGCGATTGCAAAAGCGGTATCTTTATGGTCACCAGTAATCATAACTGTGCGAATACCGGCTTTTTTACATTCTGTAATTGAATCCTTTACTTCAGTTCGAGGTGGATCAATCATACCGACAAGACCGATAAAGATGAGATTTTCTTCAAGATGATTTATATCTACAGCGTTTGAATTGTATTGTTTAAATGCGAATGAAAGTACTCTTAAAGCTTCTTGAGACATTGATCCGGCAGCTTCTAATATTTGATTTTTATCAGTATCTGTTAGAACCTCGATTTTATCATTTTTAAATATGTGGGTACATCGAGGTAAGAGTTTATCAATAGCACCTTTCGTCATGCTATAGTAGCCTTCATCATATGTATGCACGGTTGACATCATTTTACGATCTGAATCGAAAGGCAACTCGTTAACGCGCTCATGTATCTTTTCTAAATGATCTTTTTGCATATTAAAAGTGCTTCCAGCAACGAGAAGAGCAATTTCAGTCGGGTCTCCGGTTTGTGATTCGTTATTGTAAGACGCATCATTACATAGCACCATATTCTCTAACAATAGACGTTGCGTATCGTTATTTACATTTAAATTTTCTAATTGATCGTATAAGTTATCACTATAAAAGTGAGTAACGGTCATTTTATTTTGTGTTAACGTACCTGTTTTATCTGAACAAATAATTGTGACAGAACCGAGAGCTTCAACAGCTGGTAGTTTTCGAATGATAACGTTTTGTTTAATCATGCGTTGCACACCAATTGCAAGAACGATGGAAACGATAGCTGGCAAGCCTTCTGGAATAGCTGCAACGGCTAAACTAATAGCAGTCATAAACATTTCTAACGTATCCCGGCCTTGTAAAAAGCCGATGAAAAACATAACGATACAAATAGCTACAGCGACAAAGCCTAAATACTTTCCGACTTGTGCCAAGCTTTTTTGGAGTGGTGTCATATCATCGTCTGCTTCATGTAAAAGGGTAGCAATCTTGCCGATTTGTGAGTTCATGCCAGTTTCAACAGCAACACCGACACCTCGCCCGTATGTAACAAGAGTAGACATAAAGGCCATATTTTTTTGATCGCCGAGTGGTACTTGTTCATCCGTTTGCATAGAAGGATGATAAAGTGCATCCTTATCAACAGGAACGGACTCACCAGTGAGAGCAGATTCTTCAACTTTTAAATTTGCTGTTTCGATTAGTCGCAAATCACATGGGATATAACGTCCTGCATCGAGCATGACAATATCACCTGGAACGACTTGTTCAGATAGAATTTCTTGTAGCTCACCGCCGCGTTTTACGATAGCTTTAGGCGTTGCCATCTTTTTCAATGCCTCTAAAGCTTGTTCTGCTTTCGATTCTTGGACGACACCGATAACAGCATTTAAAACTACAACGAGCGCAATAATACTTGCATCAGCCCATTCACCTACAAAGGCAGAAATAAGAGCAGCAATAATAAGGACATATACGAGGACATCATTAATTTGGGCGAAAATCCGCTGCCATAACGTGCGTTTTTGTTTTGTAGCTAATTCATTAGAGCCGTATTGCTTTAAACGTTCATTTACGATTTCATCTGTTAAACCGTGTTGTTCGTTTGTTTCTAGGTCGATTAACGTTTGATCTTTCGTCTTACTGTACCAATTGCTCATAAGTAAGCACCTCCAGTAAAAACAGTTAGCAATGGTAGTGTTGCTATTATTTGTGAGTAGTATGTATGGAGAAAAAATCTAAGGTGAGGTTCTACTTCTATTGTACAGTATTTTACAGTTGGTTGAGGGAAACAGAAGAGTTGTCATGAATTTGTTGGAAATAAAAAAGAGCCCCATAAGCGAGGCTTTTTTTACTTTTTAATTAATGTACCTAATTCTTCTGTAATAGCTTGCATTTCACTGATGCTGAATGTTTCACGTTTCATAACATGATCATAAATGTCACGTAAGTCTTCGTACATTTCTTCATTAAAGCTAGCAGCTCTCATCGCTCCAGCATTAACCATACGTAATTTTTCTTTAATAGCTTCGACCATATATTCAACGTTTTCTTCTGACTTTACGGATAAATCCACCGAAGTGTCCCCCTTTAAAATAACATAAGGCTATCTTAACATTTTTTATCATTTTCGTTAATGAATCTTTTCAATCCTATTAAATTAGTAGGGATTTCCTTTATATTTAATAATTGGTTGTTTATACTATAAGTATATATTAAGAAATGCACCAAGAAGGGAAGAGACAAAAATATGATTCAAGTATTGTTTGTTTGTCTTGGGAACATTTGCCGTTCTCCGATGGCAGAAGCGATTTTTCGAAATCTTGTCGTAAAAGAGGGACTCGAAGGGAAAATTGTCATTGATTCTGCAGGAACTGGAGATTGGCATATCGGTCATCCGCCACATAAAGGAACACAAAAAATTTTAAAAGAAAATGCAGTCACTTTTGAAGGAATTAAAGCGAGGCAAGTAGAAAAAGAAGACTTAACAAAGTTTGATTATATTATTGCCATGGACAACAAGAATATAGCAGATTTAAAAAGTTTAGGTAAAACTGGAGGCTATATTGGTAGGCTGTCCGATTTTGTTCCAGACGGTGGCTGGACAGACGTTCCCGACCCTTACTATACAGGGAATTTCCAAGAAGTATATGACCTTGTAACAGAAGGGTGTGCAAAGCTATTAGCTTTCATTCGAAATGAACAAGGAATATGAGGAAGCTTAGAAAGAAATACTTTCTAACATAAGAAATGAAAGGGTGAAGGAATATGGCAAAGAAAAATAATATTGCTCGAAATATTGCACTTGGTGTAGCTGCAGGTGTAGCTGTATCTATGTTGAAGAAAGAAAACCGTGAAAAAGTAAAAAATACTGCGGAAAAAGCAAAAACAAAGATGATTGAAATTGGTGAAAATGCAAAGATCAAAGAAAAAGTGCAAACTGTTACAGATAAAGGACGCGAACTTGCTGATTTCAATGTAGTGAAAGCAAAAGTAGCAGAAATCAAAAAATTGACGCCGTCTGTTGTAGAAACGTTAAAAGAAACGAAAGAAATTTTTAGTAAGAAAAAAATTGAGCAAGTAGAAAAGCCAGAAACAATTGAAATTCAAGCTGTATCGTCAAAGGTAGATGAGCTGAAAGCAGAAGAAGAGCCAGTAGTAGCTGGAGATGGCGGTATGAAAGAAGCGCGTGAACTATTTATGAAAGACTCAAATGCAGAGGAAAAAAAAACTGAAGCGTACATTGAGTTAAAGCAAGATAAAGAAGAGAAGAAAAGCGTTTAAACATATATGAGAAAAATTTTAGAAAAGGTGAGGAGACATCGTACTTATTCGTTTGGTAAAGACTTGTATGACCGAACGATGCGCGATGATGTAGCGGGCTTGGCAGCACAGCTCGCTTATTTCTTCTTGCTTGCGATTTTTCCTGGGCTTGTTTTCTTAATTACGCTTCTTGGATTCATTGACCTTCAAACAGAAAGTGTGCTCAATTTATTAGAACCGTACGTACCCGAAGATGCAATGTCCTTAATTGAAGTAAACGTTGATAAAGTTGTAAATGAGCAAAATGGTGGTTTATTATCATTTGGTTTATTATCGATGTTATGGTTTGCTTCAAACGGGGTAAATGCGGTTATGAATGCTTTTAATCGTGCGTATGATGTAGCAGAAACACGTTCTTTTATTAAAACGAGAGCTTTATCAATTGTGTTTACATTAGCAATCATTTTTATGATTGTGTTTGCGCTAATTGTTCCAGTGTTCGGACAAGTCATTGGAGCAGCGGTATTTAAAGCAATTGGTTTATCGGATAGTTTTTCTTACGTGTGGAGTATTATGCGGTTAGTAGCGAGTTTCTTCGTGCTATTTGCATTGTTTAGTTTTTTATATACATTTGCACCAGATCGAAAGTTAAAAAGAAGAGAAGTCATTTCAGGAGCAACATTTGCTACTGTAGGATGGATTGTGGTATCGTACTCATTTGCTTATTATGTAGATAAGTTTGCGAATTACGCCAATACATATGGTGGTCTCGGTGGTATTATTATTTTAATGTTATGGTTTTACTTGACTGGGTGGGTAATTTTACTTGGCGGTGAAATTAATGGTTTACTCCATCATTATAGGACGGGTGACAATAATTCCCGTAATGAAAAGTGAGCTCTTGTTCCATAATAAAAGGGAACAGGGGGGATATTTCATGAGTAATAATAAAAAGAATCACAACAACAAAAATAACAATAAACAAAAGAGCAGTTCGCATCCAAAGCATAAAACGAGTAGTAGTGCGAATGGGCATAATAGCTATCATTAGAAAAAACGGGTCCTCTATGAGGGACCCGTTTTTATTTGTTTCCTTTTAATAATCGTAAACCATTTAAAATGACAAGAATCGTGCTTCCTTCATGCCCAATAACACCAAATGGAAGAGCTAAAAATTGCAAGAAATTTGAACAAATCAGCATTGCAATTACAGCTAGCGAAAAAATTACGTTTTGCTTTACAATGCGGTTCATTCGTTTTGATAAACGGATTGCTTGGGAAAGTCGAGATAATTCGTTTTTCATAAGTACAACGTCTGCAGTTTCTAAAGCTACGTCTGTTCCTTCGCCCATTGCTACACCAATGCTAGCGGTAGCGAGTGCAGGGGCATCATTTATACCATCTCCGACCATTGCTACTGTCCCGTATTTTTCTTTTAGCTCTTTAATTGTTTCAACTTTTGTTTCTGGTAAGCATGATGCGTAATATTCCTTTATATTACTTTCAGAGGCAATTGCTTTTGCCGTTTCTTCATTATCACCAGTAATCATAATAGCTTCGACATCAATGCTTTGTAGTTCGCGGATAGCAGCTATTGTTTCTTGGCGAAGCGTATCTTTTAAAGCGATAAGTCCAAGGATGCCATCCTTATCACTAATATAAACGACAGTTTTACCCTCTTTTTCAAGTGAGGCAGAAATACCATTATGAAATGTCTTTGTTTCTTCACCGATAAAATCAGCTTTACCTATTTTATAAGCTTTGTTTTCGAATAGTCCTTTTAGCCCAAAACCAGTTACATCTTCAACATTTTCTGGTTTTTTTAATGCAATGTTATACGTATGTTGTGCATATTTAACAATAGATTCAGCTAAAGGATGTGTAGAGTGACTTTCAATTGATGCTGTAATAGAAAGTACTTCTTTTTCTGTCATATTTTCTCGAACATATACATCTGTTACGGTAGGTTTTCCTTGTGTTAATGTTCCTGTTTTATCAAAGGCGATCGCTTTTACTGAAGCGAGGCGTTCTAAATGTATGCCACCTTTAAAGAGAATTCCATTTCTTGCCCCGTTAGAAATTGCAGATAACGTTGCTGGTGTAATGGCAGCAACGAGTGCACAAGGAGATGCGACTACAAGTAAGATCATAGCGCGATAAAACGTTTCATTCCAGCTCCAGTCAAGTACGAAATGAGGGACGAACATCATAAGCGCAACAACGAGTAGTACACCTTTTACGTATGTTCCTTCAAACTTTTCGATGAATAGTTGTGATGGTGATTTTTCGCTTTGTGCACTTTGGACAAGACGGATAATCTTTTGGAATAATGTTTGATCGCTCGGCTTTGTAATTTTAACTTCGATAGCACCGCGTAAATTTACAGTACCAGCAAATACTTCATCACCGAATTTTTTCTCATTCGGAATAGGTTCCCCTGTAATAGCAGCTTCATCGATATTTGTTTCACCGTTATGAATCGTACCGTCAGCAGGAACACGCTCACCTGGCTTAATTAAAATAATGTCGTTAATTTGTAATCGTCCTACAGGAACACGTTCCTCGGTTCCATTAGAAATACGCAATGCTTCTTCAGGTTGTAAATCAAGAAGCGCTGAAATTTCTTTTTGACTTTTACTTAATGTATAAGATTCCATCGCACCGCTTAGTGCAAAGATAAAGATTAAAATCGCACCTTCTGCCCAGTAGCCAATGATTGCAGCACCGATAGCAGCAAAGAGCATGAGCATTTCGACATTTAGCTCTTTCTCTTCAATGGTATCTTCAATACCTTCTTTCGCCTTTGCATATCCACCAACTATATAAGCAAGGATATAGCAAGTAATCCCTACATTCATTGCATCGTTCTTTGTGAATAACCAACCAGCTAAAATGAAAATACCAGATGTGATTGAAAATATAAGTTCATAATGTTTCTTTAATGTATCCCATAAAGAGGGATGAGAAATAGACTTTTGTACTTGTAATGTTTTTACTTCTGAGTTCATTACTACTCGCTCCTTCCAAATTCTTATTGAGAAAAAGAATCAAAATCGAAACCCCTATAAAACGACGAAAGCTGCCATCCATAATGGATAGCAGCATTTCTGTTGAATCTGATTTTAATAGTTATTATGTTGTAATTATTCTATAGTATAGCATATGTTTTCGTTAGATGATATGTTTTTGTTTGCGTATAAACTGAAAACTTGTATTTTCACACTTCCTTTGGTATATATGAATATTGTTCATAAAAAGATCGGAAAGGAAGACCACAAGTGAAGACAGAGAAATTTTTTACCCATCCGATTGGTGTATTAATTGCTGCAATAGTAGCGACTTTTTTATGGGGGAGCGCATTCCCGTTTATTAAATTAAGTTATGCTGAACTTGGAATTCAGCCACAAGAAGTTGGAGAGCAAATATTATTTGCTGGTTATCGTTTCTTTTTATCTGGAGTAATGCTCATATTTTTCTTTAAAGTATTAGGAAAAGATATGAGCTTCAAAAAAGGAACGGGGAAGCAGTTAGTACAAATTGGTTTATTTCAAACATTCCTTCAATATATATGTTTTTATATTGGGATGAGTTATAGCTCTGGTATTGAAGGAGCTATCATTTCAGGAACATCATCATTCTTTCAAATTTTACTCGCGCATTTTTTATATAAAGATGACGCTCTCAATATGAGAAAAATAATTGGGGTCTTTATCGGCTTTTGTGGTGTCATTTTGGTAAATGTACCGAGTGATGGTAGTTTGTCATTCCATTTCGGAATCGGTAGCTTATTACTTCTTAGTGCAGCAATGTTGTATTCATATGGAAACATATTGGCGAAAGAAGGTAGCAAAACATTAGATGTTGGCTATATGACAGCATACCAAATGATCTTTGGTTCTATCGGGCTATTATGTATAGGGGCTTTGCAAGTTGGAGTCATGCCATTTACATTTAGTGCACATGCAATATTTATGCTTATTTACTTATCTTTCTTATCCGCAGCAGGCTTTTGCATGTGGAATACAATTATGAAGTACAACAAAGTTGGAAAAGTATCAATGTACATGTTCTTTAT
Organism: Bacillus thuringiensis; assembly: GCF_022095615.2. NCBI lineage: Bacteria > Bacillati > Bacillota > Bacilli > Caryophanales > Bacillaceae > Bacillus > Bacillus thuringiensis. The sequence continues at coordinate 459,325 of NZ_CP155559.1, forward strand.
ACCCGTATTTGGTGTGTTATTATCGAGCATGATTTTAGGAGAAGCAATTCACTCATTTGTATTATTCGGTTTAGCATGTGTAGCCGCGGGAATTATCGTGGTGAATCGTACGCCAGCTAAGCAGAAAATGGAGCAAGAAAAACAGGTAGCGTAGAGAGAGGGAAAACGATTACAATGGAAGAACAGTACTGTTCTTCTTTTTTTATATAGAAAAAGGATAATAGACTAGGTGTAACGAAAAAAGATACAAAAAGCATTTATTGAGGAGAACATATTATGAATCTACTTTACGTGGTGTTAATTGGACAAATAATTCTTTTTTTAATTGGTGCAATGTACGCAATAGGACAGACAAAAAAAACAAGAAATAATATGCCGTTACCTTTAGCGGTGCGTCTTATTCTTAGTTTTTCTTTAACAGTAAGTGCAATATGGATCTGGTTACAAGATCCATCAGTAGAGTATAGTACGTGGGTTGCACTAGGTATGACGTTATCAACTGTAGGGGATTTATTTATGGCAGGTTTGATTCCAATTGGTCATCGATTAATTGGAGGGATGATTACTTTCGCTCTTGCACATTGTTTTTATGTAAAAGCATTTTTGCAAACAGGCATCTCATGGAATGGTTTTTGGATTGGTTTACTCGTATACGGACTCTTTCTCGTTATAGGATGGTTCTTTTTTATACGAAATGATAAACAAGATAAATTGTTTACGATAGGCGCTCTAATTTACGGACTGTGGGTTGGAGGAATGGCTTGCTTTGCATTCGCCTTATACTATGAGAATACAGGAATATGGTGGATACCAGCTTTTGGTGGTTTTCTATTTGTGATTTCTGATTTTATTATTGGCGTGACAGATATTGGAGGGCGTAAATTAAAGTATGAACCACTTTGGATTTGGTTTACATATGTAGCGGCTCAAATGTGTATTGTATATGTAGGGATATAAAAAGGTACTCTCAAAAATAGTGGATAGACTATTTTGAGAGTATCTTTTTTACTATTTTACTTCAACCGATTTTTGAGATGGGAGTTTTACTGCCTAAAAATAGTGAGATAAATATATAGTAAATAAAATAAGAAGTTTATGGGGTATTTCGAGTTTATAATATTCTAATTATTCAATTCAGAATTTTGTGGAAATTGAGAGGTGGAAGTCCTTATAATAAAAGTAAAAAGATGATGAGATGGTGGAATGATGCAAAAGAAAAAACGTTGGCGTGAATTCTTTGGAACAATTGCAATTGCATGTTTGTTGGTGTTTTTGGCAAAAATCTTTTTGTTTTTTCCTACGACTGTAAAAGGAGCGTCCATGAAGCCAACGTTACAAGATGGGGATAAGGTGATTGTTAATAAGTTGGCAAAGCAATTTGAAAGTTATGGGCGAGAAGATATTATTGTTGTGAAGACAGATAATTTTTATGTGAAAAGGGTTATTGGTTTGCCTGGTGATGTCATTGAGGTGAGAAATGATCAATTATATGTGAATCATGAAGTGATACAGGAAGCATATTTGTATAGTAATAAAAAACAAGCTGAAAAAAAACTTATGAATTTAACAGAGGACTTTGGACCAATTACAATTCCTAAAAATAAGATTTTTGTTATGGGAGATAATCGTTTAATAAGCAGAGATAGTAGAAATGGTTTAGGACTTATTGATAAAGCGGATGTATTAGGAGAATTAGCGGCAATTTATTATCCACTTGAACATATGAAAATAATGAATTAAAGTAAAAAACCAAGCAAATTTCGTTTGCTTGGTTTTTTATCCCGCTTTAATGGGCAGTAAGACCCCCACTGATTAAAGTTTCACTTTATGTTAAATCGTAGGAGACTCATTAAATTCATAGACGTCTTCATTGTTTTTGTTCGTACTTAAAATGAATTTGTGCTGCAATAGTTGCAGTTTAAAGAATGCTAACGGATCGTGATAAGTTTCTGGATTGCTTCTTAACGTTGCTAATGTTTGCTCGTCTTCCTGTATTTCAAGTTGAGCTGATTCTACATTTTGTTTCAGTATGCTAAGTGGATCTTTAAAGAACATCATGATATCTCGTTCTAAGGCGCCTTCAAATACTTCAAATTGAAGGAAGAATTGTTTTGAAATTGTTTGAGCAATTTCCGTATAATCTTCCGTTTCAATGTATTGTTTATATTTGTTTGCGAGCATAGATTGATTTTTTTGCATGTTACCAAATAGTTTTCCCGCACTCTTTAAGAAAAATTGTGTCGGTGTAAAGCGTAATAAAATATTGATGTTCGATACTGTAATTCGATTTGTCATACGTACAACATCTCGATGCCAATCATCTAGTAATTTGAAATCGCAAGGAAGTTTCATGCGTTCTTCTTTATATAATTTATTAAACGTTTCACTCATTTCATCTAAATAAGATTGAGCTTGAATAAATTCATTATGCGCTGTTTCAATCCATTCTTGAATAAACCCAGTAAATTTAGGAAGAAGCACTTGCTGTACATGTTTTTGAATTCGTTCGTTCATTGCAGCATTTAATTCTTCATGAACTAATTTGAAATCACTATCTTCTTGAACAAGGTCAGAACAGCTCTGTAACAATTCAGGAATTTGAGAATGGATATCCCGTGTGATTTCTTCTTTCGTTAAAAGATAAGATTCTGTAATAGAACGAATTTTATCTTTTTCAAGAGCAGTAAGATTGTTAATAAATCCGTTTAGTTTTACTGAGATATGTTTATTCCAGCGTACTGATTTCACTAATGTATTTTCTAATTCCACACGTTCATTTACAAGGTATGCGATTGTTTTTTGAGTAAACCATATTAGTTTTTCTATACGTTCTTGTTCTATGTCGCGTTCTGCTAGATTAGAAAGAATAGACTCTGTCACGTCTCCAAGTTGCTGGCTACTCTCTTGTGAAGGAGAGTATGGGAAGAATTTTGCATTTGGGAAATGGACTTTAATCTTACTCATGAGTTTTTCATTATTGGCCGCACTATTTGTGTGTAATACGAAATGAATTTGTAAGTTTGGCACTTGTTCACGTAAATAAATTAATGTATCAAGCTCTTCACCATGCAATGGTGAAGCAGAATTTAATAAGTAAATAAGGCTATCTGCTGCTTGTAAGTATTCAAAATATGAGCTGCTTTTATCCACTTGCCCTTGAACAGCTGGCGTAACAAGAAATGCAAACTTATTTTTTCTTAAAAATCTACTTGGTAACTTAATTTCTATACACTTCTTCTCAAGTTCTGACTCGGAAGGTGTAGCCATTATTTGATGGAATTCATCAAAGTTCGGTATATTGTGTACATCTAACGCAGTGAATTCTGTTATTTCAGTTTGGCTATCATCTTTAAATAGAATAGGAGTTGTTACAGTCTCAGTTAAGATGTTCTCTCCTAATATTGAATTGATGAATGATGACTTATCATGGTCACTAGTTCCCGCTATTAGTAATTGTGTAACATTTAAATCACATAGTTCATGAACGAGTAACGTAAATTGATGACTTAAATCCACATCATTTTTTTCAGCCCATACAGCAATTGTTTCGAATAAATGAGAAACGGTTTCCATATTTACAGTTGTTTCAGCTGTTGAATTAGAGAGTAGGGCTCCCGCACTTTTTACGAGTAATGACTCTAAAGTTGTAGGTGAAACTTCATTCCATGCTAACACTGCAGCGGAGACAAATAGGGCATCTTTTGCTTTCGTTAAACTAAACCAATTTGTTAATAAATCTGGCACAAGTCCCTGCATTTCATGCATGAAATGTTCACCAGTAATTAATTCAAAGTATGTATCTTGGTAGCGTTCAATAATTTCATGCCAATCGTCATTGTTGTCTGTTTCGATATGTAAGAATAAATGATTTATTGTTTGAATCCAAGGTAGATGCAAGTTTTCATTTTGATAGCTGTTCCAAAGAGCAATAACAAGTTCTTTAAATTGGACTTGATCAATTGCATATAAAGCTTTTAAAGATTCATAGAAATATTCTGGTTTGATTTGTTTCGTGAATCCTTGATTCACATAATTGATTAAAGTATCGAACCAGTGTAATGATTTTGTTCGAATTCCTTCTTGAACGGCAAGTTCGATGGCGTTATTCCAATCTTCTTGTTTTTCATAGAATGAGCGAGCAATTGCAGTAATATTTGGATAGTCAGGTTGAAATGCAACAGCCTCACTAATCGTCTTAAATGCTAGACCTAAACGATCTTGTTCGATGTAAAGAGAAAGAAGTTGTAAGGAAACTTCCATTGTAAGAGTTGTATCTTCTGTTTGGATAGATTGATAAATCTCTTCTGCTTTTGGCAAGAATCCTAGTTCAAAATAAGAATCTGCAATATTTTTGGTTGCCCAAAGTGCAAGTTCGTTATTTACTTTCTCCCATTTAAATATCGCGGCTTCAAAGTCTTTATTTTGGTAATAAAATTCACCTTGAGCAAAGCGGATATTAGAAATGTTGGAGAATTCGTTTGTAGATTCATTTATATATGCTTCACCGAGTACTTCTGATACTGGAGTAGAAGTTTCTTCTGTTAAAAATGTTTTATAGTAAACCTTTTGGATAAATTGATTTTCAATGGTCATGTTCGTTCCCCCTGTATAATTTAGAAAAATGATGTTGTATGTAAAGGGTGCATGTTCTTTTTATAGGTAGAAGTTGCATTATATCGACCAAACTACGTTTTTGCTAGATATATCATTTTTCCTGAGAGTTAAACCGTTGCGAAAAGTAACTTTCCTTTATTGTAACAAAAAAACAAGCATATGAATTTTTATTTTTTAATCCTGCTATTTACGGATTATAAGACTAGCACTTCAAAAAGCGGTGAATCCAAGGGAAGTAGGCGGGAGTTGGGCACACGATTAATGGTTCACTTTCTTCCTGCTAAAGGAATGGATAGAAGTAGAGTTCATTATAAAAACAATGTATAGTGAATATGTATACCATGTTTGTCTGAAAGAGAGAAAGGGCACAATGTGGAATAACGATTGTGCATAGGATGTGTCTTCCGAATGGAACAACATATTGGCGAGTTAATCGCGCATTATGGGTATTTTGGAATTATTATAGCGTTGGCAGGTGGGATTGTCGGATTACCGATACCAGATGAGTTTTTATTGACCTTTGTTGGTTATAACGTTTCAAAAGGAGTTATGTCAGGAACGGCTGCTTTTTTAAGTGGGATGGCTGGTGCGATGTTAGGTATTACATTAAGCTACATATTAGGTTTAAAACTGGGACTTCCTGTTTTAAAAAAATATGGGCCAAAAATTAGAATCAAAGAACATCATATTGAAAAAACACATATTTTATTTGAAAAATATGGACCATTTCTTTTAATGATTGGTTACTTTATCCCAGGAGTACGTCATTTAACAGCATATTTTGCTGGGGTGTCGAATTTAACACTTTGGCGTTTTTGTTTGTATGCTTACGGTGGTGCGTTTATTTGGATAAGTGTTTTTATTGGACTTGGCTGGAAGTTAGGAGAGAAGTGGCGTTTCGTTGAGTATAGTTTACATCATTATGGAATATGGATTTTATTCATTTCAGTAGTTGTTACAGGTGTTGTGTGGTTTTACATAAAGAAAAAGAAAAACCGCTAATAGCGGTTTTTTTAGCTGAAAGCAATAAATAGTACACCAGCTGTAATAAAGACTACACCAACGCCAGTCATAAAGTTTAACTTTTCACCGAGTATAATCATAGCGAGGATGATAGAAAATACGACGCTTAATTTATCGACAGGAGCCACTTGTGAAACTTTCCCTGTCTTGAGGGCAAGAAAATAAAATAGCCATGACGAAGCACCTGCAACCCCACTTAATGTGATAAAGAGCAGTGCTTTTTTATTTAGCAGTACGTCGCCAATATTTTGAAATTTACCTTGTATAATAATAACGCCTACCATAAATAATGCCATAATAATAGAACGAACCGTTGTCGCAACATTGGCATCGATTCCATCTAAACCAATCTTTCCAAAAATAGATACAAGGGCAGCAGCAATTGCTGATAATAGTGCGAAGAAGAGCCATGAACTCATAGTAAAATTCCTCCAATCTTACATTATTATACATGAAAATCATTCTCATGTATAAAGTGAAACTTTAATAAGTGGGATTCTACCGCCTCGCAAATAGCTGGATAGTTAGCGAAATAATCCCACCTTATATTTTTAATAAGGTGGGATTATTATACTACTCTGCAATTTCTTCATATAAAAAGTACGTTACATTATAAATATGTTCTACTTCATCGTCTGTCATAAACAATAATTCGTCACGCTCAATCCCTTTTTTCTTTTCAATAAACTCAATCATATTTTTGCGTTCTTCTCTTTTCATCAATTTTATTTCTCCTCTCAATCTGTTTTAATACAGTTTATTTAAGTTACTGCTATTATATAACAGAATCTTTAGAAAGTTCCACCTATTTTCTTGTTTTTTTCAGAAGAACTTTTCGACAAAACAAGCCCACCTAAAGGGGGCTTGTTTTATTTTATAGTCGTAAAAACTCGGGCTCCGTCGTACCAGCACTATCGATGTAATAAATTGTGTCAGGATTGATTTTAATTAGTACATAATTAGGGTCTTCAGGACCGAGTAACCAGCGTTTTAAGCTATTATTCCAAAACTTGTTTTTTAATGTGGAGTCTTCCTCGATGGAGGCTAAGCCTTCAACCTCAATATAGTCTTCATCTAATTTTTTTCCTTCACGCCCAAGTAGTACATATACATTTGGATTTTTTTCAATATCTGTTATCTTTTTTGATTTTCGATCTGTTGCAACATATAGTACAAAATCTTCGTGGAAAAACATCATAAAGGCACTATGAGGTTTATTTTCACGTACAGTAGATAATACACCGGTCCGTTGACCGCAAATAATAGTTTCAATTTTTTCTTTTAAATGCATGCTTTTAACCCCTCTTCATACTTTGTAATTTTCTTCGTCTAAATAAAAATGAAGTATCTTTCATACTCTTTTCATCAACATGATTTTTTAAACGTAATTGTGATGAAATCGGACAAGTTAGGAGAAGAATAATAATAATAGCGAGGAGAAATACATACGATGGAAGGATGAAAAGCATGTTTAATAAAATATTTCTTATCGTAGCGCTTATAGGTGTACCACTTTCTGTACTTGGGAAAACACTTCATTGGCCTCAAACAATTATGTTCGCTGTGTATTGTATTACGATTATCGCATTAGCGGGTTTTATGGGAAGAGCGACAGAAAGTTTGGCAATTGTCTCTGGACCTAGAATAGGCGGATTATTAAATGCTACTTTCGGTAATGCTGTTGAACTAATTATTTCAATTTTTGCACTTCAAGCTGGGTTAATTGAAGTAGTGTTAGCTTCTTTAACGGGTTCTGTACTTGGAAATTTATTATTAGTAGGAGGACTATCCTTCTTTATAGGTGGACTTAAATATAAAAGGCAAAGCTTTAACGTTTACGATGCAAGGCATAATTCAGCTTTATTAATATTTGCTGTTGTAGTAGCTTTTGTTATTCCAGAGATTTTTTCAATGAAGATGGACGCTGGAAAGACGTATCAATTAAGTATCGGTGTTTCTATCATTATGATTATTATGTACCTTGCTGCACTGCTATTTAAGCTCGTTACGCATCGCGGTGTATATCAACATAAAACGGATGAAGTAGCTCATGAGGAAGAACCAGAGTGGTCGAAAGGTAAAGCGCTACTCATTTTAGCAATAGCGACAATTGCGGTAGCTTATGTGTCAGAGGCGCTCGTGCATACATTTGAGACAGTTGCCAAATCATTTGGTTGGTCAGAATTATTTATAGGGGTTATTATCGTTGCAATTGTTGGAAATGCAGCGGAACATGCATCTGCAATTATTATGGCTTATAAAAATAAAGTAAATATTGCAGTTGAGATTGCAATAGGTTCTACATTACAAATCGCCATGTTTGTTGCACCTGTATTAGTACTTCTGTCTATGTTCTTCACGCAAAGGATGCCTTTAGTATTTACAATACCAGAACTTGTTTCTATGATTACAGCTGTTTTCTTAACGATTGCGATTTCAAATGATGGAGATACAAACTGGTTTGAAGGCGGTACTTTATTAGCAGCGTATGTCATTATGGGAATTGGTTTTTATTTATTATGAAAAATAGGCATAACAATTGTGCCCAGAGAAAACAATAAACAAAGTAGTATATATACCTTTACATAGGAAGGAGCCAGACAGGTGAAACGAGTATACAGCATATGTCTTTCAACTATGGTCTCGTTTATTCTATTATTTCCTAACATGAGTTTTGCAAAGACAACGGTAGGAACAAAAATGCCTTCATCTGTTTTAAATATTTCCAAAGACAATACGTTTCCAAATGATGCGCAAGATTTGCCGCGTTTACTGCCGAGTAAGTTTGCTCAAGAACTATTGAAAACAGCAAATATTAAAATTGAAAATCCGGACTTAATTCGAATGTTTAATGAAACGACAATTTCGAATGCGCCGCTTGCGGTAGGGTACCGAGCGAAGATTTATTTAGGTCAATGGGCATTAAATTATGAATCGGTTGATACATCGATTAATTGGGAATATAAACAAGTAAATCGCAATGTGTATGATAATCGCGGAGGAGATCGTCTATATCCGCTACGCTATAAGCAAGAAACGCAAAAGACGATTGAAGGTGATTTGACAGCAGATATGAAAAATACTGCGGATGTGAAAAAAATGATGCTTCTCAAAGCACTTGAAAAAGTACAATTGCCGCTTTCATTTAAAACGACCATTGGTTATGGTACTGGACATGAGCGTGTGTATAATATTAGTCCGAGTCAACTTGGATATTTATACGCTTATACACCAGCAGTAAATGAAAAAGGAAAAGTAACATTTGGAGAAGTGTATCTTGTGTTAAAGGGAAATCAAAAAAGGCTTGTTGTGAAAAATATTACCTCTCAAGGAATTGGAGCGGCAATTCCAATTCATGATCATTTATTCTTTAAATTCATTTCCTCTTCTCACTCGCAATAACATGAAAAAACGTCAGCTTATAAGCTGACGTTTTTTTATAATGTAATGTTTGCTGTTTTTGATAAGAAATCTTCTGTCGGATAGTAGCTGTTTTTTACAAGAACATTTGGTCCAAGGCATTTTACTGCAGGACAGTGACAGCTTAATGATTTTGCTGTTTTTGAGGCACTCCATTTGTCATATGCTTCTTGTAGTGTGTTTGTTTGTACGTTACCTAGAAGGGGAACGTCACCGAAATCAGTTACGATAATATTACCATCAAAAATGTTTACATTTAAGCGTGAACGGCCATCTGGATCGTTACGAACTGTTACATTTTTGCTCTCTTGTAATTTTTTAAATGTGGCAATGTCTCGCTCGTCATCGCTACAAGCATAGAAAGGTAAAGTCCCAAATAACATCCATACATTTTCATCGCGAATATCTAGTAAATGCTCAATTGCATCACGAATTTCAGCTTTTGTTAAAATTTCTAAATTGCTCGCGAAGTCGCTTGGATACATCGGGTGAACCTCATGACGTTTACAGCCCATTTCTTCGACAATTTGACGGTGAATATGTTCCATATGTGGAAGAGTTCTTTTGTTTAACATCGTTTCGGCTGATACGAGTACACCTGCATCTGATAGAGCTTTACTATTTGTAATCATTCGTTCAAATAATTTCGCACGTTGTTCATACGTAGGTTTACGCTCCATCATTGCAAATCCGCCTTCAACGAAGTCATCAATTGTTCCCCAGTTATGAGATATATGCAATACGTCTAAATAAGGAATAATTTGTTCGTAACGTGCTAAATCTATAGTTAAGTTTGAGTTGATTTGAGTGCGAACGCCTCGTTCATGGGCATATTTTAAGAGTGGTGTTACATAGTTGTCGACGGATTTCTTTGAAAGCATAGGTTCTCCGCCAGTAATACTTAAAGAACGTAAATGAGGAATCTCATCTAATCGTTTTAATAAAAGATCCATCGGAAGCGGATTCGGGTCTTTCGGCTGTAACGTGTAACCAACAGCGCAATGCTCACAGCGCATATTGCATAACGTCGTCGTTGTAAACTCAACATTTGTTAATAGTAGTTTGCCGTACTCTTCAAGGTCCATATACGCTTCCCATGGATCGTAAGAAGGAGTAATCGGCTTCATTTTTTGTGATATCGTCATATGAAATACTCCTTTGACTATTGAAATAACAATTTGTCCATTCTCTATAATAGAAGAATATGTGCTTTTTATAAAGTGAAACTTTTTTGTGAAAAAAGAGAGAGGGCTTACATTTGAATGGATTACTGTGACAAAATTGATGAAATTACATATCCACAGTAATCATTTTTGCGGTATAATAAAAGCAACTCGAATTAAAAGGAGAGTGCCTTCATGGGAAAAGCAATTCAAGATAAAGATACACAATTAGTATATTTAAAAGAACGTTTAAATATGTTCATTGAAGTAATTGATACAATTGAACCTGAAGAAGTAGAGTTAGAAGATGTAGATCGTCTTCTTGCGATGTTAGATGAATTAGAATTAAAATGTGAGCAATTTAAAAAAGACGAATAATATATTAAAAAGGCTGCCAACTCCAATTTGGTAGCCTTTTTCTGTGCGGATAATAGAAGGACGATAGAAAAAGAGGTATAATCAAGTTGTGAAAAATTTCATTTATGTTTTAATAGCGTGAAACAAATAAAAAGCTGAAGAGCATAACAATGAAATTTTCAGCTCATAACGTTTTGGTAGCGTTCACAATTGAGGGGGAAGTAACAATGGAAAAGCTTCAAGAAAGCATGTATCAACTAATTGTTGAAACGTCAACGAACTTACCGAAAGATGTTCGTCGTGCGATTCAACAAGCGAAAGAGCGAGAAAATGCAGGGACTCGTTCTGCGATGGCACTTGGCACAATTACGAATAATATTAAAATGGCTGATGATAACATCTCGCCAATTTGCCAAGATACAGGGATGCCAACGTTTAAAATTTATACACCAGTTGGTGTGAATCAATTAAAGTTGAAGGAAGCTATCTATAATGCGCTTGAGCGGGCGACAAAAGATGGTAAGCTTCGTCCCAATTCTGTTGATTCTCTTTTTGGAGACAATAGTGGAAATAATTTAGGACCAGGTACACCGGTTATTAAGTTTGAACAATGGGAAAAAGATTATATTGATGCACGTTTAATTCTAAAGGGTGGTGGCTGTGAGAATAAAAATATTCAGTATAGCTTACCGTGTGAATTAGAAGGACTTGGACGAGCTGGCCGTGATTTAGAGGGGATTCGTAAATGCCTCCTTCATGCAGTATATCAAGCACAAGGTCAAGGGTGTAGTGCAGGTGTAATTGGTGTTGGTATCGGGGGAGACCGCACATCAGGTTACGAATTAGCAAAAAATCAATTATTCCGTACATTAGATGATGTCAATCCAGTCCCAGAGTTACAAAAACTTGAAGAGTACGTATTAGAAAATGCGAATAAGCTTGGAATTGGTACGATGGGATTTGGCGGAGAAACAACTTTACTTGGCTGTAAAATTGGCGTGTATAACCGTCTGCCAGCTAGCTTCTACGTATCTGTTGCGTATAATTGCTGGGCATATCGCCGCCTTGGCGTAACAATCCACCCTGAAACAGGTGAAATTATGGATTGGTTATATCAAGAAGGTGACGATACACTGGAGCAAGATGCACAAGAAAAAACAGAGCAACGTGAGATTGTATTACAAGCGCCAATTACAGAAGAGCAAATCCGTGAACTTCGCGTTGGTGATGTTGTAACAATTAATGGCATGATGTATACAGGTCGTGACGCAATCCATAAGCATTTAATGGATAATGATTGTCCAGTAGATTTAAATGGACAAATTATTTATCACTGTGGCCCAGTTGTCGTGAAAGATGAAAATGACAATTGGCAAATTAAAGCGGCAGGTCCAACGACAAGTATTCGTGAAGAACCATATCAAGGCGATATTATGAAAAAATTCGGTATTCGCGCTGTCATTGGAAAAGGCGGTATGGGTGCGAAAACATTAGCGGCTTTAGATGAGCATGGTGGTGTATATTTAAATGCAATCGGTGGTGCAGCGCAATATTATGCTGAATGTATTAAAGAAGTGAAAGATGTTGATTTCTTACAATTCGGTATTCCAGAGGCAATGTGGCATTTACGTATAGATGGATTTAAAGCAGTTGTAACGATGGATTCTCATGGTAATAGCTTACATGCAGATGTTGATAAAACATCACTTGAAAAATTAGCGAGCTTTAAAGAGCCGGTATTTAAGTAAATAAAAATGCATCTCGAATCATTCGAGATGCATTTTTTTGGTATATATAGAAAAACATGTTCAGCATGAAAGAATGCGCGTCAACAGAAACTACAAGTACGATTATATATGGAAAGGAGACTATTTATGAAATATAAATGGTTATATATCGGTCTCATTTTTTCAATTATGATGGCGCTTGTTCCAGTTTCAACATTAGCTTATACAAATACTCCACATAACTGGGGAATCCCACGTCCTAAAAATGAAACAGTACCAGATGCAGGAAAGTTATATACAGATTTACTACAAAAAAATGGTGGGTTTTATTTAGGGGATACAAAGAAAAAAGATATTTATTTAACATTCGATAATGGGTATGAGAATGGATACACAGGGAAAATCTTAGACGTATTAAAAGAGAAAAAAGTACCGGCAACTTTCTTTGTAACGGGTCATTATATTAAAACACAAAAAGATTTGTTATTAAGAATGAAGGATGAAGGACATATTATTGGAAACCATTCGTGGAGTCATCCAGATTTTACAACGGTAAATGATGCGAAACTTCGTGAAGAATTAACGAGTGTAACAGAAGAGATTAAAAAAGTAACTGGGCAAAAAGAAGTGAAATATGTACGCCCTCCGCGAGGTGTGTTTAGCGAAAGAACGTTGGCTCTTACGAAAGAAATGGGCTATTATAATGTATTTTGGTCACTTGCATTTTTGGATTGGAAAGTGGACGAGCAAAGAGGATGGCAATATGCGCATAATAATGTAATGACGATGATCCATCCAGGCTCTGTTTTATTACTTCATGCAATCTCGAAAGATAATGCAGAAGCACTTGCGAAAATCATTGATGATTTGCGCGAGAAAGGGTATCATTTTAAAAGTCTAGATGACTTAGTAAAAAGCAATCAACCGTAAGCATGTATGCTTGCGGTTTTCTCATGCTATAATGATGTGTAAAAAGGATGGGGAAACGTATGTGGAGCGAACATGTTACGTTAGAGTATCCGTATCATTTTGAAGAAGTATTAAAACGTTTATCTTTTGATCCTCTTCACGTCATTCAATTAGATGAGAAAGTCATTTATGTCCCGCTTTGTATAGAAGAGGAACAGATTGTTGTTCGCTTACAAGGGATCGGTACTGTTCAAAATCCACAGTTTTGGATTTCTAGTCAGACAGGAGATCCGGAGAAAGTCATGAAACGAATGAGAGCCATTTTTCATTGGAATGAACCGTTTCAAGATATACAAAACCATTTTTTAAACACATCATTACGCCCACTGTTTGAAACATATGCTTATACTCCAATTATTTTAGAATTTGATTATTTTGCTTGTCTTCTTCGCTGTATCATTCATCAACAAATAAATTTGAAATTTGCTACTGTGTTAACAGAACAGTTTGTGAAACGATATGGAACAGAGAAGAACGGTGTATTCTTTTTCCCCACTCCAGAAATAGTAGCAAATATTTCAATAGAGGAATTGAGAGAGCAGAAGTTTAGTCAGCGAAAGGCTGAATATATAGTAGGATTAGGTCGAAGTATTGTCAGCGGTACATTAGATTTAGCGAGTATAGAAACCAGGGCGGAAGAAGAGGTTTCAGCACAATTGTTACCAATTAGGGGGATTGGTACATGGACAGTGCAAAACTTTTTAATGTTTGGGCTTGGACGGAAAAATATGTTTCCGAAAGCGGACATTGGGATTCAGCGTGCAGTGCAAGGTGTATTTCAATTAGATGATAAACCTGATGATGCATTTTTAGAAAAAGTGAAACAAGAGTGTGAACCATACTGCAGTTATGCAGCGTTATATTTATGGAAAAGTATAGAGTAGAGGTGTAATAATGATACAAAAGCAACATGAGAGTAAGTTGGAAGTTGGTCAAACGTTTCCTGTGACAATTAAACGTCTTGGGATTAACGGAGAAGGCGTTGGTTATTTTAAGAGACAAGTTGTTTTCATTCCAGGAGCATTACCAGGAGAAGAAGTTGTTGCTGAAACAACGAAAATTCAGCGTGGCTTCGCTGAAGCGAAAGTGAAAAAAGTTCGTAAAGCTTCACCACATCGTGTGAAAGCACCATGTCCGGTATATGAAGAGTGTGGCGGTTGTCAGCTGCAACATTTAGATTATAAAGAACAATTAAATCAAAAGCGTGATATCGTTGTACAAGCATTTGAGAAGTATATGAACAACAATTTGGAAGAGAAAATTCGTCCAACACTTGGTATGGAAAATCCATGGCATTATCGTAATAAGAGTCAATTACAAGTGGGACGTAAAGACGAAAAGGTTATTACAGGGCTGTATAAGCAAAACTCACATCAGTTAATCGATATTGCTCATTGTATGATTCAACATAAAGCAACGAATGAAGCGACAAAAGTTGTAAGACGTATATTAGAAAAATTAAATGTTTCTATTTACAATGAGAAAAAACAAAAAGGTTTAGTACGCACAATTGTGACACGTACTGCAGTTCAAACAGGGGAAGTACAAGTTACGCTTATTACAACAAAAGAAGAATTACCAAATAAAGATCAATTTATCGCAGAAGTACAAAAACAGATGCCAGCTGTTAAATCAATTATGCAAAACGTAAACTGGCGTAAAACATCTGTTATTTTCGGCGATAAAACATTTAAATTAGCTGGAAAAGAAGTAATTCAAGAAACACTAGGTGATTTATCATTTGAATTATCAGCACGTGCATTCTTCCAGTTAAATCCAGAACAAACAGTTGTTTTATACGATGAAGCGAAAAAAGCAGCTGCTTTAACAGGCGATGAGAAAATTGTAGATGCGTATTGTGGTGTTGGTACAATCGGTCTTTGGCTTGCAAATGATGCAGCGGAAGTACGTGGTATGGATGTAATTCCAGAAGCGATTGAAGATGCAAGAAAAAATGCGAAGCGTCACGGATTTACAAATACGAAATATGAAGCAGGTAAAGCCGAACAATGGTTACCGAAATGGGTAAAAGAAGGATGGCGTCCAGATGTAATTGTTGTCGATCCACCTCGTACAGGTTGCGATGATAAATTACTGGAAACAATTTTAAAAGTGAAACCAAAACAAGTTGTTTACGTATCTTGTAATCCTTCTTCATTAGCACGTGATGTACAAGCATTAATGAAGAGTTATGAAGTGGAATATGTACAACCAGTGGATATGTTCCCGCATACAGCTCATGTAGAAAATGTAGTGAAGCTTGTTAGAAAGTAAAGTTTATTCATATTCCCTCACGATATGAGGGAATATTTTCTATGAAGGAGAGTAAAATGAATAATTATAAATTAACGATTCAGTACGATGGTGCACGTTTTAAAGGCTGGCAACGTCTCGGTAATAACGATAATACAATTCAAGGGAAAATCGAAAGTGTTATATCTGAAATGGTCGGAAAAGAAATTGAAATTATCGGTTGTAGTAGAACAGACGCTGGTGTACATGCTTTGAATCAAGTTGCTAACTTTCAAAGTGATGAGAAGTTAGTGGAACATAAAGTGAAAAAATATTTAAATCAATATTTACCTAATGATATTAGCATTACGAATGTAGAAGAAGTTCAAGATCGCTTCCATGCTCGTTACAACTCTAAAGCAAAAACGTATCTTTATAAGATTTGGAATGAAGAGCATACAAATCCATTTATGCGTAAATACAGCATGCATGTGAATAAAAAATTAAATGTGAAAAGCATGAAAGAAGCTGCGAAACATTTAGTTGGTTCACATGACTTTACCGCTTTTTCAAATGCGAAATCAAAGAAAAAGTCTATGGTGCGAGAAGTATATACACTTGATGTGATGGAAGAGGCGGGATTTGTACAAATTAGAGTAAGTGGTAACGGATTCCTTCATAACATGGTACGAAAAATTGTTGGAGCATTAATTGAAGTTGGATTAGGACAATTAGATGCAGAAGCAATTCCACAAATTTTAGAGGCTAAACAACGTAATCAAATTAATTGCCTTGCTGATGCGAGTGGTTTGTATTTGGAGAATGTGGAGTTTTAATAATCAGTAAAAAATCGAGCTGTGTAGGCTCGATTTTTTTATGTTTTGGTGTTAAGAAGATTTCTCTTTCTTCATACGTATCTTTAAATTCCAAAAAGCAGCCAGCATAATAGCTGCAAAAGAGCCGCTAATTGTTGCTAGTAGCTTTGCATAAGGATAGGCATTCATATCAATGAGTAGCATCATACATAGAAGGACAGGGAAGAAGGCTAAGTATTGTAATAACTTTAATTTTTTATCATTACTCATATATATCGTTCCTTTCTAGTATGTTATATGTTTATTATAGCATATTTTTCCAAATAATGATTTGTACTTGGAAGCGGATTCATCCTACATTTGATTAAAGTTTCATTTCATATGTGTAAATGAAGTTTTTTAATCCGATATTGTAAGTTTTGCCTACTTAATCCCAAAAACTTTGCAGCTTGTGAAATATTACCGTGGTACTCTTTCAGAATTTGATTGATGTAGTTCTTTTCCATTGCCTCTATTGTGTGCTTTAACGTTTTAGGTGCATCAGCATCGTTATTAGTCAGGGAAGGTTGCATATTGAATTCTTTTTTTATTTGTTCGCGAAAGCGAGTGGGAAGATGAAACGCTGTAATGATATTTTCATCTTCAACTAAATTCATTGAACCTTCAATGATATGTTCCAATTCTCGTACGTTTCCAGGCCAATCATATGCATACAAGAATTCTCTTACATGTACATCTAGATCTGTTACGCCGAGTCCAAATTGAATGTTGTACTTTTCGATAAAGTGCTGAACAAGAGCTGGAATATCTTCTTTTCGTTCACGTAAAGGCGGGAGACATAAAGTAACGACGCTTAATCGGTAATATAAGTCTTCCCGTAATCGATTGTGTGCAATAGCTTCAAGAGGGTCTTCATTAATAGTTGCTATAATACGAACATCAATTTCTTTTTCTTGTGTGCCTCCGATTCTTCGTATTGTTTTTTCTTGTATAGCTCGCAGTAACTTCGCTTGAAGTGCTGGACTTAATGAGTTGATCTCATCTAATAACAAAGTTCCTCCGTTTGCTTCTTCAAATAAACCAGCTTTATCGAGGGCTCCTGTAAATGCACCTCGGTTCGTACCAAATAATAAGCTTTCCATGAGTGTATCAGGTATAGCGGCACAATTTTGTGAAATAAATGGTTTTGTTGAACGCTGACTTTCATTATGAATACTTTGTGCGAATAGTTCCTTTCCGGTACCTGTTTCTCCTACGAGAAGTATGGATGAGGATGTACGAATTACTCTCTTAGCTTCTGTAATGACGGATTGAATAGCGCTAGAATCACCGATAATGTGATCAAAGGTAAACTTATTATTTGGTTTTCGAGAAAGGTTCGTTTTCATTGTTTGTTTGGAGTGGCTAATCTCTGTTGAAATTTCAATAGCGCCTTTAATTTTTCCGTTTTCTATTATAGGGAAAGTATTGTTAATCGTCGTAATTTCTTGCCCTTTATTGTTAAAATACGTTTGTTTTATATTTTTGTTTGTTTTTCCTAATTTTAATGCTTCTATAAGAGTACTATTTTTATTTTCTTCAAATGCGAATACTTCTAAAGGACTTTTATATAGCACATCTGAGCGCTCCATTGATTCAATTTCCATCATTTTGCGGTTATAGATAATCGTTTTACTTTCCTCATTAATAATATGAATCCCGATATCGAGTTCATTGAGTAAAGTTTCATATAGCATATTCATTTCAATGATTTGTTTAAAATTAATGTCTTCTGTACGCATAGATTATCTTCTCCTCATTTCACCCTATGAAGACTGACTTTTTATAATTTTATTAAAATTCTTATAAAATCGCAAAAATTTTTTGCTATTTTCTTTTTAAAACTTCTTGAATGATAGAAAAATTTTGCGGTTATGAAGATTTTTTTGTGAGAAACCTTTATTTTAAACAGGAATTGGAGATTGGTACGCATTTTGCATAAATAATAGTTGAAATCTTTAAAGGAGGGATATGCAACGTTTCAGTACCAATTAATAAGAAGGAGGAATTTATAAAGTGAAGACGGTTATAGAAGGCGTGTATAGTCCTTGTTACGGGAAAGTAGAGAAGTTATTTGTTATGGAAAGTTCTTACGTATACGAGTGGGAAAAATTAGCGTTAATTGAAACAATAGATAAACAGAAAGTAGAAATTAAGGTAGGAATCAGTGGGTATATCGAATCATTAGAAGTAGTAGAAGGACAAGCCATCGCTAATCAAAAGTTATTAATAACAGTGAGGGATGATCTTTTAATAACAGGTAGTGATTAATACTATGCATTTTGCTCTTTTCAATAATTATTCTTATTATGAACAATTTTAAAAACGCTTACATGAAATGGGTTTCCAAAGTGAAAAGGGGGGATTTATATGATGGATCAAAACCAAGGGTTAAAAAGAGAATTGAAAAGCAGGCACATATTTATGATTGCACTTGGAGGAGTTATTGGTACCGGTCTTTTTTTAGGATCTGGGTATACAATTCATGAAGCTGGGCCTGGAGGAGCGATTGTAGCGTATCTTGTTGGAGGATTTGTTATGTATTTAACGATGCTCTGTCTTGGAGAGTTAGCTGTTGCGATGCCTGACGCAGGATCTTATCAAACGTATGCTACAAAGCACATTTCCCCTGCAGCGGGTTATGTAGTGGGATGGATGTCGTGGTTAAACTGGTCTGCTACGATAGGTATTGAACTGATTGCAGTTAGTATTTTAATGAAACGATGGTTTCCTGATGTACCGTCATGGATTTGGTGTGTAGCGTTTGCGGTGCTTCTCTTTGCTATAAATGCATTATCTTCAAGAAGTTTTGCAGAAGTTGAATTTTGGTTTGCAAGTATTAAAGTCATTACAATCATTGCATTTATTATTTTGGGCGGGGCAGCAATGTTTGGTTTTCTAGATATGAAAGGAAATGAACCAGCACCGATGTTCTCTAGCTTTACTGATTATGGTGGGTTGTTTCCAAATGGATTATCAGCCATTTTAATTACGATGATTGCAGTTAATTTTTCCTTCCAAGGAACGGAACTAGTTGGTATTGCAGCTGGAGAGAGTGAAAATCCAGAAAAAACAATCCCGAAGGCAATTAATAATACAGTTTGGCGTATACTTGTGTTCTTTGTATTATCTATTTTTATTCTTGCGGGACTATTCCCTTGGCAGCAAGCGGGAGTGATAGAAAGTCCATTCGTAGTTGTATTTGATAAAATTGGTATTCCTTATGCAGCTGATATTATAAATTTTGTTATTATTACAGCGGTTTTATCCGTTGCGAATTCAGGATTATATGCAACTTCTCGTATGCTATGGTCTATGTCTAATCAAGGAATGATTAGTCCGATTTTTGGTAAGTTATCTAAAAATGGTGTTCCTATTTATGCATTGATTGTAAGTACTATTGTAGGTTGTCTTTCATTACTATCAGGTATTTATGCGGAAGATACAGTTTATTTATGGCTACTTTCTATTGCCGGATTTGGGGCGATATTAGTTTGGGCATCTATTGCTCTATCTAACTTATTAGCTAGAAGGGCGTATATTAAGCAGGGCGGGGATGTGAAGGACTTGAAATTTAAAACACCCCTATATCCATTCGTACCACTGCTTGCGTTAGTATTAAATGTAACGGTAATCGTAGCTATGGCCTTTATCCCAGAGCAAAGAATGGCGTTATATTGTGGAATTCCATTTATGATTGTTTGCTTACTGTTTTACCGTGCGACCAAAAATAAGGGAAGCAAAATAGAACATGTTGAAAAAGTAAATACAACAGAAGCAGAAAGTTTATAAATATATTAGAAACTTATGCTGAAAAAAGAGACTGTAAAATTGTAAACAGTCTCTTTTTTTGTGACAATAAAGCTGGAAACATACTATGTATGCAAAGGGGAATTAGCGATGAATCAAGAAGTTTCACAGCTATTAGAACAGATTGATCTACGAAAGAATGATCTACTAGAGCTTACAAAGAATTTAATCCGTTTTGAAACACCAGCACCGCCGGCGAGAAACACAAATGAGGCACAAGAATTTGTTGCGGATTTTCTAAGAAAACGAAATTTTAATGTTGATAAATGGGATGTATATCCGAATGACCCGAACGTTGTTGGGGTGAAAAAAGGAATAGAAAGTGACACACATAAAAGTCTTATTATTAACGGACATATGGATGTAGCTGAAGTGTCAGCAGATGAGGCGTGGGAGACTCATCCGTTTGATCCGTTTATAAAAGATGGTTGGCTAGTTGGACGTGGTGCGGCAGATATGAAAGGTGGACTGGCTGGAGCGCTATTTGCTATTCAGATTTTACAAGAAGCAGGCATTGAATTACCTGGAGATTTAATCTTTCAATCAGTAATTGGGGAAGAAGTTGGAGAGGCAGGTACACTTCAATGCTGCAAAAGAGGTTATGATGCTGATTTTGCAGTCGTAGTGGATACGAGTGATTTACATATGCAAGGACAGGGCGGCGTAATTACTGGATGGATTACTGTGAAAAGCCCCCAGACGTTTCATGATGCAACACGCAGGCAAATGATTCATGCTGGAGGACGTTTATTCGGAGCGAGTGCGATTGAAAAAATGATGAAAATCGTGCAAAGTTTACAAGAATTAGAGCGTCATTGGGCAGTGATGAAAACATATGAAGGTTATCCATCTGGAACAACAACAATTAACCCAGCTGTTATTGAAGGCGGACGGCATGCAGCGTTTATTGCGGACGAGTGCCGGTTATGGATAACAGTGCACTTTTATCCGAATGAAACACATGAACAAATCGTACAAGAAATTGAAGCGTATATTGGGAAAGTAGCGGCTGCCGACCCATGGTTAAGTGAAAATCCACCACAATTTAAGTGGGGTGGAGAATCAATGATTGTGGATCGTGGCGAAATTTTCCCTTCTTTAGAAGTAGATAGTGAACATGCAGCAGTAAAAACTCTTTGCTCAGTACATGAATCAATTCTATCTAAACATGCAATTTTAGATATGTCTGCAACGGTAACGGATGGTGGTTGGTTTAGTGAATTTCATATTCCGGCTGTTATTTACGGACCAGGTACATTAGAAGAAGCGCATTCAATAAATGAGAAAGTTGAAGTAGAACAGTTAATTGAATTTACAAAAGTAATAACAGCATTTATATATGAATGGTGTCATACAAAAAAATAGATTAGTATGTTGAAATCGTACAGGTATGTATACTTGTACGATTTTTTAGTGAACTATTTCAGAGTTGAACAGAAACAACTGAAATAGTTCTTTGTTTTTCTATGTCTTTCGTTTTAGTTCGATTAATTTCTCTTTCGCTAATTCAACAGCAATTGCATCATCTAAATAGCCAATTGGAAAGAGATAATCGGGGATAATGTCTGTTGATAAAATGAAATACAATAATGCGCCTCCGAGAACCGCACGTTCCTCATTTGAAGTAGTCTCATTGCAAAATTGTTGATACATATCCGTTAATTGTTCAATAAAAGGGCCAGCGCTATCGATTTGTTCTAATTTACTTGCAAAACTTTCATGAATACGTTTTTCACCTTCTGTTGTTTGAGCATAGCGTTCATAGTTTTCAAGTTCTTGTTTTACGCGTGTTGTTGTATAGTCAAAATCGAATAAGTTAGAGGATTGCAGCGTTTGCTGAATGGTATCAAGAGATGTGTACATATCCGTCTTTTCTTTATTTATGTGAGGAGAATCAGGATACATTTCATCAAATAACAATTGAGGTGGAACTTGCAAACATTCTGCAAATTTTTGTAGATGTTTTTGTTTTGGCGGTTGTTTACCATTCATAATTCTTGAGATTGTTGCGGGATCAATATTTGTATGCATTCCTAATTGGCGCATGGATAAGGCACGTTCTTTTAAAAGTTTTTTTATTAATATACTAAGCCGCTCATTTGGATTTTCTTTAGGCATAGTGAAGGCACTCCTTTTTTATTGTTGAAAAAATGTTGAGCATTTATTACATGTATATGAAACAGACAGGCACAGTTGCTCAACATTTTCATAAGATGCATGGAAAAGTGAGAAAAAGGGGTGGCTGTTTATGAGTACGGCAGGTCTATTTTCAATTTTTTTAATCGGGATCGCTTCTAATTTAGATAATGCAGGTGTTGGGATTGCATATGGCATTCGTAAAATTCGAATTTCGTGGTTTAATAATTTTATCATTGCATTTTTTGGATTTTTATTTACTTTATTAGCTGGATTTTTTGGGAACTGGATCGCATTATTTATTTCAGAGTTTACGGCAAATTTGATTGGGGCCATTGTTTTAGGAATAATTGGAGTGTTTATTTTATGTCAGCCTTTCTTGAGTAAAAAAGAGACCGTAGACTCTAAAGATGATAGTGTACTTATGGAAATTTTACGGGATCCAGAAAAAGCAGATTTTGATGGATCTAAAACAATTAGTTTTTCTGAAGCAATTGTGTTAGGCGTTGCATTGTCTATTAATAATATCGCAGGTGGATTTGATGCTGGGGTAACAAATTTGAATCTGTGGCTTACAGCAACTATTTCTGGGGTGTTTAGTTTTATTTGTATTAGTGGTTTTGCGTATGTAGGAAAACGATTTTTAGCAGCATACTTAGGGAAATGGGCTACTGTTATTGCGGGCGTGCTATTAATTCTTATTGGAATAGATCAGTTATTGTAACATACAATGTTCGAGCATTTCCTCGGAAATACTCGAATGAATGGCATATATCGACATCGAATGTGCAATTACCGAAACGTTACTGTTTATATAAATATGAAAGCACCTACATAGGTGCTTTTTTAACGTATATCTTCAATTAATTGTTCCGATTCTTCATGCATACTGTATTCACTTAACACTTGAATGCAAAGCCACTTTAATTCTTCGATAGTATGTTCAAGTTCTTCAGGAAGCACATGATGAATGTCTTCAAGTCCCATTCCGAAATGAATGAGTTCAAGTACTTGATCATCGATGTTCCGATCCATTAGTAGTTCAAGCACTTCTAAATTGAATATGTATCGGTGAGCTTCATCGAGTGAAACAACTTTTAACTTCAAGCTTTCTACAATACTCAATATAAAAAGAAGAATTGTTTTTTCAAGAACAGGCTGTTTTTCCATTTGAAATATTAGTTTCATCTTTCACACCTCCACATATAGCGCTAGGTTGTACTATATTATTCAGGAGGGGGGAGCAAATATGCATGATATAGAGAAACTTTCAGTACGGTTTTTGTAAGGGGATGGATAGCTGATAAAGTTGAGGATTTTATGAAATAAAAAAATCCTGCTAGTATAGCAGGATAACTCTGAATTAAAAAATGCTCCAACCTTCTTGAGCAGAAAGAAGTTCAAGAATTTTAAAACCAGCGATACTATTTCCGTTTGCATCTAAAGCCGGTCCGAAAATACCAATTCCCATTTCTCCTTTTACGCAGCCGAAGATGCCACCAGCTACACCACTTTTTGCTGGAATACCAACACGAATTGCAAATTCACCAGACTCGTTATACATACCACATGTAACCATAAATGTTTTACAGATTTTTGTAATATGTTTAGGGATAATTTGTTTTTTCTTATATGGATCATATCCATCCATCGCAAAAATTAAGCCGATACGTGCTAAATCGATACAGTTTACTTCCACTGCACATTGACGAGTGTATAAATCCATAAGTTCTTCGATGTCACAATCGATAATTCCGTTTTGTTTCATATAGTAACAAAGTGAACGGTTTAAGTAAGCTGTCTCTAATTCTGAAGTGGCAACTTTAGAAGAATAATTAATAGTAGGATTATCCGTTATTTCACGTACAAAATGAAGGATGCGCTCCATTTTTTCTTCATTATCTTTTCCTGTTAACATACTTGTAATAGCTAGTGCTCCTGCATTAATCATTGGATTAAGCGGCTTAGAAGGACTTGTCGTTTCTAACTTAATAATAGAATTAAATGGATCACCAGTCGGTTCCATTCCAACTTTAGAAAATACATATTCTTCACCACGATCTAAAAGGGCAAGTGCAAGTGTAATTACTTTTGAAATACTTTGAAGAGTAAATAGTGTTTGTGAGTTGCCAGCATGGATGTATTCTGTTTCTTTATGGAAAATGGCAATCCCTAAATCATCTGGATTTGCATTTCCTAGTTCGGGGATATAAGTAGCAAGATTTCCTTTTTTCGTATATGGTTTTACTTGTTCTAACAACTGTTGTAAGTTGTTTGTTTCAATGCACTGCATAGTACCAACGCTCCTATTTCGAATTAACTAAGTTTACTTTTCCCGATATGCTCGGAAATAAATAATAACATGAAAAAGTGGAATGATAAAACGAAAGTTACATGTTATATCGTTCGTCTTTCGTTTGAGTATTCTGTATTAAAAAAGGAGAATTTTCCTTTTATATAACAGTTTGGAAATAGGAGATTTATCCATAAAAAATTCAAAAATAAAAACTACACATCTATACAACTATATGTTATTATGGTTATGTAAATAGAAAGCGTTTTCTAAGGCGTACTTATAATGATAACGATTTCATAAATTTGATAGGGGGAATTAAAATGTTGCAGTTTCTACAACGTATTGGTAAAGCATTAATGCTTCCAATCGCCGTACTACCAGCAGCAGGATTATTGCTTCGTTTAGGGCAACCAGATGTATTTGATATTCCTGTTATGGCACAGGCCGGTGCAGCAGTTTTTGATAATTTAGCACTTATTTTTGCAATTGGTATTGCAATCGGTCTTTCAGTTGATGGTAGTGGTGCAGCAGGTCTTGCAGGTGCAATTGGTTATCTAGTTATGAAAAACAGTATTGATGCACTTAGTAAGGGATATTCTACTGTAGAATTACAAGATAAATTAGGCAAAGTCCAAGATTTAATAGGTAATAGCGCTAATGTAGATCCATCTAAGCTTGCAGATACAATGACACAAGTATCTAAGGCAGCCGAATTATCGACTAAAGTGGATATGAAAGTTTTAGGTGGTATTCTTGTCGGTGTTATAGCAGGACTTCTTTATAATAAATTCCATAAGATTAAACTTCCAGAATGGTTAGGGTTCTTTGCTGGAAAACGTTTCGTTCCGATTGTTACATCGGTTGTGATGCTACTATTAGGAATTCTATTCGCACAAATTTGGCCAGCAATTCAAAATGCTATCGATGCATTAGCTCATGGAATTGTTAATTTAGGGGCAGTTGGCTCAGGGCTATTTGGTTTATTAAACCGTCTATTAATTCCAATTGGTTTGCACCATGTAATGAACACATACTTCTGGTTCGTACTTGGTGACTTTACAAATGCAGCAGGTAATGTTGTAAATGGTGATATTGCTCGCTTCCTTGCAGGAGATAAAACAGCGGGTATGTTTATGACTGGTTTCTTCCCAGTTATGATGTTCGGTTTACCAGCAGCATGTTTCGCAATGATTGCGGCTGCTAAACCAGAAAAACGTAAAATGGTTACAGGTATGTTAGGTGGTCTAGCATTAACTTCATTCTTAACTGGTATTACAGAACCAATTGAATTCTCATTCATGTTCTTATCACCAGTATTATATGGAATTCATGCTGTATTAACAGGTCTGTCTCTATTCATTACAACAACTCTTGGCATTCATGATGGTTTCACATTTAGTGCCGGTGCAATCGATTATTTCTTAAACTTCGGTATTGCAACAAAACCAGTATTACTAGCAGGAGTCGGTTTAATTTACGCAGTAATTTACTTCGTTGTATTCTACTTCTTAATTAAGAAGTTCGATTTAAAAACTCCTGGTCGTGAAGATGAAGAGGAACTAGCTGAAGGTGAAGAAGCTCCAGTTGCAGGTTCAATTGGTGAAACTTACGTAGCAGCTTTAGGTGGAAAAGAAAACTTAACAGTTATTGATAACTGTGCAACACGTTTACGTTTACAAGTGAAAGATGCTGGTCAAGTAAATGAAGCAGCATTAAAACGTGCTGGTGCAAAAGGTGTTATGAAATTAAGTAACACGAGTGTCCAAGTTATCGTAGGTACAAATGTTGAATCTGTTGCCGATGATATGAAAAAACACGTATAAATAATTAGATAAGAGGATATCCAAAAAGATTGATAACATCAGTTTTTTAGAGGATATCCTCTTTTTTTATGTTAAAAATTTAACGGGAATCTTACTTTTGTAAATTTTCTTTTTCTTTTTTGTACATATAGGTTGGTAATATGTACCGTGCGTGATAAAGTAGGGATGACGTCGAATGGAATGTCAAAAATCTATGAAAAAGATCTGGAATGAATCTTGTGTAGTGGAATTAAATTATCGGTAAATAAGGGGAAAAAAGCAATTATGGATCAGGAAAAAAATAATGCGAATGGGAAAGCACGTCAGCCGATTGTATACATAAAAAGAACAATCATTCTCGTCTTACTATTTTCAGTTGTATATTTCATGTATACAAAAATTGTTGCGGATAATAAGAAAGAAGAAACTTTAAAAGCAGCAGCAGAAATGAAGAAACAAGAAGAGCTAAAAAAGAAAGAAGAAAAAAAGAAGCAAGAAGCACAAAAACAAAAAGAGCAGGAAGAACAAGTGAAGCAAGTACAAGCTGTAGAAAAGCCTGCTGAGGGACCACCTCAAGAAATTAATGAAAACGCTCAATTAGATCAATATTTACAAAACACAGGATTTAGCGGGACAGCTGTTATTGTGAAGAATGGAAAAGTTCTTTTGAATAAAGGGTACGGCATGGCGAGCAAAGAGAAACAAGTACCGAACAATTCAGAGACAACTTTTTATATTGGTTCTATTTCAAAGGCATTTGTAGCGACTGCAATTATGCAATTAAAAGATCAACATAAATTAAACGTAGAGGATACGGTTGCAAAGTATATTCCAGATTTCCCTCAAGGTAATGGTATTCAGTTAAAACATTTACTAACACATACATCAGGAATTCCAGAGTATGAGCAGGGAACAGAGGATATTTCTCATGAAGAATTGATAAAACGAATAGGAAAGCAAAAGCGTATTGGGAGTCCAGGAGAGAAATGGAAATATTCCGATTCGAACTATTCTATACTCGCTTACATCGCTGAGAAGGTAAGTGGACAACCGTTAGAAGAATATATTAAACAACATATTTTTGCTACTGCTGGTATGAAACATTCTGGTTTCGGTAAAGCGTTAGAGCAAACAAGGTTCCCGTCGACAGGTTATAAAATAGTAAATAACAATATGACAACACCTAATATTCCAAGTATGTCACAACTATATGGTTGTGGTGATATATATACAAGTGCACATGATTTATATTTATTTAATGAAGCGCTCTTCTCTGGGAAGTTAATTTCAAAAGAAAGCTATGATCAAATGTTTACGGCTGTGAAAAAGGATTACGGATTTGGTTGGTATGTAGACCCGGGAAGTTATTCGAATCACGGTGTAATGCCAGGATGGAATTGTTTAAATGGATTTAGTAAAAACGGAAGTGTGTATGTCGTTTTATTATCTAACATTCAAAATAACATTAAATCGTTTGGTAAAGTGAATAACGATATTTATACGATGTTGCGAAATATTGAAGTGTAAGAGACTATCCTATTGGATAGTCTTTTTTATTGAGGAAGTGTAGGGGGCAATGAGATAATGAAATAAAGTGAAACTTTAATCAGTGGGGGTTTTCTTCATCCCCCACTGATTATTAGTTGAACCAATCGGGCTTTTACGGGCAGTTGATCCCCCACCTAACTTCTTTGCTTTCGCTGAATTTTGAAGTGGGGGTCTTACTGTCCGGCGAATAGCGGGATAAATGGAAAAGGGGGAGGGATATGAGTATACATAAGCATCACGCACGTAATGCGAAACGAATTTTTTGGGTATCTATCATTGTATGGATTATCGTTGCAATTGCATTGTTGATGGAATATAAAAAAGGGACGCTATTCACTTCGGAGAAAGAAAATCTGAAATTATTAGGTGTTGTACTACCGGCATTTGGATTATTAATATATAGCTTTATGGAAAAACGAAGATCAAAAATGCTTAAACAGGAAAATTATAATATAGAGACTTCTGAATTATTTGAGCAACAAAAATTTGTTGTTCGTAAAGAGGTAGGGATATTTCAAGTAATAACATATTTTGGATTAGACGGAAATACAGTAGGGTTTTTAAAAGAAGAGTATGATTTTGTTATTCAACGTGTATGGCAAGCTTTACTTTCTTTTCTTTTTAGGGGATTACATAAGCAACAACTTTATTTATATAATCACTCGGGAGAAAGATTGTTGCGTGTTCAAAAGAAGATGGGAGTACGCAACGCCTATATTTTTTCTAATATAGATGGAAAGAAAATTGGAGAGTTAAAACAAATACTAAGTTTAACAAAGTGGGAATGGATTTTTTTAGGGGTGGATGGTCAAGAATTTGGTAAAGTGACTGGGGACCTTTCAGCAACAATGCAGAAAATAGATTGGCGGGATGGAACACACATAGATGTGAAAGAAGACGGTATTCCGTTAGAAGCTGTTAAGTATTTTTCGGCAAGCGGAGGGTCTCTTGTTACAGCTTCTATAAGTGAACAGGCAGAATTACCACGAGCAGTTTATTACAGTGTCTCTGTGATAGTTACAATTAAAAATTAATATATATAAAGATAGATGGAATACCATCTATCTTTTTTGTGATTAGAACATATTGTTTTGTTAAAAAATGTATGTCTTACCTATCACAAAAAAGTCTGTTTTGTATACATTAAGATGTATGGATGTATTTTTATAATTTAAAATTAATAGGAGGAGAAGTGTATGTGTCTGTTCGGTAAGTATTGGAAAAAGTTATCGAGATTGTTTAATAGACAATTAGATTATTTTTTAGATAATAAGTTATTGCCTGCTGTGGAACGACTTTTATTTTCACAAAACTTCGCGAGATTTATTCAAAGAAACTCTAAGCAAGCTACGGAAGAATTTATTGAATCAAGTAGATTTCAATCTATTATTTGTAACATATTAAAAGAATGTAATACATCACCTTTTAAAGAAATTGCAGAGCAGTATTTGGGTAAAAACGTAGAAATTACGGTGACAGTTGGACAGTTAACGGGTGTAATTGTAGCAGTTGGTGATGATTTCTTAACATTGCAAGAAGGGATAGGAACAGAAATTTTATTACCATTTACAAGCATTATATCAATTAAAGAAGCGTAAGAAAGGAGACTTATATATGTTATTTACTGAAGAATTGCGTAACCATGTTGGGGAGCTAGTGCAAGTTGTGACGGCGGTTGAAATTGTTGCGGGTATTCTGTTATCTGTGACAGATGGGGCGGTAAGTGTTCGTACTTCTCCTTCTTATGGACCACCGGAAGATGTAGTTGTGCGTACACCTATTATTGCTTATGTTCGCTTGGAAGGGTAAGAGTGATACAAATATGAGAGTATCAGTTGTTATTCCAGCGCATAATGAAGCGAGTACTTTATCACAAGTTTTAGTAGAAGTGGAGAAGCTCGAACCTTATGAAATTATCGTAGTTGATAATGGATCGACAGATGGGACAAAAGAAATAGCGTTACAACATCATTGCCATGTCATTTATTATCACTATTCTCTTGGCAATGATGTTGGACGGGCAATCGGAGCAAGAGAAGCGAAAGGTGACATCGTTTTGTTTTTAGATGGTGACATCGTCATTGATAACAAAGAGTTGCAACGTTTCATAAAAGGAATTCAACAAGGCCACCAAATTGTTGTGAATAATTTAACATGGTCCGTTTATTTAAAGATG
This sequence comes from Bacillus thuringiensis, assembly GCF_022095615.2. Classification (NCBI taxonomy): domain Bacteria; kingdom Bacillati; phylum Bacillota; class Bacilli; order Caryophanales; family Bacillaceae; genus Bacillus; species Bacillus thuringiensis. The sequence continues at coordinate 489,452 of NZ_CP155559.1, forward strand.
AGACCGCATTATACGACAGTTGGCAAATGTATGTTGAATCGCTATTTGAATAAAAAGGAGCTTGTTGTTGGATCTTTAATCGCAATTCCACATGCAATGAGTAAGGAAGTTATTCAGAAATTTGGTTGGTGGAATTTAGCGGATCCAACACTATTTCAAGCGATGGCGATGTCTAGAGGAGTAGATATTGCCGATATGGCTTCGGTCGATGTCATTCATACAAATAAAGTGCGTCCTGTGCACACTGGTACATCACCCGGTTCTCCTTATCCGAAAGCGACTAGTCGTATTATGGGAGATCATTTACGTGCTTTGCAATACGTAATCGAAATATATGGTAAACGTGGTGGCTTTTCGGAAGGAAGTAGGGATAGAGGGTTTATAGGAAAGTATAAACCAGTTGTATTACAAAAGAAAAAAGCGAAATATAGTGCTATTATCCCAGTATCAGAAGAGAAAATGACTATAAGATCTGTTATACAAGAAGTAAAAAAAGCAGGTGTAGATGAAATTATAGTAGTTGCGAATGGCGCTGATATGGAGACAATTAAACAAGCAAAGCTAGAGAATGTTATCGTTATTGAATTCGGGGAAGCACTTGGTCATAATGTGGCCCGAGCGATAGGATCTATGCATGCCACGGCCGATATTTGTTTATTTGTTGATGGTGATTTTGTTATTCCGGGAAAAAAACTAATTCCATTTTTACATGCTATTGAAGATGGACATGATGTGGCATTAAATGATTTACAGTGTTTATTAGATATGTTCCATCCAGCAGATCCAATTAGCATGGGAAAATATTTTGTGAATTTGATAGCGAAACGACCAGATTTATGGAACAACTCATTAACGGCAGTACCACATGCTATGCATAAAAAGGTAATAGAGAAAATCGGATATGATTCTCTTATCATTCCACCATTAGCTCAAATGAAAGCTATTTTGGAGGGGTTCTCTATTACAGCAGTAGAATTTGTAGATGTTATAAAAACAAATCGAGTGCGCCCAGAGCAACATGGATTTGTAAATGGGCGTATTCCAGCATTTGACCGTATTTTCGGTGATCAAATTGAAGCAATTGCATATTTATTGCAATCCACAGACGAGCGCGGGAGTTTTACAGATGGAGAGCGGGATAGAAATATAATTCAACAATTGAGAAAGGAAGAAGAGAATACAGATGAATGTTAGTAGTACAGTTGCCATTATCGGATTAGGATATGTTGGCCTTCCTTTGGCAGTTCATTTTGCAGAGAAAGGACATACGGTGCTTGGATTAGATAAAGATACTAGAAAAATAGAATCAATTATAAAAGGAGAAAGCTACATTCCAGATGTTTCTTCTAAATTGTTACAAAGTTTATTGACTAAAAAAAAAATAATAGTAAATACACCGGATCAAGGTATTGCTGATTTTCAAAATAGTGATTATGTTATTGTCACTGTTCCGACTCCAATTAATGAACAAAGAGAACCAGACTTAAGTGCCCTCATTTCAGCTTCTCATTATATACAACAACACCTTCAAAAAGGACAAACCTTCATTTTCGAAAGCTCCACATATCCAGGCACGCTTGAGGAAGTTATTATTCCAATTATTTCTCAAGCAGGTCAAAAGGTAGGAGAAGATTTCTATATCGGATATTCCCCTGAGAGAATTGATCCGGCTAATAGTCACTATTCCGTTCAAACGATTCCAAAAGTTATTAGTGGACAAACAGAAAAGTGTAAACAAAAAGTACAGGAGTTGTATAGTACTACATTTGATGTAGTTGTTCCAGTTAGTTCTCCGAAAGTAGCGGAAATGTGTAAGTTATTTGAAAATATTCAGCGCCTAGTCAATATTTCATTAGTAAATGAGTTAAACACACTATGTGAAAGTTTAGGAATTGATTTTTATGAGGCACTTGAAGCTGCATCTACAAAACCGTTTGGATTTACCCCATATTGGCCAGGGCCAGGGATAGGGGGACACTGCATTCCGGTAGACCCTTTATATTTTCAATGGAGAATAAAAAAGAATGGAGCAATTAGTCAATTAATTGAGGCGGCACATGTAATTAATGAAGAAATGCCAGAGAAAATAGTCCGGAAAGTAAAAGGCATGGTGCAATCGCCTGCATCAGTTTTAATTGTAGGAATTGCGTATAAGAAAGATGTAAATGACTTAAGAGAATCACCAGCGTTGCCAATTATTGAATTGTTAATAGAAGAAGGATATGAGATAGAATATCATGATCCATATATTTCTTCTGCAAAATTTGGAGATAAGGTGTACCAATCTGTTTCTTTGGATGAACAAGTCATGAAACAAGCGGGTTGTATTTTAATTTTAACTGATCACTCTAATATCGATTGGAAGCTTTTTAAAGGAATGAAGCGAGTAATAGATACACGTGGAATTGTAAAGAAGGTGAGTGTATGAGTAAGAAATGTTTAATTACAGGTGGAGCAGGATTCATTGGATCGCATCTAGCTGAAGAATTGGTAAAAAGAGGTTATGGGGTCACAATTGTTGATAACTTCTATAAAGGAAAAAACAAATATCATGATGAGTTAATGAAAGAAATTCGGGTTATTCCAATAAGCGTTTTAGATAAAAGTTCAATTTATGAATTAGTAAATCAACATGATGTAGTTTTTCATTTAGCAGCAATTTTAGGTGTGAAAACGACAATGGAAAAGAGTATAGAGCTTATTGAAACGAATTTTGATGGAACGAGAAACATTTTACAAGCAGCGCTAAAAGGAAAGAAGAAAGTAGTTTTTGCGTCTACTTCAGAAGTATATGGTAAGGCAAAGCCACCCTTCTCTGAAGAGGGGGATCGATTATACGGGGCTACTTCTAAAATACGTTGGAGTTATGCAATTTGTAAAACGTTAGAAGAAACATTATGTTTAGGATACGCTTTAGAAGGTTTACCTGTAACGATTGTTCGTTATTTTAATATTTATGGTCCAAGAGCGAAAGATGGTCCGTATGCAGGGGTAATTCCACGATTTATCAGTGCGGCACTGCAAGGAGAAGACATTCTCGTATATGGAGATGGAAAGCAGACACGTTGCTTTACGTATGTAAGTGATGCGGTAGAGGCAACGATTCGAGCGATGGATGAGAAGGTAAATGGTGAGATTATTAATATAGGTTCTGAGAACGAAAAGAGTATAAAACAAGTAGCAGAAGTAATTAAAAAGCTAACGAAATCTTCTTCAAAGATTGTCCAAGTTCCTTTCGAAGAGGTATACCCACATGGCTTTGAAGAAATTCCAAATAGAAGACCAGATGTAACGAAATTAAAAGAACTTGTGCAGTTTCAAGCGATAGTAACGTGGGAACAAGGATTGAAAGAAACTATTAAATGGTTTCGTGAAGAAAACAATGGCTAAGTCGCTATCAATTATTATACCTGTATGTAATGAAGCGGATATGATTTCAGACGTTATTCAATCGGTAAAAGGATTAAATCCAGTAGAGATCATTGTAGTAGCAAACGGTTGTAACGATGGCACAGAAGAGGTTGCCAGTTGTTTAGGGTGTAAAGTAATCGAGTATACAGAGCTACTCGGGAACGATGTTGGACGTGCGGTCGGCGCAAAACACGCGATAGGTGATGTACTACTATTTATAGATGGAGATTTTGCTATTCAAACTTCAAAATTACAATTATTCCTGAATCCAATTTTACATGATCAGGCCGACATCGTTTTAAATAATTTGGACGCACTATTTTTAAAGAAACAAAAACCGCACTCCGTGACAGTATGGCGCCAAATATTAAATGCAATGTTAGAGCGTGAAGAGTTAAAAATTGATTCTTTATTATCTGTACCTCATGCGTTGACGAAAGAAGTTGTTCAAAGCATTGGATATGAATGTTTTGTTAATCCTATTGTAGCTCATTTACGCCTAGTACAAAGCAAATGGAGAATTAGTCGTCATTGTGCAATTGATGTTATTACGCCGAATAAATTTCGGCCAACTGAGCATGCTGCGTATGGAACGGGTCTTTCTCAATCTGAAAAACGGATGATAGGTGATCATATAGAAGCTGTAGCGGAACGAATAGTAGGCAGTGATGAGCGCGGAGGATATTATGATGGAAATAGGAAAAGAGACAGTGTCTATCATACTTTAAGTTTCGAAGATTTTTATCAAGGATGGGGCGTTACATCCAAATTGTATAAAGGAAAGCAATTATCGGTCATTATTCCTGTACAAGATGAAGAGAAAACAATTGGAAACGTTATAGAAGAGCTTCGCAAAATTGAACCTTTTGAAATTATCGTTGTTGTAAATGGTTCGTCTGATCAAACAGAAACGATTGCAAAAGACAAGGGAGCAACAACAATTGTATATAAAGAAGCACTTGGAAACGATGTGGGGCGTTCACTTGGCACTTATTTTGCAAAAGGAGAAATTGTATTATTTATAGACGGTGATTTTGTTATTCCAGCTAATGAGCTATATCCATTTGCAAAAGCTATTGCAGATGGAATGGATGTCGCATTAAATGATCTAAATCATTATTTAGATTTAAGAGTACCGCTTCATCTTGTAACTGCATTTAAATATGCATTAAATTTAGCTTGTGATAGAAAAGATCTAGGAGTAGGCTCACTTATTGCTGTACCTAATGCATTTAGCAATAAGTGTTTGAAGGAAATCGGTTATAGATCTTTACTGTCACCTTGTGTAGCTCAAGTGAAAGCTATTCTGTCAGGATTCGAGATTGCATGTGTAAGTCGTGTAGAGGTAGATAAGATGAATCGCATTCGTCCCAGTGAACATTTTGCAAAAATAGGTCATCCTCCAGCTGTCTTGCGAATTATAGGTGATCATATAGAAGGATTAGAGCAATTAATTATATTGGAAGGCAGTCGTGGTGGATTCTATGATGGGAATAGAAAAAGAGATGTTTTAGAGTAGTAACAAAAAAAGTGTACAACATATGTACACTTTTTTGTTCTGTTATAAAAACTATAACAGATTAGGAGATAAGAGTATTACAGCTCTACAATGGGTATTGTTCTTATATTACAAAATAGGACTCGTATATAAGGATACCAAAAAAATACAATTAAGGAAAGGGTTAATTATAAAGACTTTTAAGCGAAGTTAACACTATGCATATAGTAGTTTGCTCAACGTTTCACAAACATGTCACAACTATTTCGTTCACTTTAGCCAAAAAGTAGTATTCTAAGTGTGTAAGCTGTTATATAAAAAATCTTAGTCCTGTACTAATCAAAAATGGAGGAGATTAGGATGACTCAAGTATTAGAAAATGTTAAAAACGCATGGGAAAACTTTAAAGGTGAAAAATGGAAAGCAGAGATTGATGTTCGCGATTTCATTTTAAATAATGTAAACGTTTTCGAAGGAGATGAATCTTTCTTAGCGGGAGCAACTGAAGCAACGAAACAACTTTGGGATCAAGTAATGGATTTAACAACGAAAGAACGTGAAAACGGTGGCGTTCTTGATATGGATACAAAAATTGTTTCTTCTATTACATCACATGAACCAGGATATTTAAATAAAGATATTGAAAAAGTAGTCGGTTTCCAAACTGAAAAACCATTTAAACGTTCTTTACAACCATATGGTGGTATTCGTATGGCGGAACAAGCTTGTGAATCTTATGGATACGAAATGGATAAAGAACTTAGCAGTATTTTCAGAGACTGGAGAAAAACTCATAATCAAGGTGTATTTGATGCATACACACCAGAAATGAAAGCGGCTCGTAGATCAGGTGTAATTACTGGTCTTCCGGATGCATACGGACGTGGACGTATTATCGGTGACTACCGACGCGTAGCATTATATGGCATTGATCATTTAATTGAAGTGAAAAAAGCTGATTTGAATTTAACTGGCGGTGTAATGAGCGAAGATACAATGCGTTTACGCGAAGAGTTATCTGAGCAAATGCGTGCACTTCAAGAGTTAAAGCAAATGGCCGCTTCTCATGGCTTTGATATTTCTAAGCCTGCCACAAACGCGCAAGAAGCATTCCAATGGTTATACTTCGCATATCTTGCAGCAATTAAAGAGCAAAACGGAGCTGCGATGAGTCTTGGACGTACTTCTACATTCTTAGATATTTATATTGAAAGAGATTTAGCAAATGGTACTTTAACAGAAGAAGAAGTACAAGAAATTGTGGATCACTTCATTATGAAATTGCGTCTTGTGAAATTTGCAAGAACACCTGATTATAATGAATTATTCTCTGGTGACCCAACTTGGGTAACTGAGTCTATCGGTGGTATGGCATTAGATGGTCGTCCATTAGTAACAAAGAACTCATTCCGTTTCTTGCATACATTAGATAATTTAGGACCAGCTCCAGAACCAAACTTAACAGTTCTTTGGTCTAAACAATTACCACAGAACTTCAAAAACTACTGTGCGAAAATGTCTATTAAAACATCAGCAATTCAATATGAAAATGATGACATTATGCGTGCTGACTACGGCGATGACTACGGAATTGCTTGTTGTGTATCTGCAATGAGAATTGGTAAACAAATGCAGTTCTTCGGCGCACGTGCAAACTTAGCAAAAGCATTACTATATGCGATTAACGGTGGTAAAGATGAAAAATCTAAAGCACAAGTTGGTCCTGAGTACGCACCTATTACTTCTGAAGTATTAGATTATGAAGAAGTTATGCATAAGTTTGATATGACAATGGAATGGTTAGCAGGTCTATATTTAAACACATTAAATGTTATTCATTACATGCATGATAAATATAGCTACGAACGTATTGAAATGGCACTTCATGATACAAATGTTCTTCGTACAATGGCAACAGGTATCGCGGGTCTATCTGTAGTAGCAGACTCTTTAAGTGCAATTAAACACGCAAAAGTAAAACCAATTCGTGATGAAAACGGTATTGCAGTTGACTTTGAAATCGAAGGAGATTTCCCTAAATACGGTAATAATGATGATCGTGTAGATGAAATCGCTGTAAATCTTGTAAAAACATTTATGAATAAACTGCGTAAACATAAAACATATAGAAATTCTGTTCATACAATGTCGATCTTAACAATCACATCTAACGTTGTATATGGTAAGAAAACTGGTAACACTCCAGATGGTCGCCGTACTGGAGAACCATTTGCACCAGGTGCGAATCCAATGCATGGTCGCGATACAAAAGGTGCGTTAGCTTCATTATTATCTGTAGCTAAATTACCATATGAAGATGCACAAGATGGTATTTCTAATACATTCTCTATTATTCCAAAAGCACTTGGTAAAGAAGATGATGTACAAGTACGTAACTTAGTATCAATGCTTGATGGTTACGCAGTAAAAGAAGGCCATCACTTAAATATTAACGTATTTAATCGTGAAACATTAATGGATGCGATGGAACATCCTGAGAAATATCCACAATTAACAATTCGCGTATCTGGTTACGCTGTAAACTTTATTAAATTAACTCGTGAACAACAAATCGATGTAATTAATCGTACAATGCATGAAAGTATGTAAGTGAAAAAGTGTTCCTCTGCTTTATATAAATAGCAGAGGGAGGCTGCTTCAATAAAGGAGGAAGTAACATGGTAAAAGGAAGAATTCATTCTGTAGAGTCTTGTGGTACTGTTGATGGCCCAGGAATTCGTTATGTCATATTTACACAAGGGTGTTTATTACGTTGTCAATATTGTCATAATGCTGATACGTGGGAGATCGGTAAAGGAAACGAAATAACAGTTGAAGAAGTAATGCAGGATGTGACATGTTACCTTCCTTTTATTGAAGCTTCTAGAGGCGGTATAACAGTTAGTGGTGGTGAACCATTATTACAGCTAGATTTCTTAATTGAATTATTTAAGAAATGTAAGGAAGTTGGAATCCATACAACAATTGATTCCTCGGGTGGTTGTTATTCTGAAGAACCAGAATTCCAAAATAAGCTAGATACTTTAATGGATTACACAGATTTAGTTTTATTGGATTTGAAACATATTGATTCAAAGAAACATCGTAAATTAACAGGGAGACCAAATGAACATATTTTACAATTTGCTCGTTATTTATCGGATAAAAATAAACCGATTTGGGTAAGACACGTATTAGTTCCTGGTATTACGGATAATGAAGAGGATCTACAAAAATTATCTAGCTTTATTCAAAGTCTATCTAATGTTCAGAAAGTTGAAGTGCTACCGTACCATAAGCTTGGTGTATATAAATGGGAAGCACTTGGACATAAGTATCCACTTGCGAATGTAGAACCACCTACTGAAAAAAATGTAGAACAAGCAAGACATATTTTACAAGCAGTCTAATCCAAATATTGGGTTAGGCTTTTTGCTTTCTTTACAATAAAACCTAGAGTATGTATATAGAAAAGAGTATACTGAAAATAGAATATCCATATTTTTGTAAGGAATAAGTGGAGAAATTTACATAATTGTAAAGGGAAATCAAAATAGTAAAAAGAATTAAGAAGTAAAAGAGTGAGTATCATGGAATAGAGAACATTTGTAAGTTATTGCGAAAGCTCTTATAGGAAAGTATAATGTAAAGATATGAGCACAGATAGGATTAAGGGGTCAATCTTATATGCTTTGCATATCCACGACAGGTACATAGCTGAAAGAGAAGTATTAGAATCTGTTTATGTAATTTTTAAGGAAAATGTTTTTCCTATTGTCGTATATGCAATATGGAGAAACAATAAGCTAGGAGTGGATTTGTTTGATAAAAAACCCCAAGGTTTTAATATTAACTGCACATTACGGTAATGGTCATGTGCAAGTAGCGAAAACATTAGAACAAACATTTCGCCAAAAAGGAATTGAAGATGTAATTGTATGCGATTTGTTCGGAGAATCACATCCAGTTATAACCGATATTACAAAATATTTATATTTAAAAAGTTATACAATAGGAAAAGAATTATATCGCTTGTTTTATTATGGCGTAGAAAAAATTTATGATAAAAAAATAGCATCTTGGTATGCGAACTTTGGAAGAAAACGTTTGAAATTACTTTTACAAGTAGAGAAACCGGATATTGTTATTAATACTTTTCCGATCATAGCTGTACCAGAGTTAAAAAAGCAAACAGGTATTTCAATTCCTGTGTATAACGTATTAACGGATTTTTGTGTGCACAAAATATGGATTCATCGGGAAGTAGATCGTTATTTTGTAGCAACTGATCACGTAAAAAAAATTATGATTGATATTGGTGTGCCCGCGGAGCAAATTGTTGAAACTGGAATTCCGATTCGTAGTAGTTTTGAGCTGAAGATCAATCCAGACATTATATATAATAAATATCAGTTATGTAAGAATAAAAAGATTTTACTAATTGTAGCAGGTGCTCATGGGGTATTAGGAAGTGTAAAAGAACTATGCCAATCATTTATGTCAGTACCTGATTTACAAGTAGTTGTCGTTTGTGGGAAAAATGAAGCGTTAAAACAGGATTTATTAGGGGTTCAGGAAAAAAATCCTGATGCATTAAAAGTATTTGGTTATGTTGAAAATATCGATGAATTATTCCGTGTTACTTCTTGTATGATTACGAAGCCGGGCGGTATTACGTTAAGTGAAGCGGCAGCATTGCAAGTACCTGTCATTTTATATAAGCCTGTTCCAGGACAAGAAAATGAAAATGCGATGTACTTTGAAAGAAAAGGAGCTGCAGTTGTCATTCGTGATGATAGTGAGGTTTTTGCAAAGACAGAGGCGTTATTACAAGATGATATGAAGCTTCTTCAAATGAAAGAAGCGATGAAAAGCATTTATCGTCCGGAGCCAGCTGGTCATATTGTGGATACAATTTTGGCAGAAAATCATGTAGAGCCGAATCATATACCTATTAAATCACCTGCTCTTGCACAATTATTTACTTAATATGAAACCCTCTTTTATATGTTTAAAGAGGGTTCTTTATTGTTTTATAAGATAAAGTAGTAACTTATCCACATGAAGATTACGCTTTCATTGAACAGTAAAGTCAAAATATTAACAACTATATCCACATTGTCCACAATTTTTAGAAAACTATCCACAATTCTAACATTTACTATGCGTTACAACATATAAACTTGTGAAGGGTTCGTTTAATTTATTCACAATTCTATAAATTGTGTGGATAACGTTATCCACACAAAAAAGGTTCCTTATTTATAAGGAACCTTTTTTGTCTATTCTATCACGTAGAAAAAATATGTAATGAGAATGAATAATTAGGGGGGAAAACTTCTAATTATTCATTCTCACTTTAAATACTTTTCGAGCGATAACCCGCTGCGCGATCTGCTTTGCGAAATTCTCGTTGGTAGAGAACCTCTTGTGTACTAGATAATGTATTTTTTGCTTTGTCACGTTTCTTTTTATCCATTACAAATCACCTCGTGTCCTAAAGTCACTATCTATCGTTTCCAAAGACATGGGGTGATATACGTATATGGCAAAATGTTAATGATTAATTATTTTTTCTAAAAATTTAGATTATGCTTCTTTTAATTGGTGAGCATCTTGGAACGTTGTATCTCGCATTGTAGCAAGTGTATATTGATCTTTTGGAATTTCATATAAGTTATATACTTCTTCATTTGCGTTAATTTCATCATAAACGGCTTTTCTTGTTTCGTTTGCTAGATTTACATATTGTAGTTTTTCGGCAGCTTTAATAGAACGAATATTTATTTTACGAATACGCATAAATATTGTTTCAATATCTAATTCATAGAAAAGTTCGCTAAAAAATGAATCTTTCGCCAATTTATTATAGCCTTTTCCATGATATGGTTTGCCAAGCCATGTTCCAAGAAACCCGGCTTTTTCTTGCACATCAAATAAAGTAATTGTTCCGATAGGGTTACCCCATTCATCTAAAATTGTGCGTGAAATTAATTCCCCACGCTCTTCAGCTTCAATCGTTTGTTTCGTTAAAAATAAATACTCCTCATAAGAATAAGCCTTTTGACGCACAAAAGGGAAGACAGCTGGGTCCACCATTAACTCGTATAGAACGTGGCTGTCGTGTAAGTCGCGTTTTTTCAACATACTAACTCCTCCTCACACGAGGGTAGCATGACGAAAAAACACCCCACCCTCGAAATTTTTATATCAATCTTTAAAAAATTTCGGGGTGGGAATCGAACCCACTAGAACCAGTGTCTAACGCTGGTGGCGCACCATTTGCCTTCCCCATTCATCAATTTGAAAATGATAATCACGACACAAATTGATTATGGTTTCATTCAGTTTATAATCGTATAATACTTTATCTAGTCAAAAAAATAAACTAGTTTTTTTTATTTTTTTTGTAAATTATTTTTCCATCAATCATGGTTAGTACAGGCTTGGCTAAATAATGGAAAGGATGATGAGTCCATAACACGAGATCGGCGTCTTTTCCAACCTCAATGCTTCCAATTCTATCCTCTAAACGTAAATTTCGTGCTGGAAATATAGTGATTCCTTCTAGTGCAGTTTTTTCGTCTAATCCTTCTCTTACTGCGACAGCAGCACAAACATTTAAATATTGAATTGGGGTATAAGGGTGATCTGTTGTTATAGAAACTTCCACTCCATTTTTCGATAATATATGGTAAGTATCCCATGTTTTGTTTTTAAGTTCGATTTTAGAACGGCGTGTAAGAGTGGGGCCAACTGAAACCTTCAAATTGTGTTTCGAAAGCTCTTCAACAATAAAGTGTCCTTCTGTACAATGTTCAATACGTAAATCGAGATTGAACTCTGTTGCAAAGCGTAGAGCAGAACTAATATCATCTGCTCGGTGAGCGTGGATACGTACAGGTATTTCGCGGCGTAATGCTTTTAAGATAGGAAGCATTCGAAAATCAGCTTCATGTCCGTAGTGCTGTGCTTCATAGAATGATTCCCGAAGTAACCCCATAATTCCCATACGTGTTATGGATTCTTTTGTTCCATTACTATGGACCTTTTTAGGATTTTCTCCAAAGGCAATCTTTAAGCCGGCAGGTTCTTGAATAATCATATGATCAATACAAGTTCCAGCTGTTTTTATTACACAAGTAGTACCACCGATAATGTTTTGACTTCCTGGCATAACGTGAACAGTTGTGATTCCGTTTTGTACAGCATCTTGAAATGCAATATCAAAAGGATGGATTCCGTCTAAAGAACGGATATGTGGTGTTGAAACTTCAGATGTTTCATTTGCGTCATTGCCAGCCCAACCAGTACCTTCATCATAGAGACCAAGATGAGTATGGACATCAATAAATCCAGGTAAAAGATGAAGAGCACGAGCGTCTATAACTGTCATATCTTGAGTAGGTTGAATGGAAGGCTTGACCTCGGCAATTCTTTCTCCTATAACGAGTACATCCCCTTGAAATTTTTGGGATGTAATAGGATAGACGATGGCTTGTTTGAGCAATATTTTCATAGGTACCTCATTTCTGTTACTTTACAATGTTAATGGAATTTAAGGGAAAGTAACTGAAAGATTATTTGTGTAATAATGCTCCGGATTCTAGAAAATGAAAGTTTTGAAAGGGGACCCTGTAAAACTGTGTTTTAGAAGTACTACATTGTATGCGAAAGTATATTTTGTAATGCATGGTCTATTGTCGGAAATGTGTATTGATATCCATGTTCAATTGCTTTACTAGGTAATACACGTTGTCCTTCTAGTACAAGTATACTCATCTCACCCAATAAAGTGTGAAGCATAAATGAAGGGACAGGTAACCAATGAGGTTTTTTCATTATAGTTGCAATGGTTTCTCCAAATTCCTTCATTCTTATAGGCAGGGGGGCTGTGATGTTAAAAGGTCCATCAATTTCTTCTTTGTGTATGATGAAATCAATCAGGCGAACGACATCGTCAATATGAATCCATGATAACCATTGGTTTCCAGATCCAATTGTACCTCCGATATAGAATTGATAGGGGAGTAGCATTTTTGGAAGAGCTCCTCCATCTGCGCCTAATACAACTCCAAGTCTTGCGTAGATTGTTCGCATTCCAAGAGAGCGTGCTTTAGATGCTTCTTGTTCCCATGAATATACTGTATTTGCTAAAAAGTCATTTCCAGGAATTTCATGCTGTTCTGTAAAAGACTCAGTTTCAGACGTTCCATAGTATCCAATAGCACTTGCGTTAATAAATGTATTTGGCTTTGTACCAAGTGTTTGCAATTGTTTAATGAGTCCTTTTGTTGTTTGAATTCTACTATTTAAAATGGATTCCTTTTGTTTCTTTGTCCATCTACTATTAATAGACTCTCCAGCTAGATTAATAACTACATCGATAGAAGAGAGGGGGAAGGTTTGTAAATCTGGTGTCCATTGTACATATTGAAGGTTAGGCGATGAAGTTTCAGTAGTTTTGTTTCGAGTAAGAATGTAAACATTATATCCTTTTTGAATAAAAAAAGTAGAAAGGTATTTACCGATAAAGCCGGTACCACCAGAAATTGCGATTCTCACAATTAGTTCCTCCTCATTATATATATTCTTGAAAAGCAAAAACGTTCCTTGACTATGTTAAAATAATAGAGAGGTGAGAGTATGGCTGTCATTACAAAAATAGAAGTGCAAAAACGATCAAAAGAACGGTTTAATATTTATATTGATAAAGGTCAAGGTGAAGAGTACGGATTTAGTGTGGATCAAGTAATCTTAATGAAACATGGATTACAAAAAGGGTTAGAAATTGATGAAATAGCGTTAGGAAATATTTTATACAATGAAGAGGTACAAAAAGCATATTTACAAGCAATTTCCTATCTATCCTATCAAATGAGAACAAAAAAAGAAGTAGAAGACTATTTACGAAAAAAAGAAGTGGGACAGGCCGTCATCTCTGAAGTCGTTTCGAAATTATTACATGATCGATATATTAATGATAAAGAGTACGCTGTTTTATATACGCGAACGCAAAGTAATGTGAATCGAAAGGGTCCAACTGTTATTAAAAGAGAGTTATTAAATAAAGGTGTTCAGGATCTAATCATTACACATAGTTTACAAGAATATCCGAAGGAAAAGCAAATTGAGAATGCTTTACTTCTTATAGAAAAGAAGAAAAGGTCTTATCAAAAGCATTCCTTTTTACAAATGAAGCTAAAGTTAGACGAAATGCTTGTTCGTAAAGGATATTCTAGAGATGTGATTCAAATTTGTTTGGAAGAATTGAAAGACGAAAAAGATGACGAACAGCAACAAGAAGCGTTACACTATCATGGGAATAAATATTATGAGAAATATAAGAAATATGATGGATGGACATTCGAAAATAAGATGAAACAAGCGTTATATCGCAAAGGGTTCTCTATTGATGAGATAGAGATATTTTTGCAGATGAAACGTGAAGAGGGATGAGGGAATAAGATGAATATGCCAAAGCGCTACAGTGAAATGACACCACATGAGCTAAGGGAAGAAATTGGGGTTTTGAAAGAGCAAGCAATAAAGGCAGAGCAACTTGGTGTTGTAAATGAGTTCGATGTATTAATGCGAAAGATGGCAATGGCTCGTGCTTATATGACTGATATAAACAAATTTCATATTGGTGAGACATATGAATTAGTAGAAGAACCTGGTATATTATTTGAAATTACGTATTTCAACGGGGTATTTGCTTGGGGACATAAGCAAAATAATAATGAAGAGATTGGAATACCGATTTCTTTATTGCAAGAAAAATGAAAACCAGAGAGCGAATATCTCTCTGGTTTTCATCTTTGGTAGGCGTTACAGGAGATAGGAGATTCTAAAATTGGCGTTTTTTACATTCATTCGCCAGTATAATGAGAGACTGGGTTTGTTGCGTCTGTCCGTTAACTTGCGCTTTTGCATGTTTCGGACGAGTCCACGTATGGTTAAATAATTCAGAACGACTATCTAAGCGATCACGGTAGCTCATCTTTATCACCTCGTGTAGGAAGTTAATTTTTTAGGTTGTACCTGTACTATTCTTCCTGCTGATTTGCAGCACGCATACGTTCTTGTGGGTGCGTGTTAATTGTGCCGTTAGGTCGTTTCGAAGCGAAGCGTGATTTCGCTTTCGGCTGACCATCGATTTTGCTGTTGTTTTTTGACTCAGACCAAAATTCGGCTTGTTTACCCATTGCGAACGCCCTCCTCATCATCAGTTGATACCTCTTTAAGAAGTATCACTTATAGAATGTGCAAAATAGAAGAAACTATCCTTTAGAAATTAAGGGAATAAATAGGTAAAAGGAGAATAGAACATGAATGATATTCACGAAACATTAACAAAAGAATTATTAGACAAAAATGACAAACTTTCTTACGCACAAGCTCGTGCGTGGGTTGAATTATTGTGGGAAGACTTTCAAACAACTTATGCTAAATCAGGTCGTTATCAAGGTGATGAAATGACTGAACAAGTGGTACGAACATGGATTAATAATCATGGAGGTCGCCTCCATGAAATGCGTACAAATAATCCGAAATATAGCCATTTAATCAATCAAGAAGATCATTTGAAACATTAAAAAAAGCGACTTAAGTCGCTTTTTTTAATGTGGAAGTAATTCCAGTTTTTTTCGAAGTTTTTCTTCACTAAAAATCCATCCTGTATAGGAATTAATAATATTTAAATTGTGGTCGAGTTGAACGATTGCAACGAATGGATAATAATCTTTACTGCGATAGCGCAAATCAATGAAGCGAACTTCGTAATAATGATCATAATCGAAAATGTCCCAGCGATACACAGGGGAGAAAGATAGAAATGCTGAGATGTTTTCATCTTGTTTAGCTGCGCGCATAATAGCGTTATCTGGGAACGGTACCCGGTCGAACTTATCATATATCATGATGTTACCACGATGCCATCTAGCAACGTAGTAATAATCAGTTGTAACGATTGCTAAATGATAATGATAAAATCTGTAAGAAGGGGAAATGATTATTTTCTCCACATGATTGAAACGTTTATATACGACGCTACGTATGTTTCTATGCATCATAATCCGTCCGATATAGTAAATAATCATCAATATATACGCCGCTAAGGCAGTATACCCTTTATGGGAACCTACAAGCATACAAGCAATCGCGAGTAGGTGGATAAAGAAAATGACGGTATCAAATGTATTAATGATGCCGAGCGCTACCCATTTTTTTGTGAAGGGACGTAATGCCTGGGTACCATAGGCATTGAAAATATCTACAAAGACATGAAGAAAGACTGCAATAAATGACCAAAGTAGTAGATGCAAATATGGAGCGTCTGAAAAGAAGGCGAAAGAGATGCCACTTATAAGGAATGACCAAAGAATCACTGCAGGAATGGAATGAGTAATCCCGCGATGATTTCTTATATATTTAGCGTTATTACGCAATTTTAAAACTGTATCGATGTCAGGAATATTGGAACCGGCAATTGCAGCAAGCATAACTGCTTGTGGCCCAATATCACTTTGTGCTATGGCTGGATCTAACGTGGCCAAACTGCCTAGAGTAACGCCCATAACAAGGTGAGTGGCTGTGTCCATAGAAATCCACCTCCGTTTTTTATTAATGTAACTCTTTTTATTCGATACCTCAAGTCCTTTGCCTTCTATTTCCTATGTCATCTTACTTAAATTTTTTCCTAAAATCTTTATAATAGTACTTATATGCAAAAAAATGAGGGGGATCAAGTTTGACACTTGAAATATTAAATAATTTTAACATAGAGCAGTTTCAAAATGATTTAATTGGTTGGTTTGAAAAAGAGCAACGCGACTTACCGTGGCGTAAAAATAAAGATCCATACCGCGTTTGGGTTTCGGAAATTATGTTGCAGCAAACGAGGGTAGAAGCTGTAAAACCATATTACGCGAATTTTATGGGGAAGTTTCCTACTCTAGAAGCTTTGGCAAACGCTGATGATGAAGAAGTATTAAAAGCATGGGAAGGTTTAGGATATTATTCTAGGGCACGTAATTTACATGCGGCAGTAAAAGAGGTAAAAGAAGTATACGGCGGGATAGTACCGAGTGATGTAAAGAAAATCGAAAAATTAAAAGGAGTCGGCCCCTATACAAAAGGTGCTATTTTAAGTATCGCATATGGTATACCAGAGCCGGCAGTTGATGGAAATGTTATGCGTGTATTATCTCGTATTTTATCAGTATGGGATGACATTGCAAAACCGAAAACTAGAAAAGTGTTTGAAGAGATTGTGCGTGAAATTATTTCGGCTGAAAATCCATCTTATTTTAATCAAGGTTTGATGGAATTAGGTGCACTAATTTGTATTCCAAAAAATCCATCTTGCTTACTTTGTCCGGTACGTGAGCATTGCCGAGGATATGCTGAAGGTGTTCAAAAGGAATTACCAGTAAAAAGTAAAGCGAAGGCTCCTACAATGGTACCGATTGTTGCAGGGGTGCTTCAAACGGAAGATGGTCGTTACGTCATTAATAAACGTCCAAGTACTGGACTATTAGCTAACATGTGGGAGTTTCCGAATGCCGAACTTGGCGAAGGGATTCGAAATCAGAAGGAACAGCTTACAGATTATATGAAAGAAAAATTTGAGCTCTCGATTTCTATTGAAGAATACGCAATGAATGTACAACATACGTTTACACATCGTACTTGGGATATATTCGTATTTTATGGAAAAGTAACTGGTGATATTGTTGAAACAGATACATTGAAATTTGTATCGAAAGAAGCATTTGAGCAGTTACCTTTCTCGAAATCGCATCGTACGATTTATGAGAATTGCGTTGAGAAAATTACAATGCAATAAATAAAAAAGTGTTCCCTATTTAGGGAACACTTTTTTAATCGTAAGAAATTTTTGTCCCATGAGTCCAACTAGCTTTACCTTCTTGTAAGCCGCCTCTTGATTCAATTTCTATAACAATTTCTTTATAAATACTTTGTCCTTCTGCGTTTAAATAGGGAAGAATCTGTTGTAATGAATGATGAAAATGAGCTAATTCATCTTCTCTCCATTCATTTTTTGAAAGCATCGTTAGTTCAGTCATATCACGTCCAGTGTACATATTTCCACCTCCATCATCTGTAGTTTGAATGAGTGATAAGAGATATATGCGGAATTTTTTCAAAAGAAAATTACGGATAGCTTCTAAAGGAATTGGTTACATTATTGGTTGTGGAGGTGAGAAAGATGAGTAAAAAACAACAAGGTTATAACAAAGCAACTTCGGGTGCTAGCATTCAAAGTACAAATGCTAGTTACGGTACAGAGTTTGCGACTGAAACAAATGCACAAGCAGTAAAACAAGCAAACGCACAATCAGAAGCAAAGAAAGCACAAGCTTCTGGCGCACAAAGTGCAAACACTAGTTATGGTACAGAATTTGCAACTGAAACAGATGTGCATGCTGTGAAAAAACAAAATGCACAATCAGCTGCAAAACAATCACAATCTTCTAGTTCAAATCAGTAATGAAAGAAAAACACTTCTCTAATTCGGGAGAAGTGTTTTCTTTGTGCCTGGATCATGGTAATGAAAATAAAGTGAACGACATAACTTCTAATAAGTCAACAAATGTAGTCAAAGGAGAAGGAAGTTAAAGATTAGAAATATGTAATGAGGAATAATAACTGATAAATAAGTCCAAAAGGGGGTAAGTAATGAACGATTTTGATAAGTTGGTAGGAGAGCAATTAGAAACGATGGATGAGTTGTTAAAGTTACAAGCTCATCTAGAGAAGTATCAGCAAATTGAAATGAGCGAAAAAGATACGTGCGATAAAAAGGAATTACATTTTATCCGCCAAGAAATATATAGAACAGAATTAGCATTAAAACTGTTACATGAGAAATTTGAAGAGCAAACAAATAGTGTAATTCAATCTTTTGAAACTGAAAAAATGATTTCGAGTTTAGGATAAGACATATTGTTACCCTCTGGTGAAAGGTCCTTCTTTAGATAGAAATAAGGAAGGGCTTTTTCTATTTCCTCGTTTGTAAATCATTCAGCGAAGGCCCCGTCGCCTAAGGAGATTAGGGATATGGTATTCAGTGTGAAAAATAGAGTCTTGTCGCTTTAGTTTTAAAATTTCGACAAAAAAGTTATAATAGAAAAAAAGTGGGTGCAGTTCAAAGGGCATTTGCAGTTGAAAGAAGGGAGCATATATGGGATTTCCCAAAGAAGGAGAAAGAGTACAAATACATAGTTATAAACATAATGGCTCCATTCATAGAATGTGGGAAGAGACAACAATTTTAAAAGGAACACAGAGCCTTGTGATCGGAGCAAATGATCGTACAGTAGTGACAGAATCGGATGGCCGAACATGGATTACTCGTGAACCAGCAATTTGTTATTTTCATGCAAACTATTGGTTTAATGTGATTGGGATGTTAAGAGAAGAGGGAGTATACTATTATTGCAATTTAGGCTCACCTTTTGCATATGATTCTGAAGCATTAAAGTACATTGATTATGATTTAGATATTAAAGTGTATCCAGATATGACATATACGCTTTTAGATGAAGATGAGTATGAGAAGCATAGTCAAATTATGCAATATCCACCTGTTATTGATACTATTTTAAAACGAAATGTAGCACAATTAACACAATGGATTCATCAGAGAAAAGGGCCATTCGCGCCAGATTTCGTAGATATGTGGTATGAAAGATATTTAATGTACAGAAATTAAAACAAACCTGCAGGGGATTTCCCGGCAGGTTTGTCCTATTAGAGGGGGGATTATGTGCAAGGTATAAAAAGATATTTGCAATTTGTTAAACCATATCGATGGCTTATTGCTATTACGATTATGATTGGTCTAGTTAAATTCGGCATCCCGCTTATTATGCCGTGGTTATTAAAATATATTATCGATGATGTAATTCAAGGTGGAGGATCACTTCAAGATAAAACGTCCCAATTAGTAACCGCTGTTGGGATTGCTTTTTTTATTTTTGCTGTAGTAAGACCGCCAATTGAATATTATCGTCAATATTTCGCGCAGCGTATCGCAAACACAATATTATATGATTTACGAAAACATATTTTTGGTCATTTACAAAAGTTGAGTTTACGCTATTATTCGAATACAAAAACAGGGGAGCTTATTTCACGTGTAATCCATGATGTAGAACAAACAAAGGATTTTGTAATTACTGGTTTGATGAATGTTTGGCTAGATACGGCAACAATTGCAATTGCTATTATTGTTATGTTTTCTATGAATATAAAATTAACATTTGTTGCGTTATTAATTTTGCCTATTTATGTAGTGGCAGTGAAATATTTTTTCGGGCGTCTTCGAAAATTAACGAAAGAGCGTTCGCAAGCTTTAGCAACGATGCAAGGGTATTTACATGAACGTATTCAGGGGATGCAAGTGACGCGTAGCTTTGCATTAGAAGAGTATGAAGGTAAGCAGTTTGAAAAAAGAAATAATGAATTTTTGACGAAAGCGTTAACGCATACGAGTTGGACTGCAAGGACATTTTCAGTAGTGAATACGTTAACCGATTTAGGCCCGTTACTTGTAATCGGTTTTGCAGCATATGAAGTAATTCAGGGGCAATTAACATTAGGGACTATGGTTGCGTTTGTTGGATATATGGATAGTTTGTATAGTCCGCTTCGCCGTCTTGTTAATTCCTCTACAACATTAACACAGTCTTTCGCATCGATGGATCGAGTGTTTGAATTGTTAGATGAAAAATACGATATTGTCAATGTGCCAAGTGCGGTACAAACGACAAAATTGAATGGTGAAGTGATATTCGATCATGTATCTTTTCGTTACAATTCAGATGAAAAAGAGATATTGCATAACCTTTCGTTAACAATGTTGCCAGGAGAGAAGGTAGCACTTGTAGGGGCAAGTGGGGGAGGGAAGTCATCTCTTGCTAGTTTAATCCCGCGTTTCTATGATGTTTCTTCAGGGGCAGTTTATATAGATGGGATAGATGTTAGAAAGTATGATATGAGAAATTTACGTAGTCATATTGGAATTGTACTGCAAGATAATTTGTTATTTAGTGATACAATCGGGGCAAATATTTTATATGGAAATCCGAAAGCTACAGAGGAAGAAGTGATTTCAGCTGCCAAAGCTGCGCAAATTCATGATTTTATTATAGAGTTACCTGATGGTTATGATACTGTCGTTGGGGAACGGGGTGTGAAGCTATCTGGTGGGCAAAGGCAACGTGTAGCGATTGCAAGAGTGTTTCTAAAGAATCCATCGTTACTTATATTAGATGAGGCAACTTCCGCTTTAGATTTAGAAAATGAACGGCATATTCAGCAGGCGCTTCAGACGTTAGCTGCTGATCGGACGACGATCATAATCGCACATCGATTGGCGACGATTACACATGTGGATACGATAATTTACATTGAAGATGGTGAAATTAAAGAAACAGGTTCTCATGAAGAATTAATGAAAAAAAGAGGATTTTATTATAATTTATATCAACTTCAACATATAACAGAAACAGCTCCTTTAGCGTAAAAGGAGCTGTTTTCTTTATTCGTCTTCTTTTTTATCTTCGATTTGGAGTTCTGCTTCTGGTTTATGGTATGTGTAGAAGCTATCCACAAGTAAATCTAAATGCTCTACTTCTTCACTATAGTTAATAATGGCAGAAATAAGAGGGAAGAGGTGTAACCATGTTTTATACGCTTCCTCATCGTCTTTGTTTTGATAATCCATAAAGATATCAATTAATTCTTGTTTACCTGTTTCAACTTCATCAAGCATTTCAACGGATTGTTGTTTTTTTGCTTTACCAATAAATTTTAATAAAACTTGTTCATGGTAATGGGTTAATGAGTCAAGTTCGTTTTGGATAGATTCCTGAAATTCTTCTGGCATATAGCGCAGTTCATTTTCAGTACGGTGTAATGATTTTAACGTACTTAAAGCACGGCTTGTCGTCGCTAACATTTGTCTGAATAAAACGAGCTTACGAATTTTTGCGAACTTTACTTTTTTCGTGTAGCTTCTTTCTTCTTTATACAGCAAATAGTAATGGTTTAGTTTGATCATTTTTTCTTTCATACGATCAATATCAGTTTTTAGCGTTGTAAAATCAGAAGCTTGCCTGCTATTCATTCGAATCCATTTTACAATTTCTTCTGTATTATCAACGATACGATGATATAGCTTTGTTTCGTATTTTGGCGGCATAAACACTAAATTTACAAGTGAAGCCGCAATAATTCCAATCATAATCGTCGCAAAGCGAAGTAAGGCAAAACTAAAGAAATCTTCGCCCTGATACTCCATAATGGCGATAACTGTTACTAAAGCAATTGATATTGTGTTTTCTAATCGTAATTGTAACGTAAGCGCAATTACTAATATACATGTTAATCCAATAATAAAAGGATTATGTCCAAAAGCAGTAGCAAATACGATAGCGAATACCGCACCAATGACGTTTGCTTGAATTTGCTCAAGAGCTGTTAAATACGAGCGGTATACAGACGGTTGAACAGCGAATATAGCTGAGATTCCGGCAAATACTGGACTCGGTAATTGAAGTAAAATACAAGCAAATAAAGCTAATGTGATGGCAATACCCGTTTTTAAAATGCGAGCACCAAGTTTCATACCCTTAATAAGATCCTTTCTCTTGTCATAATGAATGTACAACATGATACTATACATTCATTACAATATGTTAGCAAGTGATATTTTAGTGACGTTAATAAGAAATTAAGATTCATTTTATACTTTTTCCTAATTCTTTTTAAACATCAATTTTTAGTAAAAAAACCTGCTGAATTTCAGCAGGTTTCAAATTGTTACTATAGATTACTATGAGAAGTGTACTTCGTCAATTCATTCTTGAAAATGAAGGTTAAGTATATCACTCTGTTGAGATAGACGGGTCAGCCTGCTCTTTTTTCGGGATAATTTCAAAAAACTGTTGCTGCATATCATCGAGTAACGGTGTTAATAAAGCAACTTCCTCGTATTGCTCATGCTCATTTAAGACACGAATGTAATCTAGCAATAACTCAGTCACATCTTGCACACCATTTTTACTAATTGGCTGTAATGTAACATTTGCTCCTTTTGCGATTCTTCTTTTTAAAGCCTGTTCTGTTAAACCTAAGCTTGAATCATGACGTAAATAAACAACACCGCCAGTCATACCAGCACAGATCCATGGGCCAGGGTCCCCTAAAACAAGCGCTCGCCCATTTGTCATATATTCAAAAGCGAAACCTTTAATATTAGAGTATGCACCTATATTCCCTTGTTCTTTTTCACGGAGTGGCTTTGTCATACGCCCTCCAATTATCATGTCTGCTCCAGAGAGGCGGATACCAGCACGAGCATCGGCGTTACCTTGCACGTATAGCGCTCCTTTTTGTGCACCGTATCCAAAACCTTTTCCGACAGAACCGTTATAATATATGCCGTCTTTTCCTTTGGCTTTCGTTATATAAATACCACCACCAAAGGAGGTTTTACCAATGCCATCTTGTGCACCGCCATTTACATGTATAAATAAGTTCTCGCTATTGTAAGCGCCTAATCCATTTCCAGGAATAGAGCCATTCGTATACTTTAATGTAAGTGGTTCAAGCTTCGTGTCTTCATATAATTTACTACGAACGCGATAGCAAGATTCTAGACCACCCATAACGCGTTGCTCTACACCAACGCCTACTAATTCTTTTGAATGAGGGGAATGAACTGTTTCAAATTGTTTTTCCGGTACGTATTCTGTTTTTGTGACAGATGGATATTCTATCGTTTGTAGTAAATTACATAAGTCTAATAAATTTTCGCCTCGAATTTGTTCTAATAAATCGGAACGCCCGACAATTTCTTGTAAATTTGTATAACCAAGATTTCCTGTTAATCGTTTTAGTTCTACGCCAAAAGTGGTGAATAAATGTAATAATCCAGCGACGGCGCTTTCTAATTCACGCGGGACGAAGCGGCGTAATCCGTGTTCTTTCGCCTGAGCTTCAGACTCAATTTGTGTTGCAATTCCAACGTGACAAGTATCTAGATGACATCCGCGGCAAGTTGTACAGCCGATTGCGATCATCGATAATGTGCCAAATCCAATGCGATTTGCCCCAAGAAGCATGATTTTTAAGGCATCATTCACACTTCGAATACCACCGTCAGCCCAAATTTCTACTTTATGTCTCATATTTGCTTCTAATAAAGCATTGTGAGCGGCTTTCACACCGATTTCTACAGGAAGCCCTACATGTTGCAATGCGTGAATACGTGCAGCTCCTGTACCACCATCAAATCCGCTAATGTTAATAAAATCAGCACCCGCTTTTGCGATACCGACAGCAATTGTTCCAATGTTAGGGACGACAGGGACTTTTACAGCTACTTTCGCAAGTTGATTAGCCGTTTTAATCTCTGTAATCATTTGAGCCAAATCTTCAATGGAATAAATATCATGGTTGTTAGAAGGTGAAATTAAATCTGAGCCAATTGTAGCGTTACGTGCTTCAGCGATTTTGGCTGTTACTTTTGAACCTGGTAAATGTCCACCTTCACCAGGCTTTGCACCTTGACCGATTTTTATTTCAATTAAGTTTGATGAATTTAGTAGTTCGGCGTTTACGCCAAATCGCCCAGATGCAACTTGTTGTCCACGTGTATGCGGATACTTTCCAATCATATCTTTAATTTCTCCGCCTTCACCGTTTAAACTAATCATATTTAGCTGATCGGCCGCTTCTGCATATGCGCGAAAGGCGACTTCATTTTGAGAACCGAATGACATGGAACTGATAATAAATGGTAAATTATGGTTTTGGATACTGATGGATACTTCTTCAGCGGGAATTACATGTTGTGTTTGTTTCGTTTGAACAAGGTGTCTAATTGCGATTGGGTTATTTTCTTCTAATTCACTTAACTTTTCACGGTAATCATCATAAGAGTTTCCTTTTGCGACATCGCCGATTGCTTTCCAAATTCGCGGGAATATATGAAAAGATTTGCGCATTCTAACTTTAGGATTGTTATAATCATCTGCTCGCATTTGTGCATCTTCAGCAAGTGACTCAAGAGAAAAAGCTAAATCATTTGAACCGAGGAAATTCGTAATTTGTAATATATTTGCGATTTCCTCATGTAATCCGATAGAAGAATAGAGGCGACCGTAACCACGCAATTCATGAATTCCAATTGTGGAAATGACTTTTTCCAGTCCTTTATTAAGAGCATGATATAAATTCGTAATGGGTGTTTTTGTCCCATCATTTACGGTTGCAAATAATAAATATGGATTTATACTATCTGCTCCTAATCCATACAGTGTGACGATATCATGTAAGGAGCGAAGGGCACCAGAACGTATAACGAGAGAGCAGTTTCGGCGTAATTTATTTTCGCTTAATACTTGATGTACTTTAGCGGTAACTAAATGCGGATCAATCCATAAGCGTTCATTTAGATGAGCGTTGGCATCGTCTATTAATAGTATGGTAGCTCCATCGTTCACGGCCTTTATCGCTTCAGAACTAATTCGATTTAAGGCGCATTGTAAAGTTTCTGTCGGACTGAATGTAGCAGAGATTGTAGCGATAGAGCTATGGGTATTGAATAGCTGTATAAGTTGTTCGTACGTAATTGTGTGTAATTCCTCTGTAATAGATTGTGCTACACTTCCTTCTAAAATAATGGGGGAAAGCATCTCAACTACAAATGGCTGTTTAGCACCGCGTAATAAACTTGGGCGCTCTCCAAGTATCGTTCGTGTGGAGAAGTGTTCGACCTCTCGATCACGATCGATTGCTGGATTTGTAACAACGGCTACACTTTCCTTAATGAAGTCAGCGATATTTCGTCTATCAGTATCGAGTGCTGCAAGTGGTGAGTCATGCCCAAGTGAGCGAATTGGCTCAACGCCTTTTGTTGCCATCTGTTCAAGAAGCTGAATATGTTCTCGGTCCCATCCAAAAGCAACGTATTGTTTCGTTTCGACTTGTATAGAATTACATAATCCAGGGATTTCTTTCGTTTCAGGGATAGATAAGTTTAAATGATAATCTTTCGTATCAACTCGCTTTTTAAAACGGTTATATACTTGAGTTTGGTAGTCATCGTATTCGTAGAGTACAAGTTCATCTTGTTCATTCCACTTTAGACCGACCTTTTCTCCAGGAGCGAGTGGTTTTGGTTCTGCTACATATTCAGTTGGTGATACAACTCCAGGTTCAGAAGAGAAAACATAAGAACTCGCTGTCTCTACTTTCCACACTGGTCGTAGTCCAAGGGAATCAACGCTGAAAACAGCCTCATCTTTATAACGTGAAATAATACCAGCTGGACCTTGCGCAAAATGGCCCCAAGCTTCACGTATATACGTATATAAATCTTGTAAATGCGGTTCATAAAGTTTCATTTCATTAATAATTGGTGGGAATAGTATATCCATTGCTTCAAATAAACTGTAGTCGTATTGAACAAGTAGAGTTTCTAAGGTGCGGTTTAAATCTTGGGAGTCACTGCCCCCAGCAGTAAGTGGAACATGAATCATGTCAGCTTGATCACGTAATTTTGCAATTGTGTTAATTTCACCATTATGTCCGAGAACGCTAAATGGTTGTACACGAAAAAAATTAGATAATGTATTAGTAGAATAGCGGTTATGTCCTAGTGTCATAGTTGAAGCGATAAGTGGATGTTGTAAATCGTTGTAATAGGCAACAAGTGTATCCCCAGCACCTAGAACTTTATATACAACATGGTCACGACTTAATGAAGCAACATGAATAGCTTCATTTTCCTCTATTTTTATCGTTACTGAAAATAATGTTTGCTCAATATTTTTAACTTCATTTTCTGCGATAAGGGCAACTTGCCAAAATAAAGGTTCTTCCTGTTTACCAAGTGGACCGAGTGCATCGGAATTTATTACATCATCACTTTCAAAAATAATAGTAAAACTTTCATTATTTAATTGCGTACGAATATGATTTTTTAAATTAACTATATTTGCGTTTTTATTTAGAAAAAAATGTCCAACGATAAAGTGGGGATGATCCACAATCGTTGGATTGTATCCGTTATTTTTCAGCTTTTCATTCCAAAGTGCTTTTGGGACATCAATGTGAATTCCGATACCATCTCCTTCACCATTAATGAAACCAGCTCGATGATTCATTTTGACTAGTGATTGTATGCAAAGATCAATGTTTTCTTTCGTGGCAATTTTTCGTTTCTCCATAACGGAAACGATTCCACACGCATCATGTTCTGCATTTTTATAATCTCGAAATAAAGACGGTGTCCATGTATTTTTTTTATTGAGCATCCGTCAATCCCCCCTCTTGTAAAAGATTGAATAATCTTACTATTTAAGGTGTAAATCACCTTGTACACAGAGATAATAACGATCTAAAAGAATATAAAACAGATAATTATGAATAATTATACTATTAATGCGGGATTTATGAAATAGAAAAAAGGAAAAAAGAAAGGTAAGCTTTCTTTTTTCCTTGTAATGACAGTATTATTTATTGTCTGCTAAAGTAGCAAATGCTCTTCCAACAGCTTCAATTGTATATTCGATATCTTCTTTTGTATGTTCTGTCGTTAAGAACCATGCTTCATATTTAGATGGTGCTAAATTAATACCTTCTTGAAGCATAAGTTTGAAGAATCTACCGAACATTTCACCATCTGTATTTTTGGCTGCATCGTAATCTTCAATTGTATTTCTCGTGAAGTATACAGTTAATGCACCCTTTAGGCGGTTTAGTGTAATATCGATGTTATGTTTTGTAGCTTGCTCTAAAATACCTTTTTCAAGCATAGCGCCAAGTTCATCTAATTTCTCGTATACGCCTTTTTGTTGAAGTACTTCTAAGCAAGCGATACCTGATGCCATAGAAGCAGGGTTTCCTGCCATTGTACCTGCTTGGTATGCAGGTCCAAGCGGGGCAACTTGTTCCATAATTTCTTTCTTACCACCGTAAGCGCCAATTGGAAGTCCGCCGCCGATCACTTTACCAAGCGCAGTTAAGTCTGGTGTTACGCCAAGTAAGTCTTGAGCACCACCGTACATAAAGCGGAAAGCAGTAATAACTTCATCATAAATTACTAATGCACCAGCTTCATGGACAAGCTCATTTACTTTCTCAAGGAAGCCAGGTTTTGGCTCTACAATACCGAAGTTTCCAACAATCGGTTCTACAAGGATAGCTGCTACTTCATGTCCCCATTTATCTAATGCTTCTTTTAAAGTTTCTACATTATTAAATGGAACGGTAATAACTTCTTGAGCGATACTTTGTGGTACACCGGCTGAGTCAGGAGTTCCTAGCGTAGAAGGGCCAGATCCGGCTGCTACAAGTACTAAATCAGAATGACCGTGGTAACAACCAGCAAATTTCATAATTTTTGTGCGGCCTGTGTAAGCACGAGCGACACGAATTGTTGTCATTACTGATTCAGTACCAGAGTTTACGAAGCGGACTTTATCTAATGCAGGCATTGCTTCTTTTAACATTTTCGCGAATTTTACTTCTAGTGCTGTTGGTGTTCCGTAAAGTACACCGTTTTCAGCGGCTGTTGTAATTGCTTTTGTAATGTGCGGGTGAGCATGTCCAGTAATAATAGGACCGTATGCTGCTAAATAATCGATATATTTATTTCCGTCTACATCCCAGAAATAAGCACCTTTTCCACGTTCCATAGCAACAGGAGCGCCGCCGCCAACTGCTTTAAAAGAACGAGAAGGACTATTAACGCCGCCAACGATATGTTCTAAAGCTTCTTTATGTAATGCTTCTGATTTTGTGAATTTCACTACAATTCATCTCCTTACAAAAATCTATGTATTATTCTAACATGTTTTTCGAAAAGACGTATTGTTTGTGATAGAGAAGGCAGTTGGGTAAACTATTCGTTGTGACATTTAGGAAGGGGGTCCGGTTATGAAATCGGTAATTGAGGTACAAGGGTTACGTAAAGAGTTTACAGCCTATTCAAGTCGTCCGGGTTTAAAGGGTGCATTTCGCGATTTATTAAATCGTAATTATAAAATAGTACCAGCAGTAAATGATGTATCTTTTACTGTGAAACAAGGTGAAATGGTTGGGTATATTGGTGAGAATGGTGCCGGTAAATCAACGACAATTAAAATGCTTACTGGGATTTTGACGCCGACATCAGGAGAAATTTTAGTAAATGGGATGAATCCGCATAAGCAGAGAGAAGAATTTGTAAGAACAATTGGTGTTGTTTTCGGTCAACGCTCGCAACTTTGGTGGGATATTGCTGTACAAGAGTCGTTTCGTTTATTAAAAAAAGTGTACGGTGTATCAGATGCTCAGTATAAAGAACATATGGAGCACGTGATTGAAACGTTAGATATTGGTCCTTTATTAGATAAGCCAGTGCGAAAGTTATCTCTTGGTCAAAGAATGCGTTGTGAATTAGCGGCAGCATTAATTCATAATCCGCCGTTATTATTTTTAGATGAACCAACAATTGGGCTAGATGTTCTTGTGAAATTGAAAATACGTGAATTTTTAAAAGAAATGAATGAACGTTATAAAACAACAATTTTATTAACAACTCATGATATTACTGATATTGAAGCTTTATGTGAGCGTGTTATCATGCTGGATGAAGGAAATATTATGTATGACGGTTCTTTAAATAATCTTCGTACGCAGTGGGGAGCAGAGAAGGAAATACATTTTCAATTTATTGCACCAGTTTCCTATCAGGCTTTATCAATGGTTATGCCAGATAGTCATGTCGTTTGGTCGAAAGCGAAAGAGGAAAACGCGTGGGTTGCAAAAATACCGAATGAAGAAGTTATCATTTCAATGCTTATTTCTAAAGTAGTACAGGCCTTTCAAATTAAAGATTTAAAAATTAACGAAGTGTCTACAGAGGAAATCATTCGTAACATTTATGAAGAAGGTATTAAACATGGGTAAGTACATTGAAATGATTCGGATTCGCTTTTTAATGATGCTTGCGTATCGTACAAACTATTATAGCGGGATTTTAATTTATACAATTAATATCGGTGCGTATTATTTTTTATGGCAAGCAATTTATAGCGGAAAAGAGAATATTGAAAGTTTATCTATTTCGCAAATGACTACGTATATCGCAATTGCGTGGATGGCACGTGCCTTTTATTTTAATAATATAGATAGGGAAATTGCGATGGAAATTCAAGAAGGACGTGTAGCGGTAGAACTGATTCGTCCATATAACTATTTAGGGATGAAAGTGATGCAAGGTCTCGGTGAGGGAATATTTCGTTTTGCCTTCTTTTCAATTCCAGGTATGGTTATCGTTACCTTATTATTTTCATTGCAAATTACAACGAATTTTCAAACGTGGTTATATTTCTTCTTATCTTTAATATTTAGTTTTATTATTAATACACAAATTAATTTAATGACGGGAATGCTCACGTTCTTCCTATTTAACAATAGTGGAATTATGTATGCAAAACGTGTTGTTATTGATTTATTTTCGGGTCTATTATTACCAATTAGTTTTTATCCATTATGGGCCCAAAAGGCAATGGTGTTTTTGCCGTTTCAGGCCATTAGTTATATTCCGAGTATGATTTTTTCAGAAGGTATACAAGGAAGTAAATTGTATGAGGCATTATTATTCCAAGTAATTTGGGCAATTGTACTTATCATTCCAATTGTACTCATGTGGAGAACGGCGAGAAAACGTCTAATTGTACAGGGGGGATGATGAGATGATATATATAAACCTATTTTTGCAATATGCAAGCCAATATATAAAAACAAAATTGGAGTATCGGGGCGATTTTATCGTTGGATTACTTTCTGATTTATCACTACAGGCTGTTAATTTAATCTTTATTCTCGTTGTGTTTGGGCATACACAAGCATTAAAAGGCTGGAGTAGAGAAGAAGTAATCTTTATTTATGGTTTCTTTTTAGTGCCGTTTGCTATTTTCTCGGCTTTCTTTAACATATGGGACTTTAATGATCGTTACATTATTAAAGGAGAAATGGATCGTATATTAACAAGACCGATTCATAGTTTGTTTCAAATTATATTAGAAAGAATGGAGCTTGAATCTTTAATTGGAGCGATTACAGGAATAATTGTAATGGGCTACGCAGCAGTCGAGTTGCAATTATCTTTTTACTGGTACGATTTCTTCTTATTCTTACTGATGGTAG
This sequence comes from Bacillus thuringiensis, assembly GCF_022095615.2. Lineage (NCBI taxonomy): Bacteria > Bacillati > Bacillota > Bacilli > Caryophanales > Bacillaceae > Bacillus > Bacillus thuringiensis. The sequence goes on from NZ_CP155559.1 coordinate 520,596, forward strand.
GAGGGGGAGCCCTTGTATACGGAGGGATATTTGTTACGCTTGCAAGCCTTGGTTTTTGGTCGGATGCGAAAAGTTCAATTATGCCGCTAATGTATAACATAGGTAACTATGGTCGTTATCCTGTTAACATTTATAACCGTGTGATTCGCTTCATTTTAACGTTTGTTTTACCATTTGCGTTTGTCGGAGTATATCCAGCAGCATACTTTTTAAGAAAAACAGAGTGGAATAGCTATGCGTTTGCGACACCATTCGTTGGTGTTATCTGTTTTACGATTGCAATCACTCTTTGGAATCAAGGGGTAAAAAGGTACCGTGGTGCTGGGAATTAATTATAGAAGCTTGTTTGTTTCTAAGGGATAAATCCAATGGCCATCTCATACATATAAAATGAGGTGGAGGACATGTTATGGGGATTTATTCTATTAATTGCAGCAATTGCTATTTTGAGAAGTGTCCAATTGTTATGGAGTTCATATTCAGATTCTAGGCGTTTCTTTTCGCTTTATAATTTAGCCTCCCTATTTTTAATTTATACAACGGTATTGATTGCGTTTGGGTTAAGTTATGTTGTATTAGAAGAAATGGGCTTTGCAGTTTTGAAAGAAGATGGAGAAAGCTTGCATGCCCAATCTTTTCAACTTGTAGAAATTTGCTTATATTTTAGCGCAGTTACTTTATTGTCCGTTGGGTACGGTGATATAGCTCCGATTGGAATAGGGAGATGGATTGCGATTGCAGAAGCGCTAATTGGATATACATTACCGTTTGCTTTTGTCATGAGGTCTGTAATAGACAATGAAAAATAAGGTAGTATTTGATATAGTAAAGAAAAGAGTAGGAGTGATAACAATGATCACAGTAGGAGAAATGGCTCCAGAATTTACATTAGAGGGAAGTAACGGGGAACAAGTTCACTTAGCTGATTTTCGTGGTAAAAATGTAGTTCTATATTTTTATCCGAAAGATATGACTCCAGGGTGTACAACTGAAGCGTGTGATTTTCGAGATGCATATGGATTATTTCAAGAGAAAGATACAGTTATTCTTGGTGTAAGCCCTGATTCAGCGAACAGACATCTGAAATTCATTGAGAAGCATGAACTTCCATTTGTACTTTTAGTAGATGAAGATCATAAGGTAGCAGAATTGTACGATGTTTGGAAATTGAAAAAGAACTTTGGGAAAGAGTACATGGGAATCGAACGTTCTACATTCCTTATTAATAAAGACGGTGAGCTTGTAAAAGAATGGCGTAAAGTGAAAGTGAAAGGACATATTGAGGATGTTCTTTCTTATATAAAGTAAATTCACTGTGGCGATAAAATATATAGAAGTAAGGCGAGTGTCTATACATATTTTATCGTCTCACATAAAGTGAAGTGTAGGGCATACCTCCTCAGATGATAGTATTCCAAGTGCGATTATGTCGCACTTTTTTTCTATGTAAATGTATAGAAAATGGGGCAAGGTATATAAGAATAAGGCTATATACAAAAATAAACCACATACTTATAGTAGAAATATTGACGATTTATAAGAAAAGGAGTACACTCTTTATAAGAATTATAAAATAATAATCCGTATAGAATCGGGGTGCATGACGGTGGTCAAAGAAGAATTAAAAGAAGCGCTAGAAATGCTGAAAAATACGGGTGTACGCATTACTCCACAGCGTCATGCTATTTTAGAGTACCTTGTGGAATCTATGACGCACCCAACAGCGGATGACATTTATAAAGCATTAGAAGGTAAGTTCCCAAATATGAGTGTTGCAACTGTTTATAATAACTTACGTGTATTTAAAGAGGTTGGACTTGTAAAGGAATTAACTTATGGAGATGCTTCAAGTAGATTTGATTATGTTACAAGTCAACATTATCATGTGATTTGCGAAAAATGTGGTAAGATTGTTGATTTTCCTTATGGAGGTTTGGAACAGCTTGAAGAGGAAGCTGCGAAAACGACAGGCTTCGTTATTAATAGTCATCGCTTAGAAATTTATGGCGTTTGTCCAGAGTGTCATAAGGCGTAATATATAATAAAGAAAGAGGTCGACGGCTTTACGTCGACCTCTTTCTTTATTATATATGGGAATTACGTTGGGTTCAGGAGGAATTTAAAATGTTCAGTGAAGAACCTAATTTAATTAAGGGTAAATACAAAAGGTGATTCCTTGGTTAAGGAATCGCCTTTTAATGTTTAGTTTTGTAAGGCTACATTGTACCCATATATACCTATGATTTATAGCTCTTCTTATTATATTTCTCATCAAATTCTTTTCCTTCTAGATTTCGATCCATTGTTAAAGGTTGGTTGCAATGCATACATGCGTCGACACGACCGAGCATTTTTGTTGGCTTATCGCAGCTTGGACAAATAATTTGTACAGTTTTAGTAGATAACATGCCAATCCAAAAGTAAACAACAGTACTAGCGATAACAGCTAAAAAGCCAACCATCATAAATGTTGTCATAATAATAATGTTTTCACGAAAAAAGACACCTAAGTATGCAATGAAGAGGCCGATAAATACTAAACTTAATGCAAAGGTTCGGATTTTATTGATTTTATTTGAATACTTAATGCTCATTCTCACCACTCCTTTATAATAATAATATAACATAAAATTTAGAATTTTCACTCGTTCGTAAATGTGATAAACCGATAAGATATGAGATATGGAGTATGATGAAGAATAAAGGGAGGATATAATGGTTTTAAGATTTTAACGGGATGTGAAATTTTTTTATAAAAAGTATTGACCCTTTATATACTGCATGATATATTAATAACCGTCGCTGATGCGGAAACGCAGAAAATGACAAAAAAGAAATTTTAAAACTTAGTTGACATCGAAAAACGAAGATGTTAACATAAGGAAGTCGCAAATGAGCGACTGAGTAGTTCTTTGAAAACTGAACGAAACAAACAACGTGAAACGTCAATTTTTATTTTTAGATGCTAGACAAACTAACTTTATTGGAGAGTTTGATCCTGGCTCAGGATGAACGCTGGCGGCGTGCCTAATACATGCAAGTCGAGCGAATGGATTGAGAGCTTGCTCTCAAGAAGTTAGCGGCGGACGGGTGAGTAACACGTGGGTAACCTGCCCATAAGACTGGGATAACTCCGGGAAACCGGGGCTAATACCGGATAATATTTTGAACTGCATGGTTCGAAATTGAAAGGCGGCTTCGGCTGTCACTTATGGATGGACCCGCGTCGCATTAGCTAGTTGGTGAGGTAACGGCTCACCAAGGCAACGATGCGTAGCCGACCTGAGAGGGTGATCGGCCACACTGGGACTGAGACACGGCCCAGACTCCTACGGGAGGCAGCAGTAGGGAATCTTCCGCAATGGACGAAAGTCTGACGGAGCAACGCCGCGTGAGTGATGAAGGCTTTCGGGTCGTAAAACTCTGTTGTTAGGGAAGAACAAGTGCTAGTTGAATAAGCTGGCACCTTGACGGTACCTAACCAGAAAGCCACGGCTAACTACGTGCCAGCAGCCGCGGTAATACGTAGGTGGCAAGCGTTATCCGGAATTATTGGGCGTAAAGCGCGCGCAGGTGGTTTCTTAAGTCTGATGTGAAAGCCCACGGCTCAACCGTGGAGGGTCATTGGAAACTGGGAGACTTGAGTGCAGAAGAGGAAAGTGGAATTCCATGTGTAGCGGTGAAATGCGTAGAGATATGGAGGAACACCAGTGGCGAAGGCGACTTTCTGGTCTGTAACTGACACTGAGGCGCGAAAGCGTGGGGAGCAAACAGGATTAGATACCCTGGTAGTCCACGCCGTAAACGATGAGTGCTAAGTGTTAGAGGGTTTCCGCCCTTTAGTGCTGAAGTTAACGCATTAAGCACTCCGCCTGGGGAGTACGGCCGCAAGGCTGAAACTCAAAGGAATTGACGGGGGCCCGCACAAGCGGTGGAGCATGTGGTTTAATTCGAAGCAACGCGAAGAACCTTACCAGGTCTTGACATCCTCTGAAAAACCTAGAGATAGGGCTTCTCCTTCGGGAGCAGAGTGACAGGTGGTGCATGGTTGTCGTCAGCTCGTGTCGTGAGATGTTGGGTTAAGTCCCGCAACGAGCGCAACCCTTGATCTTAGTTGCCATCATTAAGTTGGGCACTCTAAGGTGACTGCCGGTGACAAACCGGAGGAAGGTGGGGATGACGTCAAATCATCATGCCCCTTATGACCTGGGCTACACACGTGCTACAATGGACGGTACAAAGAGCTGCAAGACCGCGAGGTGGAGCTAATCTCATAAAACCGTTCTCAGTTCGGATTGTAGGCTGCAACTCGCCTACATGAAGCTGGAATCGCTAGTAATCGCGGATCAGCATGCCGCGGTGAATACGTTCCCGGGCCTTGTACACACCGCCCGTCACACCACGAGAGTTTGTAACACCCGAAGTCGGTGGGGTAACCTTTATGGAGCCAGCCGCCTAAGGTGGGACAGATGATTGGGGTGAAGTCGTAACAAGGTAGCCGTATCGGAAGGTGCGGCTGGATCACCTCCTTTCTATGGAGAATTGATGAACGCTGTTCATCAATATAAGTTTCCGTGTTTCGTTTTGTTCAGTTTTGAGAGAACTATCTCTCATATATAAATGTATGTTCTTTGAAAACTAGATAACAGTGTAGCTCATATTTTTTTAATTTTAGTTTGGTTAAGTTAGAAAGGGCGCACGGTGGATGCCTTGACACTAGGAGTCGATGAAGGACGGGACTAACGCCGATATGCTTCGGGGAGCTGTAAGTAAGCTTTGATCCGAAGATTTCCGAATGGGGAAACCCACCATACGTAATGGTATGGTATCCTTACCTGAATACATAGGGTAAGGAAGACAGACCCAGGGAACTGAAACATCTAAGTACCTGGAGGAAGAGAAAGCAAATGCGATTTCCTGAGTAGCGGCGAGCGAAACGGAACATAGCCCAAACCAAGAGGCTTGCCTCTTGGGGTTGTAGGACATTCTATACGGAGTTACAAAGGAACGAGGTAGACGAAGCGACCTGGAAAGGTCCGTCGTAGAGGGTAACAACCCCGTAGTCGAAACTTCGTTCTCTCTTGAATGTATCCTGAGTACGGCGGAACACGTGAAATTCCGTCGGAATCTGGGAGGACCATCTCCCAAGGCTAAATACTCCCTAGTGATCGATAGTGAACCAGTACCGTGAGGGAAAGGTGAAAAGCACCCCGGAAGGGGAGTGAAAGAGATCCTGAAACCGTGTGCCTACAAATAGTCAGAGCCCGTTAATGGGTGATGGCGTGCCTTTTGTAGAATGAACCGGCGAGTTACGATCCCGTGCGAGGTTAAGCTGAAGAGGCGGAGCCGCAGCGAAAGCGAGTCTGAATAGGGCGTTTAGTACGTGGTCGTAGACCCGAAACCAGGTGATCTACCCATGTCCAGGGTGAAGTTCAGGTAACACTGAATGGAGGCCCGAACCCACGCACGTTGAAAAGTGCGGGGATGAGGTGTGGGTAGCGGAGAAATTCCAATCGAACCTGGAGATAGCTGGTTCTCCCCGAAATAGCTTTAGGGCTAGCCTTAAGTGTAAGAGTCTTGGAGGTAGAGCACTGATTGAACTAGGGGTCCTCATCGGATTACCGAATTCAGTCAAACTCCGAATGCCAATGACTTATCCTTAGGAGTCAGACTGCGAGTGATAAGATCCGTAGTCAAGAGGGAAACAGCCCAGATCGCCAGCTAAGGTCCCAAAGTGTGTATTAAGTGGAAAAGGATGTGGAGTTGCTTAGACAACTAGGATGTTGGCTTAGAAGCAGCCACCATTTAAAGAGTGCGTAATAGCTCACTAGTCGAGTGACTCTGCGCCGAAAATGTACCGGGGCTAAATACACCACCGAAGCTGCGAATTGATACCAATGGTATCAGTGGTAGGGGAGCGTTCTAAGTGCAGTGAAGTCAGACCGGAAGGACTGGTGGAGCGCTTAGAAGTGAGAATGCCGGTATGAGTAGCGAAAGACGGGTGAGAATCCCGTCCACCGAATGCCTAAGGTTTCCTGAGGAAGGCTCGTCCGCTCAGGGTTAGTCAGGACCTAAGCCGAGGCCGACAGGCGTAGGCGATGGACAACAGGTTGATATTCCTGTACCACCTCTTTATCGTTTGAGCAATGGAGGGACGCAGAAGGATAGAAGAAGCGTGCGATTGGTTGTGCACGTCCAAGCAGTTAGGCTGATAAGTAGGCAAATCCGCTTATCGTGAAGGCTGAGCTGTGATGGGGAAGCTCCTTATGGAGCGAAGTCTTTGATTCCCCGCTGCCAAGAAAAGCTTCTAGCGAGATAAAAGGTGCCTGTACCGCAAACCGACACAGGTAGGCGAGGAGAGAATCCTAAGGTGTGCGAGAGAACTCTGGTTAAGGAACTCGGCAAAATGACCCCGTAACTTCGGGAGAAGGGGTGCTTTCTTAACGGAAAGCCGCAGTGAATAGGCCCAAGCGACTGTTTAGCAAAAACACAGGTCTCTGCGAAGCCGTAAGGCGAAGTATAGGGGCTGACACCTGCCCGGTGCTGGAAGGTTAAGGAGAGGGGTTAGCGTAAGCGAAGCTCTGAACTGAAGCCCCAGTAAACGGCGGCCGTAACTATAACGGTCCTAAGGTAGCGAAATTCCTTGTCGGGTAAGTTCCGACCCGCACGAAAGGTGTAACGATTTGGGCACTGTCTCAACCAGAGACTCGGTGAAATTATAGTACCTGTGAAGATGCAGGTTACCCGCGACAGGACGGAAAGACCCCGTGGAGCTTTACTGTAGCCTGATATTGAATTTTGGTACAGTTTGTACAGGATAGGCGGGAGCCATTGAAACCGGAGCGCTAGCTTCGGTGGAGGCGCTGGTGGGATACCGCCCTGACTGTATTGAAATTCTAACCTACGGGTCTTATCGACCCGGGAGACAGTGTCAGGTGGGCAGTTTGACTGGGGCGGTCGCCTCCTAAAGTGTAACGGAGGCGCCCAAAGGTTCCCTCAGAATGGTTGGAAATCATTCGTAGAGTGCAAAGGCATAAGGGAGCTTGACTGCGAGACCTACAAGTCGAGCAGGGACGAAAGTCGGGCTTAGTGATCCGGTGGTTCCGCATGGAAGGGCCATCGCTCAACGGATAAAAGCTACCCCGGGGATAACAGGCTTATCTCCCCCAAGAGTCCACATCGACGGGGAGGTTTGGCACCTCGATGTCGGCTCATCGCATCCTGGGGCTGTAGTCGGTCCCAAGGGTTGGGCTGTTCGCCCATTAAAGCGGTACGCGAGCTGGGTTCAGAACGTCGTGAGACAGTTCGGTCCCTATCCGTCGTGGGCGTAGGAAATTTGAGAGGAGCTGTCCTTAGTACGAGAGGACCGGGATGGACGCACCGCTGGTGTACCAGTTGTTCTGCCAAGGGCATAGCTGGGTAGCTATGTGCGGAAGGGATAAGTGCTGAAAGCATCTAAGCATGAAGCCCCCCTCAAGATGAGATTTCCCATAGCGTAAGCTAGTAAGATCCCTGAAAGATGATCAGGTTGATAGGTTCGAGGTGGAAGCATGGTGACATGTGGAGCTGACGAATACTAATAGATCGAGGACTTAACCATATAATATGTAGCAATGTTATCTAGTTTTGAGAGAACATAAAAAACTTGTTGACTTTTAAAGTGAATAAGTTATAATAATGATTGTCTCAAAAGAATAATGTCTGGTAATGATGGCAGAGAGGTCACACCCGTTCCCATACCGAACACGGAAGTTAAGCTCTCTAGCGCCGATGGTAGTTGGGACCTTGTCCCTGTGAGAGTAGGACGTTGCCAGGCAATATTATTCCGCAGTAGCTCAGCGGTAGAGCTATCGGCTGTTAACCGATCGGTCGTAGGTTCGATTCCTACCTGCGGAGCCATTGGAGAGCTGTCCGAGTTGGCCGAAGGAGCACGATTGGAAATCGTGTATACGTCACAAGCGTATCAAGGGTTCGAATCCCTTGCTCTCCGCCATAGGATCTATAATATTTGGCCCGTTGGTCAAGTGGTTAAGACACCGCCCTTTCACGGCGGTAACACGGGTTCGAATCCCGTACGGGTCACCACTTTTGGAGGATTAGCTCAGCTGGGAGAGCACCTGCCTTACAAGCAGGGGGTCGGCGGTTCGATCCCGTCATCCTCCACCATATAAATTATATGAATAATATTGTCGCGGGGTGGAGCAGCACGGTAGCTCGTCGGGCTCATAACCCGAAGGTCGCAGGTTCAAATCCTGTCCCCGCAACCAAATGGTCCCGTGGTGTAGTGGTTAACATGCCTGCCTGTCACGCAGGAGATCGCCGGTTCGACCCCGGTCGGGACCGCCATTTTAATAAGGCTCGGTAGCTCAGTCGGTAGAGCAGAGGACTGAAAATCCTCGTGTCGGCGGTTCGATTCCGTCCCGAGCCACCATTTATCTTAATAATATACGCCGGCTTAGCTCAATTGGTAGAGCAACTGACTTGTAATCAGTAGGTTGGGGGTTCAAGTCCTCTAGCCGGCACCATGTAAGTTTCGGAGGGGTAGCGAAGTGGCTAAACGCGGCGGACTGTAAATCCGCTCCTTCGGGTTCGGCAGTTCGAATCTGCCCCCCTCCACCATTTACATAGGGGCATAGTTTAAAGGTAGAACTGAGGTCTCCAAAACCTCCAGTGTGGGTTCGATTCCTACTGCCCCTGCCAAATATATTTACACAACATGGCGGTTGTGGCGAAGTGGTTAACGCACCGGATTGTGGCTCCGGCATTCGTGGGTTCGATTCCCATCAGTCGCCCCATTTTTATTTTTAAAATTACAAATAATCTAATGGATACTTACATATAATTAAGTAAGAATTCGGTGGGCTATAGCCAAGCGGTAAGGCAACGGACTTTGACTCCGTCATGCGCTGGTTCGAATCCAGCTAGCCCAGCCATTTTTGCGGAAGTAGTTCAGTGGTAGAATACAACCTTGCCAAGGTTGGGGTCGCGGGTTCGAATCCCGTCTTCCGCTCCAATAAAATTTAACATGGCGGCATAGCCAAGTGGTAAGGCAGAGGTCTGCAAAACCTTTACCACCGGTTCAAATCCGGTTGCCGCCTTTCTTTTGTGCCGATGTGGCGGAATTGGCAGACGCGCACGACTCAAAATCGTGTTCCTTCGGGAGTGTCGGTTCGACCCCGACCATCGGTATCATGAACGGCGTAATAAAAAATCTCTATACTAATTGTATAGAGATTTTTTGTGTTTTCATTACACAAAAAAATAAGCACAAAAAGTGTGCGGTGAGTAAACTGCGAAACATGAAAAGGATAAAAATGAATGTTTGTTTTTATCCTTTTCATTCCGGTATTCTATAAAATGTCAGCAGAATATTGTATATACAATATTCTTTTTGAGTACTCTAGAGAGAATTTCTCCAGCCCGGTGACATGAAGTTGAATCCGACACCACCAGTAGATATTAGAACATTATCAGCTGTTAATTTTGTGATTTCTAAAAATTTCTTTTCAAATTCTTCTCTGTTGTACTTGTACATAGTTGAGTGACACGACCACATTTGCGCTGAAGTACTTAACCAGTCCCCTAATTTCTTTAATTCAGGAAACGACTCAAATCGAATTGGTTCATCTAATTTCATGAATCTCACTTGATAGATAGTTGGGTTTAACTTCTCTCCAATTCCTTTAAGACCATTTGAATGTGTCATAATTATCCCTTCATCTTTTCTTCAAATTTTTTCCTATTTTAATTATACAACGATAGAAAGTAATTAAGGGAATATTATGGAAATCAATATCGTCTTTTTTGTTAAATTATGCTATGTGATTCTAAAATTCGTAATAAATGTAGGAATTCATGTATAATATAACTTGTCGAAAGAACAAAATGATAGTAATTTATATTATGTCTGTAATATGAATCAAAAATGAACTTTTTATATTTCTTTTAAAAATGTGTTGAATACACATTATATTTCATATTAATATTTTTATGTAGATTTAAAACGGGAAAGAGAGTGGAAAGTATGGGTCGTAAATGGAATAATATTAAAGAGAAAAAAGCATCAAAAGATGCAAATACAAGCCGTATATACGCGAAATTTGGACGTGAAATTTATGTGGCAGCAAAACAAGGTGAGCCAGATCCAGAGTCAAACCAAGCGCTTAGAGTCGTATTAGAACGTGCGAAAACATACAATGTGCCAAGAACAATTATTGATCGTGCAGTTGAAAAAGCAAAAGGCGGTTCAGAAGAAAATTATGACGAGCTTCGTTATGAAGGATTCGGACCAAATGGATCTATGGTAATTGTAGATACACTTACAAATAACGTAAACCGTACTGCAGCAGATGTACGTGCTGCATTTAGCAAAAACAGTGGTAACATGGGTGTAAACGGTTCTGTAGCTTACATGTTTGATGCGACAGCTGTTATCGGTCTTGAAGGTAAAACATCAGATGAAGTTCTTGAAATTTTAATGGAAGCAGATGTAGATGCACGTGACATTCTAGAAGAAGAAGATGCTGTTATCGTGTATGCTGAACCTGATCAATTCCATTCTGTACAATCTGCACTTAAAGATGCTGGTGTTGAAGAATTCACAGTTGCAGAATTAACAATGCTTGCACAAAGTGATGTAGAACTTCCTGAAGATGCTCAAGTACAATTTGAAAAAATGGTTGATGCATTAGAAGATTTAGAAGATGTGCAACAAGTTTACCACAACGTAGACTTAGGAGAATAATACGATAGATGCCCCTGTTCGTTTAACGGATAGGGGCTTTTTTTATGAGGTTAATTTAGATGATGAATTAGTAAAGGTATTTTGTTGTAGACAGAGAATATGCTTATAGGGATATATGAAATAATCATTATTGCTAGGAGGTTTAATATGGAACATAGAACACCGAAGCATATCGTTGCCGTAGCAGGTTATTTAACTAACGAAACAAATGAGGTGTTATTAGCAAAGGTACACTGGCGAGCGGATACGTGGGAGTTGCCAGGAGGACAGGTGGAAGAGGGAGAAGCACTCGATCAAGCTGTCTGTAGGGAAATAAAAGAGGAAACAGGATTAACGGTGAAGCCTATCGGTATTACAGGAGTTTATTATAATGCTTCCATGCACATTCTGGCTGTCGTTTTTAAAGTAGCATATGTGAGCGGTGAAATACAAATTCAACCTGAAGAAATACAAGAGGCTAAATTTGTTGCTTTAAATGAAGGGAACATAGATGAGTACATAACGCGTCCTCATATGAAATCCAGAACGCTTGATGCGATGAGAGCAACACATTGTATTCCGTACGAAACGTGGGAAGTGCAGCCATATAATTTAATAGGTAGATTGTAAAGAAAAGAGTAGCAGGTTTGAGATACAATCAAATCACTACTCTTTTTTGTATACTGTTTAAGAAAAAGGTCAAAATAATAATAGTGCTAGTGTTGATTTTGAGAACGTTTGTTCTGTATAATGTATGATATATTGTATACATTTAGATTACTAGATACTTACAAATATATATATATTTGTAGATGATATAATGAAAATAGGGTGTTTTAATAGGGAAGTATAGGCTTAAGGTATACTCTGCTATTGGTTTAGCATAATCTATATTCAATATTTCAGATGAATAGTAGATAAAAAAATACTGTGATACAATACTTTTTTATACCTTACAATGATGTAAGGTACGTGTAAGAGAAATCGATGGGATGTTTTTTTACAACAAGGTATTCTTAAAGTAAGAGTTATACGCTGTGTGGAAAAGAGGTGTTCAAGATGAAAGAACGAGTATTATCTAGGGTGAACTATCATCAAAAAGTTGCATTAAATCCAATGACTAAATTCTTTTATAAAGCCATTATTTTATTATTATTGTTAAGTTGTACATTATTATTCGTTGGAAATGTAATGATCGAGCAAAGTGATATTAGTAAATTACATGTACCAGCTAAGTTAGAGGTGCCAGAATCATTAACACATGCATTTATTGCGACAGAAGATAAAAGGTTTTATCATCATAATGGTTTAGATTATATAGCGATTGTCAGAGCGTCTGTTGAGAATATAAAGGCTGGTGGTGTTGTGCAAGGCGGAAGCACAATTACACAGCAGTTATCCAAAAATGCTTTTTTAACGAATGAACGTACATTTTCTCGTAAGTGGAAAGAGATTTTCTATACGAAAAAAATTGAACGTACATTTACGAAGGATGAAATTTTAAAATTGTATGTAAGTAATATTTATTATGGAGAAGGAGCATGGGGAATTGAAAAAGCGGCAAACCTTTACTTCGGTAAAAAGGTGGACCAATTAACGCTGGCTGAAAGTGCAATGATGGCTGCTGTAGTAAAAGCACCTGCTTATTACTCACCTGCACAAAATTATGATAAGGCCGTAGAGAGACGAAATGTCGTTTTGAGATTGATGGAGAAAGAAGGCTACATCAATCATGATGAGTATGTGCAAGCAGTTAGTGAGAAATTAGTAATTCGTCATGATATAAAAATAGAGCAGTCGATGTTAAATAATGCGCGTGAAAAAGCAGTAAGCTAAGGGAAGTTCCTACATAGGAGCTTCTTTTTTTGGATAAATTGTGACAATTTGTGACACAATATCGTCACAAATGTTGTATTTTTGTAATTTATGTGAGCGTGTTCATTGCGTGACGTATATAAGTGTTGATATTATGTGTATTGTGTACAATGCTGTATACAGAATATGAATTTAAAGAGGAATGTATATGAAATCAAATAAACTCATGGCTCTTGGTATAGTTTTTTCTATCGCAGTATTGATTGTAATCGGAACAATTGCGTATAGCATCATAAATGACAAAAAAGATAAAGGGAATGAGATGTTTGCTTATTCCACACAACAATCTTTAGGGAAAGATGATGCACCAGTTAAGGTAGTTGAATTTGGAGACTTCAAATGTCCTGCGTGTCGTACTTGGGATGTAACAGTATTACCACGATTAAAAGAAGAGTATATTGATAAAGGTAAAGTGCAGTTATATTTTATTAACTTCCCGTTTATCGGAAAAGACTCTGATTTAGGCGCAGCAGCTGGTGAAGCAATTTATAAACAAGATAAAGATTCATTCTGGACTTTCTATGATGAGATTTATCAAAGTCAAAAGAAAGACACGGAAGAATGGATTACAGAAGAATTACTTCTTAACATTGTGAAAGAGAAGCTTCCGAAAGTTGATGTAGAACAATTTAAGAAGGATTTACACAGTAAAGATATAAAAGAAAAAGTACGTAAAGATTCAGATCGTGCTCAAAAATTAAAAGTTCAAGGTGCTCCTTCAGTATATGTAAACGGAAATCTTGCAAACCCTGATTTCGATAGTATGAAGAAGGCGATTGATAAAGAATTGAAAAAGTGATGAGATACTCATCACTTTTTCGACTTTTTTCGATAAAATTCTTGCTTCCGTTTTTTTTACATGCTATACTACTTTACATAAGTTATTCTAATATCTTATATGTATTTCATATTTGCGGGTGTAGTTTAGTGGTAAAACAAGAGCCTTCCAAGCTCTGGTCGAGAGTTCGATTCTCTTCACCCGCTCCAAATTTTATTAAATGTTTTTCTATAAATTGTGATCAACGCAGTGTTTCGTTTCTAAGATAAACGAGGCATTGCGTTTTTTAATGTTTGAAAAATATAATTGTATGCGAAAATAGAAGTAAAGAATAGTATTCCAAAAGTGAATTGCTAACCAATATAGTCGTTACATAAGGGATGGATTCATCTGAGGAGGCGATTAAGAATGGATTTTGAACAATTAAAGCAAGATGTAATTGCGTATAGTAAAACAATTGGTATAGATAAAATAGGCTTTGCTAGTGCTTCACCATTTGAGGAATTAAAGCAGCGCTTAATCCAGCAGCAACAATTAAATTATCAATCTGGATTTGAAGAGCCTGATATAGAAAAGAGAACGAACCCACAGCTTCTACTACCTGGTGCAAAATCAATTATTGCGATTGCATTAGCGTATCCTTCAAAATTAAAAAATGCACCATTAAGTAAGCGTGGAGAACGCCGTGGGATTTTTTGTCGTGCCTCTTGGGGACAAGATTATCATCTTGTGTTACGAGATCGTTTGCAAAAATTAGAAGCATATTTAATCGAAAAACTTCCCGATATAGAAGTTAAGTCAATGGTTGATACGGGTGAATTAAGTGATCGAGCTGTTTCGGAGCGTGCGGGTATTGGATGGAGCGGTAAGAATTGCGCTATCATTACACCTGAATTTGGTTCGTATGTATATTTAGGAGAAATGATTACAAACGTTCCATTCCCACCAGACCAACCAATAGAAGATCAATGTGGAAGCTGTACAAAATGTATTGATATTTGTCCTACAGGTGCTTTAATACAAGGAGGACAGTTAGACTCGAAGAAATGTATTGCATTTTTAACACAGACGAAAGGATTCCTACCGGAAGAATATCGTGACAAAATAGGAAACCGTATATATGGATGTGATACATGTCAGACTGTTTGTCCAAAAAATAAAGGAATGGATTTTCATAACCACCCTGAGATGGAACCAGATCCTGAGTTAGTTAAGCCGTTATTAACACCACTTTTAACAATTAGTAATCGTGATTTTAAAGAAAAATATGGAATTATGTCTGGTTCATGGAGAGGTAAAAAGCCGTTGCAACGAAATGCGATTTTGGCACTTGCACATTTTAAAGAAGCATCAGCAATTCCTGATTTAATAGGTGTTATGAAAGATGATCCAAGACCAGTACTTCGCGGAACAGCAGCATGGGCACTTGGAAAAATTGGTGGAGATGGCGTGGGCGAAGCCATTGAAAAAGCGATGCAACGTGAGAAAGATGAAGAGGTTCTTCATGAAATGAATCGCGGGCTTGAATTGTTAGCGCAGAAAAAAGAGTAGATAATATCTCCCTTTTTCATATTGTAATATGGGAGGGAGACGAAATGGTTGTAAAAATAAATATTGAAAAGCAAGTGCAACAATTTTTAGCATATATAACAGAAAAACGAACAAATGTAGACGGTATTGCTGAAGATTTATTACAAATAGCACAGAGAAAGAAAAAATTGTTTCAAAAGCGTAATGCAGAGATAGTGAAAGCAACTGCGGACGTTTCTTTCATGAGACAATTAAATAATAGCAATCATCAAGAAATTGATTATCAAATACATTTTAAATATTTAATTAAGCATAAAGAATTATTTTATATCGAAGAGGAACAATTAAAACGAAGAGTTTGTTTAAATAATAGCCGGGTAATAGGTGATTATGCTATTGAAGTGCCAGAAGCAGTTGGAATGAGTGAGACGTTAGAAAGAGAAGTTATAAAAGAGAAGTATGGTTCTTATCAGTATAACCGTTTAGAGGCAGTTAAATATGCAGAGCGTTGGTGGGATGATCGAAACCCTGTATATCGTAATTTCCCTGATAATTGTACGAATTTTATTTCTCAATGTCTTCATACTGGAGAAGTACCAATGAATGGATATCCTAATATTCGTAAAGGTTGGTGGCAAAGGGAGAATCAGTGGAGTTGGAGCTGGGCTGTCGCACACTCTTTTTATTGGTATTTGTCAGGTGCTACAACTGGGCTTCGAGCAGAAGCAGTAGAAAGACCAGAGGACCTGATTCTTGGTGATGTCATTGCTTATGATTTCGAGGATGATGGTAGGTGGAATCATACGACGATTGTAGTAGCAAAAGATGCAGATGGTATGCCACTTGTAAATGCACATTCAGCGAATAGCCGTCGGCGTTATTGGAACTATGAAGATTCTAGTAAATATACACCACAAATGAAATATAAATTCTTTCACATTATTAATGGGTAGAGATTTTTCGCTCAAGTGGTATAATACGTAGTAGACAAAAAACAGAGGTGAATATCGCGTGGGAGTACATGTTGTTTTATATCAACCAGAAATTCCAGCAAATACAGGGAATATTGCTCGTACTTGTGCAGCAACTGGAACAGAATTGCATTTGATTAGACCGCTTGGATTTTCAACGGATGATAAAATGTTAAAGCGTGCAGGATTAGATTATTGGCAGCACGTGAAAGTTACGTATTATGATTCAATTGAAGAATTTTATGAGAAAAATAAAGACGGTGAATTCTTCTATTTAACAAAGTATGGCGAGAAAGCTCATACAGCATTTGATTATAGCAAACGTGAGAAGGATTACTATTTTGTATTTGGAAGAGAAACAAACGGCTTACCAGCTAATGTAATCGAAGAAAATTTCGATCATTGTTTACGTATTCCAATGACTGATAAAGTGCGTTCATTAAATTTATCTAATACAGCAGCTATTTTAATTTATGAAGCGTTCCGTCAACAAAATTATCCAGGATTAGATTTAGAAATTGTTTATTAAAAGTCGCCATATGGCGACTTTTTTTCTTAAAATAAAAATAAATATATCATCATACATTTAAAAAAGGGTACATATTCATATAGAATGGGATATATGAATAAAAATAGATCAGACGGGTTGAGATAAATATGAAGGAACAATATCGTAATCAAAATACCTTTTTAAGTATGATAGATATGGATTTAATAAAAAGAGGCTTATTACACGCTATTCAAGATTTAGTATTTATTATGAAAGTTATGGATGATGAAACCTTTAAATATATTTATGTAAATAAGATAGGTATGGATTATGCGAAGCTAAGCGAAGAATGTTATGGAAAAACGTTTGCAGAAGTATTATCCGTAGATAAAGCAAAAATATTACAAAAGCAATATACAAAAGCAGTAAAAGAAGCGAGAGCTTATACTTTTCGTGATGTAATTAGTTTAGCAACTGGTAATTTACATTATGAGTCTTCACTTAATCCCGTATTCGACGAAGAAGGAGTATGTCAGTTTATTATTTGTATTACGAGGGATATCACAGCTCAAATTGAGGAGAAGATTGAGATAGAGGAAAAACAAATGTTATTTAAGTCATTACTAGAATATAATAATGACTCCATTATATCTATAGATTCTATAGGTAGAATTACATATGCAAATCCAGCAACGTATGAAATATTTGGATACCGATATGAAGAATTACATAATAAATTTATTTTTGAATTTATTAATAAAGAATATGAAAAAGATTTTCAAATTATATTTAAAGGAGCCCTGCAAGGAAGAGCAAAGCAAATTGTTTCAAAGAAATATGTTCATAAAGAAGGGTACGAGCTCTATATTTCTTTGAGAACTGTTCCGATTATTGTGAACGGTGAAATTGTTGGGGTATATATTGTTACGAGGGATGTTACAAGGCAAGTATTAAATGAAATGCGAACAGAATATTTAGCTTATTATGATCAGTTAACAGGGTTAATGAATAGAATTTCATGTGCAAATAAATTAAATGATTTTTTAAATGAGAAGATAGATTTTGCGTTTATCTTTATAGATTTAGATGAATTTCACCTTATTAATGATACTTTTGGCCATAAAGAAGGAGATAAAGTATTACAGAAAGTTACAGAATGTTTAAGTAGTTTCCAAATAGCCGGTATGCACTTATTTAGAGAACACGATGATCAATTCGTTATGTTAATAGAAAACATAACGAAAGAACATGTAGAGGTAGTTACAAAAAGCATACAAAAAAAGATAAGTGAACATTTTGTAATCGAAGAAGAGGACGTATATTTAAGTGCGTCAATCGGAATTGTAATGGCTCCAACAGATGGAGAAGATGAAAAAATATTATTCCAAAGAGTTGATGCTGCTTTGGAAAAAGCGAAAGAAAAAGGAAAAGGGCATTATCATTTTTATTGCAGTGGATTAGATTGTGAGCGTGAACAACGATTTATAATAGAAAACCAATTGCATCGAGCTATAGAAAAAAATGAATTCTTCTTATATTATCAGCCACAAATTAATATTGAAACGAAAAAAATTGCTAGTATGGAAGCTTTAATAAGGTGGGAGAACAAAGAATTAGGATTTGTCTCTCCAAATCAATTTATTCCGCTAGCAGAAAGAACGGGATTTATTATTAAGCTTGATGAATGGGTAGTAAATGAAGTGTGTCGTCAAATACGTGAATGGTTAAATAAAGGATATGAAGTTGTCCCAATTGCAGTTAATATTTCAGCCAGGCACTTTCGCTCTATTACATTAATAGAAATGATTACACGTGCTTTACATAAGTACAATGTACCAGCTCATCTATTAGCGATAGAGGTTACCGAAGGAGCCCTTATACATAAAGACATATCGAAAAGAGTATTGCTACAATTAAAAGAACAAAATTTAAAGATTCATTTAGATGATTTTGGGACGGGATATTCATCTTTAAGTTATTTAAAAACATATCCAATTGATACGTTGAAAATCGATCGTTCTTTTATGGAAGGTATACATGTAGATGAACGCGATACGAATATTACAGCTGCAATTATTCATTTAGCTCATACTTTGGAATTGAATGTAATTGCAGAAGGAGTAGAGAAAGCGGAACAAATACAATTTTTGAAGGAAAAGAATGTGAAGTTTGTGCAAGGTTATTATTATAGCCGACCTTTATCAAAATATGATATGGAAAATGTGTATTATAAATGATTGATAAAAAAAGTGATGTGCTTAGAAGCACATCACTTTTTATGTGTACCAGGTTTATCATTGTAACCAGATGTAAAAATAGCTGTAAGAAATGTGAGTGATACACCTAAAATTAATAATAATTTCATACTAATATCCCTCCTATTTTTCAGTTTGCGAATCTTAAATATGAATCGAAATGTATGTAAGGTTCTTGGAAGAAAAGAATTTATTTAAAATGAATAGCGGTGTAAAAACTTTAATACCTATATTATACAGAATTTTCTTTGAATTTTGGAGAGAATTTTATATCACTACTGTATATTTCATTTTGATTTAAAGAATGTTTGAGGACATCCTAGCATACCTTTTATAATAATCCGATTGAACAAGGAGATGGGGGAGGAGCTATAATGGATATTCTAAAAAAAATTGAACAGCATCGAGAAGCAGAAGAACGCTTACAATGGGAAGGTACGTTTGCGGAGTATTTGGAGCTTGTGAAGGAAAGACCATGGGTGGCTCAAACAGCACACTCTCGCATTTACAATATGATAAAAGATGCTGGAATTGAAGAAGTAGATGGTAGAAGAAAGTATAACTTCTTTAGTAATCAGCTATTTGGATTAGAGGATGCTTTAGAACGTCTTGTAGAGGAATATTTTCATCCATCTGCAAAAAGATTAGATGTTAGAAAACGTATTTTATTATTAATGGGTCCTGTTAGTGGAGGGAAATCAACATTAGTTACGATGTTGAAACGAGGATTAGAAACATATTCACGAACAGATCGAGGAGCAATTTTTGCAATTAAAGGCTGCCCAATGCATGAAGATCCACTTCATTTAATTCCGCATCATTTACGAGATGATTTCTTTGATGAGTATGGAGTTAGAATCGAAGGGAATTTATCACCGCTAAACGTTATGCGTCTAGAGCAAGAATATGGTTCAAGAATTGAGGATGTAGTTGTAGAGCGTATTTTCTTCTCGGAAGATCGTCGTACAGGGATTGGTACATTTAGTCCGTCTGATCCTAAATCACAAGATATTGCCGATTTAACAGGTAGTCTGGACTTTTCAACAATTGCAGAATATGGTTCAGAATCAGATCCACGAGCGTATCGCTTTGATGGAGAATTGAATAAGGCAAACCGTGGGATGATGGAATTCCAAGAGATGTTAAAATGTGATGAGAAGTTTTTATGGCATTTATTATCGCTTACGCAAGAGGGGAATTTCAAAGCGGGAAGATTTGCGCTTATTTCAGCAGATGAATTAATTGTAGCGCATACGAATGAAACGGAGTATCGTTCCTTCATAGCAAACAAGAAAAATGAAGCATTGCACTCAAGAATTATTGTAATGCCAGTTCCATACAATTTACGAGTGAGTGAAGAAGAACATATTTATGAAAAAATGATTCGTGAAAGTGATGTATCCAATGTTCATATTGCACCACACACACTTCGCGTTGCAGCAATGTTTACGATTTTAACTCGTTTAAAAGATCCGAAGCGTCCGGATATTGATTTAATTAAAAAGATGCGTTTGTATGATGGAGAAACGGTAGAAGGTTATAATACGATTGATGTAGAGGAGCTGCAACGTGAATATCAAGATGAAGGTATGAGAGGTATTGATCCTCGTTATGTTATTAACCGAATTTCCTCTACAATTATTCGAAAAGAGGTACCATCTATTAACGCATTAGATGTACTTAGATCGCTCAAAGACGGGTTGGATCAGCATCCATCAATTAGTAATGAAGATCGAGAGCGTTATATGAATTTCATCTCATTAGCGAGAAAAGAATATGATGAAATTGCGAAGAAAGAAGTACAAAAAGCATTCGTGTATTCATATGAAGAATCAGCGAAGACACTTATGGATAATTACTTAGATAATGTTGAAGCATATTGCAATAAATCGAAATTACGTGATCCATTAACAGGTGAAGAAATGAGTCCAGATGAAAAGCTAATGCGCTCAATTGAGGAGCAAATTGGAATTTCAGAAAATGCTAAGAAAGCATTCCGTGAAGAAATTTTAATTCGCATTTCTGCTTATGCGCGTAAAGGAAAACGCTTTGATTATAATTCACATGAGCGTCTTCGCGAAGCGATTCAGAAAAAACTATTTGCTGATTTAAAAGATATAGTGAAAATTACAACATCAACGAAAACGCCAGACGAAAATCAGCTTAAGAAAATCAATGATGTTGTTGCACGCTTAATTGATGAGCACGGCTATAATTCTTCATCTGCGAATGAATTATTACGCTATGTAGGTAGTCTGCTAAACCGATAGTTTGATAACAAAACGCTGTCTCTTGTATTTTGCGGGACAGCGTTTTATTATCCATTCATATGTGTAAAGTGTCATACCTTGTCCAAATGTAATAAATTAAGATGCGATTTCATGAATTTATTGTCAATTATTTTTACAATATGCATATGATAGAGTAACCAACCATTCATACGAAAAAAGCCAACACAATACAATATGTTGCAAAGTGAAAATGTGTGCAACTATGCATTGTGTTTCTTTCTTATCAGCGGCTGAATATTTCTTTCTATTATGTGAGTGGCAAAATTTTGTTTAGAATGCTCGGAGTATTATATGAAAAACGTTATATATGTTTATGGGATGAATTTCGATGGGCAGTTACCTTTCATTCTAGCTTGCACATTACAAAACAAAATTTCTAGCTTACTGTTCATAGGGGAAGACAAATACAGTAAGGAGGGAAAGAAATGGGTGAAGAAAACCAACCAAATTATACGATTTCACAGGAAAACTGGTCCCTCCATCGCAAAGGATATGACGACCAACAACGCCATCAAGAGAAAGTACAAGAGGCAATTAAGAATAATTTACCCGATCTTGTAACAGAAGAAAGTATAGTTATGTCTAATGGCAAGGATGTTGTAAAAATACCAATTCGTTCTCTAGATGAATATAAGATTAGATACAATTATGATAAAAACAAACACGTTGGGCAAGGAAATGGTGACAGCAAAGTTGGTGATGTCGTTGCGAGAGATGGATCAGGTGGTCAAAAGCAAAAAGGACCAGGAAAAGGGCAAGGAGCAGGGGATGCGGCTGGAGAAGATTATTATGAAGCTGAAGTCTCTATTCTAGAATTAGAGCAAGCGTTTTTCAAAGAGTTGGAGCTGCCTAATTTAAAGAGAAAAGAAATGGATGAAAACCGGATTGAACATATTGAATTTAATGATATTAGAAAAACTGGATTATGGGGAAATATTGATAAGAAACGAACGATGATATCTGCATATAAACGAAATGCAATGCGTGGTAAAGCATCCTTCCACCCAATTCACCAAGAAGATTTAAAGTTTCGCACTTGGAATGAAGTATTAAAACCAGATTCAAAAGCAGTTGTATTAGCGATGATGGATACAAGTGGATCGATGGGAATATGGGAGAAGTATATGGCACGTAGTTTCTTTTTCTGGATGACAAGATTTCTACGAACGAAGTATGAAACAGTAGATATTGAGTTTATTGCCCATCATACGGAGGCAAAAGTAGTTACAGAAGAAGAGTTTTTCTCAAAAGGCGAAAGTGGGGGAACGATTTGTTCTTCTGTATATAAAAAAGCACTCGAGCTAATTGATAATAAATACTCACCAGACCGCTATAATATTTATCCATTCCATTTTTCAGACGGTGATAATTTAACATCAGATAATGCTAGATGTGTAAAACTTGTTGAAGAGTTAATGAAGAAGTGTAATATGTTTGGATATGGGGAAGTGAATCAGTACAACCGCCATAGTACACTTATGTCAGCTTATAAAAATATTAAAGATGAGAATTTCAGATATTATATTTTAAAGCAAAAAGCAGATGTATTCCATGCGATGAAAAGCTTTTTTAAAGAAGAATCTGGAGAGAAAATGGCATAACCCCTTATAAAGGGGTTATTTTTTTGTGAAGTTTTTAAGAAATTTTTGCGAAATATTTATATTGTTAGTTGACATTGAAAATGAAAATCATTATCATTTATTCGAGAAATGATTACATTTTGAATTATATATTTTGGAGGAGATGTAAGGTTGAAGAACAATAAAAGAAAACATATAAATGCAATGTTAATAGCAGCGACGTTGGCGTTGCCGTTTGCTACATACTCAACACCTGCGTTAGCAGCTGTAGCAATTGAGGCGAATAAAACTGGACAGACTTTAGAAGATGGTACATATGATGCTGTTATTAAAGCATATAAAGATAAAACGAATGAAGAGTCTATGGCAGCTGTTTATATAAAAGATCCTAAATTAACAATCAAGAATGGGAAGAAAATTGTAACAGCAACGTTAAGTGATAGTGATTTCTTCCAATACTTGAAAACAGAAGATATTCATACTTCTGGTGTGTTTCATGATGTAAAAGTAATATCAGAGGATAAAAAGAAAAATGGGACGAAGGTTATTCAATTTGAAGTTGGAGAATTAGGAAAAAGATATAATATGCAAATGCATATTTACATTCCGACAATGGGATATAACGAGAAATATCAAGTGCAATTTGAAGTAAATACTACAAACATAGAAAATCATGTTCAGGAAGAACAAAAAGAAAATAAAGAAGAACAAAAAGAAGAGACAAAAAATATAGTAGTGGATAAAAAATTACAACAATACATTAATCAAAATGCTTTAGGTCGAAAAGATATAAATGCACCAATAACGAAAGCCGATGCACTACAAATTAAAGAACTAGCGGTATATGCTGGGAAAGGTATTAATAATTTAGCCGGTTTAGAGCATATGGTAAATTTGGAAACCTTTAGATTACATGAATCTGAAGTGAGTGATTTATCTCCAATTGCTAATTTGAATAATTTGAAGTTTTTAGATCTTTACTCTAATCGAATTGAAAACATTGAGCCAATTGTTGGGCTGAATAAGATTCAAGAGCTTTCTTTAAGAAATAATAAAATTATTGATTTGAAGCCATTAAGTAAATTGAAAAAAGTTAGAGCATTAGATTTAGTTGGTAATAAAATTGAAGATATTAAACCGCTATTTACAATGTCATCTCTAGGTAAATTGTATTTAGATAATAATAATATTAGTGATGTAACAGGAATTGAACAGTTAAATAAAGTAAAGGAATTATGGATTGGAAATAATAACATTACTAATCTGGAATCTATTAGTAAAATGGAGAGCCTTACTCAGCTTGCAGTGAGAGATGCAGAAATTATGGACATTACACCGTTAGCTAAAATGAAAAACTTACAATCACTTGATTTAGAAGAAAATTATATTTCTGATGTCTCATCACTTAGTGAGCTAACTAATTTGTATGAACTTAATTTAAATTCAAATGAAATTTCTGATGTAAGACCTATTCAAGAGTTTGGGAAGCGCTTTGTAGTTAAAGTGCATAGACAAAAAGTCTTTTAAAATGAAGGAGTAGCAAATGAGAATATCAAGATTCCTATATACGATTTAAATGGCGAACCTCTTCAAAATATTGGATTGGTAAGTGAGGGTGGAACACATAATAATGGGTTTGTAAAATGGAACAGTCCTGGTGAGAAATCATATGAGTTCAATTTAGAAACAGGTTCTTCAGAAAATAAAATACGCTTTAATGGAACAGTTATTCAAAAAATAGTGGCAACACAAGCGGATTTAAGTGTTATTCCAGATAAAAAACTAAGAGAGCATATTAATAAACATAGTTTAGGTAGGACGGATTTGAATACACCTATTACGAAAGAGGATTTATTAAAGGTTAAAACATTAAAGATAACGGATGGACAGAATAATGGAATAACAGATTTATCTGGATTAGAGTATATGACAAATTTAGAAGACCTGACATTAGAAAAATTTGAGTTAAAACATATAGATTTTATCTCGAATTTGAAAAACTTGAAGTCAGTGAATTTAGCGAATAATAAAATAGAAAATTTAGAGCCGTTAGCTAAGTTAGAAAAGCTTGCAGTGTTAAATATAAACAACAATAACAACCAAAATATAAAACCATTATTTACATTAAATTCGTTGAAGAAGTTAAATGTTTCAGCTAATAAAATTAATAATGAATCTTTACAAGGAATTCAACAATTGACGAACTTAGAGTCATTGATAGTAAATAATAATAATATTAGTAATCTAGATGAAATTAGTAATATCCCTAAGCTATTCGAACTGGAGATTAAAGAGAATAAAATAGTGGATATAACTCCATTAACTAAAGCTAAAGAATTAAGATTTTTAGATTTGTCAGACAATAAAATTAAAGATATAACAATTTTTAGCTCGATGCTAGATCTTATTAAATTAAAGTTGCCTGGGAATGAAATTCGTGATGTAAAACCAATTATTCAATTATCTCAGTGGAGTACAATTGATCTTAGAAGACAAAAAATTATGTTAGAAGATGCTCAAGTGAATCAAGTGGTGAAAATTCCTGTTCATGATGTGGAAGATAATCCTCTTGAGGATATTACACTGAAAAGTGAAGGCGGAACAATCAATGACGAAGAGGGTACAATTGTGTGGAGTACTCCAGGAGAGAAAAAATATGAGTTTGCTTTCGATGGAACGAGTTATTATGGGCTTGGCATATGGTTCAGCGGTGAAGTAACTCAAAATATTGTAGAAAACATTGAGTCGCCAGAAAAAGAAGAAGAAGGTAAACCAGAGGAAGAAGTAGAGAAACCAAAAGAAGAAAGTAAACCAGAGGAAGAAGTAGAGAAACCAAAAGAAGAAAGTAAACCAGAGGCAGAAGTAGAGAAACCAAAAGAAGAAAGTAAACCAGAGGCAGAAGTAGAGAAGCCGAAAGAAGAAAATAAACCAGAGGCAGAAGTAGAGAAGCCGAAAGAAGAAGGAAGTAAATCAGAGGCGGAAGTAGTGAGGCCAAAAGAAGAGGCAAGTGAACTTGTAACAGAGGATGAAAACATAAACAAACCAGAAGCAAACGTTAAGAAACAAACAGAGGGCTCAAATGAATTAGGAACAGCTACTGTTCAGAAGAATGAAGCGGTGCAAGCACCTGCACAAGCACAGGAAATAGTGAAGCAGTCAGCGAAAGAAAATGTGTCAGATAAACAAGTTAGCAGGAAGAAAGAAGAAAGTGAAAAATCTTTAGCAGCAACAGGTGGACAAGAAAATAATGTATCTTTATTTGGTGGCCTGGCATTAGTTTTATCTGCACTTAGTATGTTTGTGTTTAGAAGAAATATATTTAAAAAATAAATAACGTTTAATCTTATTATACGATTATTCAAAAGACGCTATCATAGCAATTTCATTTTGAAATGTGCTTTTGATAACGTCTTTTTTATATTAGAAGGGATATGAATAGAAAAAGTGTAAATATATTAGAGAAGGAGGAGAGGGTATGTATATTAGTTCTACTTTAAAGATTGAAGAGATTGCATCATTTATTGCAAGTATGAATAAAGATGCTACTCATCATGTTGGTTATTGCGGAGATGAGAAAAAGGAGTTGTTACATACAATTCTTCATGATTTTTCTGATATAGGATGGGAAAGATCTTTTGTTATTACTTATGAGGATAATAAAATAATTGGTGTATTGGGGTTTGATGTGGATGAAGTAAAGAAATGTACAGAAATATGGGGGCCTTTTATTAAAGCAGAGAATTGGGAAGAAGTTGCTGTACATATGTGGAAGGAACTTATAGAAAAGGTACCCTTTCATATTGAAAAATTTTATGGTTTTTATCATGTGGAAAATAATAATTGTGCTCGTTTAATGAAGGATTTACATGCTAAAGAACAAGATCGACATAGTATTCTCATTTTAAATAATATTGTGGGACAACGTGTTACATGTAATATAGAAGAAATTTCACCACCAGTATTTGAGCAGTTTATCTCTTTACATAATCATGTTTTTCCACATACATATTATGAAGGAAATGAAATCATTGAACGTTTAGGTGATACGAATAAATTATTTGTAAGTATGAAGAATGATAAGTTAGAAGGTTATGTATATTTTGAAGTAAATCCGGAGTTTCACGAAGCGCATATTGAATTTATTGCAACATCTAAAGAGAGTAGAGGAAAAGGTGTTGGTGAGCGTTTATTACGAGCTGCGATTCAGCATATTTTCTCCTTCCAAGGAATGGAGATGATAGAGCTATGTTTGAATACGAATAATGAAGGTGCTATGAAATTGTACAAGAAAGTAGGTTTTGAGGAGAAGGCATGTTTACAACACTATATAATAGAGTAAAAACCCATTCGTATGAAGAGTATATTTCATACAAATGGGCTTTATTTAATTTGTTTTACCGCCCTCAGTAACAACGGATTCAGGACTAATCTGAGGACCGAATTCTTCTTTTAGATGTTTGTCATATAGTGTATGTAGGAAGTTTTCTTTTCCTAGTTTTTCAAGTTCTTTATTTACCCAATCATGCACTTCTTTGTTGCCCTTCTTCACTGCTATAGCAATTAAGTCATCTCCACCTAATTTGTCTTTTAATAAGTGGAATCCAGGATTTTTATTTGCCCAAGATAGAAGGACAAGATTATCTTGCGCATATGCATCAGCACGGCCATCTTTTAGTGCTTGTAAAGCTTCTGTATTTTTATCGAACTTAATTAATTCTACATTTTTCATATTTTTTGTTAAATAAATATCTGCAGTTGTACCCTTTGTTACAATTACTTTTTTGCCTTCTAAATCTTTTACAGATTGAATAGGGCTACCATCTTTAACAAGCACTTGCACAGCTACTTTTAAATGTGGATTTGTAAAATCAACGACCTTTTTTCGCTCATCTGTTGCAGTCATATTTGCTAATACGAAATCTACTTTATCAGATTGTAAATATGGAATACGGCTTGCTGCTTCAACGGGAACAAATTTCACTTTTGATTCATCACCTAGTAAGTCTTTTGCAAACCGTTTTGCCATATCAATTTCAAATCCAACATTTTTACCATCTTTGTCAACATAACCGAATGGTGGCTTATCTGTAAAAACAGCAACGACTAGTTCACCGCGCTCTTTTATTTGTTCAATTTTTCCACTTGGTTTTGCCGAGGTTTTTTCTGTTTTCTTTTCATTTGAACCACATGCAACGACTAAAATAGAAAGCAGCCCGATAATAATAAATGTTAGTAACTTTTTCATATAATATCTCTTCCTTTCACCGTTTCAATATAGAAAAATTGATTTAAGAAATGTTGGGCACGTTCTGTTTGTGGAGATGTGAAAAAAGTAGTTGGATCTCCTATTTCACAAATTTCTCCTTCATCCATGAAAATAATTTGATCAGCGACAGCTTTTGCAAATCCCATTTCATGAGTGACGATTAACATTGTCATACCTTGTTTAGCTAAGTTCATAATGACTTCTAATACTTCTTTGACCATTTCAGGATCTAATGCAGCTGTTACTTCATCAAATAAAATGACTTCAGGATTCATACAGAGAGTGCGAACAATTGCAATACGTTGTTGTTGCCCGCCAGATAACTCTCTTGGATAGGCATCTTTTTTCTCTAGTAAACCTACTTTTAGTAATAATTGTTCTGCTTGCTTCAATACTTCATTTTTATTTCGTTTTTGTACTTTTAGAGGACCGAGTAAAATGTTTTCTAAAACAGTCATATGCGGAAATAAATGATAACTTTGAAAGACCATTCCGATTTTTTGACGAAGTTTTTGCCAGTTACCATCGTTTTTCGGAAGGGGAGCGTTATGAAAAAGCATGTGCCCACTTTGTATTTCTTCAAGCCCATTTAAGCACCTCAATAATGTACTTTTTCCGCAGCCACTTGGCCCTAAAATAACGATGACTTCTCCGGAAGATTCTTGTAAGCTTACGTCTCTTAAAACAGGGTTATCACCGTATGACTTATAGATGTTTTGTAATTGTAACAATGGAGCGGTCATATTTCTTCTCCTCTCGAACTATTGAATTGTCTATATCCATCTTGTTTCTAGTTTTCTTGACCAAATAGATAATGGATAGCAAAGTAAGAAATAAAAAATAAATAAGCAACCGTATATAAGAAATGCTTCTCCTGTTCGCTCCACAATTTGTTGCCCCGCTTTTATGACTTCAGTTACACCAATTAAAACGGTCAAAGATGTTGTTTGAATAATACGAATGAAGATATTTATTGTAGCTGGAATCATCCGCCGAATTGCTTGAGGAATGAGTACATATTGGTATAATTGCTTCTGATTCATTCCGATAGATTTTCCAGCTTCTACTTGCCCCTTTGGTAAGGATTGAAGTGCTCCTCTTACGATTTCTCCAATTTCTGTGATTCCCCATAATGATAGAGCTGTAATAGCGGCTACTGTGCTAGAAACATCTATCCCTAGAGCGATTGGAAGACCGAAAAAGAAAAGAAACAACCAAACAAGGATTGGAATAGAACGAAATAATTCAATATAAGTCCTTGAAATAAATCTTAAAATAGTAATCTTTGATGTACGAATAATTCCAAATAGAATTCCACCAATTGTACTAATGACGATTGTAAATAATGCAATGAATAATGTTTGTTCTAGTCCCTTTAGCAATTGCGGGAGTGATTCTATTAGTAGATTAATGCCCGAATTGCCCATAACGATTTCTCCTTTCTAACCAAGATAGTAGAAATGATAGTGGTACAAAAAGAAAGATATAGGAAGCTGTTAACATAATGAGCATCTCAGATGTCTTGTAATAAATTGAAATCAAATTTGTTGTTGTATACAACAATTCAGGAACAGCGATTGCAGAAACGATAGATGTTTCTTTTAATAAAAAGATAAAATTTGCAAATAAGGCTGGTGCAGAAATAGTTGTAGCTTGCGGTAAAACTACAAATCTAAATAGTTGCCATTTATTTAGTCCAATGGCATATCCAGATTCCACTTGGCTTTTAGATATTGAATCGAGACCAGATCGAATGACTTCTGTCATATATCCACCACCTAAAAAACACATTGCAAGTAATGCGATTGAAAAATTAGATAATTTAATGCCTAAGGATGGTAAACCGAAATATAAGAAAAATAATTGAATGAGTAAAGGTGTATTTCGGGCTACTTCCACATAAGCGCGAACGAATTTATGTAGAATGCGAACTTGAAAGAACAAAATTAAACCATTTATACTCGCAATAAGTAATGAAATGATAATGGCGATACATGCGATTTTTAAAGTTAATAGTGCGCTATCGAGGAATAGTGGAATTTGTTCCCTCATAAAATCGATGTCTATTTCCACATGGACAACCTCCTTTCATTTAGATATCAAGAAAAAATGATTGAATTTTAGTTAAAATATGTAAAAACATTCAATTTATTTCCTTTATAATAACATACAATTCCTATAAAATAAGTAGGTTTTATTTGTTTTAGGAAAATAAATAAAATGAATGTAGAAAGCACCTCTCCTAAAAGAAGAGGTGCTAATCGTTACATAACCTTTTTTATTTTTTTCGAAACTTCTTTTGTTTGCGAATTAACATCTTCTTTTCGCAGCTCTTTAAAGAGCGAAGTAACCATAAGAACGACTACGATAGAAAATGGTAGTGCTGCGATTATAGCTGCAATTTGTAGCGCATTTAGTCCTCCAGCTTGTAATAAAATAGCTGCAATTATCGCGATTGTTAATCCCCATACAAGTTTTAAACTATTTTTCGGTGATAAGCTTCCGTTGCTCGTTTGCATTGAAACAACAAATGTTGCCGAGTCAGCAGAAGTAACGAAAAATGTGGCTACTAAAATTAATCCGATAATTGTTAAAAATGTAGAGAATGGTAGGTGTGAAATAACAGCAAATAATCCAATCTCTGTACCGTTTTTTGCGATTTCATCAGCTATTCCAAGCGATTGGAACATTTCCATATGGATAGCGGTACCGCCAAATACTGCAAACCAAAATGTACAGATAAGAGTTGGGACTAATACAACTCCAAAAATAAATTCTTTTATTGTACGTCCTTTAGAAATACG
This sequence comes from Bacillus thuringiensis, assembly GCF_022095615.2. NCBI lineage: Bacteria > Bacillati > Bacillota > Bacilli > Caryophanales > Bacillaceae > Bacillus > Bacillus thuringiensis. The sequence goes on from NZ_CP155559.1 coordinate 551,159, forward strand.
AGCGATGAATGTACCGACAAATGGAGACCAAGAGATCCACCATCCCCAATAGAAAATAGTCCAATTTTCAATCCAAGAAGAAGATTTTTCATTAAAGGCCCCTAAATTTAATCCCATACTAGGTAGAGCTCCGATATAAGAACCAAGTGTAGATGTGAAATATTTCATAATAAATACAGTTGGTCCTAAAAGTAAAAAGGAGACGAGTAAAATACCTGCAAGAGAGAAATTTAAGTTACTCAAATATTTAATCCCACGATCTAAGCCAGTTTGTGCACTTGTTAAATATAAAACAGCGAAGATGGCGATAAGTACGAGTTGTGTAAGTAAAGTGTTATGAATAGAAGGGAATAAATAGCTTAATCCTCCGGCGATTTGTTGAGCACCAATCCCAACAGATGGCACAATACCGAATACTGTGGCTAAAACAGCCAAAATATCGACTGTTTTTCCGATAGGAGAATTTTTCGATCGATTAAATAATGGAGTAACTGTAGCACCAATTGTGCTGCCTTTTTGTTTGCGGAACGTGAAATATGCAATTGTTAAAGCAACCATTGCGTATAGTGACCATGGAAAGAGACCCCAGTGGAAAAATGAATATTGCATAGCGAGCTTGGCGCTTTCCTCTGTACCTGCTTTTCCTGTTAATGGATCTGTAAAATGTGAAATCGGTTCAGTGATTCCATAAAAGAGGAGTCCAATTCCCATTCCTGCTCCAAACAACATGGATAGCCAAGATGGATAACTATACTTTGGTCTTTCGCCATCTTTACCAAGACGAATAGAACCGTACTTAGAAAATGCTAAATAAGTGGCTAAAATCATCATTGCGGTCATAAGTAGAGAGTAAAACCATCCAAATTTATTGAGGATAAATGAGTTTAAGGAAGATGTAACACTTTGTAAATCATAGCCTTGTATCCAACTTGCCGGGGTAATTCCCCATATGATGAATAATGTTGTTAGCAAGATGGAGATATAAAATACACTGTTTTCTTTTTTTATCATAGAATCCCACCCTTGTTTAATAAAGTTAACAATTATATTAACCATAACAATTAAAGGTTTAATTGTCAAAAAATTCGTTTTTTTTGTGTGTAAAAGGAAGGTTTAATCGCTATAGATTCATAATCATTGGAGGTTAGGTAAAGGCAAGGGTGTTCACGATATGTACAAAATGTAAGAAGAAATAATATGAAATATTGCATTTTATATTGTTGTATCCAGATTTTATGTTAAATTCGTGAATGGAATATTTGAATAGGGGGCAAGGATATGAACAAGAAATCAAAAATCAATAAAGTTATGCTTAGCATTAGTACAATGGCTCTATCATTGGGGGCACTTCAAACTCATGTATCAGCAGAAGAAAAGGTTCCATATAATGTATTGCATTCAAAACCAGTTGGGATCGAAAAACCAGTAGATGAGATTGGACATGTTTCTAAAGCAGAGGAAACATTATCGTTTCAAGAACGGTTAAAAGTAGGAGACTTTTCACAGCGACCAGCATCTATTATGAAGAGCTCAGAAGTAAAGCAAATGAAAGAAAACTATTCAATGGCTGATTTAAACAAAATGAATGATCAAGAATTAGTTGAAACGCTAGGAAGTATTAAATGGAATCAAATTACAGACTTATTCCAGTTCAATGAAGATGCAAAGGCTTTTTATAAAGATAAAGGAAAAATGCAAGTAGTTATAGATGAATTAGCTCATCGAGGTAGTACATTTACGAAAGATGATTCAAAAGGAATTCAAACGTTTACGGAAGTGTTACGTTCAGCTTTTTATCTTGCATTTTACAATAATGAATTAAGTGATTTAAATGAAAGAAGCTTTCAGGATAAATGTTTACCAGCTTTAAAAGCAATCGCAAAAAATCCGAACTTTAAGCTTGGTACAGATGAACAAGATATAGTCGTATCTGCATATGGAAAATTAATTAGTAATGCATCAAGTGATGTGGAAACGGTTCAATACGCAGCTAATATTTTAAAACAATACAATGATAATCTTCATACATATGTAGACGATCGTATGAAAGGACAAGCTGTATACGATATGATGCAAGGAATTGATTATGATATACAGTCTTACCTAATTGAAGCTCGTAAAGAAGCGAATGAAACAATGTGGTATGGGAAAGTAGATGGGTTTATTAATGAAATAAATCGTATCGCCCTTCTAAATGAAGTAACACCAGAAAATAAGTGGCTCGTTAATAATGGAATTTATTTTGCTAGCCGTTTAGGGAAGTTTCATAGTAATCCCAATAAAGGATTAGAGATTGTTACACAAGCAATGCATATGTACCCGCGTTTAAGTGAGCCGTACTTTGTCGCAGTAGAACAAATTACAACAAATTATAGTGGGAAAGATTATAGCGGAAATAAAGTAGATTTAGAGAAAATACGTAAAGAAGGAAAAGAACAGTACTTACCAAAAACGTATACATTTGATGATGGATCTATCGTATTTAAAACAGGAGATAAAGTCTCAGAAGAAAAAATTAAGAGACTATACTGGGCTGCAAAGGAAGTAAAAGCACAGTATCATCGTGTAATTGGGAATGATAAAGCGTTAGAACCAGGAAATGCAGATGATGTATTAACGATAGTGATTTATAACAGTCCAGAGGAGTACCAGTTAAATAGACAACTGTATGGATATGAAACAAACAACGGTGGAATTTATATTGAAGAGACAGGAACATTCTTTACATATGAGCGCACGCCAGAGCAAAGCATTTATAGTTTAGAAGAGTTATTCCGTCATGAGTTTACTCATTATTTGCAAGGGAGATTTGAAGTGCCAGGTTTATTTGGTAGAGGAGATATGTATCAAAATGAGAGATTAACTTGGTTCCAAGAAGGAAATGCAGAATTTTTCGCAGGATCTACTCGTACAAATAACGTAGTACCGAGAAAGAGCATCATTAGTGGATTATCATCTGATCCTGCAAGCCGTTATACAGCAGAGCGTACATTATTTGCTAAATATGGTTCTTGGGATTTCTATAATTACTCATTCGCATTGCAGTCTTATTTATATACACATCAATTTGAAACGTTTGATAAAATTCAAGATTTAATTCGAGCGAATGACGTGAAAAATTATGATGTATATCGTGAAGAGCTAAGTAAAGATTCTAAACTAAATAAAGAGTATCAAGATTATATGCAGCAGCTAATTGATAATCAAGATAAATATGGTGTGCCGGAAGTAGCAAATGATTATTTAGCTGAACATGCACCGAAATCACTAACAGCAGTAGAGAAAGAAATTAGTGATACGCTGCCTATGAAAGATGAAAAAATGACAAAACATAGCTCACAATTCTTTAATACATTTACTTTAGAAGGTACGTATACAGGTAGTGTAACAAAAGGTGAGTCAGAAGATTGGAATGCAATGAGTAAAAAAGTAAATGAAACGCTAGAACAACTGGCACAAAAAGAATGGAGTGGCTACAAAACGGTTACAGCATACTTCGTCAATTACCGTGTGAATAGCTTAAATCAATTTGAATATGATGTAGTCTTCCACGGTATCGCAAAAGATGACGGAGAAAATAAAGCTCCAACAGTTCATATAAATGGACCTTATAATGGGCTTGTAAAAGAGGGTATTCAATTTAAAAGTGATGGCTCAAAAGATGAAGATGGAAAAATCGTTTCTTATTTATGGGACTTTGGAGATGGAAGTACAAGTGCAGAGGTCAATCCAGTACATGCATATGAAAGAGAAGGAACTTATAAAGTAGCGTTAAGAGTAAAAGATGATAAAGGTAAAGAGGGCAGAAGTGAAACAACTGTTACGATTAAAGATGGAAGTTTAACAGAATCTGAACCAAATAATCGTCCAGAGGAAGCGAACCGTATTGGGCTAAACACTACTATAAAAGGTAGCCTTATCGGTGGAGATCACACTGATGTTTATACATTTAATGTAGCAGCAGCGAAAAATATCGATATTTCCGTTTTAAATGAGTATGGAATCGGGATGACATGGGTGCTTCACCATGAATCAGATATGCAAAATTATGCTGCTTACGGTCAAGCAAATGGAAATCATATAGAGGCAAAATTTAATGCAAAACCAGGTAAGTATTACTTGTATGTATATAAATATGATAATGGCGATGGAACGTACGAATTATCAGTAAAATAAGTGCTTTTCCAATGTATGTTTAACTTTACTTTTTGTGGAAAATAGTATATTATATAGATATATAATATATCGGTTATTTTCTAGGAGGAGCCTGTCACAATAGGTTTCTCCTGTTCTTTTTTAGAGGCCTGTCTTACAGGCTTTTCTTTAAAAGATAAATAACTGAAAATTAAGAACTATAATCTTTGAAAGAGGTGGGGCATACACATAACAAAAAAGGGATTGTTTAAGAGAGGGGGATAAGGAATGGTTTTGTTTGGTTATCCACTTGAAACAATTTATTTATATGGATTTATTATTGCTACTATACTCACTGTGATTTATATCTTTTTTGGAGATATATTTGAATCCATATTTAGTTTTGGAGGCGGATCGGTATCCGTTGTTACTTTATTACTTAGTTTTTTCGCCATGTTATGTGGACTTAGTTATATAGGAGAATATTTATTTTCCTTTAATAGCATTCTTATTTTCGGGGCTGCATTTGCTATATCCTTTATTGGTGTTTTCATAATGAAAATATTAATTTTAAAGCCGATTGCAGAAGCAGAACAAAACACTGTGCAGCGTATGGATGAATTCATTGGTTGTAAGGGAGAGGTCATTACGACTATTCCTACAGAAGGGTTTGGTGAAGTATTAATTTCCTCCCAATTTGGAAACAATGCAATCCTAGCTAAAACAGTTGGAAAGAAAGATATTTCACAAGGAACTGAAGTTATTATCGAGGGAGTCCAAGATGGTGTTTTGCTTGTACAGAACATCGCCTATTCTTTAAAGAAACCAAAATTATAAGGGGGAATTTACATGACGATTCCATTAATTATCGGTGGAGTTTTACTCGCAATTTTAATTCTACTTATTTTAGTATTCATTACGAAGTATCGAACAGTTGGACCAGATGAAGCATTAATTGTGACAGGGAACTGGCTTGGTGGTGGAAAGAATGTTGTTACCACTGATGATGGAAAGAAGATTAAGATTATTCGCGGTGGTGGTACTTTCGTTGTGCCAATTATGCAAAGAGGAGAGCCTTTAAGTCTATTAAACTACAAATTAGAAGTGGGAACACGTGATACGTATACGAAACAAGGTGTACCGATTACAGTAAACGGTGTTTCTATTATTAAAGTAGGATCGACAATTGAAGAAGTTTCTACAGCAGCTGAACAATATTTAGGAAAAGAAACAGAAGAGTTAAAAATAGAAGCAAAAGAAGTTTTAGAAGGGCATCTCCGCGCTATCTTATCTTCTATGACAGTAGAAGATGCGTATAGTAATAGAGAGCAATTTGCTCAAAAGGTACATGAAGTAGCTTCTACAGATTTAAAGAAGATGGGACTTCGTATCGTTTCCTTTACAATTAAAGAAATAATGGATAAAAACGGATACTTAGATGCGCTTGGTCAGCCACAAATTGCAATGGTTAAGCGTGATGCAACAGTTGCGAATGCAGAGCGTGAAAAAGAGGCACGAATTGAAAAAGCTCGTGCTGAGAAAGAAGCAAAAGAAGCAGAATATCAACGTGATGCACAAATCGCTGAAGCTGAAAAACATAAAGAATTAAAAGTACAATCTTATAAGAGGGATCAAGAACAAGCTCGTGCAGATGCGGATCTTTCTTACGAATTACAACAGGCGAAAGCGCAACAAGGTGTTACAGAAGAGCAAATGCGAGTTAAAATCATTGAGCGTGAAAAGCAAATTGAATTAGAAGAAAAAGAAATTGCGCGTCGTGAAAAGCAATATGATGCAGAAGTAAAGAAAAAGGCAGATGCAGATCGCTATGCTGTTGAACAATCAGCAGAAGCGGAAAAAGTAAAACAAATGAAAAAAGCAGATGCAGATCAATATAAAATTGAAGCGGAAGCAAGAGCACGTGCAGAAGAAGTTCGTGTAGAAGGTTTAGCGAAGGCGGAAATCGAAAAAGCGCAAGGTCAAGCAAAAGCAGAAGTACAAAAAGCACAAGGTACAGCGGAAGCAGATGTTATCAGATTAAAAGGTTTAGCAGAAGCGGAAGCGAAACAAAAAATTGCAGAGGCATTTGAGTTATATGGCCAAGCGGCGATTATGGATATGGTTCTTAACATGCTTCCAAGTTATGCGAAGGAAGTTGCAAGTCCACTTAGCAACATTGATAAGATTACAGTTGTCGATACAGGCGGCGGTGGTAAAAATAGCGGCGCTGGAAAAGTTGCAGGTTATGCGACTGATTTAATGGCAACGATGCAAGAAACATTAAAAGCTTCTTCTGGCATTGATTTAAAAGAGTTATTAGAAGGATTTGCAGGAAAAGGAGCGGTACAACAATTATCAAACGATAAACCTGTTGTATCTGTATTAGAAGATGAGAAAAAAGAAGTAGAAAAAGATAAAGAATAGTAAAGTGGGAGGAACCTCTAGTAAGTGAGATACTAGAGGTTCTTCTGTGAATTATAATATTTCGAATAATATACATTTTTATATATTGTTTTAATTATTTAATTTATATAGAATGAAAAAGGTATGTATTAACTCTTTAATAGAAAAAGAGACAAAGAGTTGATACAATTTAATCGTATAATTTATATAAAGAAATTAAATGTAAGGTAATTACATTTAAAATGTTATGGAGGGGTAGAAATATGTTTCAAGGGAAATTGAGGAGTAGTAGTTTAAAAGCAAAGTTACTTGTATCATTTGTTATCATTTTAATTCTTCCAAGTATTGTAATTGGTTGGACGTCTTATCAGCAAGCAAAGACAAACTTTAATGAAACAATTTTACAAACAGCGGAAGATAACGTAAAGATTTTAAACAATGTTATTAACAAAGAGATAGACAGTAAAAAGGTAGACGCAGTATATTTTACCAAGTTATTTAATGGAGTAAGTTATGGAACGGATCAGCTCCAAAATGTGCAAAATAAATTAGAAGAATATAATAAATTACATCCAGAAATAGAAGCAATTTATACGGGAGCTAGTACTGGACAATTTATTCAATCACCGTCTATTCAAATGCCAGATGGATATAATCCTACTGAAAGAGATTGGTATAAAGAAGCAGCGAAAAAAAGTGGAGAAGTGGTTATCACAGCCCCATATAAGTCAAGTACGACAGGGAATATTGTTATTACAATAGCAAAACAAAATGAGGATAAAAGTGGTGTTATCGGCATTGATTTAATTATTAATGATATTGTAAATACTTCAAAAATGGTCAATATCGGCAAAAAAGGATATGTAGCGATTTTCGACCAATCTAAAAATGTAATAGCGCACCCGACGATGAAGCCAGGTAATAAAATAGAAGAAAAACTGGAGAAAGAATTATACAAACAGGAAACAGGTGAGTTTAAATTCAAACTTGATGGTGGGGATCGCAATATTACCTTTATAACAAATAAGCAGACGGGATGGAAAATAGCAGGAATTATGCCTTCAAAAGAAATTATTGAGGCAGCTGAACCTATTTTCTATAAAACGATAACTGTTATTGGTATTTCATTAATAATTGGCGGAATCTTAATTTACTTCATAATTGCTTCTATTATTAAGCCGTTAAAACAACTTGTTATATCATCGAAAAAGATTAGTGAAGGTGATTTAACAGAATCAATTACAGTTCATTCTAAAGATGAAATTGGACAGCTAGGAGAAAGCTTTAACGAGATGGCAGCATCATTACAGAATGTCATTTCCAATATAAATACTTCAGCAAGTCATGTAGCGGCATCTTCAGAGGAATTAACAGCTAGTATGAAGCAGACAAGTGAAGCAACGGAACAAATTACACAAGCAATAGAGCAAGTGTCGAGCGGAGCGGAAATACAAACGAAAGAAGTTGAAGAAGGGGCAACATTATTAGAAGAAGTTACAGAAGGAATTCAGCGTGTTGCAGATAGTTCTTCATTAGTATCCACAGCATCTATGTATACGAAGAAAAAGGCTGAAGATGGTGGAAAGTTAGTTGAACAAACGGTGAATCAAATGCAATTAATCCATGAGTCTGTTTCACAATCAGATAAAGTGATTGTTTTGTTAGATGATAAGTCTAAACAAATCGGAGCAATCCTTGAGGTGATTCAACATATTGCAGAGCAGACAAATTTATTAGCATTAAATGCTGCAATTGAGGCTGCGAGAGCTGGAGAGCAAGGAAGAGGATTTGCAATTGTAGCAGATGAAGTGCGAAAGTTAGCAGAACAATCAGGACAGTCTTCTACGGAAATTGGAAACCTAGTAAAAGAGATACAATTTGACATAAAAGAAACAGTAAGCTCTATGAAGCAAGTTGGGACAGAAGTACAATCAGGACTTGTAGTTGCAAATGAAACGAAGCAAAGCTTTGCTGAAATATTGAAGTCTACAGATGATACAGTTGTACAAATTGATAGTATGGTAGAGGTAGCGAAACAAATGACAGTAGATGCAAAACAAGTTAGTGGATCTATTAATGAAATTGCAGCTACGATTGAAGAAAATGCAGCAAGCGTTCAAAATATTGCTGGCTCTTCAGAAGAACAATTAGCATCGGTAGATGAAATCAATGCAGCAGCAGTTCATTTATCGCAAATGGCAGAAGAATTACAAGAGATGATTGGGAAATTTAAAGTGTAATAAAAAATGGTAAGAAACGAGGTAGTAATTTTATCTCGTTTCTTTTTTTGGTGAAGATAAAAATAAAGAAATATAGAGTAACCGTGTTATGATTAGGTGTAATTATAAAAGACTGTATTTTCTTTAAATTCTATCTTTAATCATGTTAGGGGAATGGTTTTGAAATTTAAAAAATTAAAACTACAACCGAGAATTACATTAACAATTAGTACACTTATTTTAGTTGTACTTCTGTTAACGAGTTATTTATTTTATTACATATTGTCTGAAACGGTAGAAGAGCAGATTGGGAAACGGGCTTTGCATGTTGCGAAAACAGTTGCTGCTATACCAGAAATCCAGGAAGCTTTTCAAAAAGAAAATCCTGCTTCTATTATTCAGCCAATTGCAGAAAAAATTCGAAATGATACAGATGCTGATTTTATTGTAGTTGGAAATAAAGAAGGAATTCGTTATGCACATCCTCAGAAAGAGAAAATAGGAGAAGCGATGGTTGGTGGAGATAACGAAGGAGTGTTATTAGAAGGAGAATCTTATGTTTCGAAAGCGACCGGATCATTGGGCCCTTCATTACGCGGCAAAGTTCCAATCCGTAATCAGGAAAACGAAATTATTGGCGTAGTGTCCGTTGGATTTTCAATGGATGATATTCATGGAGCCGTAGAAGTGTATGGAAAGCGTGTGTTTTGGATTACAATAGCAGGTCTTTTAATTGGGATAATCGGCTCTATATACTTAGCGAGAAGTATAAAAAGAATGATGTTTGGGATGGAGCCAGAAGAAATTTCATCTTTATATGAAGAGCATAGTACAGTGATTCAATCTGTACGCGAAGGGATTATTGTCATTGATCAAAATGGCATGATTAGTTTAGTCAATCAAGCAGCTTATGATATTCTTTCGCTAGATAAACAACGAAATATTATTGGAGAATTTATTTTAAATGTAATTCCTAATTCAACGATACTAGATGTACTTCAAACTGGTGAAGAACAGTTTGATCGTCAATTAAATATAAAAGGGCAAGCTGTGATTGCGAATCGTCTACCTATTAAAGTAAAGAGTAAAGTAACGGGCGTTGTATCGAGCTTACGTTTGAAATCTGAAATGGATCAGTTAACAGCAGAATTATCTCAGACGAAGCAATATACAGAGGCATTACGAGCGCAAACGCATGAATATAACAATTTGTTATATACGCTTTCAGGGCTTATTCAGTTAGAATCATATGAGGATGCTTTAGAGCTTATTCATAAGGAAACAGCGGTATATCAAGATTTTGTTCAATTTATTATGAAGCGAATTCAAAATCCATGGTTAGGTGGAATTTTAATTGGATTCTATAATAGAGCACGAGAGTTGAAGATTGATTTTATGCTAGATCGAGAAAGTAGCTTAGACAAATTAAGCCCGCACATTGAGAGTAATTATGTCGTTTCTATTTTAGGGAATTTAATTACGAATGCATTTGAAGCGATTGACAGAAATGAAGAGAATGATAAGAAAGTAAGAATGTTTGTAACTGATATCGGTGAAGAAATAGTAATTGAAGTGGAAGATTCAGGACAAGGGATTCATGATGAAGTCATTACTAGCATATTCTATAAAGGCTATTCGACGAAAGAAGGCGGGAAGCGAGGATATGGATTAGCAAAAGTGAAAGAGTTAGTAGAAGATTTAAATGGAAGTATTGCAATCGAAAAAGGGGATCTAGGTGGTGCATTATTTATTATTGCATTACCAAAAGAGAGAGGCGAGTTGTAATGGGTGAGGAGATTGAAGTATTGATTGTAGAAGATGATATTCGAATTGCGGACATTCATCGTCGTTTCACTGAAAAGATTGAGGGGTTTAAAGTAATTGGAACAGCAACGACTGGAGAACAAGCGAAAGAATGGCTAGATTTTGTGAAGCCACAGCTCGTTTTATTAGACGTGTACTTACCTGATATGCAAGGAACGGAACTTGTCACGTACATTAGGCATAATTTACATGATACAGATATTATTATGATTACAGCTGCATCGGAAACAGATGTAGTGAGGCACGCCCTGCGAGGCGGAGTAACAGATTATATCGTAAAGCCACTAATGTTTGACCGATTTAAAGCAAGTCTGGAAGGCTATCAAAAAAAGATTATACAGTTAAAGAAAAACAATCAATTATCTACGGAGCAAATTGAATATTTATGGTCTCAAAGAGGCGTGAAGGGAAATGAAATAGAATATGCTCCGAAAGGGTAACTAACTGTTACGATTTATTTAACCAATTATACCGAAAGTTAATTAAATATATCAGTAAGCCCTGCTAGTCAAGTGATTGGCTAGTAGTGAGGGTTAACTGCGGGCAATCCCTAAAGCTGATTGAACTACAACGTGGCTAGAAATGGTGAGCGTGAATGTTGCGAAAGCAGAAAAAATCAATCAGATGGTGCAAGGTTAAATCCTAAACACTAGAGCAATGGGTCTTCCGCCTCGAATCATCTAAGTCAAAATGGATAAGATGAACGTTCAACGACTATCTCGTATAACTGACGAGAGTACATCACAAGCCTATGGTGATGGAAAAATCCTCTATCTCTAAAGAGATAAACATATAGTCTGCGCTCATGTGAAAACAGGAGAAGTTCATAAGAGAACTGGCTAAGGAATTGCGCCCTTAGTTGAACGAGATAAATTTAATTAAATCTATCAAGTCTCATTGAATCTACCGAATCTATGCATTATGGTAAATTCAATGAGGTGAGAATAATAATGAAATTTTCACGAGTTAGTCAAGTATCGGAATTAACAGGTTTGTATCCTAGTAGTCTTAGGAGAATGCTGGTGGAACACGCTACGATTCAGAAGAACAAATCTTCCATTAAAGGATTTAAATTCTGATGATATTGGCGAAGAAAGTCAGACTGATTCCAACGCCTGAACAAGAAAAAGTGCTTAGAAACCATGCTGGTGCTGCAAGATTCGCTTATAGCTATTGTAAAAGAATGAGTGATAGATACTATAAGCTATTTGGAAAATCTGTTTCACAGTTAGCTTTACAGAAACGATTTACAAAGATCAAGAAGCGAAAGAGATATGAGTGGTTACATGACATCAACGCACAAGTTCCCAAACAGGCTTCAAAAGATTTTGACAAGGCGAGGAAACATTCGTTCAAAAAGTACCAAAATGGTTATCACACTTCTTATAAATCCAAAAAAGATTTAATCCAAGGATTTTATGCCAATTATGAAAGACTGATTATAAGAAAGAAAGTAGTTCATATTCAGTCCATTGGAGAAGTGAAAACAAGCCAACAACTACCAAGAAACAAAAAACCATCAAATCCAAGAGTTACCTTTGATGGTCGTCACTGGTGGATTAGTGTAGGGTTCAAAGAATCCTTTGAAGCACAAGAATTAACCGATGAGTCGATTGGTGTGGATGTTGGTTTAAAAGAGCTGTTTGTGGCTTCTAATGGTACGAAAGAACGAAATATAAACAAAGATGCCAAGGTTAAAAAACTTTTGAAAAGGAAAAAATCAGCACAAAGAGATATGTCTAGAAGATTTAAAAAAGGTGTAAAAATGCAATCTGCCGGATATGAAAAAGCTAAAACTGAGCACCTGCGGTTATCTAGGAAAATTATGAATATCCGAAATAACCATATCCATCAAGCAACAGCTAAATTGGTGAAAACCAAACCAATGAGGATTGTTGTGGAAGACTTATCTATCTCAAACCTGTTAAAAAACAAAAAACTATCGAAAGCATTTTCATTTCAAAAATTAAACTTCTTCTTTCAATATTTATCATACAAGTGCGAGAAGTATGGCATTGAGTATGTAAAAGCTGATACATGGTTCGCCTCAAGCCAGATTTGCTCATGTTGCGGAGTGAAATACGACCATTCAGTTCAACCAGAAGGACAGTGGAGTTTAAAAATACGTGAGTGGCGTTGTGTTCCATGCAATAGCCATCACGATAGGGATGTAAATGCTGCGATAAATTTATCAAGATGGGTAAAATAAATGCTTGATAATAGGAGGTAACGATACTGCCTCGTGTGGAGTGTTATACCCCTCGTCCCTTCGGGGTTGCGAGAACACGATGAAGCACTAATTTGTGTAAATTTGATTGAATTGTATAGATTTAGTTAAGTTTATCGTATCGGATAGATCCTTTAACTTTAGCAAAAATAAAAAAGCATATGTTAACAGTGAATGAAGAAGGAATTACAGCAGAAGTGTTAAGTACAATGGTAGGAGTAAGCAGATCAACAGCGAGGCGTTATTTAGAGTATTTAATATCAGGAAAGAAAGTTCATGCGGAGCTTACATATGGGAGTGTAGGGAGACCAGAAAGAAGATATTTTCTTGTTTCTTCATAATAAAAAACAGTGGAGGATATATGTCCCCTACTGTTTTTTTATCTTATATTGGAATAATCCCAATTACAATTCCAGTAATCAACATCACCATTGTCGTTCCAACTGCCCACAATAAAGTGAAGCGTTGATGTTCACCAAAATCAACTTTGGCCATTCCGACTAATAAATAAGTGGATGCGACAAGAGGACTTAATAAGTGAACAGGTTGCCCGAGTAATGAAGCGCGTCCCATTTCAGCTGCACTAATTCCGTAAGTAGCGGCAGCTTTCGTTAAAATAGGTAAGACTCCGAAGTAAAATGCATCATTGGACATGAAAAATGTGAATGGCATACTAAGAAGAGCTGTAATAATTGGTAGTTGTGGTCCAAGAGCGTCTGGTATAAGAGTGACTACACTTTGAGCCATTGCATCTACCATTTTTGTTCCTGATAGAATACCAGTGAAAACTCCAGCAGCAAATACGAGAGAAACAACCGCCAATACGTTTCCTGCGTGAGAAGCAATACGTTCTTTCTGTTGTTCTAAGTTCGGATAGTTGAGCATAACAGCAATAGCGAAAGCGATTGTAAATAAAACAGGTAACGGCATAACTTCTAGTATGAGACAGACAAGTAAGGTAACAGTTAATAAAAAGTTAATCCATAGAAGTTTAGGGCGTTTATGAACGGCAGCTTCCACTGTTGCAGCTTGCTCATCCATCGTTTGCATTTGTTTTAAATATTGTACATCCATAATTCCTAATCGTTTTCTTTCTTTTTTTCCAAGATAGTAAGCAACGAAAACGACCCAAATTGCACCAGCGATCATTCCTGGTATAAGTGGTGTAAAGAGCTCTGATGCGTCTAGTCCAAGAGCACTCATAACCCGAGCTGTCGGTCCGCCCCACGGTGTAAGATTTGTCACTCCTGCTCCTAACATAACAACCCCAGCTAATATAAGTGGATTCATTCCAAGGCGTTTATATAGTGGGTACATTGCGGAAACAGTAATCATATACGTTGTTGTTCCATCGCCATCTAATGAAACGATAATCGTAAGAATAGCCGTACCAACAACAATTTTTAAAGGATCCCCTTTTACAAATTTCAAGATTCTACTAATGACAGGATCGAATAAACCGCTATCAATCATAATTCCAAAATACAAAATAGCAAACATAAGCATAATACCAGTAGGTGCTAGTTTTTGGATTCCTTCTAACATCATAGGTCCCATATTTGCATAGAAACCACCAATTAATGCGAAAGTAATTGGAATTAATATTAATGCTACTAGTGCAGACATACGTTTCGTCATAATTAAAAACATAAAGACAAATACCATCGCAAATCCAAGTAGTGCTAACATGTAATCTCCCCCTCAAAAATGATTGCGCTTTCAAAATGTAATGAAAATTCAGAAAAAAGTTTTTTTGTTTATCATAAAAGCATCCATCCAAATGGTAAATAATTTGAAAAATAACATCATTAGAAGCATAATTTTTATTTTGGTCATTTTGTTCACGGGAGTTAATTTGAATTTTTAAAAAGTAAGCTGCTCTCCGTAAGAATGGTAGAATAAGATGAAAATATTGAAGTGTGAAATAGGGAGTAGATTTTATATGAAAACGAGAATGGAAGAGATTTATAGTTCTTATGAAGGAAAAGTAGAAGAGATTTTTGTTAATGAATCTTCTTACGTATATGAGTGGGAAAAATTAATGATGATTCGAAAAAATAACGGTGAACTAGAAAAAGTTGCGATCGGTATCAGTGGAAATATAAGATTAGTAAATGTAGTTGCTGGGCAGCAAATTAATACAGATACATTATTAGTTACGTTAGAAGACGATTTATTAATTACAGGTTGTGAATGATGAGAGATGTGTAGAAATGACTACACATCTTTTTTGTTCCGTATATTACAAAAAGAACATTGTTTTTTCACAAATCTCACACAAGTTTTTGGTATTCTCCTTGTAGAAGATACGGTTAGGGAGGAAATAAAATGAGAACGAAGTATGTGATGCTTGCTATATGCTTATTTTTTGTCTTTGCAATAGTGGGATGTGGTAAGAAACAAGCAGAGGCGGTGGCAATTGATGAGAAACATGATAAGTGTGATATTTGCCAAATTGGGGTAATGGATAATCAATTTGCAACAGAAATTATTTTAGAAAATGGAAAAGCGCTAAAGTTTGATGATATCGGTTGTATGTATAAATGGATGGAGATTAATCCAGGTGAAAAGACGAAAGAAAAATTTGTTCGAGATTATGATTCGAAAGAGTGGATTTCATTAGAAGGTGCGACTTACGTATATGATAAAACAATAACGACACCGATGGCTTATAATGTTATTTCATTTGAAAATAAAAAGGATGCAGAAAGCTTTGTGTCTAACTATAAAGGGAAAGTTCTTTCGTATAAAGAGTTATCAGAGCATAAATGGGAAATGAATAAAGAGATGATGGGGAACCCGAAAAAGGGAAATCACGGTGGGCATCATTAATAATAGAAAAAGACAACTATATAGTTGTCTTTTTTTATTATTACTCAGGTGTAAATATAGAAAAGGTGTAAAATTTTTAGAAGAACGGTTACAATGGAATATAGTAACCTAAAGCAATCATTTATGTACTTTTTAGAAATGTATACAAATGCGGTAAAATCGTGCTAAACTAATTGCTTCATAATGTTAATGATGAGGCCATCAGGCGTATCATTCCAATAGGTTGAGAAACATAGTATAGGTTTTAAGATAATCCGATTAAAGAAGGAATATAAAGGGCTTATGGATAAATGTACTCAAGAAGAGTTATTGTATGTGATGGAGGAATGGTTAAGAAAACATTATCTTTCATAGGAGCTGTAGTTGTGAGAAAACAAAAAATTTTATTATGTATGTTATTAGGACTTTTAATGACGGTAGTGGCTTGCGATAAGCAAGAGGAGCCAGAATCGAAACCGGTTCATGTGAAAAACGAAAAGAAAAAAGAAAAGCATAAAGAACAGGAAGAATCTAAAGAAGAAAAAAGTATAAATTTAATGGACAAACAGTTGCTACTTTCTGCAACTCTTGGGGACACGGAAACAGCTATGAAGCTGATTCAAGATGGAGCCAATATAAATGTAGAAGGTGACAACGGAGAAACGCCTATTCTTGCAGCAACGTATCAAAATCATGTAGAAACAGTTAAAGCATTAATTGGTGCAGGTGCTAATATTGAAAGTAAAGATGAGAAACAAAGTAATCCATTTCTTTATGCAAGTAGAGAAGGATATACGGATATTGTAAAAGTATTAATTAATGCAGGAGTTAATACGAAAGAAACGACTAAGTCAGGTGGAACAGCACTTGTTTCTGCATCTGAACGTGGCCATGTAGAGGTTGTAAAAGAACTATTAGAGCACACAGATATTGATGTGAATTATAGAAATGCTCGTGGTGGAACAGCTTTAGTAGAAGCAATCGTATTAGGAAATGGTAGTGAAAATCATAAGAAAGTAATTCAAATGCTTATTGACCACGGGGCAGATGTAAATATGGCCAATAAGGAAAATATTACGCCACTGCAATATGCTGAAAAAAGAGGTTTTAAAGATATTGCAAATATGTTGAGGGTAGCTGGAGCGAATGAAGTCGTACAGCCACAACCACAACCAGTGGAATAACAAGTATGAAGTAATCCCATTTAGATAGACAGAATGAAGAAGTCATTTAGTATGATGGATTCAGTAATGTGTATTTGAATGGGATTTTTGTTTTGGGCATGAAAAATAGATTATGAATGGTATATGGAGTAACTATAGTACTTCTTGGGATAATTATGCTTCACAAGCAGTTGCGAGAAAACTAAAACCGATTAACTATGGAATAAATTTGTATATCACTTAAATTTTAAGATAGTTGGTTGCTGTTGGAGTTTATTCGTATATCTAGACTATTGTTAAGAGGATATGGTGAATATTAACATTCGATTAACACCTAATTAACAATCTATCAAAACTGACTTAATAAATGCGTAATATAGTAAAGGTAACAAAATAACTAGGGTAGAGAACATTTGAGAACACCCGCTTACATATAACGTGCCACTTTCTTAGGTGTGCTCTATTCCCTAGAGTTCAAATAAGGAGAAAGGTGTTCTATGTAAGTAGGTGTTTTTAGTTTGGATAAAAATAGAAAAGCTAGGTGGAATAAATGTTTAAAGAACCTTATATTGCGATGATAAAGGATTGGAAAGGATACAAAGCATACAAAAAATTACCAAAAACAGTTTTTCTTATGACTGGTTCAATGCTGGAGTTACCAGAGCGTGTATATGAATTACAGAAACATGGACATGATGTATTTCTTCATTGTGATTTTATACAAGGTTTAAATACGAATACAGAGGAAGCTCTTTTGTATATTCAAGATGTTATCGGAGCACAAGGTATTATTTCAACAAAAGGCTCGACAATTCGAAATGCTAATAAAATTGGATTAAAAACGATTCAACGTATTTTTATTGTCGATACTTTATCTCTTACAAAATCAATTGAGAATTGTAAAACAACTAAACCGAATGCGGTAGAGATTATGCCTGGTATTATGCCTTCAATTATTAAGCAGCTAGCAGAGGAAATAGAATTTCCTATTATTGCAGGCGGGCTGATTCAAACACGGGAGGATGCGGAAATTGCTATTCGTGCAGGAGCAAGTGCGATTTCAACGAGTCATTATGAAGTATGGATACAAGAAGAAAAAAGGAGTGCAACCTTGTGATTGAATTAAAAAATGTTTCAAAGGTATATAAAAATGCGGAAGAGACAGCAGTTAATGGTGTATCAGTTCACATTAAGAGAGGAGAATTTTTTGTTTTAGTTGGACCTTCAGGATGTGGGAAAAGTACACTATTACGAATGATTGCTGGCTTAGAAGAAATTTCTTCGGGAAATTTAATTATTAATGAACGTGTTGCAAATGATCTAGAGCCGAAAGACCGTAATCTATCAATGGTATTTCAAAATTATGCGCTATATCCACACTTATCTGTGGAAGAAAACATTTTATTTGGACTTAAGGTAAGAAAAGTACAAAAAGAAGAGCGACAAAAGCGATTAATGGAAGCAATTGAAATGGTAGGACTAAAAGAATATGTAAAAATGAAGCCAGGACAATTATCAGGGGGACAAAGACAGCGTGTTGCGCTTGCTAGGGCAATCGTGAGTCAAGCGCCGATTTGTTTAATGGATGAACCACTATCGAATTTAGATGCGAAATTACGTGCGCAAATGAGGATTGAAATTAGAGAAATTCAGCAACGGTTAGGAATTACAATGATTTACGTTACTCATGATCAAATAGAAGCGATGACTATGGGAGATCGTATCATGGTCTTAAATAAAGGAAGCATACAGCAAGTTGGAACACCGCTTGATATATATAACGAACCAACAAATGAATTTGTTGCAAGCTTTATAGGATCTCCTTCGATGAATATAAATGATGGAGAAGTGGACAAAGAAAAATGCGTATTACATATAGGGCAATTGCAAATTCCATTATCTAATGGACGGTTAAAGCAATTACCAAAAGGAAAAATTCGAATAGGTATGCGTCCTGAACATATTGAACTGTCTGAGGAAGGGCAAGAAGTTACATTACAATCTGTAGAAGTATTAGGGAACGAATCTATATTAAACTTCACGGTAAATGGAACAACTTGGAGTGCGAAAGTCATCGGACAGTTACTCTTGAACAAAGGTGACAAAGTAAAATTATTATTCTCGCAAGAAAAGTTATGCTTCTTTAACCAAAACACGAATGAACGCTTAAAAGTGGTAGCTGAAGAAGAGTTGAAAGTGGTGGCGAAATAATGATCGAAGTAAGTAAGTTACCAGTTCAAACAAAGGTGTCAAAAAAGAAAAAATTATGGGGGAGAACGAAAGATTTAAGAATAGGATTATTGTTTTTGGCGCCATCTATTTTGCTATTTTCGATTTTTCTGTTCTATCCATTGTTTAGGACGATTTACTATAGCTTTTATTTAACAGATATACATGGAGAAGCTAATCTTTTTGTTGGCTTAGAAAATTATCAATACTTATTTTCTGATCCTGCTTTCTACAAAAGCATAAAGTCAACTTTATTATTTGTCGTATATACAGTACCTACGAGTATTATACTCGCTTTATTTCTTGCATTGATTGCAAATGGAAAAGTAAGAGGTATTGGGTTATTCCGTGTATTATTTTCTTCCACTATGGGAATATCAGTAGCTGCTAGTGCAGTGATTTGGCTATTTTTATTTCATCCAAGTGTAGGATTATTTAATAATATATTAGCCTCTATGAATCTACCTGCAATTGCATGGTTAACGAGTCCAGATTGGGCGCTATTCTCAGTATCAGTTACAACAGTTTGGGTGAATACAGGATTTGCATTTTTAGTTCTATTAGGTGGTTTACAAAATATTGATACGTCTTTATATGAGAGTGCATCTATAGATGGTGCTAGCTATTTATATAAGCTTCGCCGTGTTACATTACCGATGCTATCACCTACTTTATTCTTTATCGTAACAGTAACGTTAATTAGTGCGTTCCAAAGCTTTGGACAAATTGATATTTTAACGCACGGTGGACCGAATGATGCAACGAATTTAATTGTGTACTCGATTTACAAAGAGGCGTTTGTGAATCATCAATTTGGAACAGCAAGTGCACAAGCGATGGTATTATTTGTTTTCATTTTCATTGCTACATTACTTCAATTTAAGTTTGCTGAGAGAAAGGTGCATTATAAATGATTGTTAAACAGTGGAAGCAAAATTTCCTATTATACATGCTGCTCATTATTAGTGCAGTAATGGTATTTTTTCCTGTACTGTATGCGTTTTTAATAAGCTTTATGACACCAGATGATATTCAAATGAGAAGGTTATTTCCAACTCAATTTACTTTTGATAATTTCATTAATATTTTTCAAAAAGTACCGCTTTTTACATACTTATATAACAGTTTAATAGTATCGACAGTCGTTATGATTGGACAACTTATCGTATCAAGCTTAGCAGCGTATGCTTTTGTTTTTCTTCAGTTTAAAGGGAGAAACTTAATTTTCTTCCTGTTTATTTCAACGATGCTTATTCCGTGGGAAGCAACGATGGTACCTAACTTTTTAACGATTCAAAACTTTGGCTGGATCAATAGTTTCGCTGGGATGACAGTGCCGTTTTTTGCAACAGCTTTCGGTATTTTCTTACTACGTCAACATTTTATGACGCTTCCGAATGAACTGAAAGAAGCTGCTTTTATTGAAGGGATTGGAAATGTAAAGTTTTTATTCAGCGTTGTAATTCCGTATTGTAAAACGAGTTTTATTACGCTTGGAGTATATAGTTTTTTAACAACATGGAATATGTACTTATGGCCACTCTTAGTGACCACTGATGAAAAAGTAAGAACAGTCCAAATTGGTGTAAAGCAGCTTCAGTCTCAAGAAGTTGCAACTGATTGGGGAAGCGTAATGGCCGGTGTTACGGTTATTGTCATTCCAACACTGATTTTACTATTTTTAGGGCAAAAGCAATTACAACAAGGATTAACAAAAGGTGCAATTAAATAATTAAGAGAAGGTGAGATTAAAATGAGTCTAGTTAAAAAAGGTGCTGCTCTATTGATGGCAGCAACAATGGCATTATCTAGTGCCGCTTGTTCAAATAGTAAAACAGAGGGGAAACCTGAAGCGCAGGCAAAAGTAGCACCAGTTGAAAAAAATGGTGATAAAACTGTAATTCGCTTCTGGCATGCGATGGGTGGAAAAACACAAGGTATACTAGATGGTCTTGTTGCAGACTATAATAAGTCACAAAATAAATACGAGATAAAGGCAGAGTTCCAAGGGACATATGAAGAG
The DNA here is from genome assembly GCF_022095615.2 of Bacillus thuringiensis. NCBI lineage: Bacteria > Bacillati > Bacillota > Bacilli > Caryophanales > Bacillaceae > Bacillus > Bacillus thuringiensis. Next base: position 572,192 of record NZ_CP155559.1, read on the forward strand.
TCTTTAACGAAATTTAGAACGATGTCTGCAACGAAAGAAGCACCAGCGCTTGTTCAATCGAGTGAAATTACAACGAAATATATGATTGATAGCAAAAAAATCACACCAATTGATAGCTGGATAAAAAAAGATAAGTACGATACTTCAAAGTTGGAAAAAGCAATTACAAATTATTATTCAGTTGATGGGAAAATGTATTCTATGCCATTTAATTCATCTACACCAGTATTAGTTTATAATAAAGATGCTTTCGCGAAGGCTGGATTAGATCCTGAGAAAGCTCCGCAAACATATGCTGAGTTAAAAGAAGCGGCGAAAAAGTTAACGATTAAAGAAGGCGGAAATGTAAAACAATATGGATTCTCCATGCTTAACTATGGTTGGTTCTTTGAAGAATTGTTAGCGACACAAGGTGCTTTATATGTAGATAACGAAAACGGGCGTAAAGATGCAGCAAAGAAAGCGGTATTTAATGGTAAAGAAGGACAGAAAGTATTTGGGATGTTAGATGAATTAAATAAAGCTGGTGCGCTTGGAAAGTATGGAGCAAGTTGGGATGATATTCGTGCCGCGTTCCAGTCAGGACAAGTTGCTATGTATTTAGATTCTTCAGCAGGTGTTCGTGATTTAATTGATGCATCTAAGTTTAATGTAGGTGTTTCATATATTCCGTATCCAGAGGATTCGAAACAAAATGGTGTTGTTATTGGTGGAGCATCATTATGGATGACGAATATGGTTTCAGAAGAAACGCAACAAGGTGCTTGGGACTTTATGAAATATTTAACGAAGCCAGACGTACAAGCGAAATGGCATACTGCAACAGGTTATTTCTCTATTAATCCAGACGCATATAATGAACCATTAGTAAAAGAGCAATATGAAAAATATCCACAGCTAAAAGTAACGGTAGAACAATTACAAGCGACGAAGCAATCTCCAGCAACTCAAGGAGCATTAATTAGTGTATTCCCAGAATCACGAGATGCAGTTGTAAAAGCATTAGAAGCAATGTATGACGGGAAGAATAGTAAAGAAGCGTTAGATGAAGCTGCAAAAGCAACTGATAGAGCAATTAGTATTTCAGCTCGTACGAGTCAAAAATAAGAAAAAGCCGTATCCCGAAAAAGGATACGGCTTTCTTTACAAGGAGATAAGGGATCAAAAAAATGAAGAAGTCTTATCTCTTTTATATGAGTAAAGGGTCTAGAATGAATCTTGTCCTTTTCATTATTTGTTTAGCTCCATTGCAACTTGTTTGCCATTTACGAAAACCTCTACCACTGCTGCTACAACTTCCATCACTTTTTTCATTTCTCATCTCTCCTTGTTTTTTGTTTCATTTCTTACTTTTAGTATAAGGAAATATAGCAATTGCAACTATCGAATTGGATGACAAGAGACTTACATTGTTGTAAGGATAAGTGTTTTAGTTGTAATGAATATGGATTCAGAAATTTCTGTTGTTTTGAACTATAATTAGAAAGAGAGTGTCTTAGAAAGAAGGGGATAATATGAAAAGAATTCTTGTTATTAGTGATATTCATGGAGAAATAGAAAAGTTCGAACAGTTATTGGAAGAGGCTCAATACGATGCAAGACAAGATCAATTAATTCTATTAGGGGATTATATAGATCGTGGTCCCAATGCGCGTGCTGTAATCGAAAAGGTAAAAGATTTAAAAGAAGAAGGTGCCTTTGTTTTAAAAGGAAATCATGAAGATATGATGATTAAGGCGCTAACGACAGATGAGGAGCGTCCATGGAGCCATTGGGTAAAAAGGAATGGTGGAGATAAAACGTTATATAGCTATGGATTTGTAGAAGAAGACATTGCGGTTAATGAGGAAAACTTCCAAAAACCGATTTTACAATCTCATGTATTAGAGGAACATGTAACGTTTATTCAAGGATTAGATCATTACATTGAAACAGAAGAGTATATCTTTGTGCATGCTGGTGTTGAGCCAATGAAACGAGTTTCTGAATCTGAACCATACACGTTAATGTGGATCCGTAATGAATTTCATAATGGGTATAGTGGTGAAAAGGTTGTTGTATTTGGACATACGGAAACGAAGACGCTTCATGGTAATGATGATTGTGGAGTGTATTTTGGTAGTAATCGTATTATAGGGATTGATGGCGGTGCTGTATATGGTGGCCAGCTAAATTGTTTAGAATTGCCGAGTAAAAAGGTGTACGTAGTAAAAAATTGAAAGAGATAAGGGGAATCTATTTCTTTCAATTTTTTATTAAGCAAAATTTAAGGAAGAGCTTTTATAATAGAGCTTCCAAATTTTATATCGAGAAAAACGTTAAAATGTAATTATAAATAAAATTGAACAATATGGTGGAAGGTGAAAATATGCGTTTACTTGTAGTAGAAGATAATGCTTCTTTATTAGAGTCTATTGTCCAAATTTTATGTGATGAGTTTGAAGTAGATACAGCGTTGAATGGAGAAGATGGATTATTTTTAGCACTGCAAAACATTTATGATGCAATCCTACTTGATGTGATGATGCCAGAGATGGATGGATTTGAAGTGATTCAAAAAATACGCAATGAAAAGATTGAAACGCCAGTCCTGTTTTTGACAGCGAGGGATTCTTTGGAAGACCGGGTGAAAGGATTGGATTTTGGTGGAGACGACTATATTGTTAAGCCGTTTCAGGCTCCTGAATTAAAAGCGAGAATTCGTGCTTTGTTACGCAGAAGTGGTAGCCTAACAACAAAGCAGACCATTCGTTATAAAGGGATTGAACTGTTCGGAAAAGATAAAGATATTCAAGTAGATGGACAAGGTATTAAGCTTACATTAAAACAGTATGAGCTTTTAGAGTACCTCGTTCAAAATAGCGGAAAGATTTTAATGCGTGAACAAATTTTTGATCGCGTTTGGGGATTTGATTCCGATACGACAGTAGCAATTGTAGAAGTATATGTACATCATTTACGTAAAAAATTAGAAGCATTTGGTTATCAGAAAGATATTCAAACCGTTAGAGGTATTGGATATATATTAAAAGAACAATGAAAAAGGGAAGTATGTTTCAAAAAACACGCATTCGTCTGACTATATTAAATTCGTTAGTGTTTATTATATTAATTGGAGTGTTAGGAAGTTTAGTGTATTCATATACATCCAATGAAATTTATAAGGGAGTAGATGAATCGATAAAGGACTTTATTATAAAGATAACGAGAGAAAAGCCACTAGGACCTCCACGATTTGAGGTGGGTAAAGAATTACGTATAGGGGATTCAAAAGCTTTTTACTTAATATGGGACGAAAGTAAGCAATTGCGAGAGATTGATCCGAGAGTTCGAGATCGTAGTTTTCTGGAAGAAAACAAAATAAAGCTATTTCCCAAAAAAATTGGAGATTTCTACGATATAGAAATAAAAGGAAAAAGTTATAGAACCGTGGCAGTCAAAGAAACTATACGTTCGGGAGAGAATGTCACATTTCAAATATTACGTGAAACTACGACTGAAACAGAAGTACTGCGTACATTGTTTTTAATTCTTATTATTGGTTGTAGCATAGGAAGTTTATGTGCAATAGGAATCGGCTTTTTCTTAGCTGGTAGGGCACTTGTACCAATTCAAAATTCATGGGAGAAGCAGCAACAGTTCGTTTCTGATGCATCGCATGAATTAAGAACACCACTTGCGGTTATTCAATCCAAAACAGATATATTATTTCAGTCACCATCTGCGACAATAGAAGAAAAAGCGATGGATATTTCTACGATTTCAAAGGAATGTAGACGGTTATCTAAGCTTGTAGCTAATTTATTATTGCTAGCACGTTCTGATTCTAATCAAATTGAGGTGGATAAGAAAACATTTGAAATGGATAAATTGTTAGAAGAAATAGTAGATCCATATAAGGAAATTGCTTCTTATCAAGAAAAAGAGATGATATTGAAAGTAGAGAATGACATATCATTTATGGGCGATAGAGAGAGAATTCATCAAATGATGGTCATCTTGTTAGATAATGCGATGAAGTATACGAATGAAGGTGGGCATATTCAAATTGATTGTACGCAAACGAACAACTCAATTCGTATACGAGTGAAAGATGACGGCATAGGAGTGAAAGATGAGGACATTCCAAAATTATTTGATCGTTTTTATCAAGGAGATAAAGCGAGAAGTGCATCAGAAGGAGCGGGATTAGGCCTTTCAATCGCGAATTGGATTGTAGAAAAGCATTATGGGAAAGTATCAGTAGAGAGCAAATGGGGAGAGGGGACTTGTTTTGAAGTAATTCTTCCTAAAAATCAAAGAATATAAGTGAGAAGACGATCTTGTTTTTACAAGGTCGTCTTTTTTTAAGGGAAAGTTAAGAAACTATTTATAACATGTATTATATACAGAAAGTTCGTCGCATGAAGAAGTGATTATAAAAAGGTATGTGAACAGATTATATCGATCATAATGTTATTTTGATTATGTATAGGGAATGATGGAAAAGAAAGTGTAAGAGGGAGGAATTAATTTTGAAAAAGAAAATGATGACGGTATTCACTATTGGAGTAATGAGCTTAAGTATATTAGGGGGTGCCTCTCCTTCTGAAACATCAAAAGGAAAGACAGATTACACGCAGCGCAGTAAAGAACAATTAAACAATGGCAAGGTACATGCGGTGCATACAGAAGAAAAGGCGGAGAATCTAGGTATTGAAACGGAAGGGAAAGAACAAATTACGCTAGAAAAAGAAATTCATGAAACGGAAGTAGGAAGAGAAGCTGAGCAGTTAGGAATTTCGATTGAAGGAAAAGATGTTGGAACTCTTTCAGAAGAAATCTATGAAACAAAAGTGAAGCAAGAAGCTTTAAAGTTAGGCATATCTATAGAAAATACATCAATTGTAAATTTGATTACTCAAATTAATACGATTAAAATTAGCGATGAAGCGGATAAATTAGGCATTTCGACAAATGGAAAAGAAATAGAGGATATTGCGGAAGAAATCTATGGAACGAAAGTAAGAGAGGAAGCAGGGAAGTTAGGTATTTCACAAAAAGGAAAAGAGATAGAAGCGTTAGCACAAGAAGTGTACGAACAAAAAGTGCAGGAAGAAGCAAAAAAATATCATATTGATTTGTATGGTAAAGATATATATCAAGTATTAAGTGAAATTAATGAGCAAAAAGTATTGCAAATGGCAGACGAGCTTAATATGGATAAAACAAATATGAATGTTCAAGAATTAGCAGGAAAAATAAAAAAAGATCAGCCTGAAAAAGGAAAAGAACTAAATTTTGTACCGGTGATTCGCACGGATGCTGACGCGTTTTATTCTTATTTAACGAACTAAAAAGGGCGTGAGAGTGATACGGAGATGGAAGTGGTATATATGTATAGCATTACTAGCTATCGCAGTATGGAATGTATATACAAATGGAATTACAAAGTATATGGAGAAGTTGACATTCTTCAATATACAAAGCGGAAAAGAAACGGAGTTTAGTAATAATGATGAAAAGGTCATCTTATCAAATGTACCTTTAATTCAGCAATTACCAGAGCTAGATAGAGGCTGTGAAGTGACGAGCTTAGCGATGATGTTACAATACGCAGGCATTACAGTGGATAAGATGAAATTAGCAAATGAAATAAAGAAAGTTGATTTTATGATAGAGGGTGTACGTGGGAATCCGAATGAAGGATTTGTAGGAAATATTTATACCTTTTCTGAATCTGGATATGGTGTATATCATGGACCACTTTTTCAATTAGCGAAAAAGTATTTACCTAATAAAGCTGTGGACTTAACAGGAAAGAGTATAGAAGAAATATATAAGAGTGTAAAATCAGGACAACCGGTAGTTATGATTACGAATGCAACATTTGCGCCATTAGATGAGGACGAATTTACTACATGGGAGACAAATAGTGGAGATATTTCTATTACGTATAATGAACATTGTGTAGTACTTGTTGGATACGATAAGGAATTTGTATATATTCGAGATCCACTCGATGATAGCCTAGATGTAAAAATGCCAAGAGAAAACTTTGAAAAGGCATGGATACAAATGGGGAGTCAGGCGATTAGTTATGTGAAAAGTTCTAAATGAATTAGTAAGGAAAGAGATGTAAGGAATTGTAAGAGTAGTTTTTGTAGGTGTTTTTTTGTTAAGAAATAAGAGAACTTCAGCTTATTATATAAGCTGAAGTTCTCTTATTTCTTATGATTAAATGTTTAGAAGTAGTGAATATGTAAAAATGCATAATTGACGAAAAAATTACATGTTATCATTATATATTGTTTTATATATGTTAATTGTATAAAATGACACAAGTATCCACATTACATAAAGGAGGCTTATTATGCAAAAAATATTTAACTGGGTTAAATGTATGAGCATCAAGAAAAAATTAATCATTTCATTTTTTCTTATTTTAACTATACCAGGACTTATTATTGGTGGTGTTTCATATCAAACTGCCAAAACAAATTTTGAACAACAAATTACAGGTAAAGCAAAGGAGAATATTTCAGTTTTAAATACTGTTATTTCTCAAAATATAGAAGAGAAATTTGTTGATGCGGCGTACTTTGCAGACATCTTAACAGAGGATACATATCCAAACGGACAAGAAGAAATAGTAAGAACGAAGTTAGCGCAATATATAAAACTTCATCCAGAAGTAGAAGGTATTTATATTGGAATACAGACAGGAAAGTTTATAAGAGAACCATATATCAAAATGGCTGATGGGTATAATCCAACAGATAGATCTTGGTATAAAGAAGCAAATGAAAATAAAGGGAAAGTAATTGTTACTGCACCATATCAATCAGCATCTACCAAAAATATGGTAGTGACAATTGCGAAAGAAGTAAAAGATGGTAAAGGTGTTATAGGAATTAACTTAAATTTAGATAACATCTTAAAAATTTCCAAAATGATTAACATTGGTGAAAAAGGTTATGCAGTTATTTTAGATCAAAATAAGCAAATTGTTAGTCATCCATCTAGAAAACCAGGTGCAAAAGTTACTGACCCTTGGATTAAACCAATTTATGAAGAAAAACAAGGAAATGTGTCTTATACAGAACAAGATGATAAAAAGAATTTAATCTTTGCCACAAATGAGAAGACAGGATGGAAAGTAGTTGGAGTTATGTTCGACGAAGAGATTACTCAAGCTGCGAATCCAGTGTTCTATAAGACTTTGATTGTCATTGCTATCGCTATTGCATTTGGTAGTGTATTAATTTATTTCATTACAAAGTCTATTACAAGACCATTAAGAAAAATAGCTGACTCGGCACATAAAATTAGTAAGGGAGATTTGACAGAGAAAATTACAATCCATTCAAAGGATGACATAGGGAAATTAGGAAATTCATTTAATGAAATGTCTGCTTCTTTACAAGATGTGATTACTCAAATTAGTTTTTCAGCAGAACATGTCGCTGCATCGGCTGAAGAGTTAACAGCGAGCGTACAGCAAGCAAATGATGCGACAGATCAAATTACAATTGCAATGGAACAAGTATCAGGTGGGGCTGAATCACAAAGTCAAGGTGTTGAAGAAGGTGCGGCTACATTACAACAAGTAAATACAGCAATTCAAGATGTAACGGGAAGCGCGGAATCAATTTCTATCTCCTCATTACATGCGCGAGAAAGAGCTGAAGAAGGGGAAGAATTGGTTGAACAAACAGCAAAACAAATGCAGTCTATTTCTAAATCGGTATCCGAGTCAGATGCTATTATTAAACTTCTGGATGAGAAATCAAAGCAGGTAGGAGCTATTTCTGAAGCAATTCAAAACATCGCTACTCAAACGAACTTATTAGCTTTAAATGCTGCTATTGAAGCAGCAAGAGCAGGTGAACAGGGTCGAGGGTTTGCTATTGTAGCAGATGAGGTTAGAAAATTAGCGGAGCAATCAGGAGAATCATCTGGAGAGATTGCAAATTTAATTGGAGAAATTAAGGCTGATATTGAACATACTGTTAAGGCGATGGATAATGTGAATGGGGAAGTTCAACAAGGCCTTGATGTTGTAACAAAAACGAAAGTAAGTTTTACGGAAATTTTAAGTTCTACTACGCATATTGTTTCTCAAGTCAATCAAATGGTAGAAACAACAAAGAGAATTGCTGGAGATGCAAATGAAGTGACAAATGCTATTGATGAAATTGCAGCGGCTGCAGAAGAAAATACAGCTAGTATGCAAAGTGTTGCTGCTTCAACAGAAGAACAAGTGAATTCAATGGAAGAAATTAGTTCAGCTTCGCAAAACTTAGCTGAGATGGCCGAAGAACTACAAGCGATGACTAGTAAATTTAAAGTATAATAACAGCAGATAAGTAAGGTGAAAATAATATCACCTTACTTATTTTTCTATTCAGCAATTAGGGGAGTCATTAACGGGATGAAAAAAAGAAAAAGACTATGGAATTTATGGAAAACGATTACATTGTTAGTTTGTACAGTTGTAATTTTCTCTTTACTTGTGACAGATATATTAATTAGTCATAATGTAGAACGGACGACGGAGGATAGCCAAGCAGAGAAAGCAAAAACAATTGCACACATTGTGGCGAATGATTCAATTGTAATCGATGGTTTGATTGGGAAAGCAGATACTTCTGAAATCCAAACGTATACAAATAGAATATTAAAAAACACAGGTGTTCAATTTATTGTAGTTATGGACATGAATGGAATAAGAAAATCACATCCAAATCCTCAAAAAATAGGTCATCATTTTATTGGGGGAGATGAAGGGCCTGCATTGAAAGGAAAGGAACATGTATCGCTGGCAGAAGGAACTTTAGGTATTTCAATGCGGGTGTTTGTACCTGTATTTTCTGAAACAGGTGAACAACTTGGAGCGGTGGCCGTTGGTATTTCAGCAGATAATGTAAAAGAGAGAGTTAAGGAAAGTAGACATATCATTTATATTGGTGTGGGAGTTGGAGTACTAGTCGGAATTATAGGAGCAATATTACTAGCTAGACATATAAAGAAAAGTTTATTTGGTCTTGAACCTCACAGGATAGCAAAAATTCTTGAAGAAAGAAATACGATGCTACAATCTGTAAAGGAAGGTATTATTGCTGTAGATAAAGAGGCCAATGTAACTTTAATAAATAATGAGGCAAAACGATTGTTTAAGAAAAGTGGTCTTGAAGAAGAGTTTATTGGTAAAGATGTTGAGTTGTATATGCCTAATTCACGTATAAAAGAAGTATTACAAATGGGAGAGGTACAATTAAACGAAGAACAAAATATTTATGGAATTACGATTGTGACGAATCGTGTTCCTTTATATGTAAAAGGAGAAATAGTTGGTGCGATTGCAACATTTCGTGATAAAACAGAGATTAGAAAATTAGCAGAAGAATTAACTGGTATTAGACTATATGCGGAAGCATTACGGGCACAATCGCATGAATTTATGAATAAAATGCATGTCGTATTAGGGCTTACACACATGAAGCAGTATGAAGAATTACAGAAGTATATAAGCGGTATGGTATCAGAGCATCAATATGAAATTGGTGGGGTTATGGAGAGAATAAAAAGTCCAGTATTTGCTGGTTTTTTACTTGGGAAACTTAGCTATGCTAGAGAGAAAAATATAAAATTAATCGTAAGTGAAGATTCTTACATGCCAGAAATAGATGATGAAAGTATTATTCATGAACTAATTACGATTGTCGGAAATTTAATAGATAATGCATTAGAGGCAGTGACGAATTGTGAAAAGAAGCAAGTTGAACTTGAGATACAATATGGGGATACATTAATCATTACAGTACAAGATACGGGGAAAGGTATACAAGAAGAAGAAATAGGGGCATTATTTACGAAAGGTTATTCCACAAAGGGAGATAATCGTGGTTATGGTTTGTATCTTGTAAAAGAAAGTATACAGCGAATAAATGGGGAAATTCATATGCATTCATTAGTAGGAAAGGGAACAACGATAACAATTGAAATACCTAAAGGTAGGGATGAGAGGCAAATATGATTAAAGTTTTAATTGTAGAAGATGACCCGATGGTAGCAATGTTAAATACGCATTATTTAGAGCAAGTAGGAGGATTTGAATTTGTTCAAGCAGTTAACTCTGTAAAATCGGCGATAGAAGTATTAGAGGGATTACGAGTAGATTTAGTATTACTTGATATTTTTATGCCTGAAGAGACTGGATTTGAGCTTTTAATGTATATTCGGAACCATGAAAAAGAAATCGATATTATGATGATTTCAGCTGTACATGATATGGGGAGTATTAAAAAAGCATTACAATATGGCGTAGTAGATTATTTAATTAAACCATTTACATTTGAACGATTTAAAAAGGCGTTAACTATATATCGAGAAAAACTTACTTTCATGAAAGAACAACAAAAAATTAGTCAATCGGAATTAGACTCGTTAATTTTGCAAAAAGAAAAAAGAGAGCCTACTGTCACTAAAGAGCTTCCGAAAGGGTTAACGAAGCAAACGCTGCAATTAATTTGGCAGAAGATCGAGTCGCTGAATGGACGAGCATTTACAACAGAGGAAATGGCGCAATTAGTTGGTGTTTCAAGGGTTTCTATTCGAAAGTATGTAATGTTTTTAACTGAAATTGGAGTATTAGAAAACGAAATGGTGTATCAACATGTAGGAAGACCAGTGAGTAAATTAAGATGTATTGACCAAAATAAAATAGAGTTTTACGTATAAGCGACTTATTATAAGTCGCTTATACTTTTTTTAATTACAAAATCAATTACAAAACTTACAAAAACTATTTTTACTATTGAAAGCGTTTTAATATTGTTATTAAGAAAACAAGGGGGTGCCATATGGGAATTCAAAAGAATGTGGAAGCGGTATCATTTTCTGGAGGAAATGAAGTACAAAGAGAATCTTTCGCTTCTAAAATTATGAATGTGAAAATCGGTGTTATACCTTTACCGTTATATGTAGTATTGGCTGCTATTATTTATGGGGCATCTGTATATAATAAATTGCCAGCAGATATGATTGGTGGATTTGCAGTTATTATGATCATGGGGATTTTCTTAGGCGATATTGGGATGAGAATTCCAATTTTAAAAAATATCGGCGGTCCAGCAATACTTTCGTTATTTATTCCATCATTACTTGTATTTTTTAACTGGATGAATCCAGCTTCAATGGAAGCTGCGACTATGTTAATGAAAAAATCGAACTTTTTATATTTATATATTTCTTGTTTAGTAGTCGGAAGTATTTTAGGAATGAACCGTAAAGTGTTAGTACAAGGTTTCGTTCGTATGTTTATTCCTTTAGTAGTAGGGACATTAGCTTCTGTAGCAGTAGGATTATTGGTCGGTTCATTATTTGGATTTGAAATGAAGCAGACATTCTTCTTTATCATCGTACCAATTGTGAGTGGTGGTATCGGGGAAGGAATTTTACCATTGTCGCTAGCTTATAGTGATATTTTAAATGAATCATCAGCAACGTTTGTATCACAGCTTATTCCAGCAGCTATTATTGGAAATATGTTCGCAATTGTAAGTGCAGGGTATATGAAGCGTTTAGGTGAGAAGAAACCGGAGCTTAGTGGTAACGGTGTATTAGTTAAAACAGACAATCAAGCCGAGTTATTAAAAGAACAAAATACAGAGAAGCCAATTGACTTCTCATTAATGGGAGCAGGTTTATTAATTGCGTGTACGTTCTTCATCTTCGGAGGATTTGCTTCTAAGTTCATCGGTATTCCTGGGGCAATCATTATGATTTTCTCAGCAGCACTTGTGAAATACTTTAAATTAATGCCAGCAAAAATGGAACAAGGAGCATTCCATTTATATAAATTTATTTCAAAGAATTTAACTTGGCCGTTAATGGTTGGATTAGGATTGTTATATATTCCGTTAAAAGACGTAGCAGCAGTTCTTTCAGTAGGATATGTTGTTGTGTGCGCGTCGGTTGTTCTTACAATGGTAGCATCAGGTTTTCTTGTAGGGAAAATGATGAAAATGTATCCAGTTGAATCAGCAATTGTAACTGGATGTCATAGTGGTTTAGGTGGAACTGGAGATGTTGCTATTTTATCAGCTTCAAACCGAATGGAGTTAATGCCGTTTGCGCAAATTTCAACACGTTTAGGCGGGGCAGCAATGGTTGTAACAGCAACAATTTTATTGAAAATGTTTTCATGATCAAACAAGCTAGCTATATTTATATAGCTAGCTTGTCAAATTAAGGGGAGATTATAAGTATGTTAGAAAGTCAAATTAATGAAAGATCATTATTATTGCATAAAGAATTAGTAGGGAAAATTGAAATTACAAGTAAAGTAGAAGTAAATTCAGCGGATGATTTAAGCCTGACGTATACACCAGGTGTAGCGGCGTCTTGCAAAGCAATTGCAGCAGATGAGGAAACAGTGTATGACTATACAGCACGTGGTAATATGGTGGCAGTTGTCTCAGATGGAACAGCGGTACTTGGTTTAGGGAATATTGGACCGAAAGCGGCTATGCCTGTTATGGAAGGGAAGAGTATTTTATTTAAGAAATTTGCGAATGTAGATGCTTTCCCGTTATGTTTAGGTACGACTGATGTGGATGAAATCGTTACCCTTGTGAAAAATTTAGAGCCTACGTTTGCAGGGATTAACTTAGAAGACATTGCGGCACCACGCTGTTTTGAAATTGAAAAGCGATTAAAAGCAGAAACGAATATTCCTGTATTCCATGATGATCAACATGGAACAGCTATTGTTGTCTTAGCAGCTGTTATTAATGCATTAAAAGTTGTAAGTAAAAAAATGGATAATGTAAAAATTGTTATTAACGGTGCGGGCTCGGCAGGAATCGCAATCGGCAAATTATTATTAAAGGCTGGCGCACAGCGCATTACGTTAGTTAGCTTAGAAGGTATTGTTTGTGAAGGTGAATCATGGATGAACGAAGCGCAAATTGAAGTTTCAAAAAAGACGAATCGAGAATATGTGCGTGGAACGTTAAAAGAAGCGATTCATCAAGCTGATGTTTTTATTGGTGTATCTGCTCCTAACGTATTAACGAAAGAACTTGTACAAATGATGAATGAGAAAGCAATTGTGTTTGCAATGGCGAATCCAATTCCAGAAATCTTCCCTGAGGATGCATTAAAGGCTGGGGCAGCTGTAGTAGGAACAGGGCGCTCGGATTATGCGAATCAAGTAAACAATGTATTGGCGTTCCCAGGAATATTCCGCGGTGCATTAGATGTGCGCGCGACTGATATTACAGAAGAAATGAAATTAGCGGCAGCATATGGGATCGCTAACATTATTACGGACGAAGAGCGTAATGCGAATTATGTAATCCCAAATCCGTTAGATAAAAGAGTTGTTCCAAGTGTTGCAGAAGCAGTAGCGAAAGCAGCCGTTGATTCAGGTGTGGCGCAAATTACGGAAATACCAAGTTATTAATAGCTAAAAGCAGTGCCTAAAAAGGCACTGCTTTTTTGAGATAAGAAATCAAAATAATGAAGAAGTGTAAAAGTATTTATTTGTGTTTCTCCACTATTTATTTAATTCCATTGCAACTTGTTTACCATTTACTAAAACCTCAGTTACTGCTACGATCACTTCTATCATTTTTTTCATCTCTCATCTCTCCTCGTGTCATTTCTTACTTTAAGTATAAGAGAAGAGAGATACTTCAACTATCGAAGTATATGACGTAGAAATTACATTGTTGTAAGAAAATGTTTTAGTTTTGTCACTTTACTCAGCAGTAATTACAAACTGATCATAATATTTTTCATTCACATATATATTTAATACCCATAATCCAGATGAAGGTAGTGACATAGTGAGAGGGAGTTCGTTTGTAGTAGAGTCTATTGTATTTGAAGTAGTCCAAGTTTGTTTGGAATTTTCTTGTTGATAGAGTACTGGTGTCGGAGTTACAGATCCTTGTTTTAGTGCAATAATAGATAGTTTTCCAGTTGGCATTTCAGGATCTAAAAAGTACCACATAATCTCATTTAGTTTCTTTGCGACAACAATGGTATCAGCCATTGCGATTTTTCCTTCGATGCCTTTTAAAGGTATTTTTCCATCTACGAATGATGGAGGTTCTTCCCAATTTACATCTTTTAAAACGCTAAGATGAAAGAAGGAAGGTACGTTAACTTGATTGGATGACGTTGAGATGGCTTCTTTTTTAGGTACTTTGGAATCTGGTTGTGTTTGTGTGCATCCAGTGATGAGGAAGGAGAAAAGTAGCATAGTTCCGATTTTTTTCATGGTGCCACACTCCTAATTTTTATTGTTAGTGTAATTGTATTTGCTAGAAAGCGGGACAATTCCTTTAAAACGTCAAAAGAGGTCGTAATTTTTGTACGACCTCTTTTGACATTTTTTATATTCGTTCAGTTGAAAAGGTTGGTTCTCTCTCTTTTTGGGGCATTGTTAAGAAAATAACAGAAAGAACGATACAGACGCCACCTAATAATTGATAGGCTCCAAAAGATTCATTTAGCCAAGCGATTGAAACAATGGCAGCTACAAGTGGTTCAATGCTAGATAAAATACTTGTCTCTGTTGCTGCTAAATATTTCAGACTACCGATATAAAGAAGGAAAGAAAGAGTGCCACTTATGATGATAAGAATAAGCATAGAAAAAGTTTTTGGTGTAAAAGTATGTGAAAGCTGATTCCATCCAAACGAACGATTACAAATAAGCAGGCCGATGCCTCCAATTAACATCCCCCAGCCAATTACTACAGTTGTTCCGCATTCTTTAATAAGAGAAGCTGGATGAAGGGTATAAAAGGCAAAGCCAAGTGCTGTTAATAGGCCAAAAATAATGGCTTCTTTCGATAAAACAATATTTTCAATTGAACCGTTTGTAATAATAAAGTACGTCCCCGTTAGCGCAGTTATAATTGCGAGTAGTTGCAGAGAAGCAGGGAATTTGCGTTGTTCAAATGCGACATAAATGGTAATAAGAACAGGACCTAGAAATTGAAATAATGTCGCTGTGACCGCGTTACTAATATGAACCGTTTCGATAAAGGCGTATTGTGCACCAAGCATGCCGAGAATAGAGAAAATAATAAGTTGTATAGAATATCTAGGATGTTTCCAAATTTGAAATATGTTTTGTTTCTTTATAAGTAAGAAAGATAAAATAAATATTCCCGCAAGCAACAAGCGAATTGTTAAAAAATCAATTGATGATACGTTAGTATGTTGAAATAGCCACTGAATCATCGGGCCAGATAATCCCCATAAGGTAGCTCCTGTAATAATCATAATGAGTCCAATCCGTCTACTATTGTTCATGATCATGCATCTCCTCTCGAGTATTTGATTTTTTATGTGTGACATGATAAAAGGAATTATATATAACTTCTGGTACTGTAAAAAGTATCAGATTTTAGTTTTATTAAGGGGTCAGATATTATGTTAGAATTAACGCCTAATTTAAATACGAAAAGTAAAATAGCATTGTACGTGCAATTGTATGAGTATATAAAACAAGAGATTAAAGATGGAACGATTCCGGCCTTTACAAAATTACCTGCAAAGAGAAAGCTGGCAAGCTATTTACAAGTGAGTAAAAATACAGTAGAAGCGGCTTACGAGCAATTGCTTGCAGAAGGTTATATTGAGTCGGCATCGAGAAAAGGTTATTTTGTATGTAAAGTTGAACAAATGATTTATGTAGAAGGAAGCGAAGAGAAAGTAGAAGAAGTACCGTTTCGGGAGGAGAACTATAAATTTGATTTCACCCAAACAGGAGTTGATACGAATACTTTTCCGTTCACTATGTACCGCAAGCTTATAAATGATGTATGGCAGCCACATAATAATGAGTTGCTTTTTCTTGGACACCCTCAAGGGGAATTGAGCTTAAGGGAGGAAATTGCGAATTATTTGTATGAATCTAGAGGTGTACGTTGTTCAGCTAGCCAAATTGTATTAGGGGCGGGAACACAAATATTAGTAAAGCTACTGTTTCAATTGTTAAAGGGAAGCAATTATGCAGTTGAAAACCCAGGTTATCATAGGAAAATGGTCGTTTTTGAACAGGGTGAAAAAAAGGTTCAAATGTTGTCTTTAGATAAGGATGGAATTTGTATGGAGGAGTTAGAAAATAGTGATGCAAATGTTGTATTTGTAACTCCTTCTCATCAATTTCCATATGGAATGATTATGCCTATTACGAGAAGGACACAGCTTTTACAATGGGCGAAGAAAGAAGAAGACAGGTATATTATTGAAGATGATTACGATAGTGAATTTCGTTATTCAGGAAAGCCAATTCCAGCACTACAAGGGTTAGATACAGATGGGAAAGTTATTTATATGGGGACGCTATCAAAAGCTTTGTTGCCCTCATTACGGATGAGCTATATAGTATTACCGAAGAATTTAATTAAAAAGTATCAAAAGGAATATTTGTTTTATACACAAAGTGTTTCAAGAATGGACCAAGAAGTGATTAGAAAGTTTTTAAATGAAGGCTATTGGGAAAAACATATTCA
Organism: Bacillus thuringiensis; assembly: GCF_022095615.2. Classification (NCBI taxonomy): domain Bacteria; kingdom Bacillati; phylum Bacillota; class Bacilli; order Caryophanales; family Bacillaceae; genus Bacillus; species Bacillus thuringiensis. The sequence continues at coordinate 588,711 of NZ_CP155559.1, forward strand.
TAAAATGCGTGTCGTCTATCGGAAAAAGAGGGATCGACTTGTTTTTGAAATAGAGAAGTATTTCTCTAATCGTGTTGAAGTGATAGGCGAAGATTCGGGATTACACATTTTATTAAAAGTGCATAATGGAATGCGAGAAGAAGAACTAATTAAAGAAGCTGCGAAATATAGTATTAAACTATATCCTGCTTCTACGTACTATAAAGACGGTACTGCGCCTGAAAATGTAGTTTTACTTGGGTTTGCGATTTTATCAGAAGAAGAACTTGCGAAAGCGATTCAACTATTAAATATAGCGTGGTTTAGAAGAAAGTAAAAAAACATCCTCATACACGAGAGGATGTTTTTTATTATTTATTTTCATCTAAGAATAAGACCATATGCTCTTCGTCCCAATATTGTCCGTTATATTTTAATGAACGTTCTTGTACACCGAATGTTTTAAAGCCTAATGATTCATAAAGTTTTTTTGCTCCATCGTTGCCAACAACAACATCAAGCATAACTTGTTCTACTTCTAAAGATTTAGCAAGTTCAAGACATTCTTTAATAAGTGCTTTTCCTGCTCCAAGTCCACGTGCTTTTGGAGACACATATACAGAACCGATTTTAGCTTTATGTTCCTGTTTTACATATGGTTTCGTTTCCAGTGTTGCAACCCCGATTAATTGTCCATCTTTAAATGCACCTAGTGTATAGTTTTCATCTTGTGCTAATTTTTGTGCTTTATATTCAATCGCACACTCTTTATTAATAATATCTTCATAAGAAGAGCTGAAAGCTTCAGGGTTTTGCTTTAATCCTTCTACACGAAGTTCTAAGTAAATTTCCGCTTCGTCTTTTGTTAATACATGGATATCCAATTATATCACCCTCCAAATCTTTGCAAATGTACCTTTATTTTATATTGAAATAAGAATAATTTCAAAAGGTTAGCTTATATGAGCTGATTTTATGAACAAAATAACACCAGTAGTGTTTACTACTACTGGTGTTTTCACACGCATCTTATTCAAAAGGTAGCTCGATTATAAAGTTTGTTCCTACTCCTATTTGGCTTGTTACTAGAATGGAACCGTTATGTAATTCCACAATTTCTTTTGCAACAGCTAGCCCGATACCTTTTCCTCCAGTAGCTCTCGTTCTGGATTTATCAACACGATAAAAACGATCAAAAATATGTGAGATATCTTCTTCAGGAATACCTTCTCCTTCATCGTCTACACTTATTGTAAAAGAATCTGTTTCCGTGAGTACACGTATCGTAATAGATGTGTTTTCTGGCGAATGTTGATAAGCATTGTGTAATAAATTTAACATAACTTGTTCCATACGTCTTTCGTCTATGCAAACTTCTAAATTATCTTTGCAATATACATGGAGTTTCATTTGTTTGTTAGTTAATGTTGTTTTTGTTTTTTCAACCATTCGTTCTAAAAATGGTTTAAGGATCACTTTTTGTTTTTTTATAATAAACTGATGTTGTTCTAATTGCACTAGCATAAATAAATCTTGGACGAGATCGGTTACACTATCTGTTTCATCCTCAATGATCTGTAAGTATTCTTCACGCTCTTCTTTCGTTAAAGAGTCCCTCTTTGCTACCTTCGCATAACCTTTCATATAGGTCAATGGAGTTAATAGTTCATGGGCAACACTAGCAAGAAATTCACTTCGCTCTTTTTTCATATAGGTAAGTTCACTCGATAAATCTTCAATCGTTTTTGCTAAACTTCCAAGTTCATCATTTCGTTTAATACCTAATTGAATTGGCTTGTTTAATTTTGACATTTTTTCTGTTGCCTTCTTCATTTTTATAAGTGGTTCTGTAATAACACGAGAAAAAACAAAGACAGAAATAGTCGTTAAAATAACTGTCAAAACACTAATGATAAGAAATTGGTTCATGAGTTTAATTAACATATTTTCTAAGAAAGATGTTTTTAATAACATATATAACTTACCTTGAAATCCTTGTGCTTCCAGAGGGCTTACTGTTGAGATGAATTTTGACTTTTTCCAGTTTTTTTCGACAATCAATCCACCTTTTGGAATAGTCTCTGTTTTACAAGTAAGTTGTTTTTGCATTTCTTTCGTTACGGGTTCTGAGGTAGAAATAATTTTGCCGTTATCGTCCGTTATAATGATAGCTATATCAGAGTTGGCAATTAATTCTGATTTAACTAAGTTTTCAGCTGCATCCGCGATATCGAATTCAGGGTACACAGGGCGTTTAGGACTTTTATTGTATTCAGCGCGTTCGGTGTGTTTCTTTTGTTTAGAATATTCAGCCCACCTTGCGCGTTTTGTAATTTCGTTACTATAGCGATTACCTTTTTCTAAAAGAGCAAGTGTTTCTTCCTTAATGCGCATTTTTGAAATACTTTTATAAAAGGATACGAAAGCAATTGTTTCAATACATAAAGCTAATATTAAAAAGTATGTCCCAATTTTAAGTGAAAGTTTACTCATTTTCTCACCATACCTTATTTCATATAAAGGGTCAGTGGTATACTATTGTCCACTGACCGAAGTAATTATTCACTTTTCCATTTATATCCGACTTTATAGACAGTTTCTAAGTAATCTTCAACTGGAAATCCTTTTTTACGTAATTTATCACGGATATTGCGAATATGTGAATCGATTGTTCTATATTCAATGTCTGTTTCATAACCCCAAATTTTTTCGATTAAATCATCTCGGCTATAAGCGCGGTTTGTATTTTGTAAGAATAGTCCAAGTAACGAAAATTCGATAGGTGTCAGTGAGATTTTTTCATCATAAACTGTGACAGTATGTTTCGTTTTATCCCACTCGATACCATTGAAGCTAACAAATCCATCTTTCTTTGTACGACGTAATATAGCCTCGATTCGTGCGACTAATACATGCTCATCAAATGGTTTTGTAATATAGTCATCTGCGCCCATAGTAAGACCTTTCACCATATCGTAATTTTGATTACGAGCTGTTAGCATAATGATTGGAACGTTGGAAATTTGACGGATTTGATAGCAAGTATCCCATCCATCCATATTCGGCATCATAACATCTAACAAAATAATATCGAAGTCTTTTTGTTCTATTAATTTTAGTGCTTCAAGGCCAGAGGTAGCTTTCATACAAAAATAGCCACGAGGACTTAAGAACAGATCTAATAATCTTAACATGCGTTCTTCATCGTCTACTAATAAAATTTTCACCATAATCTTGTGCACCCCAAACTGTTCATTCTACTTGTATAGTTTACATGAAAATAATAAAAAACTCTTTTTATGTGATTGAGTGGAAGAGTTATTTTTCGCTCAGAGTAATTGACATAAAAAATGCACTAGTTTTGCACAACTATTTTTTATAATAGAAAACGTAGCGACACAAAATACCCTATGTTGCGACATAACGTCATGTCATTTTATTTATAAAATGACAATTCCATTCTATTGTGTATGTGAGATAGAGAGGGTTTTCGTATTCACCTCGCATCGGATAAGAAAAATTTCCTATCTCACACTTTTTTTAAAAAGGAGATCATACACATGAATCCAAAAGAAGAAATTTCAAAAAAAGAAAAGCAAGATCGTAATACGGTTGTCATGTGCATTGCCGTATCTATGGTTATTATTATAAGTTGTGTAAATAAAATTTTGGGGATTTTATAATATAAAAAAGCTTATTGCTTCTTAAGAAGCAATAAGCTTTTTTCATTATTAGTGGAATAGTTCTATATAATAAACCAAGGTAAAATCGCTAACCCAGAAGTTACAATTGCTGTAGTAAATATTAAAAGCATAGCTCGTTTGTTTTGTTTCATGTCACATTCTCCTCTACCTATCAATTGAATGCTATACGTTCATTTCATAAGTGATGCCACACCAATTAAAGTTTCATTTTATACTTTTAGTATAATGAATGGAAAGGTTTGGTACGATCGATAAAGGTGACATGAAGATTACATTGTTGTAATGAAAAAGCACCTTCCTTAATAAGAAGATGCTTTTGGATAACTGCCCGTAAAAGCCCGATTGGTTCAACTAATACTCATTGGCGATGGAAAAATCCCCCACTGAGTAAAGTTTCACTTTATATTGAAGTATTAATCATTTAAGAACAGAACCATATGTTCCTCGTCCCAATATTGACCGTTATGTTTTAATGAACGTTCTTGTACGCCGTAAGTTTGGAAACCTAATGATTCATATAATTTTTTTGCGGCATCGTTACCAACTACAACATCGAGCATAAGCTGTTCTACATGTAATTTATCGGCATTTTCAATAATTGCTTTAATTAAAGTTCGTCCTGCTCCAAGGCCACGCGCTCTTGGGGAAACAAAGACGGAACCGATTTTTGCTTTATGTTCTTGTTTAATAAATGGTTTTGTTTCTAAAGTAGCAATACCAATTAAATCGTTATCTTTGAAGACACCTAGAGTATACTTATCCGGATTGCTTAATCGTTTTGCCATAGCAGCTACAGGATCCTCATGTTTAAGAACATCTTCATAAGAAGAGCTAAAAGCTTCCGGGTTCTTCGTTAAACCTTCCATACAAACTTTTAAATATATTTCTGCGTCCTCTGTCGTTAATAAGCGAATTTCCATAGTTGTAACCTCCTTGGTTGATTTCAAATAAAGTGAATCTTTTATAAGATTGTGTATGTGTTTAGTTAGCAGTCTCTTTTAATTTGTAAAAGAATGAAAAGATATATGCTACAATGTTTTGTTTTTAATTATGTAATGAAATTATATATTAACTTCATTAACTATTCAAGTGTTTAATATATTACATTTTTATAACTAAAATAACTCCTCAATCGAGGAGTTATTTTAGTTATTCGATTGATAACCATCAATTCGATGTGGATGTGTGTAAATATTGCAAGATTCATTTCTAATAAATCCTACGACTGTAATGCCTAAATCATGAGCGAGTTGCAATGCTAGTTTTGTTGGAGCGGATTTAGATAGAACAATTTCACATCCGATTTTTGAAACTTTGAGTAAAATTTCAGATGAAATACGCCCGCTAAATGCGATGATTTTTCCTTTAACAGATATGTCGTTGCGCAAACAATGACCGTATATTTTATCTAACGCATTATGTCTTCCGATATCCATTCTTGATATGAGGATATTATTTCGATCACATAGCGCGGTATTGTGAACACCGCCGGTTTGGCGAAAGGTAGTGGAAGATTGTTGTAAAGTATTCATTAAGTGAAAGCATTCTTCAGGAGTAATTTTCACATGTATATCATGTAAATCTTTTGCTTTTGCTGCATCGTTAGCGAAAATAAAGCCTTGTCTACCTTTTCCACAACAGGAAGTGATGTATCGTTTATTATATAAATTTTGATAGAGCGGATTTACTTTTGATGATGTTACATGGACAATTCCGTTATCTTTTTGAACCCATAGTTCTCCAACATCTTTATAGGAAGAAATAATTCCCTCAGAAATTAAAAAACCAATCACCATATCTTCGATGTAATTTGGTGTACATACGACTGTTACATATTCTTCGCCATTTAATTTAATAGTGATAGGAGATTCTGTAACAATCTCATCAAGTTGTTTTGAAAATGTACCAGACTGATAGCGTACAATTGTATAATTCTCTTGTGTAGGCCCCATATTAAATTCCCCTTTTATACGTATTTCGCTTCTACATTTATCATAAAACATTGAAAAAATAAAAACATCTATTAGAAGGAAGGTATCAGATTATTTTGGTTATTATTGTATATATACGATATAATAGAAATGTAGAATAGTGAAATTTTCAAGCTTTCGTAGTGATACCTTATAAACATCTAGAATCGACTTCATAAGAAAAGTATTTGGGCAGAGCGTTTCAAAAATATGTACAACACATTTATGAAAACGGATTCATAAATGTGTTGTACAGTTGGTTGTAAGGAGAGGGGAAACTATGGCAGAACAGACAGTCCGTGTAACCGTAGATGGTAAAGAATTTTCAGCATCAGGTGAAAAGACAATACTACAATTATTTAACGAGAGTAATTTAGAACATCCTCAAATTTGTCATGTACCAGAAGTAGATCCAATTCAAACTTGTGATACGTGTATTGTAGAAGTAGATGGGAAGTTAATGCGTGCTTGTTCAACGAAATTAGAGAATGGTATGCATATTGAAAGGCAGTCACAGCGTGCAAAAGAGGCGCAGACTGAGGCGATGGATCGACTATTAGAAAACCACTTATTGTATTGTACCGTATGCGATAACAATAACGGTAATTGTAAGGTTCATAATACAGTTCATATGATGGGGATCGAAGAACAGAAATATCCGTATGAGCCGAAGGTAAGTGCTTGTGAAGTGGATATGTCACATCCGTTTTATCGGTATGATCCAAATCAATGTATTGCTTGTGGACAGTGTGTAGAAGTATGTCAAAACTTACAGGTCAATGAAACTATATCGATAGATTGGAGCTTAGATCGTCCGCGTGTTATATGGGACAATGGTGTAAGCATAAATGACTCATCTTGTGTAAGTTGTGGGCAGTGTGTAACAGTATGTCCATGTAATGCGTTAATGGAAAAATCAATGTTAGGTGAAGCTGGATTCATGACAGGATTAAAACCAGATGTGTTAGATCCAATGATTGATTTTGTAAAGGATGTAGAGCCTGGATATAGTAGTATTTTAGCGGTTTCAGAAGTAGAGGCTGCGATGCGTAAGACGAAAGTTAATAAAACAAAAACAGTTTGTACATTTTGTGGTGTCGGTTGTTCATTCGAAGTATGGACGAAAGATCGTCATATATTAAAAGTACAACCGGTTTCAGATGCACCTGTTAATGGTATTTCCACATGTGTAAAAGGTAAATTTGGATGGGACTTTGTAAATAGTGAAGATCGAATTACGAAGCCTTTAATTCGCCAAGGAGATATGTTTGTTGAAGCTACTTGGGAAGAAGCATTAGAAGTTGTTGCTTCTAACATGCAGCATATTAAATCTGAATATGGAAGCGATGCATTTGGATTTATTTCTTCTTCGAAAGTAACGAATGAAGAAAATTACCTTATGCAAAAACTCGCTCGTCAAATATACGGAACGAATAATGTGGACAATTGTTCTCGTTACTGTCAATCTCCAGCGACAGACGGTTTATTTAAAACCGTCGGTATGGGCGGGGATGCTGGAACAGTGAAGGATATAGCTGAAGCAGGCCTTGTCATTATCGTTGGTGCGAATCCAACAGAAGGACATCCTGTACTTGCGACGCGTGTAAAACGTGCTCATAAATTACACGAGCAAAAACTGATTGTAGCAGATCTTCGTAAACATGAAATGGCAGAGCGTGCGGATTTATTTATTCATCCGAGCCAAGGAACGGATTACGTATGGCTTGCTGGTATTACGAAATATATTATTGATCAAGATTGGCATGATAAAAAGTTCATAGCTGAAAACGTAAAGAATTTTGATGAATATAGCAAAATGGTAGAGAAATATACGCTGGACTATACAGAGAAAATTACAGGGATTTCGAAAGAAAATCTGAAAGAAATGGCTCGTATGGTATATGAAGCAGATGGTACTTGTATACTTTGGGGAATGGGTGTAACTCAAAATACAGGAGGAAGTACAACGTCCGCTGCCATTTCAAATTTACTGCTTGTTACGGGTAACTATCGTCGTCCGGGTGCAGGTGCATATCCATTACGAGGACATAATAACGTACAAGGTGCTTGTGATATGGCAACATTACCAAACTGGCTTCCAGGTTATCAAGCAGTATCAGATGACACGCTTCGTGCTAAGTTTGAAAAAGCATATGGTACAACTATTCCGAAAGCACCAGGATTAAATAATATCGCAATGTTACTTGCGGCGGAAGAAGGAAAATTACGTGGTATGTATGTCATGGGTGAAGAAATGGCTTTAGTCGATTCAAATGCGAACCATGTGCAACATATTTTAGCGAATTTAGATTTCCTAGTTGTTCAAGATATGTTCTTATCAAAAACAGCTCGTTTTGCTGATGTTATTTTACCAGCGGCACCAAGCTTAGAAAAAGAAGGAACGTTTACGAATACAGAGCGCCGTATTCAAAGATTATATGAAGTATTGAAACCGCTTGGTGATTCCAAGCCAGACTGGTGGATTTTACAAAAAGTTGCTCGTGCACTAGGCGGGGATTGGAATTATGAAAGTCCAAGTGAGATCATGGATGAAATTGCATCACTTGCACCGTTATACTCTCAAGCAACGTACGATCGTCTAGAAGGTTGGAATAGTTTATGTTGGGGTAGTCATGATGGTAGCGATACACCGCTATTATATGTAGACGGATTTAACTTCCCGGATAAACTTGCTCGTTTATCATTAGATGAATGGGTACCACCGGTTGTAGCGCCAGATGAGTATGATTTACTTTTAAATAATGGACGTATGCTAGAACATTTCCATGAAGGGAATATGACGAATAAGTCGGCTGGTATTTTATCTAAAGTATCTGAAGTATTCGTTGAAATTTCACCAGAACTCGCTATAGAGCGCAATGTGAAAGATGGTGGTCTTGTGGAATTAGCATCACCATTTGGAAAAATTAAAGTACAAGCGCTTATTACTGATCGTGTAACGGGGAAAGAGTTATATTTACCGATGCATGCAACGATAAATGAAGAAGCGATTAATATTTTAACTGGGACGGCAACCGACCTTTATACGTGTACACCAGCGTATAAACAAACGATGGTGAAAATGCGTATATTACGTGAAAAAGGAAATCGCCCATTACCATCTTCAAACCCGCGAGATAAAAAGCGTAATCCGCAAAATGGTGTTGAAATCGAGCAAAAATGGCAAAGAAAACAATACGTATCACTGGTGGACTAGGGGGCGGAGATAGTGGCGAAAGAAATTACCTTAATTAAAAAGAAAACTGTAACAGAGGAAGAACAGAAACAGCAAGTAGCAGATGAACTTCTAAATGAGCTATCTAATAATCGTGAAGCAGTAGAAGAAACGATGCAGCTTTTAGCACAGCTGCAGAAGGCTGGTATATTAGATGCAGCGATTAGTTTACTTGCTGCGAAGGAAGATGTTTCAAAAATCGCTGTGGAGCAATTAAATCGTGAACCAGTTAAAAATGCACTTAACAATATGATGGGGGCGGGGGAAGCACTATCCTCAGTTGATCCGGAAGTAACAAAGCAAATTACATCGAGTTTAGTCACTGGATTGCAATTTGCAACAGATGAATTAAATAGTGGTAAAAAAACAAAAGTGATGGATTTCTTTAAAGTGTTAAAAGATCCAGATATCAATAGAGCTATTACATTCGGTTTTAGCTTCTTGAAAGCATTTGGACAAGGGTTAGAGAAAAAATAGAGTAAATGAAAAGTGATGGGAAGTAGCCATCACTTTTTTCATTGTATGTATAAGAGTGTTCATGTTAAGCGGAATATATTATTATTATTATTAAAAAGATGGATTAGAAATGGAAATGTGGAATCCATCTCAAATATCGTTTTAGAATGTGGAGGAATATATGCAACACCGTAAAAGACTATCTATACCAGGAGTAATGGGACATTCCTTTCAAACAGTTCGATTTGCTTTTTGGAATGTATTAACCTTTCAACTTGCTTATAAATTATTAGCAGCGATTGTATTTGTCCCGCTATTCGGGATCATTTTTAATAAGTTATTGTATTTTGGTGGTTATGCAAATGCGACGAATGATGAATTATTAGCGTTTTTAAAGACACCATACGGCATTTTGGCAATCGTAATTTTATCATTGTTAGCACTGTTTCTTATCTTTACGGAATTTGCGGTGCTTATTATCATTTCGTACTTCGCTCATAAAAGACAAAAGGTGAAATTACGTCCGATTTTATATAAAACCGTAACGTACTTACCTACTCTTTTCACATATTGCTTACCGGGATTTATTTTATATGCTGTCGTATTGTTACCTCTTTTAAGTATGGGATATGAAACGGCATTAATTCCGCAAATTCAAATTCCTAACTTCATTACAGGAGAACTGGAAAAGACAACGATGGGACAAGTTGGTTATTACACGTTCTTTGCTGTAGTTGCGTATTTGAACCTTCGCTGGATTTTTGTTTTACCTATTGTCGTTTTAGAACAAAAACCGTTTCGCACAGCAGCACGCAAAAGTGCAGCTTTAGTAAAAGAAAGCTTTTTTAAAGTACTATTCTTTTTAGTAGGATTTTTCATTTCAATAGGGCTTGTTTATATTGTGTTTTTTGGAATATATTTATTGTGCCTATGGGGTGTGTATGAATTTACAAACCCGGAAGGAACATTTGCATTATTAGCCGAATCAACGATTTCTGTATTCCTAACAAGTACATTGTATTTATTTAGCTTTATTGTGACACCATTTTATATTATGGCTATAACAAGATTGTACTTACAAAAGGTTCCGGTTGAAGATGTGCTATTAGAGGAGGGATTAGATTATTCGAAAACGAAAGCAGATAAATGTTTCTTCCAAAAACATCGTTGGAAATTTATTAGTGTATATATTGTAGGGATTATTACGGCCGGAATGGTCGTTGCCTTCATTGTAACGTTTATTTCAAATTCGTATAAAGAACCGATTATTATGGCGCACCGCGGATATATATCAAAAGGGGTAGAAAATACGAAAGAAGCTGTGCAAGGTGCTATTGATGCAAAAGCAGACTACGCTGAAATAGATGTATTACAAACGAAAGACGGTGAACTGGCGGTTATACATGATTTGAAGTTAAAACGTCTTGCAAATGCCAATGTGCATGTGTCAGATTTAACGATGGATGAATTAAGACAGCTTACTCTTAGTCAAGATGGATTTTCAGGACAAATAAGTACACTTGATGAAATCATTAAACTTGCAAAGGGGAAAATCAAACTCAATATTGAAGTGAAGCTTCATGGGGGCGAAAAAGACTTTGTAAACAAAGTATTAAAAACGATTAAAGATAATGAATTTGAGAAGCAATGTGTAATTCAAACGTTACACTATCCACTTATTAAAGAGTTTAAGCGTGCAAATTCAGATATAAAAGTAGGATATATACTGTATGCAAGTAGAGCCAACTTAAAGAATGTGAAAGCTGATTTTTATGTAGCGGAAGAATATATGTTAAATAAGAAGTTAGTAAAAGAAGCAAGGAAGTTAAACAAGCCAATTTACGTATGGACGGTAAATGATATGGAAAGTTTAAAGGGATATTATAAATTAAACGTAGATGGTATCATTACCGATTATCCTGAAGATGCACGTGAAACGATTAAGATGTTAAAAGAGCAAGAAGAGGAAGAAAGTGATCTGTTTGATAAAATTACTGAAACAACAGATGATTTATTTTCCAAGTTATTTATAAGTTATCCAGCTGCTAGCTAAATGCTAGCAGCTGTTTTTTTATGAAAAGAATATATCCCTAAAGTATTGTGTAAATTAATAACTGTATATGTATACGGCATCATTTGGTTTTTTTACATTGTTACATTATTGTTGAATAATAAATGATTGGTACTTATTTTGGGGGAGTATAATAAAAATAGAGTGATAGATTATGGGATGAAACGAGAATCCTAATAGAATCAATGTTTTATATATTTACACTATTCTAAATATATAAACTTTAAAAAAATGATATGTTAGCGTTTTCATAACTTTTAAGTTATGCTAGAATAAGGACATAAGTTATTAATTATTACAAAAAGAAAAAAGACTTTCTTTTTTCTGTTAATTATAAGGGGGCATTTCATTATGCGTATTGGGGTACCAGCAGAAATTAAAAACAACGAAAACCGTGTGGCAATGACACCAGCAGGTGTTGTACATTTAATTCGTAACAATCACGAAGTATTCATTCAAAAGGGTGCAGGTTTAGGATCTGGTTTCACAGATGCTCAGTATGTTGAAGCGGGAGCAAAAATCGTTGATACAGCTGAAGAAGCTTGGAACATGGAAATGGTTATGAAAGTTAAGGAACCAATTGAAAGCGAATACAAACACTTCAGCGAAGGTTTGATCTTATTCACATACTTACACTTAGCTCCAGAACCAGAATTAACAAAAGCGTTAATTGAGAAGAAAGTTGTTGCGATTGCATACGAAACAGTACAATTAGAAAACCGTTCTCTACCATTACTTGCACCTATGAGTGAAGTAGCTGGTCGTATGGCTGCACAAATTGGTGCACAATTCCTTGAGAAAAACAAAGGCGGTAAAGGTATCTTACTTGCAGGTGTTCCAGGAGTTAAACGCGGTAAAGTAACAATCATCGGTGGTGGACAAGCTGGTACAAATGCTGCTAAAATTGCAGTTGGACTAGGTGCGGATGTAACAATCATCGACTTAAGTGCAGAACGTCTTCGTCAATTAGATGACATTTTCGGAAACCAAGTAAAAACTTTAATGTCTAATCCTTACAATATTGCAGAAGCTGTAAAAGAGTCTGATCTTGTAATCGGTGCAGTATTAATCCCAGGTGCAAAAGCGCCAAAACTTGTAACAGAAGAAATGATTCAATCAATGGAACCAGGTTCTGTTGTTGTAGATATCGCGATTGACCAAGGTGGTATTTTCGAAACAACTGACCGTATTACAACTCATGATAACCCAACTTACGAAAAACACGGCGTTGTTCATTATGCAGTTGCAAACATGCCAGGTGCGGTTCCACGTACATCAACTCTTGCATTAACAAACGTAACAGTACCATATGCAGTACAAATTGCTAACAAAGGCTACAAAGAAGCTTGCCTAGGCAACTCTGCATTACTAAAAGGTATTAACACATTAGACGGCTATGTAACATTCGAAGCAGTTGCAGAAGCTCACGGTGTAGAGTACAAAGGTGCTAAAGAATTATTAGAAGCAGAAACAGTATCTTGCTAATAGAAGCATTATACAAAACAAAATCGAACAATATATAAACCAACATGATAAGAGCTAAGAGTGAAGATCTCTTAGCTCTTCTTGGCAAAAGGGGGCATACATCGTGGCCAACCTATTTAAAAAGAAATCCGTTACGCAATTGTTAGGGGAAAGTAAAAGTAAAACTTTAACGAAAACGCTAGGGGCATTCGACCTAACAATGCTAGGGATTGGTGCGATAATCGGTACAGGAGTTCTAGTATTAACAGGATTAGTAGCAGCAAGAGATGCTGGTCCAGCAGTTATTTTTTCATTCATGATTGCAGCAATTGTTTGTGGATTTGCAGCGTTATGTTATGCAGAGGTTGCATCTACACTTCCTGTTTCAGGTAGTGTGTACACATATTCATATGCAACAATTGGTGAGTTTGTTGCCCATTTAATGGGATGGACATTGTTATCCGTATATGTCGTAACAACTGCCGCAGTAGCTGGCGGATGGACGGGTTATTTCAATAACTTAGTGAGTGGATTAGGACTTGAAATTCCTAAAGCCTTGTTAACGATTCCATCGCAAGGTGGTATGGTGAACTTACCCGCAATTATCGTTACGTTGGTGATAACTTGGTTATTATCACGAGGTACAAAAGAAAGTAAGCGTGTGAATAACATAATGGTATTAATTAAAATTGGTATTGTTGTTTTATTCATTGCAGTTGGTGTATTCTACGTGAAACCAGAAAACTGGATACCATTTGCACCGTATGGCATAAGTGGAGTTTTCGCCGGAGGAGCAGCAGTATTCTTCGCTTTCTTAGGATTTGATGCATTAGCAACTTCTGCTGAAGAAGTAAAAAATCCGCAGCGGGATCTACCGATTGGTATTATTGCTTCATTAGTCATTTGTACAATCATTTATGTTGTCGTTTGTCTAGTTATGACAGGAATGGTTTCTTACAAGGAATTAGATGTACCGGAAGCAATGGCTTATGTACTAGAAGTTGTAGGACAAGATAAAGTGGCTGGTGTAATTGCTATTGGAGCTGTAATTGGTATTATGGCTGTAATTTTCGCATACATCTACGCTACGACACGTGTATTCTTCGCTATGAGCCGTGACGGTTTGTTGCCAAAATCTTTTGCGAAAATTAACAAGAAAACAGAAGCACCAACATTTTCAGTTTGGTTAACAGGAATTGGTAGTGCTTTAATTGCCGGATTTATCGATTTAAAAGAATTGTCGAATTTAGCGAATATTGGAGCGTTATTAACATTTGCGATGGTTGGTGTAACTGTCATCATTCTTCGTAAAACGCATCCGAAATTACAACGTGGATTTATGGTACCACTTGTACCGATCTTACCGATTATTTCAGTTGCATGCTGTCTATTCTTAATGGTAAATTTACCGTTAAAAACATGGATATACTTCGGTGTTTGGTTAGCAATCGGAGTAGTTGTATACTTTGTTTATTCGAAAAAACATAGTCATTTAAAAGAAGATGGAAGTTCGCAGGATAATTTAGAACAAGCTAATTAAAAGCTTAATTAAAAGGGATATAAGTATAGTAAGCCTTGTGCGTCTAGGGAACGCGCAAGGCTTTTTCTTTTGTGCAAAATGTACATCCTTTCTTGTATGAGAATGTAATGGATGCGGAAAATATGTGTAAGCCTTATTAAAATGTGAACAAAATGTTCGGAAAAATGTATGAGATTTCATTGACACATATGAATAGACGCTCATATAATAAGAGTATAAGATATATGAACGATTGTTCATATGTTCAAATAAAGAGGTGAGCTATAATGGCTGGAAATAAAGTAGAAGCACCACAAGAAACATGTTCTCAAACGATAATTCATGAAGAAGTTGTTGATCAAGTAAAACAAACTATTCCAACTGATGAAAGTTTAAGTAAAGTAGCAGAATTATTTAAAGTATTAGGTGACCGTACACGTACAAGAATATTACATGCGTTATTTGAAGCTGAAATGTGTGTTTGTGATTTAGCGTATTTATTGGGAATGACACAATCATCTATTTCACACCAGCTTCGTGTGTTAAAGCAAGCGAAACTTGTAAAGAATCGTAAAGAAGGAAAGGTCGTTTACTATTCGTTAGCTGACCAGCACGTAATTCATATCTTCGAGCAAGCGTTTGAACACGTAAACGAGGAAGAATAAAAAAAGAACGCGAGGAGGGAGAACGATGGCTGAAGCATTAGTGAAAAAGAAACTGATGTTAGAAGGTTTAGATTGTGCGAACTGTGCAATGAAAATTGAAAAAGGTGTTGGGAATATAGAAGGAGTAAATTCTTGCTCTGTAAATTTCGCGACAAAAACAATGGTTTTAGAAACAGCACAAAATAAAGAAAGCGAAGTTGTTACAGAAGCGAAACAACTCGTTACAAAATTAGAACCGCACATTAAAGTGCAAGAAGAAAAAAATACAAAAGTGGCAAAAGAAGTGTTTATATTAGAAGGTTTAGATTGTGCAAACTGTGCGATGAAGATTGAAAATAAAGTGAAAGAAATGCCGACTATTTCAGCAGCAACTGTTGATTTCGTATCAAAGAAATTACGAGTTGAAGTAGCGAATAAAAGAGAATTAGAAGCGACTGTAGCGAATATAACAAATGTCGTTCAAAAGTTAGAACCAGATGTGAAAGTCGTTCGTGAAGAAAAGGGTGGTCATGACCACGAACATAGTCACGACCATGGTGAAGCAAATGTGAAAAAGATGGTAGGACGATTAGTGATCGGCGGAATTTTGACAGCAATTGCTGCATTAGCAGGCTTACCACAAATGATAACAATTCCGTTATTCGTCCTTGCGTATTTATTAATAGGTGCAGATATTGTCTGGAGAGCGGTAAGAAACATAACTCGTGGTCAAGTGTTTGACGAAAATTTCTTAATGGCAATTGCAACACTAGGAGCTTTTGCAATTCAACAATATTCAGAAGCTGTTGCAGTAATGCTGTTTTATCAAGTAGGAGAACTATTCCAAAGTATTGCGGTAAATCGTTCTCGAAAATCAATTACTTCATTAATGGATATTCGTCCTGATTATGCGAATGTAAAAGTTGGAAATGAAACGAAACAAGTATCACCAGAAGATGTGCAAATTGGTGATTATATTATCGTTAAACCAGGTGAGAAAGTACCGTTAGACGGAAAGGTAATTGAAGGAACATCAATGGTAGATACTTCAGCATTAACGGGTGAATCTGTACCACGTGAAGTTGAAGTTGGAAATGATGTATTAAGTGGCTTTGTGAATCAAAATGGTGTATTAACAATTGAAGTTACAAAAGAATTCGGTGAATCAACTGTATCAAAAATTTTAGATTTAGTTCAAAACGCAAGTAGTAAAAAAGCACCAACAGAAAACTTTATTACGAAATTTGCGCGTTACTACACTCCAGTTGTAGTTATTACAGCGGCGATTATGGCGTTTATTCCACCACTTATTTTAGAAGGAGCTACATTTGCTGATTGGATTTATAGAGCGTTAGTGTTCTTAGTAATCTCTTGTCCATGTGCGTTAGTTGTATCTATTCCCCTTGGATTCTTTGGAGGTATCGGTGGTGCATCTAAAAGTGGTGTGTTAGTAAAAGGTAGTAACTATTTAGAAGCTTTAAATGATGTGAAATATATTGTTTTTGACAAAACAGGAACATTAACAAAAGGTGTTTTCAAAGTTACAAAAATGGAACCGAGCGAAGGTACTACAAGTGAAGAGTTATTAGAATATGCGGCATTTGCTGAAGTGTATTCTAATCATCCGATTGCCCAATCTATTCGAAAGGCATATGGAAAATCAATTGATGAAAAAATAATCGATGATTATAACGAAATTTCTGGTCACGGTACAGTCGTAAAAGTAAAAGGAAAAGAAATTTTTGCAGGTAATGCAAAATTAATGAGAAAAGAAAATATTGAATTTAAACAACCAGAAACAGTAGGTACATTAGTTCACGTTGCTGTAGATGGAAAATATGCAGGTTATATCGTTATCTCCGATGAGGTAAAAGAGGATTCGAAACAAGCGATTCAAAAGTTAAAAGAACTAGGTATTAAAAAGACAGTAATGTTAACCGGTGATGCAAAATCAGTTGGTGAAGCTGTCGGTAAAGAATTAGGATTAGATGAAGTTCATGCGGAATTACTACCGCAACAAAAAGTAGAAGAGATTGAAAAAATTGATGCAGCGAAGCACGGAAAAGAAAAAATTGCCTTCGTTGGTGACGGTATTAACGATACACCAGTATTAGCCCGTGCAGACGTTGGTATTGCGATGGGTGGTTTAGGGTCAGATGCAGCAATTGAAGCGGCAGACATCGTTATTATGACTGATGAGCCTTCAAAAATTGCGACAGCTGTAAAAATTGCAAAACGCACAAGAAGTATAGTGTGGCAAAATATCATCTTTGCTTTAGGTGTAAAAGGGATCGTTTTATTACTTGGTGCCTTTGGTATTGCAACAATGTGGGAAGCTGTTTTCTCAGACGTTGGTGTGACACTACTTGCAGTGTTAAATGCAATGCGTGTATTACGAGTGAAAGATTTATAAAAAAGAGGACGCAACCTGCGTCCTCTTTTTTATTGGTGATTTTGTTGAAATTGACTCAATAAAATAATACCAAATATTATCTTAATTTTAAATAGTTTAATATTAAAATTTACAAATAAAATACATTTGTCTTATTATTTTAATATATTTTTGACAAATATCCATATAGTATTGAAAAAACAGAGAAGGGGAAACTTCTCTGTTTACTTTTGTATGTTTTTTTCAACTTGTTCTCGAACGGTTTGAATGTAATTCATTTTATGATCCCAACATTCTTGACTTAAATCGACAGGGTACTCTTCGGGATTTAAAGTTCGCATATACTCTTCCCAAAATAGTGCGAGACTCTGTTCATTATATTTTTGAATATCTAATATGCCCGGTAGTTCATATTTTCTTTCACCTTTAACGAAAATGTCTTTATGCAGTTCGCGTGCTTCAAAGTTTGTTACAAATTTACTTATATACGTGTGAACAGGATGAAACATTTTTAAGCGTTCTTCTTTTCCTGGTTCTTCAGAATCTAATGCAATGTAATCGCCTTCTGCATGATCATTAACTCGATTGATAATGCGATAAATTCGTTTCAGTCCTGGAGTCGTAATTTTTTCAGGGTTAGATGAAATTTTTATTGTATCATTTAATTTTCCATCAGTATCTTCAATCGCAACTAGTTTATACACAGCCCCTAACGCTGGTTGTTCAAAGGACGTAATCAATTTTGTTCCAACGCCCCATACATCAATTTTTGCTCCTTGAGATTTCAAATGCATAATTGTGTATTCATCTAAATCGCTAGAAGCAATAATTTTTGTATTTGTAAACCCAGCTTCATCTAGTAGTTTTCTTGCCTTTTTAGATAAATAGGCCATATCACCACTATCAAGGCGAATGCCGTAAAAATCGATACGATCTCCAAACTCTTTCGCGACGCGAATTGCATTTGGAACACCTGATTTTAAAGTATCGTATGTATCAACGAGAAAGACACATTTTTTATGAGTTTCAGCGTATTTCTTAAACGCGACATATTCATCGCGATACGCTTGAACGAAAGAGTGAGCGTGTGTGCCGGCTACAGGTATCCCGAAGCGCTTCCCGGCCCGTACGTTACTCGTAGATGAGAAACCACCAATAAAGGCAGCGCGTGTGCCCCAAAGAGCAGCATCAAACTCGTGAGCACGTCTTGTGCCAAACTCTAAAAGTTCATCATTATTTGCAGCGTGCTTCATACGAGCAGCTTTTGTTGCAATTAATGTTTGGTAATTCACAATGTTTAACAGGGCAGTTTCAATAATTTGTGCTTCGCCGAGCGGTGCATCAACACGTAATAAAGGCTCGTTATTAAATACAACTTCACCTTCTTGCATACTTCGAACGGTCCCAGTGAATTTCATATTTTGTAAATACTGAAGGAATTCTTCTTCAAATTGTAATTCTGCTAAATAAGCGATATCGCTTTCGGTAAAGCTGAAGTTTTCTATGTACTCTACAATCTTTTCAAGGCCAGCAAAAACAGCATAACCGTTCTCGAATGGAAGCTTTCGAAAGTATAAATCAAACACCGAGCGGCGATTATGAATACCATCTTTCCAATATGTATAAGCCATATTAATTTGATATAAATCGGTATGTAAGGCATAGCTATCGTCTTTATAATAAGTCATCGCGAAAACACCTCCATAATTTGGTTATAGTATACCAATTTTTTATCGCTCGTAGCAAAAAACGGATTTGGAAGTAGAGTCAAGAGGGAAAAAAATGAAATAATGCATATTTTTTAGAAAATTAACATTTATCAATTTATATTTCTCAAGATTTTATGTATTATTAGAGTAATGGGGGTAATGAGAATGGAGGAGGACAATGCAACAAACATTAGAAAAAATAGGCAAACAAGTCTTTTATAAACGGCTACAGCAAAAAATGACACAAGAAGAATTATGTCAGGGCATTTGTTCTGTCTCATACTTAAGTAAAATCGAAAATGGAAAGATCGATGCATCAGAAGAAATTCTACAATTGCTCTGCACAAGGTTAGAAATTGCCGTGACGGATTTGAGAGATGTAGAAGAAGATGTGAAGGGGAAGCTCGATGAATGGTTAAATGCATTAGTGCATTTGGACAAGCCACAAGTAGAGCGCATATATGAAGAATTACAAGGTGAAATGAAGCATGTTTTGGATTTTGAAATTATAAATTATTATAAACTGCTTTATACGCGTTATTTAATTATGAAACGAGATTTTATTGCTGTTGAAGAAGAATTAGAGAGATTAAAAAAGATGTACAAAAAGTATTCGCCATTTCAGAAATTATTATATACGTATAGTAAAGGTCTATATTATTTTTTACAGCATAAATATAAAACGGCCTTAGATTATTTAGTTCAAACTGAAGTGATGGCGAAAGAACAAGGCTATTATGAAACCGGAATCTATTATAATTTAGCTCTCGTTTATAATGAATTAGAAATAGAACATATGGCTTTACATTTTGCTCATTTAGCTATGGAAGGCTTTAAGAATGAATATAAATTTCGTCATGTAATTAATTGCCAGTTATTGATAGGGTTAAGTTATATACAGAAAAAACAATATAACGAAGCTTTAGGAATTTATAGAAATATTTTAAGAGAGGCTAATTCTTTTGCGGATAAAGATAACATAACAGCGATTGCTCTAAATAACATGGGATATTTACATTACCATTTAAAGGATTATGCAAAAGCGAAAGAGTATTATTTACAATGTTTAGAATACAAGAAGGAAGAAGATTTAGATTACATTGATGCTGTATATGAGATTGCATTGCAATGTATTGAATTGAAGGAATTTGAAGAAGTAAAAGAGTGGATTAATAAAGGGATAGAAGTTGCGAAAAGAGATGAGAAGTATAAAGGTATGTTATATACACTTTTAATACTTCAATATAAATATTTTGAAGAGAAGGGGGTGTATAAAAAGTTTTTAGAAACAGAAGCTTTAACATTTTTTAAGCAAGAGGAAAATAAAAAAGATTTAAAAAAGGTATATTTAGAATTAGCAAAATATCATGAAGAAGTATTAGAATTCCAAGAAAGTAATCGGTATTATAGACTAACTATTAATTTATTAGAAGAAAAGGGAGGAAGATGAATATGAAGAAAATGATTTTTGGTGCACTAGCATTAGTGGCTATATTAGTAGTGTTAGAACCTCAATATGCTTGGACTGGAGATATGTATGGTCAAGCTAAAGAAGTAATAGAAGTAATAAATTCTTAATAAAAAACCCCTTTCCAATCGGAAAGGGGTTTTTCAATATTTGTTCCTCAAAATTCTACAAAACTTGAGAAAATAATTATTTGAATTTTTAGTATATTAATAGTGAAAACATAATGCTAATATGAAACTACTCTTTTTCAAAAAAAAATTTTATTAGGGGGAAGGTTCATGAAAAAGAAAAGTTTAGCATTAGTGTTAGCGACAGGAATGGCAGTTACAACGTTTGGAGGGACAGGCTCTGCATTTGCGGATTCTAAAAATGTGCTCTCTACGAAGAAGTACAATGAGACGGTGCAGTCACCGGAGTTTATTTCTGGTGATTTAACTGGAGCAACTGGTAAGAAAGCAGAATCTGTTGTGTTTGATTACTTAAATGCAGCAAAAGGTGATTACAAGCTAGGGGAAAAGAGTGCGCAAGATTCTTTCAAAGTGAAACAAGTGAAAAAAGATGCTGTAACTGATTCAACAGTAGTACGTTTACAACAAGTTTATGAAGGAGTACCTGTATGGGGTTCTACTCAAGTAGCCCATGTGAGTAAAGATGGCTCTTTAAAAGTATTGTCTGGAACAGTTGCGGCTGATTTAGACAAAAAGGACAAGCTGAAAAATAAAAATAAGATTGAAGGCGCAAAGGCAATTGAAATCGCGCAGCAAGATTTAGGTGTAACACCGAAATATGAAGTGGAACCAAAAGCGGACTTATATGTATATCAAAACGGTGAAGAAACAACATATGCATACGTTGTAAATCTGAACTTCTTAGATCCAAGTCCAGGAAACTATTACTATTTCATTGAAGCAGACAGCGGCAAAGTGTTAAATAAATTTAATACAATTGATCATGTGACGAATGATGATAAGTCTCCAGTTAAACAAGATGCTCCTAAGCAGGATGCCAAAGCGGTTATAAAGCCTGTAACAGGAACAAATAAAGTAGGAACTGGTAAAGGGGTATTAGGAGATACGAAGTCGCTTAATACAACATTATCTGGATCATCTTACTACTTACAAGACAATACACGTGGGGCAACTATTTTCACATATGATGCGAAAAACCGTTCAACATTACCAGGAACATTATGGGCAGATGCAGATAATGTTTTCAATGCAGCGTATGATGCAGCGGCAGTAGATGCTCATTACTATGCAGGTAGAACATATGATTATTATAAAGATACATTTAATAGAAACTCTATTAATGATGCAGGAGCACCGTTAAAATCAACTGTGCATTATGGAAGTAAGTATAATAATGCATTCTGGAACGGCTCACAAATGGTATACGGAGATGGTGATGGTGTAACATTCACTTCGTTATCTGGTGGTATTGATGTAATTGGTCACGAATTAACGCATGCGGTTACGGAAAATAGCTCGAATTTAATTTATCAAAATGAATCAGGAGCACTAAATGAAGCGATTTCTGATATCTTTGGTACTTTAGTAGAATTCTATGATAATCGTAATCCGGATTGGGAGATTGGTGAAGATATTTACACGCCTGGTAAAGCGGGAGATGCGCTTCGTTCTATGAGTGATCCGGCGAAATATGGTGACCCAGACCATTATTCTAAGCGTTACACTGGTTCAAGTGATAACGGTGGGGTTCATACAAACAGTGGTATCATTAACAAACAAGCTTATTTATTAGCAAATGGCGGTACGCATTCTGGTGTAACTGTAACTGGTATTGGTAAAGATAAGTTAGGTGCAATTTATTACCGTGCAAACACACAATATTTCACGCAATCTACTACATTTAGCCAAGCTCGTGCTGGTGCAGTACAAGCTGCAGCTGATTTATATGGTGCGACTTCTGCGGAAGTAGCAGCAGTTAAGCAATCATTTAGTGCTGTTGGTATAAACTAAGGCTTTAAGAGATAGCTATTAATAAAATACCTCAAAAATAAAGAAGGAGCATAGGCTCCTTCTTTATTTTTTTCTCCATTTTTTCCACAAATAAAACAATCCAATAGCACCTGCGATTGTTATAATCCACTTCGCTTCATTTGTTCCGTTCATAACTTGGTATGCCGAATATACTTCAATCAATAAGGCCGGTATTTTACCTATTGTGCTGGCAATACTGAAGGAGAGTAATGACATTTTCCCTAGAGCGGCAAATAAAGTCACGATACTGGACGGAATGAAAGGAATGAGACGAAACGATAGGACGAGTAGAAAGGCCTCTTTGCCTTGTACGTAAAGTAGGCGTTCTACCTTTGGATACTTATTTACTTTGTTGTGAGTGAATTTCTGAAGGCCTATACGATAAATATAAAACGAGATAATAGCCCCTAATGCTTCACCTGCGATCGAAATAATGGTTCCGTTTGTTACACCAAAGAGTTGTATGTTAATAGCGGTCAAAAAAATACTAGGGATAACACCTAAAAGACTAATGACGATGTTGATTAAGATACTAAGTGGAATTGCGATTGAATAATAGTCTGTTAAGAAGTTTTGAATTGTTTCAGCCATTGTTTAAAATCCTTTATCTTTTTTTGCATTACACCATATTTCTATTGTGTAGGCAAGTACAAATTTACATAATGTAGAAAATGTTGATAAAACACCTTTTATATACCTTATATAGGTATTGGGTATATAAAAATAGGGGTATATTTTAGTTATTTGAAAAAACCCAATAAAATCCTTATTTGAAAGGGTTTTATTGGGTTTTTAGTGGGCGATTTAATTCGGGAAATAATTATAAAAATATAGGGGTATATTTATGAATGGGGCAAAAATAGTGCTTTGATGAAACCAGGGTGGTAATATGGCGAAATAGATTAGGAAATTTAAAAATAAGTATGTTTTTTCGTTGTGAAATTGACTTTTAGTGAAGTTACGATAATAATCATGAAAGAGGTGATATGATGAAACGAATAAGTAGTCTTTTCGTGGGTAGTTTATTGGCATTAATGCTGATCTTAAGTGGATGTGCAGGAAAAGAACAAAAAACAGAGAAACAAACAGGGAATCAATCGACATCAGTAGAAAAAATTAGTGATAATATTTTAGATGAAATGGAAGGGCCACCTAAAAATGGTCATACGATTGAAAGACATGTAGGCAAATCAGAAGAGGATTTGAAGAATCGTTTGAAGACAGATAAAGTATCAGCAGCAAGTACATACTATGATAAGGAAACAGCGACGAAAGCTGTAAAAGATAGTTTGAAGCAGCATGATAAGGAAATTCAAGATTGGTTAAAAAATTCTAAAGAGGCTCGTCTCGTATTAAATACAACTCATTCATTCCCTGTTGGGAAAACGGTAATAAAGAAAAATATGAATGTAAAAGACAAATTGGTAAAAACTGTTACTGTTTTAGCGAGAGATAAGTCAGGAGATTTAGGATATAAGATCATTACTTCTTATCCATCTGATAAATAAGAAGGGGGAGTAAATATGTATAAGACATTACAATATTTTTTCAAATCGTATTGTACGTTAAGTATCCATGAGGATGAAATAGTAGGCGTGATGGAAGAGTTTATAGAGCAAGAAGATGAAGAAATTGTTTCGAAATTACGCGATGAATTATTATATATGAAGAAAAAGAATACTTGGGAAGAGGCGTGTGTATTAGCTGCGAGGCAAGGAAATCGTGTGTGGTCGTTAGAAGAAACGAAAGACCATCTTGCAACCTTTTTATTATTATTGCAAAAGAAAAAGGCGTGAGCAGATCACGCCTTTTTTTGTTGGTTTGATAGTACCTTATTGTGTTGGAGCGCTTTTATATACGCTTTTTGAAATTTGTCCATTAGATAGTACTTCACCGTTTTGTGTTACTTTTTTATATGTAACTGCTGTTATTTTATCATTAGTCCTGCTAATTACTTGAGAAGAAACTTCAACATTTTTACCAGTATTTGTGCCGAAAATACGAGTAGTAATACTACCTCCATTTGAAAATGCTTGAATATAAATATGATTGCCTGTATTGTTTTTAAATTTTAAATCCGGACCATAATCTGCCACTGCTGCATCTTGCCCAAGTGGTAAATAATTTACGGGCATAGAATGATTGCTTCGAGAAACAATTCCTAAATCTGCCCTTAAAGCGGCGCTATATAAAGTACTACTAACTTGGCAAACGCCTCCACCTGCACTTTGTATAACTTTACCTTCTGAAAATACTGCTGCGGATTTATAACCATGTGCAGCATCCGTTACACCAACGCGGCCATTAAAACTAAACGTTTCATCAGGTGCGACAATAACTCCACTTAAAGTATTAGCTGACTTATTTACGTTATAGGATTGATTTCCATTACGACCAGCCATAGGAGTTGAATATTCAGCAATTACTTCTTTGATTCCCATTTTTTGTATATCTTCTGTAGAACGCTCAGGTTTTAATAGTGTAACTGGTAATGTAACGTCCGATGAGCCAGAAGTAATGGCCTGTTTCGTTAAATCAGTCAACTTTCCTTTATCAATTTTTTCTCCATTTTGACTTTGGCTAATATTTACTGTAGAGCCTTCAACACTTAATTCGGCATTAACAGGATTTTTTAATGTGTCATTATATTTATCCTTCATAAAGCTTTCATAAGCAGTTGTATTTAATTGAGCTGTTAATGTATAGTCACGTTTTAATTCACCGTTTTCGGCCTGCTTCCGCATTTTGTAACGATTTATTGCATTTCCTTCTTGTTCTTTAAAGATTTTGTCGATAATATCTTTTTCTTTATAATTTATCCCTAAATCTTTCCATGTGTAAGTTTGTTTATCATTTTGGAATATGTAGGTAAGAGATTTTTGATCTAATTCAGTTACCTTTTGATTAATAATTTCTTGAATATCTTTTTTATTTTTTCCATCGAGAGAAATACCTTCAAATGTAGTATTTGGTAATGCAGTAGTATCTAATTGATTATTTAGTTTGGATACATATTGATATCCACCAACACCGCCTACACAAAGTAATATGCCTCCAGTAATTGCAGAACCAATCAGTATTTTACTTAGCTTCATTTATTTCCCCCCAGAAATTTTTGTATAAATATATGTATTACATTTTTTGTATAAAAATGATGAAAATAACATTATGTACGTACTAGTATACTATTATTTCCACTATGTGTGTAATGTTTTTATAAAAAATGTTACACTGTTGTAATAATTGTCTCTTTTTGTCACAATATGTACGAGAAATATGTTGAAAGTTATAATAAAAAGGCTGTCTAGAAAAATCTAGCAGCCTTTTTATTATAATTTTTTATGTTCATTTTTATTCGTAACACCGAGATGTTCTTGTAGTGTTGTCGAAATATTATTGACGCTTTTTTCATTTGGAACGTAATAATAAATACCACCTATATATTTATCAGTTCCTTCTACTTGCATTTTGTCCATTTTTAAATTGGAATCCATTGAATTTTTGGCAATTGTCATCATATCATCAAAAGTTAAATTTGTTTTTAAGTCTTTATCGACAGCGTCGAGTAGACCACCAATTTTATTAATGGAATTAAGAGATAGTGCTTTTTCAGCAATAGCTTCTAAAACAAGCTGTTGTCGTTGACCGCGCATATAATCACTATCGATATGACGAGTTCTAGCTAGTGCCAATGCCTCTTCTCCATTTAAATGTTGACGTCCTTTTTTCAGATGAATAGCATCTGCTTCGTCTTTACTATTTTGTTCTGTGAATTCAACTGGAACATTGACAGTAATGCCACCAAGAGAATCGACAATTTTGATAAATGATTTAAAGTTGAATTTTACATAATAATCAACTGGAACATCTAAAAAGTTCTCTACGGTATCAATCGTGCTATCCACACCACCAAATACGTGTGCATGTGTAATTTTATCGTATTTATCACGTGATTTAATGTAGACACGTGAGTCACGTGGAATACTGACAAGTTTAACTGATTTATCATTTTTATTAATTGTTGCAAGTAATAGCGCATCTGTGCGAGTTGCTTTTCCGTAATTCTTGTCCCTAATCTCACTTTCATCAACACCCATAATAAGTACAGAAATGTTGTCAGTCATAGGTTTCACGGCTTTTTCACGTTTGCTGGATTTATCCCCGCGGCCCAGTTCAGAGTAGGCATTACTTAACACAGACTTCGCTTTACTGTATATATGGAAGGAATAGCCTCCTGCTCCAAGTGCTATAATCAGTAATGGAATAAGAAGGAACCAAAGTAGGCGTTTTTTCTTTGAGCGTCCTTTTTTGGCTCGGTTATCTTTGTTCATATCGGATTTCATCATTTTTCTCCTTTAAAACTATCAAAGTGTATACATCTAGAAGCGCATTCAAACACATAAAAAATATTGTACGCTAAATAAAAGCGATTGTACATGTATAAAAAATAGATGTCTTGATTATTTATAAGACATCTATTCGTTATTGTATACAAAAGATAGGGATAAGAAAATGATAAAATTTTACCTAATTACAACATAATGCTTACGATAATTGCAGATAAAATGCTAACGAGAGTAGCTCCATATAGTAATTTAAGACCAAATCTGGCAACGACGTTTCCTTGTTCTTCGTTTAACCCTTTTACTGCACCTGAAATAATGCCGATAGAAGAAAAGTTGGCAAAAGAAACGAGGAAAACAGAAATGATACCCACTGTACGGGGAGAAAGGCTATTAGAAATTTTACTAAGATCCATCATGGCTACAAATTCATTCGTTACAAGCTTCGTTGCCATAATGCTACCAGCTGTGACAATTTCAGAACTTGGTACACCGATAAGGAATGCAACAGGCGCAAATACGTAGCCGATTAATTGCTGGAAAGTAATGCCGAATATAATGAGGAATAGGTCATTAATGCAGCTAATTAATGCGACGAATCCGATGAGCATAGCGCCGACAACGATGGCTACGCGAAAGCCATCTAGAATGTATTCTCCAAGCATTTCAAAAAAGCTCTGCTTTTCGCCTTTAATTTCTAAAATATCTTCGTCCTCTTTCACGTCGTATGGGTTAATGATGAGTACGATAATAAAACCACTAAATAAATTGAGAACGAGTGCAGTTACTACATATTTAGGCTCAATCATTGTCATATAGGCACCTACGATAGACATAGATACGGTTGACATAGCAGAGGCACACAGTGTATAAAGACGGTGTTTTGGAATTTGAGCTAATTGTTTTTTAACTGTAATAAAAACTTCTGATTGGCCGACAATGGCAGATGCGATAGCGTTGTAAGATTCTAATTTCCCAAGACCATTTATTTTGCTAAGGAAGTAACCGATCCAATGAATAAAAAATGGTAGTATTTTGAAATGTTGCAGTATACCAATTAAGACGGAAATGAAGACAATGGGCAATAATACAGTAAGGAAGAATGACATTTCATCTTTATTGGCAAGACCGCCAAATACAAAGTTTATACCATCAGCAGCATACTCGAGTAGCTTTGTAAACAGACTGGAAATGACCCGAATAAGTATGAGGCCGATTTCTGTATTTAATAATAAATAGGTTAAAATTAACTGTATAATAAGCATGATGAAAATGGGTTTAAATTTAATATGTTTCTTATTGTTGCTAGCAATATAAGCAAGGAAGAAAACAACGATAAGTCCCACGAAAAAAGTAATAAATTTCATAGTAAGCCTCCTAAAAGAGATATTCTGCTATATATGCTTTTCATTTCAAGGGAGAATATGCATCGTTGGTAAAGAAAGGAATAGAGAGAGTATGAATATATGTAGAGTGCACCATGTTGCAATTATTTGTTCGAATTATGAAGTATCTAAAGATTTTTATAATAGAATATTAGGTTTTAAAGCGATAAATGAAGTATATAGAAAAGAACGAGATTCTTATAAGTTAGATTTATGTGTAGGGGAAGAGTATCAAATTGAATTATTTTCATTTCCAAGTCCGCCTGAGCGTCCAAGTTTCCCAGAAGCAGCTGGTCTTAGACATTTAGCATTTGCTGTTACAAATATAGAAGAGGCTGTGAAACATTTAAATCAATGTGGTGTGGAGACTGAATCGATACGTATGGATGAAATAACCGGAAAAAAATTCGTCTTTTTCCAAGACCCTGATGGCCTACCTTTAGAATTGTATGAGGTTTGAAATTGGTGAATTTTATATAGGGTTGCTTTTACGTAAATGAAGAAACTAAAGTGAAACTTCTTTTTAAAGGAGGTGTAACTTTAGCTAAGAAAGCTAAAGGACATATGTGGATATTATAAAATTACTGATGGTAGCCATTCTTATTGCATTAACAGGTTTTTTTGTAGCTGTTGAGTTTGCAATTATTAAGGTACGTAGCAGTCGTATTGATCAACTCGTTAGTGAAAAACGACGAGGGGCATTAGCAGCTAAAAAAGTAACTTCGAATTTAGATGAGTATTTATCAGCATGTCAGTTAGGTATTACAATTACTGCTTTAGGGCTTGGGTGGTTAGGAGAGCCGACTATAAAACATTTACTCGAGCCGTTGTTTTTAAAACTACATTTATCTCCTGCAATTGCAAGTACAGTTTCATTTATTATTGCTTTTGCAGTGATTACATTTTTACATGTTGTCATTGGTGAACTTGCTCCGAAGACGCTCGCTATACAAAGAGCAGAGCAAGTTAGCTTATTATTATCTAAGCCAATTATTTACTTTTACCGAGTAATGTATCCGTTTATTTGGGCTTTAAATGGTTCTGCAAGGCTTGTAACAGGGTTATTCGGATTACATCCGGCTTCTGAACATGAAGTTGCTCATTCGGAGGAAGAATTACGATTAATCTTATCCGAGAGTTATGAGAGCGGAGAGATTAATCAAAGGGAATTTAAATATGTAAATAATATTTTTGAATTCGATAATAGAGTCGCAAAGGAAATTATGGTACCTCGTACAGAAGTTGTAGGTTTATATGAGGACGAACCATTTGAAACACATATTAAAATAATCGCACAAGAAAAGTATACGAGATATCCCGTATTTGGTGAAGATAAAGATGAAATTATTGGGATGGTTAATGTAAAGGATTTATTTATTCGTTATATGGATGGTAATCGAGACGAGGAGTGCTCGATTACGCCATATACAAGGCCAGTTATTGAAGTGTTAGAAAATATCCCTATTCATGATTTGCTATTACAAATGCAAAGAAAACGAATTCCATTAGCTGTATTATATGATGAATATGGTGGTACAGCGGGGATCGTTACACTAGAAGATATTTTAGAAGAAATTGTTGGAGAAATCCGAGATGAATACGATGAAGATGAACACCCGCCTATAGAGCATATAAGTGAAGGGTGTAAAATCGTAGAGGGAAAAGTGCTTATTAGTGAAGTAAATGATTTATTTGGTATACACTTAATCGCTGATGATGTAGATACGATCGGTGGTTGGATTATGGTACAAAAGCAAATCGTTGCTGAAGGAGAGAGTATTGAAAAATACGGCTTTTCTTTTAAAGTTCTTGAAAAGGATATGCATCAAATTAAACGAGTGGAAATAAAGAAGGTAGAAGAATGATTTTCTATAAATTTTTATAAAAGATATATATAGAAAAATAAATGTTTGCGCTTTCAAAAAAGGTGCTATATAGTGAAGGTGGATACTGAAAAATTCTTCTGAATGATACTCGTATTTTTAGAGGGCGGATTTTTTAGATAAGGATTTAGAATGAAAAGCATAGGTGATGAAAATGATAGCAACGAAGGATATACGTATAGAGAAAGATTTTTTAGGTGAAAAGGAAGTACCGAGTGTAGCTTATTATGGGGTACAAACATTACGTGCTGTAGAAAACTTCCCGATTACAGGATATCGCATTCATCCGTCACTCATTACGGCAATGGCAATTGTGAAAAAAGCGGCGGCACTTGCAAATATGGATACTGGTTATTTAGCGAAAGACATTGGACATGAAATTGCAGAGGCAGCACAAGAAATTGTTGATGGAAAATTCCATGATCAATTTATCGTGGATCCAATCCAAGGCGGTGCTGGAACTTCTATTAATATGAATACAAATGAAGTAATCGCTAATCGAGCGTTAGAGCGTATGGGGTATGAAAAAGGCGCGTATGCAAAAATTAGCCCAAACACGCATGTGAACATGGCTCAATCAACGAATGATGCGTTTCCAACAGGAATTCATATTGCAACTCTTATGATGTTAGAAGAACTTCTTATTACAATGGAAGAACTTCATTCTGCTTTCCGTGCAAAAGCAAAAGAGTTCGATCACGTCATTAAAATGGGGCGTACACATTTACAAGATGCTGTTCCGATTCGTCTTGGACAAGAATTTGAAGCGTATAGCCGAGTGCTTGCGCGTGATATAAAAAGAATTAAACAGTCTCGTCAACATTTATACGAAGTGAACATGGGGGCGACAGCTGTTGGTACAGGATTAAATGCAAATCCTATGTACATTGAACAAGTGGTTAAACACCTGCGAACATTTAGTGGATTCCCACTTGTTGGTGCAGAGCACTTAGTCGATGCAACGCAAAACACAGATGCATACACAGAAGTATCTGCGGCATTAAAAGTATGTATGATGAACATGTCTAAAATTGCGAATGACCTTCGTATTATGGCATCTGGACCGCGTGTTGGATTAGCTGAAATTCAATTGCCAGCTCGTCAACCAGGTTCATCTATTATGCCAGGTAAAGTAAACCCTGTTATGGCAGAAGTAATTAATCAAGTTGCTTTCCAAGTAATTGGTAATGATCATACAATTTGCTTAGCATCAGAAGCAGGACAATTAGAGTTAAATGTAATGGAGCCTGTACTCGTATTTAATTTAATTCAGTCTATCAGTATTATGAATAACGGATTCCGTGTATTCCGTGAATATTGTATTAAAGGAATTACAGCAAATGAAGAATTGCTGAAGCAATATGTAGAGAAAAGTGTTGGAATTATTACAGCAGTTAACCCTCATATTGGTTATGAAGCAGCATCTCGTATTGCACGTGAAGCAATTGAAACAGGAAAATCTGTTAGGGAGCTATGTTTAGAACATGGTGTACTGACAGAAGAAGAATTGGATATTATTTTAGATCCATTCGAAATGACGCATCCTGAAATTGCTGGAGCTTCTTTATTAAAGAATAAGAAGATGTAATGTAAAAAAACACCGATCCATTTGGATCGGTGTTTTTTTTAAAAGATATTAAATACAGCGTTTAATTGAAGTAAGCTAATGATAGCTAAGAAGATTAAACTGTATTTCATTGCTGTTTTAAATAGGACAGATTCTTTACCAACTAGTCCAACTGCGGCACAAGCAACTGCTACAGATTGTGGTGAAACCATTTTTGCCATTGTACCACCTACTACGTTTAATGCAACAAGAGTAGAAGGAACGATGTTTAATTGATCTGCAGTTACTGCTTGAAGCGGTGCAAATAATGAACCACTTGATACTACTGATCCTGTAATGAATACGCCAATCCATCCTAAGATCGGAGAAAGAACAGGGAATGCATTACCAGTAGAAGAGAATGCAAGTCCAAGTGTAGATGACATACCAGAGTAGTTCTCTACGTAAGCTAAAGCGATAACGCTACAGATTGTATATACTGGAGCTTTTAGTTCTTTTATTGTTTCAACCATTAATTCTTTAACTATTTTCCCTTTTACGCGGTATACGATAAGTGAAACGATAATTGCTAATACGATTGCAGTAGTTGTAGATGAGAATACATCAAATTTGAAAACAGCTGCGAAAGGTGTATCAGCTTTTGTAATTGGTGTAGTTTTCATAACGGCATTATGAAGACCAGGGAACTGAATGTTAAATACTAAGTTTGCTAGTGCGCCATCCGGAGCAAATAAAGCTTTAATTGGTTTTAAATTAAAGATTGTTACGAATGCAGTTAAGAATACGAATGGAGACCAAGCATATAGAATTTGATTGAATGTATGAGCTTCTTTTTCTTCTTGTTTTTCTTCTTTAGTAGAAGATTTTGGCTGCCAAACACGTAAGAATAATGCAAGAGAGACCATACTTACAACGGCTGCGAAAATATTAGTAAGTTCCGCACCTAAGAAGTAAGTTACAAGGAACTGAGTAATGGCGAAAGAAACCCCACTTACAAGAATACCTTGCCAAGTTTCTTTAATACCTTTAATTCCATCGACCATTGAAACAAGTAGGAAAGGTAAAACAATACTAATGAATGGTAAAATAAGAACAGTTTGACGACCGATAGTTAATGCGTCTAGCTCAGTTAATTGTGCTGGTACTGTAACTGGGATACCCATAGCACCCATAGCACCACCAGCGATGTTCGCTACCAAACAAATACCTGCTGCTTTTAATGGATTAAAGCCCATACCTACAAGTAATGCAGCTGTAATAGCAACTGGAACCCCTAGCCCAGCTGCGCCTTCTAAGAAAGCACCGAAAGAATAAGCGATTAATAATACTTGTAAACGTTGGTCATTTGTAATGCTTGAAATACTATCACGAATGACATTGAATTGCTCTGTTTTAACAGTTAATTTATAAAGGAAAATTGCTGCGATAACGATAGTACAAATTGGATAAAATCCAGATAAAACACCAAATCCGGCAGATGCTACAGCTACAGTTGCTGGCATTTTATAAACGAATATAGCAAGAATAATAGCGACAATCACACTGTAAAGACCAGCGATATAACTTTTCATTTTCAGTCCCATTAAACAAATGATGAAGCAGAAAATTGGAAGTGCTGCGATTAGTGCAGATAACCAAATGTTGTTTAACGGGTCATAAATTTGTGTCCAAGTACTCATAATGATGACAACTCCTATCTATTTTATGTGAAGAAATTCACATTATTTGTGAAACAATTCACAATCAACTTACATGCTTAGTATATTCTCCTTCAACACTATTGTCAACGTAAAAAAGTATAATTATTCCATAATAGTGTTAAAAGAAATGCTTTGTTCATAAAGTAGACAAAAAGCGCATTCCAACCTATCTGGGTGCGCTGTAATAAGTTATTTGCATATTCTTTTATTTCTTCGTATATCATTGGTTCTGATGAAGCCTTTGTACCATTGGATCTAGTAGTAAGGGAGAGTTATCACGCAAAATCCCAATTAGTATGGGCTAATAACCGGTGGAGGAAAAGTAAGATGCTCACTGATAAAAGTTTTATTTTCTTTAATAGGAAGTTTTGAATAACAGTTCAGGTAATTGCAGTACGAAAAAACAATAAGTCAATTTTTAATATTACATTAGCTCTTTTTACTGAAAATTCCTTTTAGTGTAACAAAGAGGTTAAATATGCTCCAACTACTTTACGAAAGGTTATCAATTATAGATGATATTTTACGATATCATTACCGCACGTTTCAATGAGGTGAAAATATAACAAAAAGCTTGATAAAACAACGTTTGCAAGCAAAGTATTTGCAGCCCGTTGTTTTGCTTTTTCGTTATATCATATAGTATAATATTCAAAATCAGCAAGGATTTATTCCTGAGTTCTTTGCTGATAAAGATGGAAAAATTTTTCGGCTTTATAGGTTGATAAAGTTATGTCGTAACAGGAAATATAAGAACAGATATATAAATAAATAAAAAGAAAATAAAAACGAAAATGAGGGGAACTTTATGAGCCAAAATCAATTCGAATGTCGTATTTCAGAAGAAGATGTACAAATGTTAAGAGCGCTAGCGCATCCGTTACGTTTACGTCTAGTAATGGAACTAATGCAACGAGGAACTTGTAATGTAACACAATTACAGGAAGTGTTAGAAATTCCGCAATCAACGGTTTCGCAACATTTAACGAAATTAAAACAAAACAAAGTAGTGCGCTTTGAAAGACGAGGACTAGAAGTGTATTATCAAATTCATAATGATAAAGTAAGTGAAGTTGTAAAAACATTATTTTCTTAAAATTTGAATATTATGGAAAAAGACGTGTGGGATATACGTCTTTTTTTATTTGTCAGAAAGGTGATATGAGAGGAAATATTAGCATGTAAGGAAGAAAAGGCTATCAATTTACATGTTACTATAAGGAATATATTCTAAAGGGAAAAGAAAAGATAGGAGGGAGGACAGTAAGTAAAGGGAGGAATAATAGTATGGATGTAAAACGTGTGAAACAAATCTTATCTTCTTCAAGTAGAATTGACGTTACATATGAGGGCGTACCAGTATGGATTGAGAGCTGTGACGAGCAGAGTGGAGTTGTTCAAGTGTATGATGTATCTAATCCTGGAGAAAGCGTTCACGTGAACGTGACGGCTTTAGAGGAGAAGTAATAGAAAAGACGCTTCTAAAATTAGAAGCGTCTTTTCTATTTATTATTCCATCATATGTGCAATTTTCTTAGAGAACATAAGAAGTACTAATCCTAGCACGATTACGATAACACCGATGCTTGCGAATACTTCTAAATATCCTAAAGATTGAGTGAAAGCAGCTAATTGTCCTGCTAATAAGTTTGCGAAGCCAGTACCAGCTAACCATACACCCATTAATAATGATGCTAATTTAACAGGAGCGATTGCACTTACCATAGATAATCCGATTGGTGATAAGAATAATTCACCGATTGTATGGAACATGTAAGTGAATACAATGAATAGTAAGTTTGCTTTCATTGTAATATTACCTTCATCGCTACCAGTTTTTAATACAGCTAAAGTTAGAACTAAATATCCAATCCCTAGCAAGATCATACCAAATGCCATTTTCGTTGGGATTTTCAAGTCACCATTTTTCGTTTTAGAAAGTTTAATCCATAATGCAGAAACCGGTAATGCTAGCAAGATAATGAATAGTGGGTTTACAGATTGGAACCAAGGTGTTGGAATTGTAAATCCACCAATTGTACGATCCACGAATTTATCCGTGTAAAGTGTTAAAGAACTACCAGCTTGTTCAAATCCTGCCCAGAAAAATACAACGAAACAAGTTAAAATTAAAATTGCAGTAGTACGTTTTTTCTCTTGTGTTGTTAAAGGTTTTTTCTCAATTGCTTTTGCATTTTTTTCTTTAGATTGTTTACCGACAACAGTTGTTCCAATAGACCCTAAGTAACGAGGTGCTAAGAAATTAAAGGCAAGCTGTCCAATAATCATACCGATACAAGCTGTTAAGAAACCGTATCTATAATCTGCGAAGTAACCGCAAATGAATGGAGCGATAAGAGCTCCTAAGTTAATTCCCATGTAGAAGATAGTGAAGGCACTATCACGACGAGAATCGTTTTCGCTATATAATTGACCTAATAAAGTCGAAATATTTGGTTTGAAGAATCCGTTACCAATAACTAATAATCCTAATCCTAAAAATAGTCCAGTTTTTGTGTTCATTGAAAATAGTACAAAGTTACCAATTGCCATGATGATACCACCAATAGTAATGGCGTGTCGCTTCGTAATGAAATGGTCAGTTAACCAGCCACCAATAATAGGTGTGAAATATACAAGCATTGTGAAAATACCGTAAATTTGTACTGCAACTGCTTTATCAAATCCTAAACCGCCGCTTACTAAGCTCGTTGTTAAATAAAGAACTAATAAGCCACGCATTCCGTAATAACTAAATCTTTCCCATGCCTCTGTAAAGAACAACAAATATAATCCTGGTGGATGTTTTTTTGGTGATTGTTGCTCTCCAGCTTTGTCTAATTTTAAAGCTGCATCCATGTTTGTTTCCCCCTAATCCTGTATAACGGATATTTATGTAATTATTTTAATTCACAAAATATTTAGAAGTCAATAGAATTATATGGAAATAGAAAGAAAAATTCTGAAAAAGTTCTATTTTTCTTCAACCGTTACTGTATTTTGCCCTGAAAACGAGATGATAAGCGTTTTCAAATGTAATAATTGAATTCTAAAAGAAAATAAAATAGTGATTAATCAGAAAATTTAGATTAAAATATCTATTCTGATATAGAGAAAATATATTCTATTTACTTTTATAATATAACATATTGGGAATAAAAATACAAAATGAAATAATGTGACATTTAAGTGAATCGAAAAATAACCAGCTCCATAGAAGGGGAGCTGGTTAGAAAAATATTATTTAACAAAGCGTTTTTCGATATCATCTAATAGTAGGTTAGCGGCCATTACACCACCAGCTGTATTCCAAATAACGTCGTCAACTTTGTATGCTTTACCATTTTTTACTGCATTTAAATTTCTAAATAGAGGATCATTGATATATTCTTTTTCTAATTCAGAGCCTTTTTTCTCGTTTCCTTTATCGAATGTGAAGTAGAATAATACATCGCCATCCATTGCTGAAATACGTTCTTTAGAAACGTTACGTTCTGCAAAGTCATCTTTATTTTGATCACCAGGACGTTTAAATCCAAGTTCTTTTAAAATGACACCAGAGAATGTATCGCCATGATAAATGCGAACATCACCAGGCATGAAGCGAACCATAGAGATTTCTTGATTTACTTTATCGCCAAGTTTGCCTTTTAAATCTTTTATACGTGATTCGTAATTAGCTACAACTTTTTGACCTTCTTTTTCTTTATTTAATGCTTTTGCATAAAATTTGAAGTTATCTTTCCATTCACCGCGTAGCGTCTCAGAGAACACAGTAGGTGCAATCGCTGTTAGTTGCTCATACACTTTTTCATGACGCATTTTGTTACCGATAATTAAGTCTGGTTTTAAAGAAGCGATTGTTTCCACGTTCACTTGTCCTTCATCACCAACAACTTTTACATCTTTCATTTTATCTTTAATATGTGGATACCATGGATCACCAGTCCAAGATTTTACAGCCCCAACTGGTTTCACACCTAGTTCAAGTAAAGCTTCAGTTCCTTCATTTGTTAAAATAACTACACGTTTTGGATTAGCAGGAACTTCTGTTTTACCCATTGCATGTTCAACTGTAATCATTTCTTTTTTCGTATCTTCTTTTGTTTCCTCTTTCGTATTTGATTTTCCACAAGCACTTAAAAGTAATGAAAAGGCTAGTAAAAATACAAATAATATAAACGATTTTTTTTGCGTGAATTTCATTATGTACCCCCTACATACTGAGAAGTTTTTTCAATAGCAAAGATGATAGTAATCCTTCATGGTCCAATTGTCAATGAAAATAATTCTCATTTCCGTTGACAATGAGAATTAAGTTGAAATACACTTACAACGTATCATTATACATTGAAGGGGAAACGCTGCATGTTATTAAAAACAAATCGAGCAAAATGGATTGGATTATTTGTTGGAATCATTGCAGTCATTACTTGTATTTGGGGAAGTATTATTTTTGGATATACAAATACGAGTTGGAAATTAGCGTTAGATGCTTTTTTCCATTTTAATGGTTCCAATGAACATATTATTATTCAAAATGTGCGTCTTCCAAGGGCGTTAATTGCAGCTAGTGTTGGTGCTAGTTTAGCCATTGCAGGTTGTCTTATGCAAACTTTAACTAAGAATCCGCTTGCTTCTCCAGATTTTATTGGATTAAATTCAGGTGCCGCTTTCTTCATAGTTGTAGCAATTGTTATTTTTTCCGTAACATCATTATCAGCTTTCACGTGGATTGCCTTTTTAGGGGCAGCCGTTGCAGCTGTACTTGTATTTGCTTCTAGTTCTTTAGGAAAAGAAGGGACAACGCCTCTGAAGTTAACATTAGCAGGGGTCGCAATTAGTGCGTTATTTTCATCATTAACACAAGGATTACTTGTGTTAAATGAAAAGGCGCTTGAAGAAGTATTATTTTGGCTTGCCGGATCTGTGCAAGGAAGAAAGTTAGAAATTTTACAATCTGTATTCCCATATTTATTAATAGGATGGATTGCATCTATTATGATGGCAGGGAAAGTAAATACATTGATGATGGGGGAAGACGTCGCGAAAGGGCTTGGACAACGAACAATTTTAATGAAATCATTCGTACTATTTATTATTGTTTTGTTATCTGGTGGTTCAGTTGCGGTTGCTGGTCCAATTGGATTTGTTGGAATTATTATCCCGCATTTTGCCAGATTCCTTGTTGGGGTCGATCACAGATGGAGAGTACCATATAGCGGCTTATTAGGTGCAATACTACTAATCTTGGCTGATATAGTAGCAAGATATGTCATTATGCCACAAGAAGTACCAGTAGGAGTTATGACAGCATTTATTGGTGCACCGTTCTTTATTTATATCGCACGTAAGAGAGGGCTTAGCAAATGAAGAAGTATATTCCGTTTCGTATAGGAAAAGGCGGGCTCTCGTTTTTAATGTATAAACGAGCTTGTCTCGTCTTATTCAGTTTACTAGTTGTTTTAATAGGATTATTTTTTGCGAGTGCAGGTATGGGAGACATGAAAATTGCTCCTTATGATGTATGGCAAGCAATCACTGGAAATGGCGATGCGATGTCCAATATGGTTGTAAATAAGTTTCGTATGCCGCGTATTTTAATTGCCATCCTTGTAGGAATCGCACTTGCTGTAGCAGGATGTATTTTACAAGGTCTCGTTCGTAATCCACTGGCTTCTCCTGATATCATCGGGATTACAGGTGGTGCAAGTGTTGCAGTTGTATTATTTTTAGCTATATTTAGTGATAAAAATAATGCGCTAACCGTAAGCATTCATTATATGCCGTTAGCAGCCTTTGTTGGTGCAACGATTGTAGCGCTTTTTGTATATTTATTTGCATGGAGAAATGACGGATTATCACCGATTAGTCTTGTTTTAATTGGTGTTGGATTTTGGGCATTAACGAAAGCAGCAACGACTTTGTTTATGTTATTAGCACCAATTTACCAAGCGAGTCAAGCGAATGTATGGATTACAGGTACTGTTTACGGTTCTTCATGGCAAAACGTTATGGTGCTTGCACCGTGGGTTCTCATTTTAACGGTAATATCATTTATAGCTGCTAGACATTTAAATGCGCAAGAGCTAGGGGATGATATTGCGGTAGGACTTGGTGTTCCTTTAACGAAGTCACGCGTATTCATGTTATTACTTAGTACAGCTTTAATTGGCGGTGCGGTTGCCTTCGCCGGAGGAATTGGATTTGTCGGTTTAATGGCACCTCATATTTCACGAAGACTAGTTGGTTCTTTATACGGTGCATTGCTCCCAGTTGCGGCTATTGTTGGTGCAATTTTAGTACTTGCTGCAGATTTAATTGGGCGTACAGTTTTCACCCCCCTTGAAATTCCAGCAGGGGTATTTACATCAGCAATTGGTGCACCTTATTTTATTTATTTACTTTATAAAAGTCGGAATTCATAAAGGGAGATGAATATGCAAAAAGCATTGGAGACGAAACGTTTGACGTTGTCTTATGGTGAAACAATTATTATTGATGAGTTGAATTTAGAAATTCCAAAAGGCGAAATTACAATCTTTATCGGTTCTAACGGTTGCGGGAAATCAACTTTATTACGTTCACTAGCTAGATTATTAAAGCCAACAACTGGTGACATTTTGTTAGATAATCAAGCCATTCAAAGTATGCAAACGAAGCAAATTGCTCGTCAAATGGCAATTTTACCGCAAGGACCACAAGCGCCAGAAGGGCTTACAGTATTGCAACTTGTAAAGCAAGGGCGTTATCCATATCAAACGTGGCTGAAGCAATGGTCAGAAAAAGATGAGGAAATGGTGCAAAAAGCACTTGCAGCAACAGGTATGACAGAATTTGCTGAGCGTGATGTGCATGCTCTTTCAGGTGGACAACGTCAACGTGCTTGGATTGCAATGACGCTTGCACAAGATACAGATATTATTTTACTTGATGAGCCTACTACATATTTAGATATGACTCACCAAATTGAAGTGCTAGATTTATTATTCGAATTAAATGAAACAGAACAAAGAACAATTGTCATGGTATTACACGATTTAAATTTAGCATGTCGTTATGCAGACAATATTGTAGCCATTCAAGATAAACAAATATATGCACAAGGTAAGCCTGAAGAAGTAGTGGATGAGAAGCTAGTACGTGATGTATTCCGAATGGAGTGTCAAATCAGTACGGATCCGTTATTTGGAACACCACTTTGTATCCCGCATGGAAAAGGAAGACGTGTACGTAAAGAGGTTGCTCAGGCAATGAGATAAATAAAAAGACGATGAGGGTTCATCGTCTTTTTATTTTTGGCAAGAGAATAAGAGGAAGAGGGGAATTCGTAACCGTCGTTCATATTCTTCCGCGCTTTGAAAATAAGTTTGATCTGGTGTAGCTTCTTTTAATTTTGTAATCGTAAATCCAGCTTGTTGTAACAATGTAAAATACTCTTCCGTTGTACGATGGTATTTAATAACTTTTTGCTCAATCCAAGGCTCAATGCGTTTTCCCATTTTAAAATAATCATCGACGAGCCAGCTTGTTCTTTTCTCGCTCGTTTGTAAGCTTTCAAATGAAGAGGTAATAATAGGGTGTTGAACGCTAAAAGTAAAGGCTCCATTTGTTTTTAAAGTTTCGTACACATTTTGAAAAATGATAGGAAGATGTTCAATATAATGTAAGGCGAGTCTAGATGTTACTAAATCAAAAGTAGCAGGAGGGTATGTGTAGTCTTTGAGGTTTAAAAAATGGACGGTGCCATTTTTATTTTCTAGTTGTTTTTTAGCTTTTTCATACATAAGTTCGGAGCCTTCAATACCAGTGTAAGAGTGGCAGCCTTTTTCTAATAACTCCTCACCGAATTTAGCGTCGCCGCAGCCTAAATCAAGGATTTGTTTTCCTTTCACATCACCAATGAGTTGAAAGAAGGCTGGTTTTTCAAGTGACTCATTTGGGCTATTTTCTCGGTATCTGCGTTTCATATATTGTTTAAAAAATGCTTCGTTATTATATACATCAGATTCAGTAAATGCCATGATTGAAGCCCCCTTAAATATTTTTTTTATTCTATCAAATATGAAAAGTAAATGATAGATTTCTTGTAATGAATCATATATAATCTAGAATTGTAAGCGGTTACTTTAAACTATTTTTCTATAATAAATTCTGAAAACGTGTTAAGCTAGTAGAGGGATTATTAGAACTATTAAGACAATAATTCGCTTACATGAACGATGGGAGGCTTCACAATGTCTAGTAAAACACTTGCGAAATTTTTAGAAGAAAATTTAGAGGATTTAAAATCAAAGGGGCTTTATAACGTAATTGATCCGCTTGAGAGTTCAAATGGACCGATCATTACAATTGGCGGAAAAGAATATATTAACTTATCTTCAAACAACTATCTTGGATTAGCAACAGATAGCCGTTTGCAAGAAGCAGCAATTGGTGCTATTCATAAGTACGGCGTTGGAGCAGGAGCTGTTCGTACAATTAACGGTACTTTAGATTTGCATATTAAATTAGAAGAAACAATTGCAAAGTTTAAACATACAGAAGCGGCAATTGCTTACCAATCAGGATTTAACTGTAATATGGCAGCGATTTCAGCCGTGATGGATAAAAATGATGCGATTCTTTCAGACGAATTAAACCATGCTTCTATTATTGATGGTAGTCGTCTATCAAAGGCAAAAATTATTGTTTATAAACATTCTGATATGGAAGATTTACGTCAAAAAGCAATCGCGGCGAAAGAATCAGGTCTTTACAATAAATTAATGGTAATTACAGACGGTGTCTTCTCAATGGATGGAGATGTTGCAAAACTACCAGAAATTGTTGAGATTGCAGAAGAATTAGATTTAATGACATACGTAGATGATGCACACGGTTCAGGTGTACTTGGTAAAGGTGCAGGAACTGTAAAGCACTTCGGTCTGTCTGATAAAGTTGATTTCCAAATTGGTACATTATCAAAAGCAATTGGGGTAATTGGTGGATATGTAGCAGGGAAACAAAACTTAATTGACTGGTTAAAAGTTCGTTCACGTCCATTCTTATTCTCTACAGCATTAACACCAGCTGATGCAGCAGCTTGCATGAGATCAATTGAAATCTTAATGGAAAGCACAGAGTTGCACGATCGTTTATGGGAAAATGGTCGCTATTTAAAACAAGGATTAAAAGAACTTGGCTTTAATATAGGGGAAAGTGAAACGCCAATTACACCTTGTATCATTGGTGATGAAGTGTTAACACAAGAATTTAGTAAACGTTTAAATGAAGAAGGCGTATACGCAAAATCTATTGTGTTCCCAACTGTAGCGAAAGGAACAGGACGCGTTCGTAATATGCCTACAGCAGCTCATACGAAAGAAATGTTAGATGAAGCGATTCGTAAGTATGAAAAAGTAGGAAAAGAAATGGGCATCATTTAAGTAACGACATCTTTTGAATAGCTTGCAAATGAGGAGTGGGGAAAATGAAAAAAATTCTAGTAACCGGTTCTTTAGGGCAGATTGGTTCTGAACTAGTAATGAAACTTCGTGATGTATACGGCGCATCAAATGTTATTGCAACAGATATTCGTGAAACAGATAGTGAAGTAGTAACGTCTGGTCCATTTGAAACGTTAGATGTAACAGATGGACAAAAACTACATGATATTGCAAAGCGTAATGAAGTAGATACAATTATTCATTTAGCAGCTTTACTTTCAGCAACAGCGGAAAAAAATCCGTTATTTGCATGGAACTTAAATATGGGCGGACTTGTAAATGCATTAGAAGCAGCGCGTGAATTAAACTGTAAATTCTTCACGCCAAGCTCTATCGGTGCATTCGGTCCATCAACGCCGAAAGATAATACGCCACAAGATACAATTCAGCGTCCTACTACGATGTATGGGGTAAACAAAGTAGCAGGAGAATTACTATGTGATTATTATCATCAAAAGTTTGGTGTTGATACGCGCGGTGTACGTTTCCCAGGTTTAATTTCTTACGTAGCTCCTCCAGGAGGCGGAACAACTGACTATGCAGTTGAAATTTATTATGAGGCGATTAAAAAAGGCACATACACCTCATACATTGCAGAAGGAACATACATGGATATGATGTATATGCCAGATGCTTTACAAGCGATCATTTCATTAATGGAAGCTGATTCAAGTAAACTTGTGCATAGAAACGCGTTCAATATTACAGCAATGAGCTTTGAGCCAGAGCAAATCGCAGCATCAATTCGTAAACACATCCCGACGTTTACAATGGATTACGCTGTAGATCCTGCTCGTCAAACAATCGCTGATAGCTGGCCAAACTCTATTGATGCAACAGCAGCAATGAAAGAGTGGGGCTTTAAAGCAGAATACGATTTAGACAAAATGACAACGGACATGTTGGCTAAGTTAAAAAAAAAGCTCACAGCTGAGTTAGTGATGAATTAATAGGAAGGGTCGATTCTTAGGAATCGGCCCTTTTGTTTGTGTTTTAGGAATATACAAATAATTACAAGTGTGATAGAATGAGTTAATTTGTGCATAAAGGGGAGAGATACAATGGAGAAATGGGAGTTAGCAAAGGAAATTTACAATACGTCACGTTTAACGGGAACATTTAAACTTCGATCAGGACAAGTATCAAATCAATACTTTGATAAGTACTTATTTGAATCTAATCCAGTACTGTTATTAGAAATTGCTAAACAATTGAAAGAGCTCATTCCTCCTGAGACAGAAGTACTCGCGGGTTTAGAGATGGGAGGAATTCCAGTAGCAACAGCATTATCTTTACAAACAGGTATACCAGTTGTATTTGTAAGAAAAGAAGCGAAGAAGTACGGTACATGTAAGTTAGCAGAAGGCGTTGATATTACTGGGAAAAATGTTTGTGTTGTTGAAGATGTTATTACGACAGGCGGTCAAATATTATTAAGTACGAAAGACTTAAGGGAACTGGGTGCGAAAGTCCATCATGTTCTAGGCGTCATTGAACGAACGAAAGCGGGAAGAGAAAACGTATTAGAAGATGGCTTACAGCTACATTCTTTATTTACAATGGATGAGTTAATTGAAGGAGAAAAGCAACATGCAAAGAGTTGACGTCGTATATGCACTAATACATGATGAAGAAACGGATAAAGTATTAATGGTACACAATGCGGAACAAAACGTTTGGTCATTGCCAGGCGGGGCTGTTGAAAAGGGTGAAACGTTAGAGGAAGCTCTAGTAAGGGAAGTAAAAGAAGAGACAGGTTTAACTGCCGTGGCAGGTGGACTTGTTGCGATCAATGAAAAATTCTTTGAAGTATCAGGGAATCATGCGATACTTTTTACATTTC
Organism: Bacillus thuringiensis; assembly: GCF_022095615.2. Lineage (NCBI taxonomy): Bacteria > Bacillati > Bacillota > Bacilli > Caryophanales > Bacillaceae > Bacillus > Bacillus thuringiensis. Next base: position 633,531 of record NZ_CP155559.1, read on the forward strand.
GAGCAAATGTAGTAAAAGGTGAACTGATTGCGGAAGATGAAGAAGAAATTTCTGCAATAGAGTGGGTGGATCGAACGATCGCAAATGAACGATTCCCATTCTACGATAGAGGATTCGAGGCATTATTAGAAGTAGCCATTCCATACAAGTTTCAACCAGAAACAAAGTGATTGAAAGAAAAAACAGGAGCGAGGGCGCTCCTGTTTTTCTATTCAATCGTCTTCAATAATAACTTTTTCAATAGTGGTTTAATCTTCAAACGTAAATCTTCAGCGTGATTTGCAACTAAGAAGTGGTGGTTATAAATATTTTTCATTAATTGATAAGTTGCTTCTTTCGCTTCGCCTTCTTCGATGAAGATTCCGATTACTTCCATACCACTTTTACGAGCAAGTTTGACAGCTTCATGCGTATCTAAAATACCGTCTTGTTGATAGTCTAGCGCAGAAGGTTCACCGTCTGTAAAGACAAGTAAGAATTTATGCTTTTCTGGTCTTTTCGCAAGCTTTTCAGAAACGATCCGAATAATATATCCGTCGCGGTTATCTTCTTCTTCGCGAAGCTGCATAATTTCGGGACCAACGTTTGGTAACGTTGAGTTTTTATACGTTACAACTTCATGGATAACGTTCGGCTTATCTTCAGGTTTAGCACTAGAAGCATCTTCCCAAAATCCGCTAATAGCGTGCGGGATTTTTAAAGATTTCAACGCTTCATGGAATAGGACCACACTCTTTTTCGTTTCTTCCATTTTGTTATACATAGAACCAGAGCAGTCCACTAACAATTGGAATGCAACGTCGAGTTCTTGTGATTCTTGTCCTTTTTTATAAAACATGCGCGGCTGCTTTTCAGTATAAATACGAAGGAATTTCTTGCGAAGTCTTCCGTAGTATTTATCACTATTTGCATTCGTTTTATTTTCAATCGTTTTTTCGATAATTTTCTTTAATTCTTTTACATCTTTATTAACGACTGATTTGATAGCTTGGTAATCTTTTTTCTCATCGGTATTTGCTTTGCGAGCTTCTTTAAATGTATGAGAGGCACCAACGTTATACTTACCGTATGCACCCTCGCTTTGGCTAGAAGCGTGTGAAGCTCTTGCTTCTTCTGTATCAGCGCCATCAAAGTTGGATTGTGTACTTTTTTGAGAAGTACCTTGTACAGAGCCAAGTGCTTGGTCACCATCTTCTGATTCACGAGCAGTGTCACCCATCATATTTGTTTTTGTTCCGCTTTCTAATTCAAAGCGTAAAAAGTTCTCGTTTTCATTGTTTTTATTTTCACGATGCCATGTGGAGAAACTTTCATCCATTTTGTTTTTATTTTCATCGTCATCTATAAGCTGCGTATCATCATTTGCTAAATCTTCGACGCGACAGTTCTTTTCGTCTGCAATGACAGATAAATAAAGCGGAGCATGTCCGAAATAATTGTTCAGCATATCACTTTCAAGAAGCTCCTCTAAGCGATAGCGAATTTTTTCAACGATATACATAATGTCTTCTGTATTACGAGCTTGGAATGTTTCATGCAAAATTGATTCAATTTGCTCGAAATATTCATTATTAAACATTTCATATTTATCGCTCGTTAATGAAAGATAGCAGAGACAAAATAGACGATCACCGTGATAGTTACGAACACGATTGATTTCATTTTGTGAACCAAAGTAATTGCGATACATTTCTTTTCTTCTTTTAAAAACATGCTTTGTGCCGGGGCGTAAGTTTTTTACGATTTCCTCAACACGTAAATCTTCTAATAGAACAAATAATTGTGTTAAAAACTTTTTTAGATGCGATTCTTGTAATTCAATCGCATAAGAACGAATTAAAGTCATGTCCGAGTAATGTTTATTACCAAGTGCTTTTAAAAACACTTCGCTTTTTAATCCGATTACTGTATCTTCTTCTTTTCGATCATCCCAAAAGTGACTAATGACAACCTTTTTTTCAATTTCGTCGTAGTATGCTTTATAGCCATACTCGAGGTAGGCATCGTCTTCTTTTAGAAGGGCATACATTAAGTTTTCCATTTGTAGAAACAGCGACGCATCAATTTTTTTGTCACTAAAAATTTGTCTCATGAATTATCCCTCAAAGAAATAACTTTCTGCTAATTCACGGACAGTCATTTGTTCTGTTTCATCGTTTAATTTTGCGATAATACTACGTTCAATTGCACGCATAACAGGAATATATACACCTAAATCACATGCGTCGATAATGCCACGAATACTTGCTGCTTCTTCACTTACACGTCCATCACGAGCTAAAGGCATAAGGTCGCTTGCGAATGCAACGAACTTTTCAATTGTTGCAACATCATTTAATTTTGATTCAGATAGTAATAGTTCTTTTAATGTGTCACCTTGGATGTAAGGAACCTCAATAATAACGAAACGGTTTTTTAATGCTTCGTTTAGTTCACTTGTTCCAACGTAACCTTCATTAATTGCTGCAATTACACGATACTCGTCATCACCGTATACAACCTCTTGTGTAAATGGGTTTGTAATCATTTTACGATAATCTAACGCACCGTGAAGAAGTGGTAATGTTTCAGGTTTCGCCATATTGATCTCATCAATATATAGGAAATGACCGTTCTTCATTGCTTTCATAAGAGGACCATTAACGAATGCAACTTCAGAAGCGCCATCTTTCGTTTGTAGTGTGTTGTATCCTAAAATACCTTCTACATCTAGGTCGACAGAACAGTTAATGCTATGCATTGGTTTTTGGAATAAAGAAGAAAGAGTTTCCGCTAGTACTGTTTTACCACTACCAGTCGGTCCTTTTAATAGAATGTTTTTGCCAAGAAGAAGTGCTGTAATGGCATCTTCAATAATGCTGTTATCAGATGCTTTATATATTTTCTTTCCAATTAAATGTGCATTTTCACCAGCTTCTTGCTTATTCTTTTCGTGAATGTTTGAGAGCTGTTGTTTTAAATCAGCATGTATATGAAATTGTTCTAACATGTATTTCCCACCTAACATTATTTTCATAAAGTAATACATCTTATGATAACTTGTTTTAATATGGTATGCAAAGAAAAGGAGAGAAGGGAAATGGAAAAGAAAAAGCAATCAATATTACATTGATTGCTTACAGTAAAGGAGAAATGAGTCGCATAAAGGATTCTAATATTCGTTTTTTGATACTTCTTTTTTGGAATGCGTTCCATTTAATTTCAGTGGAATGCTTAAAGTCTTCTTCAAAATCATGTTTAATATCATGAACGGTTTCTGATTCATAAAGTACGCTAATAAGTTCATAATTTAATTCAAAGCTGCGTACGTCCATATTTGCCGTTCCAATTGTCGCGATTTTATCATCAACGAGTACAATTTTTGCATGCATAAAACCATCTTTATAACTATAAATGGAAGCACCAGCTTTTAAAAGTGGAGTGAAGTAGGATTGTGATGCTTGATCACTAATAATACTGTCACTTTTACCAGGATATAAAATGCGTACATCTATGCCAGATATTGCACTTAAACGTAATAATGTTAAAGTTTCTTGATCTGGAATAAAGTATGGTGTAGCGATCCAAATCGATTTTTTTGCAGAACCCATAATAGCTAATAATGTATTGCGAATGCTTTTATCATCTGAGCTTGGTCCGCTCGCTACAATTTGCACAGCGCCTTCTGCACTTGAAATTTCTTTACCTGGGAAGTATTGTCTATTCATAAATTGATCCCAGGAATAAGTATTCAACCCACTAGATGCATAGAGCCAATCCTCTAGAAAGATGGCTTGTAATTTATATAGTGCTTTTCCTTCTATTTTTAAATGACTATCACGCCAAACGGGAAATTTTTTTGAACGGCCAAGGTATTCATCACCGACGTTGAGCCCTCCAGTAAAACCGATTTCTCCATCTACAATGACAATTTTACGATGGTTACGATAATTGACAGTTTCAAGTAACCAAGCTGAAAAAATAGGATCAAATTCTACAATTTCAATACCAGCTTCTTTCATAGGTTGTAAAAATCGTCTTCTTAAAGTGTTACTTCCGAGTCCATCATAAAGGAAGCGTACAATAACACCGTCTTTTGCTTTTTTTATTAAAGCATCTCGAACTTTTGTACCAATCTCATCAGATTTATAAATATAGTATTGAATATGTATGTGATGCTTTGCTTGCTCGATAGCTTGCAAAATTTCTGAGAATGTTTGATCGCCATTTGTTAAAAGTTTTGTAGTTGTTTTATCTGCGGCAGGTCCGCCTCCAAATTTTTGTACGACTTTTGTTAAATGTGTAGAACGTTCATGTAAGGGGACTGTGAGTGATAATTCTACTCGTCTTCCTTCCAATATTTCACGGAATAATTTTCTTTGCTCTTCGGAACGATGTAGATGTTTTTTTCTTCTCCAACGGCTACGCCCGAAAAGCGCATATAAAAGCACACCTACAACAGGGAGAAGTGCTAATACTAAAAACCATGCTAAAGTACTCTGTGGGGATCTATTTTCAATAAAAATAACGAAAGATATCCCTATGATTGTAAGAGACCATAATGCACCGAAAAAGGTATATAGCGAGAGGATAGACGTATCTAAAAGTAAGAGTACGATAGATATAATTGTAAATACCAATAATAATTGAACGATAGGCTTCTTCATTTCTATAAAATTCCTCTAATCTTTCTTAAATATAGACTTTTTATATAAAAAGGTATAATCCGACATTCTTATTATAAAGTGTTTTGTTTTTTTTACAAAATATAGGCATTTTCCCCATGCTTTCCGCATTTGTCCTACATACAGTATATTATCCCGCTATTTGTTGGCTAATAAATAGTGTAGGAGGGACAAAACCTTTGCCCCTTATATAGGAAAGGGGATAATCATACCATGGATTTGTAGCAGGTGCATGATGAAACTTAGGGTATGGTTATCCGTATTACGTGGTTTCTTCTTATTATATAGGTTACTAACAAGGTCCGTACTATTCATACAATACCTATTAAGATGAGAAAACGGAAAAGGAGATGGGAAACATGAATTATATAGAAAATAACGGATTGTATTATCGTCATAATCATGGAGGGCACCATCATAATGGAGGGCATAATCACCATGGTGGACACAATCATTATGATCATCATCATCACGGTGGCGGATGGGGCTGGGGTGGCGGCTCATGGGGCGGTGGATTTTTTCCTGGAAGTTTTGCTGGAGGCATGTTAGGTGGACTTACAGCTGGCGCATTAACGGGTGCAGCAGGTGGAGGCTACTATCCAGCACCGTACCCAGTAACTTATCCAGCGCCATACCCAGCGCCATACCCAGCACCATATCCAACGCCATATCCGGGTTATCAGCAAATACCATATCCGTATTAAATTAAAAAAGAGGATATCCTCTTTTTTTTTCGTTTAATAAAGTATTTATTTATAAAATACTTCCAAAATAAAGGTGAAAATATGTTAATATTTTGTTATTGTAATTTAAAAACATATATACTAATTTTAATTTTTATATTATTATTCGTGAATAGTTGTATAGTGTGCTCAAACTTCTATTTTGCTAGTAAAGTAAAGAGGTTAAATGTGAGCGGGATTAATAGGAAACAGTGGTTGTATAGAGCTAGCTATAAAGGAATGTAAGAGAATGAATAAGGTATAATAAAGTAAGCTAATTATAACGATCAGAAACTACTATTTATAATTGAAACGGTATTATATTGCTTTTTATTACAAATAATATTATGTTATTTTAATCGGCATATTTCAAAATGTGATTTATGTAAAGGACGATTATTAGGAAATGAAATATCTCTATTTCTATGAAAAGAAACAAGTTGTGTTTTAGTCAGATAGGAAGCAAGGAGAGATGCGCATGCTAGAACAAAGAGGTCATGCATTATATGACTCTTCATTGCGAGATTTAAAGTTAGCATTAGATGAGTCTTCAATTGTTGCGATTACAGACCGAAATGGTCTTATTACATATGTAAATGATAAGTTTTGTGAAATCTCCAAATATACACGAGAAGAGTTAATAGGGAAAGATCATCGTATTTTAAATTCAGGATATCACCCGAAAACATTTTTTCAAATTCTATGGAAGCGCATTTTGAGCGGAAAGGTATGGAGGGGTGAGATTCGAAATCAAGCAAAAGATGGAACATATTATTGGGTTAAAACAACAATTGTTCCATTTTTAAATGAAAAAGGAGAGCCATACCAATTTATTGCGATCCGAAATGATATTAGTAGTAGGAAAGAAGCAGAACAGAGGTTGCGGTTAAGCGAAAGTCGTTATAGGGAGCTTGCGTATCATGATGCTTTAACGAGTTTACCGAACCGATTGCAGTTAATAACGACTGTAAATGAGATGATTGCAGGCAAAAAAGAATTTGGTATGATTTACTTTGATTTGGATCGTTTTAAATTTGTAAACGATACGTTAGGTCATATGATAGGGGATTTACTTTTGAGTGAAGTTGCTTCACGGTTGCATTATGTGCTAGGAGAGAAAGATGTTCTGGCTAGGCTGGGTGGCGACGAATTTGTACTGTTAACAAAAAGTCATACACAAGATGTGATGAGGCAGTTAGCGACATCTGTGTTGTCATGTTTTCAGGCACCATTTATGCTTGAAGGTCATGAGGTATACATTTCAGCTAGTCTAGGACTGTGCTCATATCCGCAAGACGGACAAGATGTAGAAACTCTATTGAAAAATTCGGATTTAGCTATGTATAGCGCGAAAGAACAAGGCAGAAATGCCGCGTGTTTCTTTACAGATGAGTTACGTGCGAAAATAAATCGTAGAATGAAAATTGAATTCGCTTTGCAAAAGGCAATTCGTGATGAAGAGTTAGACGTGGCACTGCAGCCTATTATTGATTTGAAAACGAAGAAATATATTGGTATTGAGGCTTTAGCGCGTTGTTCGACAGAAGAAGGGCCTATTTCGGCAGGCGAATTTATTCCAGTAGCTGAAGAATCTGGACTTATTATAAAATTAGGGGACTGGATATTAGAAAAGTCATGTCGCTTGTTTAAAACATTGCCAGATTACGAAGAAGGACTAAAGTTATCTGTGAATTTATCCATACAACAATTAATGCAAAAGCGTTTTATTTTATCTGTACGTAGTATTTTAAGGAGAACTGGCTTTCCGCCGAATCGTTTAATTTTAGAAATAACGGAAAGTATTGCTGTACGCCATTTTGATTATATTATTGCTACATTACAAGAATTAAGAAATATGGGTATTTTAATTGCTTTAGATGACTTCGGAACGGGCTATTCTTCCTTATATTATTTAAAACAACTACCACTGGATATAGTGAAAATTGACCGTAACTTTATTCATGAATTTCATTATGATCACGCACAGCCAGAGCGAACGATTGTCAAATCTGTTATTGAAATTGCCCATAGCTTAAATTTAGCAGTAGTTGCTGAAGGGGTAGAAACAGTAGAGCAAGAAAGTTTATTACAATCTATGGGCTGTGATTACGTACAAGGATTTTATTATGCGAAGCCCTTATCTGTAGGAGAGTTAAAAGAAAAGTTAATTATAGATTTTGAATGAAAAAGAGAAGCCGATAGCTTCTCTTTTTTAATTCGTTTTTTGTGAGTTTTTCATTAGTACTGGATAAAGAATAAGACCTAATACAAACAATCCAATTCCTAAGAAGAACGTTTTTAAATCAGCAGTTCCGGTTTTGATAACCCAAATAGAGTATACAAATGCTAATGTAGTAATGATCCCATCCTTTATTCGAGAGCCAGGCATTACATCATACGTTTCTCCTGTAATAACTAATTTGAATTGGTACAACGTAGAAACAAGGTATGGAATTAAATAAGCTAATGTTGCTACAACGATAGCGAAATTATAAGCTTCTGACACAGTACCAGAAATCGTTGAGAATAAGAAAATTTGCGTCATCACATTTGTAATAAATAATGATTTTGAAGGACTCCCTTTTTTATTTGTTTTCGCGAAAAACTTAGGGAAAAGTCCATTCTTTGCTGCCTGGTAAGGTACTTCTGAACTAACAACAATCCAGCCAACTGTTGATCCAAATAAAGATACAAGTGCAAGTAAAGCCATGATGTAGGCACCTTTATTGCCAATTGCTAAATTTAATGCGTCTACTAATGGTTTTTGAGATTCTTTTAAAGCATCTTGCGGAAGAGCTCCCATTGTAAGTAAAGTAATTGACATGTAAATAAGAAGAGCGATAATTAATCCGAAAATGGTAGCTTTTTTTACATCACGCTGAGATTTTGCACGGTTAGAAAGCATTACAGCAGATTCAATACCGATAAATGCCCAGAGTGTTGCGATAGCAGCTGAATTGATTTGTCCACCTAACGAAATTGATTGTCCAGCTTCATTCATAAATGTTTGACCGTCTCCGAAATTAGAGGCATTGAAGATGAATAATGTGATTACAATAAACATTGTAAATCCGATAATCTTTGCAATGGTAGCAAGAAGATTCATATTTCCAGCTCGGTCAATATTTTGAGAAAGAATATATTGAATTCCCCATAACATAAGGCTACATACGAGGAAAGTTAATCCTTTTCCGAGTTCTAGTGAAAATCCGTTCGTTGAAAAGAGAATTTGCTTACTTTGTAAAACTGGAAAGAATGTCGATAAATATCCAGCAAAGGAAATAATAACAGATGCGGTTGCAGCCCAGTTCGCAGCCCAATAGCCCCATGCCATACTATATCCTGCAACTTTACCCGCTTTTTTTGAAGGGAACATTGCTTGAGCGTAACTTTGTGGTCCAGCTTTTAATTCTGGTTTTCGGATTGCTAAATTTCCAAATACGAGTGCAATCATAAATACGCCAAGTCCTGTAATACTCCATGCAAGTGTAGAACCCATTGGACCTGATACGTGTGCTAAATTTGCTGGGAGCATAAATACGCCACCGCCAACCATATTTCCGATCACAAAAGCCGTTAAAATCCATAATCCCCATTTTTTCGTTTCCATTTTTGTTAACTCCTTTGTAGTAAGTTTTGCTTAAACATCATTTTTTACTAGCTTTTTGACAATAAAAAAAGAGCCATGTAGATAAAAAATACCTACATGGCTCTTCGCCTAACGTAGGTACAACGGGAATAACCCTTGTACCTACGCGTAATTTTTCCGCTAGGTTTCAAGGGTTACGTATGATGATGATGTTTTTGTGCAAATGTAACTACAATTGTTGTATAAGTAAGCATAGTTCTTTGCTCCCTTTCTCCTCTGATTTTGAAGTTAGTATACTACATGTTTTTTTGAATGAAAAGAAAAATATAAAAAATTTTATAAAAATACGTTTTAAAGATTAAATATTTACCTGTATTTTTCCTATACTGGAAAATAAGTGAGAGATTGGCAGAAGAGTGTAGCATGGTATAATACATATAGAATTAGAAGGTGACAAGGGGTTATTGTAGATGATGAGTAAGTATGAACAAATTTATACAGCAATCAGCAAGTCTATTGATAATAAACAATTAAAAGAGGGATGCAAAATCCCATCAGAAACTGAATTAATGAAGCAGTATGAGGCAAGCCGAGGTACTGTAAGAAAAGCTGTAGATTTATTGCAAGAGCGCGGATATGTTCAAAAAATACATGGAAAAGGTGTTTTTGTTTTAAAGCGAAAAAACATTGAATTCAACTTTGGTGGTATTGTAAGTTTCCAAGAAGAAAATGAACGTTTAGGACGCCATTGTATTACAGAAGTTGTGGAAATGGAGAAAGTAAAAGCGACAAAAGAGGTTGCAAAGCTATTAAACGTGAAAGAGCAAACTGAAATAGATCATATTAAACGTGTGCGAAATATTGATGGAGAAAAAGTAATTTTAGATATTAATCATTTTGTATCTGAGTTTATTCCAGGGTTAACGAAAGAAATTGCAACGGCATCAATTTATAAATACATTGAGAAAGAATTAGGGCTACATATTAGCTATTCGCAGAGGGTAATTGAAGTGCAGCCGTGTACAGAGGATGACAGAAAGTATTTAGATTTAAATGGAACAGACTATGTTGTCGTTGTGAAAAACTTTACGCATTTGTATGATGGAAGTCAGTTTGAATATACAGAATCACGCCACCGTTTAGATATTTTTCATTTTTCGGATGTGGCACGGAGGAAGTAAAGAGGTGGAACAGAATATTGTTTCACCTCTTTTTTTTATAAAAAAACACAAACTCGTATATACGAGTGTTGACTAACTTATATGTACGAGTTAATATGTAAGTGTAAACGGTATCAAAAAAAGAAAAGAGGGACGGGAATATGGGGAAAGACTATCGTAAAACAGCAGAGGAAGTGTTGCAGTATATTGGTGGGAAAGATAATATCGAACAAGCTGCGCACTGTGTAACGAGGCTCCGTATCGCTTTAAAGGATGAAAGTAAAATAGATAATGATAAATTACAGTCTATTGCATTAGTGAAAGGAGCGTTTCATAACGCTGGGATATTTCAAATTGTAATCGGTCCAGGAGATGTTGATCGAGTATATGCCGAATTGATAACGCTTGCAGGTATGAAAGAAGCGACAGTAGCTGACGTGAAAGACTCTGGAAACCAAAAGTTAAATCCAGCTCAAAAGTTTGTAAAAGTATTTTCAGATGTATTTATGCCGATATTACCAGCGATTGTAACAGCTGGTTTACTAATGGGAATTAACAATCTATTAGGGGCGAAGGACTTATTTTTTGAAGGTAAAAATTTATTAGATGTATATCCAAACTTAAGTGGGCTTTGGGATTTAATTAATATGATGGCGAATACAGCATTCGTATTCTTACCAGCACTTGTCGGTTGGTCAGCAACGAAGCGTTTTGGTGGTAGTCCGATATTAGGGATCGTTATGGGATTAATGCTTGTGCATCCAGCCTTATTAAACGCGTGGGATTATGGTAAAGCAGCAACTGGTTTAGATGGACAAAAGATTGAGTACTTCGATATTTTAGGATTATTTCAAATTGAAAAGGTAGGGTATCAAGGTCAAATTCTACCAGTTTTAGTAGCAGCATTCGTACTAAGTAAAGTGGAAATCTTCTTAAAGAAACATGTACCAAATGCAATTCAATTATTAGTTGTACCAATTACAACGATTGTCGTAACAGGTGTATTAGCATTAGGAATTATTGGTCCAGTTACACGTCATATTGGAGATTTATTAACAGCTGGATTAGTAGGTGTATATGAAACAGTACCAGTAGTTGGAGCAGTATTGTTTGGAGCATTATATGCACCGCTTGTAATTACAGGTATGCATCATATGTTTATTGCTATCGACTTACAATTAATTGCACAACACGGTGGTACATTCATTTGGCCAATGATTGCTCTTTCTAACATTGCGCAAGGTAGTGCGGCACTTGCGATGTTCTGGATTTCTAAAAATCAAAATGATAAAAGTATGGCATCTACATCAGCAATCTCAGCATATTTCGGTATTACAGAGCCAGCTATGTTTGGTGTAAACTTACGAAATAAATTCCCGTTCTATGCAGCAATTATAGGATCGGCTATTGCAGCTATATTTATTACGTTAAATGGTGTATTAGCACCTGCTATCGGAATTGGCGGATTACCGGCATTTATTTCTATCATTCCGAAATCGATTCCAATGTTTATTGTCGGAATGATTATCGCAGTTGTAATCCCATTTACGTTAACGTGGTTATTTGCAAAACGAGTAAAACAGAAGTAGGAGGAAGTTAGACATGAAGGATTGGCATAAAAGTGTAGTTTATCAAATTTATCCGAAGAGCTTTAATAGCTATTACGATAAAGAAACCGGTGATATAAAAGGGGTTACAGAGAAACTAGATTATTTAAAAGAACTCGGAGTAGATTATATTTGGTTAACACCGATATACCAATCACCACAAAATGATAATGGATATGATGTAAGTGATTACTACAGTATTGATCCATCTTACGGAACGATGGAAGAGTTTGAAGAACTTTTAGAAGAGGCAAAAGCACGTAACATCGAAATTATGCTTGATATCGTTGTAAATCATAGTTCGACGGAGCATAAGTGGTTTAGAGAAGCGAAGGAAGATAAAAATAGCCCGTATCGCAATTACTATATTTGGCGTGATGAAAAAAATAATTGGCAATCTAAGTTTGGCGGGTCTGCTTGGAAATATGATGAGAAGACAGAGCAATATTTTTTACATCTATTTGATGAGACACAAGCTGATTTAAATTGGGAAAATGAAAAACTTCGCGAAGAAGTATATGATATGATGCATTTTTGGCTTGATAAAGGGGTAACTGGATTCCGATTAGATGTTATTAATTTAATTTCAAAAGATCAACAGTTCTTAAATGATGACGGAAGTACGACGACAAGCGATGGCCGTAAATATTATACAGATGGCCCGCGTGTTCATGAATATTTACAAGAGATGAACCGAAATGTTTTTGAAGGGAAAGATGTAATTACAGTTGGAGAAATGTCATCTACGACAATTGATAATTGTATTAAATACTCAAACCCTGAGCGCAATGAATTAAGTATGACGTTTAGCTTTCATCATTTAAAAGTAGATTATCCGAATGGAGATAAGTGGACGAAGGCTGATTTTGATTTTATTAAATTAAAAGAGATTATGTCTAATTGGCAAATTGAAATGCAAAAGGGCGGAGGATGGAATGCTCTATTCTGGTGTAATCATGACCAGCCTCGTATTGTGTCACGCTTCGGTGATGATAGAAAGTACCGAAATGAATCTGCGAAAATGTTAGCGACAGCTATGCATATGTTGCAAGGAACACCTTATATTTATCAAGGCGAAGAAATCGGTATGACGAATCCTAAATTCGAGTCCATCGAGCAATATCGCGATGTGGAATCGTTAAATATACACGATATAAAGCGAGAAGAAGGATTATCAAAAGAAGAGATTATCGGGATTTTAAAACAAAAATCTCGTGACAACTCTCGTACTCCGATGCAGTGGAATGAAAAGGTGAACAGTGGTTTTACAACAAGTACACCTTGGATTTCAGTTGCTAATAATTATAAAGAAATTAATGTAGAAAAAGCATTAGAAGATAAAGAGTCTGTATTTTATCATTATAAAAAGTTAATAGAACTTAGAAAAACATATGATGTAATTACAGAAGGAGAATATGCTATTTTAGATAAAAATGATCCTAAGATTTGGGCATATACTCGTACTACAGAGAGTGAGGTGTTACTTGTTATTAATAACTTCTATGGAAAAGACATAACGTATTCTGTACCAGCTCATGTTCAATTAGATGGAATGAAACAAGAAATACTACTGTCGAATTATAAAGATTCAAGCAAGGATATTACAAAACTTAACTTAAGACCATATGAATCAGTTGTGTATCGATATACGAAATAAAAGGTTGTATGCCCGCGTGGCATACAACCTTTTATTTTAAGACACCACTATACAAAATGCTTACTTCGACTTCAGGTTTAAATTTTACTTTTGCATAATCTTTATTCCAATTTTTTTTCTTCCATAACTCAGGGTGATAGGCGATAAGATGCCTGCCGATACCGAAAGCATCACAATTTGCTTTTTGTAGCTTTTTGGTTATCTGCTTTGCCTCCTTTGTAAGCTGTTTCGATAATTCTTTATTGAGCTTTTTTCTTTCACCCATTTTATAAAGATTATCTCTTGGAGCTTCAAGCGCTATAACTTTTAATTGAAGCTTAATGTGAGCATAAACATTTCCTTTTTTATCTGTTGTTATTTTTAAGTCTCGTTTTAACTTTCGATTGCTAATTTCCATCGTTAAATAATCAGATGTCTTCGCTGATTCCTCGCTAGTAAGTTTTTGGGTTATACGGGCACTTGTTCCCATCTCTCCGGTTAATAATACGAATAAAACAGATTGTTTCAGTGGTAAATGTCCAGTTAATTTGTCCTTATTAAATAACGCTAACCCGTCTGTAATAACTTCTTTTTCTTTTATTTTTATAGAAGGTAGGGTGAAATCTTTACCAGGGTCTAACATTTTAGTGGCGGCTGTTTCTAAAGTTTCTTTTGGAAAAACGCTCATATCCTCTAAGCTTTTCACTTTTTTCTTTAGGAAATCTCCAATAAGTAAGTTGCCTACTTTCTTTTTTTCAAGTACTTCGGATGTGTCACCTTCTACTGAAATAAGTTTTACTAAAGCAGTTGGATTTGTTGGGTCTCGAAAGCTGACATCTAAATAGGGTAATATACCTTTTTTCTGGATTTTTGTTCCTAATAATTGAACGCCATATTTGAAATAACGAATATTCCCAGTTACATTTTTTTTCAGTGCATCACTTGTATCTCTTATGTTATATCCGGTTGCTGAATGTACTTCATTCTCGAATGAGGACTGTTCTCCGCTAGAACTTTTTACAAGTTCAATCGTTTGCTGAAGTTTATTCTCTTCCGTAATATCATATCCAATGCTATAAGCTAATCTCGCTTCTCTTAATGGTTCTTGATCCCAACAGCCAGAAAGGAATGAGCTAGTACATAATACAAAAAGTAATTTAACTCTTTTTTTGAACATACTGCTCTCCTTTCTTATTTCTTATTACTGAATAAAGTAGAAATAAAAGAGGGAGGACAACTATGAAAATATAGGTGAACTTATCAGTGAAAGTTGCAATTACTTTTAATTCTTCGGGTGTATCTATAAATACGGCGACTATAAAAGAAAGAAGTCCAACAATAGGGACGGCTTTTTTATGATTAGCAAGATTGAAGATATGTCCAATTCCGATTGAAGCAGCACAATAATAACTAGCAATAGAAGCGACAACTGTTATCATCCATATTGGTATGAATAGTAAATCAGTTCGATCTATAATCCCTATATGCAAGGAGCGTAATAAATAAGCAACTGGTTCTGGAATAAGTTCAATTTGTTTTGGACTGAATACGATAAAGCAAATCCAAACAGTAAAAGTATAAAAAAGAGTTACAAGTCCATTAGCGATAGAAATGGCCTTTAGTTTTGCCACAGAACTCCCGTTTACTTTTGGAAAAGCGATAAGAATAATTTCAAAACCATACATGGCTGTAATTGTTTCTTTCGATGCTTGAATAATATTCCACCATCCAGCCTCTGTAATGGGGAAAATATAAGAAAAATCAGCCCGGGAAAGCCCTAGGGCAATTAAAAGTGCCATAGGTAAAATGAGAATGGAGGCCATGACATAAAATCGTACGATGACTTTAAATGTATTATAGGCTACATAACAACAAGCTATTGTAAATAGGATGAGAATGGCAGACCAAGGAGTTGCCTGTAATATCCAAACTTTAATGACATTACAAGCGTTTAACATAACTGTCATACCGATAAGAGTAAAATAAAAAACATAAAGAAAACCTAATAGTTTTCCAAGTTTATTACCAAATAGGATACAAACACTTTCATACATATCAGCATCAGGAAATCGTTTTAAGAAAAGCCACATAAGCAAAATGATAAGTTGAATTGCCAATCCAGCGATGAGTGCAGAAATCCAGCCCCCACCTTTAGCGATTGGGTGAAGGCGGTTTGGTAGAGAAAGGATGCCTACTCCAATTTGGCATTGCATAACGAAAAAGGTAAATTGAACTAGCGAGATTTTACTTTGCGTGTTTGTCACCGTCCTCATCCTCTCTCGTTACATGTTGTCGTTGCATTTCTTTTGGCTTTGGATCATGTGGTCGTTCCCAAAACGACCAAATTGGAAGTCTTACGAAAGAATCTTTCATATCCTTTATCCGCATTGGTGCAAGAGGAGAAAGATATGGTGTATGAAAAGAATGAAGCTGACATAAGTGAACGAAAGTTATAATTAGACCAAATGATATTCCTACATATCCGAATATGGCAGCAAGAATCATTAATGGAAAACGAAGAATTCGAACTGCTGAGCTCATATCGTTTGATGGAACGAGAAAAGATGAGATTGCAGTTAAAGCTACAACGATAATCATTGTGTAAGAAACGAGGCCGGCTTTTACAATCGCATCACCAATTACTAAACCACCTACAATACCGATCGTTTGTCCAACGCGGCTCGGCAGACGAATACCAGCTTCCCGTAATAATTCGAAAATTAACTCCATTAAGAGAGCTTCAAAAATAGGAGGAAGCGGTACTTTCTCTAATGAAGCTTTAATGGTATACACAAGTTCGAGCGGCAACACGTCAGGATGAAAAGCGACAGTTGCAATATATAAAGCTGGCAAGAGAAAGGCAATTAAAAAACTTACTAAGCGAATCATTCGGATGAAAGAACCGACAATCCAGCGGTTATTATAATCATCTGGTGATTGATAGAAAGCGAATAACGTAACAGGTACGATGAGCGCTGTTGGATCTCCGTCAGATAAAATAGCAACTCGTCCTTCCATTAAATTTGCTGCGACTCTATCTGGACGCTCTGTATTTAATTGCTGCGGAAAGGGTGAGAAAGACGTATCTTCTATAAATTCTTGTATGTATCCTGGAGGCATAAGTGCATCTGTCTTAATCATTTCTAACCTTCTTTTTACTTCTGCAACGAGATCTTCATTCGCTATATTTTGCATATAAGCAATTGCCACTTTTGTATGCATTTCTTCACCAAGTGTGAAATATTTAACGACGACATTTGGACTTTTTATGAGTTTACGAATAGAAGCTAAATTGGTTGCTAAATCTTCTACAAAACCAGTATGGGGTCCACGTACAATACCTTCATTATCAGGTTCTGTTATATCTCTCTTTAAAGATAAAGCTGTTTCGAAAATACAAAAACTGTCGACATGTTCATGAAAATATAAGGATTTGCCTTGTAATAAAAGTTGTACCCCATAATTTAAATTCGTTTCTTTTTTCATATTTAACGTAGAAAAAGCTTTCTCTAAAGATAAATCAGACCTTGTTAATAATGGCTCAAGAGCTAATTGATGAATTAAATTTGGATCTGATAAAGATTCGATATATAAGATCGTTCCTTTTCCGTTTTGAAAAGGGAGATCTAATTTTTTTATATCATCAGAATGGAAAAGTTTATTTTCAAGGTAATTAATGTTCTCCGGAAGTGATGGAAACATATGCTTTTTGTTATTATCATGTTGTGAACTTTTCTGTTCGGACATACTTTCCATCTCCTTTACGTTAAAATTATTTCTGTTAATTTTTGCTTTTTGTGAGAAAATTATGCTTGGATTATTTGAAAAAATAAGCTTGAAAGTTACGTCATCTTCTACGCACTATTCAATTTCATAGCAGTACTTCTCACATTTGTGTCGAATTAAGAAGATATATAGGAGGGATATAGATGGAAATAGCTGTAGAACGTGTTTTTACAAAAGAGATTTTAAAAACAGCAGCGAGTTTGTTTCATGTAACAGTGGAAGAAAAGCCACTTGGAGACTTTGAAAATTATATTTTTAAGGCGAAGGGTGATAATAGTGAAGAGTACGTATTACGTTTAACCCACTCTTCTCATCGTTCCAAAAAAGAAGTAGAGGCTGAACTAGATTTTTTACGATATGTTGCGGAGAAAGGAGCAAAGGTAGCAGGACCTCTTTATTCAACTTCTCAAAATCTTGTAGAAGAAATCGGAGCAGAGGATGGAACTTTCTTTTTCGCATCCTTATTTACATATGCAAAAGGTGAGCAAGTAAAAGGAGAAGAATCGTCTTATTGGGGAGATGCTTACTTTGAAGCATGGGGAAAAGCAATTGGACAACTGCACCGCCTAACAATGAACTATCCTAAAACAAATTATCGTGATACGTGGGAAGAAGACGAAAGTGGAATTGTTAATGAATTAGAAGATGATCAAGTGAAAAAGATTGCAGCGGTATTAATGGATGAAATAAAGGCTCTTCCAATTGAAAGAGAAACGTTTGGCCTTATGCACGGTGACATCCATCCAGGTAATTTTCATTATGATGGAAAAGAGCTAACAATCTTTGATTTTGATGATGCGGCTTATAATTACTTTATACATGATTTAGCGATGGTTCTCTATTACTCTGTTCTATTTACACCATGGACAGCGGAGGAGAAGACGATATTCGCTCGTAAACAGTTACAAGTGCTAAGAAAAGGATACGAATATGAACACAAGCTGGCGGATAGTTGGTATGAATCGTTACCGCTATTTTTACGCTTACGCGATATAGGTTTATATGGCACACTCCAAAAGAAGTTTAAGGGGAAAGATATGCCAGATAACTTCCGGGAATTATCTGAAGAATTATATGAAAGAATTATAAGCAAAGAAGCGATTGTGAATATATAATACATTTTGTTCAAAACAAAGTATATAAAATAAATATATACTTTGTTTTTTTATACAAAAATATGTTTGTTTTATTAAAATAATATTGTCATAGATTCGGTATACATTTATAATTTTTATATATTCTGAAAATTCTTTATAAAGAAGGAGGGGGAATATTGGAAGCTATCGTAAATTGGATAAATAATATTGTTTGGAGTCCAGCACTTGTTTATTTATGTCTAGGAGTAGGGTTATATTTTTCCATTCGAACGAGGTTTTTACAAGTAAGGCATGTAGGAGAAATGGTGAGGCTGACATTTAAAGGAGAAAAATCAGAGGCTGGTGTTTCTTCGTTCCAAGCGTTAGCGCTTTCGTTATCAGGACGCGTTGGGACAGGGAATATCGCTGGGGTAGCAACAGCGGTTGCATTCGGTGGACCAGGAGCTGTATTTTGGATGTGGGCAGTAGCCTTTTTAGGAGCAGGATCAGCTTATGTAGAATCAACACTCGCGCAAATATATAAGACGAAACATCAAGGACAGTTTCGTGGTGGGCCTGCTTATTACATTGAAAAAGGTTTAGGTGTGAAATGGTATGCATTAGTATTCGTTGCAGCGACAATTATTGCAACAGGGCTCTTATTGCCAGGTGTGCAAGCAAATAGTATTGCCGTAAGTTTAGAAACAGCTTTTGGAATTAACACTACCGTATCAGGGGCTTTATTAGTTGTTGTATTAGCTATTATCATCTTCGGTGGAGTAAAGCGAATCGTTAATGTGGCGCAAGTTGTCGTACCATTTATGGCAGTTGGTTATATTTTAGTAGCTTGCGTTATTGTTGCTATGAATATTGAAAAATTGCCAGAAGCATTTATGTTAATTATAAGAAGTGCTTTTGCATTAGAGGCGGCTTTCGGTGGTATTATCGGTTTAGCAATTTCTTGGGGAGTAAAACGTGGTATTTATTCCAATGAAGCAGGGCAAGGAACTGGACCACATGCAGCAGCAGCTGCGGAAGTATCACATCCAGCTAAACAAGGTTTAGTACAAGCATTTTCCGTTTACATTGATACATTATTTGTTTGTTCAGCAACAGCATTTATGATGATTATTACAGGCATGTATAACGTATTTGATGCAAGCGGAAAAAACTTTATCGTAAATAAATTAAATGGTGCTCAACCAGGACCGGGATATACACAGGCAGCGGTAGAATCTGTTTTCCCTGGATTTGGAAACGGTTTCGTTGCAATCTCGTTACTATTCTTTGCATTTACAACAATTATGGCGTATTACTACATTGCAGAAACGAATATCGCGTACTTAAATCGTGATAAAGACCGTCCTTGGCTGTCTATGATACTAAAATTTGTATTTTTAGGAGCTGTATTCTACGGCTGTATAAAAACAGCAGCAACGGCGTGGGCTTTAGGTGACATCGGTGTAGGAATTATGGCATGGGTAAATATCATTGCGATTTTACTATTACAAAAGCCTGCATTAGTTGCATTAAAGGATTATGAAAAGCAGAAAAAAGAAGGAAAAGATCCAGTATTTGATCCAGGGCCATTAGGCATTAAAAATGCTGATTTCTGGGAGCATGAATACGGAAAAGATAAGAAGGAAGAAGTATCTTAATAGAATAGAAATGAAGGAGCAAAGGGAAATCCCTTTGCTTTTTTTTGTGGACAAAAATGAAGTGAGAAGTTATTTTTGGGACTATTTTTGAATATAAAAAGAATGTACATGCTTTATTAGGGGAAGGGGGGAGTATGTTGATAGAGTTTCGTAATGTAAATAAATATTATGGTAACTTTCAAGTTTTAAAAGATATTAATGTACAAGTGAAAAAAGGTGAAGTGGTAGTAGTTGTTGGGCCGTCTGGATCAGGAAAAAGCACGTTGCTTCGGTGTATAAATCAGCTAGAGACAATTACAGACGGAGAGTTAATGGTACAAAATACGGAGGTACACAATGTAAAAACAGATATGAATGAATTACGTCGAAATATCGGAATGGTCTTTCAACATTTTTATTTATATCCACATAAAACGGTTCTTCAAAATATTACACTAGCACCGATTAAAGTAAACAAAGTTTCAAAAGAAGAAGCTGAGAAAACAGCGATGTTTTATTTAGAGAAAGTAGGAATCCCGGAGAAGGCTAGTGTATACCCGCATCAATTATCCGGAGGACAACAGCAAAGGGTAGCAATTGCTAGAGGGCTCGCAATGCAGCCGGAAATTATGCTATTCGATGAGCCTACATCTGCTCTTGATCCAGAGATGATTGGTGAAGTACTTGATGTTATGAAAACGCTAGCTAAAGAAGGGATGACGATGGTCGTTGTCACGCATGAAATGGGATTTGCTCGAGAAGTAGCAGATCGGATTTTATTTATGGATGATGGCAAGATCATTGAGGATACAACACCAGCGCAATTCTTTGTAAGTCCTGAACAAGAAAGAGCGCGTCTATTTTTAAGAAGAGTGTTAAACCATTAAAGGAGGAATTTCATGCTTAAAATGAAAAAGTTGTTTACCTTAATTGTATTCTCATGTTTATTCGTGCTTGTCGTTGCTGGATGCGGAAGTAAAAAAGATGAGGCGAAAGAAACGAATACGAAGCAAGGCGGGGCCGTGGAGCAAATTAAAAAGCGCGGGAAATTAGTAGTTGGGGTGAAGAATGATACGAACTTATTTGGATTGAAAAACCCTTCAACAGGGCAGGTAGAAGGATTTGATGTTGATATCGCAAAGGCGCTTGCGAAAAAAATTCTTGGAGATGAAAAGAAACTAGAATTAAAAGAAGTAACGTCTAAAACGCGTATTCCACTACTGAAAAACGGTGATATCGATGCAATTATCGCAACAATGACAATTACGGAAGAACGTAAAAAAGAAGTTGATTTTTCAGATGTATATTTTAAAGCAGGGCAATCGTTACTTGTGAAAAAGGGAGTTGATATTAAAGGTATTGATGATGTGAAAAAGGGTGTAAAAGTGTTAGCTGTAAAAGGTTCAACGTCTACAAATAATATTCGTCAAAAGTCACCGGAAGCGACCGTATTAGAATTTGAAAATTACAGTGAGGCGTTTACGGCGTTAAAAGCAGGGAAAGGCGATGTTTTAACGACAGATAATGCAATTCTTTACGGAATGGCAAAACAAGATTCTAATTATGAAGTTGTAGGGAAAATTTTTACGGATGAACCGTACGGAATTGCAGTGCAAAAAGGTGCAGGTGATTTAACGAAAGAGATTAATAGCTTGCTAGAAAATATGAAGGCGAGTGGGGAGTACGACAAATTGTATGAGAAATGGATTGGGCAAAAACAAGAGAAGTAAAGTGAAACTTTAATTAGTGGGTCTTTATTTCTAGTGAATAGTAAGAGTGAGAGGATGAGGGATGCTCATCCTCTTCTTGTAAAGAAAGAGGGGAGAATATGTGCCTGATTTTTCTATATTAACGAATAACATTGATATGTATGTAGAAGGCTTTAAGTATACAGTTATGTCTAGTGTAATCGCATTAATAGGCAGTTTTATTTTAGGTGTAGTATTGGCGATAATGCGTATTGCACCGATCCGCATTTTAAATTGGTTGGGAGCCACTTTTGTAGAGTTTGTAAGAAATATTCCGCTCGTATTAATTGCATTTATATTCTATTTTGCTTTACCTGTAATAGGAATCACTTTAAATGGTTTTGTAGCAGGGACAGTTACGCTTACTGTATATACTGCATCGTTTATTGCAGAAGTTATTCGCGCTGGTATTCTATCAGTCGCGAAAGGTCAAATGGAAGCAGCACGTTCCTCAGGATTGACTTATACGCAAGCAATGTACCATGTCGTTTTACCTCAAGCGATGAAAATCGTAATCCCTCCTTTAGGAAATCAATTTCTCAATTTAGTAAAAAACTCTTCCATACTCGGAATTATAGCTGGTACGGATTTGATGTATCAAGGAGATTTAATTTCAACGAAAACGTTTGTTACGTTTGATGTCTATATATTTGTCGGGATGTTTTATTTAATATTAACAATTCCGCTCAGTATGCTAGTGCGTTATTTAGAAAAACGCTTAGCAAAGGAGGCGGTGTAAATGGATTTTAAGGGAGCAATTACAGGAGATCATATTCTGTTTTTATTAAAAGGATTGCTTATAACATTAGAGGTAGCGCTCGTAGCAATTGTGCTTAGCTTTATTATTGGTAGTGTAATAGGGATATTGCGCTACATGAAAATACCTGTTGTCTCACAAGTCTTAGGAATTATCGTTGAAATGATTCGAAATTTACCACTACTTTTAATTATATTTTTCACATATTTTGCACTGCCAGAAGCAGGATTGAAATTAGAAATTATAACAGCTACAATTGTTGCTTTAACAATATTTGAAGCAGCAATGATATCTGAAATTGTTCGAAGTGGTCTATTATCTATTGAAAAAGGACAGATTGAGGCTGCAAAATCTTCAGGATTAACGTATGTTCAAGCACTTTGGCATATTATTTTACCACAAGCATTAAGAAGAATGGTCCCGCCGCTTGTCAGCCAGTTTATTTCATTGCTGAAAGATACAGCGCTTGCAGTTGTTATATCATTACCAGAGCTTATGCATAATGCTCAAATTATTAGCGGGCAGAATGTAAATTATATGATCCCAACGTTTATAGTAGTAGCTTGTATGTACTTTATCGTAAATTATAGTTTATCAATTTTATCGAGAAGATTAGAACTTCGTTAACCCTTACAATATATGTAAGGGTTTTCCCTTGTTTATCCTTATTTTCCTCTAATTAGAATCTTAATCTCGCGATAAATCAATTTTTTATATTATTTTATCAGAAAAGTTTTAATTTTATATAGAAATTGTAACCGCTTTCGTGTATATTTTTATTATCAGAAAATTTTAACAAGATATAGGGGTATCGGTAGGGGGAGGATTTAGATGCAGCAACCAACGAATGAGAAATTACATCGTACGATGAAGAGTAGACATTTATTTATGATCGCACTAGGTGGTGTAATCGGGACTGGTTTTTTCTTAGGTTCAGGTTACACCATTAATCAGGCTGGACCAGGGGGAGCCATCCTTTCATATTTAGTGGGCGGATTTATTATGTATTTAACAATGCTTTGTCTAGGAGAGTTAACGGTAGCAATGCCAGTTTCAGGTTCTTTCCAAAAGTATGCGACGAAGTTTATTGGACCAGGAACGGGCTTTATGATTGGCTGGCTATATTGGCTTGGTTGGGCAGTAACAGTAGGACTAGAATTAACGTCAATCGGTTTAATGATGAAAAGATGGTTTCCAAATGTTGATGTTTGGGTATGGTGTCTTGTATTCGGCGTTATTTTATATGCTTCAAATGCAATTTCTGCGAAAAGTTATGCTGAATTAGAATTTTGGTTCTCTAGTATTAAAGTAGTTACAATTCTTGCATTTGTTGTTCTTGGTGGTAGTGCATTATTAGGGTTTATATCATATGACGGAAAAGAAGCAGCACCTCTTTTCTCTAACTTTGTAAGCGATGGTGGATTATTCCCGAATGGACTAGCTGCCGTATTACTTACAATGATTACAGTTAACTTCTCGTTCCAAGGAACAGAGTTAATCGGGATTGCAGCGGGAGAAAGTGAAAATCCAGAAAAAACAATTCCACGTGCGATCCGTAATACAGTATGGCGCATTATGTTATTCTTCATTTTAACAATGACGATTTTAGTAGGATTAATTTCTTGGAAAGAAGCAGGGGTAATTGAAAGTCCATTTGTAGTTGTATTTGATAAAATCGGTATTCCATACGCAGCTGATATTATGAACTTCGTTATTATTACAGCGTTACTATCAGTAGCGAATTCAGGATTATATGCGGCAACTCGTATATTATGGTCACTTTCAAATGAAGGAATGGCACCAACATCTTTCAAGAAAGTAAATAAGCGTGGTATTCCAATTACAGCGCTAGTCGTAACGATTGCTGTAGCTGGTCTTTCTTTATTCACAAGTTTCCTTGCAGAAGATACAGTATACATGTATTTATTATCTATAGCTGGTTTATCAGCTGTATCAAGTTGGATCATTATTGCTTTATCGCAACTTCGCTTTAGAAGTCAGTATATAAAAGGCGGAGGAAAGTTAGAGGACTTAAAGTATAGAACACCACTATACCCGATTGTTCCAATTTTAGCTTTAATTACAAATAGCATCGTTGTTATTAGTTTAGCGTTTATTCCTGAACAACGAATGGCGTTATATTGTGGTATTCCATTTATCATTTTCTGCTATATATATTATTATATGAGTAAGAAACGGAAGAAACCGATGAAAGTGGAGATGGAAACGAAGTATGAAAATAAAAATTAAGCATGATGATATAGAGGCAGATTTATCGTATGGTCCATTAGCGATTGGAAAAGAAAATGGGTATTCACCGTTACAATTACTCGTTTCTTCTATCGCAGGATGTAGTGCAATTGTCTTTCGAACAATTTTAGAAAAGAAACGCATTACATACGATACGTTTACAATCGAAACGGAAATTGGTAGAAGTGAAGCTTTATCAAAACCAGTTGAAAGTATTCATTTGCACTATAAAATTAAAGCGGAAAACATTACAGAAGAGCAATTGGACAAGGCGTTGCAGCTTGCAGTGAAAAATTGTACGATTGTTCAATCGATAAAAGATAGTATAAAAGTTACGGAAACAATTGAACTAATAAAGTAAAACATAAAAACGTGAGAATACGACTCTCACGTTTTTATGTTTTTAATAAAGGGAGAAATATGATGGAATGTTTAGGGTGTAAATTAGCCAACGAAGAAGAAATTATATATAAAATATATGAAGATGACTATGTAACATGCTTTTTAGATCATGAACCTTTCTATTCAGGTCATACTTTAATTGTGCCAAAGCAACATGTTGTAGAAGTAGACGAATTAGAGGATGTTGTAGCGAAATCGATTATGGATGCTTCAAAGCTTATTACAAAAGCGATTAAGGCATTATATAAACCAGACGGAATTACAATTTGTCAAAATGGTGGAGTATTTAACGAGTTAACACATTACCATATGCATGTCGTACCAAGATATAAAGAGCGCTCTTTTGCTGAGTTTTATATGGTACAGCTAGGAGAGAAGGAGAATTATAACTTGGAAGAGACAAAGCATTTGTTAAAAGAAGCGATAGAGCGAATACTGCTTACTGAAAAGGCGTAAGAGGGATGTTCTTAATGGAACAGTCAGGAAAATTCTAATATAAAAAATCCCAATTTCTCAGTTACAATAGAGAAATTGGGATTTTGTTTATTCTATTATTAAATTTTATATATAAAAAGATTTTGCAGTGTCACAAAGTATAGCGCTCATTCGTTATATAGAGTGAGAGGAGGAATTATATGAAAGTTATAAATAACGATTATGAAAAGATGGAAGAGCTATATGAGTTGTATGAACAAAAAATTTATTATGTAGCGTATTCTATTTTAAATAATATTCAGCAGGCTGAAGATGCGGTTCAAGAGACGTTTATTACTCTTTATAAGAACTTGGAAAAGCTCCATAGCTTGAGCACTGAAGAGCTTAAACGCTACATTTTGAGGGTCGCGAAAAACAAGGCGATTGATAGTTATCGGAAAAATAAACGACATGAAACATTTTTAGAAGAATATGAAAGAGAATCAACAGAAGCAGTAGATGAAAATATTGAAGAGTGGGAAAAACGTAAAATGTCTGAGGTTCAAATTGATACATTGCTAAAAGAGTTAAATGAATCTAACAGACAGGTGTTTAAGTACAAAGTCTTCTATAACTTAACGTATCAAGAAATTTCAAGTGTCATGGGGATAACGGAGGCAAATGTCCGTAAACAGTTTGAACGCGCTCGAAAGCGAGTCCAAAATATGATAGGAGGTATACAACATGACGAATTCAAAGAACTCCAAAGAAATATATGAACTTGCTGAAAAAATTGCTTTAGATGATTTTGATAAACTCGAAGAACAACATGAATTTTCACATACATATACGCGCAAAAAGAAATTGTTTATGGAAGAAATGAAGCTGAAGGGCGAGCGACCACAGAAAAAGCGTAAAAGACATCGTATGTTAATCGCTGCTGCCTGTTTATTAATTGGTATGCCGACAACTGTTTTTGGTGCAGTGAAAGTCTATAATATGATTGTTCAAAAACAAAATTACGAAGTAAATGTTTCCTTAACAAATAAGGATTCGAAAAAGAGTGATCAGTGGTATAAGTTGAAGGTTGGTAAATTGCCAGAAAATATGGAAGCAATTGATGACACTGCTATGAAATATTCATTTAAAGATAACTACGCAAAGGGTGGATTTTCATTCATTCTTTGGAGAGTAGGAAAAGATTCGAATTTTAAAACACTGTACTCAAAAAGCTACGAAGAGAAAGAGATACATGGCAAGAAAGCAGTGATTGTTAATAAAGAAAATGGAAACAACAATTTAGAGTTTAACAGAGAGGTCTTTCTCTTTTTTGAGAAAGAGGGGATCATGTTACAAAGTTATATTGGAAACGATATAAACGAAGAACAAATGGTGGATGTGTTAGGGAACATTTCCCTTGAGCCTACGTCAAAAGAAAAGGCATCACATATAACAGATTATGATAAAAAGTATTTTAGCGAAGAAAGTAAGCCTAAAAAAACTAAGGTGATTCCTTTGAAAAAAGATAGTAAACGACTATTTCATATAGGACAAAAAGTTCCAGTAACGATTATCATGGATAACAGTAAAATTGAATATGTGATAGAAAAAGTTGAAGTTTTTGATTCCATTAAAGATTTTAAACAAGAAAACTTTAATGAACTTGGTTTAGGAATACTAAGCGAGAATCAGGCTTTGGATCAAGCTGGACAATTGATACCATATAGACGGGATGAATATAAATTTGGAAATGGTAAAGATTCAATTGATCAATTAGTAGAGTCAAGATTAATTCAGCCTAAATTTGTCTACTTGACAACAACAGTGAAAAATATAGGTAAACAGGAAACAAAAGAAATCTATATGCATCCATCCATACAAGTGCTTAAAAGTAAGGGGAATGTATGGAATTACGCTGAAAGAGCTGGAATTGTGGAAAAAAATATTATGACGGGCGAAGTTGATTATTTAGAACCCCACGGAGACGGGAAAAGCTTTTATAATATTGGTAGTATCCGACCGGGACAAACGGTAAAGGTTAACCTAGGTTATTTTGTAGATGAGGACAAGTTAGATTCAATCTTTTTGGATGCTTTCCGTTACAGTGGGTCTAGTGGCACTGAGAATATGAATGAGAAAAATCGTTGGTGGTTCGATATTCGTCAACAGTCAAAATAATAGAAATAAATCGACGAAAAAAGCTGCTTATATTTAGCAGCTTTTTTCGTCCCCATACATATGTAAAATTTCTTTCGCACGTATACGTAAACCATCTATCAATTCTTTCGGTTCTAACACTTTTGCATCTTTTCCAAGCCTATAAAATAAAGGCGTAATAAAATTAATTTCACCTTTATCAATTGTTGAATGTATATATCCTGTCCCGTCTTCGTTTATTACAACGAGCTCTTCAAGGTAAGGAACGCTTTTACATTGGCGTAAACCTTCTGTCGTTAGTAAAACATGTAACTGAGTAGGACTGTGTACTACGTTAGAGTTAGAGATAAACCACTCTTCTAAATTCATGAATGTATCTTCATTTTCTTCTGTGGATAATATAGAGAGAATGCGGTCGACGCGATACAGTAATATTTTTTTTCTACTAAAGTCGTAGGATGGTAAGTACCATAGCCCGTCATGCGCATATACACCGATAGGATGAACATGTTTTGTTTTTATGCCCGATTTAGATTCGTATTGAAAGTGTAAATTTTTATTTTCAATGGCCGCGGTTAACACTTCGTTTAAAAGAGGTGTATCAATAATTCTCTTCGGATTCCAAAAAGCAATATAAGAACGTATTTTATCAACTTTCGCTTTCGCATCATCTTGTAGAGAGCTATACAGTTTATGCGTAACGGAATTGATTTCTGTGTTAAATGGTAAGTCTCTGTAGTAGCTTAAAGACTGAAAAGCAAAAAAGATGGATACTGCTTCTTCTTCCGTAAATAAAATAGGCGGAATGACTCTATTCGTTAATACTTTATATCCTCCGTTACGACCTTGTTCAGCATAAATGGGTAACCCCATATCACTTAAATCTAAAATGTATCTATGAACTGTACGAACGGAAATATTAAATTCATCAGCTATTTCTTGAGCTGTAAATGTCTTTTTGGCAGAAGCAAATATAAGAATATCTAATAAGCGTTTAGCTTTTGACAAATGTATCACCTTTTTCTTTTTAACATGACATAAAATGTCATGTTTTATTGTTAGTATATTGTTTACATCATATGTTATCAAGATGAGATGCAAGGAGGAAAAGATATGTCACGTGAAATTGTTTTATTTATAGCGGCGAGCTTAGATGGATTTATTGCGAAAGAAGATGATGATTTACAGTGGTTAATGGAAACGGAAGGAGAGGGAGATAACGGTTATACAGAAATGTACGAAACAATTGATACGATAATTATGGGAAAGAGAACGTACGATTATGTAGTAGACCATACGGAAACATTCCCATACTTAGATAAAAAATGTTATGTCTTTTCTAATTCAGAAAAAGGTTCAAACGAACATGTAGAGTTTGTAAATGAAGATGTATTGGAGTTTACAAAAAGGTTGAAAGAGCAGGAAGGATCTAAAATATGGATGGTCGGTGGAGGAAGTCTACTGAGTGAGTTCTTTAAAAATAATCTAATTGATGAATATGTCGTTACGATTACACCGCATATATTAGGTTCTGGAGTTCCATTATTTCAAGACAAGAATCCGGAAATTAATTTAACTTTAACGGATACGGAACGTTTTGGGCAATTTGTAAATTTATACTATAAAGTAAAATGATAAAGAAACACGACTACCATCAATAGTCGTGTTTCTTTATAGATGGTAATGAAATGATAAAGCAAGACCCGTGATCGACTTTACTCGTGACAGTAATCGTCCCGCCGTGTAATTCTACAATTTCCTTCACGATAGAGAGTCCTAAACCAGTTCCGCCTGTAGCGCGTGTTCTTGCTTTATCAACCCGATAAAAGCGGTCGAAAATGTGAGGGAGATCTTCAGGTGGAATACCTTCACCTTCATCTTCAATTGTAATGGAAATACGTTTATGTTCTTCTATAACAGAAATGTTTATATGAGAATGCTCCTTTGAATGTCTATACGCATTATTTAAAATGTTCACCACAACTTGTTCGAAGCGTTGTTCATCTAAGTTTACTAGCAGTGTAGGAGGACAAGAAAAAGAAACTGTAATGCATTTTTCTTTATATATGGCGTTTACTTTTTCGGCTATGCGAGTCAGGAAGGTGTGTAAATATACTTCCTTTACTTGAATAGAAAAGTTATGTTGTTCCATTTGTGCAAGTGAAAATAAATCTTGAACTAAGTTTGTAATGTAATCAGACTCATCTTTTATAATAGATAAATATCGCAAACGTTGCTCAGGAGATGTGGTTTCTTTTAAAGCAATGTCAGCATAACCTCTTACGTATGTTAACGGTGTTCGTAATTCGTGAGCAACGCTTGCTAGAAATTCACTTCGCTCTGTTTTCATATAATGTAAATCATTTGCGAGCGTTTGGATAGATGATGCTAGTTCACCAACTTCATCATTTCGAGTAGTCGTTAATGAAACAGATAAATCGCCTTTACTCATTTTTTCAGTGGCATGTTTCATGTGTAACAATGGTTTTGTTAACAACCGTGATAAGAGAAAGATGGTGATGGCTGTTAATAGAAAAGTAATGG
This sequence comes from Bacillus thuringiensis, assembly GCF_022095615.2. Taxonomy (NCBI): domain Bacteria; kingdom Bacillati; phylum Bacillota; class Bacilli; order Caryophanales; family Bacillaceae; genus Bacillus; species Bacillus thuringiensis. The sequence continues at coordinate 663,680 of NZ_CP155559.1, forward strand.
CTCCGGCAATAATGAATTGTCTTGTTAGCCCGTTAACCATTCCCTCAATTGATTCCGTTCCGAGAAACATATATACGTAGCCTTCCGTTTTTCCTGCGACTATAATGGGGCTAACTGTACATATATAATTAGATGTTTTCCAATGATTCTCTATAATTGCTCCGTCATGATCTGTCCGTGTTTGCATCTTTTCAATATGCGTTTTTATAGTAGTATTTATTTCATTGGATTTAGCTAGTACATCTTTATGTACATTTGTAATAACAACAGTAGTTTCGGCTTCGGATTCCATTAGTGCAACATGGGAGATTGTTTGCTTATCAAAATACTTTTCAAGGACATCTCGGTGACTATTTCCGCGCTTTAATAAAGCTGTCATTTCTTCATTTACTCTATTGTTGACAAGGCTATAATAAAGCAAGACAAATAGAACACTTTCAATTAAAAGTGTGACGATTAAAAAATAAAATCCGAGTTGAATAGAAATTCGCTTCATCGTTTTGCTCCTTAATCTAGAGTATCAACCCATCGATATCCGACTCCGTAAACAGTTTTTAAATGGTGATCAATAGGGAAATTTACTTTTCGTAATTTATCACGCAAATTACGAATATGTGAATCAACTGTTCTGTCTTCTGTATTTGTATTTAATCCCCAAATTCGTTCAATGAGCTGATCACGGCTTAATACGTAGTTCACATGACGCAAAAATAAGCCGAGTAAGGAGAATTCAATTGGTGTGAGAAGGAGTTCTTCATTATGTACAGAAACGAAGTGCTTCGCTTCATCCCATACAATACCGTGATACTGTATTTGTTTATGTTCATTTGTGCGCCTTAAAACAGCTTCAATTCTTGCGAAAAGCTCCTCTTCATGGAAAGGCTTCGTCACGTAATCATCTGCTCCAAGTTTTAACCCTTGGATGATATCTACAGTTTGATCACGAGCAGTTACCATAATGATAGGAACGTTACTAAATGATCGAATTCTTTTGCACGTTTCCCATCCATCCATCTTTGGCATCATAATATCGAGTAAAATAAATTTGAAGTTTCGATTTTCTATATGTGAAATAGCTTCTTCTCCGGACAATGCACATACGCAGTTATATCCGATTGGAGTAAGATAAAGTGTTAATAATTCAAGCATTCTCGGTTCATCATCTACGAGTAGTATATCGATCATAGAGTACCTCCGCATTTGTAGTTATTACTTAAATTGTAAGTCAAAATCATGAAGAAATGGTGCAGATTATAATGCATCTGCATAATTTCTTCAGAATTGCTTGTTATTGTAAAGTTGAAATTCTATTTTAGGTAATGATATTGGCTCGAAAATGATTCATATGGAGGCGGTATAGTGAAAAAAATGACCCGAGTTTTTGGGATAACAATAATTACAGCAGTTGGTCTTGCGGCATGTGGACAAACGAATACAGATCATAAAAATCATGAATCTAAAGAAGAGAAGAAAACAGAGCAGAAGGAAATGAAAATGAATCAGGAGGTAACTGCGCCGAAACAAATGAATCAAGGTGCATCGAATGATTTATTAACGACAAGTTTAAAAAATATAACGAGATTAAATACAAATGATCCTCTGCAAATGGCAGTATTAACTTCGCAAACGATATGGCCAGCAACGCATAAAGAGAATCAGCCAGGCGCTATTATTTTAGTACCAGTAAACGAGTGGCAATTAGGTATTGCGAGTGCAGACCTTATTCATCATCCGAATAACGGACCGATTTTATTTATAGAAAAAGAAAAGATACCCGAAATGACGTTAAAAGAAATAAAACGGCTAAATCCGCTCGGAACGAAAGATGGAACACAAATTATGGTGATGGGGGATGTAGGTGCATCTACCCTTGAGCAATTAAAAAATTATAAAGTAAAACAAATAAAAGAAACGGATCCAGCTATATTTGCTAAAGATGTGGATAAAGAATACGCCGATATAACAGGAAGCTACCCAAATAGTGTTATTATCGGTTCGTCTGAAGAAGAAGGCCGTTTATATACAATACCAGCTGTAAACTGGATTTCTCATATGCCAGAGCCACTTTTATATACAGAAAAAGATAAGGTGCCAGAAGCGACAATAGAGGCATTAAAAATGAGAAAAGATAAAGCCAATATATATTTACTAGGGCCAGAAAAAATTGTTTCAAAAGAAGTAGAAAAAGAGTTAAGCAAATACGGGAAAGTAACGCGTATTAGTGGAGAGACCCCTACAGAAAATTCGATTGCTTTCGCTAAATTTAAAGATGAAAAAACAAAATTTGGATGGGGGTTCACAAAACCAGGTCACGGTTTATCATTTGTTTCAAGCAAAACACCAGACTTAGCAGTTGCGGGAGCACCTTTTTCACATATGGGTAAACACGCACCTGTTGTATTGTTAAAAGAAGGGAAAGCTTCACAACCAGTGTATGATTTCCTTGCAAGCATTCAGCCGAAGTTTAAAGATGATCCAACACTTGGACCATATAATCACGGATTCTTATTAGGAAGTACGAGTGATATTTCATTTGAAACACAAGGAATACTGGATGAGAGGTTAGAAATTGTTCAGGAAAGTGGTCAAGGACACGGTGGACATTAATAAAAGGAGTAAAGGCGCTACTAAGGTAGCGTCTTTTTCTTTAGGAAACTTTTACATAGCAAAAAATCTTCTACTCGTTATATAATAGCTTTCGTGCAGTCGGCTTAGATTTTCTTATGGAGAAAATCAAATGATAAATGAGTAGAGGAGTGGTATTTTGTTTCAAACGATAAAAAATGATTGGTTCTCCAATGTGAGAGGGGACGTACTATCAGGAATTGTTGTTGCTTTAGCGTTAATCCCTGAAGCGATAGCCTTCTCTGTTATTGCAGGCGTGGATCCGACAGTTGGACTATACGCAGCCTTTTGTATTGCGGTTACCATTTCATTTGTTGGCGGAAGAACTGGAATGATTTCAGCTGCAACAGGTGCAATGGCATTATTAATGGTAACGCTTGTTAAAGATCACGGTTTGCAGTACTTATTTGCTACAACAATATTAACAGGTATTGTCCAAATTATTTTTGGCGTGTTCAAACTGAGCTCATTTATGAAGTTTGTTCCGAAATCTGTTATGAGTGGTTTTTTAAATTCACTTGGAATTTTAGTTTTTACAGCGCAATTGCCGCATTTTAAAAATGCAACTTGGCAAATGTATGCACTTGTCGCATTAGGACTTGTAATTATATATGTATTTCCACGTATTACGACGGCTGTACCGTCTACACTTATTTCAATTATTATTGTGACAAGTATTGCAATTATGAGCGGATTACAGTTAAAAACAGTAGGAGATATGGGAAGCCTGCCGAAAGAATTACCGTTCTTTAGCATTCCTGACGTGCCTTTTACACTTGAGACATTAGGGATTATTTTACCGTACGCAGTTATGCTTGCAATTATTGGTTTACTAGAGTCTTTACTAACAGCTTCAGTTTTAGATGATATGACGCATACGGAAAGTAATAAGCATAAGGAAGCACGTGGGCAAGGTATTGCAAACATTGTCGCTGGTTTCTTCGGAGGAATGGCAGGATGTGCAATGATTGGTCAATCTGTTATTAATATTAAATCAGGTGGACGCGGCCGATTATCAACATTTGTAGCGGGCGGATTTCTAATCGTATTACTATTCGTTTTAGGTGATTATGTCGTTCATATTCCGATGGCAGCTTTAGTTGCAGTTATGATTATGGTTTCAATCGGAACGTTTGATTGGAACTCTGTAACAACGATTCATAAAGTACCAAAAGGGAACGCATTTGTTATGATCGTAACAGTTGTGGTTGTCCTAATTACACATAACTTAGCGTTAGGTGTAATTATCGGAACAGTAATTAGTGCGGTTTTATTTGCATTCAATATGGCAAAGATTCACGTGAAACATTTATATATTGAAAATAAGAAAATATACGAAATTCACGGTCAACTGTTCTTTGCATCTACAGCAGACTTTATAAATAACTTTTCATTCAATGAAGATGTAAAAGAAATTGAGTTGAATTTTACCAACGCACACGTATGGGACGATTCAGCGGTAGCCGCAATTGATAAAGTTATCATGAAGTATGAGCAAAGTGGCGTGAAAGTAAGTATAACGGGATTAAATGAACGAAGCTCGAAAATCATTTCAAATTTAGCTACTTATAATAAAAGAATTGCAAGTTAGAAGCCTCCTTTTTAGGGGGCTTTATTATATAATACGAGTAGGATAACGAAAAGGGGATTCAGCATATGTACAAACAAATTATATTAGCATGTGACGGTTCTGAACATGCACTTCGAGCAGCGGAACATGCAACATATATTGCGAAATTTAATGAAGAAACAAATGTTGAAGTTGTGTACGTAGTAGATAATAGAACGGCAAAATCAGATATTATACAAGGGCAAACAGATTTAGAAACAATATCGGCTAGTCGAAAAGATAAATTAAAAGAGATTGAAGGTTTATTAAAGAAAGAGAACATTTCTTATACAATTACGATATTACATGGTGATCCTGGAGATACGATCGTTCAATATGTAAATACAGGAGATATAGATCTTGTTATCGCTGGAAGTAGAGGATTAAATACACTGCAAGAGATGGTGCTTGGTAGTGTCAGTCATAAAATAGCAAAACGTGTGAAATGTCCGGTAATGATTATAAAATAAATTGAGTGAGATATTCTGTAGTGTAAGCAAGACCTTGATGTAATTCGAGGTCTTTTTTTGCGTATAAAGTGAGAGAGTGTGGACATACTAGATATATAAGTTTAAAGAGAAATCGTTAACTTACAAATTTGTAAGTTTGTTGTCAGAAAAATCGATGTTATGAAAATTATTCCATTGGTAAAATAAAAATAACGAAGGAGAGATAGGGAGGATGAAAAAGATGAAAACACTTCAAAATTTATCATATAGCCAAGGTGTCGGTCTTATTTGTTTAGGGGGATTTGTTGCATCTGTTACGTTAGCCGTTGTAATAAAGATGATTCATCAAATTTTTTAATCTTAGAGTAGGGAAGGAATTGGTTGTTATAAATAGTAAGAAAAGGATTGTAAATAAAAAATAGCTCCTGGCATGTATCTCAGTGCCAGGAGCTATTTTATTATTTCTCTGTTTCTGCTTTATCGCTTGTTACGCTAACTTTACCCCATTTATATTGATCTTCTGGTGTATATTTATAATCTTTTACGCGATTATTTACACCTTTTAAGTCAAATTTATAATGAAGTGGAATTAATGGTACTTCATCATGAACTAATTTTTGCCATTTGTCGTAGACATCTTTACGGTACTTTTCATCAGCAGCTTCTGGAGAAATACCTTGTTTTAATAATTCTGTGTTTTTGTCAGTAGCCCAACGTGTGTAATTGAACGATGCGCCTTTAGCCCAAATACCAGAAGGATCTGGATCAGATGCAGTTCCCCAAGCGGCCGCGAAAAGATCTACTTTTGGATCATCTTTTTTAATCATATCGTAGAATGAGTTGAATTCATGTAAGCGACCATCAAGCAGCTCTACTTTTAGACCGATGTCTTTCCAAGATTGAATAAAGAATTTTGCAAGTGGTTCACTTACATCGCTACCACTCATTGATAAGAAATTAGCTTTAAATTCTTTACCATTCGGATCTTCACGGAATCCATCTCCGTTCGTATCTTTATAGCCAGCTTCATCTAATAATTTTTTAGCTTTCTCTACATCTTTATCATAGGCACCAATTTTATTGTTATGATATTTTGGTAGAGATGGTGGGATTGGTGAGTTAGCTGGATAGCGTAGGCCATGATATAACTTTTCACCAATTTCTTTTCGATCAATAGCATACGCCATTGCTTGACGTACACGAACATCTTTAAATTTCTCCTTATCCATCACTACTTCTTCTTTTTCTTTATCCATATGTCCTAATTTAAAGCCGATATAACTATAGTATAAATCGGTTTTACCGACTAATTGTGCATTTTTTAATTTACTTACATTTGGATACTGATCTGCACTTACTTCAGCAATGTCAATATCACCATTTTTTAAGGACGCGTTAACAACGGAAGGGTTAACAACTTTTAAAACCATACTTTTTAGTTTCGGTTTTCCGCCATAGTAGTCATCAAAACGTTCAAATTCAACAGATTCTCCTGGTGTAATTTTCTTCACTTTAAAAGGTCCGAAACCAATTGGATTTTTACGAATTTTATCAGATTCTGCTAATTTATCAATTGGTACATCTGCTAAATATTTTTTATGAAGAGGGTATGTCCAAAGTCCCGTTTTCACTGAAGGATTCGGCTCTTTAAATGTAATCGAAATTGTTTTCGGATCCGTTACCTTAATACCCGAAATTTTTTCGGCTTTTCCATTGTGGTAATCTTCCATACCTTCAATCATTTGCATTTGAGTGTCATAGCGAGAACCGGCATATTTTTTACTACCAATCACTAGATAAGAGTATTCTAAATCCTCAGCAGTAACAGGGTTTCCATCATGCCATTTTACATTATCTTTGATTTTTAGTGTAATTGTCTTTTTATCTTTAGAAATTTCATATGTAGCAGCGCCATCATTCGTGTATTCCCAGTTTTCGTCATTTGATAATAAAGATTCATCAAAAATTGTAATGACTTGGTTATCAGGATCTCCTTCATATACAGCGAAATTTAAAAGTCCTTCAAATGGTGTGTTAGAAACAAGACCATATGTTAATGAACCATCTTTAATTTCCTTTTTATCATTTTTAACAGATGCACTAAATTTATTTGTATCTACTTTTTTTGTGCTGCTCGTTTTTTCACTACCACCACTGCCCCCACATGCTGAAAGTAGTAATGTTGAAACTGCAAGTGTACTTAATACTTTGAAAAACTTTGGCTTATTTGTCATTTCTTCCACCCCTTATCCTTTTCTTTGTCTTGCGTCGGCCGAACGACGTAGCGCTTGACCAATAAAATTTATACACAGCATCAATGCTAAAATCATGATTGATGCGGGTAACCAAATCCACCATTTCTCTTGTAATACATCTGGATTTCTAGCATAACTAACAAGTGTACCAAGGCTTGGTGTACTTTCTGGTAGACCAAATCCTAAGAATGTTAGACCAGATTCAATACCGATGTTTCCAGCAAGATTTAATGTAACGCTAACAATGATAATGGAACTTAAGTTAGGTAGTACTTGGAAAAGAATGATTTTCCAGTTTGGTGTTCCTAAAGTTTTAGATGCAGAGACATAATCTAGTTCTTTTTCAGTTAATACTTTTGAACGAATTAATCTGGCCTTTCCTGTCCATAAGAACACGCTCATAATTAAAATGAAAGTGAAAATATTGAATGTAGGAACAAGTGTAATGAATACAATTACAAGCATTAAAAATGGTAAAACCATAACAAAGTCGATAATGCGCATAATGATATTATCAATAGCTCCTCCAAAATACCCGGCAATTAATCCAATTGAAAGTCCAATTAAACAAGAAAGAATAGTAATTGCTAATCCAATTGTAAATGAGTTACGTGTACCAATAATAAGTTGACCGAAAATATCGCGTCCTCCGTAATCTGTTCCTAACCAATGTTCAGCAGAGGGAGGAGCATAAATAGCGAATAGATCAACTCGTACAATATCTTCTTGTTTCATAATAAAAGATGTTGCGTAGACTGCTAGTAATAAGATTGCTAGGAAAATAAGTGAAAACATTGCCAATTTATCTTTACGAAGTTCTCGCCACATAATAGAGAAACCAGAAGGGCTTTTTTCGTAATGAATAACTTCAGTTTGTTTTTCAGGGTTTGCTAACATAACGTCATCTCCTTTCTTTAATCAATACGAATACGTGGATCGACGATGCTTAGAATAATATCTGAAAGGAGAGTTCCAAGTAACGTTGCAAATCCAGTAAACATAACGAGTGCAGTTATTACACTAAAATCACGTTGAGAGATAGATTGTATAAATAGTTGTCCAATTCCTGGATAGCTAAAAATACTTTCTAAAAAGATGGCACCGCCAACTAATCCCGTAATTTCATAGCCTAAGAAGGCTGCAATTGGTAAGAATGAATTTCGTAAAATATGTCTAGAATAGATTTTTGATTCTGGAACACCTTTTGCCCTTACTGTACGAACAAAATCTTTATGTTTCGTATCAATAATTTCGCTTCGTAAATATTGAACAGTACCAACTGTTGCAATTAATGCCCCGGATAAAGCTGGTAGTAGCATGTGATTCAATTTGCTTAAATAGTAAGCAAATGTACCTGTTGCAACTTGAGGATCTACGCTACCGCCGGTTGGGAATATTGCAAACTTAAATCCAAATAGGAAGAGCATAACTAGTGCAAATATAAATAGTGGTGTAGCAAAACCTAGATAGTTGTAAATGGTAATGAGTCGATCAGCCCATGTATCATTCCACCGTCCACTTATAACTCCCAGTGGTATGGCAATTAAATAAGTAAGAATAAGAATAACAAGTGCTAAAGATACTGTATTTCCAAGTCGTTCTCCAATTAACTCGGTTACTTTCATTTTATGTGCATAGGAAATACCAAAGTCACCTTGGACTGCATTTTTAATCCAGCGAACATATTGTGTTGTAACTGGGTCATTTAATCCAAGCTTTTCACGTTGTTCTTCAATTACTTTTGGATCCGCTTTTGGATTCATTGCTCTGCCGGTTAAGGCATCGCCTGGCATTGCCTTAGCTAGTAGAAAGACAAGTACACTTAACACGAATAATTGCGGGATCATTACTAAAAATCTCCGTAATATAAACTTCCACATGATTTATCACTCCCTTATGGTAATGCCACCCGATGCGTTGGCGAGATTGGTTTTAAATCGTAAGCACGGCCATTTTCATTGAAATAATTTTCGTATGATTTTTCGTATTCAGTGCTGACCTCACGACGTAATTTACGTTGTTGTTCTCGATTTTCAGGACGAATATCAGGAATTGCTGATATTAGGCGCTTCGTATAAATATGTTGCGGATTACTATAAATTTCTGCACTAGTTGCTTCTTCGACAATGCGTCCACGATACATAACACCGATACGGTCACACATATGACGAATGACACCTAAATCATGACTAATGAATAAGTATGTTAGTCCGAGCTCAGCTTGTAGATCCTGCAAGAAGTTTAATACTTGTGCCTGTACAGAGACGTCAAGCGCAGATACAGGTTCATCAGCGATAATAAGCTTCGGTTTTAATGTAAGAGCGCGTGCAATACCAATCCGCTGCCTTTGCCCACCGGAAAATTCATGTGGATATTTATAAATTGACTCTGGATTTAGACCAACTTTATCAAGATATTCTTGAACTGCTCTACGTTCTTCATCAGGTGAGAGCTTCTCAAAATTTCGAAGAGGCTCAGCAATAATGTCGAGAACACGTTTCTTCGGATTTAATGATGAATATGGATCTTGGAAAATCATTTGAATATCTTTTCGTTGTTCACGTAGCTCAGAGCGACTTAACTTTGTTAAATCTCTATTATTAAAATGAATGCTACCCTCTGTTGCTTTCGTTAAATGCATAATTGCTTTACCCGTTGTTGATTTGCCACTTCCTGACTCACCAACGATCCCGTATGTTTCACCCGGTTGTAATTCAAAACTTACACCATCGACAGCACGCACGTGATCTAATGTGCGGCCGAAGAAACCACCTTTAATTGGGAAATGTACTTTTAAATCTTCTACTTTAAGCAGTGCCATGAGTTACGTCATCTCCTTTCTTATGTTGGAAGTTGAAATGCTTGTAGCAAGTACAACGCACCCAATGGTCTGGTTTTACTTCGTGTAAAATTGGATTTTCCTCGTGTTGATCAGGTCTAATCCATGGAATTCGAGCTTGGAAACGGCAACCTGAGCGAGGAAGCTTCGCTAACGAAGGAACTACGCCTTGAATTACATGTAATTTTTCTTTTTCACCATATGCAGATGGAATTGAGTTTAATAGAGAACGAGTATAGGGGTGAAGAGGATTATTAAAAATCTCTTCAACTTTACCTGTTTCTACAACTTGTCCAGCGTACATAACGACGATACGATCAGCTGTTTCTGCAACAACACTTAAATCATGTGTAATTAAAATGATGCCCATTTTTGTTTGTTCTTGAATAGACTTTAGTAAGTCTAAAATTTGTGCTTGGATGGTTACGTCAAGTGCCGTTGTTGGCTCATCCGCAATAATGAGTGCTGGGTTACAAGCAATTGCAATTGCGATAACAATTCTTTGTCTCATTCCGCCAGATAATTCGTGTGGGTATTGTTTATATGTAAGTTCTGGTTTTGGAATACCAACTTGATGAAGTAGTTCTAAGGTGCGCTCTTTCTTTTCAATTTTTGAAAGGCTTGTGTGGTAGTCTAAGTTTTCTTCGATTTGTTTTCCAACTGTCATAAGAGGATCGAGTGCTGTAAGAGGTTCTTGGAAAATCATACCGATGTTTGATCCGCGTACTTTATTCATTTCTGCGGTCGACATAGTTAGTAAATCCTTATCTCTATAGTTAAGCTGCCCTTGTAATTTTGTATTTGCTTCATTATGCAGTCGCATAATAGAAAGGGCAAGTGCACTTTTTCCGCAACCAGATTCACCAACTATCGCGACAATTTCATTTTCATGGACAGTTAACGAGACATCATCAACTGCTGCATGATAGTGATCTTGTATGCGAAAGGAAGTTTGTAAGTTTTCAATGCGAAGAAGTGGATTCTTCATGGCTATCCCTCCATCTTTTCAGAAAAGACTAAATATTTTGTATGTTGTTGTTATTTTAATATAAATTGACAATGTTTGACAAGGATAAGTTGAAAAAATATTCAAAAATCTTTTTATATAGAGATTGGATGCAGTTGTATAAGTGGTTGGAGTGATTTGAAAACGCTAACATGAATAAGAGAGGGAAATAAATCTTTTGTAAGAAAAAAGTATTATATGTAGAAAAAAGAGAGGTGTTCTGGAAAGAACAGTCTCTCTTTTTTTGATAAGAATAATATTAGTAATTAAGCTTGTTTTGGTTTTGCAGATCCTGTCTTTAAAGTAAGAGCAAGGAAGAACATTGCAAGTACACAAGATACAAGTAATAAGATGAATCCGCCATCCCATCCGAATGCATCTACGATAAAGCCCATAGCTGCGCTAGCAAAAGTAGCTCCACCTAGGTAACCGAAGAACCCAGTTAAACCAGCAGCAGTTCCAGCAGCTTTTTTTGGTGCTAAGTCTAGTGCGTGTAGGCCGATTAACATAACAGGTCCATAAATTAAAAATCCAATTGAGACAAGTGCGATACTATCAACCATTGGATTACCAGGAGGATTTAGCCAGTAAACAAGAACGGCGATAAATACACCAACCATAAATAAAATACCGGCAGGTGCACGGCGCCCTTTAAACAGTTTATCACTCATCCAGCCGCAAAGAAGTGTACCTGGAATACCAGCCCATTCGTATAGAGCATAAGCTGTACGAGAGCTACTATGAGTGAAACTTTTTTCCTCTACTAAATAAGTAGGAGCCCAGTCTACAACGCCGTAACGTACGAAATAAACGAAAACGTTCGCGATAGCGATGTACCATAAGAATTTATTGTTTAGTACGTATGTAAATAAAATTTCTTTTACTGAAAGTTCGCGTTCTCGATCTTTTACTTTTTCATCTGATGGATATTCTCCAGTATGTTCTTCAATAGAAGGTAATCCACAAGATTGAGGTGTATCTCTCATCGTAATTAACACATAAATACCAACTAAAATTGAAAGAATACCTGGGAAGTAAAAAATACTATGCCAGTCATTTGCAAAGAAATATAACCCTAATGTTACAAGAGAAGGCATAAGTGCGCCACCGACATTATGAGCAACGTTCCAAATAGACATTTTTGTACCACGTTCACTAATAGAGAACCAGTGAACCATCGTACGACCACAAGGAGGCCAGCCCATACCTTGTACCCATCCATTTAAAAACTGAAGGACAAACATGAGTATAATGCTCGTTGTAATGAAAGAAAATGAGCCGAAAATAATATTAATGATACCTGATAAAAATAGCCCAGCTGCTAAAAAGTAGCGAGGATTACAACGGTCGGATACGATACCCATAAGAAATTTACTTAATCCGTAAGCGATAGATACTGCTGAAAGGATAACCCCAAGTTCTCCTTTACTAAAGCCTTGTTCGATTAAGTATGGCATTGCTAGTGAAAAGTTTTTTCGAACAAAGTAGTAACCTGCATAGCCGATGAAGATACCCAAGAATACTTGTAAACGTAATTTACGGTATTCGCTATCAACGCGATCAGCTGGTAAGCGTTCCGCGTGGGGTGCAGGTTTAAATAATTGTGTGAAAAACATAAAATGAAAATCCTCCCCTAATGAATTCGAAATGTTGTAAGTCAGAGAGAATATAAAAAGGCCATGAAATATAAAAAAGTTTCCTTTTTTATGATTCATAGCCTTATACTCCGATTCTCCGTGACTGTCAATATTAACTTCGTCGAAAATTATACAACTTTGTGACAGAAATGTAAACGTTTTTATAAATAAAAAGTGTTGACGTATTTTATTCGTGGTATTAATATTTAAATACGTTAAATATTTTATTGCTTAAATAAGAGGTGGATAACATGCCAAATGATATGACGCATATCGATAAAATTCAAGCTCTTGCCTTTTCGATTGGAAAGAAAATGCAGACGGAGTTATTAGAACAAATGCAAGCAACAGGACTTACACCACCGCAGTTTTATATTTTAAAGATTTTAGATCATTACGGTGCTTCAAGAGCGACAAAATTAGCAAAAAAGATGTATGTAAAGCCTAGTGCAATTACAGTGATGATTGATCGCCTAATTGACCAAGAGCTTGTAGAGCGCTATCACGACAAAGATGACCGTCGTGTTGTCATCATTGAGTTAACAAAAAAGGGGAAAGCAAGAGTAGAAGAGGCAATGACAGCTCGTAATGAGCATATTGCAAAATATTTCTCACATTTAGAATTACAAGAAAGAGAAGATTTGTTACGTCTCTTTGAGAAGTTAGAAATAATTATTTGCGGGACACAAGAGAAAAAAGAGAATAACTAAGAGGAATTGAGGAGATTACATGGAGCAACAAGAAAACATAAATAGAAAGTTGCTGTTAATCGGTTTAATAATCGCGATGCTATTTGCTGCATTAGATGGAACAATCGTTGGTACAGCAATGCCGCGTATCGTCGGTGAACTAGGCGGATTAAGCTTAATGACGTGGTTAACAACAGCTTATATGTTAACATCAACGACAGTGGTACCAATTGCAGGTAAATTAGCGGATTTACTTGGCCGTCGTAACGTATATATTACAGGACTAGTTATCTTTATGATTGGTTCGGCGTTATGTGGTATGGCAAATGGTATGACAGAATTAATTATTTTCCGTGGTATTCAAGGTCTTGGTGGCGGTATTATGATGCCAATGGCTATGATTATTATCGGAGATATGTTTACGGGAAAAGAACGTGCGAAATGGCAAGGTATTTTTGGTGCGTTATACGGTCTTGCTTCTGTAATTGGACCACAAGTGGGTGGTTGGATTGTAGATGCGGTGAACTGGAGATGGGTATTCTACATTAACTTACCAGTTGGTATTTTAGCGACAATCTTTATTGCAATGGGATTAAAATCACATAAACAAACGGGACCAATTAAAATTGATATCGCTGGAATCTTTACGATGATTCTCGGTGTTGTAAGCTTATTACTTGCGTTAACGTTTGGTGGAAAAGATTACGCGTGGGATTCTTGGCAAATTATCGGGTTGTTTGCATTAGCTCTAATTGGTATTGTTAGCTTTGTTATTGTTGAAACGAAAGCAGAAGAACCAATTTTACCGATGCATTTCTTTAAAAATCGCACATTTACAATACTGAATGCGATTGGTTTCTTTATGAGTATCGGAATGTTTGGTGCTATTATGTTCGTACCATTCTTTATGCAAGGAATTGTAGGAGTAAGTGCTGCTGAATCAGGAACAATTATGACACCAATGATGATTACAATGATTGTGATGAGTATTATCGGTGGTCAACTTGTATTAAAAGTTGGTGTGAAACCACAAATTATTACAGGGATGCTTATTATGGCTGGTGGTTTCTGGTTATTAACAACGATGGATATGCACACGACTAAACTTACTGCTACTTTTTATATGAGTATTATCGGTTTAGGAATGGGTCTTGTAATGCCGACATTAACATTAGCTTTACAAGAAAGTTTCCCGAAAAAAGATCTTGGTGTCGTAACATCATCAAGTCAGTTCTTCCGTCAAATCGGTGGAACATTTGGTATTACAATTTTAGGGTCAATCATGAATAACACTTCAGGTACAACATTAACAAATAAATTAGTACCTGTATTAGATACATTCCCGAAAGAAGCGGGACAAATGGTAACAAAATTTAAAGATATGATTCATACAGATCCACAAGGTTTATATTCGATGCTATTTAGCCCAGAGGCATTAAAACAAATGCCAGAAGCATTCGCTAGCAGCATTGTACCAATCTTGAAAAATTCTTTAGTAGACTCACTTCATACTGTATTTCTAACAGGATTAGTATTCATTGTAGTGGGCGCTATCTTTACGATTTTCTTACAGAAGATTAAACTATCGGATCGTAAAAAAGGTGCTGAAGAGCCAGCCGCAGAAGAAAAAGAACAAACTGTATCATATTCGTAATGAAAAAGCATCGCCTTATGGCGGTGCTTTTTTGAGTATAACCTTAAAAGCTTTTTCGTGAGAAATGATTGACGTATTTATAGAAATACGTTATATTATTTTCTGTAAACGGTTACATGAAATGGAGAGGGAATAGAATGAGTACGATTAAAGACGTTGCGAAATTAGCGGGAGTATCTGTTGCGACCGTTTCCAGAGTGTTAAATAAAAATGGATATGTTCATGAAGATACATTAAAGAAAGTAGAGCGAGCAATTGAGATGCTAGATTATAAACCTAGTACAGTAGCGCGTTCATTGTATAACAAGAAATCTCGTTTAATTGGCTTAGTTGTTCCGAATATCGTGAATCCATTCTTTCCAGAAGTTGCACGTGCCGTAGAAGATGTAGCGCATCAGCAAGGATACACAGTTGTCCTTTGTAACTCTGATGAGAGTCTAGAGAAAGAAAAGCAATATATTGATGTACTTAGGCAAAATAATGTGGATGGATTTATTGTAGCAACAAATCCACAAAATAGTGTTAATTACATGAAGTTGTCTGTTCCAGTTGTTGCAATTGACCGTATGTTTAATGAGCGTATTCCTACTGTATATGCAGATAACTATGCGGGAAGTCAGGCCGCGACAAAGTTATTAATAGATAAAGGCTGCAAACATATTGCACATATTCGCGGACCGCGTGACGTAAGCACAGCGAATGAACGTTTTGAAGGCTTTGTAGACGTAATTACGCAAAATAATCTTTCTTATATGATTGCAGAGAGTACATTTGATCCAGCTAATAGTGAGCGTGTAGCGGTGGAACTATTAGAAGAATACCCACATATTGATGGAATTGTTGCTGGGAATGATTTAATTGCAATAGGTATTGTAAAGGCTGCCCTTCAAAAGGGAATTTCTATTCCGGATGATTTACAAATTATCGGATTCGATGGAATTTCTTTAACAGAGATGATGTATCCATCTATTACAACTGTTGCACAGCCAATTTATGAAATGGGGAAAATTGCAACAGAACTGCTGTTAGAGCAGATGGAAGGAAATATATTAGAAGAGAAACACTATCGTTTACCGATTGAAATTATAGAACGAAATACAACGAAGTAAGGAGATGAAACAGATGCCAAATATTGCAGTAGTAGGCAGTATTTCAATGGACTTAGTGGCCGTTTCAAAAAAACGTCCGAAAGCAGGGGAAACAGTAATTGGTGAAGCATTTCATACAATTCCAGGAGGAAAAGGAGCCAACCAAGCGGTTGCTGCAGCTAGATTAGGCGCAAATGTAGCGATGGTTGGAGCGGTAGGAAACGATAATTATGGAACTGTAGTTAGGAAAAATTTAGAGAACGAACGCGTTTTTATCGACTATGTGGTACCGGTTACAGATGTGGCGACAGGAATTGCTCATATCGTTTTAGCAGAAGAGGATAACAGTATTGTTGTCGTGCAAGGGGCGAATGTTCTTGTAAATGAGTCGGTTGTAGATCGTTCAAAAGATCTTCTTATAAAAGCAGATATGGTTGTTCTTCAACTAGAGATTCCACTTGAAACAGTAAAATATGTATTGTCTATTTGCGAGGAACACAAAATCCCGGTTATGCTAAATCCAGCGCCAGCACAAGTGTTATCAGAAGCTATTTTAGAAAAGGCAACTTATATTACGCCAAATGAACATGAGTGCCGTATCGTGTTAGATGATTTCACATCACCAATTGAAGATTTACTAGCTAAATATCCAAATAAATTATTGATGACAGAAGGTTCTAACGGTGTTCGTTTCCATAATGGTACGGAGATTGTACATGTTCCTAGCATTGCTGTTGATGTAGTAGATACGACTGGAGCTGGTGATACATTTAATGGAGCATTAGCAGTTGCGCTTTCTGAAGGAGAAGCACTTCAAAAAGCAATTCGTTTTGCGAATATTGCTGGTGGTCTTTCTGTAACGAAGCTTGGGGCGCAAGGTGGTATGCCAACGAGAGATAAAGTATGTGAAGTGCAGGTGATTGTCGGATGAAAAAGCACGGTGTATTAAACAGTGAGATGGCATCAGTCCTTGCTTCACTCGGGCATACAGATACGATTGTAATCGCTGATTGTGGTTTACCAATTCCTGACGGAGTAAAACGAATTGATTTAGCTGTTGAGCTTGGAAAACCAAGTTTTTTAGACGTATTGCAAGTGGTAGCTGATGATATGGCAATTGAAAAAGTAACATTAGCAGAAGAAGTCATTAACAATAATGCGGAAGTAAATAAAGAAATAGAGCTGAAACTAATAGAACCAGCATTTGAATATGTATCTCATGAACAATTTAAAGAGCATACAAAGAAAGCGAAGGCGATTATTCGTACAGGCGAGGCTACGCCTTATGCCAATGTAATTTTACATGCAGGCGTGATTTTTTAATAAAGGGAAGTGATGAGAATGCATATTGAAATGAAAAACGTTTCAAAGGCGTTCAATGGCAATTCTGTTTTGAAGAATGCACAGTTTATGATTGAAACAGGAGAAGTCCATGCATTGATGGGGGAAAATGGAGCGGGTAAATCAACGCTCATGAAGATTTTAACAGGTGTATACAAAAGAGATGGTGGAACAATCACGATTGATGGCCAAGAACGAACTTTTAAAAATGCAAAAGAAGCTGAAGAGTACGGTATTGCATTTATACATCAAGAATTGAACATATTACCGAATTTAACGGTAGCTGAAAATATGTTTCTCGGTAAAGAGTTAATGTATGGGAAGACAGGTATTTTACGTACGCGTCAAATGAACGCGATTGCGCAGCAGCAACTAGCAGAATTAGGATTACATGTAAAAGGCGCTATGTTGGCAGGAGAGTTATCGGTTGGACAACAGCAAATTATCGAAATTGCGAAAGCGTTAATGACAAACGCGAGCGTTATTATTATGGATGAACCTACAGCTGCATTAACAGATCGTGAAATTGAAACGTTGTTTACTGTCATTAATAAATTACGTAAAGAAGGCGTTTCGTTCGTTTATATCTCACACCGAATGGAAGAAATTTTTTCAATATGTGATGCCATTACGATTTTACGTGATGGGGAATACGTAGGAAAGAGACTTATTCCGGAAACATCATTTGATGAAGTAGTGAGTATGATGGTGGGGCGCAGCATTGGTGAACGTTACCCAGAGCGAAATAGTCAAATTGGCGATGTCATTTTTGAGATGCGTAACGGAACGAAAAAAGGGAAGTTTGAAAATATTTCGTTTCAAGTGAGAAAAGGTGAAATCCTTGGTGTTGCTGGCTTGATGGGAGCTGGTCGTACAGATATTATGAAAGCGATATTTGGATACGAACCTTTAGATTCTGGCCAAATTTTTATAAATGGACAAGAAGTAAAGATTGATAGTCCGATAGATGCGATTAGACAAAGAATAGCTTTTATTACAGAGGATAGAAAATCTGAAGGGTTAGTGTTAGATTTCTCAATTCGAGAAAATTTAGCTTTACCGAATTTAGAAAGTCTTTCAAAGGGAAGTGTCTTAAGTAACGAACTAGAACAACAGTTTACAGCGGATATGATGAAACTTCTTAATGTGAAAGCAGCTAGTGGAGAGCAAACGGTGAAATCTCTTTCTGGTGGAAATCAGCAAAAGGTCGTTATTGCAAAATGGCTAGGTATCCACCCGCAGTTACTCATTTTAGATGAGCCAACAAGGGGTGTAGATGTTGGGGCGAAAAAAGAAATTTACTCTATTATGAATAAGCTTACAGAGCAAGGGGATGCCGTTATTATGGTATCATCTGAGCTTCCAGAAGTTTTAGGAATGAGTGATCGCGTTCTTGTTATTCATGAAGGAAAAGTCGGCGGCATTTTAGAGAAAGATGAGGCATCACAAGAGTCTATTATGGCACTAGCTACAGGGGGAGAGTAAGGATGGCTAAGAAGGGGAATGTATTACAACAACTCGGTTCTTTAATCGGTTTAGTATTAATTATCGTCGTAATTACAGCTTTAAATCCAGCATTTATTGAGATTCCAAATTTATTTAATATACTGCGTCAAGTATCGATTAATGCGCTTATTGCATTCGGAATGACCTTTGTAATTTTAACAGGGGGTATTGACTTATCGGTAGGTTCTATTTTAGCATTATCAAGTGCCCTTGTTGCTGGAATGATGGCAAGTGGCATGGACCCGTTCCTTGCAATGGCAGTTGGATTATTAGCTGGTCTTGTAATGGGAATTGTAAACGGTATCATCATAGCGAAGGGAAAAGTAGCCCCATTTATTGCAACTTTAGCAACAATGACTATTTTTCGCGGGTTGACGCTTGTTTATATGGACGGACGTCCGATCACTGGTCTTGGTGATCATTTAATGTTCCAAATGTTTGGCCGCGGTTATTTTCTCGGTATTCCGGTACCAGCTGTTACAATGATGGTCGCTTTCGCAGTACTGTACTTCATTTTGAAGAAAACGACATTTGGTCGCCGTACATTTGCAATTGGTGGAAATGAAGAAGCAGCAGCATTATCAGGTATTAATGTTACGAGAATTAAAGTAATGATTTATGGTCTTTCCGGAATTTTGGCAGCGCTTGCAGGTATTGTCTTAACATCACGACTAGATTCTGCACAGCCGACTGCAGGTACTTCTTACGAATTAGATGCAATTGCAGCAGTTGTATTAGGTGGAACAAGTCTTTCTGGGGGAAGAGGTTGGATTGTTGGTACATTCATCGGTGTACTTATTATCGGTGTACTAAATAACGGTTTAAATTTATTAGGCGTATCTTCTTTCTTCCAACAAGTTGTAAAAGGACTTGTAATCTTACTAGCTGTATTAATTGATCGTCGAAAAGAAGCGTAATGGAGGGACAGTTCATGAAGAAATGGTTACTTATACTCGTTGCATGTATTATGGTCATTACTGCTGGTTGTTCAATGGAACCACCAGAATGGGCAAAGGATTCTAGCGATAAAGGTCGAAATAAAACTATTAAAGTTGGATTCTCTGTTTCAACTTTAAACAATCCATTTTTTGTGACTTTGAAAAAAGGGGCAGAAAAGAAAGCGAAAGAAAGCGGCATTGAGTTGATTGCTGTTGATGCACAAAATGATGCAGCAAAGCAAACAAATGATGTTGAAGATTTAATTCAAAAAGGTGTCGATGTAGTTGTTATTAATCCAACCGATTCAGATGCTGTTGCTTCAGCAGTAAGTGCGGCAAATGCAGCGAATGTCCCTGTTATTACTGTAGACCGCGTTGCAAATTCAGGTAAAGTTGTTTCGCACATTGCCTCTAATAATATTGAAGGTGGTCAAATGGCTAGTGATTACATTCGTGAATTAGTTGGCGTGGGAGCAAATGTTGCTGAATTAGAAGGAATCCCTGGCTCTTCTGCTGCTCGTGAGCGCG
This sequence comes from Bacillus thuringiensis, assembly GCF_022095615.2. Taxonomy (NCBI): domain Bacteria; kingdom Bacillati; phylum Bacillota; class Bacilli; order Caryophanales; family Bacillaceae; genus Bacillus; species Bacillus thuringiensis. The sequence continues at coordinate 683,844 of NZ_CP155559.1, forward strand.
GGAAAGGATTCCATAACGTAGCTGATAAGTCTTTAAAAGTAGTTGCAAAACAAGCAGCTGATTTTGATAGAGCAAAAGGATTATCTGTTATGGAAAACATTTTGCAAGCAAATGGTGATATTAAAGCCGTGTTTGCGCATAACGATGAAATGGCATTAGGGGCACTTGAAGCATTGAAGTCTTCTGGAAAAACAGATGTAGTCGTTGTTGGTTTTGATGCAACAGAAGATGCTGTAAAAGCGGTTAATGATGGGCGTATGGCTGCAACAGTTGCTCAAAAACCGGAATTAATCGGGGAGAAGGCGATGCAAACAGCAAAAGAGATCACGCAAGGTAAAAAGGTGGACAAATCTATTCCGATTGAATTAGAGCTTATTAAGAAAAACAAATAAATATAAAATGAAAATTAGGAAGGAAGAATAACAAATGAAATTCTTTATTGATACAGCAAACATTAACGAAATTAAAGAGGCAAATGCATTAGGCGTAGTAGCTGGAGTAACGACAAATCCATCACTTGTAGCAAAAGAAGGCGTAGATTTCCACGAGCGTATTCGTGAAATTTGCAGCTTTATAGAAGGACCTGTAAGCGCAGAAGTAATTAGCTTAGAAGCTGATAAAATGATCGAAGAAGGAAAAGAGTTAGCGAAAATTGCTCCAAACGTTGTTGTAAAAGTTCCAATGACAACAGAAGGTTTAAAAGCAGTAAAAGCATTCTCTGACTTAGGAATTCGTACAAACGTTACATTAGTATTCTCAGCAGTTCAAGCATTACTTGCAGCTCGTGCTGGTGCAACATACGTTTCACCATTCTTAGGTCGCTTAGACGATATCGGTCATAACGGTATGGACCTAATCCGCCAAATCGCAGAAATCTTTGCAATTCACGGCATTGAAACAGAAATCATTGCAGCATCTGTACGTCACAGTGTTCACGTAACAGAAGCAGCATTAAACGGTTCACATATTGCAACAATCCCAGCAAACGTAATTGCTTCATTAGTGAAGCACCCATTAACAGATCAAGGAATTGAGAAGTTCTTAGCTGATTGGGAAAAAACACAAGAGAAATAATAGAAAATCAAGAATCCTAGTTTAATTGACTAGGGTTCTTTTTTTATTTAAAAGAATTTTCATGCAATTTTGCATATTGTCTTTTAAATTTGTTATATAAGCTATTTAATATATATCAAATCACTTTTTATTTTTCATATTTCGACATAAAAAGGTAGAGGTTCTGACCAGAAAACTGGAGGGGCATGATTCTATAACAGAAAGCTTAACGTTTATAGAATTATGCCTTTTTATATAGGGAGGGCAGAAAATAGGGATTTCGATTTGAATGCACTGATTTATCTGAATTTTAAGTTTTATAAAAGGAGAGAAATAGAATGAGAAGAAAAGCGCCATTTAAAGTGTTGTCATCATTAGCAATTGCGGCAATTATCGGATGCACATCTGTAATGAGTACTCCGCTAGCATACGCAGAAACGCCAGCAAAAGAGAAAGAAAATGTATCTACAACACCAATTGATTACAATTTAATTCAAGAAGATCGTTTAGCGGAAGCGTTGAAAGAAAGAGGAACAATTAATCCAGCATCTTCTAAAGAAGAAACGAAAAAAGCTGTAGAAAAGTATATTGAAAAGAAACAAGGCGATCAGGCAAATAAAGAAATTCTTCCAGCGGATACTGCTAAAGAGGCCTCTGATTTTGTGAAAAAAGTAAAAGAGAAAAAAATGGAAGAAAAGGAAAAGGTAAAAAAACCTGAAAAAAATGTTAGCCCTGAGCAAAAGCCAGAACCAAATAAAAAGCAATTGAATGGACAAGTTCCAACTTCTAAAGCAAAGCAAGCACCGTATAAGGGATCTGTTCGAACTGATAAAGTATTAGTATTACTCGTTGAATTTAGTGATTATAAACATAATAATATTGATCAAACGCCAGGGTATATGTATTCGAATGACTTTAGTAGAGAGCATTATCAAAAGATGTTGTTTGGTAATGAGCCTTATACATTATTTGATGGTTCGAAAGTAAAAACATTTAAACAATATTATGAAGAGCAGTCTGGCGGTAGTTATACGACGGATGGATATGTAACGGAATGGCTAACTGTCCCAGGGAAAGCGTCTGACTACGGTGCTGATGGTAGTAGTGGTCACGATAATAAAGGGCCAAAAGGCGCACGTGATTTAGTGAAAGAAGCTTTACATGCAGCTGCTGAGAAAGGGCTAGATTTATCTCAATTTGATCAATTTGATAGATATGATACAAATGGTGATGGAAATCAAAATGAACCTGACGGTGTAATTGATCATTTAATGGTAATCCATGCTGGCGTTGGTCAAGAAGCTGGTGGCGGTAAATTAGGTGATGATGCAATTTGGTCACATCGTTCAAAATTAGCAATAGATCCAGTAGCGGTTGAAGGGACAAAATCAAAGGTAGATTACTTTGGTGGAAAAGTAGCAGCGCATGATTACACAATTGAACCAGAAGATGGAGCAGTAGGTGTATTTGCGCATGAATTTGGACATGATCTTGGCCTACCGGATGAATATGACACGAAATATACTGGAACTGGTTCACCTGTCGAAGCTTGGTCATTAATGAGTGGAGGTAGTTGGACAGGGAAAATTGCAGGAACAGAGCCAACTAGTTTCTCACCACAAAATAAAGATTTCTTGCAAAAGAATATGGGTGGCAACTGGGCAAAAATTTTAGAAGTAGATTACGATAAAATTAAGCGTGGAGTAGGAATTCCTACATATATTGATCAAAGTGTTACGAAATCCAATCGTCCAGGCGTTGTACGTGTTAACTTACCAGGTAAAAGTGTTGAAACGATTAAACCGGAGTTTGGAAAGCATGCATATTATAGTACAAGAGGCGATGATATGCATACAACATTAGAAACACCGTTCTTTGACTTAACAAAAGGAACAAATGCAAAATTCGATTATAAAGCAAATTATGAGTTAGAAGCAGAGTGTGATTTTGTCGAAGTACATGCAGTAACAGAAGATGGAACGAAAATATTAATTGATAGACTGGGAGAAAAGATAGTCCAAGAAGATAAAGATACAACAGATGGGAAATGGATTGATAAATCATACGATTTAAGTCAATTTAAAGGGAAGAAAGTGAAACTACAATTCGACTATATTACAGATCCGGCTGTAACATATAAAGGTTTCGCAATGGATAATGTAAATGTAACTGTTGATGGACAAGTTGTATTTTCTGATGATGCAGAAGAACAGTCTAAAATGAAGTTAAATGGTTTTGTTGTTTCTGATGGAACAGAAAAGAAAGCACATTATTACTACTTAGAGTGGAGAAACTATGCGGGATCAGATAATGGATTAAAAGCAGGGAAAGGCCCAGTGTATAATACAGGTCTTGTCGTTTGGTATGCAGATGATAGCTTCAAAGATAACTGGGTTGGGGTGCATCCAGGTGAAGGGTTCCTTGGTGTTGTAGATTCGCATCCAGAGGCATTTGTTGGCAACTTAAACGGAAGACCAACTTACGGTAATACAGGTATGCAAATTGCAGACGCTGCATTTTCATTTGATCAAACACCAGCATGGAGTGCAAATTCATTAACACGTGGACAGTTTAACTATTCTGGAATACAAGGTGTTACAACTTTTGATGATTCAAAAGTATATAGTAATAAACAAATTGCAGACGCAGGAAGAAAAGTTCCAAACCTTGGACTTAAATTCCAAGTTGTTGGACAGGCAGAGGATAAATCGGCAGGGGCTGTTTGGATTAAACGTTAATAAACGAAAAGCACATTCTTCATAGGAAGAGTGTGCTTTTTAAATTTGTACAGTAAGTTATTATTTTAGCTTATGTAATATAAGTGTCTGTTCACATGTAGTGTATCAAATTATGTGGGGAAAGAAAATATTTCCGAGGAAATTGTCGAAGTATCGTCGGTATTTATACACTTTTTTTGTAAAGGAAGAAATGTAGTATTGCCTTTACCATTCAATTTATTTACATTGTTAATTAGCTACACACAAAAGTAATATATTTGGCAAAAAAGAGCGCTATTGGATAGGGCTCTTTTTTATGGATAGAAAGGAGTGAGTTAAATGAAAGAAATAATTGAATGTCCACAGTGTGAAGGGAATATTACTGCGCAACATATTATGGATCTCCCGCATCCTTTTTCATTCAGGTGTCCACATTGTAAGGTGAAATTAAAAGAAATGAGGATCACACCATGCTTAATATTAGCGGCAATTTGTATCATTCCACTGTTTATTATAATTGGAGAGAGTACTAAGGAATTACTAGTAAAATATTTTTCTATTATAGATGATGTACCAACTGTACTTATTTTCTTCTTATTTTGTTATCCGTTGTATTATTTCTATGAAAAATATAATGCCATATTATTCATTAAATATGGTTTGTTGAGAGTTAAAAGTTGAATTGAATAGGAGTTTATCATTATGTTGTGGAAAATTTATTTAGTAATTGTAGCGATATTAGCTATTACTTCGTTAGTAAGAGGGATGTTTCAAACACCGATTCAAAAGTTTGATTTTGTAGTGTCTATTATTACATGGATAGGACTATTTGGATTTGTTTTTGATGTACAAATATTGACGCTGATCGTTTGGCAATGCATCTTTGTGTTTAGCATCATTTGGACTTTAACTGCAGTTTTTGTTTTACGTTTATATGAAGAGAAGGATGACCAGTTACCTTTTATATTCAAATTAATTGGTATTATTCCAACGCTGCCATTATATTACGGGCTATATCAATATGCATTTTAAAAAAAGACAATGATGGAATTATCCTATCATTGTCTTTTTTACTTTGTCTTTGCCTTTTACTTTGCTTCTGACATAAATCATTCCAGCAAATGCTACTAAGAATGCAGTTCCGATAACGAAGCTGACGCTAGGGGATGCCCCGATTGCACCAACTGTAAAGGATCCAGCAACAACTCCTAATGAGAAGAAAGCATAAAACAATCCGAATGCTTTTCCGCGCTTATCATCTGTCGTATTTTCAACAAGTAATGCATTTATGGATGGGAAAAGGATAGCAAATCCAATGCCATAAATCATCATAACGATAAAGAGCATACCTTTTGTTGCGAATAATCCAAGTAAAGATAGCGCGAATGCCATTACTGCAATCCCGATTAGCATGAGTTTTGAGCGATTAAATCGATCGTAAATACGATTTGTTGGCAGTAAGAAGAAGAGGATAGCGGTAATTCCGAATACACTTAACATCATGCCTGTTGTAGATGCTTTAAGTGCTAATGCCTCAACTTTCACTGGTAACATATAAGTCACAATCCCTTGTGAAAACATTAGTGTGAAAGCACCAATATATGCTTGTAATAACGGTTCTGATTTCAATAGTTCAATCATATTTTCTTTGTTCATCATTTGTGTTCTTGAAGTATCTTTTCTTGATACGTTATTTGGTAAGAAGAATAGAGATACGATTGTACCAAGGACCATTAAAATAGAAATAGTAATGAACACCCACTCTATACCAGCGGTAGCTTTCATAATACCACTGAAAGCTGGTCCTACAATTGCCGCTGTTCCAACAGCAGCACCAGATAGAGCCATTGCCTTACCTTGTCTTGCTGTATTTGTTTGTTTTGATAAAAACGTAAAGGCAGCAGGAATTAAAAATCCATCACTAAAGCCGTGCATAAAGCGCACAACTAATAGTTGTTCACCACTTTGAACAACGGTGTATAACAAGACTATGAAACTCGTAAGTCCCATGCTTATATAAAGTATTTTTTTTGCACCAAATTTATCGACAGCAGCGCCAGCAATAATATTACCAATCATATTAGCGAATGAGTACATACCGACAACTAGCCCAATAATAAGAGGAGATCCTCCAAGACTTTGAGCGAACGTACTCATAATAGGTAATTGTGAAAATGTATCTAGAAACGCTACGATAACAATAAAGTAAATAAAATATTTCAAGCGATATTCACCTCTCCTATGCTATTATGGCATAATGCTAATTTCAACCGCAATGAAATTAGCATTAACAGATGTGGAAAAAAGTACAAAGTGACAAAATATTGAACGTTATTTGTTAAAATTTAGTGAAAATGAGATTGTTTTTTTGAAATATATGGATGAAAGTATTATAATAGATTTGTAAACTTCACCAGGTTAAGTATATACGTAGAGAGGGATGTATAAAACATGAAAGCATTACTTTGGCATAATCAACGTGATGTACGAGTAGAGGAAGTACCAGAACCAACTGTAAAACCAGGAGCAGTTAAGATTAAAGTTAAATGGTGTGGTATCTGTGGGACAGACCTGCATGAATATTTAGCAGGACCTATTTTTATTCCAACAGAAGAGCATCCATTAACACATGTAAAAGCACCGGTTATTTTAGGTCATGAATTTAGTGGTGAGGTAGTTGAAATCGGTGAAGGCGTTACTTCTCATAAAGTGGGAGATCGCGTCGTTGTAGAACCAATTTATTCTTGTGGTAAATGTGAAGCTTGTAAACATGGACATTACAATGTTTGTGAACAACTTGTTTTCCACGGTCTTGGCGGGGACGGCGGCGGTTTCTCTGAATATACAGTAGTACCAGAAGATATGGTTCACCATATTCCAGATGAAATGACGTATGAACAAGGTGCGCTTGTAGAACCAGCAGCGGTAGCAGTTCATGCAGTACGTCAAAGTAAATTAAAAGAAGGGGAAGCTGTAGCAGTATTTGGTTGTGGTCCAATTGGACTTCTTGTCATTCAAGCAGCTAAAGCAGCAGGAGCGACTCCTGTTATTGCAGTTGAACTTTCTAAAGAGCGTCAAGAGTTAGCAAAATTAGCAGGTGCGGATTACGTATTGAATCCAGCGACTCAAGATGTGTTAGCTGAAATTCGCAACTTAACAAATGGTTTAGGTGTAAATGTGAGCTTTGAAGTAACAGGTGTTGAAGTAGTGCTTCGTCAAGCGATTGAAAGTACAAGCTTTGAAGGTCAAACTGTAATTGTTAGTGTGTGGGAAAAAGATGCGACAATTACTCCAAACAACCTTGTATTAAAAGAAAAAGAAGTTATAGGTATTCTTGGATACCGTCATATTTTCCCAGCTGTTATTAAATTAATTAGCTCTGGTCAAATTCAAGCAGAGAAATTAATTACGAAGAAAATCACAGTGGACCAAGTTGTTGAAGAAGGATTTGAAGCACTTGTAAAAGATAAAACACAAGTGAAAATTCTTGTTTCACCTAAATAATAGAGAATAGTAAAAAGTAGCTCTTTTCTAGAAATAGAAGAGGGCTACTTTTTTTCTATACAGAAAGGTGATAGACTTTCTCTTAACTAAAGGTATTTTGTTTGGAAGGGGAAGTCTAATGCTCTCATTTATGTTGACATTGAAACGGATGCTAAAAGCTTGTTTACGAGCGTGGAAAGATAAAGAATTTCAAGTGTTATTCGTATTAACATTTTTAACATTAACATCGGGTACGATTTTTTATAGTACAGTTGAAGGATTGCGCCCACTTGACGCTTTATATTTTAGTGTGGTCACGTTGACGACTGTTGGTGATGGGAATTTTAGTCCGCAAACTGATTTCGGAAAGATATTTACAATCTTATACATATTTATTGGGATTGGATTAGTGTTTGGATTTATTCATAAGTTGGCAGTTAATGTACAATTGCCGAGTATATTATCTAATAGAAAAAAAGAGTAAAGCATGTGGATGCTTTACTCTTTTTTTACATTAGTTTAGACAAGTATTTGTAGTAGCTTAATAATACTTTATTACAATAGAAGTGCATTCATTCATTATATTCACTATGTATAAAGTTATAATGATATGAACATTTGCATATTTTAATTTATTGATAGAAATTTCATGAAAGGTGGGATATTCTAGTCATAGGTTAACCAGATGATATCATAGGATCCTAACAAAAAGTTTACAATAATTCAATTATAAAATGGAGGATTTCAGATGAAAAAGAAAGTACTTGCTTTAGCAGCAGCTATTACGTTAGTAGCACCGTTACAAAGTGTTGCGTTTGCCCATGAAAACGATGGAGGACAGAGAGTAGGCGTTATTCCGCGCTGGTCTGCTGAAGATAAACATAAAGAAGGCGTAAACTCTCATTTATGGATTGTAAACCGTGCAATGGATATTATGTCTCGTAATACAACACTTGTAAAACAAGATCGAGTTGCACAATTAAATGAATGGCGTACGGAATTAGAAAATGGTATTTATGCTGCTGACTATGAAAATCCTTATTATGATAATAGCACATTTGCTTCACATTTCTATGATCCAGACAATGGAAAAACATATATCCCATTTGCAAAGCAGGCAAAAGAAACTGGAGCTAAATATTTTAAATTAGCTGGTGATTCATACAAAAATAAAGATATGAAACAAGCATTCTTCTATTTAGGATTATCTCTTCATTATTTAGGAGATGTAAACCAACCGATGCATGCGGCAAACTTTACAAACCTTTCGTATCCACAAGGATTCCATTCTAAATATGAAAACTTTGTAGATACAATTAAAGATAATTATAAAGTAACGGATGGAAATGGATATTGGAACTGGAAAGGTACAAATCCAGAAGAGTGGATTCATGGTGCGGCAGTAGCAGCTAAACAAGATTACTCTGGAATTGTAAATGATAATACGAAAGATTGGTTCGTAAAAGCAGCTGTATCACAAGAATATGCAGATAAATGGCGTGCTGAAGTTACACCAATGACAGGTAAGCGATTAATGGATGCACAACGTGTTACTGCCGGATATATTCAGCTTTGGTTTGATACGTACGGAGATCGTTAAGTATTTAAAAAAAGGTCAAATCTCATAATAGAGTATTTGGCCTTTTTATCACTATACACATGGAGGTATGAAACGTGAAAGGTAAATTGCTAAAAGGTGTACTTAGCTTTGGGATTGGCTTAGGAGTTTTATACGGAGGATCTTCAGCTCAAGCAGAAACGTCTACAAATCAAAATAATACTTTAAAAGTGATGACGCATAACGTGTACATGCTATCAACAAACTTATATCCAAACTGGGGACAAAGTCAGCGTGCTGATTTAATTGGGTCGGCAGATTATATAAAGAATCAAGATGTTGTTATATTAAATGAAGTGTTTGATAATAGTGCTTCAAATCGCTTATTAGGAAACTTGAAGAAAGAGTATCCAAATCAAACAGCGGTATTAGGTCGTAGTAACGGAAATGAATGGGATAAAACGTTAGGTAGTTATTCATCTTCAACTCCTGAAGACGGGGGCGTCGCAATCGTGAGCAAATGGCCGATCGTTGAAAAGATTCAATATGTATTTGCAAAAGGATGCGGGCCAGATAATTTATCAAATAAAGGGTTTGTATACACAAAAATTAAGAAAGATGATCGTTTCGTTCATGTAATTGGGACGCATTTGCAGGCTGAAGATAGTATGTGCGGAAAAACTTCACCTGCATCTGTACGTACAAGCCAGTTAAAAGAAATTCAAGACTTTATTAAAAATAAGAATATACCAAATGACGAGTACGTCCTATTTGGTGGTGATATGAACGTGAATAAAATAAATGCAGAGAACAATAGTGACTCAGAGTACGCATCCATGTTCAAAACATTGCACGCTTCTATTCCATCTTATACAGGACATACAGCAACTTGGGATGCGACGACAAACAGTATAGCGAAATATAATTTCCCTGATAGCCCTGCCGAGTATTTAGATTATATTATTGCAAGTAAAGATCATGCGAATCCATCATTTATAGAGAATAAAGTATTACAACCGAAATCTCCACAGTGGATTGTTACATCATGGCTCAAAAAATATACGTATGATGATTATTCTGATCATTATCCAGTAGAGGCGACTATTTCTATGAAGTAGTCCTAAAAAAGTTTCTTCTTAAATAAGAAGAAACTTTTTTATTTTGTAAGAGGAAATTTAAACTTTCTTTCCAATATGTATAAGACATATAGAGAAGAGGAGAGAAAAAATGTGGATCGAGGAATGTTTAAAGAAGTTCCATTACCGTGTGCATTTTTAGATGAAGTGGCTTTAGATAGAAATATTCAATCGATTATAGAATTAAGTGGAAATAAGAAGATTCGTATAGCGAGTAAATCGTTACGTTCTGTTCCGGTTATGCAAAAGATTTTAGCTGTAAATGATCGATTTCAAGGTATTATGTGTTTTTCACCTAGAGAGGCTTTGTTTTTAATTAAACAAGGATTCAATGATTTATTGCTCGGATATCCTGCTTATGATGAAAGAGCCTTACATGAAATAAGTTTGCTAACAAAGCAAGGGCTCATTATAACTTGTATGGTAGATTGTGAAGACCATATCGCTTATTTAGAAAAAATTGCTGAGAAGTCTAAAGGGTGTTTCCGTGTTTGTTTGGATATTGATATGAGTAGTCGTTTTTTAAAATTTCATTTTGGGGTAAACAGATCACCAGTAAAAGATGTGCAAGGTGCTTTGAAAATAGTAAAAAGAGTGAAAGAATCATTGTTTTTAATACTAGATGGTGTAATGGGATATGAAGCTCAAATTGCTGGGGTAGGGGATCACATCCCGAATCAACGAGTGAAAAGTAAAGTGATTTCGTATTTAAAGAAGAAATCGGTGTTAGAAGTTAAAGAAAGAAGAGGATATATCGTAAAAGAAATACAAAACTTAGGTATTGAACTAAGGTTTGTAAATGGGGGAGGCACAGGAAGTATAAAAACAACTGAGAAAGATAATTCAGTTTCGGAGATTACAATAGGTTCTGCTTTTTATGCCCCGAAGCTGTTTGATTATTATAAAGAGGTGCAATTTCATCCAGCTGTCGGATTTGCTTTACCAGTTGTGCGTAAACCAGCCCCATCTATTTACACTTGTCTAGGTGGTGGATATATTGCTTCAGGCGCAATTGGGAAAGATAAAGAACCTGAGATTTGGAGGCCAGATGGTGCGAAACTATTAGCTTTAGAAGGCGCTGGTGAAGTACAAACACCGATTTTTTATAACGGTGAGGAACGAGTCGAGATAGGAGATTCTATCTTGTTTCGCCATAGTAAAGCTGGGGAGTTATGTGAGCGGTTTCCTTTTTTATATCGTGTGAAAGAAGGAGAGATTGTTGGGGAGTATTCAACATATCGGGGGGATGGTCAATGCTTTCTATAAAGGGACAAAAATGGAGAAATTGGACAGGGAATGTAGAAGGGATACCGCATTATACGATGTATCCAGAAAGTATACAAGATGTAGTAGAAGTTGTAGAGCTTGCACGAAAAAAAGGGAAGAAAATTCGCGTTGTCGGTTCAGGGCACTCGTTTACACCTCTTGTACAAACGGAAGAAATTTTAGTTTCTTTAGATGAATTGAACGGTATTATGAATATTGATGCAAAGAAGATGACTGCGGAAGTGTGGGCAGGAACAAAGTTACATGATTTAGGGAGGTTACTTGAAGAAAAGGGTTATGCACAAGAAAATTTAGGGGATATTGATTCACAATCGATTGCAGGAGCGATTAGTACAGGGACTCATGGAACGGGTATTACCTTTGGAAGTTTATCAACACAAGTTATAGAGATTACCGCAGTTTTATCTACAGGTGAGAGTATAGTTTGTTCGGAATCTGAGAATGTGGAATATTGGAGAGCCTTTCAGTTGTCGCTTGGAATGTTAGGTATCATTGTAAAAATAAAATTGAAGGTTATTCCAGCCTATTCACTCGTTTATAAAAGTGAAAAACAGTCATTATCTACTGTAATGAACAAGCTAGATGAATATAAGAAGAATCGCCATTTCGAATTTTTCGTTTTTCCTTATTCAGATGAAGTGCAAGTGAAATTTACAAACGAAACAACGGGGAAAAAAAGTGATTTAAAATGGCATAAACTAAAGGTAGAGTTGCTTGAAAATAAGATGTTTTCTTTGTTATCTAAAGGGTGTAAATGGTTTCCTTCTATAAGTAAAGGAGTAAGTCGATTATCGGCTAAAGCTGTACCGAATACAAAGATAATTGGTCCGAGTTATGAAGTATTTGCTACATCGCGTGCGGTTCCGTTTTATGAAATGGAGTATAGTGTTCCTTCAAAATATATGCGGGCCGTTGTAGAAGAGATTTCAAACCTTATTGAAAAGAAAAAATATAAAGTGCACTTCCCAATTGAATGCCGTTATGTGAAAAGTGATGATATATGGCTCAGCCCAGCGTACGGAAGGGATTCAGCGTACATTGCTGTTCATATGTATAAAGGTATGAAGTATGCTGCTTATTTTGGTGAGGTGGAGAAAATTTTTTTAAAGTATGAAGGACGCCCGCATTGGGGGAAAATGCATACGTTAACGTACGAAAAATTACAAAATATATATCCAGAATTGCATTCGTTTCTAAAGGTGAGGAAGTTATTAGATGAAGCAGAAATGTTTTCAAATCCTTACACAGAAAAATTATTTACGATTATGAAAAAAAGCTGACAAAGTATTACTTGTCAGCTTTTTTTAGTACGATCGCATTTCTTGTTTGACTAATGCGCTCGTAAAATAGTAACTTATCACGACTAAATACATGTAATAAAACATGAATAATAAATAGACCGTTAATTACGAGTTGGAATAATAATATAACTAGTAATACTAAAGGCTCTTCAAGATTTAAGATAGAGCTACTAGAAAGAATATAATTGATTCCGCCTAAAACGAAGTAGAATATACCGTAACGGATGAATAGCTCCTTCAACGTAATACGATCTGATTTTCCTTTCACGTAAATACGAAGCAATGCTTTACCAATTGTCTTTCCATTCGTAAAGTATGGAATGATAATAAAGTAAATAAAGATCGAACACGTTATGAAAATGAGTTCGTATATGTTCGTGTAAGATTGAATATTAGAAACAAAGAAAGAATTTCCTTTGTTTTTAATGACAGGTACAACGATAGATAAGAGAATCCAATCAATTTGCATCGCGATAAAGCGACGAACGAATCCGACTGGTTTCGTTTCTAAATCAATATGACTATCTAATTCGTTTGCTTTCGGAAGGAAGTACGTAAATATTGGTGCAATGATAAAACCGATTACGCCGCCTAGTGTGTTTAAAAACAAATCATCGATATCAAATAGGCGATAGGCACAATTATAAATACCATATAATCCAGTCACTTGGGTTAGCTCGAAAAATAGTGAAAGACATAAAGAAATGAAAATAGTCTGCAAGAAACTACGTCGGAAATAATAACGTAAGTAAATACCGAATGGAACGGTTAATAGAACGTTAAATGCTACTTGTAAAAACGCAGATTCTTTTAATAGGTAGAAATAAGTAGCTGGTTTCGTTAAAATTGCCGAGGTATGATTACTAATCTCTTGTATGAAATAAAATGGTGATAGTTGCATGTGCTGCGTATTAGGTAGCTGTAGGCTACAAGTATCATATGTTTGTGGTAACGGCAAAATCACAAGAAAAAAGGCATTTAATAAGTAAAGTAATAATGAGTATAAAATAAATGAGCGCCATTTATTTAAATAACCATACTTTCGGTAATTAAATATTAAAAAAGGTAGTAAGAGAAACATTGCTAAAATAGGAAATAAAATAAATGCTGTTTTTACTGGAAATAAATATGCAGTCAAAATGAAGCTCCTTTCAATGAAAATTCGTTTATCATTATAACGCTAAAAGAGTCTAAAAACAAAATTAAAATATTTCGAAATAGAAAAAATTACAAATTTCAATGGAATTAAGTTATACTAAATTTAATATAAGAATATTATGATTATCATAAGTTGAGAGAGGGACAAGATATGCGATATGAGCTTTTTTCTGTAAGTGGGGATCATATTACAACTTTTGAAAGTGCATGGCATTTTCAGGAGGGAGAACAGATTTTTGTTCATGATGATCAAACAAAACGAAATTTTATTATTATCCGCCTAACGCATGATGTATTTCAACAAAATAAACATGTTATTCGTTTGTATTGCCAAGAAAAGAAAGTATACGCATAAAAGGCCCCCTCTTACTGTACAGAAAAGTAAGAGGGGCTTTATCATTATAAAGATATAAAAAAAGCGAGTCATCCTAGTTTAATAGAATGACTCGCTTTTCGCTTTGTAAGTTTCACTTTATAAGAAAATAAGAGTAAGTACACCTACGATAATACAATAGAAAGAGAAATATTTTAAATTTCCTTTTGCCATAATGTTCATAAACCATTTTAATGAAATATACGTCATGATAAATGTTGCGATAAACGCAACGATATACGGCACGAATAATGTGTCTAGATTTGGATCTTTTGCAATGTCTGTAATACTTAGTAATAAACCACCTAAGCTAACAGGGATATATAGTAAGAATGAGAAACGAAGAGCTGTTTCTTGCTTCATACCAAGTAACATCGCTGCTACGATTGTTGCACCTGATCGGCTTATTCCAGGAATTAGTGCGCAAGCTTGTGCTAATCCGACGATGATTGCATCTTTCATAGAAAGATCACCATCATTTTTACGTCCACGTAGGTTTCTAATAATCCAAAGGCCGACAGCAGTAATAAGAAGGGAAATCCCAACCATCTTCACGCCTTTTAAGTATTGATCGATGTAATCCTTAAATAAAACACCAATAACACCTGCTGGAATGGTCGCAATAACAAGGTAAATAATAAAGAAGAAATCTGATTTTGCGTCTTCAGCTCTTGTAAATATATAAGATAGACCATTCTTCGTTAGACGAATTAAATCATTTCTATAAATAAGTAATACAGCTAATAATGAAGCTGAATTAACAAGTAGTTCGAAGCTAAACCCTTCTATTTTTAGTCCTAGCAAATGCTGTGCTAAAACGAGGTGACCACTTGAAGAAATCGGAATTGGTTCTGTTAGTCCTTGGAACAGACCAAGAATTAAATATTTTAAAATGTAGTAAAATTGTTCCATAATAACCTCCTTGTTTATTAGTCGAAAGAAACAACTTGTCCATTATAACAAAGATACGGATGAATATTGAGAAGAAATAAATATTCGAAATATAATAAAAATCCCTTATAACAGTATAAGGGATTTCTATTATTAATGAGAAACTACTGTTTCTTCAAGACTATTCGTTAATTGAACATCGACTTTCTCAGCATCATGAATATGATTCATAATAGTAGTATTTAACTTTTGGAACATTTGTTGTGTATTAGCGAATTCACGTAATATATCATCATTACAAGATTTTTGGTTTTCGATGGCTTTAATAACATTTGTAGCACCGCTTTGTAACGTTTGAATCATAATTAAAATATTTTCAATTCTAGCGTTTGTATCGGCACTCATTTCTACACCTTCATCAACTAAATGCAAATTATCTTTTGTGTTATCGTATGCTTTTTCAATTTCTTCTTGAATTTTTTTCGTTAAGTTACCGATGTTTTTTGTACTTTCGGCTGTACTTTCCGCTAGTTTTCTTACTTCATTGGCAACGACAGCGAATCCTTTACCGTGCTCTCCAGCACGCGCAGCTTCAATACTCGCATTTAAAGCAAGTAAATTTGTTTGTGCTGCAATGTTTTGGATGACTTCTACAATTTGTTCGATTTCTTTTGAGCGCTCACTTAAATGATTCATACTATTAGACGTGCGCTGAGATTGTTCACCTAATTTATTAATTACAATAAGTAAACGATGAACAGATTCTTTTCCTTCATTAGAACAGTCAATGATTTCTTCAATTGACTGAATTAAGCTTTGTTCTTTTTGTAACATTTCATTATTCAATTCATTGGAATGTGTTGTACGCGTTGAAACATTTTCGAAACATGAGCTTAATTGTTGAACTAAATTTTGGAGCGTATTGTGTTGGTTATTTACAAGTTTATGTTCTTGAACAACGCTTTGTACACGATCGTGGATAGAAGAAATAGTCTCTTGTTGTTCGCTATCTTTTTGTTTTAATTCTGCTTCTAGTTCTTGTATGCGACTTTCTAATTGATCAATTTTATGTTGGAGTGATTTCTTTTGAGTAAACATATATTTATTTCAACCGCCTTTAGAAGTTATATTTTCTCTATATTTGGATTTTAGCATCTTTTATAATTTTTAAATATAGGAATTGTTAAATATTTAAGAATCTATTACATTTTATTCATAATTCCCTTTTTTTCGTCATGAAAAATAAACTGTATTTAATGGTATTGTAAACAAACTGTAAAATAAATCATGTATAACTGTATAAGAAGGGAGTCGGATTATGAACTATTTTAAGCGAATCAGTAGTCTAGTATTAGCAGGAATTATTGTTCTTTCTAGTACAGTCGCTGTAAAAGCAGAGTCAAACGACGAGAAACTTAACAACATGCAACAGCAATTGCAGCAAAACGATGCAGATATGCAAAAGAAAGAGCAAGAGAAGCAAGCTGTTAATAAAGAAATTCAAGGTATCGAAAACGAACTACATAATTTAAATAATACAATTGCAAAAAATAAAGAGGATCAAACTGCTATTCAACGTAAAATCGATGAAACACATAAGCAGATTGAGCAAAAAAAGAATGAAATTGTCGTTTTAGAGGATAAAGTCCTTGCTCGTAAGGATATTATGAGAAAACGTATGGTTTCTGTTCAAAACAGTTCAAATACAAGTTTAGTAGTAGAAGTTGTAGTAGAGTCAAAGAACTTTGCAGATTTCTTACAACGTATGAACGCAGTTTCTACTATTCTAGAAGCAGATAAAGAAATTTTACGTCTACAAGAACAGGATCTTCGTCAAATTGAAGAAGATAAGAAAACAATTGATGAAAAAGAAGCATCTTTAGTAGTAGACAAACAAAAATTAGCAAAAGCACAAGCTGAGTTGCAAGATAACTTGAAAAAGCGTCAAGATAACTTACAAACAGTTCAAGCTAAATATAATGCGATTGCAAGCCAACTTAATTTAGCAGCAGAAGAAAAGGCTAAAATTGAGTCAAATATGAAGGCAGTTCAAGAAACAATTGCTCGTGAGCAAGAAGCAGCAAGAATTGCAGCAGAAGAGCGTGCAAAAGCAGAAGCAGCTGCAAAGGCTGAGCAAGAAGCTTTAGTGAAAGCACAAGCAGAAATTGCTGAAAAACAAAAGCAAGAGAAAGCTAATAAACCAGCTGAACCTGTTGCTAATAATAATTCGAAGGTAGAACCTGCACAACCTTCTAAACCAACTGCTGGTGGAAAAGAATTTTATGTACATGCAACAGCTTATACAGCAGATCCTGCTGAAAATGGTTATGGTCCAGGTCAACAAGTATATTCTGCATGGGGAGGCTATAATCTAACTGCAAATCCAGGAATGAAATTAATTGCGGTGGATCCATCTGTTATTCCATTAGGATCTACTGTAAATGTTGAAGGGTATGGAATTGCAATTGCAGCAGATACTGGTGGTGCAATTAAAGGTCACAAAATCGATGTTTTAATGCCAGATAAAGCTTCGTCTAGTAATTGGGGCAGAAAAAATGTTAAAGTTACAATTTTAAACTAACACGTAATCCAACTTTACAATACGTAAAGTTGGATTTTTTTTGTAAAAATAATGTTAAGTTGAGTTTACATTTTGTTAAGGATAACATACAATAGAATCGAGAGGTGGTAAATTTGACCATTTTAAATAGAGTGAAGGAATTAAGAGCTCGGTTTAATTTTTCGCAAAGTGTATTAGCAGAAAAGGTTGGGGTGACGAGACAAACAATCGCTGCAATTGAAAAAGGTGATTATGTCCCTTCATTGTTATTAGCACTTACGATTTGTGATGTATTCGAGTTAAAGATGGAAGATGTGTTTGTTTTAAATAAGGAGGGGGAAGAGGATGAATAGGATTGGTTTTTCTTATATCGTAAACGTGCTTTATACTGCTTTAGCATGCTGGACATTTGTTGAATTTTATAGTGTTATTACAGAGTTAGCAGATATAATTAAAAATGAGAAATTCCCATTTGAAGTATGGTTTAATGGAGTACCATTCATTTTATTATTTATTGGAGCTATTATAGTTACAATTTTTTATAGAATTCAAAAGAAAAAATACAAGAATTTATCTTTTTGGATGTATCCATTATTATTTCCACTAGAAGATGAACGTGAAAAAGCGATTACGGATAAAGCTTGTCGAACAACATTTGTATCGTTATGGTTTGTGTTACCTTGTGCAGTTGGATTTTTAACTTTTTCGCCTATTATTAATGAATATCTTCCTGGATACCCATTGTATATTATATTTTCTATTTTCTTTATTCAAATGACAGTATTCCACGTATCGCTATACAAAAATAAATTAGCTTGAAAAGAAACCTTCTTGCATCGGCAAGAAGGTTTCTTTTCAGCTTACACTTGTACATACAGCAATATTATCTTATCATTTTATATAGCGTAAGATTTTGTAAGGGAAAGGAATTGTATATGAATAAGCAAAGAATTTATAGTATAGTAGCAATCCTTCTATTTGTTGTAGGTGGTGTATTAATCGGAAAGCCATTTTATGATGGATATCAGGCTGAAAAGAAACAGACTGAAAATGTACAGGCTGTTCAAAAAATGAATTATGAAAAACATGAGACGGAATTTGTAGATGCTTCGAAAATTGATCAACCAGACTTGGCAGAAGTAGCGAGTGCATCATTAGATAAGAAACAAGTAATTGGTCGTATTTCGATCCCGAGTGTTTCATTAGAACTTCCTGTTTTAAAATCTTCTACTGAGAAAAACCTATTATCAGGTGCAGCAACAGTAAAAGAAAATCAAGTAATGGGAAAAGGGAATTATGCATTAGCCGGACATAACATGTCTAAAAAAGGTGTTTTATTTAGTGATGTAGCCTCTTTGAAAAAAGGCGATAAAATGTATTTGTATGATAATGAAAACGAATATGAATATGCGGTTACTGGTGTATCTGAAGTAACTCCTGATAAGTGGGAAGTTGTCGAGGATCATGGGAAAGATGAAATAACGCTTATTACATGTGTATCTGTGAAAGATAATTCTAAGCGTTACGTTGTTGCTGGTGATTTAGTAGGATCGAAGGCGAAGAAATAAAAAAAGATGAGGGAAATCCCTCATCTTTTTTTATTCCATCCATTTCACTAATCTCTTAGAAATTAATAATAAAACAAAACCTAACACAATTGCTGCAGCTCCGATTACTGTAAATACTTCAGCATACCCAAGTGAAGTTGTGAAGCTTGCAAGTTGTCCACCTATAATGTTGGCGATTCCTGAGCTTGCTAACCATACTCCCATTAATAGAGAAGCAAGCTTTACTGGAGCAAGTGCACTAACCATCGATAGTCCAACAGGTGATAAGAATAGCTCACCTAACGTATGGAAAAAATACGTAAAGACGATAAATAGTAAGTTTGCTTTTTCTGTAATGTTATGTTCATCACTACCTGTTTTTAATGTAGCGATAACGAGAATGATATAACCGATACCTAGCAAGATCATACCAAGTCCCATTTTTGTTGGGATTTTTAAATCCCCTTTTTTTCTAGTTGCAAGTTTTGCCCATAATGCTGAAATGACTGGAGCAAGTAAAATAATAAATAATGGATTGACCGATTGGAACCAAGATGTTGGAACTTCCCATCCGAACACAGAGCGGTCTACAAATTTGTTTGTATATAATGTTAATGAGCTACCAGCTTGTTCAAATCCAGCCCAGAAGAAGACAACAAAGCATGTTAAAATGACGATAACTGCAGTACGTTGTTTTTCTTTTTTTGTTAACGGTGTATCTCCTACTGATGGTTGTCCAGCAGCTGTTTGTAAATCGCGAGTTGGTTTTTTACCGATATTACCAAGGAAGCGATTTGATAGTGTTGTAAATAAAATTTGTCCAATGATCATTCCAATTGAAGCTGCTAAGAAACCGTAACGGAATCCGTAATGTACAACGCCATCAACTGTTGTTTTGAATAAATTTTCTGATAAAAATCCGCAAACGAGTGGAGCTAAAAATGAACCGACGTTAATACCCATATAGAAAATGGTAAATGCACTATCACGTTTTGGATCATTCTCTTCGTATAACTCTCCAACCAGTGTAGAAATATTCGGTTTGAAGAATCCATTACCAATAATAATAAGCGCTAATCCGAGGTATAGGCCTAATTGGTTTTGCAAGGCAAATAGTGTAAGGTTACCGATTGCCATTGTTATACCACCAATTGTGATCGCTTTTCGTCTACCTAGAAAACGGTCTGTTAAGTATCCACCAATCATTGGTGTGAAATAACAGGCTCCAGTATAAAATCCGTAAATAGAGAGTGCCCATGCGGGACTAAACCCAAGACCACCACTTACTAAAGCTGTCGTTAAATATAATGTTAATAATCCTCGTAACCCATAGTAACTAAATCTTTCCCACATTTCTGTAAAGAAGAGTAAGTATAAACCTGGAGGATGTTTCTTTTTTCTTTGTTGTTCTCTTTCTAGTTGTATCGCTGATTCCATGTTATTTTCCTCCTGACACAAACAAAAACAAAGTTAATAATTTTGTACATTTAATATTTTACCTTATTAACTATTATAAGTCAATAAAGGTTGATTTTTCAGAAGAAATTGGAAAAGAGGGATAGCTATAGAATGGGTGTTTCTTTTGTGATAGACTATGGACTATGTTTTCTTTGTAAAGAAGCGGGTTATTGCACTTTTTTATATGTGGAATTGATTTCATAAAAGATGAAATTAAAGAAGGAGAAAGAAATGAAATTGTTACAGAAAAAAGAAATTTTACTGATTAGTCTTATGTTATTCTCGATGTTCTTTGGAGCGGGGAATCTTATATTCCCACCTTTCCTTGGGTATGAAGCAGGAGAACATGTGTGGATTTCATTAGTAGGATTTATTATATCAGCAACAGGTCTTCCTATATTGGGAGTTATTGCTATTGCGAAAGCAGGAAGTTTTCAAACGCTAGCGGGGAGAGTACATTCTTCATTCGCCATGATTTTTCCGTGTATCGTGTATTTATTTATTGGGCCGGGCCTTGGTATACCACGTGCAGGAAGTTTAGCTTTTGAAATGGGACCAGGTCAGTTCTTCACAGAATCGGGAAGTATAGTTTTATTATGTTATACGGTTATTTTCTTTAGTATTGTGTACTGGTTAAGTTTATCACCGTCTAAATTAATGGGGTTGTTCGGAAAGGTTTTAACACCGTTATTATTAGGTATGATTGCACTTATTTTTATAAAGAGTATGTTTACATCAGTAGGTAGTGTGAAAGAGGCTGCTGGAAACTATGGACAAGCTCCTATGTTCCAAGGCTTCTTAGATGGATATTTAACGATGGATGCGCTAGCGGCTTTAATCTTTGGTATTGTTATTGCAAATGCTTTACGTGCAAAAGGTATTGAAGATGATAAAGGATTAGCAAAATATATGAGTATTGCTGGAATTGGAGCAGGACTTTTATTATCTATTATTTACGTCATACTTGGATATGTTGGTTCAATTAGCGGTTCGTTAGGTACATTTGATAATGGGGCGAACGTGTTAGCGCAAGTGATGACAACATTATTTGGACAAGGCGGAGTCGTTTTATTAGGTCTTATTTTTACGATCGCGTGTTTATGTGTTTCAATTGGACTTGTTACATCTTGTAGTCAATTTTTCGCAAGTGCATTTCCGAAAGTAGCGTATAAAGTTTGGGCATTTATATTAAGTTTTGTTAGTATGATTTTAGCTAATTTAGGATTAACACAAATTTTAAAAGTATCAGTACCGATTCTGGGGTTTATTTATCCAGTTGCATTAACACTCATTATTCTAGGGTTATTCCATAAATATATTGGAAAGTATGCATACGTATATGCAGTAACTATTGGGATTGTAGCTGTGTTTAGTGCAGTTGATATTTTCAATAAAAATGTAATGTCGAATCAGTGGACACCAGTATTGAAATATATTCCGTTTTATACAGAAGGTGTTGGGTGGATTGTTCCAGCTATGATAGGTGCTTGTATTGGTGTTATCGTGAGTAGCGTTCTAAATAAGAATAAATGAGTAAAAAGGTGTTTTCCTATTTCGGAAAACACCTTTCTTTTTTTGGAAAAATAGTATTGAAAATGAATAGACTAAGAGTATGATAAAGGTAATTGGTAATATATAGGTTTTGAATGAATGATGAGGGGGTAGCGTATGAAGGAGGATTTAAATAAGAAAATAGAAGCACTCGAAACGGCAATTGAAACGATTCAAGAAGCACTTTTTGAATTGAAAGCAAAACAAAAAGAAATAGAAGCAGAAAATGCTCAGCAACATGTTAGTAAGGAAAAGAAAGAATATATTGAAACTGTAATAGAGGAAAAACCGAAAGAAGAAGTAGTTACAATAAAAGAGCCTGTGCAAGAACGTGAGGTAAAGCAAGTGGATATATCTGCTTTTAAACCAGAACCATTTAATATTATTAAGTTTTGCCAAACTTGGTTACCACGCATATTTGTCGGCATTATGTTACTTGGAGTAATCTGGTTATTTAAAGCAGGGGTAGATGCGGGATTATTAACACCAGCAATACGAATTGTGTTCGGTATCGCCCTATCTATCAGTTTGTATTATATAGGGGATATTCAAATTAAACGAGAGCGGCAAGCGTTAGGGTTAGTATTAGCTGGAGGAAGTATTACAGGTATTGTTTTAACGACATTTGCGGCACATTATTTATATGGATTTATTCCAGCAAGTGCTGCGTTTATTTGTAATATTGCATGGGTCATTTTAGGTATTTATGTAGCGAAGAGGTATCAATCGGAATATCTTACTATCTTTGTAGCGGTAGGAGCTTTCTTCGTTCCGTTCTTATTAAATAGTACGATTCCTAATCCGTATATTTTCTTTGGGTATGAGACGGTACTAACGCTTAGTTTATTATGGTATGCGTTGAAAAATCGTTATCAGTATTTATATATGATTTCTTATGTTGTTGCTGCTATTGTCCTTTTTGTCTTCTTTGCCATTATGTCAATGTTAGTAGAGGGTTTGCAAGTACAGTTAACAGTTGTTTATGGTTTGATTCACTTACTATTATTTTGGCATATGTTTACGAAGAGAAGTTTTATAGTAGAGCCACGCCTGGCGATATTTAGTGCGAATGCAGTTTTCTTTATATTAGCCATTTCAAAAATACCTGAATTTACAACATGGGGATTAATGATTAGTGCACTCGTGCACGCTACTATGTTCGTGTTTGAATATAGGAAGAGTAGACATTCTACATTTACAAATCTTTTATTTGGCTTCGCAATGGGTGCATTTAGTTTAGCGATTTTATATGAGTATAGTTTAGTGAATGCAGCGATTGTATTAGTATTACAAGGTTTCCTCGGTATGGTGACTGCTATTAAAGTAAAACAACAGATAAAATTGTATGTTAGTGCGACGATTTATGCGATTGGAATGATACAGACGATTTTTAGTCCGTTTGATCAATTTATTTCGGCAGGCTTTGTTGCTCATATTATTTTAATAGGAACATTCTATTATTGCATGAGACAAGCGAAAGAAGTGTTAGCGAGTTTTGGTAAGTATGTGTACTCTATAGCGCTCTACTGGTTAATGGTGATTGTATTTATTACAATCACTAGAATTGGTGAAGTTCTTTCTACAGATGGAAGTATAACTAACGTATCTGTATCGTTATTATGGATGATATATGCGTTATTTGCAGTTTGGTTTGGTCGTTATAGACAGATGAATGAAATATTATATGCTGGGTTAATCGTATTAGTAGTAACGGTAGGGAAGTTATTCCTACTTGACTTACCAGAGGTTTCGATGATGATCAGGGCAGTGTTATTCCTAATCGTCGGTAGTATAGGTATTGTTATTTCAAGAATGTTTTTCTCAAAAGAAGAGAAGTGAAAAGAAGGCAATCCATATCAGGATTGCCTTTTTCATTATTTTTTATTAATCGTTACAGTTTCATTATATTTCGCTGTTGTATTTTGACGTAGACGAAGCGTTGCTTGTCCAGTTGTATTTGGATCAATCTGTACATTTACAACTTTTTCAGCAGAACCTAAGCTGTTTGTTGTGAAAGAGAATGCACTACTATATCCAAAAGCAGATGGCCAAGTACCATTTGTATTTTGAACTTTTGCTATTTGTGTTCCGCCAGTAGTGAATATACCTAAAGAATAGTTGTTATAAGTTGTATTAGGTAGTAAGTTGTTTACTTGAATCTTGATTTGGAACACTTCATTGTTTGGTAGAATGCTAGGGTGTGTAATCACATAATCGTTTGCTGTTACGGCGCCGTTATATCCGTATGAACCAGATTTAAATGTATTTGTATTAAACCATTGGTAACCAGCGTTTGGTGCACTCCAAGGTTCTGGTTGTGGTTCTGTTGATAAGTTTGGTTGTTCAAATGTTTGTAAAGCAGTAGGTGAATCAAGTTGTAAACCGTTTACTTGATCTAAGCTTGTAAATGTCTCTTGTTTCGATAGCCAATTTACGATGTTTTCTAATAAGATAGCATCGTTTTCTTCTTTATAACCATCGTAAGTTTTCTTTGTTTGACCAGAATCTTCACGAACGTACTTTGGCGATGCATCTTCAACAGGAGAAGAATCACCAATAAAGGCAGCTTTACCAAGTCCTACTTTTGCGATTGCAGCATATGGGCCTTCTGCAATACCACCGCCATTATAAACACCACTATCAACAGCGTTATTCCATTTTGATGGATTTTCTGGAAGATAAACAAGTCCTTTTGCTAGTTTTGGGTTTGTAATTGCTAGAGTAGAACCAGCATGCATTGCTACAGACGAAACACCCTTTGTAATTCCGAAGGATTGTTCAGGTGATACAATATTTTTAGCTGAAACATCACCAATTGCATTGTAGCGGAAGCGAATACCGAAGTTGTCAGATAGCCAATCAGAGCTTTCTACTCCTTGCATAGCTTGTGAGTTTGCTTCTTCGTTAGACATTCCTTTTGCTGGATTATCCCAAGCACCGCGTCTATATCCATTAAATACTTCAGAAGAATCCCAACGATTTTTATTACGATCTGCATTATAATGATCGGCAATGAAGAAGATACTACCGCCATTTTTCACGTATTGTAACATAGCATCTTGTTCAGATTTTTTGTACGGAATATTAGCTTCTGGAACGATAAATACATTGTAATTTTTTAAATCTTCGTATGTAATAGGTGTTGATTTACGAAGTTCTTTTACATGATATCCGTTTTGGGCAATGCCGTTTCCGAAGTCAGAAAAGCCGCCGTCAATAACCCAGTCAGCTGTCCCAGCAGTTTGACCGTGTGTATTATCGAATAATACTTTCTTCCCGCTATTTTGATTTACAACTTTTGCAGCAATTTCAGGAGCTGGGTCTACTGAGCTTTCGGCATAAGTAGACGGAATGAACGAAGCCCCTATACTTAGTGTAATTGCTGTTGCTAAAGAAAATGTAATCCATTTTTTATTCTTCATAGAAGAATCCCCCTAATAATAAATATATGTGCTTTAATAATGTAATCTATTTTTTGTGTGAAAGAAAGATAGAAAATATTAAATAGTGTAAAGATAACGTTAATTTATTTGAGAAATATTTATGTGAATAATGAAAAAATCCCTTCCTAGCAAATAGGAAGGGATTTTGTGCTTAACTAATTTTTGAGTTAGGTGTTTCATCAATCTTATGAAATCCTTTCATGTAATACACGATAGCTAAGCCGATAAGCCAAATTGGGCCGACGATTAATGCAATTCGTGTATCTTCTGAATACGCCATTATACCTAATACTAGTGCAAGGAAAGCAAGTGAGAAATATGAACTTAATGGATGTAAAGGCATTTTATATGTTAGCTTGTCCTGTTTATCAGTTTGCAATCCTTTACGGAATTTAATTTGAGCGATTAAAATGATGCCCCAAGTCCAAATTGCCCCGAAAGTTGAAATACTAGTGAGCCATGTAAACACTTTTGCAGGAACAAGATAGTTTAATATAACACCAATGAGTAAAACGATAGCAGTTGCTACAATTCCTTGACTCGGAATACCGTTTTTATTTAAACGACCAAATCTTTCAGGTGCTTTCTTTTGCTGAGCTAATGTAAATAGCATACGGCCTGTACTAAATAAACCACCATTACAAGAAGAAAGAGCTGCTGTTAATACGACAAAGTTAATAATACCTGCTGCTTTTGCGATACCGATTTGCTGGAATGTTAATACGAATGGGCTTCCTTTCTCACCAAGTTCGTTCCACGGGTAAATTGCCATCATCACGAATAATGCTCCAACGTAGAAGATTAAGATTCTCCAAAATACGTTATCGATTGCTTTTGCGAGTGTTTTTTTCGGATTTTGAGCTTCACCCGCTGTAACACCGATTAATTCAACGCCTAAATAAGCGAATAACACCATTTGCATGGAGAGTAGTAACCCAGAAAAACCATTTGGGAACCAGCCACCATGTGACCAAAGGTTTGAAATGCCGGTAGCGATACCGCCGTTTCCGAATCCGAATAAAATAATACCAGCTCCAACAATTATCATACAGATGATTGTGACGATTTTGATGAGAGCAAACCAAAATTCAAGTTCTCCAAAAACTTTTACGGATAAGAAGTTGAAAGCACTCATTAATAATAGAGCGAGTAAGGCCCAAGTCCAGCGCGGGATATCTGGGAACCAGTATTGCATGTAAATGCCAGCCGCTGTAATTTCAGCCATACAAGTAACAACCCATAAGAACCAGTAGTTCCAACCGGTAATGTAGCCAGCTAGTGGTCCAATATAATCATATGCATATTTACTAAAAGAGCCGGCAACAGGTTGTTCAATTGCCATTTCTCCGAGTGCTCGCATAATGAAAAAAATAACGAGTCCAGCGATCATATAACCTAGTAGAATAGAAGGGCCAGCTAGCTTAATAGCAGAAGCGGATCCTAAAAATAGTCCAACGCCGATAGCTGAACCGAGTGACATTAAAGTAATATGTCGTTCTTTTAAACCACGGTTTAAAGTTCCAGATTTGTTTGTGTGCTGCATAAGAAGAATCCCCCTTGTAGAGTGAACGATATTTGAATGCGTTTGCTAAATATTTAACTATTTCAAATTATAAAACATTTCTATCTGTTATGCTACAAAAATAAACATGATTAACTGTACTACATCTGCACTTGTCAGACTTAAACTTAAAATTCGAACTATTATCGAATATATTGACTCTTCTTTTTATTGATTGTTAAGATTAAGTATTATATTTTCTCACATACTAGTAAGAAAAGAATGTGTGATAATAATTCAGATGTAGGAAGGGTACATAACCATGTTTCAATTACAAAAATATAACACTTCTGTGAAGCAAGAGCTTTTAGCTGGCATCACAACTTTTTTTACATTTGCGTATATTCTTGTCATCAATCCGAAAATATTATCTGATGCAGGTGTACCATTTGAGCAAGCTTTTACAGCAACTATTATTGCGACGGTTGTAGGAACGCTATGTATGGCATTTTTAGCTAACTATCCAATTGTTATTGCTCCAGCTATGGGAATGAATGCGTATTTTGCTTATTCTGTTGTTCAACAGGCAGAGGGGATTACATATGTCATTGCGTTTTCAGCAGTATTTGTAACAGGTATCATTTTTCTTTTATTATCTTTCACTTCATTTAGGCAAAAGCTAATTGTCGCAATTCCTGATAGTTTAAAACATGCAATTGCAGGTGGAATTGGACTATTTATTGCTTTTATTGGATTACGCCTTTCTGGAATTATCGTTGATCATCCATCTAATTTAGTTACGATTGGTGATTTTCATTCTCCAGCCGTTATTTTAACTTTAATTGGTTTAATATTAGCGGCGGTATTAATGGCGTTACGTGTGAGCGGTGCGTTATTTATTAGTATGATTGTGACGGGAGTTATCGCCTTCTTTACAGGGCAACTGAAGTTTGAGGATAAAATTGTTGCAATGCCTCATTTACCAGAAGGAATTATCGTTTCAAACCCAATCAATGCTTTTTCAGATGTAATTGAATACGGATTATATGGTGTTGTATTTTCATTTTTACTTGTACTGTTATTTGATACAACAGGTGCATTACTTGGTTTAATTAAACAAGCAGGTTTAATTACAGATAATACAGAGAAACGTTTTGGTAAAGCGTTTATTGCAGATGCAATTGGTGGGACTACAGGTTCTATCTTTGGAACAAGTCCAACAGCAGCGACGATTGAATCGTCAGCTGGTATTGCTGCAGGTGGTAAAACAGGATTAACAGGCATTGTAGTTGTCGGTCTAACGATTATAACGGCATTCTTCAGCCCTGTGATTGCTTCTTTGTCAAGTGTAGCCGCTATTACAGCTCCTTCATTAATTATTGTAGGTAGTTTAATGGCGCAAAGTCTTCGTGATATTAATTGGAATGAATTTGAAGATGCATTACCGGCATTTTTAATTTTCGTTGGTATTCCGTTAACGTCTAGCATTGCGAATGGAATTGCAATTGGATTTTTAGTGTATCCAGTCTTAAAGATTGTGAAGGGGAAAGGGATGGAAGTACATCCGTTACTATACTTATTTACAATTTTATTTGGATGTCATTTATTCTTATAATATAGAAAAGGGGGCTTCTTATGAGAGGCTCTTTTTTTGTGTATAATAAGGTGGAAATCAAATTAAAAGAGTAAAATATAAATTACTTAATGGAATATATATGTTACAATATAAGTAGAGGAGGAACATGAATGGCTGTAAGTAAAATAAAAGTCGCGCGTGTTCAGTTAGATTTAACACAGCAACAATTAGCAGAAAAAGTAGGCGTTACAAGGCAAACGATTAGTTTAATTGAGAAGGGGAAATACAACCCGTCTTTAGATTTATGTTTGAAAATCTGTTATGTGGTAGATAAAACATTGAATGATTTATTTTGGGAGGAAGAGGAGTGAGAGGATGAGGATCGTGAAAGATGAACGTTTAATGATTGAGGGGCTAAAACATATTAGACTCGTTTTCATCTTACAAAATATCGTCATACTAGGTATTGTCTTTTATCGCTACGTTTTGCAAGATGCAGGATATGAAAGTGTATCAGATTTATTAATGGTATTTATGGTTGGGATAATAGTTATTAACTTTTTAAACTTAAAAAATTCGGTGGAAGTGTATGAGCATACAGGGGGAGTATCTCGTAGTTATTTTAGGAAGCTATTATTCATTCCTGTAGGTATTGTTATTGGGATTTTAGCCATTTGTATCGTTGTAACACCGGATATTTCAATAAAAGAAATTAGTATAATGGGACTTATTATGTTTGCTTGTTTTTTAGTTCCTAGTTTGTTTATATACATATATATGAACAAAATAAAAAGTGAAGATTGAAATATAAGAAAAGCTTTCCCATATTTGCGGAAAGCTTTTCTTATATTCTTTTATACAGTACTTTATGAAGGCCAATCGGTTCAATTTCAAAGATTTCACCATATTCCTGAAAACCTAAGCGCTTGTAATAGTCAACTACAGTAATTCGGCCATTACACCATAATATATTTGCTTTACGTTCTTGCAAGATTTGTACCGCCTTCTGAATTAAGGAGCTTCCAGCAAGGTTGTTTCGAAATTCGGGTAATGTTGCCATTCCGCGTAGACGGTAATGAATATCTGCTGGTAAGTCGGGATATATTTCTTTTGAGAAGGAAGCGATACTAATCAGTTCATCGTTTATAAATGCGCCTAAGTGAAAGGTTTCTGTTTCATAGTCGGAAGAGTATTTACAATCTGCTAATGTTTGATTTGGGCGTAAAATTTTTTGACGTAATACGTAAGTTTCAGATCCCTCAATATTTTTCACAGTAATCATATTAACATCCTTTCTTATAAGGCGTTTTCTGTTAATTGTATGAAGAAATAGGCAGGTGCGGCGAAAAGTCCGAGTATGCTAGCAGTTCCGAGAAGGAGTGAAAGTAAGAGGCAAGAGTATTTTATTCCATTCGATTTTTTCCATCCATAACTACAAATTTCAATGCTAACACCGATGAGAATAATAGCAATGAGTATTTCCGCCAATAATAAAAGAGCTAAAGTTACAATAGACATAATGTGATCCATCCTCATAATATGTGATAGTAACATTTTACCATATGAAATGAAAAAAATGCCCCTCAATTATGTGAGGGGCATTTTCTATTCTAATATGTTTTTCAACGTATCAATATGTTCTTTTGAACCTGTGACAAGCAATGTATCACCATGTTGTAGTCTCGTATCACCATGAGGGATTAATGCTTTATTACCGCGGTAAATTTGAATGACGAGTACATCGCCTAAAAACGGAAGGCGACGTAGTGCAACACCGTTATATGTATTGCTGCGTAGTTCAACTTCACGAACGGTTTCATTTGCTGTTGTAATTAAGCGAACGAGACTCGGTTTATCAATTAGTGCACGTAACAGAATACGTGTAGAGTTAATTGTTGAGAATACGGCTATATGTTCTTGCGTTGCTTTTTCTTGTAGAAGTGGATCTTCTACACTTGCAATAACATGTTCAACACCTAGTTCTTTTGCATGTTCTGCTAATAATAAGTTTTGTTCATCATCGCTTGTTGCAACAACAACGCGGTCTGCATGAAATGCTGCTTGTTCAGTTAATGAAGCGATTGTGATGTCATCTAATTTCACGATAGGGAAGTCATGTGATTTCGCTTCCTCATCATTTATTTTATTTTGACGCATCATATATAGTGTTACGTCATAATCTTCTCGTTTTAAATCAAGTGATAACGGAAGGGTAATTCTGCTTGCCCCAATAATAGAAACTTTTGGTTTTGGTGTCTCTACTTTTGGGAACATTTTTTTAAATAATATAGGTGCAAAAATACAAGTAATAACTGCGCTTAAAATAAGGGAAGCAGATAAACTTGGACTGATGATTCCTAGTTTTTCACCAATTTGTGCAGCTGCAATAACTAAAGAAAGTGTCGATGTTAATAAGATGGCACTTCCTAGTACGATATTACGTGGATACCATTTTCGTAAGACGAGTGATGGTATCAGTTTTGAGATAAAGAGTCCTACAATTAAAATTGGGATCATTAGCATACTAGAAGGTTCTTTAAAAATAGACCAAACCTCTAAGTTTACACCAACCATCACGAAGAAAATAGGAATGAAGAAACCATATCCAATGGAATCCAACTTTTCCACCATATCTTCATTTGGTGATAATAACGATACGAGTACCCCTGCTAAGAAGGCACCTAAAATATTTTCAGCTCCAACAGATTCAGATAAACCAACTAATATTAAGATGAGTGCAAAAACAGCTCGTGTATCAATTTGTACACTACCAGCTTTTAAGCTATCTAAGTATGGAATGTTTTTAAAGCGTTTTGCAACGAAGTAAATAACAATACCAGCGCCGAATAGAAGAAGAAGGAGCCACATGCTTTGGCCGCTTTCGGAATTTAATCCGACGAATACAGCGAGTAAAATCATTGTAACTAAATCTGCAATAACAGCGACTAATAAAATGATTTGTCCGATTGCCGTTTTTCCTAAGTTATTCTCTTTTAATGTTGGTACAACAACACCTAAAGAAATAGTTGAAATAATTAAAGTCATAAACATTGCATTATCCACGAATCCTAGCCATACGAACAGTAATGATAGGGCATAAGATAAGATGAAAATAAATAAGAAGATAATGCTTGCTGCTTGGAATGTGTTTGGTTCGTTTGTCGTATTCTTTTTCCCTTTTTGTTTAAAGATAGAAAAATCAATTTCTAAACCGCTTAAGAACATTAAGAAGATAAATCCTAGTGTCGATAAGACTTGAAGCCACATATCTGGCTCAATAATATTAAACCCACTTTTACCTACAAAGATTCCTGCGATGATTTCTGCAACAACGACAGGAAGTGCTTTTAATTTAAAGCGTTGTAACAAAAGGGGAACGAAAAACGCGATTGCAACGACAACCATAAGTGATAGAACAGAAGTATGATGTTCCATTGCGTTCTCTCCCTTCAAATAAATATAGTACTTATTTAGCCATATAATAGGTAGAAAAGCAACGCATATGAATTCGATTTCATAAAGAAAGAGTTTTCTTAACATTTGTCATAATAAGTATATTTTTCATGATTCTGTTGTTAATTCCGTAATGTGGATGTAATAGGGGAGGGGATAAAGTGAAACTTTAATTAGTAGGATCTTACTGCTCGTTAATGAGGGATAAAAAAAGACTGCTGAGGAATCTCAGCAGTCTTTTTCATGTACATTACATTGAGAAGAAGATCCATACAGTTAAACCTACTGTTGCAGTTGCAACGAAGAAACTGTATATCATTGTAAGGATTTGAACTCTTCCTTCTCCTTCTTTTAAATGCATGAACATAATTAATTGTAACAACGCTTGCGCAACAGCCATTGCGATAATGGACGTTAATATCGTTGAAAGTGGCAAGTTTGTATAAAGTGCCACGTATAAAGCTAGGAACGTTAGTGCAAGCGATAAAATAAATCCGAAAACGTGTGACCATGGGAATCCGCTATGCGCATGCCCGTTTGCTTGATTGTTATTTTGACTCATTTACGCCACCATCCCGTTCAAGTAAACTAGTGTGTAAATAAAGACCCAAACAAGATCAAGGAAATGCCAGTATAAGCTGATAATAAATACTTTACGAGCTGTGACTGGTGTTAAACCTCGTTTTAAAATTTGGATAATAACACAAGTTGCCCAAATGATACCACCTGTTACGTGGGCACCATGCGTTCCAAGAAGAACGAAAAATGCAGATAAGAAAGCACTTGTTTGAAGCGTTGCGCCTTCACCAATGTACATAATGAATTCTTCAATTTCAAAGAATAGGAAACCTGCACCTAAAAGTAATGTAAGGATGAACCATCCAAGCATTGCTTTTTGGTTGTTCTTACGCATTTCGTGAATCACGATACCACATGTGAAACTACTTGTTAAAAGTAGTAATGTTTGAATTAAAAGCGTTTTAAGTTCAAACAGTTGCGCTGGAGTTGGGCCATCTGCCGTACGACCAGCAAGTACTAGATAAGAGGCGAAAAGTGTTGCGAACAGCATAATTTCAGCCCCAAGAAAAATCCAGAATCCTAGGATATTCAATCTGCTTTGCTCGGATTGATATTCCAAAGGTAAGCTTTTATCTAAAGCCGCCATATCATTTCACCTCTCATGCTATATGTTCTGTTTCTTTAATTTCATCAACGCTTACGTAGTAGCCATCATCATAATCGAATGAACGATAGATTAAGCAAGCTAAAATACCAACGCCGCCGATTGCTGCAAGCCAGAACCAGCTAAATACTAATGCGAAACCTGCAAGACCGAAGAATAAAGACGCAATAATAGGCACGCCAGAGTTACTTGGCATGTGAATTGGTTTTAAATCTTCTGCTGCTGGTGTAATTGTTTCTCCACGTTGTTTCATGAACCAGAAAGCATCAGCTTCTTTAATTTCAGGAAGTTTCGCGAAGTTGTAATGTTGTACAGGAGATTGAGTTGCCCATTCAAGTGTACGAC
Source organism: Bacillus thuringiensis (assembly GCF_022095615.2). Classification (NCBI taxonomy): domain Bacteria; kingdom Bacillati; phylum Bacillota; class Bacilli; order Caryophanales; family Bacillaceae; genus Bacillus; species Bacillus thuringiensis. The sequence continues at coordinate 717,418 of NZ_CP155559.1, forward strand.
CATCCCATGGATCTCCAGTTGTGTCACGTTCACCGTGACGTGCACTCCAAATTACGTTGTAGCAAAGAATTAGGAAGCCGATACCCATCATTACAGCACCAACAGATGCGATTTGGTTTAGCCATCCCCATCCAAGACTTTCAGAGTAAGTGTACATACGACGAGTCATACCGTCTAAACCTAAGAAGTACATTGGGAAGAAACAGATGTTGAATCCGCTCATAAAGATCCAGAATGTCCATTTACCTAGGCGTTCATTTAACATATGACCAGTCATTTTTGGATACCAGAATGTGAATCCAGCAAGCATAGCGAACACTGTACCTGCGATTAATACGTAGTGGAAGTGAGCGATTAGGAAGTAGCTGTTATGGTACTGATAATCAGCTGCTGCCATTCCAAGCATAACCCCTGTAACCCCACCGACTACGAAGTTTGGAATAAATGCCAATGACCAAAGCATTGGAACTGTAAAACGAATACGTCCTTTATACAGTGTAAACAACCAGTTAAAGATCTTAACCCCGGTTGGAATCGAAATCGCCATTGTCGAAATCGAGAAGAATGAGTTAACCGCTGGACCTGCACCCATCGTGAAGAAGTGGTGAAGCCATACGACGAAACTTAGTAAAGAAATTGCAACCATTGAGTATACCATCGCACTGTAACCGAATAGACGCTTACGTGAGAATGTACTAATGATTTCAGAGAAAATACCGAATGCCGGTAAAATAACGATATATACTTCAGGGTGACCCCATACCCAGAATAGGTTGGCCCATAACATTGGCATACCGCCGCTCGCCATCGTAAAGAAGTGAGCATCGAATAGACGGTCAAATGTCATTAATGCAAGAGCAACTGTTAATACTGGGAAAGCGAAAATAATGATGACTGTTGTAATTAAGATTGACCAAGTAAACATTGGCATTCTCATTAAAGTCATACCAGGTGTACGCATTTTTAAGATAGTAACAAGGAAGTTAATACCGGTCATTAGCGTACCGAGACCTGAAATCTGTAATGCAATTGCGTAGTAGTTATTTCCTACACCAGAAGTAAACTCTGTACCTGCCATTGGGAAGTAAGAAGTCCACCCAGCGTCTGGAGAACCACCGATTACGAAAGCGATGTTGAATAACATTGCTCCGACAAAGAATAACCAGAAACTTAAAGCATTTAAGAACGGATATGCAACGTCACGAGCACCAATTTGTAATGGTACTACAAGGTTCATTAATCCCATAACGAATGGCATCGCCATGAAAAGAATCATAACTGTACCGTGTGTTGTAAAGATTCCGTTATAGTGTTCAGCATTTAAATAAGTTGTTTCTGGGAATGTTAACTGTGCACGGATCATTAAACCGTCCATACCACCACGGAATAACATGATAACCGCAGAAATAATATACATGGCCCCAATCTTTTTATGGTCAACAGTTGTTAACCATTCGTCCCAAAGCCATTTCCATTTTTTATACTTTGTTAGTACGAAAATGATTGCTAATGTCACAAGAACGATAGAAGCGTCTGCACCGTAAATAATCGGGTCACCTGTGACAAAGAATTCATCAAGCTTCACTGTGTTCACTCCAATCTGTTGGAATAATAGCTATTATTTTTTGTTTTTGTAGTAGTTGTAATCACAATATTCAAGTGATTTTGGATCTACATAACTTAAGTGATGACTAGAGAATGTCATACGACCAACTACACCAGGTTTAACAATTTCGTTGTACTTATCTTCTGTTAGTTTAGGAGCAGTTTGTTGTACTTCTTTTACCCACTTGTCATACTTCTCTTTAGTTTTTGCTTCAACTTCGAACTCCATGTGAGTGAATCCTTCACCAGAGAAGTTCGCGCTACGGCCTAGATAAGAACCTGGCTTATCAGCTTGTAAATAAAGATCCATAATCATGCCGTCCATTGTGTACTTCATACCACCAAGTTCTGGTACCCAGAAAGCATTCATTGGACCAACAGAAGTCAGTTTGAATTGAATTGGTACACCAGCTGGGATATTTAAATAGTTAACGGTTTCAATTTTTTCCTCTGGATAACTGAATAACCATTTCCAGTTTGCAGATGTAACATAAATCTCAACTGGTTTAATATGTTTGGACTCTTCCGGAACCTCTTCCGAAGCATAAGTTGCTTTTACTGTTGGAATCGATAATGCGATAACGATAATAACAGGAACAAGTGTCCAAATAATTTCTAATAATGTGTTACCGTGTTGATCAGGTGGCTCATAGTCCATATTCTCTGGTTTTTCACGATAACGAATCAAGATGACTGTAAACAAGATGAATACAATTGCGATAATTAATGACATAAGCAAGAATGACCAAACAATTAAATCATACTGTGCTTTTGCAACAGGTCCTTGCGGATTTAATACTGCGAGTTTCTTATCACAGCCACCGAGGAACAGAAGTAATGATAACGGAAGAAGCGAAGCCAGCTTCCAAAACGTTTTCTTTAGTTGCACGATTGAAAATCTCCTTTCTCCTTGGATTGAAACTATGCCAATAAAACAATATAAACCTATTAATTTATAGATGGCAATAGTTTTTGTGATATTGTTAAAAAATAGACACAAATGCACACTTTTTAAGGTGAATATCATTTGTAACTTGATAACATTGTAAACCATTTTCCAGTGAAAAACGTGATTGTGGAAATTTTAAGATAAATAAAGTTATACCAAGATATCCAAGAAATAGAAAAAAACTATCTTATCATAAGAAAGATAGTTGAATATTTTGTATATTTAGTTTACTTCTTTTTTTAGATTTATTTGTTGTTCAAATGTGACAACTTTTTTATATTTTAATTGGTATAAAATGTAACAAATAATCATAAATGGAATACCACAATAAAGGGCAATTCTCTGATCTGGAATGAAAGCTAAACTAACAAATGTAATGAAATTGAGTGAGAATGCTACGATTGGAACGATTGGATAAAGCGGTGTGCGATATTTTAAATCGTTAATGTCTCCGCCGTTTTTTAAGAAATTTCTACGGAAGAAAAACTGTGAAGCTGCGATTGACATCCAAACTACGACAGCGGCCATAGCTGCAATAGATGTTAAAACTAAAAAGACAGTATCTGCCGCAAATATACTTGTTAATAGAGACAAACTTGCAAAGATTAGACTGAAAATTAATGCGTTTAGTGGCACTCCTTTTTTCGTTAACTTCGTAAAAGCTGGACTTGCCATTCCTTGTTTTGCCATCGCCCAAAGCATACGAGAATTTGCGTATAGACCAGAGTTGGCTACGGATAATACTGCTGTAATAATAACAAAGTTCATAATGTCAGCTGCATATGGAACACCAGCCACATCAAATACAAGTACAAATGGACTTTCGACTAGATTAGCCTCTTGCCATGGTAGTAAACCTACAACAACTGATATTGCTAGGACGAAGAAGAAGAGAGTTCGCCAAATGGTATTTTTAATCGCTTTTGGAATTGTTTTTTCAGGGTTTTCACTTTCTCCTGAAGCAATTCCGATTAATTCTGTTCCTTGGAAGGAGTAATTTACTGTAATCATCGTAAGAAGAACAGCTAATGCACCGTTTGGAAATAATCCGCCATTTTCAGTGAAATTGTGAAGCATTGGCGCTGGTTTTCCATTAAAGTCTAGTAGACCGAACATAACTGCACCACCGAGTACGATGAAAATAACAATGGTTGCGACTTTTACACTTGCGAACCAAAATTCTGCTTCTGCATATGCCTTTGCTGATAATGCGTTTACAAGAAAGAGTGCTGCTGCAAATGTAACACACCAAATCCACGAAGAAACGTCTGGAAACCAACGTTTCATTAAAATACTTACAGTTGTTAACTCTACCCCAACTGTAACAGCCCAATTTAACCAATACATCCAACCGACAACAAATCCAAAACCAGGTGAAATAAATTTGCTTGCATAGCTTTGGAATGAACCTGCTTCTGGCATAGCAACTGATAATTCACCAAGACATAACATCGTTAAATACATAACAAATCCACCGACTAAGAATGCAAGAATAGCACCACCAGGACCGGCGTTATGGACGATTTGACCAGATCCCATAAATAGGCCAGTTCCAATAACACCACCAAGTGCAATCATAAATAGGTGTCTACTTTTCATTGTTCGTTTTAAATCTGTTTGTTCTACTTGTTGATTCATATGCCCCTCACCTCGTTATTTTCTTGTATGTATGAATTAATTTTCATTCCGAGTTTTTAATCATTAGTGGGGGATGTGACACATACTCGGCTTATTTATTATGAAATGAATGGAGTATGTAAAAATGCGAACTATGACTAAATACTCTAAGAATGTTTTTATTAACAAGGTGATATCTTCACTATGTTAATTATTTCGATTTTAGCAAAAATATTAAGAAAAGTATATTGTTTTTTCTTTTTATTAAAAATAATTAGAATTTTATAACGATGGAAGTGTGAACAATAATTCACAGAATCTTTCTAGCAAACTAGTAAGAAGAAAGGTACAATGATAGGAGGTATGTCTGTAAAATAATAATTAATGGAGTTTTGTTTAAAATGAAAAAGTTAAAATATCTTTTTGTTTTTGGAGTTATATTTGCTGCCGCGTTTTTTATAGGAAAAGATAAAATTATGCAAAAGGCGCAAGTGTTCCGTTTAGAGTTTCTATCTGAAATGAAAGAAGCGACTATGATTGAAAATGTTCCGTTTATAAAACAGTTACCAGAATTACCTCGTGGATGTGAAGTTACAAGTTTGGCTATGTTGCTGCAATACAAAGGTATACAAGTAGATAAGATGCAACTTGCTAGCGAGATTCATCGTGTTCCATTTGAACAAAATGGTTTACGTGGAAATCCTTATGAGGGGTTCGTTGGAAATATTTATACGAAGGCAGAGCCAGGATATGGTGTATATAATCAACCGATTTTTAATTTAGCAGAAAAATATATTCCTGGAAAAGTAGCTAATTTAACAGGTAGAGACGTGCAAGATATGTATAAAGTAGTTAGTTCTGGGTCGCCAGTATGGGTCATTATTAATACAACGTTTAAGCCACTAGCTGAGAGTAGTTTTGAAACATGGAATACAAGCTCTGGCGAAGTGAAAATTACATATTTTGAGCATAGTGTAGTAGTAATTGGATATGATCAAAACTTTGTGTATGTAAATGATCCTCTGAAAAATAATCCGCGTTTGGCTGTTCCGCGAGCAGAGTTTGAAAGCGCTTGGGAGCAAATGGGGAAACAAGCAATCACTATTTTATAATAATGAAAAAGTCATCTTTTTGATGGCTTTTTATTTTTAAGTTTTAGTAACTGAAAATTCAGAAGATTCTTTTAAAAAATAACAATTCGCGTTATAATAACCTTTAACTTGGTGAAGAAGGGGCGAAGAGAAATGGATGTTGCAAAGGAACTGGTTTTATCGAAAAATCAATTAATTGAGTGGAGAAGGCATTTTCATAAGTATCCAGAGTTATCTTTTCAAGAAGAAAAAACGTCACAGTTTGTATTCGATATACTTCGGAAAATCCCATATTTAGAAGTGTCAAGACCTACTAAATATAGTGTAATGGCAAGGTTAATTGGTAAACACCCTGGTAAAACTATTGCGGTTCGTGCTGACATGGACGCTCTTCCTATTCATGAAGAAAATGAGTTTGATTTTATTTCTACATATCCAGGTGTGATGCATGCATGTGGCCATGATGGACATATAGCGATATTACTTGGAGTTGTACATAAGTTAGTAGAGGAAAGAGAGAGGGTTAAAGGAGAGGTTCGTTTTCTCTTCCAACATGCAGAAGAAAACTTTCCTGGCGGTGCAGAGGAAATGGTTGCAGCGGGTGTAATGGAAGGTGTGGATTATATTATTGGTGCTCACCTTTGGGCATCGTTAGAGGTTGGTCAAATAGGAGTAATTTATGGTCCTGCAATGGCTGCCCCAGATGTTTTTAAAATTACGATAGAAGGAAAAGGTGGACATGCTGGAATCCCTCATGAAACGGTTGATAGTATTGCAATCGGTGCACAAGTTGTTGCGCAACTTCAGCAAATTGTATCTCGCCTCACAGATCCGCTAGATTCCCTTGTAGTATCTGTTACGCAATTTCACGCTGGGACAACCCATAATGTGATTCCAGAACAAGCGGAAATTGAAGGGACAGTACGGAGTTTAAGGCATGAGTTGCGAGAAGAAACAGAGAAAAGGATTGAACGGATTGTGAAGCATGTGACGGAATCTTACGGAGCGAAATATACATTTTCTTATGAATATGGATATCGACCAGTAGTAAATGATTATGAAGTTACAGAGATTATTGAGCAAACAGCATTACAGCTTTATGGAAGGGAACAAGTTACTCGTTTACAGCCAACGATGGCTGGGGAAGATTTTTCAGCGTTTTTACAAAAGGCGCCAGGAACATTCTTTTTTATCGGAGCGGGAAATAAAGAGAAAGGAATTATATATCCTCACCACCATCCTCGTTTTACGATTGATGAAGATGCATTACCGATTGGAGTGGAAGTCTTTGTATCATCCATTATGAATTTTATAAGTAAAGGAGAATGAGATGAAGAAAATACACGTATTAGCGCTTATTCCAGTTTTTTGTTTAGTTGTTGGACCCATATTTGCTAATTCAGTTACTCCTTACGTATTAGGGATGCCATTTTTATTATTTTGGGTATTATTATCGGTGCTCATTACGTCTCTTTGTATGGGGCTTGTGTACGTATTTGATCCTGCTAATAAGGGGGATGTGAAATGACCGCATTACTTATCATTATATTATTTTTGTTTCTCGCACTATTTTTAGGGATTCGGGCACAACATGGAAAAGATATGAATTTAGAGCAATGGTCAGTTGGTGGAAGAGGATTTGGTACTATTTTTGTTTTTCTTCTGATGGCAGGTGAAATTTATACGACGTTCACATTTTTAGGTGGAAGTGGATGGGCGTATAGTAAAGGAGCACCTACTTTCTATATTTTAGGTTATGGTGCATTAGCTTATATTTTATCTTACTTTTTATTGCCGCCAATTTGGAAGTATGCGAAAGAGCATAATCTTGTTTCGCAGCCAGATTTTTTTGTGAAGAAATATAGGAGTCAGACACTTGGCATTATCGTTTCTATCATTGGGGTTATTTCGATTATCCCCTACCTTGTTTTACAGTTAAAAGGATTAGGAATTATCGTTTCGGAAGCGTCTTATGGAAGGGTATCATCAGTTATTGCAGTGTGGATTGGTGCAATTGTTATAACGATATATGTAATGGTTTCAGGTATACACGGCTCTGCTTGGACGGCCGCTTTGAAGGATATTATGATACTGTTTATCGTTATGTTTTTAGGTATATATTTACCATATCATTATTACGGAGGTTTTCAGCCGATGTTCGAAGCTGTAGAAGCAGCAAAACCAGGATTTTTATCTTTACCTGATGAAGGAATGAGCATTTCTTGGTTTGTTTCTACTATTGTATTAACAGCTCTCGGTTTCTATATGTGGCCCCATACATTCGCTTCTGCTTTCTCTGCAAAAAATGAGAAAGTATTTCGTAAAAATGCAGCAATTATGCCACTGTATTCTTTAGTTTTACTTTTCGTATTCTTTGCAGGATTTGCAGCTATCTTGCAAGTTCCTGGATTAAAGGGAGGGGATGTAGACCTTTCGTTATTCCGTCTGGCTCTTCAAACTTTTGATCCTTGGTTTATTGGGATTATTGGTAGTGCTGGAGTTTTAACAGCATTAGTTCCTGGTTCTATGCTTGTCATGGCCGCTTCTACATTATTAGCGAAAAATATTTACCGAACGATGGTCCCATCTGCTTCAGATAGACAAGTTGCAAAAGCGGCGAAATTATTTGTTCCTGTAGTAACGCTTGTAGCTGTTTTGTTCACTTTTAAAGGAGGCGAAACAATAGGAGCGCTTCTTTTAATGGGCTATAGTATAGTGACACAGCTTTTTCCTGCGCTTGTATGTAGTTTGTTTCCACGTCAGATTATTACGAAGCAAGGGGCAATTGCAGGAATGGGGATTGGATTGTTAGTGGTCGCATATATTACTTTATCTGGTTCAACTATAGCTACGATGTTTCCGGGTTTCCCTCAATATATAAAAGATTTAAATGTAGGTATAGTTGCATTGTTAATGAATATGATTGTAATGTTTATCGTTAGCGGGTTGACGAAAAATGTGTCTATAAAGACAGACAATATAATAGTAGAAAAGTAATCCGTGTGCTAGAGCTATCTTTGAAAAGAGATAGCTCTTTTTTGTATATATTTTCTTCTATTAGCGGAATCTAACTAAAAACTTGTTGAAAAGGAAGTTAGGTGGGGGAATTGTTAGAGTTAAAAGGTAACTTATTTGAAATTATGAAAGAAATTAGGGATGAGTTAGGTTCTCCTAATGATTTAACAATTAGGGAAGTTGCCCTTGCTGGTAGTTTTACACGCTGTGCTGTTATTTTTTTATGTGGGTTAACAGATAAGGATAATGTTTATAAATATGTAGTTCGCACACTTCAATATGAAGAAGTACAAAAGGAAGGCGCTGTTGTTCAAACGTTATTGGATCGTTTTATTTCTATTGCGGAAGTCGGTAAGAAGACAACGTTTCCTGATATTATAAATGCGATTTTAGCGGGAGATACAGTTATATTAATTGATAATATTCAAACCGCTATCGTAATTAATAGTAGAGCTTGGGAAAAAAGAAGTTTAGAACCGCCAGTAACAGAAGATTTAATACGTGGACCGAGGGTCGGATTAAATGAAGATATTAACGTGAATAAAATGTTAATTCGTCGTAGTTTACGTGACCCAAAGCTGAGATTTGAATCTTATATTATGGGAAAGAGGTCCCAAAAAGAAGTGACGTTAGTATATATAGAAGACATTATTAATCCTTACATTGTAAAAGAACTAGATCGGCGTCTTCAATCCATAGTGACAGATGTTATTTTTGAGACGGGTACGATTGAGCAATTAATTCAAGATAATAATTTGTCACCGTTTCCGCAGTTTTTGAATACGGAAAGGCCTGATAATATTGTGGCCTCATTAGCGAAAGGGAAGGCAGCTATTTTAGTGGATGGATCACCGTTTGCTCTTATAGCTCCGCTAGTATTTGTTGATATTTTTCAGTCTGTGGAAGATCACTATGAGCGTTGGATAATTGGGACTTTATTAAGAATTTTGCGGATGGGTTCTGGTATAGTCGCAGTTTTAATGCCAGCGATGTATGTAGCACTCGTCTCATATCACCAAGGACTTATTCCTTCTAAACTGGCGTATTCAATTGCTGGGGCGAGGGAAGGTGTTCCGTTTCCTGCATATATAGAAACATTAATGATGGCATTAACGATGGAGTTAATACGAGAAGCGGGAATTAGGTTGCCAAAGCCGATGGGACAAACCATTGGGATTGTAGGTGGTCTTGTAATTGGAGAAGCAGCGGTGAACGCAGGGATTGTAAATCCGTTTTTAGTTATCATAATTGCGGTTACAGCTATTGCTACCTTTTCTCTCCCTGTATATAGCATTACGATTACGTTTCGTATTTTACTTTTTGTCTTTGTTTTAGCAGCGACTGCTTTTGGTTTGTACGGAATCATTTTAGCGCTTATTGCACTTGCAGTTCATATTACGAATTTGAAGAGTGTTGGTGTCCCATATACAACGCCTATTGCTCCTGCGTTTTATAAAGATTGGAAAGAAGAAATTATCCGCATGCCAAAATCAATGTTGAAAGATAGACCAGAGTATTTACAAACGAAAGATTCTACAATACGTCCAAAGGAGCGAGAATAATTGAAACCATTTGAGTATGGCGATGAAGAAATTGGATCTCGGGAGCTGGGTTTTGCGGTATCGTCAACGATTATTGGTATAGGTGCACTATCTATGCCACGAGATATCGCTATGCAAACTTTATTTTCAGATGGTTGGATTATTTTACTTCTTGGCGGATTGATATGTGCGTGTTTAGGGTGGTTTGTGACTCGGGTTGCTATTTTATTCCCAAAACAAAATTTTGTTCAATATACGAGCGAGCACTTGACGAAGCCTGTTTCATACACAATTAGTATCATCTTAGTGTTAACATTCGTTGCATTGACAGCATATGAGGCCCGGAAAATCTCAATTATTTCACAAACCTATTTATTTAGTGATACGCCGATCCAATTGTTATCTTTCTTTTTTTTGTTAGTTGTTGTTTATGGAATTGCTGGATCTAGAGCTGCTTTATTAAGGTTAAATGTATTATTCTTACCTATCGTTTTAATTGCGATCGTACTGCTTTCTTTATTGAATGTGAACTTAATGGAAGTAGATAATTTACTACCTGCTTTTCAAACGGACGTCAGTCAATATGCTGTTGGAGTAAAAAATTCTATTTTTACGTTTATTGGATTTGAGGTAGCTTTATTTTATGCGGTGATGTTAAACGATACGGCAAAAAAGGCACCGATGGCGGTTGCAAAAGCTGTGATGGTAAACGTGTTGTCTTACATTTTAATTTATTTAACTTGTATTAGTGTGTTTACATATATGACAACTCGTGGATTAACATATCCAACGATTGAATTAGGGAAAGAGATTGAAATTGGTGGGGGATTTTTAGAAAGATTCGATGCGATTTTTTTTACGACTTGGATTATTACTATTTATAATACGACAGCCATGTATTATGATGTTGCATCTTTATTGTTTTGTGCCATGTTTCCGAAAGTTAAGAAACATATCTTTATTTTCGTAAGTGCACCTATGATTTTTGTATTGAATATGCTTCCGGGTAATTTAAATACTTTATCAAATTATGGAACGTATTTAGCTTGGATAGATATGGGGTTTGTCGTGTTAGCGCCTTTGTTAGTTTTTATTGTATATAAAATAAAAAGAAGGAATGGTAGAAATGAAACACCTTCTTAAAATTATAATGATTCTAGTGTTAGCGGGATCGATAAGTGGATGCTCTGAGCTAGAAGAAATAGAAGAAAGAGGATTTGTAGTAGGTGCAGCTTATGATATTGTGAAAAAAAAGAAATCGAATCCGATTATGAAAGGGACGTATCAGATGGTACTTCCCAGTAAGTTAGCACAGCAAGGTGGACAAGGTGGTGGGGATAGCGAAAATTATATTAATGTTAGTGCAAAAGCAGATAGTGTCTTTGAGCAAATAAGAATTATCGCTAAAAAAATTAGTCGCTCATTATTCTTTCCGCATATACAAGTGATAATTTTTTCTAAAGATTTATTAGCGAATCCATATGTTTTACAAAATACGTTAGATGTATATATTCGTGATCATGAGATGAGACGAAATATTCGTTTGTTTGTTTCTAAGAAAGATGCAGAAGCTATTTTGAAGCAGAGTGCGAAGCCTGAAAATTTACCGGCGCAGTATATTGATATGTTAGCTGAACATCCTCCGAAAAATGCTCAAATGATTGAGGCTGCAAGAATTGGTGAGGTACAGCAAAAAATGATTGCTAACAGAAGCTTCGTATTACCTATTCTTGAACTAACGAAACAAGGGGTACAAATGAACGGGGCAGCGTTGTTTCGAGGGAAGGATAATAAGTGTGTAGGTAGTTTGAATGGAGAAGAAACATTTGGAATGAATTATATAATAGGTAAGAAAATTGGAGGGTTCTTTACTGTTCGTAAAAAAGACCAGCTTATTACATATGAAATTCATAAGATGCATCGAAAGATTAAAGTATCTACAGAAAATGCCACAAAACCGAAGTTTGATATTCATTTATCTTTGGAAGGCACTTTAGCTGAGTTACACTTTAGTGATCATAAACAAATTATGAATGAAGATCGATTGAAGAAAAACATCGCGGAAGAAATGGAGAAGCGTATCCAAAAATCGATTGAGATTGTTCAAAAAAAATATAAGGTAGATGTATTAGCATTAGGAGAAGTATATAAGCGGCATAATTATAAAGAATGGAAGAAGATAGATAAGAATTGGGATCAAGGTGAAAATTACTTTAGTAATGCTGAGGTTACTGTTCATGTTCATCCGACAATTGAGCATTCCGGTTCAGCCTTACCGAAAAGAGTGAAATAAGGTGATGTAAGTTGTTTACTGGCCTAGGGATTAGTTGCACGATATTAATGGCGGTTCTTCCGGGAGCTATATACTTTCTTCATAAAAAAATTTCAACGTACGGAGCGCAGCCTTGGAAAGAAAAAAAGAAACCTGAATGATTTTCAGGTTTCTTTTGCGCAAAGCAAATATGAAGGGGGATACCTTCTATGTATGCTTTGCTTATACAAGCCCTAACCAATGTACCAATTGTGTAGAGAGGAATGTCACAACAATGGCGATAACGGTAGGGATTGCAAACGATAAAAATGTCCATTTTGCACTTTTTGTTTCTTTATATATGTTAACCAGTGTTGTTCCACATGGGAAATGAAGAAGTGAGAACAACATTGTGTTTAACGCTGTTAACCAAGTCCAACCATTTTCTAAGAATAAATTTTTAATTTGATTAAAATCATCTATTTCAGTTAAAGCTCCAGTTGATAAATAAGACATTAATAAAATCGGGATAACAATTTCATTAGCTGGTAGTCCAAGAATGAACGCAGCTAGAATAAAACCGTCAAGTCCTAACATTTTAGCAAATGGATCTAGGAAGTTTACAAAATACATAAGTAAGCTTGTGTCGCCGATGAAAATGTTAGCAAGTAACCAAGTTAATGCAGCCGCAGGGGCAGCTACGACGACAGCTCGTTTTAAAACATAAATAGATTTATCGAGTGTTGCACGTACAATTGTATTCCAAACTTTTGGCTTACGGTACGGTGGTAACTCAAGGGTGTAGTGAGTTGGCACACCTTTTAAAGCTGTTTTTGATAGTACCCAAGAAACAGTTAATGTCATAATAACACCAATTACAACCATCCCAACTACAACGCCAGCAGTAACTAATGTTTGCATACTACCTGTATAACCAGCAGCCATAAATAATGAAGCCATTAAAATTAACATAGGCCAACGACCGTTACAAGGAACGAAGTTGTTTGTTAAGATTGCAAGCATACGTTCACGTGGTGATTCAATAATACGTGTTGACATAATAGCGGCTGCATTACAACCAAAGCCCATTGCCATTGTTAAAGATTGTTTGCCGTGTGCACCGGAGCGTTTGAATAAGCGGTCCATATTAAATGCAACACGTGGTAAGTATCCGTAGTTTTCTAATAGTGCGAACATAGGGAAAAAGATTGCCATAGGTGGTAACATAACGCTAATAACAGCACCGATACCACGGAATAAACCAAGTATTAAAATGCCATGTAACCATTCAGGTGCATGCGCTGCTTGGAACCAAGATGTTAAATATCCTTCGGCCCATCCGAAGAATTCAGCAATCATATCAGACGGTACGTTAGCACCAGCAATTGTAAGATAAAAAATAATAGATAAAATACCGAGCATAATTGGGAATCCCCAGATGGGAGATGTGAAAATTTTATCTAGTTTTTCAGAACGATACAATTTATCGGTATTTGTATATTGAACAGACTCTTTACATATGCTTGCAGATGTACGATAAATATCTCCGACAATATCATCTCGTATATCTTCTTTTGAAAGTGATTGTGCATGTTGAATAATATAGTCTAATGGAAGAGCCTTACTGGCTGAGTGAGATTCCATTCATTACGACCTCCCTTACAAGCGGTTCATTATGGTGTTTTTGAAGGGTAGTTAAGAAATTTTTATCTCCATCTAATATACGTAACGCAATCCAACGTGCTGGATACGTATCACCGAACACTTTATAAATTTGTGGTTCTAATTCTTGAATCATATTTTCGATTTTTTCACTGTAAGAAATTTTAATTGGTGTTGGAATTAATTTTTTATTTGCTACTTTAGCGATAACACTTAGCAAATGCCCAATACCTACTCGGTTACGAGCAGAAATCTTAACTACAGGTACACCGAGCGATTTTGCTAATTTCTTTTCATCAATAACGATGCCTTTTTTCTCTGCTTCATCAATTAAATTAATACAAATGACTACATTGTTCGTCATTTCCATCACTTGGAGTGCTAAATTTAAATTTCTTTCCATTGCAGTTGCATCTATAACAACTACAGTTACTTCTGGTTTTTCAAATATAATATAATCTCTTGCTACTTCTTCATCCGCAGAATTTGAATATAGTGAGTAAGTTCCAGGTAAATCTATTAATGTATATTTACTTCCGTTATGTTCATATTCCCCTTCAGCTTTTAAAACAGTTTTTCCCGTCCAGTTTCCAGTATGTTGTTTTAAGCCTGTTAAGGTATTAAATAATGTACTTTTTCCGGTATTCGGGTTGCCAGCTAAAGCAATGCGATGTTTGCTCATCTGAAATCATCTCCTATTAATACCCCGAAAATAAGGGAACTTTCTTCCTTACGTAGTGCAATAGTCGTATTGCTTACTTGATAAGCGACCGGATCTCCAAGTGGACTGCGTTGTAATACTTTAATCGTTGCTCCAGGGATAAATCCTAAATCTAATAAACGTCGTTTCATAGTTCCTTCTAATTGTATCTTCTCAATCTGTACAAACTCTCCTGTTTTAAATTCGGAAAGTGGTTTTGTATTAGCCGATACCATAAAAGTTACCTCATCTCTATATTGTTAGTTTGAGTTTAAAAAGTTTCCTTAGGTAAACTTTTTGTTAATAATATAGTAGACTACATTGGATGATGCTGTCAATTAGTACTTTAAAAATATTCATTTATTTTTAGAATTGTTCCAATTTATTTAGTTGTACTAAAAAATATTACTGAAATTCTGTTGAATGTAAATGAAGTAAGAGTGTAAAAGTTAAAAAATATAATGGATTTGTAAATGTATTTTTAACTAAAAGGGGAAAAGAGCAAAAAACATTTACATTGAATTTACATTGTTAAGAATAAATTTACATTACTGCTTAATTAGTGTGGATTTTGTTGGGTTCTTTAACTATAAATGTTGGGATTCCTAGCTTTTAAAGATTATTATCGTCATTTACTTAAAATTAAAATTTGCTTAACACTCACATAATATTGTTGTCCTACAATGAATTTGTGTTCGAAAGAAAATGAATTCGAAAAGTGATAATCCAAATGGGGGTACAAGACATGGTTATGAAAAAAGGTATTAAATTTTCTTTAGCAGCTTTAGTGGTGGCAGGAGCGTTAGTTGGATGTGGGAAAGCAGAAGATACAGCTAGTAAAGATAGTGCTAAAGGAAGCGATAATACAAAACAAGAATTATCAGGTACGATTGCAGCGGCTGGTTCTACAGCTCTTCTACCTCTTGCGGAGGAAGCTGGAAAGAAATTCATGGAAAAAAATTCGAAAGTTTCTATTCAAGTGCAAGGTGGCGGTAGTGGAACTGGGATTAACCAAGTAGCATCGGGTGCAGTACAAATCGGTAATTCAGATGTTCCATCAGGAGATAAAATAAAAGATGCTGAAAAAGCGAAAGAATTAGTAGATAACAAGGTTGCGGGTATTGCATTCGCACTTGTCGTAAATAAAGATGTAAAAGTTGATAACTTAACAGTACCACAAGTACAAGATATCTTCACTGGAAAAGTAACAAACTGGAAAGAGGTAGGCGGGAAAGATGAAAAAATCAACGTAATTAACCGTCCGGCTTCATCTGGTACACGTGCTACATTTGAAAAGACAGTTATGAAAGACGCGAAAATTAATGATGGAACTGGTACAACACAAGATTCTAACGGTGCAGTAGAGCAAGCGATTAACTCTACTCCAGGTTCAGTAAGTTATTTAGCAATGTCTTACATGGTTGGTGATAAAAAAGGTGCATTACAAACAGTGAAAATTGATGGTTCTGAACCGAAAGTTGAAAACATTTCGTCTGGTAAATATCCGTTCTGGTCTTACGAGTACATGGTAACAAAAGGTGAAGCGAAAGAAGCAACGAAAGCTTACATTGACTATGTAAAAGGTAAAGACTTTGAAAAGCAAGTAGAAGATATGGGCTACATTCCAATGTCTAAATTAAATAAGTAATAAAATTTTATGGGGCTGGCTGCAAGGCCAGCCCTGTTCATTTCAATCTATGAAGTGGGGTCTGACCTGTGATGAAGGGGAAAAAACAAATTAACTACGTAAAAAGTGAATATATAGGAAGATCGCTTGTTACGTTTTGTGGTATTTTTATTGTTTTAATTACATTAGCTATTATTGCGTTTATTTGCGGTAAAGGTATTCAATCTTTTACGCAAAGCGGTATCTCATTTACTGAGATGTTAACATCGACAAAATGGAATCCAAATGCTGATCAAGGATCCTTTGGGGCTTTGATTTTCATTGTAGGTTCAACAGTGGTTTCGTTAGGTGCGGTTATTATTAGTGCGCCAATTGCTATAGCTCTTGCTATATTCATGAATTTAATTTCGCCGAAGTTTGGAAATAAAGTATTGAAGCCTGTTTTAGAATTATTAGTTGGTATTCCTTCGGTTGTATACGGATTATTAGGGGTTACGATTTTAGTGCCGCTATTACGTGATTCGTTCGGGGGAGTGGGCTTTAGTCTAATTGCGGGTATTGTTGTATTAAGCATTATGATTTTACCTACTATTGCTAGTATCGCTTCTGATGCAATACGCTCTGTTCCGTTTGATTATTTAGAAGCTTCTTACGGTCTAGGATCAACGAAATGGCAAGCGGTTAGCCGAGTGATTGTTCCTGCTGCGAAAAAAGGGATTTTAACAGGTGTTGTTTTAGGTTTAGCGCGTGCTTTCGGTGAAGCATTAGCGGTTCAAATGGTAATCGGGAACACGATTAAATTACCAGAAGGAATATATAGTCCGACAGCAACGTTAACTGGTATTTTGACAATGGACATGACAAATACATTGAACGGAACTGCTTGGAACAATGCGCTATGGACTTTAGCGATGATTTTACTTGTTATTTCATTCCTGTTTATTTTAGTAATTCGAGCGATTGGGCAAAGAGGTGAGCGATAATAATGAATGCAAGAACGGTAAATAAAATTTGGACAGGTATCTTTTATGCAGTTGCAGCTTTAGTTGTAGCTCTGCTAGTATTCTTAGTGTTTGAAATTTTGCAAAAGGGATGGGGATTTTGGGATCCTAATTTCTTGTTTGGAGAACCAAGTAATACAAGAGCTGGTGGTGGGATTGGTCCGCAGTTATTCAATTCTTTTTACATGCTTGTTATAACGCTTGTTATATCTATTCCTCTGGGGTTAGGTGCTGGAATATATTTAGCAGAGTACGCAAAACAAGGGCGTTTTTTAAATTTTGTTCGTTTATGTATTGAGACAATGGCGTCTTTACCTTCTATTGTTGTTGGTTTATTCGGTTTGTTAGTGTTCGTTACAATGACAGGCTGGGGATACACAGTAATGGGTGGTGCTCTTGCTCTAACTATTTTAAACTTACCAGGTTTAACACGTGTTTGTGAAAATGCAATTTCAGAAGTTCCTCATAATGTAAAAGAGGCAAGTCTTGGATTAGGTGCAACGAAGTGGCAAACGATCGCTCGTATTATTATTCCGTCGTCATTACCGCAAATTATTACGGGTATTATTTTAGCGGCGGGTCGTATATTTGGGGAAGCAGCCGCACTGATTTACACAGCGGGTTTAACATCCCCAATTTTAAATTCAGCAGCGGACTTCTCAAGTCCTGCGCATCCTTTAAATCCATTTAGACCAGCTGAAACGTTAGCGGTTCACATTTGGAAGTTAAATTCTGAAGGAGTTATTCCGGATGCAAAGTTGATTGCGACAAAATCTGCAGCTGTATTAATTATTATGGTATTACTATTCAATGTTATTTCACGCTTGATAGCATCTGTATTACACAAACGTTTTACAGGAACGAAAAGAAAAAGTAAAACGACGAAGAAAGTAAAAGCAGCATAAATTATAAAGAGGAACTCTCTGCTTATAAGTAGGGAGTTCTTTTTGTATTTTAATATAGAAGGAATGGATGTAATGATTGTTGAATTTGTAATTGATTATATAGATGAATAGGGCGGATGAGAGGAGAAATTAATTTGTTTTTTTTGCAAATGTCAGGTTTTCCAGGATCGGGAAAATCTACAGTTTCTAAGTATATAGCGAAGTTAACAGGTGCTGTAATTGTAGATCATGATGTTTTGAAATCGGCATTGTTGCAATCATTAGAAATGAAAGGGATTGAATCGAGGATTGTTGGAGGAGTATCATACGATATTGAATGGGTATTGATTGATTCTTATTTAGAACAAGGGCATAGTGTGATATTGGATAGTCCATGTCTATATGAAGGGATGGTTGAAAAAGGAATAAAACTGTCTAATAAACATGGTGTAAAATATAAATATATCGAATGTTACCTTAATAATATGGAAGAGATTAATAATAGGCTACAAACACGTAAGTGTATGGTCAGTCAGATTGGAAGAGTGGATTCGGAAGTAGCTTTTAAAAAGTGGTTAGATGGTAGTAAAAGACCTTCGAATGCTGAATATCTTATTGTAGACTCTGGTAAACCGCTAGAGCGGTATGCTCAAAAAATGATGGATTATATGAGTAGGTAGAGAAAAAGCGTTATCTTCATTCATGAAGATAACGCTTTTTCTTTTAAATATCAGGTGTTTCTGTGGAAGTGCTTATTTTTCTACGAGAGCGTCTTTTTCTCCCGATTTTATCTAATAGTTCATACATAACTGGAACGACTACTAACGTAAGAACGGTTGAGACTGCTAAACCACCGATGACAACGACGGCAAGACTTTTTGATACCATGCTTCCTGCTTGCGATTGACCAAATAGGAGTGGTAGCATAGCGACGATTGTTGTTATAGCCGTCATAATAATTGGACGTAACCTAGTGGATCCCGCTTCTAGTAAGGCATCTCTTGTTTCCATTCCGTGTTCTCGATTTTGTTGCACTCTTTCTATTAATACAATAGCGTTTGTAACGACAATCCCGATTAACATTAATGCGCCGATTAAGGAATTTACATCAACGGGTGTTCCTGAAATGATTAATCCTAAAATACCGCCAACAGCAGCTAATGGCAGGGAGAACAAAATTGCAAAAGGAGCCCGCGCCTGTCCGAAGGTGATAACCATAATTAAATATACAATCCCGATTGCAATCCCCATAATTTTGAATAAATCTGTGAAGTTCTCTTGCATAGATTCAGTTGCACCTGCAATAGTTACTTTTGCGCCACTAGGTAAGTCTAATTTAGCTATCGTTTCGTTTACTTCTGCGCTTACTTTACTTAAATCTTCATTTGAGGCCTCGGCAGTAATTTGAATCGTTTCTTTTCCGTCTTTATGGAAGACTTCTGTTTGAAGTTGCTTTTCTGAAATAGTTGCAATGTCTTTTAAAGGAATTGGTCCATTGATAGGTGATAGTATGTTTGTGTTTAAAATGTCTTCTTGTTTAGTAATGTTTTCTTTTTTGTGTTCTATTATAATAGTTGTTTTTTCATTATTAATTGAAACCTCACCAATAGGTGATTTCTTCATAAGGAATGCTACTTGTTGTGCTGCTAATTCTGGTGTTAAGCCTAGTTGTTCGGCCTTTGTTTGATCAACATGGATTTGCCATTCTTTCTTAGAGTCTTCTAAATTTGTTTTTACTTTAGAGAGAGCAGTCATATCTTTTAGTTTTGTTTCGACGATAGTAGCAGCCTCTTTTAAATTCGTTTCGTTAGTAGCTGTTACGTTGAATTGCAAATTGTTTCCACCACCAGAGCTTGAATAACTCGTTTTTATATAATCTAGTTCAGCAGGCTCAAAAGCTTTATGTTCTTTCTTTAACTCTTTAATATATTGATCAATATCAGAGCCTTTCTTGAAGACTACAAATATACTGGCAAGATTATTTTTTGTCGTTTGCCCCCATTGTGCATCTTCTGCGCTAGATCCCATTCGTAAAATAACATCCGTTACATCCGAATTAGAAAGTAATTTCTTTTCGAAATCGAAGGCTTTTTGTTTTTGCGTTTCAGGGGCGTAATCAGCTGGGAAAGTCATATTAATAGATAACATTGTGTCGTCTTCAGATTTTATGTTCGCTTTCGGTAGTAATACATAGGCTGCAATCGATCCTGCGAATAATAAAAAGGCGGTAAGTAGAATAATGAATTTATGCGAAAGAGCCCACTTTAATGTAGCGACATATCGTGGTGAAGAACTTGGCTTTTTGTGTTTTGTTTTTTTGAGTAGTAAAAAAGCCATAAGTGGAACAACTGTTAGTGCAACGATTAAGGATGATAGTATAGAATATACAACTGCTAATACCATAGGTAACATTAATTTTCCGATTACTCCTGATATGAGGCCGATAGGTAAGAAAACAGCGACTGTTGTTAAAGTAGAAGAAGTAATTGCGACGGCGACCTCTTTCGTCGCATCGAGAATAATATCTTTAGAGAAAGATTCTTTTTGTAAACGACGGAAAATATTCTCAATGACAACGATA
This sequence comes from Bacillus thuringiensis, assembly GCF_022095615.2. Lineage (NCBI taxonomy): Bacteria > Bacillati > Bacillota > Bacilli > Caryophanales > Bacillaceae > Bacillus > Bacillus thuringiensis. The sequence goes on from NZ_CP155559.1 coordinate 737,942, forward strand.
CTATCATCAACGAGACGTCCAACTGCAACTGCTAAACCACCAAGCGTCAAGGTGTTAAGTGTGATGTTAGATTGGTGTAGTAAAAAGAGTGTTAATAAAATAGATAATGGAATACTGACAACGGCGATGAGTGTCGTTCGGAAGTTACGCAAAAAGATTAAGATAATTAGTGTTGCAGCAATTGCTCCAAGAATTACTTCTTTTCCCATACTAGTAACAGCATTTTCAACTTGCTCATGAGTTGAGGCTAAAAGTTTAATAGAAAACTGATCTTTATATTGTTTACCTATATCTTTGATTTTCTTATCGATTTCCTTTCCGATTGCAACTGCATTTTTACTTGGCTCTTTCATGATGATTAATCCGGTTCCTTCTTCTCCGTTTATATGTGAGATTGTATCGTAGTGTTGTTTAAGTTCAATTTGAGCAACATCTTGTAATTTTACTTGAGGTGCAACGGTTATGTTTTTAATATCATCTACATTTTTTATATCCCCAATGACACGAAGGTTATATTCTTCTTTATTAACGGTAATTGCTCCGGCTGGAGTGGAAGTTTCTTTTCCTTGTAAAACTTTTAATATTTGTTCTGTTGTTACGTTTTTATCTTTTAATTGGTTTGGGTCTAGTATGATAGATAATTCAGAGGCTGATTTTCCGAAAAACATAACGTTGGCAACACCATCAATGCTTTCGAGTTGTGGTACGATTTCTTTTTCGATTTGTTTTTCATCTGCTTTTGAAAATCCGTTTTGCTTCTGGATAGCAATTTGAGCGAGTGGAATCATAGAAGTATTTAATTGGCTAACTATGGGTTTAGTTGCATCTTTAGGTAGTTTAATTGTGTTAATGGCCTTTTCAACCTCGCGTGCTGCGTCTTTCATGTTTGCTTTGGATGTATACGCGATATCGATACGTGATAATCCCTCGTGCGTAGAAGAGGTGATGCTGTCGATGTGTTCTAAATTGCGAAATTGTTTTTCGAGGGGATCAGTTACTTCTTTCGTCATCGCTTCAGCGTCGAGTCCTTGAGATAAGGTTGTGACAGTGACTGCTGGATTATCGATGCTTGGTAAAAATTCCATAGGTAATTTAGAGCCGGAATAGACGCCGAGTATGGAAATGAGAAAAACCATGATGATAACAGCGGCGCGGTTTTTTAATGAAAACTTTGTTAACCTATCCATAAAGTAATTCCTCCATTGGTTTATTTATAGTTGAGTACGTCCTTCTTACTATATAACAAAAAATGGATATTTTTCATTAATTAAATGTAAAAAAATTCTAACAATAATCTTAAGTTAATATTTTTGTGGGAATTTCGTTATTTATTCCGCTATTTGCTGATCTGTCTGTAAACAATCGATTCGTTCAACTAATAGTTTGTGTGGAGGAACAAAACCAAAAATCGGCATGTTCACTTTATGTAGGAAGTGAAAATACTGATCGGAGAGGGTAGTGGTGAATCTGTTTTCCTTTTTAGTTTGGATTGATTTGTTTTTATATTGTTAGTCTATAGAGAAGTAGATGATCAGGGGCTTTAATATAGAAGAGAATGAAAATCTAGGAAGGGGTTATGAAATACGGTTTGGTTAATTAGAGTCTATTGGTATACAATTTAAATAGCTGTTTTCCATAGATGGGATGAGGTGTCTCTATATAGAAGAAAGTAGGATGGATATTTTTTGTGTTTTTTTAAAAAAACACTTGTTATTTAAAAACCATGATGGTATATTAATAAACGTCGCTGATGCGGAAACGCAGAAAACGACAGAAAAGAAATTTTAAAACGTAGTTGACATCAAAAAATGAAGATGTTAATATGATGAAGTCGCTTCTGAAGCGGCAGACAAGTTCTTTGAAAACTGAACGAAACAAACAACGTGAAACGTCAATTTTTATTTTTAGATGCTAGACAAACTAACTTTATTGGAGAGTTTGATCCTGGCTCAGGATGAACGCTGGCGGCGTGCCTAATACATGCAAGTCGAGCGAATGAATTAAGAGCTTGCTCTTATGAAGTTAGCGGCGGACGGGTGAGTAACACGTGGGTAACCTGCCCATAAGACTGGGATAACTCCGGGAAACCGGGGCTAATACCGGATAACATTTTGAACTGCATGGTTCGAAATTGAAAGGCGGCTTCGGCTGTCACTTATGGATGGACCCGCGTCGCATTAGCTAGTTGGTGAGGTAACGGCTCACCAAGGCAACGATGCGTAGCCGACCTGAGAGGGTGATCGGCCACACTGGGACTGAGACACGGCCCAGACTCCTACGGGAGGCAGCAGTAGGGAATCTTCCGCAATGGACGAAAGTCTGACGGAGCAACGCCGCGTGAGTGATGAAGGCTTTCGGGTCGTAAAACTCTGTTGTTAGGGAAGAACAAGTGCTAGTTGAATAAGCTGGCACCTTGACGGTACCTAACCAGAAAGCCACGGCTAACTACGTGCCAGCAGCCGCGGTAATACGTAGGTGGCAAGCGTTATCCGGAATTATTGGGCGTAAAGCGCGCGCAGGTGGTTTCTTAAGTCTGATGTGAAAGCCCACGGCTCAACCGTGGAGGGTCATTGGAAACTGGGAGACTTGAGTGCAGAAGAGGAAAGTGGAATTCCATGTGTAGCGGTGAAATGCGTAGAGATATGGAGGAACACCAGTGGCGAAGGCGACTTTCTGGTCTGTAACTGACACTGAGGCGCGAAAGCGTGGGGAGCAAACAGGATTAGATACCCTGGTAGTCCACGCCGTAAACGATGAGTGCTAAGTGTTAGAGGGTTTCCGCCCTTTAGTGCTGAAGTTAACGCATTAAGCACTCCGCCTGGGGAGTACGGCCGCAAGGCTGAAACTCAAAGGAATTGACGGGGGCCCGCACAAGCGGTGGAGCATGTGGTTTAATTCGAAGCAACGCGAAGAACCTTACCAGGTCTTGACATCCTCTGAAAACCCTAGAGATAGGGCTTCTCCTTCGGGAGCAGAGTGACAGGTGGTGCATGGTTGTCGTCAGCTCGTGTCGTGAGATGTTGGGTTAAGTCCCGCAACGAGCGCAACCCTTGATCTTAGTTGCCATCATTAAGTTGGGCACTCTAAGGTGACTGCCGGTGACAAACCGGAGGAAGGTGGGGATGACGTCAAATCATCATGCCCCTTATGACCTGGGCTACACACGTGCTACAATGGACGGTACAAAGAGCTGCAAGACCGCGAGGTGGAGCTAATCTCATAAAACCGTTCTCAGTTCGGATTGTAGGCTGCAACTCGCCTACATGAAGCTGGAATCGCTAGTAATCGCGGATCAGCATGCCGCGGTGAATACGTTCCCGGGCCTTGTACACACCGCCCGTCACACCACGAGAGTTTGTAACACCCGAAGTCGGTGGGGTAACCTTTATGGAGCCAGCCGCCTAAGGTGGGACAGATGATTGGGGTGAAGTCGTAACAAGGTAGCCGTATCGGAAGGTGCGGCTGGATCACCTCCTTTCTATGGAGAATTGATGAACGCTGTTCATCAATATAAGTTTCCGTGTTTCGTTTTGTTCAGTTTTGAGAGAACTATCTCTCATATATAAATGTATGTTCTTTGAAAACTAGATAACAGTGTAGCTCATATTTTTTAATTTTAGTTTGGTTAAGTTAGAAAGGGCGCACGGTGGATGCCTTGACACTAGGAGTCGATGAAGGACGGGACTAACGCCGATATGCTTCGGGGAGCTGTAAGTAAGCTTTGATCCGAAGATTTCCGAATGGGGAAACCCACCATACGTAATGGTATGGTATCCTTACCTGAATACATAGGGTAAGGAAGACAGACCCAGGGAACTGAAACATCTAAGTACCTGGAGGAAGAGAAAGCAAATGCGATTTCCTGAGTAGCGGCGAGCGAAACGGAACATAGCCCAAACCAAGAGGCTTGCCTCTTGGGGTTGTAGGACATTCTATACGGAGTTACAAAGGAACGAGGTAGACGAAGCGACCTGGAAAGGTCCGTCGTAGAGGGTAACAACCCCGTAGTCGAAACTTCGTTCTCTCTTGAATGTATCCTGAGTACGGCGGAACACGTGAAATTCCGTCGGAATCTGGGAGGACCATCTCCCAAGGCTAAATACTCCCTAGTGATCGATAGTGAACCAGTACCGTGAGGGAAAGGTGAAAAGCACCCCGGAAGGGGAGTGAAAGAGATCCTGAAACCGTGTGCCTACAAATAGTCAGAGCCCGTTAATGGGTGATGGCGTGCCTTTTGTAGAATGAACCGGCGAGTTACGATCCCGTGCGAGGTTAAGCTGAAGAGGCGGAGCCGCAGCGAAAGCGAGTCTGAATAGGGCGTTTAGTACGTGGTCGTAGACCCGAAACCAGGTGATCTACCCATGTCCAGGGTGAAGTTCAGGTAACACTGAATGGAGGCCCGAACCCACGCACGTTGAAAAGTGCGGGGATGAGGTGTGGGTAGCGGAGAAATTCCAATCGAACCTGGAGATAGCTGGTTCTCCCCGAAATAGCTTTAGGGCTAGCCTTAAGTGTAAGAGTCTTGGAGGTAGAGCACTGATTGAACTAGGGGTCCTCATCGGATTACCGAATTCAGTCAAACTCCGAATGCCAATGACTTATCCTTAGGAGTCAGACTGCGAGTGATAAGATCCGTAGTCAAGAGGGAAACAGCCCAGATCGCCAGCTAAGGTCCCAAAGTGTGTATTAAGTGGAAAAGGATGTGGAGTTGCTTAGACAACTAGGATGTTGGCTTAGAAGCAGCCACCATTTAAAGAGTGCGTAATAGCTCACTAGTCGAGTGACTCTGCGCCGAAAATGTACCGGGGCTAAATACACCACCGAAGCTGCGAATTGATACCAATGGTATCAGTGGTAGGGGAGCGTTCTAAGTGCAGTGAAGTCAGACCGGAAGGACTGGTGGAGCGCTTAGAAGTGAGAATGCCGGTATGAGTAGCGAAAGACGGGTGAGAATCCCGTCCACCGAATGCCTAAGGTTTCCTGAGGAAGGCTCGTCCGCTCAGGGTTAGTCAGGACCTAAGCCGAGGCCGACAGGCGTAGGCGATGGACAACAGGTTGATATTCCTGTACCACCTCTTTATCGTTTGAGCAATGGAGGGACGCAGAAGGATAGAAGAAGCGTGCGATTGGTTGTGCACGTCCAAGCAGTTAGGCTGATAAGTAGGCAAATCCGCTTATCGTGAAGGCTGAGCTGTGATGGGGAAGCTCCTTATGGAGCGAAGTCTTTGATTCCCCGCTGCCAAGAAAAGCTTCTAGCGAGATAAAAGGTGCCTGTACCGCAAACCGACACAGGTAGGCGAGGAGAGAATCCTAAGGTGTGCGAGAGAACTCTGGTTAAGGAACTCGGCAAAATGACCCCGTAACTTCGGGAGAAGGGGTGCTTTCTTAACGGAAAGCCGCAGTGAATAGGCCCAAGCGACTGTTTAGCAAAAACACAGGTCTCTGCGAAGCCGTAAGGCGAAGTATAGGGGCTGACACCTGCCCGGTGCTGGAAGGTTAAGGAGAGGGGTTAGCGTAAGCGAAGCTCTGAACTGAAGCCCCAGTAAACGGCGGCCGTAACTATAACGGTCCTAAGGTAGCGAAATTCCTTGTCGGGTAAGTTCCGACCCGCACGAAAGGTGTAACGATTTGGGCACTGTCTCAACCAGAGACTCGGTGAAATTATAGTACCTGTGAAGATGCAGGTTACCCGCGACAGGACGGAAAGACCCCGTGGAGCTTTACTGTAGCCTGATATTGAATTTTGGTACAGTTTGTACAGGATAGGCGGGAGCCATTGAAACCGGAGCGCTAGCTTCGGTGGAGGCGCTGGTGGGATACCGCCCTGACTGTATTGAAATTCTAACCTACGGGTCTTATCGACCCGGGAGACAGTGTCAGGTGGGCAGTTTGACTGGGGCGGTCGCCTCCTAAAGTGTAACGGAGGCGCCCAAAGGTTCCCTCAGAATGGTTGGAAATCATTCGTAGAGTGCAAAGGCATAAGGGAGCTTGACTGCGAGACCTACAAGTCGAGCAGGGACGAAAGTCGGGCTTAGTGATCCGGTGGTTCCGCATGGAAGGGCCATCGCTCAACGGATAAAAGCTACCCCGGGGATAACAGGCTTATCTCCCCCAAGAGTCCACATCGACGGGGAGGTTTGGCACCTCGATGTCGGCTCATCGCATCCTGGGGCTGTAGTCGGTCCCAAGGGTTGGGCTGTTCGCCCATTAAAGCGGTACGCGAGCTGGGTTCAGAACGTCGTGAGACAGTTCGGTCCCTATCCGTCGTGGGCGTAGGAAATTTGAGAGGAGCTGTCCTTAGTACGAGAGGACCGGGATGGACGCACCGCTGGTGTACCAGTTGTTCTGCCAAGGGCATAGCTGGGTAGCTATGTGCGGAAGGGATAAGTGCTGAAAGCATCTAAGCATGAAGCCCCCCTCAAGATGAGATTTCCCATAGCGTAAGCTAGTAAGATCCCTGAAAGATGATCAGGTTGATAGGTTCGAGGTGGAAGCATGGTGACATGTGGAGCTGACGAATACTAATAGATCGAGGACTTAACCATATAATATGAAGCAATGTTATCTAGTTTTGAAAGAATATAAAAAACTTGTTGACTTTCAAAGTCGAATGAGTTAAAATGATTCTTGTCTTAAATGAATACAGTCTGGTAATGATGGCAGAGAGGTCACACCCGTTCCCATACCGAACACGGAAGTTAAGCTCTCTAGCGCCGATGGTAGTTGGGACCTTGTCCCTGTGAGAGTAGGACGTTGCCAGGCAAAATGGAGGATTAGCTCAGCTGGGAGAGCACCTGCCTTACAAGCAGGGGGTCGGCGGTTCGATCCCGTCATCCTCCACCATATATGTCGGAGGGGTAGCGAAGTGGCTAAACGCGGCGGACTGTAAATCCGCTCCTTCGGGTTCGGCAGTTCGAATCTGCCCCCCTCCACCATTCTTAATTAATGGGCTATAGCCAAGCGGTAAGGCAACGGACTTTGACTCCGTCATGCGCTGGTTCGAATCCAGCTAGCCCAGCCATTAAGAGCCATTAGCTCAGTTGGTAGAGCATCTGACTTTTAATCAGAGGGTCGAAGGTTCGAATCCTTCATGGCTCACCATTTTAACAAAATATGCGGGTGTGGCGGAATTGGCAGACGCACTAGACTTAGGATCTAGCGCCTTTGGCGTGGGGGTTCGACTCCCTTCACCCGCACTTTTAATAAAATAACTCAAACATGTCTTGCGGAAGTAGTTCAGTGGTAGAATACAACCTTGCCAAGGTTGGGGTCGCGGGTTCGAATCCCGTCTTCCGCTCCAATTTTCAATATGACATGCCGGGGTGGCGGAACAGGCAGACGCACAGGACTTAAAATCCTGCGGTGGGTGACCACCGTGCGGGTTCGACCCCCGCCCTCGGCACCATATGCGCCCGTAGCTCAATTGGATAGAGCGTTTGACTACGGATCAAGAGGTTAGGGGTTCGACTCCTCTCGGGCGCGCTTTTATTAACGGGAAGTGGCTCAGCTTGGTAGAGCACCTGGTTTGGGACCAGGGGGTCGCAGGTTCAAATCCTGTCTTCCCGATATTCCCAAAAACATGGGGCCTTAGCTCAGCTGGGAGAGCGCCTGCCTTGCACGCAGGAGGTCAGCGGTTCGATCCCGCTAGGCTCCACTTTATTTATTATATGTCTCGGAGGTATACCCAAGTTCGGCTGAAGGGATCGGTCTTGAAAACCGACAGGCGGTGAGAATCGCGCGGGGGTTCGAATCCCTCTACCTCCTCCATTTTCTTTTTAAGTGGTTTACATACATATAATAATAAAATTTTTATTTTTCCTTCATGGAGGTATACCCAAGTTCGGCTGAAGGGATCGGTCTTGAAAACCGACAGGCGGCGAGAGTCGCGCGGGGGTTCGAATCCCTCTACCTCCTCCATTTTTTAAAAAAATATTATATTGTCGCGGGGTGGAGCAGCACGGTAGCTCGTCGGGCTCATAACCCGAAGGTCGCAGGTTCAAATCCTGTCCCCGCAACCAAATGGTCCCGTGGTGTAGTGGTTAACATGCCTGCCTGTCACGCAGGAGATCGCCGGTTCGACCCCGGTCGGGACCGCCATTTATGTTGGCTCGGTAGCTCAGTCGGTAGAGCAGAGGACTGAAAATCCTCGTGTCGGCGGTTCGATTCCGTCCCGAGCCACCATTTTTTTATGCCGACTTAGCTCAATTGGTAGAGCAACTGACTTGTAATCAGTAGGTTGGGGGTTCAAGTCCTCTAGTCGGCATCCTTTAGGGGCATAGTTTAAAGGTAGAACTGAGGTCTCCAAAACCTCCAGTGTGGGTTCGATTCCTACTGCCCCTGTAAAGTATATGGGCCTATAGCTCAGCTGGTTAGAGCGCACGCCTGATAAGCGTGAGGTCGATGGTTCGAGTCCATTTAGGCCCACCATATATATTATTCCGCAGTAGCTCAGTGGTAGAGCTATCGGCTGTTAACCGATCGGTCGTAGGTTCGAGTCCTACCTGCGGAGCCATGGCCCGTTGGTCAAGTGGTTAAGACACCGCCCTTTCACGGCGGTAACACGGGTTCGAATCCCGTACGGGTCATAAAAAAAGAGTCAGCATATTGCTGACTCTTTTTTATTGTGCGTGAATCCTTCTTTATCAACTGATTTTCCTGAAATAAATAAAGGGATTTAGGAAAAGCTATGGTATGTATAAAAAGGAGGAGACAAAAATGACACGAGTGAGAGACTTTATGAGTACTCATGTTGTACATTGTACACCGTTAAACAATGTATATGAGGCTGCTGTAAAGATGAAAGAAGAATCGATTGGATTGATTCCAGTTGTTGAAAATGAGCAAGTTGTTGGGCTTGTTACGGACCGAGATTTAGTTGTTCGTGGGATTGCTGAGAAACATCCTGGATCTAATAAAATTACAAATGTAATGACAACAAACATTGTTTCAGTTTCTCCAGATGATTCTATTGAAAAAGCTACAGAGTTAATGGCACAGTACCAAATTAGACGATTACCAGTAGTTGAGAGTGGTCAACTCGTTGGGATGTTAGCACTAGGTGATTTAGCTATAAGAGGATCGGCAGATGATCAAGCGGGATTTGCTTTAAGTGAAATTTCGGAGCATACGGAATGAAGAGAGACTTTCATTAGTGGGATAAGTTACGTATAAAAATCAGATGCATTATTCTAGTATATATGGATTAAACTAATATGTTAGCATGGTGTATCTGAGACATTATATAATATAAGTATACAGTTCGTAATTTCGACAGTTTTTTTAAATTTGTCATTCCTAATTTTAAATAAGAGAAAAAATGATATACTGATAGATATAAGTATTATGAAAGATTTTGAATATAACAATATTCATTGTTAATGATGTAATAATGGATTAATATTTCCTATGTAGACAAAAGGGAAGGGGAATTATATGAGGGCTGTACAGCGCGATCCAAATTGGAATTTGGTTACAGATACATATATAGAACCAAATAATTTCGCTGAATTATTTTCTTTGCTTGTACCTTGTCATCCAAAAGGTGAAGGGAAAGAACGAACTATATTAGTGTGGAAAGAAAAAGAATTTTATAAAGAAGAAAATTTAGCGGCATTTATCGTATATGGAATGGATAAAGTAAAGAATTTGCCGCAGTTTCATAAAGATGAAATTCCAACTCTAGTACGTATTCTTCGCTTATGCCAAGAGATTGGTTGGTATGAAGAAGCAAATACTTTTATGATAACTCAAGGACTAGCTGAGTTTGTTCACACTTCATTGGAATATGAAACGTGGGATCTTTTGACACAAGCGGTTGCTTTAAACTATTTAATTATTAAATATCGTATTGGTGAATTGACTGATGGGGATGTAGAAATTTGGGATAGGGTTAAATTTAATGAGAAATGTATAACGGATTGTAAACATCTATTATCTCATAAAGAAGTATTGGAATTTACATTCTTTTATATGTGTAAGAGAGCTAAATTACTATCAAAAGAGCAATTAAATAGTGATATGATGAGTCTAGCGATGTATTGTAATACGTTTGTGTATGACTTATACACACATGACTTATTACGAAAATATCGTAAGTGTACAGACTTCCTATCATATTATGGACCTAGTCAAGCGGTGTTAGCTTGTCAAAGAGCTGTACTTTCTCAAATTTCAGATCGATTAGACCCATTGAAAACTACTCATGTAGATGATTATTTATATGTAATGAAAGAAATGATGGAGCATATGACGATAGGAATAATGGATCGATATGATTATTTTATCGGGAAGTTATTATCATATGTGCCATTTTTCGAAATGATTCAAGTTCCACAACATGCATATTATTGTGAAGAATTACTGTATATTTGTAAGGGCATTGAATATAAAGAAGAAATATTACGCAATTATATATTTATACAATTACATGATTGTTTACCATCATTCTTTAAACTATTTCTTAAAAATAAGCGTTATGCAACAATTCATGATATTTTGTTCTATTGGTGTGATGATGAACAAAGAATGAGCTTAGAGAAAAAATATAATCTGAGCTTTATTTATGAAAAATATGCTTGTGGATAAAGAGCATTTTCTATATAAATTAAAAAGGATCTCAAGTTTATGTGAGATCCTTTTTTTATTAATAAAGCAAGGAGAACGCAATTAAGACGAGAAATAACATTCCATAAAGGAGAAATTGTGCCGTCTTACTTCCTTGTATACCAAAAAAAGTATTTATTTTTGTGTATAAATTCAATATATATTTTATCGGATTATCTTTGAAAGATCGGTACACAGTGTCTCCTCTTTCTAAGCTTTTTGTTCGTGTTTTTTGTTAGTAGGGACATGAATGTATCTAGCTATGAATAATAAAACAGCCATAAAGAATACAGGAAATACGGTAGATAAATAAAAACCATTACTAATAATATTTGTTATTAGGGCACTTAATAGAAAGATGGCATTATATATATGGGCAATTTTTTGTTTTAGTTGTACTTGAAAGGATTCCATCATAATTTCTAAAGCAACAAAAGCAATGATAATAGATAAAAATACAGTATTTGTATTGTAAATGATTAAACAACAGATTAAACCTAAAAAGGCTAAGTATTCAATGAAGAGAGGTATATTGATATTGCGTTGCATACAATTTACCTAACTAAATATGGCAGTGGGTTTACTGCATTTGTTTTTTCAAAATTCCATTCTCCATTGTGTAATTCAAAATGAAGGTGTTGCCCGTATGAATGACCTGTGTTTCCCATATGACCTACTAATTGTCCAGCTTGTACTTGATCACCAGCTTGTACAGTGCGATCTTTCATGTGTGCATAGACTGTTGTATATAATTTCCCGTTTATTTGATGGGCGATGAACACAACATTGCCATAGCTAGCTGAATAATATGATTTCACAACTTTACCTGCAGCTGCCGCTTGGATAGAGACATTACCCTGAGCTGCAATATCTATACCATAATGCATTTGTTCCCAACGCATATCAAAGGTTGAGCTAATTCTTCCTTGAGTAGGGAATTTGAAAACAGCTGGAATGGAAGTAGGTTGAGCTGTTTGAGTTTGAGTTTGTGTTTGATTTTGCACCACATAATGTTTTGCCACATATCCGTATCCTGTGCCAAAACGAACTTTATACCAAGTTCCTACAGTTTCCACTACTTGTATTTGTGTACCATTTTGTAATGAACCAAGTAGTGCACTACTTGTACTAGCGTTGCTACGTACATTAAGTTTAGGTGTTGCAACTGTGTATTTCGTATTATTTTCTGTGATGCCTTTTACTAAAGGTTGTGAACCATTAGACACGAATGCTTTTTGTACGTAACCTGTTTTGCCATTATGTAAAATTTTATACCACTCGCCTTGTTCTTCTTGAATGGTAACGAATTTCCCATTTGGTAATACATCTAAAATTGAAGATTCTAAATTAGGTTCAGAACGAACGTTTAATGCATTGGCATTAACGATGTATTGATTATTAGATTGAAGTTTGTTTTTTAGTAGAATAGCATCTTTTTGTACGTAACCTACTTTATTATTAACAGATACTTTATACCAGCCATTAGTTGTTTCAAGTATGTTTACTTTCGTATTAAAGCGAATCGTATCAATTGATGAGCTATTTGCGTTATCTTTTGTATGTAAGGCTACTTGATCGACTTTGACATATCCAGTTTTCACATTAGATAATTGTTCAGCGTTGGCTGTTTGTACATTTGTTTCTCCCATAGAAGGAAGGAAAGAGGCAATTGCGACAGTAGTTGCTGTTAAAGCAGTAGCTTTCATATTCATATAATAGAGACCTCCTCTAGTTGTATAGTTGTAATTTTATTATAGTATAAAGATATAATATAGTGGGTGTATTCACATAAATGTAATATGAAATCAATATAAAAATAAATTTTTTGAGGATAATGATTCCTTTTTATCCAATTAATTAGGATAATAATTTCTAAGATAGAATATAAGTATTATATAGTTTTGTTATTTTGTTGACAATTGAGAAAATTAAAACAGTTGATGATGTCTTATTACGATGTTATACTGACAGTGATAATTTTATAGTTTGCTAGGAGAGCTGGTGTTGCCAGCTGAGAGTAGGCCGTAAGCCTTTGATCCTTTTCATTACCTGATCTAGATTATGCTAGCGTAGGGAAGCAATTCGGACACTAATAATGAGTCCCCGTTTCTTTACGTATAGAAACGGGGCTTTTTTATTTGAAAATTTCATATTGAAACCACTAGGGGTGCTTGTTGTGCTGAGAGAGGAATAATCCTTAACCCTTACAGACCTGATCTAGGTAATACTAGCGAAGGGAAGTGGAGCAACGAATAAATTATAATTTTATTTGCTGTAACCACTTCTTATTTAGAAGTGGTTTTTTATTTAGATATATAAATTGAAAGGGGATAGCGAAATGAAATTTTGCGATAGATTATTAGAAACTGTACAACCAGTTTGGAAGATGAGTCATAATCATCCGTTTGTAGTAGGTATGGGAGATGGCACGTTAGAAAAAGATAAGTTTCAGTATTACATTATTCAAGATTATTTATATTTGTTAGATTATGCAAAGCTATATGCTATTGGTGTTGTAAAAGCAACGAATCCACAAGTAATGGGGAAATTTGCTGAACAAATTGATGGCATATTAAATGGTGAAATGACAATCCATAAACAGTATGCAAAAAGACTTGGAATTTCTATAGAGGAGATAGAGTCTGCAAAGCCATCTGCTAAAAATTTAGCGTATACAAATTACATGATGTCTGTATCTCAAAATGGCACACTTGCGGAATTAATAGCAGCACTTCTTCCATGTATGTGGAGCTACTGGGAAATTGGAAAGCGTTTAAATGATATTCCTGGAGCAAGAGATCATGAGTTTTTTGGTGAGTGGATTCAAGGATATAGTTCTGAAGAATACGGTAACCTTTGTATTTGGTTAATAGATTTATTAAATGAAATGGCAGTTGGAAAGTCTGAAAAAGAGCTAGATCGATTAGAGGAGATTTTCCTATATTCCAGTCGATTTGAATATTTATTCTGGGATATGTCCTATCGTAAGGAGATGTGGGGATTTGAGGAGCAAGAACATACTACAGTTTCATAATGTTTCTTTTCATTATGATGAGAAGCCAATCATCAATGAATTAAATGCTTCTATACAAGATAAAGAGTTTGTAAGTATTATCGGACCGAGTGGATGCGGGAAAAGTACTTTATTTCGCCTTATTACAGGTTTAGAAGAAGCAAGTACTGGACAGATAGAGCTGACAGAAACAAAGAGCCATCCTGTGGGGTATATGCCTCAAAAAGATATGCTTCTGCCGTGGAGAACGATTATTGAAAATGCTGCTCTGCCGCTAGAGTGCCAAGGGGTACAGAAGAAAGAAGCACAAATAAAGGCAAAGGAACTGTTACATAAATTTGGCTTACAAGGATATGAGACAAAATATCCGAAAGATTTATCTGGTGGTATGAGGCAACGCGTATCTTTTATTCGAACTTTATTAACGGGCGGGGAGATATTGCTGTTAGATGAACCGTTTAGCGCGTTGGATGCTTTAACGAAGGCATCTTTGCAAGAATGGCTGTTTGAACAATGGAAAGAGTGGGAAAAAACAATTTTATTTATCACTCATGATGTGGAAGAAGCATTGTTTCTTTCTAATCGAGTTTTCGTTGTAGAAAATCAACCGATAACTACTTTAACCGAGAGGGTTGTACCACTTGATCGTAATCGAACAAGAAAAGATTTATATAAGCCTGAAGTGTTAGCGCTTAAAGATGAGCTTCTTAGTATGTTACAAAGGCAGGTACTTGTATGATAAGCCGATTGAAAGAATTAGTTCCTGCCATTACTCTTTCTAGTATTTTACTCGTTATGTGGGAAATAGGAGCAAGAATTATAGATGAGATGTACATTTTACCGTCACCGTCTGCAATTGTAATGAAAATATGGAAACTAAAAGACATATTATTTACGGTTCATTTACCGGCAACGTTATACGTTGTTTTAATAGGGGTGGCTATTTCTATCGTACTTGGGGTAGGGCTAGCGATGTTAATGAATGCGAGTAATTGGATGGAGAGAGCATTTTATCCATTATTAGTTGCCTCACAAACGATTCCGATTACAGCGCTTGCTCCACTTTTCGTTTTATGGTTTGGATATACGATCTGGAGTAAGGTTGTTGTTACGGTTTTAATTACGTTTTTCCCAATTGCGGTCAATACGTATGATGGGCTGCGCAGTACGAAAAAAGAATGGGAGGAGCTCTTAGTTACGTATGGGGCAACGAAAAAAGATGTTTTTCTTAAATTAAAGTTACCATCTGCTCTTCCTTATTTTTTCTCAGCTTTAAAAATTGCAGTTCCGCTTAGTGTAATTGGGGCAGCAATCGGTGAATGGCTCGGTGCACAAGCTGGGCTTGGATATTTCAGTAAAAGAATGATGACACAGTTAGACGGAGCAGGTGTATTTGCACCCATTGTATTGTTATCATTATTAGCTATTTTCTTCGTCATACTTATCTCGGTATTAGAAAAGAAATTTATTAGTTGGAGGAAGTATTCATGAAATTTTTAAAACGCATCTTTGTGTTGACATTATTAGTTGCAATGATTACTGGATGTTCTAGTAATTCAGCATCAGATAAGGGTAAAAAGGAAAAAGAAATAACGGTCATGCTTGATTGGTACCCAAATGCGGTACATAGCTTTATTTATGCAGCAATTGAAAAAGGCTATTTTAAAGAAGAAGGAGTAAAGGTGAATATAAAATTCCCTTCTAATCCGACCGATCCATTAACCTTAGCAGCCGCAGGAAAAGTAACGGTTGGCTTATATTATCAGCCAGATGTTGTCATGGCAAAAGCAAATGAACAAATTCCAGTGAAATCAATTGGAGCTGTCGTACGTTCACCATTAAATCATGTTGTATCGCTGAAATCAGCAGGCATTCAATCGCCAAAAGATTTAGAGGGGAAAACAGTTGGATATTCTGGAACACCTTTAAGTGAGATGTATTTAAAAACGATGGTAAAAGAAGCTGGTGGCAATCCAGATACAGTGAAAGTAGTCGATGTTGGCTTTGATCTAGTACCGGCATTAATTACGAAAAAGGTAGATGCGGTAACAGGGGCATACATTAACCATGAAGTACCTGTTATGCGTCATGAAGGGCATGAACCAGCGTACTTTAATCCAGCTGATTATGGTGTACCGAATTATCATGAGCTTGTATTTGTAACAGGTGATAAAACGTTGAAAAAAGATAAAGAAGCGTTACAAGCCTTCTTACGTGGTACGAAAAAAGGCTATGATTTCATGAAGAAAAATCCAGATGAAGCATTAAATATTTTATTAAATCATCAAGAAAAAGAAAACTTCCCACTTGTACCAGAAGTTGAAAAAGAAAGTATGAAAATTTTATTAGAGAAAATGGAAACGAAAGATGAGTCATTCTTATCAGATTCAAAAGAATCATGGGAGAAACAAAATAAATGGCTGAAAGATAAAGGAATGACGAAAGAAATCGTTCCGGCCGATGAGTTATTCGAAAACATTTTAAAGTAGGCGAATGAATATGAAAAATGAGCTTCATGTAATCTCAAATGGTCACATGTCATTCGAAGAGTTAGTGAATGTAGCGATGCAAATTGAAAGTGAGATTGATTATTTGCATATTCGTGAGCGTGAGAAGAGTACGAAGGATTTGTATGAAGGTGTGGAAAGTCTTTTGAAGAAAGGCTTTCCGGCATCAAAAATAGTGATAAATGATCGAATTGATATCGCTATTTTATTAAACATTCCACGCGTGCAGCTAGGATATCGAAGCGCAAATGTAAAGTCAGTGAAAGAAAAGTTTTCTTATTTGCATGTCGGCTATTCTGTACATTCTTTAGAAGAGGCGATCGATGCATTTAAGAATGGAGCGGATTCACTCGTCTATGGTCATGTATTTCCGACAGATTGTAAAAAAGGTGTGCCAGCGAGAGGGCTTGAAGAGGTTTCAGACATTGCAAAGTGTTTATCCATACCGATAACAGCAATTGGTGGAATTACCACGGAAAACACTGGGGATGTTCTTACTAACGGTGTCAGTGGTATTGCTGTTATGTCTGGGATTATAAGTAGTAGTAACCCGTACAGCAAAGCGAAATCTTATAAGGAATCAATAAGAAAGTGGGCGGAAAAACATGTGTAAGAAGTATGATGTAGCGATAATTGGCGGTGGTGTAATTGGTAGTTCAGTTGCACATTTTCTAGCAGAAAGAGGACATAAAGTAGCGATTGTAGAGAAGCAAAGAATTGCATCTGAAGCCTCGAAAGCAGCCGCTGGTTTACTTGGGGTTCAGGCAGAATGGGACGCTTATGACCCGTTATTTGAACTTGCTAGAGAAAGCCGTGCTATATTTCCACAACTTGCAGAAGTTTTACGTGAAAAAACAGGCATCGATATTGGGTATGAGGAAAAAGGTATTTATCGCATTGCCCAAAATGAAGATGAGAAGGAAAGAATTCTTCATATTATGGATTGGCAGCAGAAAACAGGTGAAGATTCTTACTTTCTAACGGGAGACCTTTTACGAGAGAAAGAGCCGTTTCTATCTGAGTCAATTATAGGGGCTGTATATTATCCGAAAGATGGTCATGTTATTGCACCAGAGCTTACGAAAGCCTTCGCACATTCCGCGTCATTCTCGGGTGCGGATATATATGAACAGACAGAAGTGTTTGATGTTCGTATTGACAATAATAAAGTGACTGGGATTGTGACAAGCGAAGGTATTATCACTTGCGAAAAAGTGGTTATTGCGGGTGGCTCATGGAGCACGAAGTTACTAGGACATTTTCACCGCGAATGGGGTACATATCCAGTTAAAGGAGAAGTAGTAGCGGTAAGAAGTAGAAGACCACTTTTAAAGGCGCCTATTTTCCAAGAAAGATTTTACATTGCCCCAAAGCGCGGCGGACGTTACGTAATTGGAGCAACGATGAAGCCCCATACGTTTAATAAAACTGTGCAACCAGAAAGTATTACTTCTATATTAGAGCGCGCGTATACAATATTGCCAGCTTTAAAAGAAGCAGAGTGGGAAAGCGCATGGGCAGGGTTAAGGCCACAATCGAATCATGAAGCTCCTTATATGGGAGAGCATGAAGAAATAAAAGGTTTATATGCTTGTACTGGACATTATCGAAACGGTATTTTATTAAGTCCTGTTTCTGGTCAGTATATGGCTGATTTAATAGAAGGAAAGCAGGAAAATCATTTGCTAGATTCATTGCTTTCTAAAAAGGTTTAGAAAGGGGATGGGAGTTTGAATTTAAAAATTAATGGTAATCAAATTGAAGTACCAGAGAGTGTGAAAACAGTAGCTGAGCTACTTACACATTTAGAGTTAGATAACAGAATTGTTGTAGTAGAGCGTAATAAAGATATTTTACAAAAAGATGATCATACAGATACATCTGTTTTTGATGGAGACCAAATTGAGATTGTAACTTTCGTAGGAGGCGGTTGATTATGTTAAACATTGGACCATTTTCATTTCATTCTAGACTTTTATTAGGAACAGGAAAATTCCCTGATTTTGATGTACAGCAAAAGGCAATTGATGTATCTGAGGCTGAGGTTTTAACGTTCGCAGTACGTCGTATGGATATATTCGATGCAAAGCAGCCTAATTTATTAGAGAAACTTGATGTGAAAAAGTATAAGTTATTACCGAATACAGCTGGAGCAAAAAATGCTGAAGAAGCTGTTCGTATTGCAAAATTAGCAAAAGCCTCAGGGCTTTGCGACATGATCAAAGTAGAAGTTATTGGTGATGATAGAACGTTATTACCTGATCCAGTAGAAACGTTAAAAGCATCTGAAATGTTACTAGAAGAAGGATTTATTGTTCTTCCGTATACATCTGATGATGTTGTATTAGCACGTAAATTACAAGAACTAGGTGTGCATGCAATTATGCCAGGAGCATCACCAATCGGTTCAGGGCTTGGTATTGTAAATCCGTTAAATTTAAGCTTCATTATTGAACAAGCGACAGTACCAGTTATCGTTGATGCTGGTATTGGTAGTCCAGCTGATGCGGCATTTGCAATGGAATTAGGAGCGGATGGCGTGTTATTAAATACAGCTGTGTCAGGTGCAAACGATCCTATTAAAATGGCACAGGCAATGAAATTAAGTATTGAAGCAGGACGTTTAGGCTTTGAAGCGGGGCGTATTGCGCGTAAACGTTGTGCAACTGCAAGTAGTCCTTTAGAAGGAATGAGCGTAGTTGAATAATCGATATTCTCGCCAAGAATTATTTTCTCCAATTGGAGAAGAAGGGCAACGAAAAATAAGAGAAAAGCATGTACTCATTATCGGCGCAGGTGCATTAGGTAGTGCAAATGCAGAGATGTTTGTAAGAGCTGGTGTAGGCACAGTAACGATTGTGGACCGGGATTATGTCGATTGGAGTAATTTACAAAGGCAGCAATTGTATGCAGAGAGCGATGTAGAAAATAATCTTCCTAAGGCTGTAGCGGCGAAGAAACGTCTAGAGGAGATAAATAGTGAAGTAAGAGTAGAAGCTCTTGTTCAAGATGTAACGGCTGAAGAATTAGAAGAGCTTGTTACAGACGTTGATGTAATGATTGATGCAACTGATAATTTCGAAACGCGTTTCATTGTAAATGATATAGCGCAAAAGTATTCTATTCCATGGATTTACGGAGCATGTGTGGGAAGTTACGGTCTTTCTTACACCATTCTTCCTAGTAAAACGCCATGTTTATCATGTTTATTACAATCGATTCCGCTTGGCGGGGCGACATGTGATACAGCGGGTATTATATCACCTGCTGTATCTCTTGTTGTTTCTCATCAAGTAACAGAAGCTCTGAAATTGCTAGTAGAAGATTATGAATCACTTCGAGATGGACTTGTATCGTTTGATATGTGGAAGAATGAATATTCATGTATGAATGTGCAAAAACTTCGTAAACACAATTGTCCTTCGTGCGGAGAAAATGCGATATACCCGTATTTAAATAAAGAAAATACATCGAAAACAGCAGTTTTATGCGGGAGAAATACAGTTCAAATTAGACCACCTCATAAAGAGGAAATGG
This sequence comes from Bacillus thuringiensis, assembly GCF_022095615.2. NCBI lineage: Bacteria > Bacillati > Bacillota > Bacilli > Caryophanales > Bacillaceae > Bacillus > Bacillus thuringiensis. The sequence continues at coordinate 757,601 of NZ_CP155559.1, forward strand.
ATTTTGAACGATACAAAGAGCTGCTGAATGATCGTGTGAATGATTTAAATGTAAATCCATATTTATTATCATTTTCTGTGGGAGAAAAGAGATTAGTTGCTTTTAAAGATGGTCGTGTACTCGTACATGGAACGAAAGATATAAGCGAAGCAAAAACAATTTATCATCGCTATTTTGGATAGAAAAGGATGAGTGGGATGAAAGTAAATAAAGCTTTAACAATTGCAGGATCTGATAGTGGTGGCGGTGCTGGTATTCAAGCAGATTTAAAAACATTCCAAGAGCTTGGTGTGTATGGGATGACGGCTATTACGGCAATTACTGCTCAAAATACGCTTGGCGTTCAAGGGGTATATCCAGTTCCGTTAGAAGGTATTACGGAACAGCTGAATTCAATTGGTACGGATTTAACACCAGATGCTGTGAAGCTAGGAATGTTATTTAGCAGTGAAATTATTCAAATTGTAGCAGAACATATTAATAAATTTGGCTGGAATAATATTGTACTAGACCCTGTTATGATTGCTAAGGGCGGTGCATCACTATTACAACAAGAAGCAGTACAAGCATTAAAAGAATATTTATTACCAGTAGCAACGGTTGTAACACCGAATGTTCCTGAAGCAGAAGTGTTAACTGGAATGGAGATTCATAATGTTGAAGATAGTAAGGAAGCTGCGAAAGTACTGCATGAATTAGGTGCGAAATATGTACTTATGAAGGGCGGACATGCAGAATATCAAGGGAATGAAGTAGTTGATTTACTCTTTGATGGAGAAGAGTTTATTGAATTTAGAAGTGAGCGAATTCCTTCAAAGCAAACGCACGGAAGCGGGTGCACATTTGCGTCTGCAGTTACGGCAGGACTTGCGAAAGGCTACTCGATGGAAGGGGCAGTTCAAGAAGCAAAACGATTTATTAGTATAGCAATTGAAGAGCCGTTGCATATTGGAAGTGGTCATGGACCGACGAATCATTTTGCATATAAGTTGAATAAAGCATAAGCATGAAGAATGGGAAAGCCAGTTTTACAACTGGCTTTTTTTGTTTACTTTTTCAAAATACAAGAGTAATATATCAGCCAGAATACATTTTTTGTAATACGCTGAGTCCAATTATATGGAGCGGAGGAACCAATTTGTGCATCGTCACTAGGGGTGAATCTTTCAATTTTGAAAGTAGGGCTACTCTCAAAGTCCGAATCCGACAGCTAACTTCGTAAGCGTCTTGAGAGAGGACGGTGCCATGATGGATACATCACTTCATCGATCTGATTAGTATAGGGGAATATCAATCTATGTTTGAGTTCTTTTATGCTAAGGAGGATGAGGTAAATGGAACTAACACTTATTTGTGTTGGAGGAGAAAGTAAGGTAAACAGTTTAAGAGATTTAGTTGCATTTCAACATGAGTTAATTATTTTTACAGCAAATGAAGAGATAGCGGCTGAAGTTAGGGATTGTGGATTTGATTGGACGTATAGTTGTAGTAAGGAGCAAGATTTTACTAGTATTTGTGAGTGTATTAAGAAGGTGATTTTACTGGGAGATGAACTTCCAATCGTTAGTTTCTTCACAGAACACATTCGATATTCTGTTCAAGCACCTATTACTGTTGTTACAAGGAATAAACGATATCCAGCGAGGCTCTATGAAACAATTGGAGCTAAATTTGTCGTGTTTACGAATTGTGATAATATTTCTTTTTTATTTTTTGAATAGGGCGGGGAGAGGAAGATGAAAGTGTTGCTACTAGGAGATATAGCGAATCGTTGGGCGGTATCAGTAGAGCGAGTTCAAGAATTGATCCAGATTGATCCTCTGTTTCCAAGGCCATATATTATATTACCATCAAAGGACAATTTATATTTAGAGACGGATATTAACGAATATGAACAGTTACATGTAGAATTGTCACACGTGTATATTCGTGGGAGAAATTTACGTGCTTTTTTACAAGGAGAATAAATAGTGAATGAAAAAAGAGTGAATGCGAAGTGCAACAAGCCATGCACTTCATGTCATTCGCTCTTTTTATTTCGTATTTAAAAGGTTATTTCTGTGAAAAAGAAAGAAAAGACGAGAAAACAGATGAAAGAATATTAATAACACTCAATGTAAGCGTTTAAATAGATAGATATTTTCTTATTTTCAGTAATTTGCCTCTTTACAAGTTAAATATAGAGGAGTATATTTACTCTCATAAATCATTCATAAGATTTCCAAAAAAACCTAAAATCGCTGAGTTCCAGAAATGGAGCGGGGGAACCAATTTTGTGCATCGTCACTTGGGGTGAATCTTTCAGTTTTGAAAGTAGGGCTACTCTTTAGGCCCGAATCCGACAGCTAACCTCGTAAGCGTTTAGAGAGGAGGTTTACTTTGTGTTGTTCATTTCGAACACTAAGTAGAGCTTAGTGTTCTTTTTTTGATTACTCGATGGTAAATTTTTACAAAAAGAGAGGGATATCTATGTTAGATGTTGTAATGATTGGGATTTTTGTTGTGTTAGTCGCATCGATGGCAAGTCTTGCAAGTTGGTCAGATAAAGTTGTGAAAGAAGGGAAGCAATCATGACGATTGCCTTATCGGTTATTGTTGCAGCAATTACGGTGTACTTAGTGTATGCATTATTAAATCCGGAAAAGTTTTAATTAGGGGGAGTCATTCATTATGATCTGGGTCGCAGTCGTTATTACAATGCTGTTGTTTATTCTTGTGGCAAAGCCAATGGGAATTTATTTAGAGAAAGCCTTTCAAGGGAGTAAAAAGCTAGATAAAGTATTCGGGCCTTTTGAAAAATTTATTTTTAAAATTACGGGTGTAAAAGAATACAATCAAACGTGGAAACAGTACGCGTTGTCATTAGTTTTATTAAATGGATTTATGATTGTTGTCGTATATTTCATTTTCAGACTGCAAGGGGTATTGCCATTAAATCCAGCACACATTGAAGGAATGGAGCCTACGCTCGCTTTTAATACAGCAATTAGTTTTATGGCTGATACAAACTTACAGCATTATAGCGGTGAAAATGGTTTATCTTATTTATCACAATTAATCGGAATTACATTTTTAATGTTTGCAGCGCCGGCAACGACATTAGCACTTGTAATGGCGTTTATAAGAGGGCTTGCTGGAAAAGAACTCGGTAACTTTTTCGTTGATTTTACGAGAGCACTAACGAGAGTATTTCTTCCTATCGCATTTATTGCAGCACTAGTCTTTGTCACACTCGGTGTACCACAAACATTAGACGGTGCCGTTACAGCACATACGATTGAAGGTGCAAAGCAGAGTATATTACGCGGACCAGTTGCATCATTCGTGTCCATTAAGGAACTTGGAAATAACGGTGGTGGATTTTTCGGAGCCAACTCTACACATCCTTTTGAAAATCCAGGGCAAATGAGTAATATTTTGCAAATGATGCTTATGATGTTATTGCCAACAGCACTTCCATTTACGTACGGACGAATGGTAGGAAATAAAAAACAAGGTCGCATCCTTTTCGTTTCACTATTCATGGTGTTTTTACTAGGGTTTATAACGATTACGACATCTGAACTAAATGGGAATCCCGTATTAAACGAAATGGGTATCCAGCATGTGCAAGGAAGTACAGAAGGGAAAGAAGTACGATTTGGAACAGTATTTTCTTCTCTATACGCAACAGTGACGACAGCTGCTGAAACAGGAGCCGTTAATACGATGCATGATACGTTAACACCAATTGGCGGGTTAGTACCACTCGTAAATATGATGTTAAATACAGTGTATGGCGGAGTTGGGGCAGGTTTTGTGAACATTATTATGTATGCGATTATCGCAGTCTTTATATCTGGATTGATGGTTGGACGGACACCAGAGTTTTTAGGTAAGAAAATTGAAGGTAAGGAAATGAAATTAATTGCGGTAACGATACTATTTCATCCACTGCTTATTTTAGGGTTTTCAGCATTAGCTCTTTCAACAAGTTTAGGAACAGATGCCATTTCTCATTCTGGTTTCCACGGTTTAACGCAAGTTGTATATGAGTATACATCGTCAGCTGCGAATAACGGATCTGGATTTGAAGGATTAGCGGATAATACACCGTTTTGGAATATTACAACTGGTTTAGTTATGTTTTTAGGACGCTATTTCAGTTTAATTACGATGCTAGCTGTTGCAGCTTCATTGAAAGAGAAGACGGTAGTACCAGAAACAGTTGGGACATTCCGTACGGATAATAGTTTATTTGGTGGCATTTTTATCGGAACGATTGTAATTGTCGGTGCGTTAACATTTTTCCCGATGTTAGTACTTGGCCCAATTGCAGAATTTCTTACATTGAAGTAATGGAGGGTAAATGATGAGACCGGTAGTAGTAAAAGAAAAAAGAGTAAATGAGTCACAAATACATGCGGTAGAAGATGAGCTTAGACAAGCGAAAACGATGGATCGTGATATCGTGAAACACGCGATGAAGCAATCCATTGCGAAATTGAATCCGAAAGTCATGATAAAGAATCCGATTATGTTCGTTGTGGAAATTGGGTTTATCATTACGTTCATTTTATCTTTTCTTCCAAGTCGTTCTAGTAGTATACCAGGATGGTTTAATATAACAGTTTCTCTCATTCTATTATTTACAGTTTTATTTGCGAATTTTGCAGAAGCATTAGCAGAAGGTCGTGGTAAAGCGCAAGCCGATTCTTTAAAGCAGTCGAAGAAAGATGTGTTTGCAAATGTTGTAAAAGAAAATGGAGACATTGTTCAAGTTTCAGCAACTGATCTTAGAAAAGGTGACGTTGTTATCGTAAAACAAGGAGAAATGATTCCGAATGATGGTGAAGTTATTAAAGGATTAGCGTCTGTAGATGAATCTGCAATTACAGGAGAATCTGCTCCTGTAATAAAAGAAGCGGGTGGTGATTTTTGTTCCGTAACAGGCGGAACGATGGTCGTCAGTGATGAAATTACGATTGTCATTACGAGTAACCCTGGTGAATCCTTTATTGATAAAATGATTTCGCTAGTAGAAGGGGCTGCTCGTCAAAAAACGCCGAATGAGATTGCTTTAAATACAGTATTAACGAGCTTAACTCTTATTTTCTTAATCGTTGTTGTGACGTTACCGATTTTTACAAATTATTTAGGATTTCAAATTGATACAGCTGTACTTGTTGCGTTGTTAGTTTGTTTAATTCCGACGACAATTGGCGGATTATTATCAGCGATTGGTATTGCTGGAATGGACCGCGTGACAAAGTTTAACGTGTTAGCAATGTCAGGGAAAGCAGTAGAAGCTGCGGGTGATATTAATACAATTATTTTAGATAAAACAGGTACGATTACTTTCGGGAACCGAATGGCACATACACTGCTTCCTGTAGGAAATGAGACGATTGAGCAAGTAGGGAAATGGGCTGCGATTAGTTCAGTTTTAGATGAAACACCAGAAGGTCGATCAGTTATAGAATATGTAAAAACGAAATCTATATCATATAATCGAGAAATTGCAGAACAAGGTGAGTTTGTTCCATTTAAAGCAGAAACGAGAATGAGTGGTGTTGATTTACAGGACGGAACGAAAGTGAGAAAAGGTGCTGTAGGTAGCGTGATTGAATGGGTTCAATCACAGGGTGGAACGATTCCGAAAGATGTAAATCAAAAAGCAGATTTCATTTCAAAAGAGGGAGGGACACCCCTTGTCGTTGCAGTGGATAATCGTGTTTACGGTTTAATTTATTTAAAGGATACAGTAAAACCAGGTATGCGTGAGCGTTTTGAACAATTGCGCCAAATGGGGATTAAAACGGTTATGTGTACTGGTGATAACCCATTAACAGCAGCAACGATTGCAAAAGAAGCAGGGGTAGATGAATTCGTTGCTGAGTGTAAACCAGAAGATAAAATTGCGGTTATTAAAGCAGAGCAAGATAAAGGGAAACTTGTAGCGATGACAGGTGATGGTACAAATGATGCTCCGGCATTAGCGCAGGCTGATGTTGGATTAGCAATGAATAGTGGTACGACAGCTGCGAAAGAAGCAGCAAATATGATTGATTTAGATTCGAACCCGACAAAAATTATTGAGGTTGTAGGAATCGGTAAGCAATTGTTAATGACGCGTGGTGCGTTAACGACGTTTAGTATTGCAAATGATATTGCAAAATATTTTGCAATCATTCCAGCAATGTTTACACTTGCGATTCCGCAAATGGAAGCATTAAACATTATGAAATTAACATCACCACTGTCAGCGATTTTATCAGCATTAATATTTAACGCTGTTATTATTCCGTTACTTATTCCATTGGCGATGAAAGGTATCGCATATAAACCGATGAGTTCGAATGTACTACTTGGCCGAAACCTACTTATTTATGGGCTAGGTGGAGTGATTGTACCGTTCATTGGAATTAAAGTAATTGATATAATTGTCGGCTTGTTTATATAAGGAAGAGGGGAAAAAGATGGCGAAGAAACAAAGTATACTATCACCAATCATCCGTATTACTTTTACATTTTTAGTGTTATGCGGCCTCATATACCCGCTTATTGTAACTGGTATTGCACAAGCAGTAATGAAGGATAATGCAGATGGAAGTCTAATATATAATGATAAAAATGAAGTGATTGGTTCTAAATTAATTGGGCAAAATTTCACAGATCCACGTTATTTTCAGGGGCGTGTTTCTAGTATTGAATATAAAGCAGAAGCATCTGGGTCTAATAACTATGCGCCTTCTGATCCAGATTTATCGAAACGAGTAGAGAAAAGTATTGAAGAGTGGAAGAAACAAAACCCAACTGTTCCAGTTACAGAGGTGCCAATCGATTTAGTGACGAATTCAGGTTCAGGGCTAGATCCTGACATTAGTCCGAAGGCGGCTTCCGTACAGGTAGAGCGCATCTCGAAATTAACGAGAATCCCAAAAGAAACGTTGGATCAGTTGATTAAAGATCAAACAGAAGGTGCAGCACTTGGTTTATTTGGAGAAGATCGCGTGAACGTTTTAAAGTTAAATTTGGAATTACAGAAACTACTGAAATAGTAACAGTGCTACCTCAATCTAATGGATTGAGGTAGCGTTGTTTCGAAAGAAAGGTTGTGAGTATTTTGTATGCGGATGACTATAAACCCACTTTTCAAAGGCGAACACCAGAAGAGTATTTAGAATATATTCTTCAGCAAAACCGCGGGAAGTTAAAGCTATATGTAGGAGCGGCTCCAGGAGTAGGGAAAAGTTATAAAATGCTCTTTGATGCAAGAGAGATGAAAAAAGAAGGTACGGATATTGTAATTGGTTTAATTGAAACGCATGGAAGAAAAGAGACAGAAGAAGCAATTGCTGATTTAGAAAAAGTTCCTTTAAAAGAAATAGATTATAAAGGGAAAGTATTTTATGAACTCGATGTGGAAGGAATTATAAAACGTGCACCACAGGTAGTTGTAGTGGATGAACTTGCGCATAGCAATATTCCTGGATCTAAAAATAAGAAACGTTATATGGATGTACAGGAATTGCTAGATGCGGGTATATCCGTCTTATCAGCTTTTAATATTCAACATTTAGAAAGCGTTCATGATATTGTAGCACAAATTACAAATGTCAAAGTAAGAGAACGTATTCCGGATTTTATTTTACAAAAAGCAAGTGAAATTCAGCTTGTCGATGCAACGCCCGAGGTACTAAGGAAGAGATTAATAGACGGGAAGATATATAAAGAAGAAAAAATAGAGCAAAGCTTACAAAATTTCTTTACGCTCAATAATTTAGGGGCACTAAGAGAATTATCACTTCGGGAAGTTGCCGATGATATGGACGAGAAAATTAGCCAAACCGTTATAGAACCGATTGGTGTGAAAGAAAAAATTCTCGTTTGTGTACAATACAGTTCAACAGCAGAGAAGTTAATACGAAGAGGTTGGCGTATGGCGGATCGCTTAAACGCTGAATTGTATGTATTAAATGTTGAAAGGGAAAATATAGATTCGCTTTCAGCGGGGAAAAAGCAAACGATTGAAGAGTGGAAGTCGCTAACGAATCAATTTGATGCAAGTTTTGTATTAGAAGAAGCAGGCGGTAGAAAGCCGGCTGATGTTATTATTGAAGTCGCGAAAAAACTACAAGTAACGCAAATTTTACTCGGACAATCAGCAAGAACAAGGTGGGAAGAAATTCGAAAAGGTTCAATTGTAAATGAAATTATGAGGCAAACGAAGTATATTGATATTCATATCGTTGCGGATCAAAGAGCTTAAAATAGAGACCATCTGTAGGTCTCTATTTTACTTTTTGTGTGGCGGGGAAGCGTAGCATTTTCATCGCATATAAGATTATGGTTAGAAACATAATTGCACCTAGGAAGAAAATCCAAAAGTAATTTTGATTAAATAAAAGAAATCCACCTACAAGTGGCCCTGTGCTCATACCGAGATAGCGGATGAAGTTGTACATACCGATAGCAGTTGCGCGTTCTTGTACGAATTCTTCCGTTAATAAAGTAGTATGAGTTGGCATCGAAAGCCCCATACTAAAACCGTACAAAGATGTAACGATAATGATGAATGGGATATTGATGCTATATGTGAAAGAGAATAAAGTGACACATATAATATTGAAGAAACTAGTAATGAATAAGGCTTGCTTTGTTGTGAGGCGCTTTTGCAAAAATTTATAGCAATAACTTCCTAACATAATAGAAAGGGACATCGGTACAAACATAAGACCAATTTCACTTGCAGTTAGGTGAAATGAATTTGTTAAAATGCTCGGTAAAAAAACGAGAAAGCAAAAGTAAATACAAAATTGAATAAAGCCAATAAGAGTAATAGAAAATCCAGTTTTATTTTTTAATATAAACCAGTAATTCTTTTTTGCCTTAGGTTGCTTAATTACAGTTGGTTTTGTTTCTGGAAGTAGTGAAATGTTTATAATTAATAAGAGAATGCAAAGCATAGATAAAAATAAAAATACGGATAAGTGGCCATTTATACTGCCGAGATAACCACCAATGAGGGGGCCAATCGCAGGTGCAAGAGCAAGTAACATTTGATACAGGCTCATCGCTTCTCCGCGCTCTTTTCCTTCAAATAAATCACCGATAATCGTTGCTGCAACTACAGGGATAGCAGATATTCCTATAGCTTGAACAGCCCTAAAAAATAGAAATAAATAAACGTTCGCCGAAAAAGCACATCCGATTGAACCAATTGTGCTAATGATTAAACTAGGGATAAGGACAGATTTTCTTCCTTTTGTATCAACTAAAGGCCCATATACGAGCTGCATAATTGCAAGAACGAATGTGAAAAGTGAAACTGTTACATTTACAAGATAAATAGAAGTGTGAAAAGAAGCTTGAATCATCGGCAAGATAGGTGTGTAAATATTTTGAGCGAAGGAACCGAGTAAGGCACTCATACAGACAACATACAAAATGAAATTTAATTTGGATTTTTTCATCATGTTAACCTCCTTGTCATTTGGTTTCCTTGGAAACTAAATTTATTTTAACATGATTTTCTCACTTGTAAATATGAAAAAATGACTTTAAAATGGTATATAGTTAAATTGTTTCTTTGGAAACTTAGGGGGCGAGTGGATTGGATCATGCAACGAAACAAATGGAAATACTTTCGCACATTCGTACACTTTTGCATAAAAAAGAAGAACATTTGAAAGGACAAAATGAGAAGTTTCTTCGTGAGACAGGTATAAGTGGTATGTCTTTATCTGAGTTACATGTGATCGAGTGTATCGGGAAAAATGGCTTGATGAATGTAACTGCTATTACAACAGAAATGGGAATGACGAAGGGTGCAATCTCTAAAATTTGTACAAAGTTGTTTCAAAAGAAATTCGTTGAGAAGATGCAAATGTTAGATAATCAAAAAGAAATATTCTTCCGCTTAACGGAAAGCGGAAATGAAATATATAAAGCTCATGATAAATTGCATAAACAAGCTGAAGAAAAGTGGCTGCTACTGTTAGATGGATATACGAAAGAAGAGCAAGATTTTATTCAAAGGTTTATAAAGGATGTCTCCAAACATTTGGAAATATAATTGGAAGAAAAAACTCCTTCATTTCAAGCCTTTTGAATATAATTTCTAAAAAAACTCATATATAATAGAAAAAGATACTTAACATAGTGAATATTTAAAGAGTCAATATATAAAGAGGAGAGAATAACATGCTTGAAAATACGGGGTTAGTATTAGAAGGCGGCGGTATGCGTGGTGTATATACGGGCGGGATATTAGAATACTTTATGGAACAAGATTTATACTTTCCATATGTAATCGGTGTATCAGCTGGTGCTTGTCATGCGGCGTCGTATCTTTCCAGACAAAGAAATAGAAATAAAACAGTAAATATTGATTATGCATCACACCCACAATATTTATCGTATAAAAACTTATGGAAAAAACGTCAGCTATTTGATATGGATTTCATTTTTCATGAAATTCCAGAAAAGCATGTACCGTTTGATTTTGAAACATACTTTAATAGCCCAGAGCGTTTCCTTGTAGGGACGACGGATTGTGAAACAGGACAGTCAGTTTATTTTGAAAAGGAGGGAACGAATGATGATGCACTAAATTTATTACAAGCATCTAGTTCATTACCTTTCATTGCACCAGTAGTACATTACCGAGGTAAGCAGTTGTTAGATGGTGGGATTTCTGATCCAATTCCAGTTCGAAAAGCACAATCAGACGGTTTCAAAAAATCAGTCGTTATCTTGACGAGAAACCATGGTTATGCGAAGAAAAAATCAAAATTTGGCTGGATTGCAACGAAAGCTTATAAAAAATATCCGAACCTTGTTAACACGATGTTAGCTCGTTATGAAGTGTATAATGAAACACTTCACTACATTGAAAAAGAAGAGCAAGCAGGGAATTTATTTGTTATTCGTCCAGAAGTACAACTTCAAGTAGATCGTATGGAAAAAGATACGGCAAAACTACAAAATCTATATGAGCAAGGCTATGAAGATGCAAAGAGACAGTTTGCAGATTTACAGTCGTTTTTACAAAAATAAGTATTAGGCTGTGGAGAAGAGTTTCTCCGCAGCCTTTTTTGTATTGCTTATCCGTTACTTTTTAAAAATGTATGAATGTTTAAGGGTTTAAAGAGTTTGTAAAACATATGGGTGTCTTATTGAGGAGAAGTTATTTGAAGGATATTATGATGATGTAGCGCTACTAAACTATTTAATTTATGAGGTGATTGTTAATGAAAGGAAAAGTTTTTTCAATTACGACTTTAGTATTATTAGCAACAGCAATCTCAACAAGTGCATTCTATCCAACTCTAAGCGGTCACAAAAGCGGTAACCTACTATTGAAAAACTCATATAAGAAGCCTGTTATTAAATATATACCAACGTTAATATTGTTTATTTTGGCTTCTATTTCTTCCGTTATGTTTGTATTAAATAACGGAATGGGAGAGCTGATGATAGCAGTCTCTTTAGGGATTGCAACGATAGTGAACGGTCTTTTACTTCTTACATTGAAAGTAGTTCGTGTGATTGTTGCAAGGGGAAAGTAGAGCATCGAATTTCGATGCTCTATTTTTTATATAAAAAAAATCCCTCTTTATGAGGGATTTTAATGTGGTAAGAAAATCAATTGATAAGCGAACAAGATTCCAAATAAGTATACAAGTGGGTGAACAGAACGGAATTTACCTTTTGCCACTTTCATAAGTGGGTATGAAATAAATCCAAGTGCGATACCTGTTGCGATACTTGATGTAAGTGGCATGCTTAAGATTACTAAGAATGCTGGGAATGCTTCATCAAATGCGTCCCAATCGATGTGGCGAACTGAACCCATCATAAGACTACCAACGATAATTAATGATGGTGCAGTAATAGCTGATACACCAGAAACGGCACTTACTAATGGTCCGAAGAATGCTGCTAGTGCGAATAGAACAGCTACTGTAACAGTTGTTAAACCAGTACGACCACCAGCTGCAACACCAGCAGATGATTCAATGTAAGCTGTTGATGGTGTTGTTCCAAACATAGAACCGATTGTTGCTGAGAATGAGTCAGATAGAAGAGCTCGTCCAGCTTTTGGAAGCTTTCCATCTTTCATAAAGCCACCTTGCTGAGCTACACCAAGTAATGTACCTGTTGTATCGAATAATGTAACAAGGAAGAATGAAAATACAACGCCGTACAATCCGTAGTTAATTACATCAGATACAGCAGTAATTGGATTTGAAACGATAATTCCTTCTGGTAATCCAGGCATTGATGTAACACCGTTTGAGAATGTTAATTGTCCTGTGAAGAAAGCGATAATACCAGTTAATAGCATTCCGATAAATAGCGCACCATTTACATTTAAAGACATAAGGACAATTGTAATTCCAAGTCCAGCTAATGCTAGTAGTACTGGAGCAGAGTGAAGATCACCAAGTCCAACTAAGTTTGCATCGTTTTTTGTAACGATACCTGTTAAACGTAAACCGATAAAGGCGATGAAAAGACCGATACCAGCAGTAATTGCATGTTTTAAGTTTTCAGGAATTGCTTCCATTAATTTTGTACGGAAAGATGTGAATGATAACAAAATTAAAATCATACCTGCTACGAATACAGCAGAGAATGCAATTGCGAAAGTCATGCCTTCATGAGCTTTTACAACAGAGTAAGAGAAGTAAGCATTTAATCCCATACCTGGTGCAATTGCGATTGGTAAGTTTGTAAAGATCGCCATAAATAATGTTCCGACAACAGCAGCGATAATTGTTGCTGTAAATGCTTGTTCAAATGGAACGCCTGCATCCCCAAGGATGACAGGGTTTACGACAATGATATATGCCATTGTTAAGAAGGTAATAATACCTGCCATAATTTCAGTTTTAATAGAAGTTTTATGTTTTGAAAGGTTAAACATATAAACATCCTTTCTGTTTACGAATAATTTCCACAACAGTTATATATAATATTCGTTTTTTAACTATTTTGCAATAGTTTTGCATAAAAAGTTTATAACAACTCATATTTTGTGTCTTAAATTCGAATATTAATCGTAAAACGATGTGTGAATTGCAGTTTTTATTGTGCGCATTATAAGGAAAAGGAGTTGAGAGAAGCTATGCCACAGCAAAAAAACTTTGTAACAATGCCTGCGCAACATCAAAATAAACAGCCTGGTATTGAATCATTAATGAATCCACGTCCCCAGTTTGAAGATCCGAATTATAAAGGTAGCGAAAAGTTAAAAGGAAAGAATGTATTAATTACAGGAGGAGATAGTGGGATTGGACGAGCTGTTTCCATCGCTTTTGCGAAAGAGGGGGCAAATATTGCGATTGCGTATTTAGATGAGGATGAAGATGCAAATGAGACGAAGCGACGTGTAGAACAAGAAGGTGTAAAGTGTGTGTTGTTACCGGGTGATTTAAGCGATGAACAGCATTGTAAAGATATTGTAGAAGAGACCGTTCGGCAGCTAGGTAGTTTACATGTTTTGGTAAATAATGTCGCGCAGCAATATCCGCAGCAAGGATTAGAGTATATTACAGCAGAACAGCTAGAAAAGACTTTTCGTATTAATATTTTTTCTTATTTTCACGTTACGAAAGCAGCACTTTCTCATTTAAAGCAAGGGGATGTCATTATAAATACGGCGTCTATCGTTGCGTATGAAGGAAATGAAACTTTAATTGATTATTCCGCAACGAAAGGAGCAATCGTAGCTTTTACAAGATCACTTTCTCAATCGTTAGTGCAAAAAGGGATTCGTGTAAATGGTGTAGCGCCGGGACCAATTTGGACACCACTTATCCCATCGAGTTTTGATGAGAAGAAAGTCTCTCAGTTTGGGAGTAATGTTCCAATGCAAAGACCTGGTCAACCATATGAACTAGCGCCAGCATATGTATACTTAGCGTCTGGTGATTCATCCTATGTTACCGGGCAAATGATACATGTAAATGGGGGTGTTATCGTAAATGGATAGTTTTCATTTATAAGAGCAAAGTAAAGTTAATTCCACTTATTATAGTGAGCGCTAGGGGGGATATAGATGAAAAAGTTATGTTTCTTCATACTATTATTTTTCATCCTACCGGTTAGTGCTTTTGCTGATACAGATCATTTAATATTAGTGAATCTTATGACAAACCAGTTGTCTTTTTTTGAAAATGGAAATTATAAAAAAACATTCCCCGTAACAACTGGAAGAGATCGTACACCTACGCCTGAAGGTAGTTTTTGTATTATAACTAAATTTAAAAATAAAGAATATCATCGAAAAAAAATACCTGGTGGTGCGCCAAATAATCCTCTCGGTACACGTTGGTTAGGTCTGGATAAAAAGGAGTATGCAATTCATGGAACAAATCGGGAATGGACGATTGGAAGCCGAGAGTCAAATGGTTGTATTCGCATGCATGATCGGGATATACAATGGTTATATGATCGGGTGCAATTACAGACGAAAGTAATTATTTCTCGCTTTCATACGAGCCCCGAGTATGAAGCGAATAAGCTTGGTTACCGCGTTGTGAGCTGGAATGGTCGTAAAGTAGAAGAAGAGCAAATTGGCATGCTTACGTTAGTAGACCGCGTGGATATATATTGGCAAGAACCAAATGGACAGTTAACAAAAGTGAAAACGATATTGCCAAACGAAAGATATGCAGTGTACTCAAAACGAAAAGATGGAATATATTATATAGGAAATAATTTGTATATAGTGGATGAAACAGGAGAAAAAATTCGTTATGAGCAAATTCCTACTTCGACTTTAAGTAATATATATAAACGGAAATATAATATTCCGTAATGGCTACCGTATTATAGACGGTAGCTTATTTCTACTTTGAGTTTAACTGCAACTATTGTATTTTGCTGAATATAATACAGTACAGATAGGGGGCGGTTACATTATGAAAAGTGAATTTGCTTTTAAAGTTTTCTTAGTAACGACCTGTTTATTTATCGTGTATTTGTATGCGTTTCTCGTCTTCTCTTTTTATGTTCCATATTTTGATTTAATATTGTTTTTCGGATTTATTTGGGCATTTGTGAAAGCGAGAGAAGGAGAGAAGAGTATATATCGGCGCATTACCCTATGCGGGACAGCTATTCTTGTTATTTTGTATTTTTTTATCATGCATGATTTTTGGAGAGGGATGTAAAAAAAGCATACGAGTAATCGTATGCTTTTTATGTTTAATATTTTGGCTTAAACGTATGACAACAAGTTTCTACACTCGTTGCTACAGAACTTTCTAGCGTCTCGTTTGTTAAAACCGCGCCTGTATACGAATCATTTGCATTCGAACCAGCCTCTTGTGCATCTGGTTGAACAACGATTGCACTTGCTTGACAAAAGTTACCTTGTCCCCAAAATGAGCAATTGGAAACAGAACATTTCACTTCTGGCATAAAACCCCCTCCTTATACATTAGTTTGGGATTTTATGTCCATTTCATGTGTAGAAGGAGTTTCCTTTTCTCGTTATTTTTTCGTTTGTTCAAGCCATTCTTTTAATTTGTCTTCTGGTTGTTCACCACTAATACGACTTACTTCTTTGCCATCTTTAAAGTGAATGATTGTCGGAGTTCCTTTAATTTTATATTCATCCCAAGGAACATCTAGTTTTTCAATATCCATAACTTTCATATCAATGTTCAAGTCTTTAGCCATCGGTACTACGACAGGAGATAACTTTTGACAATGAACACAAGATGTTTGATAAAAGTATACTGTTTCTTCTTTTTTCTCTTTTAAATTCTTTTGAAGATCTGAAAGAGAGATTTTATTTGTATAGTAGTCAGGGCCATTTGTCTTACTATCAGTAGCATTATCAATTTTTTGGCTAGTAGCATTTTTTTCTTCCATTTGTGTGACAGCGAAAATTGCTGCAAACAAGGCGATAATAATACCACCAAATATAAGCATTTTTTTCATTGTTTCATCTCCTTATTTGTTTTTAATTACAATAAAGCTACAAACAGCGATTATGATAAAGCCGATAAGTGCTAAAAACGGGATTGTCACAAAGCCGAACCAGTTTATGTATTCTCCCGTACATGGTACACGACCGCAAGCTGCGCCAGCAGCTGAAAATGCCGCGATTTTTTGAATTGCATAGTGATATAAAGAAATACAAGCACCAATACTTGCGATTGGTAAAGAATAACTTGCGATACGGTAATCTTTTTTTACTACAGCGATACCGAGCCATAAAACGAATGGATACATAAAAATACGTTGATACCAACAAAGGACGCAAGGCTCAAATTTCATGATTTCGGAAAAGTATAGACTTCCTAGTGTAGCGATAAAAGAAGCTCCCCACGCGGTAAATAAAGCATATTCTTGCTTTTTTTCTCGTCCCATATTTTATACCTCACTTATAATAGTTACATACTAAATTATAGTATGAAGTGGCACAGAAAAGAAAGAAAAAATATGTTTATCAATAAAAGTTTTATAAGGGGAAACTTTTATTGATATAAACATTTTAAAAAAGCGCTATTCTCCAGAAGAGAATAGCGCTATATTTTACATTTGAATTTGCTCTACTTCATCTATATGTGACTTTTGGGATGCGTGGTCAATATATTGAAATAGGAGCTGCAATTGTTTGTCAACTTCTGGTAGTTCTTTACTGTATTGATAAGCGTGTAAAAAATGCTCAATACGTTTAGAAAATAATTGATCGTTCGTTTGAACCATGAGAACGAGTAATTTATCCCAATTACAGCAATACGTGTAATAGAGAGCTTTATCATAGTCGTTATATGTTTGCACTGTGTACCCTCCTTACTGAGGAGTTATATATAGTGTGTGAAAAGCAAGGAGAAATACACTTGAAAGAATTTGTTAAGAAAAAAAGTGAATGAAAAGAAAAAACGAGGTATTTCCTCGTTTTTAAGCTTTTGGCATTGGCGTAGGTGTTGGCTTGCCGTAACCCTCTTTGTATTTATTGTCGATATAGTTGCGGATTTCCAGCGTTGATTTTCCTTTTTGTTTCATGGAAGCAGATTCAACAGCTATTTCTAGGCAATTGACACAAGTCGTCGCGTGGGAATCCCAAACAACTTCACCATTCTTTTTAATTTCACGAATAAAGCAATTTTTATTATTTTTATGCCCTACACTTTCACCGCAACCGCAGTAACATGGAATCCAATCTAATAACTCTGCATTTTGTCCAGCGACAGTGTAGATATCTTTCATTTGTGGATCAAGCTTGTCTAGGAAAGTAGGAAGTGTGTCGACTCCTTTTGTTTTTTCTTGAATGTCAGCTTGCTGAGTATGCGATGCGTGGTCATGCTCTTCTTTTGGTTCAGAAGATTTTTTGTCATTTGTACTCGTACTTCCGCATCCAGCAAGAATTAGGCTTAGTACTGCAAGTAAAGAAAATACATACTTTTTCATTCGCTTGTCCCCTTTACAAATGTATTAATCAAATTGTATCAAATATCAGGGGGCGTTGGGTGAAGATTTTTTCGACTGATTTTTGAATCGCCACCGCAGTGAATGGAATAGAAATAAAATGGGGATATAAGCGTATACAATATATAAGCCGGCCTGAGAAAGTACGGTATTTAATGTATTGATGCTTTCCCTGTTTGTGAAAAACAGAGATGAAACAAATATAGTCGCGATAAACAATGGCAATGTAATGTTAAATGGTATGTGAAAAGAGTATTTACTAATACGACAAGAAGACCAAATGGTTAAACAAAGATTAGGTAAAATAATAAGAAACCAGATGAAAATAATAATGTATTCAAATCGCTGAATGAATGGCACTTTAATAATTTTTAGCATCGTTAAAGTAGGCCAAATTGTATGATGCAGTTGCCCCTGACTATAGTACATAAGGGAAACGATTGCTAGTATTACATATAAAATAGTTGTGAAAGCAATCCCGCCATGTGCCCATTTATGTAGTGATTTTCCCTTTTTAATAAGTGGATAAAAGATAAGAATTGCTTCAAATCCAAGAAACTCTAATGCAGATGCTTTCGCTGAATATAGAATGTCTGCAGGTGAATGGGTGAAAATAGGTAAAACATTACGGACATGTGCGTATTTCATAGGGAAAATTAAGAAGAATAGTACGAAAATTGGTATTATGACGCCCCAAAAACACATTCCTGTTACAGAGCGGAAGCCGCCTTTTATTACGTAATACGTCACGAGTAAAAATAATAATGTTAATTTCCATGGCTTAATTGTAGGAAAGACCCAAACTTGAATGACTTCAATATATGTACGAAGAACAGTAAGGCAAAATAAGAGAAGATATGCGGCAAAGCACATAGACAAAAAGGTTCCAATCCATTTTCCGAAACATGTCGTATGAATGGTCATCAAATCATTGTCTTTATCTAACATCTTTAACATACAAAACAGTACGATATGAGTTAAGACACCCGCAACAATAAGGGAAATCCAAGAATCATAACCAGCATATTGTGCAATAACTCGTTGGTATCCTAACACGCCTACTCCAATTTGAAGAGAGTGTAATAAAAGAAATGTGAAATAAGGGGAAACAGTCATTGTTTTATTTTGCTCAGCCATTGTAATACCTCACTATTCTCCGATACCAGATTGCACAACATTGATTTGTACGTGAACAGCAACATCTACATTAGGGTACATTTCTTGAATTTGTTTTATAGTCCATTTTCTTGAATGACTACGAATTTCTTCCCGTATCCCTATCGGATCGACCTCTTTTTTTTGGAATTGTTTTATTAATTCGTTTAAATGTTTCTCAACTGTTTTTTCTACATGTTTTTTTATGTAAGTTATGTTTTCGTTTTTCGCTAAATCAAGCCAGCTTGGAGCGCTTTTTATGAGTCCGTTTAATTTTAGGTGAATATGAACTTTCGGCATGTCACCAGTATCGGAAATGTAACAAACGCTCTTTCCAGATAAGTTTTGAGTGGCAATTAATCCTTTATGGTTACCTTGCTGTATTGGAACTTCGTAACGACCATTTGTAGTTGGATTAAGGAGTAATTTTAATAAAAAAGATCCTTTTTTATCTGTGTACATAACCACTTTATCCTTTTTTAAAAAAGCGAGTCCTTTAATGGAAGCGGACTTGTCTTCATCCATTTCAATATAAGGAAGAAATGGATCGCATCCTGATGAATAAAAGTTATATAAAAAAATATTTAAAGCAGTCCGTGGAATCGTTTCGGTTTCTATGTTTTGCTCCAGTAAGTCAGACAGATATAGTGATCCATTTGTTTTAATATGTTTGAGCAGTTTTTCTGTAGAACCGTCTACCAGTGCTAGTTGAACATCTCGACCAATATTAGGATCACGTTGCAAATTATTTATAATATCGCCAATTCCATGTTCGCCAATGGATTTTCCAAAAAGCACAACACGCATTTGACCGACAGCGATAGTATGAGGCGATTTTGCATTTAGTCGTGAAGATATTGTTTCAATCGTGCCAGCAGTAGTTGACTGAGTTTCTGGTTTTGATTGAACGCCTTTTGTGTAATCGGGATATAAAATCGTCCCGCGAAATTGTTTGTCTTTCGTTATATCAAATCCACCTACATGAATCATTCGCTGTGTGTCTACTATATTCGGTTGTGTACATCCCGATTGGAAAATTAAAACGATAATAGCAAAGTACAATAAAATTTTTTTCATTTCTCCTCACCATCACGTTTTTCTTTCGCTTTATTTGGATCATAGCGCCATTTCTTTTTTGGTCTCAGAAAAGAGGCACGTCCAGCAGTTTGACTAAATGGTAAGCGAAGAAGTCCTTCTGCAGTTCCTAAACCGCGAAATGGATATAAAGGCAATAAATAAGGCGACCCAAGTGATTTAAGACGAATTAAATGAGCTAATATGAATACGAATCCAACGATAAGACCTACGCCGCCAAATGCACCAGCTAAAATGATGAGAGGGAAGCGTAATATTCGGATGGTAGAGGACATTTTTACTGTTGGTGTCGTAAAAGACGCCAGTGCAGACAACGCAACAGCAATTAATAAAATAGTACTCGTTAAAGCAGCCTCAACAGATGCTTGTCCAATTACAATCCCACCAACAATACCAATCGTTTGCCCAACTTTAGTCGGTAAGCGTGCTCCAGCTTCGCGAAGTAATTCAATTGTAATTTCTAAAAAAAGTGCTTCTAACATCGGTGGAAACGGTACGTTAGCTCTAGAATAAATAATAGGACCAAGTAAATCAGCTGGAATCATTTGATAGTGATACGTTAATACAGCTGTATAAATAGCTGATGAAAATAGAGAGAATGCAGCTCCGAAAAAACGAACTAATCTAAGAAAGGAGCCTGCTATCCAGGGCAAATAATAATCTTCTGGAGAGACGAAGAAATCAAGCAACGTCGCTGGTCCGGCTAATGCATATGGTGAACCATCTGTTAAAATGACAACTCCTCCATTCAGTAACGCATAAACGGAGCGATCTAAACGCTCTGTAGGTAGTAAAACAGGGAAGGGTGAGTTGCTATTATCGCTAATAAACTGTTCAATCATAGTTGCATCAAAAGGAAAATCAAAGTCAATATCTTGTAGGCGTTGCACGGCAGTATTCACATGCTGTTCATTTGTAATATCCGCCATATAAGCGACTATGATTTTTGTTTTCGATATAGACCCAACGGAAAGCTCCTTGAAAATTAATTGCTCTGTTACGATATTTCGCCGAAGTAAATGCATATTTGTATCGATATTTTCAACGAATCCGATTTTTGGACCAATTACACTATATTCATTCTCCGTATCGTTATATAATCTCGTTCCTAAAACTGAACTTTCAGCGCGGAGGAGTGCATACGCTTCTTGCTCTGAACTTTTTTTTAGCTGTACTAACACGTAGCCACCTAATAATTTTTCGCGAATATCATTAACGGAAGGAGAGATGATAATGTCTTCAATTGCTACGATATTTGCGATATCCTCAATATTTTGAATTTCTTCTAATTTAATTTTTATAGGAGCTAAAATGAATCGTTTAATAATGAGTGATTCTACTGTAGATTGATAATAAAACAAACATAACGTCCCATCTTCTATGACGTTATAAGAAGAAAAGTCACTTGATTCTTTCATAGTGTGGATAAATTCTGGAATAGAACAAACAGTTTGTTTCTTCTTTTTAG
The DNA here is from genome assembly GCF_022095615.2 of Bacillus thuringiensis. Lineage (NCBI taxonomy): Bacteria > Bacillati > Bacillota > Bacilli > Caryophanales > Bacillaceae > Bacillus > Bacillus thuringiensis. Next base: position 778,752 of record NZ_CP155559.1, read on the forward strand.
ATGATAAACGAAACATTTTTTCACCCCTAACATACATCATTTACTTATGTTAGTTTTTGGGAAATACGGGAATTTATACTTGGAAATTGAAAGTTCATAAAGAAAAGGAAGAGTATTGAAAATCTCTTCCTTTTTGGCATGCTAATTTGTTTTCTTTTCTTTAATAGACTTCACTAATTTAATCATTTCTGCTCGTATATCTTCTTTTTTTACATTTAATTTTTCTGCAATTTGTTTAATGTCCATTCCGTCTTTTTTCATTTTTAGTACATCATCGAGAGGGGTATTACTTTTTTGAGAGATGATTGTTAATACCGTGAGCTGACGTAATCCGATATTATATTCTTTCATTTTTTGTTTTAGGCCGTCTGGTGTAGATTTTTGTATATTTGCTAATTCTTGCAGCAGTGCTTTTTTCGTTTCTTTATTCATATGATGCTTTTTTAATTTACTTGGATCTACACCGAAATGCTGGGCTGTTTTCTCCCAAGATTTATTTTGCTTATAGTAAGCTAAAACGTCTTTTATTTCTTTTTTACCGATTCTTGCAATATGAGCAGCTTTCCAAATTTCATGTTTGTTATAGCCGAGTTTTTCGAGCGATTGCATTTCTTCTTCTGAAATAGGCTTATGATGGTGCAATGTTACTTCTTTTGGCGTAGCAGCGAAAGTAGGGAAGACGGTTGCCCCGAATAATAATGTTGCCATAGTCATACTTACTGCGATTCTTTTGTACATATAAACTCCTCCTAGATGGATAATGTGGAAAACTGTACACATATCATTTCCATAAAATGTGAAATACTTGTGAACAAGTTAAGTTTTTTTCTTCACAGTATAAAATGACGTTTTTGGAAGTTTTCCAACATAAAACATTGATTAATAGTGAAAAACTAGGGTATAATCGAAATTGAAAATCAATATCAATAACAAATGTATACATATAGATGAAAATAAGGGAGAGAAAAATATGACTACATATACTTCCATCGCAAATGTGATTAAAGAAAGACGTTCTGTACGTACATTCACAGATAAATCTGTAGATAAAGAGTTATTAGTTGAACTATTAAACGACGCAACGTGGGCACCGAATCATAAACATCGTGAACCATGGAATTGTAAATTATACATTGGAGAAGGCCGCAAAAAATTAGTAGATGCAGTATTAAACTCTTTCACAGAAGAAGAAAGAGCGAAACGCGGTAAAATTTTATCTGATCGTTTCTTAAGCACGCCTGCACAAATTGTTGTTTATATTAATGAAGATCCACGTCAAATTCAACGTGACGAAGATTACGCTGCAACATGTGCATTTATGCAAAACTTCCAACTTCTTGCTTGGGAACGTGGATTAGGTTGTGTTTGGAAATCAGGCGGATTAAACTACAATCCATTATTTATAGAAGGACTTGGTTTAACAAGAGGTCAACGCATCGTTGGAATTCTTCACCTCGGCTATTTCGATAAAGCACCAGAAGGAAAAGCTCGTACACCGATTACGGAGAAGATGGAGATTATTGAGGGTTAATAGATGAGACATTCTCGTTTTTATGAGGATGTCTTTTTATTATGCAATCAATCCTCATGAAAGCTTGTTCCTCATCATACACTTTCTTAAGGGAAAGTGTAAGGAGGGAAAATAATGAGAGCAAGTGACGATAAAGCACTGCAATATGCAATTGCGGAAATTACGGAAATTGCGACTGGATTTGGGCTTGATTTTTATCCGATGCGTTATGAAATATGTCCAGCAGAAATTATTTATACATTTGGTGCATATGGGATGCCAACGCGGTTTTCACATTGGAGTTTTGGAAAACAGTTTTTCAGAATGAAATTACAATACGATTTAGGTCTTAGTAAAATATACGAACTCGTTATTAACTCTGATCCATGTTACGCCTTTTTACTAGATACGAACTCGTTAATTCAAAATAAATTAATTGTAGCGCACGTTTTAGCACACTGTGATTTCTTTAAAAATAATATTCGTTTTTCGAATACGAAGCGAGATATGGTAGAAAGTATGTCTGCAACAGCTGAACGTGTGAAAGCATATGAGCATAAGTATGGAAAGGCAGAAGTAGAGACATTTTTGGATGCCGTACTTGCTATTCAAGAGCATATTGATCCATCGCTTATGCGTCCGAAATTGGCATGGAGTATTGATGACTTGGAAGAGGAAGAAGTAGAAAAGAAAAAAGCATCACAATACGATGACCTATGGAATTTAGATGATCGAAATAAAAAGAGGGAACAATCTAATGTACGTAAAAAGAAGAAAATTCCACCGCAACCAGAGAAGGACTTACTGCTCTTTATTGAAGAATATAGCCGCGAGTTAGAAGATTGGCAGCGCGACATATTAACGATGATGCGCGAGGAAATGTTATATTTCTGGCCACAGCTTGAAACGAAGATCATGAACGAAGGCTGGGCTTCGTACTGGCATCAACGCATACTCCGTGAAATGGACTTAACATCTTCTGAAGCGATTGAATTCGCAAAGCTTAATGCAGGTGTCGTACAGCCATCAAAAACAAGTATTAACCCATACTACCTCGGTATTAAAATGTTTGAAGATATAGAGGAGCGCTATAATAACCCGACAGAAGAAATGAAAAGACGCGGTGTAAAACCAGGTTCTGGTCGAGACAAAATCTTTGAAGTACGTGAAATCGAATGGGATGTATCGTTCCTAAGAAACTACTTAAATAAGGAACTCGTTATGAGAGAAGATATGTACTTATTCCAGCGACAAGGAAAAGAATATAAAGTAATAGATAAAGAGTGGGAACATGTACGTGATCAGCTCGTAAATATGCGTACAAATGGTGGCTTCCCATACTTAGTAGTAGAAGACGGAGATTACTTAAAGAACGGAGAATTGTACATTAAACATAGTTACGAAGGAATTGAGCTCGATTTAAAATACTTAGAAAAAGTATTGCCGTACCTTCATCAGTTATGGGGAAGAACGGTGCATATGGAGTCCATTGTGGAAAGTAAGGGCGTTGTGTTTTCTTATGATGGGAAGATGGTACATCGGAAGTATGTGTGAAGGAAAGAACGGACATAGAAATGCTATGTCCGTTTTTTTAAGTAAAGAATATGAATAATTGTTTGAGTTTGTTAAGTCAATGTAATTAATAATGATTATCATTATTAATTACATTGACTTCTAAAAAAAGAAAAACTAGAATTTATAAAGGGATCTTCAATTGTTCGCTATCATTCGTATAGGAGGTAAGTTATGTTGGATAGCTTTATTTCTATAAGATGTAGGTTGGCTCTTTATCGTTTTGGTGTTCTTTTTATCTTTTTTTGTACAGTATTTTTGGTGAATCAGAAGGCTTATGCAGAAGATGTACCGTGGACATCGGTTTCAAATGAGGGAGAACGTGTACTTTTTCAAGAACAATCTTTATATAGTAATGATCGAAGGGGAGAAGATCTTGTTTCGCCTTCATTTGAAGGGCGTAAACATGGTGGGGAAGAGTCGGAGCCTTTTCGGACATCGAATAACAGACAATGTGTTTAATAGTCTTAAAAAATAGTCTGCATAAATATAGTAAGTTTATATGGATTTTATTTTGTGTATTGGTCATAATCGTAATGGCTAGTTATATAGCAAATAATGAAAAGAAGTTTAGTAAGGTTGTTAAGTCTGTAACTTTTTACGTGAAAAATAAAGAAAAACAGCCGATAAAAGATTTTGAAATTATACTTATGAAAGACGAATCACCTGAGCCCAGTAAAGAAATTGGGATTTCAATAGGGAAAACAGATGAAGAAGGAAAAGTTATTTGGAGGAATGTGAGAAAGGGAAATTATATCGTATTTTTGCCAAATAGTGAGAAGCAAATAGTTAGGATTAACGATAGAGATGAAACGAGAGTAATAAATATATCATTGTAAAAAGAATCCATTTGGATTCTTTTTTTATTGGTAAGTAAATTAGCTGTACAAGGGAGTGGAAGGTTTGAAAAACAATTACCTTTACAATATACCCTTAAGGGTATATGATATTATACAAAGTTACAAAGTAATGTATAATATAGTTATAAATACGGAGGTGGTCTACAGTGGAATACAATCAAGATATGAAAAATAGATTGAAACGAATTGAAGGTCAAGTTCGTGGTGTACTTCGTATGATGGAAGAAGGAAAAGATTGCCGAGAGGTTATTACACAGTTAACGGCATCTCGTTCCGCACTTGATCGTACAATTGGACTTGTTGTTGGAACAAATTTAGAGCAATGTTTACGTGAACAGTTTGAAAGTGGTAATGGTTCAAATGAAGAGTTAATTAAAGAAGCTGTTCAATTACTTGTAAAAAGCCGATAATCTGTCAAACATAAGTGTTGACAGATTTTCAAAAGCATTTTATTATACCCCTATAGGTATATGTATATACGTTATGGAGGAATCGACTATGAGTATAAAAGTGGATATGAGTTTAGATTGTAAAGGATTGGCTTGTCCGATGCCGATTGTGAAGACGAAGAAGGCGATGGAAGGTTTGACATCAGGGCAAGTGATTGAAGTTCAGGCAACAGATAAAGGGTCTACTGTAGATATACAAAGTTGGGCGAGTAAAGTAGGTCATCAGTACATCGGGACGAAATACGAAGGAGATCTATTGATGCATTACGTTAGAAAAGCACACGAGCATGAAGTGAATGAAGTAGTGAAATATCCTCATACGATTACGAATGCGGATTTGCAAGAGATCGTATTAAGCGGTGAAGAGTGTATTGTAGTAGATGTTCGCGAAGCAGCCGAATTCGCCTTTGGTCATATTCCAGCGGCTATTTCAGTTCCATTAGGCGAACTAGACAGTGCAGCATTAGATCAGACGAAGCAAATATATGTTATTTGCCGAACTGGTAACCGCAGTGATGTAGCTTGCCAAATGTTGAAAGAGAAAGGTTATTCAAATGTGAAAAATGTCATTCCAGGTATGTTAGAGTGGCAAGGAAATGTAGAAAAATAAAATTTTTTTAAATTAAAATATACCTATGGGGGTAATTGGATGAGTGTTAAACCGTTACAAGCAAAAGATGTTGCAGAGAAAGTTTTATTCGGAGAGTTGTTTATTTTAGATGTTCGTAATGAGACGGATTATGAAGAGTGGAAAATTGAAGGAAAACAAATTTCTTCTATAAATAAACCGTATTTTGATTTATTAGATGGTGTAGACCATATTGCAAGTGAATTGCCGAGAGAGAAAGAAATTTTAGTCGTATGTGCGAAAGAAGGTTCTTCTATATTTGTGGCAGAGCAATTGTTGGATGCTGGCTTCTATAATGTTTTTTATTTAGCTGGCGGTATGAAAGCTTGGAGTGAATATGTGAAGCCGTTAAAAGTAGGAGATGTACAGGGCGGGGGAAGTATATATCAATTTAATCGCCTTGGAAAAGGTTGTTTATCTTATATGGTCGTTTCAAACGGTGAGGCAGCAGTTATTGATGCAGTAAGAACAGTTGAAGCATATGAAGAGTTTGCGAAAGAGCATGGCGTGACGATTACGAATGTAATGGATACACATTTACATGCAGACCATATTTCTGGCGGACGTAAGTTAGCTAAAAGAGTAGGTGGTACGTATTGGCTACCTCCAAAAGATGCGGAGGAAGTTGTTTTCTCATATAAACCGCTTGTTGAAGGATCAGTTATTACGGTGGGGGGTACTAAAATTGAAATTGACGCATTATACTCACCGGGGCATACGATTGGAAGTACATCATTTATTGTAGATGATTCCTATTTATTATCAGGCGATATTTTATTTGTAGATTCTATCGGGCGTCCAGATCTTGCTGGAAAGGCTGAGGATTGGGTTAGTGATTTACGAGAAACTTTATATGACCGATATAAAGTACTATCTCAACAATTAATAGTGCTACCAGCTCATTATTCAAAAATAAGTGAAATGGATGAGAATGGTGTTGTGAGCGCAAAGCTAAAAGATTTATTTGCGTATAATGCAGGGCTAAATATTGAGGATGAGGGAGAGTTTCGTAAAGTTGTAACAGAGAATTTACCACCTCAGCCGAATGCTTACGAAGAAATTCGTCAAACGAATATGGGTAAAATTCATCCGAGTGCGGATGAAGAGCGTGAAATGGAGATTGGTCCAAATCGTTGTGCAGTTCACGAATAAGAAATAAATAAAAAATGGAGGAATAGATGATGAATGTAAAACAAGTATTAGATGCGACAGGTTTAGCATGTCCAATGCCGATTGTAAGAACGAAGAGAGCGATGGATACTTTACAAACTGGAGAAGTGTTAGAAGTACATGTAACGGATAAAGGGTCAGTTAAGGATATTCCAGCGTGGGCAAATAAAGGTGGTCATGACATCGTGAAGCATATAGAAGAAGCTGATGTACTAAAGTTTTGGATTAAGAAGGCGTAGTAGTTTTATAAATGTAGAGAGGTTGATTATATGAATACAATATTAAGTACGCTTTTCATTGTATTTGCTGTAGTAATTGTTATTTCACGTTTTTTACCGGTAAAAGGTGTTCAAAATATAAGTGGAAAAGAATTAAAGAGTATAGCAGGAAAAAAGGGGAAACAATTTATCGATGTTCGTACAGTAGGTGAATATAGAGGAAATCATATGAAGGGATTTCAGAATATCCCGCTAAATGAATTAGCTAGTAAAGCAAAGCAATTAGATAAAAATAAGGAAATAATCGTTATTTGTCAGAGCGGGATGAGAAGTAAGCAAGCAGCAAAAGTATTAAAAAAATTAGGGTTTCAGCATGTTACTAACGTTTCAGGTGGTATGAACGCTTTATAAGGAAGGAATATCAAGATGAAAGAAATAACAGCGAAAGAAGTAGAGGAAAGATTATTAGGAAATGAAGAGCTACATGTAATCGATGTTCGTGAAGTAGAAGAAGTGGCGGAAGGGAAAATTCCAGGAGTGCTTCCTATTAGGTTAGGACTACTAGAGTTTCGAATGCATGAGTTAGATAAAAAGAAAGAATATATTATCGTTTGTCGCTCTGGCGGAAGAAGTGCAAGAGCAGTTCAGTTTTTAGAGAGCTACGGTTTTCAAGCAATCAATATGGTAGGTGGTATGTTAGCGTGGGAAGGTAAAGTCGTATAGTACAGAGATAAATGATTTGAGCCTTTTTACAAATAATAATATACCCCTATAGGTAATTGGAGGGAGAACAACATGGAACAACAGAAGAAAACAACAATCGTTTTATTTAGCGGAGATTATGATAAAGCGATGGCTGCTTATATTATTGCAAATGGTGCAGCGGCGTATGATCAAGAGGTGACTATTTTTCATACCTTTTGGGGCTTAAATGCTTTAAGGAAAGATGAACATGTGAAGGTAAAGAAAACGTTCATAGAAAAAGTATTTGGAAAAATGATGCCGCGTGGTGCGGATAAGATGGGATTATCAAAAATGAATTTTGCCGGTATGGGGCCAAAGATGATTAAAGGCATTATGAAAAAACATAATGCGATGCCTTTACCAGATTTAATGGATTTGGCGAAAGAACAGGGGATTAAACTTGTGGCTTGTCAAATGACCGTAGATTTATTAGGGTTAAAAGAGGAAGAGATTATGGAAGGGGTAGAGTTTGCAGGAGTAGGAGCTTATTTAGCAGATGCTTCGGATGGGAATGTGAATTTATTCATTTAAATCACCTTCTTTTTAGAAGGCGGGGGATATAAGGTGAGCTTAGTCGTATTACTTTTTATAATTGGGTTTATAGGATCGTTTATATCAGGAATGGTTGGAATTGGCGGTGCGATTATTAATTATCCGATGATCCTATACATTCCGGTATTGCTAGGATTTACTGGCTATACGTCACATGAAGTGAGTGGTATTACAGCGGTGCAAGTATTCTTTGCAACTTTTGCAGGGGCATGGGCCTATCGGAAAAGTAATGATATGGATAAAACGCTAGTTGTGTATATGGGAGCTAGTATATTAATAGGGAGTTTCATAGGTAGCTTTGGTGCTAACGTATTAGAGGAACACACGGTCAATGTTGTTTATGCAGCGTTAGCAACAATTGCTGCTATTATGATGTTCGTGCCGAAGCGGAATAATGGTGATAAAGTGAAATATAATAAATGGTTAGCAAGTTCGCTAGCGTTTATTGTAGGCGGAGCATCAGGCATTATAGGTGCTGGCGGTTCTTTCCTATTAGTTCCGATCATGCTAGTTATTTTAAAATTGCCGATACGTACAACAATAGCAACATCTATCGCTATTACGTTTATTTCTTCAGTAGGGATTACGACTGGAAAAGTGATAACTGGGCAAGTGGTCGTAATTCCAGCTCTCATTATTGCGATTGCAAGTATCTTTGCTGCGCCGCTTGGAGCGCGAGTTGGGAAGAGGATCAATCAAAAAGCATTGCAATATATGTTATCGATTTTGATTGTAGGGACTGCTGTTAAGATGTGGATTGATATGATATCGAAATAAAAGGATGGCGCTGCTTGCAGCCCATCCTTTTATTTATGCCCAAATAACTTTCATTAAGTTCTTATATTCGTCATTTGCTAATTTATATAGCATTCTCGTATGTTCAAAGACAAGTGCTGGATTAAAGTTTGGTTCTGAGAATGCAAGCGATGCTGAAATATCAATTGCATTTTGCTTGTTTAAAGTGAATTTTGCAAATCGATAAGATGTGTTTAATTCATTGATAACGTGCAAAATATCATTTGTTGATGTTGCATCAGGTACGTGAGCAACATTGAAGCAGTATATATCCACAGTAGGATGTTCGTTTTGGAAAGCAGCGATAAGTTGAATTTTTGCTCCAGCTTCTGTCTCTAACCCTACTGAAAAATGAACAGAATCATCATTTTCATCTATATTTTCTTCCATGTATATATCGTTTGACTTTAAGTAGTCTTTAAAATCTGAGATGTTATGTTTTACTGCAGCTTTCATATGTATGAGCCCCCTGATAATTGGAATAGATTGCTACTATTTATTATAATTTAAAAATATTAAAAAAGATAGTTAGAAAGTTCTGATTTTTAGATTCAGATAAATAAAAAGAAGCAGTTCTCTACCTCCATAGAGAACTGCTTCTTTTTTATTCATTGTCGTTAGACGATGTTTCTGTATCTTTACTGCTATTTTTATTTTTCACTTCATTGTTACTTGATTCGCGTTCACTTGAATTTTCTGACTTAGATTCTTTTGTTTTCTCTGTGCTTGTTTTCTTCGAATCAGAGTCTGTTTTTGTATATGCAGGTAATCCAAGGTGAGCACGAAGATCGTTTGTAACTTTTGCTAATTCTTTTTTATCTGGATTGTAGTAATATGTTCGGCCGCCACCAGCAGATTGGCTACATGTATCGTCACCTTTTGCCATATAGCAGTCTTCACCTTGAATTTGTAATTTTTCAATGTCTGAATCCGATCCATACTTATAGAATGAAAGCATATCATCGAATGTTAAGTTTGTAACGAATTGTCCGTTAATATCATCAATGATGTTACCAACTTTTGTTACAGATCCAACGCTTGTTAGTTTCTTTAAAATTGCTTCAATAACGAGCTGTTGACGTTGTCCACGCATTGCATCACTATCAATGTGTCGCGTTCTAGCAAGAGCAAGAGCTTCTTCACTATTTAGCTTTTGAACACCTTTCTTCAGGTGAATCGCATCAGCAGTATCATTACTATCTTGTTCAGTAAATTCAACTGGTACATCGACTTCAATACCACCTAAATCGTCAACAATCTTCATAAATGACTTGAAGTTAAATTTTACAAAGTAATCGACAGGAACATTCATTAATTTTTCAACTGCATCAATACTTGCTTGTGGTCCACCATCTTTTCCGTTTTTAGTAGAACCGTATGCATGAGCGTGTGTAATTTTATCTTTTTTCTTTTCCACTGGAATATAAGTATATGTATCTCGTGGAATACTTAATAGTTTTACTGTTTTGCTATCTTTATTAAACGTTGCAAGTAATAGTGCATCCGTTCTTATAGCTTCACCATATTCTTTCCCACGGACATCGCTTTCATCAACACCCATGATTAAGACAGAGACATTGTTCGTAATAGGTTTTACAGCTTTGTCACGTAAATCAGATTTATCACCGCGCGCTAAATCGTGTGCGGCATTTCGAACAGCAGAAGATGCTTTATTTACTAAAAACCAAGTATAACCGCCACCTATTATTAAAAAGAATAGAATAACGCTTATAATAATTTTTGTTTTTTTCTTACTTTTTTTCGGTTTACTGCGTGTATTTTCTTGCAAAGATGGGTTTTGCTCCATTTCCTGTACTCCTTCATTTGGATTGAAATACGACACTCACATCCACTTATTATAATGAAATTTAGCGAAAAAAAACATTACAAATCATTTACATTTCGTAAAAATTCAATTTATTTATAAAAAGTCAGATTTTCTATATTTTATTCTTCAGATGTAGATTAAGTATAAGGGCTTTTAGTAGAAATGAAAATATGTATTGTGAGAAAGTAATAGAGAAGTAAGATTTGTTGAAATATAGCCAAGAAGAAATGAGTAGGCTTATGTATTTCTTCTATATAATAAAGAAGAATTTTACGGATAAAGGAGAGGACATAATGAATCATACATCATTCCGAGCAATCGTTGTGAACGAAATAGAAAGTAAGCAATTTGTAAGAAACGTTGTAGAGAGAGAAATAAGTAGTTTACCTGAGGGGGACGTATTCATACAGGTTCATTATTCTTCGTTAAATTATAAAGATGCTCTTTCATCTACGGGGAATAAAGGGGTTACGAGGGCATATCCTCATACGCCAGGAATTGATGCATCAGGAGTGGTTGTGAGTAGTAAAGATGAAACCATTAAGGTAGGAGATCAAGTCATTGTAACGGGATATGATTTAGGTATGAATACTTCTGGTGGTTTCGGAGAATATATTCGCGTGCCAGCATCTTGGATCATCCCTTTACCCGATGGCATGTCATTAAAGGAAAGTATGATGTACGGGACAGCAGGTTTTACAGCTGCTTTATCGGTATATAAGCTTATTGGAGCAGGCATAACGCCTAGTATGGGAGATGTTTTAGTAACGGGTGCTACAGGCGGCGTAGGGAGTGTAGCTGTTAGTATTTTAAGTAAGTTAGGATTTAACGTAGTAGGAGCGACAGGGAAAATGGTAGAGGAAGAGATGCTACTACGTTTAGGGGCGAAAAAGGTGATTCACCGCGCGGAACTGAATGATGAATCTGGAAGACCAATGCTTAAAGGAATATACGCTGGAGTTATCGATACTGTAGGTGGACATATGTTAGAAACAGCATTAAAAACGGTAAAGTACGGCGGTTGTGTGACGACATGTGGTAATGTGGCAGGCCAGGAGTTACAAACAACAGTATATCCGTTTATTTTACGAGGCATAAGCCTTTTAGGGATAGATTCTGTGCAATGCCCAGTGAATGTGAGAAGAGATGTTTGGACGCTCCTAGCAAATGAATGGGGAAACAAAGAGTTACTATCTTATACAGAAGAATGTACATTAGAAGAATTAGATGAGAAGTTTACACTTATATTGCAAGGAAAGTTAAAAGGAAGAACGGTTGTAAATATGAAATGAAAAAAGAGACGCTTAAGTTAGCGTCTCTTTTTTATTATAATGATTGTTTTAAATTGATTTTACCTTGTTCACCTAAAACACCATCAGCAATATTTACAGCGTGATCACCGATACGCTCTAAGTTACTTACCATATCAACGAAGATGATACTTGCATCGCCTGAACAGCTACGTTCGTTTAGACGTAATACGTGACGTTTACGAAGAACACGTTCCATTTGGTCAATTTTACGTTCTTTTGCAATAACTGTTTGTGCTAGCTCAGTATCGAAGTTTGTTAAAGCTTCAACTGCGTCTTGTAATGTTGAAATTGTTAATTCAAGCATTTCATTTAGTTCAGCTAGTGCTTCGTCTGATAGGGAAACACGGTTTGAAATTTGGAAATCTACAAGTTCTACAAGGTTTTCTACATGATCACCGACACGTTCAATATCTCCAACAACACCAGCTAAAACGGAGTGTTTTTCAGAGTCTGAAGGTGAAAGTGGCTTTTCTGATAGTAAAACTAAATACTCGGTAATTTTTTTATCTAAATTGTTAATAGCTCCTTCTAATTGAGTAGCCATATTTTCATGCTTTTTGTCTTGTGTATTTAAATATTGATTCGCTTCTTTTAAGCCGTGTAATGAAAATTCAGCCATACGCACAACTTCTTTTTGAGCTTCGGTTAAAGCAATAGCTGGAGATTGTTCAATAAAGATTGGATTTAAATGTTGTGGTTTAAAGTTAATAGATGCATCTTCACCACGAATAATTTTTGTTACAATCCAGGCTAATACTGCAATGAATGGGAATTGAATGATTGTATTTGTTACGTTAAATGTTCCATGTGCAAATGCAATTGTCATTTCTGGATTTAAATTTAATGACGTTTGGAAATATTGAATTAAACTTGTAAATGGTATTAATATAATCGTAAAGATAATGGTACCGATAATATTAAAGATAACGTGAACTAATGCTGCACGTCTTGCCGCAATTGAAGTACCGATTGCTGCTAATACTGCTGTAATTGTCGTACCGATGTTATCACCGAATAATACAGGAAGGGCAGCTTGTAAATCGATTGCACCTTGACCGAATAATTCTTGTAAAATACCGATTGTTGCGCTTGAGCTTTGCACAATTAAAGTGAAGACTGTACCGACAATAATTCCTAAAATTGGATTATCACTCATGCTAATCATTAAATCTTGGAATGACTCTAAAGAACGAAGAGGTTTCATGCCTGCGCTCATTAATTCTAAACCGAAGAATAACATACCAAAACCGAATACAACTTGACCTACAGAATGTACTTTTTTATTTTTAAAGAAGAATAATAAAATCGCTCCAACTGCCATAACTGGGAGAGCGTATTCTCCGATTTTAATTCCGATAATAAATGCAGTAACTGTCGTGCCGATGTTTGCACCCATAATAACACCGATTGCTTGTCTTAATGTCATAAATCCAGCACTTACAAGTCCGACTGTTAAAGCAGTTGTTCCTGAACTTGATTGAATTAATACTGTAACTAGCATACCTGCTAGTACACCCATCAGTGGGTTTGTTGTAAAGCGATCTAGAATATCGCGAAGACGATCTCCAGCTGCTTGTTGCAGTCCATCGCCCATGTATTTAATACCGAATAAGAAAATACCTAATCCACCAATGAACTGGAAGATCATTTCTTGAACATTATATTCCACGCATTCCACTCCTTAAATTTCATGTACGATGTAATTATTAACTGAACCTTGAGGCACTGTAAACGGTTTGTTAGTAAAATTTACACTAAATTTACAAAGAGAAGAAAAGTTTACAATTCTTTAAAGAAACAGTTGTATTTTATTGGTTTTTATCTTGTATAAATCTTAATTTTGTAAAGAAATCACACTTTTTAGAATAGTATTTTCGGTTGCATATCAAGGAAAGCGTCTGCGAGTTCATTGTATATTTTTTGATGAAAGTTAAAAAAATATGTAGGAAAATGATTATATTAATTTTTCCTTATAACTCACTCCGCTTTTGCACATAAAAAAGCTACTGAATTATCCAGCAGCTTTTTCTCTGTTTTTATCTCCATGCTTTTGTTTTCTTATACTTGTGATGTAAATGAACAGGAAAGCAATAAGTAGTAGAGAGGAATAGCGATATACAGTTGCGTAGTTTGTAAAATGTGCAATGAATCCAAATATAATCGCGCCAGCACCAATGCCTAGGTCAAATGCTGAGAAGAATGTAGCTGTTGCCACTCCTCGTCGGTGCGGTGCTACTCGGTCGATCATCCATGCTTGTAGAGCAGGTTGAATCGCTCCGAAACCACTTCCGTAGCATGCTGCTGCAATGATTAAACTCGGAATTGTAGTTGTATACGACAATAAAATAATACCTGCAAACGTAATAATAACTCCTGGAATGATGACAAATGTATGACCTTTCGCATCGTATAACTTTCCAGAAAACGGCCGAGTGACAGCGATTGCAAGTGCATTAAATAAGAAGAAGAGGCTTATATCAGCCATTCCGACTTCCGTAGCAAATAATGTAATAAAGCTCCCGATTCCGCCGTACATTAATGTAATACATAATATTAATAATGAAGGAAGTAAAGCTTTGCGCTCAATAAATCCATCAAGGAAGGTACCAGATGTTTGTTGTGGTGGTTGCGGCGATTTTTTGATTTGAAGCAGTTTCGTTAATATTAATGAAACAATTGTACATGAAAGTGCACATAAAAAAAGAATCGTGAAGTTATATGTTTGCATAAGCCAAAGCCCGATAAGTGGACCTAGCGCCATTGCAATTGTTCCAGAAAGACCGAAATATCCCATGCCTTCGCCGCGGCGAGCTTGCGGAATTAAATCTGAAACGACAGTTCCATATGTAGTCGTTGTAATACCAAAGCCAGCTCCGTGTAAAATTCGCACGGCAAGCAATAGGAAAACGGTTGAAGCGAAAAGATAACTACCCATAGCGAGTAAACAAATAGCAGTACCGATCATTAAAATGATTTTTTTATTAAATTTTTGCAAGGCATTTCCAGTTAGCGGTCTAACAAAAAGTGCCGCCACGGTAAACATTCCTACAACAAATCCGATATTGGAACTTGTGCCGCCAATTTCTTTCACATAAACAGGCAAAGTAGGAATTAACATTTGAAACCCTAAAAACATACATAAGTTTGCAAAAATTAAAGCAACAAACTCTTTCGTCCATAACGATTCTCGTTTTACGAGTATTGCTTCTCCCATATATTCATCCCCTATATAAAATTTTCTCTTTTCTTTCGAGTATATGTATTGGTCAATGTAACAGTCAAGGAAGGTGCCTTGAAAACGTATAACAATTTTCGAGGTGGAAAAACTGATAAATTTGTGTAAAAGCTACACAACTATGAAAAAAAGTTGTAAAGTATAGATGTATAGACTTGTAGTTGTTATGAATGATAGAAATTGTTTTTTCTTTAAAGAAAGCGGATTCAAACAGTAGTGAATGAGAAGGGGATATATACTTTTTCACTACATATATTTGAAAAGGTTTACAATATGATGAAGAAAGAGGCGTGTACATATGAGACGATTAGGTATTTCTATTTATCCAGAACATTCGACAGTAGAGAAAGACAAGGAGTATGTAACGTTAGCAAGTAAATACGGATTTACACGTGTATTCACATGCTTATTGTCTGTAGATGGAGAAAAAGAGAAAATTATAGAAGAGTTTAAAGAAACAATCTCTCATGCAAATGCATTAGGGTTCCAAGTATTAGTTGATATTAGTCCGTCTGTCTTTACACAATTAGGTATTTCATATAATGATTTATCATTCTTCCATGAGTTAGGAGCGTACGGTATTCGTTTAGATGTCGGTTTCTCAGGATTAGAAGAATCAATTATGACTTACAATCCATATGGTTTGAAAATTGAAATTAATATGAGTAACGGTACGAAGTATGTAGATAACATTATGAGCCATAGACCAAATCGTGAAAATTTAATTGGGTGCCATAATTTTTATCCGCATCGTTATTCAGGATTATCATATGATCATTTTATTAAATGCTCGAAACAATTTAAAGATTACGGTATGAGAACGGCTGCTTTTATTTCATCATTTGATGCAACATACGGACCTTGGCCAGTAACAGAAGGATTATGTACGTTAGAGCAGCATCGTGAATTACCGATGACAACACAGGCGAAGCATTTATTTGCGACAGAATTAATTGATGATGTTATTATTGCGAACGCGTATGCATCAGAAGAAGAATTACAAGCACTAGGTGCATTAAATAAAGAGAAACAAACATTTGATATAGAACTATATGATACAACAACAGAACTAGAAAAAATTATCGTATTAGATGAGCCTCATTTTTACCGCGGAGATGTATCTGAATATATGATTCGCTCAACACAAAGTCGTGTGAAATATAAGAAAGAAGAGTTCAAACCGCATAATACATGCGAAATTAAACGCGGTGATCTTTTAATTGATAATGAACAGTATGGTCAATATAAAGGTGAATTGCAAATTGCTTTAAAAGATATGGTGAATACAGGAAAAACAAATGTAGTTGGTCGAATTGTAGAAGAAGAGATTTTCTTACTAGACTATTTACAAGCATGGGATAAATTCGGATTCACATTAAAGAAATAGAGAGAATATAAAGGGGAAAAACTACTGATTTCAGCAGCTTTTCCCCCTTTATATATAAAGAGCGAGAGGAAGAGCTATGACAAAGGTGCATCAGCGATTAGTTTCTATTTTAGAGGAGTTTTTAGAAGAGAAATCGATGTTAAATCGAGCTTTTTTAGCGAGCCGTTTACATGTATCAACGAAGACGATTCAAAAAGATATAAAATTATTAAATGATATATTAGAAGAAAACGGAGCGAAAATTGAATCGCAAAGAGGGACTGGATACGAACTAGAAATTATACAAATGAAGAAGTTTGAAGCGTTTTGCGTGAGTCTATTTCAAAAACAGACTGAAAAGATCCCAACTTCTTATGAAGAAAGGATAGCGTACATTCTGCAACGTATTTTAACGACAGAGGGATATGTGAAGCTTTCACAATTAGCAGAGGAGATTTATGTGAGTAAATCGACTGTAAATTTAATTATGAAAGATGTTACAGATATATGTGGTCGTTATCAATTACAAATTGAAAAGAGACCGTATTATGGTATACGTATTGTGGGAGAGGAGTTTCATATTCGTTCTTGTTTATCACAATATGGTTTACCGCGTTATGACCATACTCCGTTTCATGAGCAATTTGAGCAGAGTGATACATATGTATCGTTACCTCATATACCGCTTATCCGTTCGGTTATATTAAAGTATATTGAGGGAGGAACGATATATTTATCAGATATAGAAATTGATAATTTAGTCATTCATATTGCAATCGCATTAAAGCGTTGTGAAAATCAACATTATATGAAAGGGCTGAATAAAGAGCAAGCTGAACTTATCATAAAGAAAGAATATACAATTGCGAAAGAGATTTTAGGGGATTTAGAGAAAGCGTTACATCTTTCATTTCCCGAAGAAGAAGTTTTATATGTGACGATGCATTTATTAAGTACTGCTGTTACAGCGAAAGATCGTTATGAAAATGTGGAAGAACTATTAGGGAAAGATCTATATGCATTCATGCAACGTATTCTTTTTAAAGTAGCGGAAGAACGGAATCTTATTTTTTATTATGATGAAGAATTATTATTTGGATTTGGTATTCATTTAAAAACGTTATTAAACCGTTTGAAGTATAAGTTAAATACGAGAAATCCTCTTTTGGCAGAAGTGAAAAAGAATTATCCGTATGCTTTTGAAATTGCTGTTCTCGTTGGAGATATAATTGGTGAATATACGGGAGAATCGATTCCGGAAAGTGAAATTGGTTATATTGCGATTCACTTTGGCGGAGCGATGAGTCGTTTACAGGAACAGAATCAAAAGAAAAGATGTTTATTAGTTTGTGCAACTGGTCAAGGAAGTGCCCAGCTATTGAAATATAAAATTCTATCACAGTTCCGAGATAAATTAGAGATTGTAGGTATTACCGGTTATTATCAATTGAAAGTAGAAGACCTTTATAAAGATAAAATAGATTGTATTATTAGTACAATTCATATACCGAGTGGTTTGCCTGTGCCGGTTATAAAAGTGAATTCAATATTTGATGATAAAGAGATTAAATCAATTGGTCAGCAGTTGTTTACGCATGTGAATACTAGTGTACAGCAGTATATAAAGGAAGATTTGATCTTTTTAAATCATAGCTCTTCTACGAAAGAAGAGGTTATTCAGTTTTTATGTGAGAAAGCTGCTGAGAAAAACTATGTACCAGAAAACTTTTATGCATCTGTTATGGAAAGAGAAAATACATCTCCGACATCAGTAGGGAATTTAGTTGCGATTCCTCATCCGATGCAGTTATTAAGTGCAGAAACATTTTTGATGTTTTGTACACTTGAAAAGGCTGTTGATTGGGGAGATAAGAAAGTACAAGTTATTATTTTATTTAGTGTAAAGCGCAATAATAATGAAGATTTACAACGGCTTTATGATTTTTTATATGATGTTATGTCTAGTCAAAGTGCGATAGAGAAATTAGCTCAGGCTAAAGTGGTTGAAGATTTTCAAGAGATATTATTATCGTTATAAGAAAAGTATGTAAAAACTTCCGTTACATAACGGAAGTTTTTTATGTTTAATTGTATGCGTTTTCATAATAAGATAACAATATAGAAAAAAGATAGCTTGGGGGAATTTAAAATGACTGATATGCAAACTCCATTTGCGTTAATTTTACATGGTGGCAACGCGAGAAGCGCGTCACTTGAAGCAATTGCTTTTGCAAGACAAGGAGATTTTGAGAATGCGAGTGAAAAGATGACACTTGCTAGTGAAGAAATTTCAGCAGCTCATCGCATTCAAACAAATTTAATTCAAGAAGAAGCAAGAGGAAATCATGCAGAAATCAGTTTACTGTTAGTGCATGCACAAGATCATTTAATGAATGCAATTACAGTGAAAGAACTTGCTGAAGAATTTATCACTCTTCATAAACGAGTAGAAGAGAAAGTGACAGTATAAGATGTACATTTTATTATGTTGTGCAGCGGGCATGTCAACGAGTATGGTTGTAAGAAAAATGCAAGAAGAGGCAAAGAAACAAGGGAAAGATTATAAAATTAAAGCAGTTGATTCAGAACTTGTGAAACTGGAAATAAAAAATGCTGATGTAGTTTTAATCGGACCACAGGTGAAGTATTTGTTTCCAGCTGTACAGTTTCTTGCGAACTCATACGATATACCGGTTGCAATTATAGAACAACGAGATTATGGCATGTGTGACGGTTTAAAAGTATTGAAACAAGCAGAACAGTTAGTTTTAGCATAATTATATTTTTTTAAATATAAACATTATAATGTTATAACTTTATTTCATTCTTTCGTAGTAAAGAAAAAGAGGAGGGGTATTGATGAATGGGTTTATGAGTTTTATGGAACAAAAGATTATGCCAACAACGCAAAAAATTGCGGGACAGCGACATTTATTAGCAATTCGAAACGGGGTTATTTCTACATTACCGTTAACGATTGTCGGATCATTTTTCGTTATCTTTTTAAATTTACCGATTGATGCATATATGGAGTGGATTGCACCGTTTCGTCATATTTTAGATATTCCATTCCGATTTACAGTAGGATTAATGGCATTATACGCAGCATTTGGGGTAGGGGCTTCACTCGCCAACTTTTATCAGCTCAATCAATTAAGTGCAGGATTATTATCTGTACTCGCCTTTTTACTAGCATCGGTTGAACCAATTCAAATCACGAAAGCTGTGCCAGGTGTTATTGATGCAGGTAGATACATTTCAGTAGGAACATTAAGTGCAACATCTTTATTCGGAGCAATTGTTACAGCATTAATTGCAGTAGAAATTTATCACTTTATGATTAAGCATAATATCTCGATTAAATTACCGGACAGTGTACCACCAGCAGTTGCAAACTCGTTTGCAGCATTAATTCCAACTCTAGTCGTTATTCTTTTATTCTGGGGTATTCGTTACGGTTTAAAATTTGATGTAAATACAACAATCACGTATTTAATTGCACCACTAAAATCAGTATTAGTTGGAAATAATTTATTCGGCGGTTTATTAACAGTATTCTTAATCGTGTTCTTCTGGTCATTCGGTATACATGGACCTGCGATTTTAGGACCAATCATTCGTCCGATGTGGGATTCAGCAATTCTTGAAAATATGGAAGTATTCACAGCTACAGGAAATGCACATCAATTACCAAACTTATTTACAGAGCAATTTATTCAATGGTTCGTATGGATTGGCGGATCAGGCTCAACGTTAGCTTTAGTAATTATGTTTATGTTCTCTAAATCTAAGTTCCTAAAAGAGTTAGGTAGATTATCATTTGTACCAGGTTTATTCAATATTAACGAACCAATTATTTTCGGGGCACCGATTGTAATGAACCCAATCTTAATTATTCCGTTCGTTATTACACCGCTAGTTACAACGACAGTATCATATTTCGCAGTTGTTTCAGGTATGATTCCGTTGATGATGGCGAAATTGCCATTTACGATGTTAGCACCAATTGCAGCGGTTATTAGTACGGACTGGACAATTATGGCTGGTGTACTTGTACTTGTTAACTTTGTTATCTCATTCGTTATTTACTATCCATTCTTCAAAATGTATGAGAAACAACAAATAGCAGGAGAGGAGAAAACAGAATGCTCGGAGCAATTATCATCTTAATTACATTCGTAGCGGGGCAGTGTATTGCACATTATTCAAAATGGGTACAAAGTAAATCGTTATTCGTTTTACTACTCGTATCAATTGTATTTATCGGTAGTTCAATGGGTGCCTATGTAATGTTAGGATTACAATCACCGTACGTAATTATTGTACCAACGATTTTATGTGCAACATGTTTATCTGCAAAATATAGATTTACGAGCATGGCATTAATACAACGTGTGAAGGAGATGCAAAAGCATGGAGCGTAAATTAGGAATTTCACTTTATCCAGAGCATTCAACGAAAGAAAAAGATATGGCATACATTTCGGCAGCGGCACGCCACGGATTTTCAAGAATATTTACATGTCTATTATCTGTGAATCGTCCGAAAGAAGAGATTGTAGCTGAATTTAAAGAAATTATTAATCATGCAAAAGATAACAATATGGAAGTTATTTTAGATGTAGCTCCAGCTGTCTTTGATCAGCTCGGTATTAGTTATAGTGATCTATCCTTTTTCGCAGAATTAGGTGCAGATGGTATTCGTTTAGATTTAGGATTTGACGGATTAACTGAAGCGAAAATGACAAATAATCCGTACGGCTTAAAAATTGAGCTAAACGTAAGTAACGATATTGCGTACTTAGAAAATATCCTTTCGCATCAAGCGAATAAATCAGCTTTAATTGGTTGTCATAACTTCTATCCGCAAAAATTTACTGGACTGCCGTATGACTATTTTATCCGCTGTAGTGAACGTTTTAAAAAGCATGGTATTCGCACGGCAGCATTTATTACGTCACATACAGCTAACATCGGTCCATGGGATATTAACGACGGATTATGTACGTTAGAACAACATCGTAACTTACCAATTGAAGTACAAGCGAAACACTTATGGGCAACAGGGCTAATCGATGATGTGATTATCGGAAATGCTTATGCAAGTGAAGAAGAGTTAGAGAAGCTAGGAAACTTAAATCGTTACATGTTACAGCTAAAAGTAAACTTTGTAGACGAAGCAACTGAAGTAGAGAAGAGAGCGACATTGAAAGAATTACACGTAAGACGCGGCGACATAACAGAATATATGGTACGTTCTACAGAAGTACGTAAAAAGTACAAAGACTATGACTTCCCGGTGCGCGAAAGTGTACGACAGGAAAGAGGGCAAGTTGTAATTGGTAACAATTCATTCGGAAAATATAAAGGTGAACTGCAAATCATTCTAAAAGAAATGCCGATAGATGAACGGAAAAATATTGTCGGTACAATTGCAGAAGAAGAGTTATTCTTACTAGATTATGTAGGAGCTTGGACGCAGTTTACTTGTGTGGAATAGGGAAGAGAAGGAGAGGATGCTATGGCATCCTCTTTTTTCTGTTGAAATAGTAATCTATCGTATATAGAATGCAAAGAGATAGATTTCATTTGGACGGGAGAGAAGGAGAAAGAATACAAGAATCATAAAAAAGAGCCAGCCTCAACGATGAGACTGACTCTTTTTTACTAACTAGTTTAATACTTTAACTGTAACTGTTTTACGTCCCCAGCTACTTGATGTGCCTTTATCTGGCATTAAAACGTCGATTTTATTTCCTTTAATCGCTCCACCAGTATCACCAGCGATTGCTACTCCGTAACCTTCAACCCATACTTTTGAACCTAATGGAATGACACTTGGATCAACTGCAATTAGTTTCATGTTTGGATTAGCTGTTAAGTTATGACCCATAGCTGATTTTACTTGGTCGCCTGCTTTATAACCATTTTCAAGTGGATCTGCTGTGTAAGCTGTTGCTACAACTTGTAACTCACGAGAAGATGATGGTGCACTTGTTTCAGTTTCTTTTGCAACAGGTTGTTGTGTAGCTGGTTTTTGAGCTTTAGCCGCTTCACGAGCTTTAGCTGCCTCTTGAGCTTTAGCTGCTTCACGAGCTTCAGCCGCTGCTTGAGCTTCAGCCGCTTCACGAGCTTTAGCTGCCTCTTGAGCTTTAGCTGCTGCTTGAGCTTCAGCCGCTTCTTGAGCTTTAGCTGCTTCACGAGCTTTAGCTGCCTCTTGAGCTTTAGCTGCTGCTTGAGCTTCAGCTGCTGCCTGAGCTTTAGCTTCTGCTTGAGCTGAAGCTGCTTCACGAGCTTTAGCTGCTTCTTGAGCCTTAGCTTCTGCTTGAGCTTCAGCTGCTTCACGAGCTTTAGTTGCTTCCTCCGCCTTAGCTTTAGCTTGCGTTTCAGCTATTTCACGAGCTTTAGTTGCTTCCACTGCTTTAGCTGTATCTTGAACTTTAGTTGTTTTTTCTACTTTAACTGCTGGTTGAACTTTAACTGGAGCTTTACCTGTTAAGTAAGGAACATGAACATAAGCTGTTTTGCCGTTATATTCAAATTGAATCCAGTCATTTTGTACTTGGTGTGTTGTTTCGATTACATCATCTTGTTTCAACTTACCAAGAATTTCTGAGTCAGTGTTTGCACCAGCACGTACGTTTAATACGTTTGCTGTTACGTAGTAAGTGTCTTTTGTGTAGTCAGCGCTAATGAAAGCTTCTTTACCGCTGTTCAATTTTACTTTTGACCATCCGTTTTCTGTATGTAAAACGTTAACTTTATATCCATCTAATAATTTTCCGACAACTTGTGATTCAGTAGTTGGGTTTTCTCGTACGTTTAGTACGTCAGTTGTTACAATCGTTTCTGCTTTAGCAGATGTTGTGAAAATCCCAAGACCAAAAACCGCTGCTGTTGCTATACCCATAATTTTTTTCATAATAGCCTCCATTGCATTTGTTTTCGTTGACCTCATTATAGCAACCATTATTTTCTTATTTGCGGAAAACACAAAACTACAAAGCATTCGTAACGGGTCATTAATATTCTGTAATAATTCCAGTAATATCCTAAAAGCGCTTTCTTGTAGTTGTTAGGGGAGGTTAGAGCGTATGATACATAAAAAGGAGAGTATTTCAATTTCTAATAGGTTAATAGTATTTCTGTAGTGTTACAAAAATTTTTCGTATGTGTTACAAAAGTGGTGTATTTCACTACTGTAAGGTAGAGATAGTTATGTAATAATAACTATTTTGATTGTGTAAATATATATATGAGGTGAAAATCAATGAAATATCGCTATAATTGTTACAAAATAAGTCGAGGTATGGAAAAAATTACGCCTTGATTTTAGGGTGTCACATATTATTTTTGCAATAATAGGATTCTATAATGGCTTTAGTAGGTTGAAATAATTAAAGGTGTATATAAGGTGAAACATATATAATAGAAGAAACACGATTTGATAGATAAATAAAAAACGTAGGAGTGTAAACTCCTACGTTTTTGTTTATTCATATCGTAAACATTCAATTGGATCCAGTTTTGCAGCTTTGTTAGCTGGAAGTAAACCGAATATAATACCGATTAACATGGAGATACCTACTGCAAGAAGTCCAAGTTCTTTTGAGACAACGAGTGGCCATCCAGCAAAGATCGAGACGATCCAAGCGAAGAAGATACCGAGCATGAATCCGATGAATCCACCGAGTCCTGTTAAAATACAAGATTCAATTAAGAATTGTGTTAATACTTTACCGCGTGTTGCACCAAGTGCTTTACGAATACCAATCTCACGTGTACGTTCTGTTACAGATACAAGCATAATGTTCATTACGCCGATACCACCAACAAGTAATGAAATAGCGGCAATACCACCGAATACCATTTTCATCATACCGATTGATTCGTCTAGTTGCTTCGTAAATTCACCCATATCTTGCGCTTCAAATTTATGCTCAAATTTAGGAGCTTTCATTTCGTTTAAAACAGAAACGGCTTGTTTTTCTACACTTTTACGTTCTGCTGGAGAAACGAGCGTTAATTTCACAGTGTCATACTCAGTTACTCCTGAAATTACAGGGGCATTTTCAAGTGATGTATAACCTTCTGACATAGCCATTCCAAACTCATTTTTCGTTTCGTACACACCGACTACTTTATATGGTTTTCCTTTTATATCTGTGTATAAATTTGATTCCCAACCATTAAATAATTTATTGAAAGCTTCTTCATTTAATATAACAGCAGGAATTGCTTGGTTTAATTCGCTATCGTTTAATTCGCGACCGTGAACTAAATTTATTTTCGAATCTGTCATGAAGTCGCCTGTTCCACCTTTTAAATCAAGAGAAACATCTTTTGAACCAGCAGATGCTTTCACTTTCATACTTACATCTGGATACACATCTTTAACGCCTGGTACAGTTTGAAGACGGTTTAGCATATCGGCTGTAATTTTGGCGTTGTCTGGTCCATAATCAGGGTTTTTGTAGTAAATCGTTACTTCATTATCTTTTCCTTGCCCTAACTCTTTTTTAAACTTTGCGTTTGTACCATCACCCATTGAAATGATAGTAATAATGGCGCTAATACCGATAATAATTCCTAGCATCGTTAAGATAGAACGCATTTTATGAGCAAAGATAGAGGAAAGGGCCATGCGTATATTTTCACTCGTGTTCAAAATTAACCTCTCCAATCTTGGACGATATTTCCGTCACGAATTACAATTTGACGTGCTGCAGCTTCCCCGATTTCACGGTCATGGGTAATCATAATGATTGTTGAGCCTTGTTTGTTTAATTCGTAAAAGAGGTCCATAATCTGTGTACTTGTTTTCGTATCAAGCGCTCCCGTTGGTTCATCGGCTAAGATGAATTTCGGGTTATTTACGATTGCACGTGCGACTGCGACACGCTGTTTTTGTCCACCTGATAATTCGTTTGGCAGGTGAGTAGCACGATCAGCTAAACCTACTTTTGTTAAAGCGGCTAATGAGCGCTCACGTCTTTCTTTTTTATCAACTCCAGCGTAAATAAGAGGTAGCTCTACATTTTGAAGTGCTGTAAGTCTTGGTAATAACATGAAGTTTTGGAATACGAACCCGATCTCTTTATTACGAACGCGTGCAAGTTCTGTTTCAGACATATTTGAAATATTTTGACCAGCTAGTTCATACGCACCTGTCGTTGGTTTATCTAAGCAACCGATAATGTTCATTAATGTTGATTTACCAGAACCAGATGGTCCCATAATAGAAGTGAATTCTCCCTGGTTCAGTGTTACGTCAATGCCGTGTAATATTTGTACGGATTCTGCACCATTTTGGAAAGATTTCGTGATGCCTTTTAAGTTAATCATTCAACGACAACCTCCATACCATCTTTTAAGTCTTTTTCAGGTTTAGAGATAATTTGTTCTCCTTTTTTCACTCCAGAAACTTTTGCTTCGCTATCAGTCTCGAATTCGACAGTAACCGCTTGTTCTTTCGCTTTCCCGTCTTTTACAACGAAGACAACATTTTTGTCACCTTTTTTCACGATGCTGCTTTTCGGAACAATTGTACCAGTTGCTTCGCCAGATTTACTTGTTACGTATACGTGGAATCCGTTTTGTAATTCTTCACTATTATCTAATGTGACAGTGAACTGATAGTTAGAAACAGTTTTATTTTCATCCATGCTCTTTAATGGTGTAGACCCGATTTCTGTTACTTTTCCTGTCCAAGTCTTACCAGCGACAGTTTTTGAAGAAACAGTTACTTCTTGCCCAACTTTCATACTAGCAAGCTCATATTCAGAAAGTTGACCTTTTACTTTAAATGGACCAGCGTGACGAAGTGTAATACCGCTCATACCTGTTTTTTCATCAGCAGTTTTTACGATGTCATCAATTACGCCATCAGTAGGGCTCGTTACAGAAAGTGTGTTTACTTTCTCTTTTGCTGCTTTAATCATTTCATCAGATTTTTCAACTTCAAACTTTTTCATTTCAATTTGTGATTCTAATTGTTGTACTTCGATTTCTGATGCCTTTAATGCTTCAGCAGGAAGGCCTGCATTTTTATCTTTTTGTAATTTTTGTTTCGCTGTATCAATTTGTTTTTGTAACAATGTTACTTCTTTTTGTGCGATTTTCTTTTGCATTTCTGCTTCCGTTACACCTTGTTTCGCAGTAGGGTCATTATATTTAAACAGGAGTTGCCCTTTTTTTACTTCATCACCTTTTTTTACAGCTAATTCATACGTACCTTTTGTTGGATCAAATGAAATTGTTTCGATGCCGTTTGGAATGACTTCACCGCCAAATTTTTGCGCGTTTTCAATTTGTTTTTCTGTTACTTTATATCCGCTATATGCCATTGCTACTTCTGAACTACCGCCAGCAAATGCAAAATATGATCCAGCTGCAATACCGATTGCTACTACACTAGTAATTAACACTTTATTTTTCTTCTTCATCTATTTATCACCTTTTCGTTCGTTTTAGTATCTACATTAAGTATAAAAGAGGTGAAGAATCTGACAAATCGTTTTAGCTTACAATAACCTTACAGTTTTGTAAGGTATGAATATGTAAATGTAAGGTAGAGCTTGTCCAAGTGTAAGCAAATGAATTGACTCGTCGTTTCTTTCTTACAATAATATTGTATGAAGGAGAGGAGGAGGCAAGGTGGAAGCTTATTTTAGTGCGCATCCATTAAAACCATTTATTCCATACTCAAGGCAACATGTCCTTATATTATTTATTATGTTGGTGGGGATATTTTTTCTGTATCAATATCAAGATTTATTGCGTCAAAGTGAGTGGAATATAACGGTTCGATATGCGATTGCATTTTTATTTATAGGAAGTGAAATTGGACTTCATATGTGGGAGTGGAAAGCAGGGATTTTTGAGCTAGCCACTTCATTGCCATTCGAGTTGTGTACGATTAGTTTGTTGTTAGCATCGATTATGGTTGTAACGAAAAGTTACCGCATATATGAAATTGTATTTTTCACAGGGATCATCGGTGCATCACAAGCTATTTTAACGCCGAACGTGCAATATGCTTTTCCGCATTTTCGTTTCATTGAATATTTTATCGCACATGTATTGCTTATTTGGGCACCACTCTTTATGACATGGGTGGAAGGATATCGTCCAACAGTACAATCTATTAAACGTACAATGATATTTTTAAACATATTGATTCCGATTGTTTCGTTTGTAAATTACAAAACAGGTGGTAATTATATGTTTTTAGCTCATAAGCTAGAAACAGCTTCATTACTCGATA
This sequence comes from Bacillus thuringiensis, assembly GCF_022095615.2. Lineage (NCBI taxonomy): Bacteria > Bacillati > Bacillota > Bacilli > Caryophanales > Bacillaceae > Bacillus > Bacillus thuringiensis. Next base: position 806,257 of record NZ_CP155559.1, read on the forward strand.
TGTTAGGGCCACACCCTTACTATATTATTTCATTAGAAATAGCTGCGCTTATTGGATGTTTTATTTTGTATATGCCATTTGTGAAAAGAGAAGGGCATGCGCATAAAGAATCACTAGGATCATAACCTAGTGATTTTTTCATATAAACATTTACAATTCAGAAAATTAAGAATAAAATTAGGGGGTAAATTATATAGAGAGAGAAGGGAAAACGTGGTCAAAAAAGTTTTTCTGAATGGGATGGAAGTGACGGTTCAATTTCTTATTTCGATTTTGGGTATTATTTGTTTAGGGGCACTGCCGAAATTATTTTATGGATTTGAGCTGCATGCATCAAGGTACATACAGAGTTTAAAAGAAGTGTTTGTGAACTTAATGGATATTTCCAATTTGCAATATGTGAGAGGTAAATTTTTATTTCCGCAGCTGTTCGTCCATTATAAAGAAACGATTATTATTTTTTTAGCTGCTTTTTTTATTTCATTATTTGTAGCATTTTGTATTGTTTATGTAATTATGAGTAGTTCACCGCGTATACAACATCGAATTAAATCATTTCTTATCTTCCTAGAATCCATTCCAGATATCCTTCTTATTTTAGTATCACAAATTTTAGTTGTATGTTTTTTTAAACAAACAGGTTTTTTACCTTTTCAAATTGCTTCAATTGGAGGCGAGTCGATTAGGGGGTTGCCAATATTGTGTTTGAGCATCCCGACTACGATTATGTTTGTAAAAATGGTAGTGCTTCGTTTTGAAAATGAACTAGAAAAAGATTATGTACTATTTGCTAAGGCGAAAGGGCTGGGGCGCTTTCATATTTTAAATCGTCATATTTTACGAAATGTGTTGCTTAGTACATTATTCTTTGCGAAAACGAATATCTTTTTTATGTTATCTAATTTATATATTATAGAATGGATTTTTAATACGGGTGGTATTTTTATGTTTTTGAAATCGTATTTCGGTATTAGAGTTGAGGTTTTCATCGTTAGTGTGCTTCTTATATATATTCCGATTTTTATTTTATTTAAATTGTTTCATTATCTCATTCCGGCTGCGATGAAGGAGCGATTATAATATGTGGACGTATATAAAACGTGATAAAAGATTTTGGATAAGCATTGGGTTTCTTCTCCTATTAGTTCTTTTGAGCATCGGAAATACGTTATGGAATGATGGACATATTAGACAAGTTACATTGCAATATGATGCGGATGAAAATCCACAAGTGCCACCGTTTCCACCTTCATTACAATTTTTACTCGGGACAGACCGGAAAGGGTATGACCTGTTACATTTAGTCATTGAGGGCGCGAAGTGGACGATTGGTATATCTATTTTAATTGCGGCACTTAGAATGGTAATAGGTGTGTTTTTCGGTGTCGTACTCGGAACGTATATAAAAAGAGGATTTTCAAAAATTGAGGCTTTCTTTGATAGTTTTACAGTTATTCCGACAGTTATGATTGCGTATTTTTTTCTTCAATCTGCAAATGCATTTGGAAGCGGAGAGGAGACAACAACCTTTTTTGAAAGGGCTTCGTTTCAAGTGGTATTACTTGTACTGCTTGTAATGCCAGTTATTGCACTGTATGTGGCGAAGGAAGTTCGTAAATTGCGAACGGAAGAATTTGTTGATGCCGCGCGCATATTAGGTGGATCGAGAAGACATATTGTTATAAAACATATTTTTCCGCATCTCTATATGCCGTTTATACTCGTATTTCTTCAGCAGTTTACGCAGACTCTTACTATTTTACTGCACTTAGGATTACTTGAAGTGTTCTTTGGTGGGACTGTAATGTTTGGTGGACAAATAAAAGAGGTGGAATCTTATACGCATGAATGGTCAGGTTTAATTGGAGTATACTTTAGGTCATTAACAGTGCATCCATGGATTCCTCTCGTTCCCATTACATTTTTTGGACTTACTATTTTTTCAGGAAATATGATTGTAAAAAGTATAGAAGAGGCGATGATGAAAGTAAGGTTAGGGGGAGAGATGAAGAAGGACGTTGTAGAAGAGGAACAACCTGCTGTGCAGTCAAAAGAAGAGCTGTTTACGTTTAAACATACGATGTGAAGAACCTAGGAAACTAGGTTCTTTTTTAGTTTGCTATATTACAATAACGTAAGGGAGCTGTAATGAAAATCGATAGGGAGAACATCTTTTTTCGTATACACTCATGTATAGAGAAATGCGAGAGCGGGTGAAGGTATACGATGGATTTTTTTGAAGTATCAAAACGTAGTATAAAACGAAATGTGAAAGATTATTTTCTATACTTTATTTCATTAGTAGGCAGCATTATTATTTATTTTACATTCGTATCGATTAAACGAAATGAAAGTGTAGTAGCTCTTTTAAAAGAATCGGATAAGGTGGAAACGACATTTACGTTTGCACAAATATTGTTGATTATCTTTTTGACGATATTTATTTTTTATTGTAATAGTTTCTTTTTACGAAAGAAGAAAAAAGAAATTGCGCTATACAATTTATTAGGTATTCGTAAAGAAGAAATTGCGAAATTACTCTTTTATGAAACATTATTGGTTGGGGCTGCGGCAAGTGTGTTAGGTATTCTTTCTGGTTTATTTATAGCGAATATGTGCGCGGGGCTTCTTGTGAAGTTAATGGGAAGTGCGTTTACTTTTACATTTACAGTTTCATTTTCATCTATCGTAGAAGTTCTTATAACGATAGGTGCAATTTTCTTTATTGCATCATGGAAAAGTAAAAAGTTAATTTATGATCATCGTTTAGTTGAATTATTGTACGGTGAAAACCAGAAAGAAGAGGCGCCTACTTATTCAAGTAAGAAAGCGAAAAGTGCAATTGTATTACTTTGCGCAGGATATATGGTGGCATTTTCTACTTTGATTTTTGGAGTAGTGATGTTGCTTCTTACAGGATTAGTTATTTTTGGATTAATTGTAAAAGGTACGTTTTTATTATTTGAGCAGTATACTGTGAAATCACTGCATAAAGTAAAAGAAGATAAGAAGAAATATTGGAATGGAACGAACATTTTATCAATTTCTTCATTGTTCTTTAGAATAAAAGGAAATGTAAAGATGCTTGCGTTATTATCTTTATTAAGTGCGGTAACGTTATGCACAATTGGTATGAGTTCTAGTATGTATTATGGAGCGAAGAAAACGGCTGCACTTATGAATCCGGTTAGTTATGAGTATGTAACAACTGGGAATGAATTAGATAAGAAGGTTAAAGAAGAGATTCAAAAACATGCGGGAGTCATCAAGGGTGAAACAAAGGTAGATTTGTTTTCAGTGCAAGTAAATATGGATGGTTCGAGTATGTTAACAGGGTATTTAATAAGTGACGGTAATGTACAAATTATAAAAGAGTCGGATTATAATAAATCAGCTTCTATGTTAGGAAATAAGAAAGCTGTCCTCGGTTCTGAAAAGGAAGTTGTTTTATTGGATCCTTATAAGTCATATAATATCGAAAAAAATTCGCTTGATGGAAATAACGTGTCTTTAAAAGGAATCGGGAGTGACGTAACAATTGTAAATCATCGTGAGGAAACAATTGTTAGTGCAAAACTTGCGCCAATTGGACTTGTTGTTCAAGATTCTTTATTTAATAAGTTGCAGCAAGGAAATATCGTTTCAAAGGTAAGTGGATTTATCGTTGAAGGAAACGGTAGTGGAGAGCTAACAGAAAAAATAGGAGCTATTATTCCGAAAGAAGCGAAATTCCAATCATTTGAGAAGACGAATCAATCTGAATTGCAAGATGGTGCAGTGTTATTATTTGCAAGTGTATTTTTAGGGATCGTCTTTATCCTTGCAACAGGTTGTATTTTATACTTTAAACAAATAACAGAAGCGATGGCAGAGCGACCAACATACGGAATGTTAAAGAAAATGGGACTAACAAAAAAAGAAGCGACGGAGACTGTAAGAAAGCAGGTAGGAGCGATTTTCTTAGCTCCATTATTGCTTGCGATATGTCATACATTCTTTGCGTTTTTAAGTTTGATGGGCTTTGCGGGAATGTTTGAATATAGTCTTCCTTTACTCGGTAGTATAGGAGTATATATCATGATCTACTTTGGTTACTATATGTTAACGGTTCGTTCGTACACAAATACTGTATTTAATGATAGAAGATAAAAAGAAGCAAGCATGTATTTCATGCTTGCTTCTTTTCTTTATTTTGTAGAAACTTCACCTTCAGCTTCTGTTTGCGGAATAAAGTATCCAATTATACCACCGATGATCGCCGGGATAATCCAGCCAATTCCTAAGTTATAAAAAGGAATGGTGTGTACGATATTAGCAATAAAACTTGGTATCATTTCCACATTATCAAGTGCATGAATACAGCTAATAAGGAATGCTGCGATCATTGCTCCGATATAGACAGAAGGTTTACGTTTCGTATATTTATCGATAAATGATACGAAAATTAAAATGATCGTAATTGGATATAAAATAATTAATACAGGTAATGTAATTTTGATTAATAAACTTAATCCTAAGTTTGAAATCACGAAGCTAAAAAGACAAACGTATAGTACGAGCTTCTTATATGAAACATTTGTTAGTACTGTTGCGAAATAGTTGGCGAATGCACTTACAACACCAATTGCTGTCGTTAAACAAGCGGCTATAATGGCGATACTTAATAAAACATTACCGCTTGTCCCAAAGAAATGGTACATAACAGTAGCTAATAGTTGACCACCGTTTTCGAATTGTCCCAAGTTGCCGTTTGAAGCGCCGATATAACCGAGTAGGAAATAAACAATTGTTAAGAATAGGGCTGCAATGCTTCCGCAAATAATTGTATATTTTGCAATCGATTTTTTCTCTTGTATACCGTTTTGGCGAATTGCATTTACAACAATTGTTGATAATACGAGAGCACCAATTGCATCTAACGTTAAGAACCCTTCAAGAAATCCTTTGAAAAATGGAATTTCTTTATAGTCACCAACAGGTTCTGTGAACGTTCCTGGTGAAAGAATCGCTTTTGTTGCCATAATTGCAATAATTCCAAGTAAAATGGGCGTTAATATTTTTCCGATATGATCTACTAATTTTGATGGATTTAATGATAAGAAGTAGACGACTGTAAAGAAAATCGCACTAAAAACTAACATAGAGTACCATTGGTCTGGGAAAAGTGGTGCAATCCCAATTTCGTAAGATACAGATCCAGTTCGTGGAATAACAAATAGTGGGCCGATTGAAAGATAAATAATGATAGCGAATACTGCTGCAAATTTTGGATGAACACGGCTTGCTAAAGTGTTGAAACTACCACCGGCAAGGGCAACAGCGACGATAGCAAGTAAAGATAAACCGACGTCTGTAATAATAAATCCTGTAATGGAAATCCACATGTTTTCTCCGGAAGAAAGACCGAGAAGGGGCGGGAAAATCATATTACCAGCACCGAAGAAAACTGCGAATAGTAATAAACTAATCGAAAGTATTTGCGCTGGTTTTAAAGTTGTACGCATATAAAGAAAATCCTCCTAATGAGTGTTTTTGTCGAAAATTCAAATAATTTGTCGAGTAACTGTTACTATTTTAAAGGTCTGATGACTAGAAAGCAATAGGGAATTTTGAAAATATTAAAAAATAATACATTAAATCGAATAAATATACTATTTATATCTTTAATAGGAAGGATTTAACTTTTAACGTAAAAAAAACACATATCGCTAGGATACGTGTGTTAAAAATAAATTTTTCGATCGCGTTCTTCTTTTAAAATTTCAACAGCTTCTCGGAAACGTTGTGAATGGACAATTTCTCGTTCGCGTAAGAATCGCAAGCTATCATTTATGTCGGGATCGTCTGATAAATCAATTAGCCATTGATAAGTTGCTCTTGCTTTTTCTTCGGCAGCAATATCTTCATATAAATCTGCGATAGGGTCTCCTTTTGCTTGAATATAAGTAGCAGTAAAAGGAACGCCACCTGCATTATGGTAAAATAAAGCACTATCATGATTAGCGTACTGTGCGTCCAATCCAGCAGCCTTCATTTGCTCTGGCGTTGCATCTTTTGTTAATTTATAAATCATTGTCGCAATCATTTCTAAATGTGCGAATTCTTCTGTACCAATGTCGGTTAGTAAGCCGACAACTTTGTCAGGAATTGTATAACGCTGATTTAAGTAGCGAAGAGCAGCAGCCAGTTCGCCGTCCGCACCGCCATACTGTTCAACTAATAATTTGGCGAGTGCTGGATTACAAGTACTCACTTTAACTGGATATTGTAATTTCTTTTCATAAATCCACATAGTTTCTCTCCTTTATATTTGCCATGGCCACGGTCCTTTGCTCCATTCCCATGGAGCATTAGAATAACTATTTCCAAACTGCTGAAGTGGCCCGTATTTTTCTTCGATTTTTTGTTGTAATACTCTTCGTTTATAGGAGAAATCGTTGAATTGATTTATAGCTGTAGTATCGTTGGGGTGCGTATCTAAATAGAGGGTAAGTTCAACTAATACAAAGTCTAGTTCTTGTAGTTCTTCAATCCATTTGTAATATTCATCAGGCAATGTTTGTGTCACGTTTTTATTCACCGTCCTTTTTTGTGAGGATTTTCATAAAAATCATAAAAAGCAGGCCATAAAGTCCCTTTTCTTAAAGCCTCTTTAGGTGGGAATTGGGGTAAGTTAGGTGGTTGAAATCCCATAAATAGGTGGGGGGGAGTTGAGTAATATTTCTTTCCAATTGGAGGGCAAGGGTCGTTTGGGCCATGATAAGGTATGTAAGATTTCATAAATTCATCCATGTTACAAGCCTCCTTTATAAATGAAATATTCATCACTACGTATTGTATTCGTACATAATTGCAAATTATGACTCATATAGAAAACTAAGAGGGGTAGGGGGAGTGCGGATGGAAAGTGTTACAACATGTATTGTCTTAGAATCTAAAAACTTAAAGGAAACATTATATTTTTATGAAGGAATTCTAGGGTTTAAACCGAGCAAGGAGAGGCCACAAATACGTGTAACAGGGGTGTGGTATGATATCGGTTCAACGAGAATTTGTTTTGTTGTAAATAGGGGATTGGGAGAGTATCAAGAAACTGTTACCTCATCAGTGAAAGAATTATTGTTAAAAACTACAAATATCGAGCGGTTAAAGAAAAAGTTAACGTTTTATCAAATATCATTTGTAGAAGAGCGCCATGGTGAAGAAGCTAGAATAATATTTCATGATCCGGATGGTTATATACTCCAATTCCTTTCCATAGAGAACAGGGAAGAGAGCCTTTTGCAATGTAATAATATGGATGTCGAATGAAAAAAATATTGACAAGCTTAGGCAAATATTTTAATGTGATTGTATAAAATTGTGTATATAAAGGGGAGTAACTTATTACAGTAAAGTCGTCATTACAGGGAGAAACCCTCGGCTTTATTGGCAACGTTTCGTTGTTAGTGAGACCTTTACCAGCAATGGTAAAGGCCCCTTCTTGTCTTTTTTAGGACCCTTACCATACTTGGTAGGGTCCTTTTTGTATACAAAGAGAGGAGAAATAAAAATGAAAAAACTTATTAGTAGATTAAGAGTTGTATTTCATGTCCGCCGTTTCGTTCCATTCCTATTTGACTTTTTTACTTCAAAAGAGGTTTCAATAAAGAAGAAAATCTTATCTATTGCTTTTTTAGTTGGTTATGTAGCGATGCCGCTCGATTTCATTCCAGACTTCTTACCGTTCATCGGTATTTTAGATGATATTGGAATTGTGTTATTTATTTTAAATCGAATTGTAAAAATGGCGCCAGTTCAATTACAAGAAAAGCATAACGTAAACGTAGGATAGGAGTTAAAAATATGGAGCAAATGATTTTAGATATAATCGAGTTTTTAAAGCAGTTTTCTTATTTTGGAGTTGTGTTAGCTTTAACGTTTGAATTTATTCCAGCAGAAGTAGTTTTGCCCATGGTTGGATATTGGGTATACGAGGGTGATATGAATTTTTGGCTAGCTGTATTAGCTGGAACACTTGGTGGAACGACAGGACCTTTAACGTTATATGCCCTCGGTTATTACGGTGGTCGTCCTCTATTAATAAAATACGGGAAATACTTCTTTATTAAAGAAGAACAAATTCAAAAAGCAGATGATTTCTTTGAGAAATATGGGCCAGTTGTAGCGTTTGTTGGACGCTTTGTACCGGGAGTTCGAACGCTTATTTCTGTTCCATGTGGTATGGCGAAAATGAACATATGGAAATTTAGCATATATACATTTGTAGCAATGTTCCCGTTAACGACTTTGTATATTTATTTTGGGATGAAATTAGGTCCGCATTGGGCAAAAGCGGCGGATGTTGTTGGGCAATATATGCTACCTATAGTAGGAGGCATTATTCTTATCGTGGCTAGTATCTTTGTCTATAAATATATGAAAAAAAGAAACAAATCGGAATCTATCTAGTCATTGGTACTGGAATTTGCATATTTTTTGAAAATAGATGAATAGTACAGGCAAAAGACTCTAAGGGACATACACATATAGGGAATAAGTAAGAGAGAGGGGAATTTTCTATGTCTTGTGAGTGCTCAGGGGTGGCATTAACGTGTTGTCCAGATAAAAATTATGTGCAAGATAAAGTGTGTAGCCCATGGTCAGGAACTGTAGTAGCGACTGCTATTACGAATGTACTGTACAACAATAATATTAATCAAAACGTAATTGGAACAGGGTTTGTTCGATATGATGTCGGGCCAGCAGCGATAACGTTAACGGTTCTTGATTCAGCTGGGAATACACTTGATACCCAAACTTTAAATCCGGGAACAAGTATTGCTTTTACGTATCGCCGTTTTGAAACAATTGAGGTAACTTTACCAGCTGCAACAGCTGGGACATATCAAGGTGAGTTCTGTATCACGACGCGTTATCCACTTTCATAGAAGAATAGGAGAGGGCTAAAATGGGAAATTCTAGTTTATCTTGTTGCTCCAATAATACGCTTGTACAAGATCAAGTATGTATAGATTGGTCCGCTACTGGTGCGGTAACCGAAACGGTGTATACGAATAATATTACGCAAGATTTATATGCATCAGGTTATGTGAAATATGATGTAGGTACAGCTCCAATTACCGTGAATTTTTTAGTAGGAGCGACAGTGGTGAATACAATTACTGTACAACCACAAAGTAGTGGATCCTTTACAGTAAGGTACTTTACTACAATTCAAATCGTAACGACAGGAACGGGAGTAAGCCAAGGACAATTATGTCTAACGGTACGTTATCCAATTTCATAAGAAAAAGCATACCGTAATGGTATGCTTTTTTATATAGTTTGTAAGTTGAGGTCATAAATAATTTTATAGGCAAAATGAGAATTGACAACAATATTTTCCTTCTATATACCGAGTTGGGTTATTGGAAATATTAATAATTTTCACAGATTGTAATGATTGGCCTGTATATGACATTGTGTTGCCAGGATAGACAGTAAAAGTATTTGTCACCTGTCCAATAATTTGAACCGTAACCGCTTCAGTACTACTAGTACTATTATACACAGAAATGGTACCCGATATTTTAAGTACACCATCTCCTTCCCATAAGATTAATGTAGAACTTTCAGAAGGCGGTGGAATTTCTTTTGTTATAAAAAAATTACCAGCGAATTCATTGTTGACTAATTCACAAGATGGTGGGTTTGGGGGATTAGGTGGATCATAGGGAGGGCAAATGATAGATAAAGGGGCATAGCAGCCGATATTTTTTTTACAAGCCATTAATAGCTCCTCCCTTCATAGTTTCTTTTTTATTACTATTAAATGTTGCAAAACGATAGTTGTGTTAAGAAAGAGGAAAAAAATTTATGAAAGTTTGTTTAATAGGCTTCCAACTCATAATAATGAATAAGAGTCTGTTAGACAAAAGGTGGTTGTATAAGATAATACAAGTAATGTTGGATGTCACGGAAAATTGACTGTATATTTACAAAAGTGAAATAAATTTTATTTGTAATTTATACGAAGTTAATATGTGTTCAGTACAATAAGCATTGTAATTAATTTATTATATGAGGAGGATTCACGTGGACAGAACTGCTTTACGAAAAGTAAAAGGCCTTATTGGATTATTCATGGTTTTTGTATTAGCATTCGTATCATTTCCGTGGAGTACATCAGTCAAAGCGGAAGAGAAGAAGCAAGAAAAGGCACCAAGTGAAAAGAAGATAGTTTTTCCAGTTGTAAGTGATGTACATATTAAAAATAGTGGAACGGATGATACGTTTCGCTGGAAACGAGCAATCGAGCAACTTAATACACTTGCACCTAAACAAGATGCGTTCGTAATTGTGGGAGATTTTACTGATTCAGGATCGGTACAACAATATGATCGTTTCATGCAAGTATATAATGAAAATGCAAATAAAGATGCCGTGCGAATGAACTCTCTTGGTAACCATGATTATTGGAATGGTTTATCTGTAGAAGGAGCACAGAAACGATTCTTAGAAAAAACAGGTATGGAATCGATTTACTATCATAAAGTGGTGAAAGGGTATCACTTCCTTGTAATGTCTCCAGAGGATGGGACAACTCATGGATATTATTCAGACAAGCAAATTAATTGGTTAAAAGAAGAGATGGCAAAAGCGCAAAAAGATGATCCAGAAAAACCAATTTTCGTATTTTTACACCAACATATTAAAGATACAGTATACGGTAGCCAAGAATGGGGAACGAAAGATAGTGCGAAAATTAATGAGGTATTAAAACAATACCCACAGGTTATTACGTTTTCAGGTCATTCACATTATCCGTTAGATGATCCAAGATCGATTCATCAAAAAGACTTTACATCAGTTGGTACATCTTCTGTAAGCTATATGGAAGTTGAAGGTGGTAAAGTACAAGGAAATATCCCGCCAGGAGCTAGTACATTAAGCCAAGGTTTATTAGTAGAAGTAGATGATAAAGAAGTAACGATTAATCGCCGTGATTTCCATACGAATTCTTGGACAGGCGAACCGTGGAAAATCCAGTTGCCATCAAAGAAAGAAACTTTTACACATGTAGAAGATCGTGATAAAGAAAAACCATACTTTGCAAAAGATGCAAAGCTTGCTGTATCCAATGTAACAGAAAATGCAGTAACAGTAACATTCCAGCAAGCGTTGGACAACCTTCTTGTTCATTCTTACCGTGTACAAGCGAGAGATAAGCAAACGGGAGAAATAAAGAATAAATTGTTGGCATTCTCAGAGTTTTATCGTGATCCAGTACCAAAAGAGCTGACATTTACACTTGCCGGATTAGATGGTGGGAAAACATATACACTGGAAGTCGTTGCAATTGATTCATTCGGCAATGAAAGTGTACAACCATTAACGGCAGAAATTACTACGAAAAAAGATAATATTGACCCGAATGTGAAAGTACCAAAGGCGGATGTTTTTGATGTGAACTTTGCAGATGGTACATTTAAAGACAATTCATCATTTGGTACAAAAGGTGATGTTAAAGGCAATGTGACTATTGAATATGATAAAGCATTGAAAAAGAATGTTATGAAGCTAAACGGAAAAGCAAATACATTTGGATTTCTTCCGTTTTCAGCAGCACAAAAAGAGAAAGTAGCAAACACGTTTACGTTAGAAACTGTATTTTCAATGAATGAAATCCGTGGGCAAGGTATTTTACAAAATACAGAGAGCGGCGGAATTGGCTTTGAATCTACAGGAAGTGGATATGTTGAATTATGGGCTCATATTGGCGGTAGCTATAAGCGTGTTGGCGTTCAATTAGAGGCAAATAAAACGTACCACTTAACTGGAACGTATAATGGAAGTGAAGTAGCCATTTACGTAGATGGTAAAAAAGTAAATAGCCAGCCAGCTACAGGGAAAGTATATCACCCGAACGTACCATTTGCACTTGGTGCAGATCCAGATAGCAATGGGAATGGTGGTATTCCGTTAAATGGACAAATTGCGCTTGCGAAATTATATAGTAAAGCGTTAAGTTCTTCAGAAGTATTAGCAGCATATAATGAGTTTTCTAACCGTACAAAGTTAGAAGAAGTAAATGCTTTATATGAAGAGCTTGGAAAAGTAAAAGAAGTGTTAGCTGGTACGTATGAGTTTGGTGATAAGCCAGGTCAATATTCAAAGGAAGCATTTCAAGAATTAGAGAAAAGCTATAATAATGCAAAGCAAGCATTTGAAAATGTAGGAAGTACTGGAGAGAAAATCGTTCAAGCGTATAACGAATTAAAAACAGCTAATGTGACATTTATACAATCTAAAGTAGTAGAACAACCGAAAACACCGAAAGAAAAATTACAAATCAATATTGAATCTGCAAAAGCAGTAGTGAAAAAAGCGCAATCTACAAATGTAACGGACGGTTCAGTGAAATCATTGAGTCAAAAAATTACAGTGGCAGAATCTGTGTTAAAAGATGCGAAAGTAAAAGATGCACAAGTAGAAACGATGAATCGTACGATGGAATATGCGATTTCACTCGTTGAAAAAAGCATAAACAAATAAGAGAGAAGAAAAGAAGCTTATCATGATAGGCTTCTTTTTTGTTATACTAAAAATAGTATAGAATGAGGGAGCGAATAATTTGGAAGAGAAAAAGCTAAAAAGAATTCTTGAATATGTATGGATCGCGGTTGTGCTCCTTGTAGGATATTATTTCTTAAAAGAAAAAAGTATATGGGTTTTATTTTTAATGACGTTTTTATTAGCGGGTTTAGGCACGTTATTTATTAATTTCTTCTTTGACAGTTTAAATGCATGGAAGAAAAAGAAGGGAACGAAGTAAAGGAGGGAATATATGCAAAAGTGGAAGCTTATATATCAGGTGATTATTTTCCTATTGCTTGTAGGTATTGGCGTTTTTAAATATTCTACACCAATAGGGAATTGGGCATCGTTTACAGCTTGCATCGGCATATTTTTCATTTTACAATCGTTAACGAAAAAATATAATAATATAACAAAATAGCTCGCCGTTTTATCGGCGAGCTATTTTGTTATGCTTTTTTCTCTGCATCACTTGTTTTTTCAGTAGCTAAATGACTATGTTTTCTAGAGTAGAAGAAATAGAAACATAAGCCAACCATAAGCCAAGCTATAAAGCTAATCCATGTCGTTTTAGACAAATTAATCATTAAATATAAACAGCAAAGAATCGCGACAACTGGTAATGCAGGTACGAAAGGTGTGCGGAATCCGCGTTTTAAGTCAGGGTGTGTTTTTCGTAAAATAAGTACCGCGCAGCAAACGAATGTAAAGGCTGTTAGCGTACCGATGTTTACTAAATTAGCTAGTAGATGTAGGTCTAGAAGTCCTGCTAATAAAGCAGCAACAACACCAGTGATCCATGTGTTTAATAAAGGGACTTTTACTCTTTTATTTACACGTGCTAGCGCTTTTGGAAGTAGTCCATCGCGGCTCATCGCATAAGAAACGCGAACTTGTCCGTACATAACGACTAGGAGAACGGTTGTCATTCCAGTCATCGCCCCAACAGCGAGTAGTCCTGCAATTGTATCTTCGCCAACGAAATGTAAGGCAAACGCAACTGGATCAGAAACATCTAATTGTGTATATGGAACCATACCTGTTAAAACGAAAGATACAATCATGTATAAAACAGTACAAATAAGAAGAGAACCGATAATGCCAATTGGTAAATCGCGCTGTGGTTTTTTCGTTTCTTCTGCAGCGGTTGCGATTGCATCAAATCCTAAGAAGGCGAAGAATACAGTGGCAGCTCCAGTAATGATACCGTCGTATCCGAACGGAATGAACGGTGTCCAATTTTCAGGTTTTACATATTTTGCGCCTGCTACGATAAAGGCGATAATAACAGCTAACTTGATAAGAACCATAATGTTATTAATGCGTGCGCTTTCGCGTATGCCAAAACTTAAAAGCCCCGTAATGAGTAGTAAAATACAAACAGCCGGTAAATCGATAAGGCCGCCTTTTCCTACACCAGGTGCCGAGGCGATTATGGCGGGCAGATGGATGTTAAATCCTTGTAGTAAAGATTGTAAATAACCAGACCAACCGACAGCTACTGCTGCGACTGCAAGTAAATATTCGAGCATTAAACACCAGCCGACGATGAAGGCGACGACTTCTCCGACTGTCATGTATGCGTAAGTATACACACTTCCTGAGACAGGAATAGAAGAAGCAAATTCGGCATAACAAAAGGCTACACAAGCACAAGTAAATGCAGCAATAAGGAATGATAGCATAATACCAGGACCAGAATGTTTTGCTGCGACAATACCTGTTAATACAAAAATACCTGTTCCAATTACGGCGCCAATTCCTAAAAATGTTAAATCGAGTGCCGTTAATGTTCTATCTAACTGCCGTGGTGATTCAGTACTAAGCGGTTTTTTTCGTAATAATGACTTCACTTTGGACTCTCCCCCCGTTTTTTCATTTCCATAACTGCGAATATAGTATGAGCCCACTAGAAAAGAGTATGTACGTAAATGGAGGTACAGTTATGGTATGTAGTTTTTAAAATTGCTGGATTAATTTTATTATAATTCAGAATATTTTGTCAAATAAAAATGTGACAAATAAAATGCGAATGAATAGGGGAAACTACTTACAGGAATGGACGAGGGTTACCAATCTACTTTGGATGGAGAAAACCCACTGATTAAAGTTAAAGTAGGAGAAGATGTTATGTTATTTTATTTTGAACTTGTCGTCATTTTACTTTGTACGAAATTAGCTGGTGATATTAGCGTAAGACTTGGCCAGCCCTCTGTACTTGGTAAATTAATTGTCGGTATTATTATCGGTCCGGCTGTGCTTGGTATTATTAATAGTTCTGAACTCATTGATGAACTGAGTGAAATTGGTGTTTTACTACTTATGTTTATGGCAGGGCTTGAAACAGATTTGGAAGAGTTAAATCGGAATTTGAAATCTGCATTCGCAGTAGCGATGGGAGGCATTATTTTCCCATTCCTTGGTGGATATTTAGCAGGACTTGCGTTTGGAATGTTACAGTCGCATGCAATCTTTTTAGGGTTATTACTTTGTGCCACTTCGGTTAGTATTTCTGTTCAAACACTAAGAGATTTAGGGAAAATGAATACGAGAGAAAGTACGACGATTTTAGGTGCAGCTGTATTTGATGATGTAATTGTTGTTATTTTATTAGCATTTGTGATGAGTTTCTTAGGTACACAAGATGTAAATGTAACGCTTGTCATTGCAAAGAAAATTATCTTTTTTGTAAGTATCGTTTTCATTTCTTGGAAAGTTGTTCCATGGATTATGAAAATGCTCGTACCACTTCGCGTAACAGAAGCATTAATTAGTGCGGCTCTTATTATTTGTTTCTCTTTTTCGTATTACAGTGAAATGATGGGAATCGCAGGTATTATTGGGGCTTTTGCAGCAGGGATTGCCATTTCTCAAACAGAGTACAAGCATGAAGTAGAACATAAAATTGAACCGATTGCTTATGCGATATTTGTACCAGTGTTCTTCGTAAGTATTGGAATGGAAATTACATTTCAAGGTATCGGAAGCCAGCTTTGGTTCATTATCATCATGACTCTTATTGCGATATTCACAAAGTTAATCGGATCAGGTTTAGGCGCAAGATTGACAGGATTCAACCTTCAATCTTCTATTAGTATCGGTGCAGGAATGGTTTCGCGCGGAGAAGTGGCGCTTATCATCGCAGCGAATGGACTTGCAGCGAATTTATTAGCGAAAGAAAATTTCACAGCGATTGTTATTGTTGTTATATTAACGACGATTATTACGCCGCCGCTTTTGAAGAAGTATTTTGTATAGAGAAGAAGGGCTTATCTGATGTAGGTAAGCTCTTTTTTTATTGGAAAAAAGCAATAGTCATATAGCGTGAATAGGTTGTAATTATGGTAAAATCTACGTATATGATAAGTCGAGGAGAGAAAATGTGTGAGGCTTACGAAGGGGAAGGTTATAGGTGTAATCATACTTATTGCACTGTGTATACCATTTACTGCATGGAAAGAATCAAAAGTGAAAGATTTTCCGGTTTCTATTTTTTCTACTTATGTAGAAGACGAAAACCCGAAAGACTATAAGTACACTGCTTTTGTACCTGACTTTGTAATTTGGATACATGGATGGGAAAAACAGCGATCTGAAGGTGAAATAACGTCATATAAAAAAGGGGATCGAACTGTAATTGTTCACCATCCTCCTGGTGATGATGGTTTTTATCTTTTTGAAGCAAGAGAAAATAAGTGAAAGCAACCGTAAGAAGTGGAGGGTAAATAGTGAAAGCTTCAACATTACTATTTAAAATTGAAAGTAATATGGATCAATTTTCACCAGCTGAAAAGAAGGTTGCCATGTACATAATGGAGAATGCAGAGATTGTTCCGAACTTAACGACGAAAGAAGTGTCAACGAATGCAGGCGCAAGTGAGGCGAGTGTTGTTCGCTTTTGTAAATCGATTGGAATCGGAAGCTTTAAGGCATTTAAAATTGCACTCGTTCGTGAATTAACGATTGCTGATTATAATATTAACGATTTTTCGGTGATGAATACGGAAGATGGCCCGTACGACTTGTTTAATAAAGTTACATATGTGAATAAAGCTGCAATTGAGGCGAGCGTTACGGCGATAGATAAGAAGGAACTTGAAAAAGCAGCAGATCGTATTGTAAATGCGGATAAAATTATATTTTACGGAGTCGGCGGATCAGCTACTCCAGCGATGGACGGGGCTTATAAATTTACAAGGCTCGGATTTACAGCGATGATGTTATCTGATTTTCATATGATGTTGCCGCTTGTGACGAATTTAAAAGAGGGCGATATATTTGTTGCGATTTCAACATCGGGTCGTACGAAAGATGTACTTGAAATGGCGCAATATGCGAAGAGACAAGGTGCAACTGTTATTGCGATTACAAAGCTTGATCAATCATCACCGTTATATAAAGAGGCCGATATTCGTCTTTGTATGCCAGATGTAGAGCAAGATCATCGTATTGCGAGTATTGCTTCGAGAATGACGCAATTGAATATGATTGATGCTTTATATGTAATTACTTTTAATCGTATTGGTAATAAAGTGCTGGATCAATTTATGGAGACAAGAGAAGAAGCTCTTCGGTTACGGAAGTTAAAATGAAAAGATGGGGGAACCCATCTTTTTTTGTATACTGACATAAATTCGTCATGAAAAGAAATAAAATTTCATAAAATAATAAAGTAATATTGATTTTAAATTTCTTAAAGTTATAATGAAAGTATGAAATTAAATTTCAAAGCGGGTGATAATATGTTAGAAAATTTATCGACAGAACATCGTAATGAGAAGACGATGAATTTAGATGAGATGAGCATAAAAGAAGTGTTACAAAGTATGAATGAAGAAGATCGAACTGTTGCGTTAGCAGTTGAAAATGAAATAGAAGAAATTGAAAAGGTTGTACAGATTGTCATTAAATCCTTTGAAGATGAGGGCCGATTAATTTACATTGGGGCTGGTACGAGTGGCCGTTTAGGTATTTTGGATGCGGTGGAATGTCCGCCGACATTTGGCACAGATGATAAAATGGTGCAAGGGTTTATAGCAGGTGGAATGAAAGCGTTTACTAAGGCGGTGGAAGGTGCAGAAGACCGCGAAGGATTAGCAGAAGAAGATTTAAAAAGTATTGGATTAAACGAGAAAGATACAGTGATTGGAATTGCAGCAAGTGGTCGAACTCCTTATGTAATTGGCGGTTTGAAGTACGCGGCTAGCGTGGGAGCGAGCACGGCGAGTATTTCTTGTAATAAACATGCTGAAATAAGTAAATATGCAAAACTAAATGTGGAAGTAGAAACAGGCGCAGAAATTTTAACAGGCTCAACGCGTTTGAAGGCTGGTACAGCACAAAAATTAGTGCTGAATATGATTTCAACAGCTTCTATGATTGGTGTGGGGAAAGTATATAAAAACTTAATGGTAGATGTTCAATCTACAAATGAAAAGTTAGTAGAACGATCAAAACGAATTATTGTGGAAGCAACAGGCGTTAGTTATGAAGTAGCGGCAGAGTATTATGAAAAAGCAGAACGTAATGTGAAAGCTGCGATTGTTATGGTGTTATTGCAGTGTGAGTATGGGGAAGCACTGGAGAAATTAAAAGAAGCGAAAGGGTTTGTGAAGAAGGCACTATAAAATAATAGGGAGGGGGATTCTATTATGAAGAAAGAAGAGAGAATGGCCAAAGAGATTTCAGAGCAACTTGGGGGAGTAAAAAATATTCGTGGCATTGCTCATTGTATGACGAGATTGCGATTAACGCTTCATGATGAAAGTAAAGTGAATATGGACCTTTTGAAAAAGGTTGAAGGGGTTATGGGCGTTATTGAAGATGAGACGCTTCAAGTTGTTGTTGGGCCAGGGACAGTAAATAAAGTAGCAGCTGAAATGGAAGGTTTAACAGGACTGCGAATTGGTGAGGTGGCAGATCATCATCTTGAAGATCTCGGGCAAGAGATGAAGTCAGAGATTAAGAAGAAAAATAATACACCAGTGAAAAACTTTTTAAGAAAAATAGGAAGTATTTTCATTCCGTTAATTCCAGGTCTTGTTGCGTCAGGAATTATAAACGGGGTGGCTAACTTTGCGAAAAACGCAGGTGCGGATCCGAATGCAACGTGGCTACAAATGCTACTACTCATTGGCGGCGGTATATTTACATTCTTAGGGATTTTAGTCGGCTGGAATACAGCGAAAGAGTTTGGCGGGACACCGGTTCTTGGGGCAATTGCTGGTATTTTAATTTTTAACCCAGCGATGGCGACTGTAAAATTATTCGGTGAAGCACTCGTACCCGGACGGGGCGGATTATTTGCAGTTATTTTTGCAGCATGGCTTATGGTTGTAGTGGAAAGACAAGTTCGAAAAGCAGTGCCAAATGCAGTTGATATTATTGTAACGCCGCTTATTACTGTATTAGTCGTAAGTATCGTAACGATGTTAGCAATTCAGCCAGTTGCAGGTTTCTTATCTGAAGGAATTACAAGCGGAATTAATGGGATTTTAAGTATTGGCGGCGCATTTGCAGGAGCAGTGCTTGCTGGAACATTTTTACCGCTCGTTATGGTCGGATTACATCACGGTTTAACACCAATTCATATGGAATTTATTAATCAAACGCATGTGACGCCTTTATTACCAGTACTAGCAATGGCAGGTGCTGGGCAAGTAGGAGCAGCGATTGCGATTTTTGTAAAAACAAAAAACAAACGACTTCGTAACGTAATTAAAGGTGCATTACCAGTTGGCTTTTTAGGAATTGGCGAACCGTTATTATACGGGGTTACATTACCACTTGGGAAACCGTTTCTTACAGCTTGTTTAGGCGCAGCTGTTGGCGGTGCATTCCAAGCAGTTATGAAAACAGCCGCACTCGGAATTGGCGTATCAGGATTATCATTAATTCCGTTAATTGCTGATAATAAATATTTATTATATTTCCTTGGATTAGTAGTGGCATATACGTTTGGATTTATCTTTACGTACTTCTTCGGATTCAAAGAAGAAATGGCAGAAAACATATAGAGAAAGGGATTCCTTTCTCTTTTTCTATTCATAGAAAGGGAGATTCGTATGATAGGAGTTTCAATTTATCTTTCAAAAGAACGAGTGAAAAAGCAAGAAGAGTGGCTAAAAGTAGCGAAAGAAAACAGATTTTTATCTATTTTTACATCATTGCATATTCCAGAGGATGACCCTGGTACGTATAAAGAATTAATACAAATACTTGGGAAGCAAGCTCTCAAATATGAAATGGAGTTAATGGTCGATGTTTCTCCAAAATCGTTACAACATTTAGGACTGACGTACGAAAATGTGGAGGAGTTAGTAGAGTGGGGCATTACTGGCTTACGAATGGACTATGGCATCATGCCGAAAGAAATCGCGCGCGTATCTCATAAAATGAAAGTAGCTTTAAATGCGAGTACGATTACAGAATCATTTTGGAAAGAGTTAATCACTGAAAAGATACAGGTAGAGAATGTAGAAGCATGGCATAATTTTTATCCGCGTCCAGAAACAGGACTAGCAAAGTCCTTTTTACAAAAACAAAATGAATACTTACATGAGTGCGGAATAAAAACGATGGCATTTATTCCGGGAGATGGGGAAAAACGTGGTCCGTTATATGAAGGCTTACCAACCTTAGAAAGGCACCGTAATATACGCCCGCTTGAAGCGTACTTAGAACTTGTACAAGATTGTGGTGTCGATAAGGTGTTAATCGGGGATATAAGTGGAAGTGTAGAAAGTGTACAAGAGATAGCGAGTGCGAGTAGAGGGGTTATTCCTCTACGCTACAAATCGTTTATAAATGATAAAAAAGCATTAAAAGTGGTGGAGCAAGTTCATACAAATAGGCTAGATCCAGCTCGTGATGTCATTCGCTCTGTAGAATCACGAGAAGAAAATAAAGTCGTGTTACAGCCGATGTCTACCATTTCAAGAAAGAAAGGCAGCATTACAATTGATAATGAATTGTACGGTAGATATGCTGGGGAGATGCAGGTTGTTGCACGGGAGTTGCCTCAAGATGAGAAAGTGAATGTTGTTGGAATGGTTGTAGAAGAGGACTTGTCTTTATTGCCGTATGTTGGTGCTGGAAAAATGTTTCAACTTTTTTGTGCAATAGAGTAAAAGCTTGAATTAGCGCTATTTTGTGAGAAAACATTATCCGTAAAAGGGATAATGTTTTTTGTTTTCTGTAAAAAAGTATTTGACGAATGAAATGAAATACCGTATTGTTTTGACTTGTAAATAAAAGTTCACCATAACAAAACAAAAAGGAGAGTTCAAAATGAACCAATATATTGGGAATTTAATTATTCGCATCGTGTTAGGAGTGACATTCTTTGCGCACGGTTTAGCGAAGTTTCAATCAGGTATCGATAACGTAGCAGGATGGTTTACAAGCATTGGCTTACCAGGTGGTCTTGCATACGGCGTAGCAACTGTAGAATTAGTTGGTGGTATATTATTAATTATCGGTTTAGGCGTACGATATGTAGGATTGTTATTTGCACTTATTTTAGCTGGAGCTATCGTAAAGGTAAATGGAGCAGCAGGTTTATTAGGAGATGGAAAGAATCCAGGTTATGAATTAGATCTTGCATTATTATCAATGGGTGCGTATTTATTTGTTGTAAAAGCAGAAGGATATGTAGATCGTTTTTTAAAAGAGAAAGTAATGAAAACGAAGTAAACTTATTTATAAACTGTTGACTTGAAGAATGATTGTAACTATAATGATTACAACTGGTAGATTAAGAATAAAACAATTTAAATATTTTTTTACACAAGATGTAACTATCGGTGTTACATCTTGTGTAAAAAATAAATAAAACGGGAGGAATTAATATGTCTAAATCAAATTTAGAAATTATTCGAAGTACATATGAAGGATCAGCTTCTTCGAATGCAAAACATTTAGTAGAAGCCCTCTCTGAAAAAGTAGAATGGACAGAGGCAGCAGGATTCCCGTACGGGGGAACTTATATAGGTGTAGAAGCAATAATGGAAAATGTATTTAGTCGTTTAGAATCAGAATGGGATGATTATAAAGCGAGCGTAAATATGTACCATGAAGTAAACGGAAAAGATGTAATTATTGCTGAAGGTATGTATTCAGGAGTTTATAAAGAAACGGGAAAATCATTTGAAGCAGAATTTGTTCATGTATGGCAACTTGAGAACGGAAAAATTGTGAAGTTTAAGCAATATGTAGATAGTCATCTTGTTAGAGAAGCGACGAAGAGCTAGTGCTTTTTAAATGGATCGTAGGTATATGCATTACAATTATCGTAATTATCTCGTCTATAGTTGGCGGAAAGAAATTGCTGGCATATGTAGAAAAAGAAAATAAAAATATTCAAATTGAGCGAGTGGCAAACGAAAAAGAGAAGAAAGTTGCAGAAGAAGCTCCACAAGTTAGCGAAGGTGAAATTATTTCTACTATGCATCAAATGGTGCACCAAAAGGTAAAATCCTCTGAAAAATGGGGGTTTATAGAAATGACGAAAAAGGAAATTTCTAATGTGAAAAGGGATATTGAAAATAGTACAGGTTTTCAATATAAAATGAAGTTATTTTCTATTATAAATAGATGGGAAAAAGGAGATTTTTCTCAAACTGTTGAGGAGCATAACTTCTTATGGAGCCTTCAAGGTGGAGATACTGGCAAGGCAACAGAACGTTTATCACCAGAAGAGGAAAAGCAGTATATAAGAGAAATGAAGAATAAATAAAAACATCGCCACTCGGATGACGATGTTTTTTCATTAAGAATGTTTGCGCATTAAAGCTCTAGTTGGCTGAACAGTAACAGTTTTGAAATGAGAAAATAAATAACATCCTGTTACAACGATCATTGTACCTAAAATTTGTATCCATGTTAGTTCTTCACCGAGGAAAAGGAAGGCTAAAATAGCTGTGAAAATTGGATTGAAGTTTAGAAAAATGCCAGATGTAGTTGCTCCTAATTTTTGTACGCCAACATTCCAAAATACCATACAAAGAACTGTGGAAATAAGCCCAGTATATAAAAGTGATGTTATAAACGAAGTGTTTATATTCGTAACAGTAAAGCTACCTATGTTAAATGGCAGTAATAAAATAACGCCGAAAATACCAGAGTATAACGTCGCCATAAGTGGCGTAGTTGTTTTTGTTGCCCATTTACTACAAACAGAATACATTCCCCAAATACAAACAGCTGCCATCATCCATAAGTCACCGCTATTAAAATGTAGTGAAAATAAAAGGGCAAAGTTACCTTTTAATAGAACAAGAATAACCCCAAAGAATGAAAGAATCATTGATAGAATTTGAAGTGTATTTACTTTTTCTTTTAGAAATAACACTGAAAATAGTGCAATTGAAATCGCATTTAATGTAGAAATAAGCCCTACATTTGTTGCAGATGTTTTTTCTAGTGCTAAAAATTGAAAAATGTTAAACAGAGCAACCCCTGAGATCCCCATTAGTAGTAACGGAAGTATTGCGGCACGAGGTGGAATGATTTTCTTTTCTTTAAACCATACCATTGGTAATAAACAAACGATCGCAATCATCCATCTTAAACTTGTAAGTGTCATTGGAGACGCATGATCAACGAGCGATTTTCCAACGACGAAATTTCCTCCCCATAATAAGCTCGTTAGTAATAGTAAAAAGACATAAAAATAAGGCATATTAAAATCCCCTTTGTTGTAATCAATGTGAATTGTAAATAATTTTAGCATTTTTCTTTATTGTGTAATATATTCTTTTGTATAATGGATAAAAGTTGATAAAATGTTTTGTTATGAATAACATTCAAGGAACAATATTCAGTTTTATATAAGTTGTAAGGTGTTTTTTCGAATAATCATCGGTAATAAAAAGGGGGAATTTTGATGGAGTCGTCGGTTATTAAAGTGTTAGATGATTTAGACGTACAAATTTTAGATATATTGCAGAAGGAATCACAAGTAAGTAATGCAGAGCTTGCAAGACGCGTTAATTTATCACCAGCTGCGATGCATGCGAGAATAAAAAGATTAGATGGAGAAGGGTTCATTGATAAGCAAGTAGCCATTTTAAATCAAGAAAAGCTTGGTTTTGATTTATTATGTTTTATTTTTATGAGTACAAATATTCATCAATCGGATAAACTTGAAGTGTTGGAAAAAGAATTAGAATCGATGCCGGAAGTGTTAGAATGCCACTGTTTAACAGGAGAGTATGATTATTTATTAAAGGTTGCAAATCGTGATCGTAAAGAGCTAGAGCAGTTTATTAGAAAGCTGAATAAGCTTGGTATTACAAGGATACAGACGAGTTTAGCACTTCGAGAAATTAAATATTCGACGGTGTTACCGATACGAAATGAAGAACCGAGCATCGATTAGATTGCTTGGTTTTTGTTTGTGTAAAGTGATTGACGGGAAGAAAGGAGAGATGTATTATTATATAAAATTATGTATTAAAATTCATTTTTGTTTATAAATATTAATATGAGGGACAAGGGGATAAATTATGAAAATCTGTAATGCGGTTACAAGTGATGTGAAAGAAATTTATAGTCTCATTGAAGCTTATGCAAAAGAGGGAGTAGTTTTACCGCGTTCGCTTTTATCTCTCTATCAATATTTACAATGTTTATATGTTATGAAAGAAGGGGAAGAAATCGTTGGAGTTGCTGGCTTACATGTGTTAGGGGAGGACCTTGCAGAAGTCCGATCATTAGTCGTTTCGCATACATATGCAGGGAAAGGAATCGGACGTATGTTGGTGAATCATGTAATAAATGAGGCAGTGAAAATAAAAGTGAGTAGAGTCATTTCTTTAACATATGAAACGGAATTTTTTCAAAAGTGCGGGTTTGTTTTTGTGAATAGAGAGGCGTTACCAGAGAAAGTATGGATTGATTGTAGACATTGTCCAAAGGTTGATTATTGTGATGAGGTGGCGATGGTTCGGTATGTTGGGTGAATGTTTCAGAGAGAAAAAAGGCCCACTATTATTTACATAATAGTGGGCATCTATATTTTAGGAGAAATTAAGAACTTGAATTCGTTTTTCTTACTGCAAAATTAAAAATGGGGTTTTTAAGCTCATAGTTATAAGTAGAACCATCGACAAGCCCTACAACTTTATCGCTATCGTACAGATCAAGCATAAATTGTGCCATTTGTTTTGCGGTGTGGAATTTCGGTACAACATTATCGTATTGGAATTCATCAATATCAAATGAACGTTTTGCAAATTCTGTTTCAGTTGCAGCAGGAGCTAAAACTTTTGCTTGCAGTTTCGCGCCTTGTTCTTTCAGTTCGTGAGATAAACCTTCTGTAAATGCACTTACATAGAATTTCGTAGCGCAATACGTAACAGCATCAGCAACAATTGTGTATCCACCGCCTGATGAAACGTTAATAAGTTGTGTGCCATCAACCATTGAATAATCTCGAACGAAAAGAGAAGAGAGTATCGTTAGTGCTTCTATATTTACATGTAACATCGTCTCTATTTTATTTAAATTTTGTTCAGCAATTGAGGCGAAATTACCAAAACCTGCGTTGTTAATCCACGTTTCAATCTGGAAACTTTGTAGACTTTCATAAAGTTTATAAACATTTTCCGTGACGGATAAATCAGTTTTTCGAATGACAACATCCAATTCCGGACATACTTCGTTAATTTTCAATTTTAATTCTTCTAATTCTGCTTGTCTTCGAGCTACAAGTATTAAGTTTTTTCCGCGAGATGCAAAGGCTAAAGCTGATTCATAGCCAATTCCAGAACTAGCGCCAGTAATAACAGTATATTTCATATAAAATCCCCCTAAGTTCAAATTCATTTATGGTTAGATTGTATTTGTTAGAGTATACTCTAAGTCAAATGTTTTTTATAAATTTGATAAGAGCGCAAAATATATGAGGGTAAATGGTATGCGGAGGGGGTTTTTAGTATGTACACAATTAGCGAGGTAGCTAAATTATTAGGAGTGAGCACACATACATTACGTTATTATGAAAAGGAGAATATCTTAATTGCAAATCGCGATGCAAATGGGAATAGATTGTATGAAGAGTCGCATATAAAGTGGTTGCAGTTTGTTATGAAATTAAAACAAACACAAATGCCGATAGCGAAAATAAGAGAATACGCTAGATTATATTTAGAAGGGGAGCATACAGCCGAAGCTCGTTTACAGCTCCTAGAAGACCATAGGAAATCTATTCAGATTCAAAGAGAAAACTTAGAAGTTACAGAGAAGATGCTTGAGCATAAAATTAGTGCATATAAAGGATTATTGGAAAATAAATAGATTAAAAAATCATCCGTTCCTTGTTATGTGATCAAAAATGGATTTGATCTATGAGTATTTCATCATAGTGTGCCGGTAAATAAAAAAGAGCAGCTAGCAAATGCTAACTGCTCTATTAAAGGGATCTCTCCAAGGGGGAGTGGAGAAAATATTATGTTACTAGCAGTATTAACAGATTATTAGGAAATATACAAACTGGAGGAAAGAAATTTTAAATAATCTTTCGGCATTGACAGTTCTTAAAATATTCATGTACAATATTTATGAATGACATTCAGTCATTTTATATAAAAGGGTGTAGTGAGTTTAGCGACTGAACAAATACAATGGTAAATGAGGATGATAGTTGTTTATATATAGTAGTGGTGAAAGACATATTTTTTTAAAACAAAATGACTGATAGTCAGTCATAAGAGGTGAGAGGTATGAAAAATAGAGCTTGGTTATATGTCATATTAACATGTATCTTTGAAATTTTTTGGGTGTTTGGTTTTAATACGGCCGATACTTGGTGGCATTGGATTATTATTTTAGGAGTTATCGCTGTTGATTTTCACTTTCTTTCTAAAGCGTGTGAACATCTTGCGACAGGAACTGTATATGCCATCTTTGCCGGAGCTGGTACGGTAGGTACTTTCTTAATGGATGTATTCCTTTTCGGCGGAAGTTTCAGTGTAGGGAAGTTATTCTTTATCGTGATGGTTGTAGCTGGCGTTATCGGTTTAAAGCTAGCTGATAATAAAGAAGAAACTGTGGAAGGAGCTGCTTAAAGATGGGTTGGTTTTTCGTATTTTGTGCTGCAATTAGTGAAATAGTCGGTGTGATCGGTCTGAAAATGTATAGTAAAGATAAAACGTTAGCAAATGGTGCGCTTTATATAGGCGGGTTTGCTACATCCTTTGCATTCTTGTATACATCTTTCTTATTTTTACAAGTAAGTGTCGCCTATGCGGTTTGGATTGGTATTGGAACAGCAGGTGCCGTTTTATTAAATATGTTCCTGTTTGGTGAATCGAAAAGTAAGGCACGTTTGATCAGTGTGGCTCTTATTGTATGTGGTGTGACAGGATTAAAGGCTCTTTCGTAAAGATACACTGTATCTCCTAACAAGTCGTTAGGAGATTTTTATTGTAAAAAGTGCATGATAATTGACAGTACAGCTAATTATTTTATAAAATGAGTGACAGTCATTCAATACGCGTGTGAAAGGATTTAGATGATGAATAAAAAAGAGAAAATTGTCTATGCAGCTATTGAAGTGTTTCAGGAAAAGGGCGTTGAAAAAACGAAGATTTCTGATATCGTGAAATTGGCTGGCATTGCACAAGGAACTTTCTATTTATATTTTCCTTCTAAGTTATCTGTTATGCCTGCAATAGCAGAAGTGATGGTTGAAAAGATGATACTTGCAGTGAAAGAAAAAGTGCAAAATGATGCGCCTTTCTCAAGTAAGGTTACGCAAGTGATAGATGCGGTGTTTAACTTCATAGCTGAATATCGTGAAATACAAGCTTTAATGTATGCAGGTCTTGCATCTACAGAACATATAAAGGAATGGGAAGCTGTGTATGAGCCTCTTTATATGTGGCTAAGTGAATTTTTAAATGAGGCGAAAGAAGCTGGTGAAATTCGTGATTCGGTTCATGCAGAGCGAACAGCGAAGTTATTTATCGCCCTTGTTGAATCAGCAGCGGAACAAGTTTATTTATATGATCATAAAGATGATGAGCAAGTCGAGCTACAAAAGGCAGAAGTACTAGATTTTTTAACACATGCACTACATATAAAGAAATAGTAAGATGAACCTGTCTGAAAAGGTAGGTTCATTTTTGAGGAAAACTGAATGATAGTCATTCACCTAATACTTATGTATGTGTGGAAGGATAGAGTGAAATTCTAATGAGTGGGGCAGCTCTACTCATGATTAGCCCGCAAATAGCAGGATAAAGAAAAAGCTTCTTGGGCATTATTTTTTTGAGGAACTTACGGGAAGAGGTGTTAAAAAGTGAAGAAACCGATAAAAGAACAAAAGATGGTATTGGTCATTCTTTTGAGTAATATATTTATCGCTTTTTTAGGGATTGGATTAATCATTCCGGTTATGCCGTCCTTTATGAATGATATGGGTTTAACAGGGAAGACGATGGGTTATCTCGTTGCAGTGTTTGCAATGGCTCAGCTTATTGCTTCACCTATTACAGGCCGGTGGGTTGACCTGTATGGTAGGAAGAAAATGATAATCATTGGATTATTTATTTTTGGTGTTTCAGAGCTTCTTTTTGGATTAGGGACAGATGTATGGATGCTCTATGCAGCGAGGGTGTTAGGCGGAATTAGTGCTGCGTTTATTATGCCAGGTGTTACGGCATATGTTGCTGATATTACATCTATGCAGGAACGTCCAAAGGCGATGGGATACTTGTCCGCGGCAATTAGTACCGGATTTATTATAGGACCTGGAATTGGCGGATTTATTGCAGAATACGGTATACGTGTGCCGTTTTTTGTTGCAGCAGTAATTGCCTTTATAGCATGTGTGATTTCGATCTTTATTTTAAAAGAACCGTTAACGAAAGAAGAGCTTGCGGAGATTTCTTCTAATACGAAAGAATCAAGTTTTATTGGAGATTTAAAGAAATCATTACATCCAATGTATGCAATCGCATTTATTATTGTATTTGTACTTGCATTCGGTTTATCGGCGTATGAAACTGTGTTTAGTCTGTTTTCTGATCATAAGTTTGGATTCACACCGAAAGATATTGCGGCAATTATTACAATTAGTTCAATCTTTGGGGTAGTTGTGCAAGTATTTATGTTTGGAAAATTAGTTGACATGTTTGGTGAAAAAGTATTAATTCAAATATGTTTAATTGTAGGTGCAGTATTAGCGTTCGTTTCAACTGTAGTCTTTAATTATTGGATTGTACTTCTCGTTACTTGCTTTATTTTCCTTGCATTTGATTTACTTCGTCCAGCTTTAACGACGTTTTTATCAAAAGCAGCTGGAAAAGAGCAAGGATTCGTTGCTGGTATGAACTCAACGTATACGAGTTTAGGAAATATAGCAGGACCAGCGATGGGCGGAATATTATTTGATATGAATATTCATTATCCATATGCATTTTCAGGAGTTGTTTTAATAGTTGGTCTCGGTATTACATTTATGTGGAGAGAGAAACAGCTAGCTGAAAGTTTTGCGAAGTAATAAAACCCCTTACGACGGTAAGGGGTTTTTGTTTTATAAGCTTAATCCAAACCGTTTTAATTCAATGAAAATCCCCTCTAATTGCTTTCCTTTATCCGTTAATGTGTACTCTACACGAGGCGGAACTTCCGGATATACTTTTCTCGTTATAATGCCTTGAGCCTCTAATTCTTTTAGTCGAAGCGATAATGTTTTCGGGCTAATCCCGTCCATTGATTTTTGTAAGTCACTAAAGCGTAATGTTCCTTCGATAAGAAGGTCACGGATGATTAAAAATGTCCATTTTGTACGAATTACATCAAGCGTTTTAGCGATAGGACAAGGTATGCCAGGTAACCCTTTCGTTAATTCAACTGGATTTATATTGTTCATGGAACTAGCCTCCATAAATTTTTTTTGAATGAATTTGCTTTATAGTATCACAAAACTATACTTTTGGTAACTATATGAAAAAAATATCACTACTTCCATAAAGGAAGTTAGTGCATATACAATAGCAATACGAAATACAAAGGGTTTAGATGAGGAGGAGGTGAATTTCATGGGGATAAAAAAGTTGTTTGGATTACTTAGTTTGTTTGTTGTTTGTATTGTACTTGTAGCATGCAGCGTGGAAGAAAAAACGGAAGTCCAGTTATTAAAAGAAATGCCAAAGCCAAAAGCAATGACAATTGACCCCTCACTAAGTAAGAGAGAAGCGACCGAAATGGTTCATGCAGCGCAGCGTTTTTATGCATTTTGGGATACAGGTAGGGAGGAACTTATTCCGCAGACTGTTACTGAAAATTTTTTCGATCATACATTGCCGAAAGGGCGACCACAAGGCATGGAAGGATTAAAGTTTGCGGCGCAAAACTTTCATAAAGTTGTTCCTAACATACATTGCGAGATTGAAGATTTATTAGTCGTCGGTGATAGAGTAACAGCTCGTCTTTCTTTTACAGGCACTCATAAGGATAAGAAAATCAGTTTTTTTGCAATTGATATTTTACATGTGAAAGACGGAAAGATAACGGAGGATTGGCATTTAGAAGATAATCTTACGCTGAAACAGCAACTTGGGTTAATAGCCGAGGAATAAAATAAGGGAGAGAAAAGCGATGAAAAATATATTCATTATAAATGGACATGAAAAATACGGTACAAAGGAAGGCAGATTAAATAAAACGCTAGTTGATTATATGGTAACGGTATTAAACGAGAATCATCATGTGAAAACGACAACGATTCAAGATGGCTATAGTATTAAGGAAGAACAGGAGAAATTTTTATGGGCTGATGTGATAATTTATCAAACACCAATTTACTGGTTTAGTGTTCCGGGTTTATTTAAAACGTATATGGATGAAGTATATGAATACGGTTTGTTCTTTAAAGGAGCTGATGAATATGGAACAGGTGGTTTATTAAAAGAGAAAGCGTATATGTTTTCTACAACTTGGAATGCACCTGAGAAAGCATTTGGGGATAAGACGAAGTTCTTTGAGGGAGAAAGTTTAGAGTCAGCGCTTAGTCATTTACATCGTGTACAGAAGTTTCTTGGCATGAGTCCGTTAAAGAGCTTTGCTTGTTATGATGTGGTGAAACATCCGAATATTGAGCAATATGTATTGAACTTGAAAGATCACTTAGATGGAGTAATTAAATAATAGTATGTGAAGAAGGTACTACTAAGGATGTAGTACCTTCTCTTTCATGAAATACGTTGAAAATCTTTACTTATACAGGACTGTTTTAGCTTTTTTGATTTGATTAAATGTTTAATATCAGAGATGTTATCGTATGAAAGTTGAGTATGATAATAGTTAATGTACTCAAGTAATGCAAAAATATAAATAAATAGAGTGAATGATAGTCCGCCTAAAGGTAAGTGGGGATACCAAATTACAAAACCAATAGTAAACGTAATAAATCCGGTGATAATCAATGCTATATTTATCTTTTTAAGTATTTTTAAATATTGAATCATCCTAATAGGTGTAGCAGATGTTTTTTCTTTTTTTAGTCGTTTCCACTTTACGTACCAGTAAATTGTTCCTTGTAATAAGATAAACTCTAAAAGAAGAAATGAGACCCAAAAAGAATATAGGGAATATAAATGTAACGTAGGATAAGCATAGTTAAGTAAGTAACTTGTGAAAATAAAAGTAATGACTGAAAATAACTCACCTGTGTATAGATAGGAAAGTCTTTTTTCTAGGGTCCGTTTCATGGTTCCTCTCCTTTTACCCCGCTATTTGCGGGCAGTAAGACCCACACCCAAAAATTCAGCGGTAGGTGGGGGGCGGGCTGTCCGTAAAAGCCCGATTGGTGAAGGCTAATAATCAGTGGGGATGAACAAAACCCCCACTGATTAAAGTTTCACTTTATAAAAACTCACATTTTAATACGTGGATGGCTGTATCCATAACTTCGCAAAATTTGCCCAGCCGAATGAATCAATTGTTACGTTTTTTAAAGAAGACGGATATGTTTTTCTTTTTAAAACGTGATAGTTAAATAAAATGATGTGTTCTGCTTGTAAAAATTCTTCGATCTCATACATAAGCTTATAGCGCTTCTCTTTATTTTCTTCTAATAAAAAGGTATCAAGTAAACAGTTAATTTGGTTTTCATAGTGCGGGGCCATAAACCGATTTACGAAGCAACTTTTATTTTTAAATACATTTAAGAATGCGAGTTCATGATCGGCAGCAAACACTTCTCCCATAAAAATAATATCGGCATGTTTATCGATAGAGCGATCCATATAATCTGAAACGAGAAATGGGTGAAGTTCTACGTGTATTCTTAATTGTTCGCAACGTTCTTTTAGGAAATGTGCGTCATTTGCACTATCTTTAAATGCGAAAAAATAAATATGTATTGTGTCTCCATTATAGGTGCTCTTTTTTAAATACTCTTTCGCTTTTTCTAAAGAGTAGGACCTTTTAGGAACTTGGCGGCTTCTTTCAGGGAAAAAGCTTGATGCGGCAATTGTTCGTCTACCCTCTATGTTACGAAGTATCATTTCAACATCATATATTTCTCTCCAAGCCTTTCGAAAGTAAATGTCGTGGTGGGGACCAGGTTTTGTAAAGTTAAAGCCGGCATAAATGCAGCCTATTTCTTCTATTTGTATATCATGTCTTTCATTCTCTTCTTCATTTGGTAGTTCATAATCAGCATCTATTTGCACATGATCAGGAATACCCCAAAATTCAATACGGTCTAATAACGCGCGTTCTTTAAAATAATAGGTGAACGCTTCGAGTACGATATTGTCTTCAGAGTAATGAGCAAGTTTGAAAGGTCCAGTACCTATATAATGATGATCTTGAATACTAGCATCACGCGGCAAAATTGCTAGTTGCATGGAACTTACGTAATGTAAGAAAAAAAAGTTGGGTTTTGCTAAATGAAATCGAATTTGCAGTGGCGATGGTGTTTCAATTTGGGTAATTTCTTCTGTTAACCATTCGAAAGGAGAATGCACTTGCTTTAATCGTTCAAATGAAAATTGTACATCTTTAGAAGTTAAAACTGTTTCGTTATGAAAATTGTACATCTTTAGAAGTTAAAACTGTTTCGTTATGAAAATGTATATCCTTTCGTAAATAAAAGGTCCACGTAAGCCCGTCTTCACTTAATTCCCACGTATGTGCAATGTGAGGCTCCATCTTTTCAGTAACATCGTTATAAACGACTAACGTGTCAAAAATTTGACTCGTAAGATGGCTCTCCGTAGTTACAGCTACAAAAGCCGGATCTAATGGGAATATCTTTCTCGATATAGGAATCTTTAATATGTCGTACATATCATTTGAAGGTTCGTATCCAAAATGATGATGTAGTTTATTTTCTATCTTTTTTTGAAGTGCAAGAGGTAGGGGTTCTTTTAAAAGAAGAAAGATATCCTTTAATTTTTCTTGCGCTAACAGTTCATCTGTGTAGGATTGAATCGCTTCTAGGAAACTATGTGCAAATAGAATTTCCGTTTTATTCCCGCGGCCTCTCCCTGGAGTCCAGCGAATTAATTGTTCCTCGCTCATTTTCTTTAATAAAATTTTTACGTTTTTCGTACTGCAATATAAAACATCCGCTAATTCTTGTAAGCTATTTCGGATATGTTGTTGATCTTGTGCATGTAGTCTTAGTCTAATGTAATAGTCCATAATTTTCATATATACACTTCCTCCTATCATAAAAGGGGAAACTCTTTAGAATATTCTAACCTTTTTCTTCCTCTTTTTCAAAGTAAAATAAGTAAGCATAAGGAGGGGGAAACAATGGGGTTTTGGAGTATGCATCGAAATATAAAAATTAGAATTATAACTTCGTTTTTAACACGTGCTGTGTCCACGATGATTTTTCCATTTATGGCGATTTATTTTTCAATAAAGTTAGGTAGTGCGATGGCTGGTGCTTTACTACTCATTAATGTCATAGCTTCATTAGTAATTGGCTTATACGGTGGATATGTCGGAGATCGGCTCGGTCGTAAAAAAGTAATGATTATCGGTCAAAGTATACAAGTCATTTCCATTGCTTGTATGGGAGTTGCGAATTCGGATTATGTAGATTCACCGTGGCTAACATTTGTGTTTATGTTAGTTAATAGTTTAGGGTCTGGACTTATGAATCCTGCGACAGAGGCGATGTTAATCGATGTGAGTACATCTGAGAATCGAAAGTTGATGTACAGCATTAACTACTGGGCAATTAATTTATCAATTGCAATTGGAGCGATATTTGGTGGATTACTATTTGAAAACTATAGATTGCAATTGTTTATCGGATTAACAGTTATTGCAGTTATTACTTTATATGTGATGGCTGTATATATGGAAGAAGTGTATGTAGCGAGAAAAACGGTAGAGAAGAAACATGTATTAAAAGATATGGCAGATAGTTATAAAGTCGTGATGAAAGATAGAGCGTTTTTAATTTTTTGTGCAGCAAGTATATGTACATTATCTTTAGAGTTTCAAATTAATAATTATTTAGGGGTACGTTTGCAAAAGGAATTTGAAACGGTACACTTTTTATTCGGGAATGGTTTTACATTTGATTTAACAGGCATTCGCATGCTGAGCTGGATTTCAGCAGAGAATACAATTTTAGTTGTATTATGTTCGGCCCTTCTTATTAAAATGCTGAAAAGCTTCAATGATTTGAAAATCTTATATGTAGGTTTATTCATTTATACGATTGGCTTTACAATACTCGGAACGAGCAATAGCTTATGGATCTTATTAATCGCAGGGCTTTTCCAAACGGTAGGTGAGATGATGTATGTGCCAGTACGTCAATCTATTATGGCAGATATGGTGCCAAATGAGGCAAGAGGTTCATACATGGCGATTAATGGAATGGTCTTTCAAGTGGCAAAAATGAACGGGGCATTAGGTGTTATGCTAGGCTCGTTTATTGCATCTTGGGGTATGAGTGCTCTGTACTTTATCGTTGGTATGAGCAGTATTTTATTATTTATGAAGGCGATTGGGAGAGAGAAGTATGAGGACGAGAGGGAGGTTTCTCAGATTGGATAAAACTATATGAAAAGCGAACCAGTTATACTGGGACTCGCTTTTTATATAATTTTTAGAACGGATCAACTTCAGCTAAATTTGGAGTAGTGCTAGGCTGTAGCAAAAGATTTTTTAACGTTCCTACTTCAGAAAGAGCGACTAATATGTAGCCACTAATCAGTACAATAAGTCCAATGACGCGTAACGTTTGTAAGCTCACTTCATTATTATTCGTTTCCGTTGGATTTGGGGGCGTTGAAGGTGGATTTTTATTCATAAATAAGGCTCCCATCTTTTGTATTTATATATGTGCGAAATCATTATTTAACTTATGGATAGGAATTGTATAGTCATTTTCACTATATGAGAACTGCCTATGAAGAGTGAATAGAAATTTTAGGACAAAAAAGAGGCTGTGATGTGCAGCCTCTTTTTTCGTTAAAATGAAGAAATCCGTTTCTTCGTTTTTGGTACAATAATAAATTTGATCCAAAGTAACCCGATACCCATAATGATAAGGCTATGTAAAAATTGTACTGTAGCAATGAGGATAAAAATTGAAAATATAATGAGTTGAATGCTTAGCAATATAAAGATTAAGCGAAGAAATTGATTCATTCGTTTTTCAGTATCAATTGGATATAATGCTACGATAATATTTCCCGAAAAATATTTCCACAGGGAACGGAGCTGCATAGAAATCATATATAGGACGATGTAAGCGATAGCACCTTTTACGTATATGTTTGGTATCAAATATAAGGCGAAGGCACCAATCAACCCTAAGCGAATATATATACCGAAATAATCATTCCCACGTAAAAATGCCAGTGTATGTAAATAGAAGAAAGTTGCTCGTTTTTTATGTAATAAAGGTTCAATCCAATTTGTAAGCCATTTTCTTTTATTTACTTGCTTATTCAGTTGCGGAACATCGGTGAAAATGCTAGCAAATTGATAAAAACGAACGTCCATTTTTTCTTCTTGTTCGATTATGTAATCCCACGGTATTCGTTTTGTAGGCTGTTTTTTCGTATATAGAAGCAGGAAAGCAAGCAGTAAGAGTAATCCGGCCAATATGAGAACATTTGCTGAGTAAAACAGCATGTAAATGATTAGGGCGTTACAGGTAATACGAATAATGAACCATATATTTTTTTCATGACTATCACGCCACATCCAATGTATGTACATGTTCCAAGCTTTCGTAATCATTAAAACGATAAAGATTGTACATAAGAAAGGTACCGTTACTTGTAATGATTGCATTGCAAGTGGAACGAGAATCAGGAACGTAAATAATAATGGGAAAAGCTGAATGATGTAATTATATAGAAGAGATTTTTTAAAATAAGATGTTAGTTTCTCTTCTAATGCAAGCAAATAGACAGCATCAGGTTTTTGAATAAATGTACGGATTGGGCATCTCGTTATAATGAATGTCAGTACAATGGTGATGAGTAGTAAAGATATTCCTTTAGAAGGAGATGTTTTTAGAAACTGAGCATAGTAGTATGCGCCAACGCATGAAATAAAGATAAAGCTATATAGTAAACCGTTAATCATACGTGCAAAGTATGTAATGATATTTTGCATATGTTGTTGGAATCGACTGCTCCATAGCGATTCAATTGACATGTTTTTCACCTCTTTGTTCTATTATATATGTTTTACAAAAGAAAAAACGAGCAAATTGCGTTATGCAACTTGCTCGTTTTTCTTTTCGTTATTTTTTTTCTGATCACGATTCATTAATGGATAGAAAGCAAATCCGATTACGAATAAACCAATTCCGAGAAGGAACGTTTTTATATCGGATGCGCCGGTTTTAATAACCCATAGTGCGTAGCAAAGTGCGATCACTGCGACTATACCATCTGTAATTCTTGCCCGCATTTCATTTTTATATGTTTCACCAGTTGCAACTAGTTTTAACTGGAAGATTGGTGAAACGAGATATGGAATGAGGTAGGCCAGTGTTGATACGGTAATAACGAATGTATAAGCTTCCGCAATTGTTCCTGATAGTGTTGAGAATAAGAACACTTGCGACATAATGTTTGTTAGTCGTAATGAATAAATTGGGCTTCCTTTTTTATTTGTTTTCGTAAAGAAGGAAGGGAAGAAACCTTCTTTTGCTGCTTGGTATGGTACTTCCGAGCTTAATAAAATCCAGCCTAAGATAGAACCGAATAGGGAAGTAAGAGCAAGTAATGCCATCAGTTTCCCGCCGCCATGACCCATTGCAGCGTTTAATGCGTCTGCTAATGGACGTTCAGAAGCTTGTAATTTATCAACGTGAAGTACACCCATTGTTAAAATTGTAATTCCTAAGTAAATCGCAACTGTAATAAGTAATCCCGCAACTGTTGCGCGTTTTACTGTTTTGGGAGAGGTAGCACGGTTTGATAAAAGTACTGCCGATTCAATACCGATAAATGCCCAAAGCGTTGTAAGAGCAGCTAAGTTTACTTGGGAAAGAAGGCCGTGTGATACACCTGATTTATCGATCATCGGTGTGTACCATTGTCCAAACTTAGAAGCTTCGAATGCAAATAACGTAACGACGATGAATAAAAGGAATCCAGTTACTTTCGTTGTTGTTGCTAAGAAGTTTAGCTTTCCAGCTCCGCTTACACCGTTTGTTAATATAATATGAGTTCCCCAAAGTAAGATGGAACAAATCGTAAATGTAATTAGTTTTCCGACTTCTATGTCAAAAGAACCGATTGAAAATAGTAGTCGTGTATCTTTCATAATTGGGAAGAAGAGTGATAAATATCCCGCGAAAGATGTAATGATGGCAACGTTACTTGCCCAGTTTGCAACCCAATATCCCCATACCATACTGAAACCAGCCATTTTTTTCTTTTTTGGTGATGAGAATAAAGCATATGCATGACTTTGTGGTCCTGTCGTTAAATCAGGACGACGAATTGCTAAATTACCGAAAACAAGAGCTAGCATTAAAACACCAAACCCTGTTGTTAACCAAGCTAAAGTGACACCGAGAGGGCTTGCTGTTTGTGCCAACGTACTTGGCACCATGAAAATCCCAGCGCCAACCATATTACCGACAACGAAAGCTGTTAGTACCCAAAAGCCCCATTTTTTTTGTTGCATAGAAAATACCTCCAAAGTTAGTATAACCAAGTCAAGCGAGGAGATATGTATGTCTTCTTAGTAGAGAAGAGAAGTCCCAAACAAAACAAAAAAAGCACGTAATTTGCCGCTACATGCTTTCTATCTTATAAGAAACCCACGACATACCTCTCGATAGCTCTCCACAAACGAAACGTTTGTGACAGTTCTGCACTTATTAAATGCAGACCCAGCAAGTGTGCATGGTGGACACGACTTACTTCGGCAACCATTCCTTTCTCATTTCTTCATCAATGCCACTACATCTCCTGAAATGATACTCTTAATGATTGCAACCTCTACCTCACCGAGATACGAATGAGGATTTAAATATTAAATTAACGTATTTAAGAGTAACAAATGAATTTTTATACGTCAATGGATATAGTAATAATCAGATTATAGAGAAGAGTTTGTCATTAGGAATGAATAATTATTTGATATAAAAAGAAGCTGATCCAAAATTAGATCAGCTTCTACATATAAGATTAAACTAAGTTTAATACAGTTACTTTTTCACGTGTCATAGACTCAAGGCTCTTACGAATACCTTGTGTGCCCATACCTGAACCTTTTACACCGATGAATGGGAAGTGGTCAGGGCCGCGCTCTGTGCGTCCATTAATTTGAACAGAACCAGTTTCGATTTTGTTAGCAATTGCAAATGCTTTGTTAATGTCTTTTGTGAAGACACTTGCTTGTAAGCCGAACTCTGATTTGTTAGCAATTTCAATTGCTTGCTCATCTGAAGAAACACGGATGATTGGAAGGATTGGGCCGAATGGCTCTTCCCAAGCAACTTTCATTTCTTCTGTTACGTGGTCGATTAATGTTGGGTAAATTAAGTTACGCTCACGTTTGTTACCGATAACAATTGTTGCACCTTTTTCAACAGCGTCATCAACTAAGCCTTGAACGAAGTCAGCAGACTTGTCGTCGATTAATGGAACGATTGTGCTGTCTTGTTCTGGAGATCCAACTGATAGCTCAGCTACTTGCGCTTTTAATAAGCTAACAAGTTCGTCCGCTACGTTTTCGTGTACCAGTACACGTTTAATAGCTGTACAACGTTGACCAGAGTAAGAGAATGCACCGCTTACGATATGGTTTGCAGCATCTTGTAAGTCAGCATCTTCACGAACGATACCAGGGTCTTTACCACCAAGTTCTAATACAAGTGGAATCATTGCAGCTTTTTTCGCTAAATGTTTACCTGTGTTTGTACCACCTGTGAACGATACCATATTGATGCCAGCATGCTCTACTAAGTAGTCACCAATTACAGAACCGCGTCCGGTTGCTACGTTTACAAGACCTTTTGGAAGGCCAGCTTTATGAAGTGCTTCAACCATTTTAATACCGCTAATTGCACCTTGAGTTGCTGGTTTGAAAATAACCGCGTTACCCATAATTAATGCTGGTGCAAGTTTTGCAGCAGATAAGTTTACTGGGTAGTTAAATGGTGCGATTGCTAATACAACACCAAGTGGTGCGCGTTGGATAATCGCAAGTTTAGATTTCGTTCCGCCAGGGAAGCTATCGCCCATCATGCTTTCTCCGTGCATATGTAAAGCTTCTTCAATTGTGTAACGAATGAAATCAGCTGTACGAACAACTTCTTTCTTCGCATCTTTATATCCTTTACCGACTTCTTTCATAATGATATCGGCAATTTCATCTTGCATATTTACGAGCTCATCAGCCCATTTATATAAGTATTTTGCGCGATCTTGTAGAGAAGCTTCTGCCCATGATTTTTGAGCTTCTTTTGCAGATGCAATTGCTTCATCTACTTCTCCGCGAGTAATTGCTTGTACTTGTCCAATTACTTCGTGTAAGTATGGAGATGGAATTTCAATTGTTTCTCCTGAAGAGCTTTCTCTCCATTCTCCGTTTAAATAAAATTTGTACGTATTGCTAGTTGTCATGATTAGTCCTCCTAAAATAGCAACTTGTAAGAGTGAGTATAAGGTGATTGTAGGGGGTTTGATAACATTTTTCAAATGAAATGTTTGTGAAAACGATTTCTTATTCTTTTTTTATTTTGTATGCCCTTTCTTACAGAACATTCTCTTATTTCAAAATGATGTAGCGTATATTTTTATTCGGTGGGTAAAAAAATAATTGACAGAATACTCAATATAGTTGTAAGATTATAAATGGAAAATAAATGAAGGGGGTGTGCGTAATGATTGTAATCGTAAATGTAATGGGCTTAGCTCTGTTAAATGGCAGAAAACATTCATATCATTACGCAACCCGTACGGATATATAGGGCATCTTTGTCTTATAAAAAGCGTACGTTGCGTATATCGTAACGTACGCTTTTATGCATTTCTGTGCATATCGTCAAGCGGCGGTATGCTTTTTTTTGTTTTCCATGTTACTATATAAAATTTTGGAAGGTGGAAAAATGTGATGAGATTGTATGGATTACGAAATGTAAATGTGATGGGTCTGGATAGCGGATAAAGAATGAGAGATAAGCGAGAACGAGAAGGGAGAGGTTACATTGTTATCAGTATTACTAAAGTTAAAATGGTTTTTTAAAGAGCATTGGAAGAGATATAGTATCGCCATTGGAGCTCTTTTAATTGTAAATATAGTTGAAGTCATTCCCCCGAAAGTGCTAGGGGTTACGATTGATAACATAAAAACAGGAACGTTAACGAATGAAGCGATTATGCAATTTATTCTTATTTTAGTAGGGGTTACGGTAATAGGATATGGTCTTACTTTCGTTTGGCAACATCAATTATTTGGTGGTGCATTCGTACTGGAGAAGACGATGCGCTCTAAATTTATGGGGCATTTACTTAAAATGACACCGACGTTTTATCATAAAAATCGTACTGGTGATTTAATGGCGAGAGCGACAAATGATTTAAAAGCAATCGCTATGACAGCTGGTTTCGGTATATTAACGCTCGTGGATTCGAGTTTATATATGCTTACGATTGTCTTTATGATGGGATTTACAATTAGTTGGGAGCTTACATTTGCGGCACTTATACCGCTTCCGATTATGGCGTATGCGATGAATATATATGGAAAGAAATTGCATGAAAGATTTACAGTTGCGCAAGATGCATTTGGTGATATGAACGATAAGGTACTAGAATCGATCGCCGGTGTGCGTGTTATTCGTGCATACGTACAAGAAAATGCAGATCAAGAAAGATTTCATCATTTAGGAGATGATGTCTACGAAAAAAATATGAAGGTAGCTAGAATTGATGCATTATTCCAGCCAACTGTGAAAATGCTTGTTGGTCTTAGTTATTTAATTGGTTTAGTGTATGGCGCGTATCTTGTATTTCAATCAAAGGTGACACTTGGTGAACTTGTTTCATTTAACGTGTATTTAGGGATGATGATTTGGCCGATGTTTGCAATTGGCGAATTAATTAATGTTATGCAAAGAGGAAATGCGTCACTCGACCGTGTGAATGAAACGTTAGCGTATGAACCGGATGTAAAGGATCCGAAAAATTCAAAGTTTGTACAAGAGCCGGATTATATTCAGTTTGATGACGTTACCTTTTCATATCCTTCATCAACTGAAACAAATTTAAAAAAGGTTTCATTTACATTAAAACAAGGGGAAACGCTTGGGGTTGTTGGAAAAACAGGAAGCGGAAAAACGACGCTCGTACGTCAGCTTCTTCGTCAATATCCGCTTGGAGATGGGGATATTGCAGTCTCTGATGTTACGTTAGATAACATAACGAATGAAAATGTACTCGGGTGGATTGGGTATGTACCTCAGGAACATATTTTGTTCTCAAAAACAGCGAGGGAAAATATTTTATTTGGAAACCGAGAAGCGACGGAAGAAGAACTCGAGAAAGCGATTGAAATCGCGGCGTTTACAAAGGATTTAGAGTTTTTACCAGAAGGGTTAGAAACGCTCGTTGGAGAGAAAGGTGTTTCTTTATCAGGAGGGCAAAAACAAAGGATTTCAATTGCACGAGCTGTTATTCAAAACCCAGAAATTTTAATTTTGGATGATTCTTTATCAGCTGTTGATGCTCGTACGGAAGCAGCGATCATTGACAATATAAGAACAGAAAGAAGCGGAAAGACGACGATTATTACGACGCACCGTTTATCTGCCGTACAACATGCGGATTGGATTCTCGTTATGGATGAAGGTGAAGTAATGGAAGAGGGTACGCATGATCAGCTTATTAAAAGCGGAGGCTGGTATGCTGAGCAGTTTGAAAGACAACAAGGGGAAAGTGAAAGTGCGGATAGTGGGGTGAAAATATGAGCGTATCAAAACGATTGTTCCAATATGCGATGAAAGTAAAAGGGACGATTTTTGCAGCGATGCTAATGTTATTTATTTTCGTCATCGCAGAGCTTGCTGGTCCTTTCGTCGCGAAAACGATGATTGACGATCATATCGTTGGAATAGAGAAACCTTGGTATGAAACAGAAAAGAGTGAAGAGGCTGTTTCGTATAATGGTACCTTTTATAAGCGAAGTGATCGCTTTGAACAAGGTGAGAAAAAAGGAAAAGAAGTACGCGTGATACAAGTCGGTTTTCAATATTACTTTGTGCCGAATAAAGTGAATGCTGAAGGCTCACGTACTGTAAAAGGTGATATGATTACCGTTCAAAATGGTAAGGCGGTGCAAGTGTATAAAGCGAAAGCATTAACGAAAGAAGAAGTGTTTGCTTTTTATAAACCAGAAATAAACCGTCTATTATTACTTGGCGGTGGCTATTTCGCTTTATTAGTAGTCGTTTCATTATTTGCATACGGAAAGCAATTTTTCTTACAGAAGGCAGCGAACAAAATTATTCAAATTATGAGGGAAGATGTCTTTTCTCATATTCAAACGTTGCCGATTCGGTATTTCGATCATTTACCAGCAGGGAAAATTGTATCGCGTGTCACGAATGATACGGAAGCCATTCGTGATTTATACGTAACGGTACTTGCGACATTCGTCTCTAGTATCATTTATATTATCGGGATATTCGCTGCGCTATTTTTACTCGATGTAAAATTGGCGACGTTATGTTTACTTATTATCCCGATTTTAATCGTTTGGGCAATTCTTTATAGAAAGTATGCGTCTGTATACAATCATAAAATGCGTTCACGTTTATCTGATATTAATGGAACAGTGAATGAATCCATTCAAGGGATGCCAATTATTCAAGCGTTTCGTCAAGAGCGTGAAACGAAAAAAGAGTTTGAAGAATTAAATGGCGATTATTTTAAGTATCAAAATAAAATTTTGAATTTAAATGCAGCAACTTCTCATAACTTAGTTTCTGTATTAAGGAATATCGCTTTCACAGGTGTGATTTGGTATTTCGGTGGTGCTTCATTAAGTGCTACAGGCGTCATTTCTCTAGGGATACTGTATGCGTTCGTTGATTATTTAACACGATTGTTCTCACCGATTACAAATATGGTAAATCAGCTTGCTAATTTAGAACAATCGCGTGTTGCATCAGAGCGTGTTTTTGAATTGCTAGAGGAAAAAGGGGAAGCGGTAGAAGAAGAACGTATGCCTCGCTTACAAGGAAATGTGAAGTTTGATAATGTATCGTTTTCTTATAATGGAAAAGATGAAGTGTTAAAAAATATTTCTTTTGAAGCAAAGCAAGGCGAGACAGTAGCGCTTGTCGGTCATACGGGATCAGGAAAAAGCTCCATTATGAATGTACTCTTTCAGTTTTATGAGTTTGAAAAAGGAAAGCTTACGATTGACGGTCACGACGTAAAAGAGATGCCGAAACAAGCAACGCGTGAACATATGGGAATCGTACTGCAAGATCCGTTTTTATTTAGCGGGACAGTGGCATCTAATGTTAGCTTAGAGAACGAAAAAATTTCAAAAGATCGCATCGTAAAAGCATTGCGTGATGTTGGTGCGGAACGGTTTGCGAACAATATAAATGAAGAAATTACAGAAAAGGGAAGTACGCTTTCCACTGGAGAACGTCAGCTTATTTCGTTTGCTAGGGCACTCGCTTTTGATCCAGCCATTTTAATTTTAGATGAAGCAACGTCTAGTATTGATACAGAGACAGAAGCGATGATTCAACAAGCGCTAGAAGTTGTGAAAAAAGGAAGAACGACATTTATTATCGCTCACCGACTTTCAACAATTAAAAGCGCAGATCAAATTATTGTGCTTGATAGAGGAACGATTTTAGAAAAAGGCTCTCATGATGAACTAATGAAAAAGCGCGGGCGTTATTACGATATGTACAAAACGCAAATGGAAGGAAACCAGAGTGCTTAAGAAGAGGAAGAACTTGCGAAAATCGCAAGTTCTTTTTTTATTGGTGAACATATCGATTCTTCAATAAATCGTGACAGTTAAATAAGAAGTATTGTTTTACCT
Organism: Bacillus thuringiensis; assembly: GCF_022095615.2. Classification (NCBI taxonomy): domain Bacteria; kingdom Bacillati; phylum Bacillota; class Bacilli; order Caryophanales; family Bacillaceae; genus Bacillus; species Bacillus thuringiensis. The sequence continues at coordinate 850,366 of NZ_CP155559.1, forward strand.
TTTTCTTTATAAATGCTATATTAAAAAATGTTACTTATTTTTTGTATGTAGCGTTATTTTCCCCTTTTGTTTGATTATGAAGAAAAAGGATAAACTAAATAAGAACATTTTCATTGAAAAATTGTTCAAGATTGCATACAATCAATATAGTTTTTAAATTCCTATCAGAATACTTGGAGGATTACCATCATGAAAAAATTATTTTCAGTACTTGCAGTAACTACATTAGCGATCGGGATTGTAGCGGGCTGTGGTAAAGAAGAGAAAAAAGATACAGCTAATCAAGATGCGTTACAAAAGATAAAACAAAGTGGTGAACTTGTAATTGGAACAGAAGGTACATATCCACCGTTCACATTCCACGATTCAAGCAATAAATTAACTGGATTTGATGTTGAATTAGCAGAAGAAGTTTCAAAACGTTTAGGAGTAAAACCTGTATTTAAAGAAACACAATGGGATAGCTTACTTGCTGGTCTAGATGCAAAACGTTTCGATATGGTTGCAAACGAAGTTGGTATTCGTGAAGATCGTCAAAAGAAATATGACTTCTCTAGCCCATACGTATCATCTTCAGCGGTATTAGTTATTGCGAAAGATAAAGATAAACCGGCTACATTTGCTGATGTAAAAGGATTAAAAGCAGCACAATCTTTAACAAGTAACTATGCAGATATTGCTAAGAAAAATGGCGCAGAAATCACGAATGTAGAAGGCTTTAGCCAAGCTGCAGAATTATTAAACACTGGTCGTGTTGATTTCACAATTAATGATAAATTATCAGTGTTGAACTACTTAGAAACGAAAAAAGATGCAAAAATTAAAATTGTAGATACAGAAAAAGAAGCGTCACAAAGTGGATTCTTATTCCGTAAAGGTAGCGACAAGCTAGTACAAGAAGTAAATAAAGCGTTAGAAGATATGAAAAAAGATGGTACGTACGATAAAATAGCGAAAAAATGGTTCGGTGAAAATGTATCTAAGTAGTGCGTTGATTTCAGATCGATTGTCTACTTGGATAGATATTATGCAGTCTTCCTTCATGCCTATGCTGAAGGAAGCTGTGTTTACGACAATTCCATTAACGCTTATTACATTTATTATCGGGATTATACTTGCGACGTTAACGGCGCTCGCGCGTATTTCAGGTAGTCGTATTTTACAATGGATTGCTCGTATCTATGTATCTATCATTCGCGGAACGCCACTTCTTGTACAATTATTTATTATTTTCTATGGTCTTCCAACTCTTAATATTGAAGTTGAGCCGTATACAGCAGCAGTTATTGGATTTTCGTTAAATGTTGGTGCGTATGCATCTGAAATTATTCGTGCTTCTATCCTTTCAATCCCGAAAGGACAGTGGGAAGCAGCTTACACAATTGGGATGACATACCCGCAAGCATTAAAACGTGTTATTTTACCACAAGCAACGCGTGTATCTATCCCGCCGCTTTCGAATACATTTATTAGTTTAGTGAAGGATACTTCATTAGCATCGTTAATTTTAGTAACAGAAATGTTCCGAAAAGCGCAGGAAATTGCGGCAATGAACTATGAGTTTTTAATTGTTTATTTCGAAGCAGGTCTAATTTATTGGGCAATTTGCTTCTTATTATCTATTGTGCAACAAATATTAGAAAAACGTTCAGAACGTTACACTCTAAAATAACCCTTTCATAAAAGGAGTTTTTGTTTTTATGATTTCAATTCAACATTTACAAAAAAGTTTCGGAGACAATACCGTACTAAAACATATAGATCTATCCGTTGAGAAGGGGGAGGTTGTTGTTATTATCGGCCCATCTGGATCTGGTAAAACGACATTCCTGCGTTGTCTCAACGTGCTAGAAACGCCAAACGCTGGTAATATTCGCATCGGTAATAAAGAGCTCGACTTCTCTCAAAAAGTATCGAAGAAAGATATTGTCAATCTTCGTACGCAAACAGGTATGGTATTCCAGCACCATAATCTATTTCCGCATTTAACAGCACTTCAAAATGTAATGGAAGGGCTCGTTACAGTGAAAAAGATGGGGAAAGAAGAAGCGAAGAAAAAAGCAAACTATTTCCTTGAAAAAGTTGGTCTTGCGGATAAAGTAGACTTATATCCGTTCCAATTATCAGGCGGACAACAACAGCGCGTTGGAATTGCTCGCGCGCTTGCGATGGAGCCGGAAGTGTTACTATTTGATGAGCCAACGTCAGCACTTGATCCTGAACTCGTTCAAGAAGTTCTGAAAGTCATGAAAGAACTTGCTAAAGAAGGCATGACGATGGTTATTGTCACGCACGAAATGCGTTTTGCGCATCAAATTGCGAACCGCGTTATTTTCATGGATGGCGGTGTCGTTGTCGAACAAGGTACACCAGAAGATGTATTTACAAATCCAAAAGAAGAACGCACGAAAAAGTTTTTACAAATGTTGCAGTAAATGAAGGAAGGTCTCAGGGTATATACCCTGAGACCTTTTTGCCATATATATTTATTTTTGGAATCCGCCAAGGCTTTGTTCAGCCATTGCAACTAGACGTTTTGTAATTTCTCCACCAACTGAACCGTTAGCGCGAGCCGTAGAATCTGCTCCTAATTGTACACCAAATTCTTGAGCGATTTCGTACTTCATTTGATCGATTGCAGCTGTTGCTCCTGGTACTACTAATTGATTGTAAGAACTTTGGTTTGCCATAGGAATATATCCTCCTTAGAGTTATAAAAATTTTTTTGGTTGGACTAGCTGGATTTGAACCAGATTATCGCCCCGTTTGGCGCTAATCCATCGGTAATTAAGTTTGTACTCATAGTATGGATGTTACCTAGAAAGATATACGAAATAATAATTTGTAAATTTTGTAAAAAAGTCTTAGTGGTTTCGTAAATTATGAAATAAGAGTAATCGTTGTATTTTTTAGAAAGAAGGCTAAACTAAGAGCGATATGAAATATGTTTTTCTTTTTGTATCCCGCTATTGTGGGGCAAATCATTAACTGCTTATTTATGACTTACTAAAATTAAATCGGTAGCAACTTTATAGTTCTATTCTAAGTAGGGGTGGGACAGGACGCTCCTATGCACGGCTAGATGCTCTCTTCAATCTATCTGCTTGTAAATGATAACGTATGGAGGAATCGTGATGGGAATTTGCCCGCTTTGCAACGCATTAGAATCACAAACATATTCTTGTCAAAATTGCCAAGGTATACTCCAAGATTATGGGAAAACTGTAGATTACATAGACGATTATAGTGCGTATATGGATCAAGAATTATTGAGTGCAGTAGATGGTTTAACACATAGTAATTCACAAGAGTACTGCAATCATGTTTTTTATTGCGGGATGTGTAATGTGGAAACAGAAGTTGTAGTAAAACTTGTGTAAATAGAAAACTTCCACCTTATGAATGAGGTGGAAGTTTTTGTTTTCGTATTTGCGAGTGAATCATAGGAGACGGGATATGTTCGGTGTTTGATGGAGCTCCGGATTTTATTTGAGACATTTTTTCTTTTGCATCGCGCAAAGAATGTTCAGTTAAGTAGATGGCATATTCGTAAAATAATTGGCGCGTCAGTTCACTTTGTTCTTTTAACTTTTCATCTTGGAATACAGTTCGCCCAGGTTTAGAGTTTGCTTCAAAGAGCCACGGGTTTTCCCCTGTGTCTAAACCGATATCAAAACCAATCTCTCCGATATTTCCGGTTACTTGTTCATCGAGCGCGTAACTGATTTGTAAGGCTGTATGTTTTAATTTATTTTCAATCTGAACTTGTTTCGTTGAATCTGGAAAAAGTTCTTGCAGTAATTTTGTATCGCCACCGCTATTTACATGCGTTGTTAAGCTACCTTTCCCAGCAATTTTTGCAACGATTGCACTGACCATCCACTGGCCGAAATGATTTTTATTTGTATGAATGCGAAAATCAACAGGTTGCCCATCGAAGCGAAGTAAGGAAATACCTTGTTGTACGATAAACTTTTTTAAATCATGTCCTTTTAACACATGGTTCAGAAGCGTTTCTAATGATTGATACTTTCTTAGTTTATTTTCTTCATTTTCGCGATAACGACAGTAGTAGCAATTCTCTGTTTGAGAGTAAAATATTTGATGAATGTTTCTCCCAAAGCTACCGTGTATCGGTTTCATGTAAACAGATTTATACGTGCCAAGAAATCGTTCTACTTGTTCGAAATGTTGAAATGCTTCCGTGTTTGGTAATAAGGGAATAATGGATTCATCTTTCATAAGAAGTTGATGTACTTCCCATTTATTGAAAAATCCTGGATTAAACCATGGAATAGCATAGTCATGCTCTAATTTTCTTTTTGCTCTTACGATTGGTTTATAATTTTCGGCTTTACGATTTGGTAATCGATCGTAAATGACATTCGGTAACGGGACTTTTTTCTTAATCCATTGCCCTTCTTGAAAGAAATACCCTTCAATTGTTTCATCTTCCCAGTCTATATGTTGCACACCAAAAACGAATACAAATGGTCGCAAGGCGAATGGCGGCGTTAGTAACTCGCCAAGAGAAGTTGATCGGTTTCCTAAAGGGTTAGAAGAGTCATCGTTAAAACCAGTTGTGAAAATCCCGATTAATGGTCCGAAAATAATGGTTTCATTTTGCGTGAATGCATGGATAGTAGTGGAATGAGGAAGCAAAAGCTTCTCTGCAATTTGTTGTCCGATAATGATTTCGCGAGTAAAGGAATAATGAATTTTCACCTCTTCACTTGCAACATGGCGTACGCCGAAGGAAAGGGATGTAATGGGTGGTGTAATGGAAAAAATATAAGGTAAAGTAATACTATTTGGATGCTCATCTGAAATATTTAATGTATATATATGCTCTTTCAAAATGGGTTTACCCCCTTTCATTATGGTGTGAAGCGACTAAACTTTAGTGGTCCGTGATATATTTTTTCGGCTAATGCATCACTATGACGAATGTAATGTTCGTATGGGGGAATCGTGTTGACATACATAAGCCAAATTGCCCCTTTTTGATCCATAATGGTGGAAAGCTCTAGCTCGAATAACGAAGAATAAGATTGATCTAATGTTTGAAACACTTCATTTATAATGTCGTATAAAGCGTCCTGTAATAATTGTACACCGGTACTAGATAATACGTATTTAACTTTTGAAAATGAATGCAGCGAGGAATCATCCGTTGCCGAAAGTAAAAGTTGATTCGGAAATGAGCTTTTTTGTATAAATTGGCCAATAGCATTCCACTGTTGTTCTTTATTCTTTTGCAAAATGGTTCGAATATGGAGTGGGTATGTTAATTGATTTGGTGGCTGCAGCATGGTATGGGTGATGTAACGTGCTGATCGTATATTACGTTTGTACCAAGATATAAATTCATCTGTCCGCTTGATTGGAGTAGAAGTGTGATAGTCGTCATTTATTGTATCGACATGAAACGTTTTGTTTTTGTAAGCGACCCGGTACAGACTTTCATTGGAATGTGTGTTAGTAGGACGTATAATAATATCTTTTGTTTTTAATAACAGTTTAAAAATATTTTGTATCGTTGCTATTTCAAATTTTGGTATATAAGGAGATAATTTTTTATTCGTGAGAAATACATCATGTAGTTCGCTTAAGTCAATGAGTGTGTTATTTAAAAAGGTAGTGGTAGGACGGTTGTGTAATGATTGAATAATTGATTTTGCTTTTTCAAAGTCTGTTTCCTCGTTAAAAGAAGAACGATCGTATATATAAGAAGGAATAGGGAATGTTTGCTCTTTCCATTTTCCTGTATCAGTATCATAAATCAGACCAGAAATAAGATCTGTTTTAGGATCAATACCAAATGGCGTAAACTGGGCAACGACATTATGATAAAGCCGAGCGCGTTTAGCGATTTCGGTGTAATACATTTGCTCATAATGAGGGTGAGAAGTTAAAATACCGAGAACCAACGAAATCACTCCTTTACTAACAAAATGTTGGCACAATAGGCGAAGCTATATATTGCAAATACGTTTTTATACCATTATACTTTTGTCCGTATGATGATATGCTATAGTTTTGGAGAAGCGAAAGGTTGATTGTAATGAATATATGGTTAAGTATGTTAACGACGACAGGGCTCGGAGCAATTATCGGAGGATTCACAAATCATTTAGCGATAAAAATGTTATTTCGTCCTCATCGCCCTATTTATATTGGAAAGTTTCAAGTTCCATTTACACCAGGGTTAATTCCGAAACGCCGCGATGAGCTTGCTGTTCAATTAGGGAAAATGGTTGTAGAGCATTTGTTAACGCCAGAAGGAATCGGAAAGAAGCTAACAAATGAAGAGTTTCAAAAAAGCTTAATTCACTGGGCACAAGTAGAAGTGGATAAAGTAATTACGAATGAACAATCGTTACGACAAATGTTAGAAAAATGGAATGTAGCGCATGTAGAAAAAGAAGCAATCGAGAAAATCGAGCGTGTGATTATAGAAAAAATAGAGGCATTTTTAGCGGAGTACTATACATATACATGGGAACAGGCTTTACCTCATTCTGTTCATGAAAAAATCGAGAATGCGATCCCAAATGTCTCAGCGTTTATTTTAGATCGAGGAATCAGTTTTTTTGAAAGTGAAGAAGGGAAAGCTCGTCTTTCAAAAATGATTGATGATTTCTTTGCTTCTCGCGGGACGTTATTAAACTTAGTCGGAATGTTTTTAGGGAATGTAAGTGTAGTGGATCGTGTGCAGCCAGAAGTCATTAAGTTTTTAGGGCAAGATGGCACAAAGCAGCTTTTAACCGATGTACTACTAAAAGAGTGGGAAAAGTTAAAAGGAAGAGATGTAAAAGAAGTAGAAACGTTTGTAGAAAAAGAAATGATTGTAAACTCCATATTGTCTGCAGTTAAAGTTGAGGAAACAGTGAATAAGTTTTTAAACCAATCTGTGCAGCAAGTATGTGAACCGATTCGAGAAACAATTATGGGAAAAGTAGTCCCAAGCGCAGTAACGAAAGGCTTGAAGTGGGGAACAGAAAACGTAGAAAGTATACTAAATAATCTCCACTTGGCGGAAATTGTCCAGCAAGAAGTATCCACATTTTCAACAGAGAGACTAGAAGATTTAGTTCTATCCATTACAAAAAATGAACTAAAAATGATTACGTATTTAGGTGCCTTATTAGGCGGAATGATTGGAATCGTGCAAGGGTTATTACTGTTGTTTCTTAAATAATAAGATACGTACATACAAATAAAAGTGAAATTTCTTCACATCTCTTGCATAGTTTGATATGGTAAGAAGAGGTGCGTATGTAAATGCACGTAAAAGGCAGTGCGAGAGAAAAGCGCTAGCCTTCTAAAGGAGGAAAAATAAAATGACAAAAAACATTCATGATGTAGCATATGAATTACAAAAAGCAATCGCTGAAAACGAAGATTTCAAAACGTTAAAAGAGAGCTACGCAGCAGTTCAGGCTGATACAGCTTCAAAGAACTTATTCGATGAGTTCCGTACAATGCAACTTGGCCTACAACAAAAAATGATGCAAGGTCAAGAGATCACTGAAGAAGATAACCAACAAGCACAAGAAGTTGTAGTTCGCATTCAACAAGATGCTAAAATCACAAAGTTAATGGAAACTGAACAACGCCTAAACATCGTTATCACTGACGTTAACAAAATTATCATGAAGCCACTTGAAGATTTATATAACGCGCAACAACAAGCGTAATAGTAGAAGACGCCCCTGTATAGGGGCATCTTTTTTGTTTGTTATTTGTGGAAATACTCCGTCTTAATATTCTTTTCCTTCAAAAACTTTTCAATTTCTTTTTGCTTTCTCCCGTTAACTTTCTCAAGGCGCTTTGTAAAAGAAAAATCAGTTTTGAATAAGTTACCATCTTGAGCGAGTTTGTCTATTTCCTGATCTAGTTCTACTGAAAGTGCGGTAGACGCGGAAATATAATCATGAATTTCCTTTGAAGGCTGTTTGTAATCATCAGGGAGTGTATTGTTGCTAATAAAATCATGGAAGTTCGCATCGTTTTGTTGTGCTAAATCTACTAGTTTTTTTAATTTCTCTCGATCAGATTCAGTGACACTCTCGTCAGACATGGCTGACGAAAGTGGAACGATGTTTTCGTATAACTCTCCGCTATAATCTAAATAATTTTTTATATTTTGTTTCATTTCGTCTTCGTTAATAGTTTCATTCTTTTTTGAGGAAGTGAATATAGTTTCTGGAATTTTAATCGTCACATCTTTAATAGATTGCACATCGTTTTCTTCCTTAGGTTGTGCATTGTTTGAACAAGCTGGTAGAAATAAAAGAGTAAGCAGCATGAGTGAATATAAAGTATATTTCTTCATTTTAATCTCCTTTTACATTCATTAGTGTCTTTGTAAAATAGCTATATTCCATTTCAAATACTTTACTAAAAGTGCGTATAGATGTTTGACCATTTGATAACATATGACGGATATGAGTAAACCGCCGCAAAAAGCGATGAAAACATTATAAACATCGGAATAACTAATTTGATGAAATCCTTTAAAAAATCCTAATCCTGTTAATAAAATAGGTGAAATGATTAATAATGGAGTGGCAATGATCAGCGCTAGAAGAATCGGTAATAAAAAGAGTAGTACGAAAAAGGCGATAATGATAAAGGCAAAGTTTAAAACACTTAAGCTCATAACAGAAAATAGTGCGGTTATCATATTTTTAAAGCTTCGTTTCTTGTCCGCGTTTTGTATTGCATATGAAACATTAAGTTCTTTAGCAATAGTTTTAGGGTTTCCTAGCTTTCTAGAAATTTCTTCTTCACATTTCCCATCTTGTTTACCACTGATAAAATGAGTTTCGTACTCTGAAATAATATCTTTTTTTTCTACATTAGGCATATTCCGCAGGGAAGAACTAAGTTGTTCCAAAAATTCACTTTTGTTCATAATAATCACTTTCCTTTATACAATGATGAATTACAGCTGAGAATTCTCTCTTTTTTGAAAGGGAGATATACGAATTGTAAACGTCATTCCAATTAATAGGTATTCCAATATTTACAAATATATCATTTAGTAGTGTTCTTTGCAAGGTACTGTTATTTTTTTAATAATGTGATGAGATGGGGATTTTTTCAGCTTTTTTTGAGGAGATATAAAAATATTATTTTAGGATAAATAAAGGGTTGTAAGCGTATTCCTTAATGACTGTCAAAAAACTGTCGAATTCATATTGTTGGAAAAATAATGCATTTGTAATATAATGATAAACAATACTTCACCACGTTAATTAACTAGGTGAAATTAAAAATCTTTATTACACACATTATGAAATAAAGGGATGATTAGTTTGAGTACAGGTGTAAAAGCAAACGACGTGAAGACAAAAACAAAAGGAGCAGATCTTGTTGTTGATTGTTTAATTAAACAAGGTGTTACACATGTTTTCGGTATTCCAGGAGCGAAGATTGACTCTGTATTTGATGTACTGCAAGAAAGAGGACCAGAGTTAATTGTTTGTCGTCATGAACAAAACGCAGCATTTATGGCAGCTGCGATTGGTAGATTAACAGGGAAACCGGGTGTGTGTCTTGTAACTTCAGGACCAGGAACATCGAATTTAGCGACAGGTCTTGTTACTGCGAATGCGGAGAGTGATCCCGTTGTTGCTTTAGCTGGTGCAGTTCCGCGTACTGATAGATTAAAACGTACGCATCAATCTATGGATAATGCTGCACTATTCGAACCAATCACAAAATATAGCGTAGAAGTAGAGCATCCGGATAATGTACCAGAAGCACTATCAAATGCATTCCGAAGTGCGACTTCTACAAATCCAGGCGCTACTTTAGTAAGTCTTCCGCAAGACGTTATGACTGCGGAAACGAATGTAGAGTCTATCGGTGCGCTTTCTAAGCCACAGCTTGGAATCGCTCCCACACATGATGTTACATATGTAGTAGAAAAAATAAAATCAGCAAAATTACCAGTTATTTTACTCGGTATGAGAGCGAGCACAAATGAAGTGACGAAAGCCGTTCGTAAATTAATTGCAGATACAGAACTTCCTGTCGTTGAAACATATCAAGCAGCTGGTGCAATTTCGCGGGAGTTAGAAGATCATTTCTTCGGCCGTGTTGGATTATTCCGTAACCAACCAGGTGATATTTTACTAGAAGAAGCAGACCTTGTTATTTCTATCGGTTATGATCCAATCGAGTATGATCCGAAATTTTGGAATAAACTTGGTGATAGAACGATTATTCATCTTGACGACCATCAAGCGGATATCGACCATGACTATCAACCAGAGCGTGAATTAATTGGCGATATTGCCTTAACTGTAAATAGCATCGCAGAAAAATTACCGAAACTTGTATTAAGTACGAAATCAGAAGCAGTGTTAGAACGATTACGCGCGAAATTATCAGAACAAGCAGAAGTTCCAAACCGTGCTTCTGAAGGTGTTACGCATCCGCTTCAAGTGATTCGCACACTTCGTTCTTTAATTAGTGACGATACAACTGTTACGTGTGACATCGGTTCCCATTCTATTTGGATGGCGAGATGTTTCCGTTCTTATGAACCACGTAGACTATTATTTAGTAACGGTATGCAAACGTTAGGGGTTGCACTACCTTGGGCAATTGCCGCTACTTTAGTTGAGCCGGGAAAAAAAGTTGTTTCCGTGTCAGGTGATGGTGGTTTCTTATTCTCTTCGATGGAGTTAGAAACAGCAGTACGTTTAAATTCTCCGATCGTACATCTTGTATGGAGAGACGGTACGTATGATATGGTTGCGTTCCAACAAATGATGAAATACGGTAGAACATCAGCTACAGAGTTTGGCGATGTTGATCTTGTGAAATATGCAGAAAGTTTCGGTGCGACAGGTCTTCGTGTGAACACGCCAGATGAATTAGAGGGAGTATTAAAAGAAGCACTAGCAGCAGACGGCCCTGTCATTATTGATATTCCAATTGATTACCGTGATAACATTAAATTAAGCGAAAAATTATTACCAAACCAATTAAACTAATGGAGGCATGGTTGAGATGACTGTTGCGCAATTACTTGATATTGATGCAAAAAGAACGAAAACGAATAACGAAGTATATCAAACATCTACAATGCTTGCGCTATTAGATGGTATATATGATGGTGTGATTAGCTTTGAGGAACTAAAAGAACGTGGTGATTTCGGCATCGGCACATTTGATCAACTAGATGGTGAAATGATCGCATTTGATAATGAATTTTATCATTTACGTTCAGACGGTTCAGCAGAAAAAGTAGAACCAGAAGAAACAACGCCATTTGCGACTGTAACGTTTTTCGAAAAAGAAATGAGTTATACAGTAGAGCATCCAATGAATCGTGAAGAAGTGGAAGCTTTATTACATGAATTAATGCCGAGTAAAAACTTATTTTACGGTATTCGAATGGATGGTACGTTCCGTGAAGTAAGAACGAGAACTGTTCCAAGACAAAAAAAACCGTATACACCGCTCGTTGAAGTGACGAAATCACAGCCAATCTTCTCATTTGAAAATACAGAAGGTACGCTAGCTGGATTTTGGACACCAGATTATGCGCAAGGTATTGGTGTAGCTGGTTTCCACTTACATTATATTGATGATGAAAGAAGTGGAGGTGGACATGTTTTCGACTATGTTGTTGAAAACTGTACGATTCAAATTTGTCAAAAAGCTCATATGCATTTAGCACTTCCAGAAACAGCTGACTTTATGGCGGCTGCATTATCTAGAGAAAACTTAGAGGATAATATTGCGACTGCGGAAGGCGCGGAGTAAAAAGGGAAGCCGATTCGGCTTCCCTTTTATTTTGGATTACTCCCGATATGCGGAACAATGCTCATCAGAAATGAAATAGTTTTCTTTACCAGTTAAGGCTGATACTTCTACTAATTGATGCCCAAGTCCATCCCATACCGTAACAGTATATAAGGAGGACCATTCAATATTCCCACGAGCCAGTCGGAAAGAATAATAGTCGTTATCAGTTGATATTAAAACTTTGTTATAAATAACTTTTTTCGTTTTTCTGTTTTGCAGAATAAGAACAAAATCTAATTTATCTTCTTCTTTTGGAAGTTGTAGTATTTTCGCTACAAACATTCCATTAGGGTTTTTCTTCGTTTTATATACTTTTTCTGATTCTATTTTTAGTTCAGGTTTACCCCTCATAGTCTCTCCCTTTACATATGCTTATTTCTTTGAAACGAACGGATTCCCCTCATAATAAAAACGCCACGGATAATGTACAGCTTCTTCTGCATAGTCGATGTTAATACGAGGTCCTGCTGTTATTTTATATTGTGATGATATGTGTTCTTCTTCTGGGACGAGTTCAATATGCAATGTGTCACTTTGTAAGGATACGCCTCGTTCTTCTAACGTAATTCCGAGGGCACGGCATAGTTTGCCAGGGCCATTCGTTAAATTTTTATACTGCGCTTTTGTAATGTCGGTTTTGTTGTAGCGCGCAAGTTTGATTTCTTCAATCCCGTCTACTGGCTCAAGGGCTCGAATGAGAACGCCTTGCGGGGTGCCAACTGGCGCTGTAATGACGTTAAAACAATGATACATACCGTAAATTAAATATACGTAAGCATGACCCGGTGCGCCAAACATGACTTCTGTGCGACCTGTTCGCCTCCCGCCGTAACTATGTGCGGCCTTATCATCGGGACCCTTATATGCTTCTACTTCTACAATGATTCCGCTTCGTTTTATTCCATCTACAGTATGTACAAGTTTTTGTCCGAGTAATTTCTTTGCGACTTCTAACGTATCGCCTTCATAAAAGGAAGGAGGTGCTTGCATTGTACTATCTCCTTTACTGAGTGTATATGTATATAGTAAACCAAATTTTCAGTAGTAATTCTAACTCGTTCTATTTGCTACATTTATTTCATAAATTATGGATAGAGTACAACAGCGAAGAGGGGGAGTGCGACATGATTTATCGCTTACTAGCTCTTAATATAGATGGGACACTACTATACAACAACGGAAAAATTGCAAAAGGATTAAGAGAAACAATTGAATTTGTGAAAAGAAAAGATGTATACGTTACATTATTTACGAGCCGTAATTTTCAGTCTGCTCATAAAGTAGCAAAGGCGTTAAAATTAGATTCTATATTAGTGACACACGGTGGTGCTTTCGTTTCAGCAACATTAGATAAGCCTTACGTTCAAAGAAGATTATCGGAAGAGAAGACGTTTAACATTGTGCAAGTGTTAGAGCACTTTGATTGTAACGTACGCATTTCTCATGAACGGTTTTCAATTGGAAATCGTGAGAGAAATACACCAAACTTAATTGCGCGTACTGTATTATCAAGCGCAGATCCGTTATTTTATCCAGTTCAGTTTGTAGACTCTTTAGGTGATGCGCTTCGTGATCATCCAGTAGCGGCGCCAAAAATTGATGTGATTTTCCAAAGTAAAGGTGAAAAAGAACGAGGGTTAAATACATTACGAAAAGCATTCCAAGATATAGAGTATGTTGAGTGTGATTCAAAACGAATAGAAATTTTGCCGCAAAATGTATCAAAATTACGTGGATTACAATTGCTTGGAGAGCATTTAAATATTTCGCTAAACGAAATGGTTGCGATTGGAGATAGCATGGAAGATTTAGAGGTAATTGAAAATGTGGGGCTTGGTGTAGCGATGGGGAACTCGCCTGTAGAATTAAAGCAAGCAGCAGACTGGATTACACGTTCAAATAGTGAGAACGGCGTAGAGTATATGATTAAAGAACATTTCCGTAAGCAATTCCCGCTTCCGTTTTTGAAGAATCATAAAAATGAACCGAAACGATAAAAGAAAAACGTAGCTTTTGGCTACGTTTTTCTTTGTTTAAGCTTCAATAACTTTAAGCATTCGGTTTAAAAATGCGGCTGCTTCAGCGCGTGTTGCTGTGCCTTTTGGTACGAATTGATTTCGTTCGTTTCCTTTTACTATTCCGTATGCATAAACGTTTTGTAACGCTTTTTGATCGTATGCTAAGTGTTGGTCAGTGAATGGTAATTTCACTTCTTTTCTATAAATCCAGTTATATTCTAATGCACGGTCAATCATAATAACGGCTTCATCACGTGTTATTGTAGCGTTGGGATCAAATTTATTATTCCCACGACCATTAATGATACCTGCGCTAGCGGCACTGTTAATTCCATCTACTAAAGATGGATGTGCTTCGTTTAAGTCTGTAAATTTAGCGTTTCCAGCAGGTAATTTTAAAGAACGTGACATTAAACTTGCAAACTCAGCTCGTGTTACAAGACGATTTGGCCAATAAGAACCATTTCCATCACCAAACATGATTTTTTTAGCTGCTAACTGACGAATGTCTTGTTCATACCATCCACCTGTAATGTCGTCTTTTTTATTAGGGATTTCTGACGGCGGTAAAGTATCTTTACGATGTTCATTATAGTAAGTGTTTGTGCCCTTTAAGAAAGCATCCCATTGTCCGCGTTGAATCATAAATGCAGGGCAGTTTTTTCCGCTCCAAAATTGATGTTTTTGAACGTGATTGAGGGAGATATTTAATTCGTTCATTAAATAAGCAGCTAATTTTCGGGCATTTTCTACCGCTTTCGTATAGTTTCCATCACTATTCACAGCAATTTCAATTCCGATAGATTCATAGTTTCCAGTCTTATTTCCAGTATGCCATCCAACTTCATTTAATGGAAGATGTTGATAAATTTCTTTATCATCGACAGTAAAATGCCAAGATGCTGAACGATCAGTCTTTCCACGTGCTTGTCTATCTAAGTACTTTGCATGATTTAAAGCATTAGCCCCTTTGCTCGTATTAGCAGTTTCGTGAATTGTAATGTATTTTGGTTTCATTGCGTAGCCAGGACGAATATTTTCATTCCCTTTTGGAACGATCATTTTTTAAAATGTAACACCATAAACGTTATTTGTAGGCAAATTAGATGGTGTTTTGAAGAAAGAGGCGCTTTTCTTTTCGATAGAATCTGTTTTTTCAAATAATGATGCTTTCGTACCTTCAAATGTAGCTGAAGGAGCATAAATCCATTTCTCAGTTCCATTCATTTGAATTTTAAACCAATTCCCCGCTTGTTCAGTAGGAGTTACTGTTTGCGGTTGTAAATTTGTTTCTTCTTTAAACGATTGGAATGGGAATGAATAGACTGATGTTTCTTCTGTTACAATTAGTTTTTGATTCGAGAGTTTATGAATCTCTTGTACTTCTAAACTATGATCTTCCTTATTAACCCAGCCAGAACCAAATGTAGTTTGTATATAATATGCATTCTCTTTTTTCTTCGTTGCTTTTACTACTGGTTCAGCAATTTCAATATTTGATTTGGTCTTTAAGTCGTTTGAATCGTATAGTGGAAGTTTTGTTGATAAATGGAGAAGATATTCACCCGAGATTTCAAGGTCGTTTTCTTCGTCATGTCTATGCTGTTTTGCATGTTCTTCAATGCTTTTTAACGCTTGTTCATCAATAGACAATTTCGCAGTTTTCTCTATATTTTCTGCGAATGAATGGGTAGGTGCTATAAATGTTTGTAATGCCAAAGATATTGCTAAAATGTTGTAAAACTTTTTTTTCATAGTTGTTTTAACACGTTAGATGTTGTATGCCGTGTTAATATTCCCCCTTATACATGTTTATTATCAAGTTCTAATACTGGATTATGCGTAGATTTTATTCCTCCTTATACATTTTTTATAATCAAGTTCTAATACTTGATTATACGTAGATTTTATTCCTCCTTATACATTTTTTATAATCAAGTTCTAATACTTGATTATACGTAGATTTTAACAGGTGTAAACTCAGATGTCTATACATATAGATGAATATACATAATGAATATTAGGTTTTTAAGAATAATGGAAAAATATAAGAAGATAAGAAGATAAGAAGATAAGGTAAAACCTTCTGTATTGACCTGCAAACGCCCTTCAAGTAAACTAAAGAGAGTTTGCAAATGAAAAGGTGATAATGTTGTTAATTTCAATTAAAACGTTACAAGATGATCGTTTTTTACGTCCGCTACAAAATATTGGCGGCTTATTTTTTGAAGATAGTACGATTGGATTTGAACAAGAGGAAGCAAATCTTATCGTTGATATACACATTGAAGAGAATGTGAAAGCATCAGCTCATTTAACAGATGTTGCTACTGGAAATGTGTATGAAGAAACATTCGCAAAAGATTTATCTGCTTTCACAGATGAAAAAGAGCGTATGAAGCAAGTGAAACACGTTGTTTCTTATGTATATCTTTCTGTTCTTCAGCAGTTAACTGGACTTGAACAAAGCTGGGGCATTTTAACAGGAGTACGTCCGACGAAACTTCTTCATAAAATGCTTCAAAGTGGTATGTCAAAAGAAGAAGCACACCAAGAACTTCGTGAAAGCTATTTAATTCATGAAGAGAAAATTGAACTTCTTCAGCGTATTGTGGATTGCCAATTAGCGGTAGTTCCGGATTTATACCGTTTGAAAGAAGAAGTAAGTATTTATATCGGTATTCCATTCTGCCCAACAAAATGTGCATATTGTACATTCCCAGCGTATGCAATTAACGGACGCCAAGGCTCTGTTGATTCATTCTTAGGTGGTTTACATTATGAAGTTCGTGAAATTGGTAAGTTTTTAAAAGAAAAAGGTGTAACAGTTACGACGATTTATTACGGCGGCGGTACACCGACAAGTATTACAGCAGAAGAGATGGATATGCTGTATGAAGAAATGTATGAAGCGTTCCCAGATGTGAAAAATGTGCGTGAAGTAACAGTTGAGGCAGGTCGCCCCGATACAATTACGCCAGCTAAGCTAGAAGTGTTAAATAAATGGAATATTGACCGTATTAGTATTAATCCGCAGTCATACCATCAAGAGACATTAAAAGCAATTGGGCGTCATCATACTGTAGAAGAAACAATTGAGAAGTATCACTTAGCTCGTGAAATGGGAATGAACAATATTAATATGGACTTAATTATTGGTCTTCCTGGTGAAGGGCTAGATATCTTCAAGCACACGTTAGATGAAACAGAAAAGTTAATGCCAGAATCATTAACAGTTCATACGTTATCATTTAAACGTGCTTCTGAAATGACGCAAAACAAACGTAAATATAAAGTAGCAGGTCGCGAAGAAATTACAGCGATGATGCATGAAGCAGAAGAGTGGACGCAAAAGCATAATTACGTACCATATTACCTATATCGTCAAAAGAATATTTTAGGTAACTTAGAGAACGTTGGTTATGCAATGCCGACGCAAGAAAGTATTTATAACATTGTTATTATGGAAGAAGTTCAATCGATTATCGGACTTGGCTGTGGTGCATCAAGTAAATTTGTTCATCCGAAGACAGGTGCAATTACGCACTTCGCAAATCCGAAAGATCCAAAATCATATAACGATGGCTTCGTAAAATATACAGAAGATAAACTGAAAATTTTAGAAGAGCTATTTGTATAAGAAGAAAGAGGTTGTTCCGATTTGGAATAGCCTCTTTTTTATTCCGCTATTTGTGGGAGTTGTGCTGCCCGTAAATGCCTGATCGGTGAGGGCTGATTAAAGTTGCGCTTTATCATATCAGTTTTTGTCGGTAAGTCGATATATTCGATAAATCGCCAATATAATTTCACTTACCGATAAGCGGCACTGTTTGTAAAACTATGTCGATAATAATCAGAAAAATTAGTCAAATCATTAGAGGACAATGTCTACTTATGGACGAAATGATAGATTTATGAAAGAGAAAAGGGGGAAATTGTTGGCATGTACATGACGATAGGGAGAATATTTGATTTAGCGGTTGGTAAGTATCCGAATAAAGAGGCGTTAGTAGAGCCGGAAAAAAATATTCGCTGGACATATAAACAGTGGGATGAGCAAATAAATAAAACGGCGCAAGCTCTGTTGAAAGAAGGGGTAAGAAAGGGAGATACTGTATCTGTTTACTTATATAATTGCCGTGAATTTGTAAACGTTTACTTAGCCTGTGCGAAAATTGGGGCAATCTTTAACCCGATTAACTTCCGTTTAAAAGCAAAAGAATTATCGTATATCCTTCAAGATGCGGCCTCGAAAGTAGTAGTCTTTGAAAAAGCGGTTGAATCAACTGTTGCTATCATTGAACGAGATTTCCCAAATTCGTCTTTTTGGTATGTAGAAGACGACACACCTTCCTATGCTAGTTCTTACCATGAAAAAGTAAATGAAGCATCAGCTGAAAAAGTAGATATTGAAGTCGATGAAATGGATTATTGTTCTATGTTATATACGAGCGGTACGACTGGTCATCCGAAAGGCGTACTACATCGTCATCGTGAAATGACTGAGCATAGTATGATTTGTACGTATTTCCTTAAATATAATAGAGATAGTGCGGGGCTTGTCGTTGCACCTTTATATCATTGCGGTGAGTTAAACGCCGGAATTATACCGCGCATTCAAGTTGGCGGAAAGAATGTTATTTTACATCATTTTGATACAGAAACAGTATTACATACGATTCAAGAAGAGAAGATTACGACATTTTTTGCGGCACCAACGATGTGGAATATGTTGTTGCAAAAAGATTTAGCACAGTATGATTTAACGTCGATGAGAATTGGTATATACGGCGGAGCTGCAATGGCACCGGCATTAGTGAAGGAATGTAAAGAACGTCTTTATATTGATCTTGTTCAAATATACGGAATGACAGAAATGGGACCAGTCGTTGCGTTTCTCGTAGAAGAGGATCAAATTACGAAAGCTGGTTCAGCGGGAACACCATGTTTTAGTCATGAAATCCGTATTGTAAAACCAAGCGAAGACGCACCAGCAGAGCCAGATGATGTATTACCTCCTTATGAAGTTGGGGAGATTATTTTGCGCGGCCCGACTATGATGGCTGGTTATCATAACCGAGAAGAAGCAAATGCAAAATCGATGTATAAAGGATGGTATCACTCTGGTGATTTAGGCTACTTTGATAAGGACGGTTATTTATTCGTTGCCGATCGCGTGGATGATATGGTGATTAGTGGCGGCGTTAATATTTATCCACGTGAAATTGAAGATTTCCTTCATAGTCATCCCGGTATATTAGATGTTGCCGTGCTTGGTGAGCCAGATGAATTATGGGGAGAACGTGTTGTGGCAGTCGTTGTAAAGAAAGATGAAACGATTACAGAAGAAGATTTGGAAATATACTGTAAAGAAAGTGATGAATTAGCAGATTATAAACGTCCGCGTCATTATTTATTTGTGGATGAACTGCCTCGTAATGCGAGTGGAAAATTACAAAAATTTGTCCTGAGAGAGTCATTGAAAGGCGCAAAACAATAGGGAGTAGAGCAGTCGTCTATACAGATAAAGCTATCTTTTTTAATAAGAAAAGATAGCTTTATTTTTTTTGAAACGATTGAAAAAACGGTATAGTTCTTCTATTGAAATCCTCTTTTATTATTATATAAAAATATTTTTTGTAGCATTACAATTTGATTATAAATGTATGTATTCCACTTTAGATAAGGATTTTATAAAGTTTTCAGGTGAATTTTATGGATGTTTAAATAATAATTTTAGTGTAAGTGGAAGAAAGGTATTGGAGGAGAATATTTAAAGGATAAAGATAGTCAGTCATCAGATGAACGTATGAATAAAGTGGTCATTCAGTTTATTAGGTTACTACTACAATAGTAACAAATTAACGAATGAATGAACAGTCTTGTAATGCACTTTTATAAGGACTAATATTTATTGTTGGCTGCCCAAAAGACAAGTAAAGATAGTTTGATGCTGCAAATAATCTTTATTTTAGAGTGTGGTTTAGGGTAGAAAAATGAAGTAACCAAAGATGGAGGATTTATGAGTACATATTTAAAAAGAATATCTGTAATTTGTTTTATGTTTACTGTTCTTATTGGACAAGTTTTTACGCCTATTATAGGACATGCTCAAGAATTAAACACAACAGGATTTGTTGATAGTTTTGCATTTGAAAAGACAACATTAAATTATGGGGAAAAGACTAGCATTCATGTAAACTTTAGTGAAAAGCCTGGAAAGAAGATGAAGTCTGGGGATACATTAACGTTAGCACTACCTCCAGAATTAAAGGGCTATAGTGGAACTATCGCATTAAAAGATGAATCAGGGCGCGTTTTTGGTACGTGCCAGATTAATACAAATAATGTAGTTTGTACATTTAATGATACAGTAGAACAGCTCCAAAATATTCGAGGGAACTTTAATTTCACTGTTCAAGGTACGAATGTTGAAGCCGGAAAGACGAAAGATGTACAAACGAATTTAGGGACAGATTTAGAAAAACAAATGGTAAGTATTACGCATCCAAAAGGAGAGGGTACAGAACCCGGGATCTTTTTCTATAAATCTGGTGATATTCAGCCAGACAAAAGTAATGAAGTGCGTTGGTTTTTAAATATAAATTTAAAGAAACAATATTTACATGACAATATCGTTTTAAAAGATACGTTACAAGAAGGACAAACGCTAAATAAAGATAGTTTTACTATTACTATCAATAATAAAGAGTATTTGTCTCTTAAACAATTTCAAGACCGAGGTTATGGATACATTAAGCTAACTAGTGATAACTCATTTGAAGTTGTAATGTATAGACATATGGCGAACGCTACGTCGTTTACCATTTTCTATACATCAACGATTACTGATAGCGGGAAAAAGTTAAAACATCTACAGAATGACTACAAGCTTGATTATCAAATTTTATATGAGAAACCTATTTCTGAATCTAATAGTGTAAAGGTTGAAAATATATCATTTGGCGGCGGGGCTGAAGGGGTTTTACCTGCGAAAGGAACGTTGCAGATTGTTAAACATATTGAAGGAGACGAGAATAAGTTTATCCCAGGTGTTTCTTTTAAATTATTTGCAGAGTCAGGTCAGCAAATTGGTGATTCCTATACAACAAATCAAGACGGAATAGTTGAAGCACCAAACCTTGCTCCAGGTAATTATTACGTACAAGAAATTTCTGCTCCGAACTATGTAGAGTTTGATTCACAAGCGAAAATTCCTTTTACAATTAAGACGGATGCTACAAACGGCATAAAGCTTATGGTTCCAAATAAGTTAAAAACTACATCAGTTACGGGAACGAAAACGTGGGAAGGCGATAAAGTAAATGATCGCCCAAAAACGATTAAAGTAGATTTACTGCAAAATGGTAAAGTCATTGCAACGAAAGAAGTTAAGGCAGCAAATGATTGGAAATATGAGTTTGGAAAGTTACCAGCAGTTGATAATGCCGGAAAAGCTTATACGTATGAAGTGAAAGAACAACCAGTATCAGGATATCAATCGAAAGTTAAAGGATATGATATTACAAATATAAAGATACATGAAGCACCAGAAGTCGAAGGACAAGGTAAAGAAGAAGCAATAGAAGAAATGGAAGCTCCAACTAACCCGGAAGCACCAAATGTAACAGAAGAGCCGAAAGAGCTAGAGAAACCAGAAGTTACGGAGAAACCGGAAATTCATGTAAAACCAGAAGAAGAACAAGTTGAAGAAGGAACAATAGAAGAAATAAAAGAAGAAAAGCCGGAAGAACCGAAAGTAACAGAAGAGCCGAAAGAGCTAGAGAAACCAGAAGTTACGGAGAAGCCGGAAATTCATGTAAAACCAGAAGAAGAACAAGTTGAAGAAGGAACAATAGAAGAAATAAAAGAAGAAAAGCCGGAAGAACCGAAAGTAACAGAAGAGCCGAAAGAGCTAGAGAAACCAGAAGTTACGGAGAAGCCGGAAATTCATGTAAAACCAGAAGAAGAAAAAATTGAAGAAGAAACAATAGAAGAAATAAAAGAAGAAAAGCCGGAAGAACCGAAAGTAACAGAAGAGCCGAAAGAGCTAGAGAAGCCAGAAGTTACGGAGAAGCCGGAAATTCATGTAAAACCAGGAGAAGAAAAAGTTGAAGAAGAAACAATAGAAGAAATAAAAGAAGAAAAACCGGAAGAACCGAAAGTAACAGAAGAGCCGAAAGAGTTAGAGAAGCCAGAAGTTACGGAGAAACCGGAAATTCATGTAAAACCAGAAGAAGAAAAAGTTGAAGAAGAAACAATAGAAGAAATAAAAGAAGAAAAACCGGAAGAACCGAAAGTAACAGAAGAGCCGAAAGAGTTAGAGAAGCCAGAAGTTACGGAGAAACCGGAAATTCATGTAAAACCAGAAGAAGAAAAAATTGAAGAAGAAACAACAGAAGAAATAAAAGAAGAAAAACCGGAAACACCAAATGTGACAGAAGAAAAACTAGAAATACCGAACAAACTAGAGGCTCAAGATAAAGTAGAAGTACAAAACAAATCAGAAGTACCATCTAGTAAAGAAAGTAATAAGCAATCAAAATTACTTCCTCAAACAGGTGGAGCAGCAACTGAATCTATTTCTATCCTTGCAGGTATGTTCGCATTAATTTTGGGAGCGATGATGTTTAGACGCCAAAAAAATTAATGAATGTGAGAGCATTCATTTCTTATGTTTTTAGTTTGGGAACAGATGTATAGAAAAAAGCGGAGACGATAAGTCTCCGCTTTTTTTATATTATTTACGTGAAAATCCTTCTTCATCAAGGTATTCCGCAGCTTCTGGATAAGAGTTGAATGTACCGTCTAAGTTTACACCAGCGTACACGTTCCACATATCATCCTCTTGAATAAGAGTTAGGATGTGGCCATCTTCGTTCTTCCATTCTTCTTCTGCAGCAGGTTCCATTGGTGTAACAATTTCTTCTGGCTCCTGTGATAGACGTTCAATTACTTTTTCAATTAATGAACGCAGTTCTTCTTCTGAAAACTCACGGATGTTAATCATGCCTTTATCATCTGTTTTATAACCTTTAATGAAGTTTGCATATACAAAGCCGTTTCCATTTGGATGTAAGTGATAAACAACGTTCTTTTTATCTAAACGACTTTCTTCAAAGTGAAAGTTCACGCGTTTTAATGATACGTTTTTTCTTTCTAATTCAGGGAAAGATTCAATAATCGATAATTTTTCTTCAAAAGTTAGCATAGTGCCTCCAAATATATAATAAAAGATTTAATTTATCTATTATAGCATAGTTATAATAGTTTCCAAAGACGCGGTAGGCACTTGCAATTGAATGCGTTTACGTCACGATACTGTAAAAAGTGGACTAACGAATATATTCTTTTAGGTGTACAATGGAACGTGGACTTAATATGAAGGTGGTTATTTATATGTTTCAAAAAATAGCAAAGGAATGTTTAGCTGGTTTTACTGTTGCGATTGTTGCGTTGCCACTTGCCATTGCATTTGGTATTGCTGCAACGGGAACGTCTGAGGGAGCACTAGTCGGATTGTATGGTGCGATTTTTGCAGGTTTATTTGCGGCGTTATTTGGTGGTACACCGGGTCAGGTAACGGGGCCAACTGGACCGATTACGGTTATTGCGACAGGGGTTATTGCGACGTACGGGTTAGAGGCGAGTTTTATAGCCTTTATGATGGCGGGAGTGTTTCAAATTTTATTCGGTGTATGTAAGCTTGGCTCTTACGTGCGATATATTCCGTATCCTGTCGTTTCAGGATTTATGAACGGAATCGCATTAATTATTATTTTAGGTGAAATAAAGCATGTGCAAAATAGTTTTCTACTCGTAGTATTAACGATTATTGTAATGATTGTTTCTGGAAAATGGATTAAGGCTATTCCATCTAGTTTAGTTGCATTAGTCGGTGTGACTGCTTTGCTTCCTTTATTTTCTTCTGCATTAGAAGGACTTACAGTGAAGTTACCGATTATCGGCAACCTATCATTAAATAAGGTGATTGAGAAGATTGGAACGATTCCAGAAGCGATGCCGACGCTTCATATTCCATCTTTAAGTGGAACAGGCATCGCAGAACTTATTTTACCAGCGCTTAGTATTGCTTTATTAGGATCGATTGACTCGTTGTTAACATCGGTCGTAATGGATAATGTGACGGGTACACGCCATAAAAGTAATAAAGAACTGGTCGGACAAGGTATCGGTAATATGGTGAGCGGATTGTTTGGCGGATTAGCAGGGGCAGGAGCGACTGTAAGGTCTATCGTTAATATAAGAAGCGGTGGTAAAACGGCGCTTTCAGCATGTATGCATAGTGTTATATTATTTATTTTCATTATGGGACTTGGATCGGTCGTACAATACATTCCACTTGCTGTATTATCAGGTATTTTAATTTTAACTGGTATCGGTATGTTTGATTGGGAAAGCATGAAGAAAATGCATGTAGCACCAAAAGGTGATGTCATTGTTATGCTCGTAACGATGGTTGTCACAGTGAAGTTTGATTTAATGATTGCTGTCGCGTTCGGTATTATTCTTTCGTTCATTATATACATGGTGAAATGTAAAGAACGTAAAGCTTCTATTGTAAAAGAAAAGGAAGCGACGTATACGATTCAGGGACCGCTCTCTTTCCTATCAGTAGACCGTATTTTTACTACTTTACAAGATGTGAAGTCACCGATTGTTTTACGTATGAAAGATGCGCACTATATGGATGTATCGGGAGCTATGGCGTTATTGAATTTCATTGAGCAGTCGGATAGGTCAGGAGTGAGTGTGACGCTAGAACAAGTGCCTACTCATATTGAAAAAACGTTAATAACGATGGCGAGTCATGAACAGAAAGATAAATTACAGTTTGTAGAAGCTGATGTTATGTAAGCAAATGCCCTCGTATGAGGGTATTTTTTTATATGTTTAATATCTGTATATCGTGATATTTTGCGATTATTGACATTTATTAATCTTAGCAGTATAGTAACATCTTAGATTAGCAATGTGCTATTATAAGAAGGTATATGAATTTTGAGATTCCTTTATATTCAGAAGGAAGAGCTTTAAGCTGGAGGGAATATTTGATGTACAAACAGTTACCACATGGAGTGAAGATCGGGATTACGCGATCAATTGTTGTTTCTTTTGAGAAGTATATGAAAGAAATTGAATGGAATGAAGAAAAATTTGATATGCAGCAATTTGTTGAACAGTGGAAACAATACTTATACACAAAATCAACTTGGATCAATAAAGTAGATGATCAGTTGAAAGGACGTCCAGATTTCCATCAAGCATTAGCAGTGAAAGTGAATGAAAAAATTAACGAGCTTATTAATGAAGAGCCGAGCGAAGAGCAAGTAGAGCAATTAAAGAGAAATAAAGTGCAACACGCAGATGAAATGTGCAAATTAGAAGCTGAATATCATATTGAACGTTTATTAGTAACGAAGTAAATTTTACATAAAGAATAAGCCTGTCCAAGGAGGTGTGATGACCATCTTTTTGAACAGGCTTTTTGTATGAAAAAGAATAAGAGAGGCTGCTTTGGAAGCAGCCTCTCTTATTAGTCTTGTGGTACAAACGCTTTCCAAGAAGATAAATCCATATCTTCTTTTAATATAGATGAAGCAGGGAAGACAAATGACCACGGTTTTGTAGTGTTCGCTTTAATCTCAAGATCCGGTAATGTGAAAGCACCTTTCACAACAACTGCACCTGTGGCATCTTCAATATGAAGAGGCAGTTGCTCTAGTTGAATGTTGTCTTTGCAACCGTTACGAATAAGAAGCGTTGTATGTAAATCACCGTTTTCTTTTCTTGCAGCTTGTAGACCTAGGAAGTTAATTTCACCATCCTTTGGAGGTGTTAAATTGTCTAAGAAATTACGTAAAGCTTCTTTGCTTGCTTCAGGTAACTGAGCTTCCCAAGATGGGTCTAAATCTAATGCATGTTTACTTTCAAGTTCAAATGCTAATTCCCAATCTGTTTGCGATAATGCAGCATCTGTAATTGTTTCTTGCTCAAATGTAAAGATGAATGGCATATTTACATTTGCAGGAATATCTCCTAATGCAGAAAGGTTAAATGTTTTGCGGGCACATAGTTTCTTCTCTTTATTTAGAAGGATTAATGTAACCTCTTCGAAAGAAATTGGTTTCGGAACAGTGCTACGAATAAATACAGCCACGTCATAACCATTATCACGTTTTTCAATCTCAATTCCAGATAAAGAAATTTGATATTCTTGTAAACGTGTTAGTTCTTTATGTAAAAATTGATAAATATATTTTTGTTCTTGTGCTACTGCACCCCAGCTTGGGTGGAAGTAAAGTGATGGTTTTACAGTTTTATTTTCAGTATTTGTTTCTTCTTGTCCGAATAATTGATTACTAGAGACAGTCGTATCTTTTCCGCTTTTCTTAGCTCTTTTTAGAAATGATAACATAATCTTTCACCTCGTTATTGTACGTTTTCAGGAACACCTAAATGTCTTGCAACATAGTGGCACATTTCTTTTTCGAAATTACCATATGTGTATAAAAAGATATCTAAACCTTCTTTTTGATAAAGACGAGTAGGGTCTTCTTGTTGATATTGTCTTAGCCCGATGCCTTCTTTTAAGTGGGTCATCGCATCCAAGTGATTTACCCAGTTCTGATCTAGGAAATGAAGGGCAACATAGCGTAACGACTGCTGTAAATCAGTATGGCTATTTAGTTCATTTACGCGCTCTTTATAAAGAGATAATGTTTCTTTCAAAACGGATTGTAAATCTTCCGGTGAATGTACATTATTCGCTGATAGTGATGGCATATTTGTTACTGGTAAAATTTCGTTTATATTTTCTGTTAAACGAGCGAAATCCCATTCTTCCGGAAGCATACCTTCTAAAAGATATTGCTTAGAAATGGCTTCTACAGTATGATCAATCATTGGAATAATAATTTCAATCATATTTGTATCTTCTTGTAACAAGTTATTACGTAATTTATAAATAACGTTACGTTGGTCATTTATTACATCATCTAACTTTAAATTGTACTCGCGCATTGAGAAATGGCTACCTTCACAAATTAATTGTGTACGGTTCACGAAATCATGGACTTTAGAAGTTAGAATAAGTCCTGTTTCATCTGTTTTCAGTGATTTATTTAATTTCTCGACTTCTTCTTGTGCGAAACGTTTTAGCATTTCATCTTCTAAAGAAAGGAAGAACTGAGAGCTACCTGGATCACCTTGACGACCAGCACGACCTTTTAGCTGATTGTCAACGCGTCTTGATTCATGGCGTTCTGTTCCAATTACATGTAATCCACCAATTTCATGGACACCCTCACCTAGTAAAATATCAGTACCTCGTCCGGCCATATTTGTCGCAATTGTAATTTGTCCTTTTTGTCCAGCTGTTGCGATTAAATCGGCCTCTTGTTCTGCACTTTTTGCATTTAATAATTGATATGTAATATGCGCTTCATCTAAGTAACGAGCAACGGTTTCTGATTGTAAAATAGACATTGTCCCAATTAAAATCGGGCGTCCTTGTTTATTGTGTTTCAGAACATCCTCACGTACGGCTTTATATTTAGCATCGGCTGTTACGTACACGACGTCATTTTTGTCTTCACGAATGATAGGACGGTTTGTCGGAATCGGCATAACTTCCATGTTATATACACGGTTAAATTCTTTTTCTTCCGTTTTTGCTGTACCTGTCATACCAGATAATGCTGGATACATACGGAAGAAGTTTTGAATTGTAATAGATGCCTGTGTTTGGTTTTCTTCTGTGATTGCTAAACCTTCTTTCGCTTCAAGAGCTTGGTGTAAACCATCACTTAAAGAGCGACCATCCATAACGCGGCCTGTGAAAATATCTACAAGTAGAATTTTTTCATCATGTACAATATAATCAACATCACATTGGAAAGCGACATGAGCTCGTAATGCTTGAATCATATAATGATATAAAGTTTGATGTTCTAAATCATATAGGTTATCGATATCAAATAAATCTTCTGTTTTTGTAATACCGTCTTCTGTAAAACTAGCAGATTTTGTTTCTGCATCGTACGTGTAATGAAGAGTATCCTGGAATGACTTAATAACTTTTGCGCATAAATAGTGTAAATCAGAGCTACTTGATTTCTTACCAGCGATAATAAGAGGCGTCTTCGCTTCATCAATTAAAACGCTATCAATCTCATCGATAATAGCAAAATGATAGGGGCGTTGTACCTGCTCATTTTTGGAAGCGGCCATATTATCACGTAGATAGTCAAAGCCAAATTCTGTTCCAATACCATATGTAATATCAGCTTCGTAAGCAAGTTTCTTTTCGGCAGGATCGATTTGAGGAATATTCAATCCAACCTTTAAACCTAGAAATTCATGAACTTGGCCAATTAATTCTTTATCTCGTTTTGCTAAATAGTCGTTTACAGTAATAACGTGAACACCTTTTCCTTCAAGAGCACGTACGTATGTTGGAAGAGAAGAAACTAATGTTTTTCCTTCGCCAGTTGGCATCTCTGCAATATTACCTTCTAATAGTACAAGGCCACCAATTAACTGCACATCGTAGTGACGTAATCCAAGTACACGCTTTGCTGCTTCACGTACAACAGCGAACGCCTCTGCTTTTATACCATCCACTGTTTTTCCATCGTTTAGCATGTTTTTAAATGTGATAGTTTTATGACGTAAGTCTTCATCAGATAAATCAGATAGTTTTTCTTCTAGATTATTAATTTCTTGAACAAGTTGTTCATATTTTTTTAGTTTTCTCTTTTGAGAATCTCCTAACAGCTTTTTTACCGAATTCAGCATGTTGTAAACACTCCTCTTACTGACAATAGCTACATTATAGCACATGTTTATCCGGAATAAGTAGAAGTAGTAAATTGAAGAAAAAACTGGATAAAAATAAGGTGTTATTACATATGATATATTTAAAAGCCATAAAGAAAGAGAGTATTCAATGTATAATAAATTTGGTATGATAGCTAAATGAGATAAAGTGAAATTTTTCAAAAAAGAGAAGAATATAGTTATCTCATTTTATGATGTAATATGTATGGAAATTATATATTGAAAGAAAAGAGCTAGAAGATGAATAATAAGTTTGTGAAAGGCGCTGCGATTTTAACGATTACAACGTTTCTATCGAAAGTGTTGGGAAGTTTTTTTCAAATCCCATTACAAAATATAGCAGGGGATGAAGTGCTTGGGATTTTTCGCCTTGTTTTTCCTGTATATATGATAGCTTTAACTTTATCAGTAGCAGGAGTACCGCTAGCTATATCACAGTTAATCGCTGAACTTCATGAGAAGAATGATAAAGATGGGATTGCCAAACTATTTACGTCAGCATCTATTATTGGAGTAATATTTGGGGTGCTTGGATTTTCGGTTATTATGATTGGATCAAGTATGTTTGCAAATATGCTTGGTGGACAAGATACGAGACTCCCATTAATTGTCACTTCGTTTGCTTTATTAATCGCACCATATATGGCGGTATATCGAGGGTATTTCCAAGGTTTTGGAGACATGATTCCTACCGGGGTGTCACAAGTAATTGAGCAATTCATTCGTGTTTTCTTTATGTTAGCAATTGCATTCTTATTCGTATCTTGGAATAAAGATAGTGATGTTGTAACAGGCGGCGCAATGATTGGTTCTTGCCTTGGAGTAATTACGTCACTTATCTATTTGAGATTGAAGTATGTAAAAAGTATATATCGTTATAAAAGTAATACATATTCACTACAAGATTTTAAAGATAATGCTAAAAAAATACTTCGGGTCTCGATTCCAATTGCGATTGGAGCATTATCGATGCCGTTGTTAAATTTAGTTGATTCTGTAACGATTCCACATATGCTACATGAATCAACTACAACGATTCAAGAGCAATTTGGTATATATAGTCGTGGTTTTGCGTTTACACAATTAATTGTCGTATTTGCAAGCGCGATGGTATTTCCGTTAATCCCATTGTTAACTGCTGCATTAACAAAGAAAGATATAGGGTTAGCAAAACGAACAATTGAACGAACAAATGAGCTTGCTCATGTTTTAACAACGCCGATAACAATCTGGCTCATGGCACTTACAGTCCCGTTAAATGTCGGATTGTTTACAGATGCTAAAGGGAGCGGCATGTTAGCTATTTTAATTGGTAGTTCGTATTTCACATCACTTATGGTATTATCAATAGGAATTTTGCAAGGAATTAATCGTTCTAAGCAAGCGGCGTGGATAGTTGTTGGAGCGAGTTTTGTAAAAGTCATATTAAATATAGTACTCGTAAGTCAATTTGGCATAACTGGTGCGGCTTATAGTACACTTATCATATATATCATGATTTGTATCGTAAATTATATATACATTCGAAGAGAATTGGCTTATTCGATTCGCATGGGGAGATTTTTTGCTGTAATTGGAGTATCTAGTATAGTAGGTATAGGACTATATTTCACATCTACTGTAATAAATGTGGTAGATTCTAGACTGATTGCAGTAATATATAGTGGTTTAGCATTTTGTTTGGCTTTGTTCATATATGGCATATGCGCATTAAAGTTGAACTGGATATCCAAAAAGAAAATTCCATTTTTGCGTAAGTAAATTTGTCTATAAATGAGTATGGCTATTTATCTGTTTGTGAAAGAAATCAATTTGAAGTTATCCAACTTTTCTTATTAAAGAGTTGATAGCAATTTGTTGAATGACAAAAAGTTGATTGCGAAATGTTGGAGGAGATTAAGAGTGCGGTTAGTTTTATCAGGATATTATGGTTTTTATAATGTTGGGGACGAAGCAATTTTGCAATCAATTATTAAAGCGTTACATGAAGAGGATCCTACTCTTGAGCTTGTTGTACTTTCGAATGACCCCGACTATACAAGAAAAATGTACGGTGTAGAGGCAGTAAATCGCTGGGATATAAGAGCAATTTATAAGGAAATAAAGAAAAGTAATGGTTTAATTAGCGGAGGGGGAAGTCTCCTTCAAGATAAAACGAGTATTAAAAGCATTTTGTACTATACAGGTATTATGCGGATTGCTCGTTTTTTGAAGAAGCCGTATTATATTTATGCGCAAGGAATTGGTCCAATTACGAAAAGACAAAATCGTTTATTAGTGAAATGGCAAGTATCAAAAGCGGCATATATATCCGTTCGTGATGAAGATTCATTTTTGTATTTAAAAGAAATGGGCATTAAGAAAGATATCGAACTAGTTCCAGATCCAGTATTGGCATGTCAACCAGAAGGAATGAAGTCGGAGTGGCTGAAACAACATTCGATTCAAGGGAAAGTAATTGCAGTTAGTGTGAGGTATTGGGACGCGAAAGAAGATTATATGAAGAAGCTAGCAGATACGCTGAAAAAATTTAAGCGTGAAGGATATCATATTTTATTCGTACCAATGCATGGACCATTTGATCAAAATGCATCACGCGACATTATTAACTTAATGGGAGAAGAAGCTCACATGCTTCCTTATAAGTTGGATATCCATGAGAAAATTTCAATTTTGTCGGAATGTTCGCTTCTAATAGGGATGAGACTTCATGCGCTCATACTATCTGCGGTTGCTAATATTCCTATGGTCGGTATTTCATATGATCCAAAGATCGATTCATTTTTACAACAAGTAAATCAGCCGATTATCGGAAACGTAGATGGTGACTGGACGGCTGAAACTTTGTATAATGTGGCAACGAAGCAACTAGAACAAAAAGAATATGTACAAGCAACATTGGAACAAAGAGTAGAAGAATTGCGAGAACAAATTTCAACAGCGTCTCGCTACATCATAAGTGACTTGAATTCAAAAGAGTTTGAAAAAAGAGGGATGTAATCTTAATTTAAGAGGACATCCTCTTTTTTATTTTTTGAAAAAAAGAAAATGTCAAAAGAAAATAAATATTTGTAGAAAAATGTCGAATTACATAAGTGGTTTTAAATGTATGCCCATAAAAAAAGAAGTTTGAGAGATAAGATGTATGTTTAATAATCCTAACATTAATATATATAATATGTTAGGATTTGGCGTTTTATCTGGTAATTATAAGAAAATAGGTATGGTAATTTCGAAAAATCGGATGTTAAGAAAAATGTCGAATTATATAAAAATAAGCTGTCGATTAATGTCGTAATATCTTTATAGTTAAATATTGAAATTGGAAACGTTTTTCTGCTATAGTTGTAAATGGTTATAAAAAAATTATTTGAAATGTAGTTCTGACGTGTTTTTCCTTATGTTTAAAATATTCTGATTTTATAATCTGGATTTTTAAAATAAAAGTCGAAAAAAACGATCGTTCAGAAATGCGAAAATTCACTTTTTTGTCGAATATCAGATTTTTGATTGGATAAAAATGGTGTATAATTTCTTTGTGATTCTATACAAAGAATACGTTAACCACATTTATATCTACTAGTTTCAAAAATAAATAGAATATCTATTTAAAAACTTATGGAACTAGTATTACATTCCTAAGGAGGAAATATATAAAATGGCAAAGACTAACTCTTACAAAAAAGTAATCGCTGGTACAATGACAGCAGCAATGGTAGCAGGTGTTGTTTCTCCAGTAGCAGCAGCAGGTAAATCATTCCCGGACGTTCCAGAAAAATTCTGGGGAGAAGAGTCTATTAACTACTTAGTAGAAAAAGGCGCAGTTAAAGGTAACGACAAAGGAATGTTCGAGCCTGAAAAAGAAATCACTCGTGCAGAAGCAGCAACAATGATGGCTCAAATCTTAAACTTACCAATCGATAAAGATGCTAAACCATCATTCGGTGATTCTCAAGGCCAATGGTATACTCCATTCATCGCAGCTGTAGAAAAAGCTGGCGTTGTTAAAGGTAAAGGCGAAGGCAAATTCGATCCAACTGGAAAAATCGACCGCGTTTCTATGGCATCTCTTCTTGTAGAAGCTTACAAATTAGATACTAAAGTAAACGTTCCTCTAGAAACTAAATTCGATGATTTAAAAGATAGCTGGGGTAAAGATAAAGCTAACATCCTAGTTAAATTAGGAATCTCTGTTGGTACTGGCGACAAATGGGAGCCAAATAAATCTGTAACTAAAGCAGAAGCAGCTCAATTTATTGCTATGACTGACAAGCAGTTCGGACAAAAAGAAGAAGCTAAAGTTGAGTCTATTAAAGCAATCAATGCTAAAGAAATCGAAGTTAAACTTGGCGCTACAGTGAAAGAAGAAGATGTGAAGAACGCAAAATTCACTCTTTCTCAAGGAACTAATGCAACAGCAGTTACTGCAAAAATCGGCGAAGATAAAAAATCTGTAATCTTAACATTAGATGGAGATGCGAAACTTAAAAATAAAGAAGCTTATGTTCTAACTGTTGAAGGCTTAAAAGCTACTGATGGAAAAGAAATTCCAAAAGCATTAGAAGTTATCTTCTTTAACGATGAAGTAGCTCCAACTGTATCTACAGTATCTACTCCAGACGGAAAACTTAAAGTTGTGTTCAGCGAGAAATTAGATGCAGCAAAAGGTGCAACTGTTGTAGTTAATGGTCAAAAAGTTGAGGGTAAAGTTGAAAACAATACTTTCACTTCTACTAATGCTCTAAATCTTGAGAATGGTAAAGAATTCTCAATCATCGTAACTGGTGCTACAGATTTATCTAATAACGCTATGGAAATGTACGAAGGTAAAGCTACTTATAAAGTAGAGAAAGATACTACAGCTCCAGAAGTTAAAGATGTAAAAGTTAAAGAAATTACTGCTGAAGGAAAAGCAACATTAGAAGTTACTTTCTCAGAAGAACTTGCTGAGAATGGTCAAGGAACAGTTGTAGTTAAAAAAGGTAAAGAAGAATTAAAATCTGCAATTGCTCGTGATGCTCAAGATAAAACAAAGGCAGTTATTGAAGTAACAGGTGCTCTTAAAACAAACGAAACTGCTGCAGATCTTACAGTTGAATTTGTTGGCTACAAAGATTTAGCTAACAACGTAGGTTCTAAAGTATCTAAAGCAGTAAAAGTTTCAAAAGACGTTGTAGCTCCTAACTTCGTAAAAGTTGAAGCTGATCAAGATAAAGCAGCGACATTCACTTTTGACAAAGAAGTAACTGCACAAGATGGAAAACTTCGTGTAATTAACTTAGATACAAGTAAAGATGTAACTGCTGATGTAAAAGTTGCACCAACTAAAGATAATAAAAAAGGTATTACATTAACATTCCCAGCAAAAGGTAACTACAAAGTAGCTGCTGCAAAAGGTCTTGTAAAAGATGCAGCTGGTAATGAGTCTGTAGCATTTACTAAAGAAGTAAAAGTTGTAGAAAAAGAAACTGAAAAAGAAACAGATAAAGTAGCTCCAGTAGTAAAAGCTGTAGCTTATGATAAAGCTACAAATAAAATTACAGTAAACTTTGAGAAAGAAGTAAAAGGTGGTCAGGTTGCTGAATCAGCTTCTAATGTAAATAATTACACATTAGCTGGTGCTAAATTACCAGAAGGTACTTTAATTGTATTAGACGGTACAAATGCAATTATTGAATTACCATCTACATTTACTTTCGAAAAATCAGAAACAGTTAAATTTACAGTAGCTAATGTTGCAAACAAAGATGGAGTAAAAATGGGTACAGCAAACCTATTATTAGAAGTTAAAGATACAAAAGCTCCTGAATTCAAATCAGCTAAAATTACAAAAGTTGATGCTAAAGAAATCACTTTAACATTCTCTGAAGCTGTAAACGTTGATACAACTGACTTCACAGTTGATTTAAACGGTGTAGAATTAACTGTAGCAAAAGCTAACGAAAATGCAGAAGCTGCTAAAGACGTAGTTCTTAAAGTAACAGCTCCAACAGATGTTAACTTAGCAACTGGTACAGTAACAGTAAAAGCTAAAGAATTAGAAAATAATGCTAAATATGAGTTCAAAACTGCTGACAAAGCAGGAAATGCACTTGTTGCTTTCAAATCAGTAACAGCAACTCGCTAATTGAAGTTTCTTTCAATAGAAAGAGTCCACATCATGTGGGCTCTTTTTTTATGGTTAATTTTTATATAAAACGATCTCAAAAAAATAGATCATATTTTACAGATTAGTAGTTAGCTTTATTGAGAAATAAATCGAAAACGTTTTCAAAAATAGAGGAATACCACATTGATATGTAAATTATTTGTAAATTCACACCTTTTTTTGTTAAAAAAACATAAGAATATAGGTGTAATTTGTCGAATTCAAGAATTTACGGTCGAATGTAGTCTGAAAATTGTATTTATTGTAAAAAATATTTAAGTGATAAAGTGGAAATATATGCTATAATTCCAATTGTGTATTCGATATGAAAAATATGCGAAGCGCAGTGAGAGTGGTTTGTAGGAAAAACAGTTTATTCATTTCTATATTTGAGTATTATTAATATCAGAATAATACGATTAAAAGACTGAATTATCAGAATGTGTCGAATCTTCTTTTGAGAAAGTTCTTGATAACGAATAGTTTTGTATAGTATGATGAACTTGTTTCAAAAAATGGTATTTAACCCTTATATTTACATCTAACGGTTTGTATCATTTTATTATGTGAACTACTTTTCATTATAGTATTTTTGTTTGTGTTTTTATTGTTTTATGGCGTTTCTAACTAGCTAGTTTTCAAATTTAATATGATATGAAACTAGTAGCATATTCCTGAAGGAGGAAATTTATAAAATGGCAAAGACTAACTCTTACAAAAAAGTAATCGCAGGTACGATGACAGCAGCAATGGTAGCAGGAATTGTAGCTCCAGTAGCAGCGGCAGGTAAAACGTTCCCAGACGTGGAAAATCACTGGTCTAAAGACTCAGTTTACTACTTAGTAGAAAAAGGTGCAATTGCAGGTAAGCCAGACGGTACATATGCTCCAGATGAGACAATCGATCGTTCTTCTGCAGCTGTTATTTTCACTAAAATTTTAAATTTACCAGTTGATGACAATGCGCAACCTTCTTTCAAAGATGCTAAAAATACATGGGCTGCTAAATATATCGCAGCAGTTGAAAAAGCTGGTATCGTTAAAGGTGACGGTAAAGATAATTTCTATCCTGAAGGAAAGATTGACCGTGCTTCTTTCGCGTCTATGCTAGTAGGTGCTTATAACTTAAAAGAAAAAGTAGATGGCACATTAGTTACAAACTTTGATGATTTAAGAGGACATTGGGGTGAAGAGAAAGCTAACATCCTAATCAACCTTGGAATCTCTGTAGGTACTGGTGGTAAATGGGAGCCAAATAAATCTGTATCTCGTGCAGAAGCAGCTCAATTTATCGCATTAACAGATAAAAAATATGCAAAACCAGAGAACAGTGATGCGAAAGTAACAAACGTTGCTGCTACTGAGCCAACACAATTAACGTTAACTGGTACAGGATTAAACAAGCTTACAGCTGAAGATGTTACGCTTGAAGGAAATAAAGCAATTGCACTTGAAGCTAGTAAAGATGGGAAATCTGCAGTTGTAACGTTAAGTGGAAAAATTGCTCCAAATAAAGAGCTTCCTGTTAAAGTAAAAGGCAATACATTTATTGTAAAGTATGTATACGAAGTGAAAAAATTACGCGTAGAACAACTTACATTCGATGACGATCGTGCAGATCAAGCAGTTGTCTTCAAATTAAATGAAGAAAAAGGCAACGCTGATATCGAGTATTTAGATATCGCTGGTCATGATGTGAAATTTGTTGCGAATAAATTAGATGGCACTCCAGCAAACATCTTTGAAGGTGGCACTTCAGAGTCAAAAACTGGTAAGCTAGCAGTTGGTATCGATGAAGGTAAATACAAAGTGGAAGTACAAGTTACGAAACGTGGCGGCATCACAGTTTCTAACACTGGTATTATCGAAGTGAAAAACCTTGATGCAGAAGCAACTGCAATTAAAGATGTTGTATTTGCAGTAGATACAGATAAAGCTGGTGTAAATTACGCTAAAGCTTTAAGTGGAACAGACTTCACATTAAACAGCAAAACTTTAGTTGCTGGTGAAAAAGCTGGTATCCATAAAGTTGTTGCTCAAATTAATAAAGAAAACAAAGTTGTTGATCCTAGCGCGATTAGCTTAAAATCATCTAACCCAGGTGTTATCTCTGTTAAAAACGGTGAAATTAAAGCGGAAGCAGCTGGTTCTGCAACACTTACAGTTAAAGTTGGCGATGTAACAAAAACATTTGATTTCGTTGTAAAAACGGATACTCGTAAGCTTACAACTGTAAAAGCTAACCCAGATCAATTAAAAGTTGTAGATGGTAGATCTTTACCAGTAACATTCGTAACGACTGACCAATACGGCGATCCATTTGGTGCGAATACTGGTGCGATTAAAGAAGTATTCCCACAAACGGGTGTTGTAAAAGTATTAGATGTTACTACAACAAATGAAGGTTCTATCGGTACATCTTCTATTCAAGTTAAAGGTGAGAACGTTGGAGCTGGTACAATCCACTTCCAAAATCCAAATGCAAGTGGTGAAGGTTATGGATCACTTCATGTTGAAGTTACGAAGAGCAACGTCGGTCATGAAGCTCCACGCTTAGAGCTTGTTTCTAAAGCTGGTCAAAAAGGTGAAGCTGCTGACACTACACTTGGTGCTGGAAATAAAGTAGCATACCAATTATCTAATTACACTACTGAAGGTGTATATGCTGATGCAGCTGACTTAGCAGGATATGAGTTTAGAGTAGGTAATGATAAAATCGCTTCTGCTAAAATTGAAGGAAAAACATTAAAAGTAACAGGTAAAACAGCAGGTGTTACAGATGTTATCTTAACGAAAGATGGCGCTACAGCTGGACACGCAACTATTACTGTTACACAAGAAAACATCCAAATTACATCTGTTAAATTTAAAGATGTTGAGGTTGAACAATTCGAAAACCGTAAAGTTGATATCGACAGAGTGCTAGACGTTGTGAAGAGTGATAAAGATGATGTTCTAAACGGCATCAAATTAAATATCTCAACAGAACATAAAGTACGTATCGTTGATGCTGAAGGTCCAGATCAAGGTAAAGTTTACTTAGATCGTAACGACAATGCTACATTCGATGGTAATGATGTTGCGCTTGGTTATGTAACAGCTGTTAAATCAAATGATACAGTATCTGAAGAAAAAAATGATTTATTCAAATTCTTAACTGATGAAGTTAAAGATGAAAACGGCAATGTTGTTAAGAAAAACGACGTCTTCAAAGGTGTAACAACTGCATTTGGAGATAAAGGTACAGTAATCTTTAAAGTTGTGAAGGACAGATTTGCACCAACTACTGAGTATGGTACGAAAGCTGTAACAATCAACGTTATTAAAGAAAAAATCTAATGATTAGATTTGCAATCCTCATGTCATTGTGACATGAGGATTGTTTTTGGTTTTGAAAAAAATAGGTCTCTTTAGAGGATTCTAAAGAGACCTATTTTTAATAGTTATTTCTTAAACTTAAACATATCCCCACTCAAGTTCGAATCACTATACACGAACAATACCATGTTAATGTTGTTGTCTTTCATGTATTGATATACATCTTTTTCGTGATAGTGACGCAGGTCAAGGATAGATGTATGTTTAAAGTTTTGTGCTAAGTGTGGCACGATTGCGTTTGCGAATGAGTCTTTTAGGACTAAGGCACGTACTTCATTTGGTGCATTGTTATTTTCAAAGACGATTTCTGGATAGTCGTCCGTATAATAACCTGCGTATGATGTTGTATCTTTTTGTTTTTCTATGCCGTATATGTCATCTAAGTTTTGGTGAACAGTACCTGTCACATCTTTTGCGGTTACACTTGTGAAATTGAAACCGTCTTTCGGTGTGTAGTAGCACAATTTTTCACCCGTTGCATCGATGAGTTGGTATAGTTGGTTGTTGAAGCTACCGACTAAATGCTTATTTTGCGCACATGTACGAGTATAGTCTTCTTTTTTTATTTCTTTTCCTTTATATATAGAAGATTGTTGCCCGATTGTGTTCATTATATATTGGTAGCCTAAGAAGGCACCGTCCATATTCCAATGATGATCTGTTTTGAAATACATGTCCTGTATTTCTTCGTTCGTATAGTTCTGTTTAAAGTGCTCCATCAGTTTTATTGGCTTTACGTCAGCTGGAAGTTTTTTTAGGAAGTAATTTAAATTGTCCTGTGCATATGTGTAAATATGAGAAGGTAATTTAAATGATAAAGCATTCGTTTTTGACGGTGGTAAAGCAAAGTAAAACTCAACGTTTTGTTCTTTTGAAAACTGAGATAAGTCGTTTATAGCGGGCATGGATTGATCAATTTCATTATATTTTTTCGTCCACGCTGGATTTTTCAAGAGCCATTTATCATCAGTCAAAATAATGTCGTTAATGAGAGATTTGCCCATATTAATTTGGGCGATTGTATAGCTTTTAATAAATTCATCTCGTCCGATTAGTTGATCATTTGTGTATGTTTCAAAATCTTTAAAGAAGCTACCAGTTAGGAGAGCTTCTTTCGTCAGTGCTGGTTTTTGAGCGAGCGGCCGATTTTCAACTGGTGAAATGGCTCGGTCTGTTTTGAGTACCGATAGTATGCCAAATGAAAAGATAATGGTGAGAAAACCGATTAATAGGATGAGGTTTCCCAATTTTTTCATAATAACTTTTCCTTCCTACATAAAGTGAAACTTTAATCAGTGGGGACATCCTCCACTGGTTATCAGCCTTAACCAATCGGGCTTTTACTGCCCGGCAAATAGCGGGATAAGTTAAAACCTGAAATAAATAAAT
Source organism: Bacillus thuringiensis (assembly GCF_022095615.2). NCBI lineage: Bacteria > Bacillati > Bacillota > Bacilli > Caryophanales > Bacillaceae > Bacillus > Bacillus thuringiensis. Next base: position 889,989 of record NZ_CP155559.1, read on the forward strand.
GGATTATATGTTGAGTTAATCAAGTACATAACCGAAATCATAAATAATGTTAGTAGTAATATAGGCCGTACAATTTGCATCGTGAACATATACGTTTTTGGCGCAAGTTCTAGTATGTTTTTTATTCGTTTTAAAATCGGCGTCGCTGCGATACAGGCAATGAGAAATACGATAATGTATTCATGTACGTATAACATTGTGTTGTCATCGATGAAAGATTGTCCTCCTATGCCGAACATCGCTTTTAAATATTGGAACGAGTAAGCGAAGTTGTCAGCTCGGAAGAAGACCCAACCAATCATAACGATTAGTAATACGTATGCATGTTGCAGCGGTTTCCATAGTTTGTTTAATATTTTTTCGAATCCAGCTTTTTCAATTGAAATAATAAAGCCGTAATATAAGCCCCAGGCGATAAATGTCCAACTTGCCCCGTGCCATAAACCAGTTAATCCCCATACGATGAAGAGGTTACGATAATTCGCTAGTTTTGAAACGCGATTTCCGCCGAGCGGGATATATATGTAATCGCGGAACCAAGAACCAAGTGTAATATGCCATCTTCTCCAAAACTCTGAAATCGATTTAGAGATGTACGGATAGTTGAAGTTTTTCGGGAAATCAAATCCGAACATTTTTCCAATTCCGATTGCCATATCAGAGTACCCTGAGAAATCGAAATAAATTTGCAGGGTGTAGGCAATAATACCGATCCATGCCGTTCCAACACTTATTTCAGATGGTGGTAAGGCAAATATTTTATCGGCTACAAATCCGACTTGGTTGGCGATTAATATTTTTTTTGCTAGTCCGAGAACGAAGATTTGAATACCTTCTATGAATCGTTCAAAAGAATGAATGCGCGTTTTAATTTGCTCAGCGACGATATTGTAACGAACAATTGGTCCGGCAATAAGCTGAGGGAAAATAGATATATATAGCGCTAAGTTAAGTGGATTTTTTTGAACATCCCCATCTTTACGGTATATATCGATGACATAGGACATCGCTTGGAATGTATAAAATGAAATTCCAATTGGTAGTGGAATAGGTTCCACATGAATAGATAAGTGCAATACGTTGTTTAAAATGTCTGTGAAAAATGAAATATATTTAAAATAAGATAGTAATAAAATATTTCCTACCACAGCCATAATTAAAAATGTGACTTTCATATTTTTTCGTTTATCATAATGATGCACGAGTAGGCCAAAGCAGTAGTTTAATACGATGGAAAAGAGCATTAAAAGAACGAAACGTGGTTCGCCCCATGCATAGAAAATTAAACTAAATGCAAGTAATACGAAATTACGTAGCTCGGCACGCACTATAAAATAGAAAAATAATACGAGAGGTAAAAAGATAAATAAGAAAATCGAACTACTAAATACCAAAGGACTCTCCTCACTTTTTCGAAATACATTTCGTGCAAAAAAACCGACATATCTATTATATATTCTTTTATATAATGATGCCTTTAATATTTTATCATGTTAATAATTCGATGAAAATAATTATTCTATATAATAGAAGGAAAGCGGTATGGAATCCTTTTGACACTCGCTATCTGGATAAGATAAGATGAATAAGGTGTGATTTGTTTAGAAGGGAAGAGATGGTGTGTTATTTAACTCGTTTGAGTTTATTTTTTTATTTTTACCGATAGCATTTCTTTTATATTTTCTATTAAATAAATTTGGACAAACTACTTTAGCGAAAGCTTGGCTTGTGGCAGCATCTTTATTTTTCTATAGTTATTGGAATATAAAATATTTGCCGCTTATGTTAATATCGCTCCTTGTGAACTACTTTATCGGAATGAGGCTCGTGAAGTATAAGAGTAAACTTCTTTTAACAGTAGGCTTAATATTTAATATAGGAATGCTTAGTTATTTTAAGTACTATGATTTCTTTTTACAAAATGTAAATTCGTTATTTGGAACTCATTTTACATTATTATCATTAACGTTACCGCTTGCGATTAGTTTCTATACATTCCAAAAGATTGCGTTTTTAGTAGATACGTATCGTGGGGAAACGGAGGCATGTCATTTTCTTGATTACGCTCTGTTTGTAACATTTTTTCCGCAACTTATTGCAGGACCAATTGTGCACCATGCGCAAATTATGCCTCAGTTTGCTGATCGTAGTAAAAAGCGTTGGCAATCAAATTATATCGTTCTCGGTATTTTTGTATTTGCCATCGGTATTTTCAAAAAAGTAGGGATTGCGGATGTTTTATCTCCCGTTGTACGGGAAGGGTTTGATGTACAGCAGTCGTTAACATTTGTTGAAGCGTGGCTTTCCTCATTAGCGTTTACATTCCAGCTATACTTTGATTTCAGTGGATATAGTGATATGGCAATTGGGATTGCGTTAATGTTTAATATTAAATTGCCTCAAAACTTTAATTCCCCTTATAAAGCGGTGAGTATACAAGATTTTTGGCATCGCTGGCATATGACATTAAGCCAGTTTTTAACGAAATATGTGTACATTTCTCTCGGAGGAAATAGAAAAGGAATTACGCGTACATACGTCAATATTATGATTGTTTTCTTAATAAGTGGACTTTGGCATGGAGCAGGTTGGACGTTTATTTTCTGGGGATTTCTGCACGGATTAGCTTCTGTCATTCATCGTTTGTGGAATAAAGCAGGAGGTCGCATGCCGGCCTGGGCAGGATGGCTCGTGACGTTTTTCTTCATTAATATAACGTGGGTATTCTTTAGAGCAACATCGATGCATGATGCGGTGAAAGTGTTAAAAGGAATGTTTGGATTTAATGGATTCGAACTAGCAAATAGCGTGTTCCCGGTGTTTATTATGGAGAAACTACAATTTTTAACAGAGTACGGTGTTTCATTTACTGAAGCATATCATGTTTCATTATTAAATACGGAAATAGTAGCGTACATTTTCGGGGCATTATGTATTAGTTTCTTCTTAAAAAATTCAATTCAGTTAAAAGACTCATTCCGTCCGACAGTATGGACGGCGTTATTTACTGCAATATTACTTGTGTATAGTGTGTTGCATTTAACGAGTATTAGTGAGTTTTTATACTTTAATTTCTAGGTGGAGAATATGAAAAACAAACAGTGGCTTATTTTCGTTTTTGTATGTGTTTTTGTTCCACTTGCAGGTGTTGGAATATTTAATGGCTATGCAGATTCACTTTGGTTATTCTCGCATAAAAATAAGTGGAATGATGTTCAGTTTGGGTTTAATGAGAGACAACAAAAAACGAATTATATAACATATCGTCCGTTTACTTATGATGGCGTTATACTTGGAAGTAGTAGAACAACGTTTATCAATGAAAATGATTTTACCGGATTAAACGCATTTAATTATGCGGTAAGTAGTACAGATCCACGTGAATATGATGCGTACATTGAATATGCAAAAGAACGAAAAGGTAGTGAACTATCTTCTATTGTGATTGGTTTAGATTTCCTTGGAACGAACAAAAATAGAGAAATCGGTTTTGATAAACCAGAAGTGTATATTAATGAAGCGCAAAGCTTACTATATCCAATTAAATCGTATGTGAGTATGGATGGGATTACATACTCCCGAAATACAATTCAAAACTCTATTCATCACAATAAGACTATCGATGTATATAATCGTGATAATGTAAAATCGATGCGTGAGTATACGAAAGAAGAGCGCGACGCACAAATCGCTGCGCAAGTAGATAAATTTAGTAGAGAGATTTACGGCGGGAATTATGAGTATCAAAATATGAAGGGAATATTAGGTACTGTAAAATCCCATAATCCGAATGCAAAGTTTTATATTTTCACAACGCCTGTTTCAGAGCCGTTGTTCCGTACGATGATTCAATCAGGACGATGGGAAGATTATAAGAGATGGCTCCATGATGCTGTCGATGTATTTGGAGAAGTACATCATTTCATGTATTTAAATTCAGTAACAAAGAACTTAGATAACTATATGGATGGACATCATTTCAGACCGGAAATCGGGAAGATGATTGCACATAAAGTTGTAAATGAAGAAGATAGTACTGTGCCGAAAGATTTCGGTATTGTTATTACGAAAGATAATATTGATGAGGTGCTGGAGGAAATTCGGGCGTCTTTTCAATAGAAAAAATAGTTTTGTAAAAAAGACTGAATCATAATGTGATTCGGTCTTTTTTTACAGGAAACATAAATATGGATGTAGAAATATTAGTTTGGATAAAGGGAGAGGCAAAATTAAGGGGGAGAAGAATGAGTAAATTCGGATTGTATGGTAAGTTTATTGTGGAAGAAAGTAACCGGGAAGAATTAACGGGTATTTTGCTAGAGGCTGCGGAATCAATGAACTCACTTCATAGTTGTGAAGTGTATATTGTAAGTACTTCAGATGACGAGCCGAATGCTGTATATGTTTTTGAAGTATGGAGTAATGAAGAAGCGCATAAAGCATCTTTAATGTTAGAGTCTACACAAAATTTAATTAAGAGAGCAAAACCAATGATTACTGGAGCAGAAAGAATGAGCACTTTGAATGCTAGAGGCGGTAAAGGGTTGGAATAGAAAAGAAGCAGCATCCATCTGGATGCTGCTTCTTTTATTCTATTTCTAAATCAACAATTAAGTAAGCGAGTATAACAACGAAGAAAATGCTAACGGCTGGTGCTGTTAATACGTGTCCAGACATAAAGCCGATTCCAAGCGATAAGACGAGTGTGCTAGCTAGTAGCATATGTTTTACGCTAAATAGTTTCTTAAAGTTTGTGATGATGCGAATGAATATTTTTATACCGAAATAAAGAAGCGGCAGTAAGTACATAAGGAAACCGACAATTCCGAATGCGAAGAATAGGTCGTGGAAATCCATTTCGACTAACTTCATTTTCGTTGTATAGTTACCAGCGTACCCCATTCCAAATAGTTTTTGAGATAGTGGTGCTTCTTTATAGTATTGTTTATATACTTTTAAAAATTTGTCGCGATCACTGTAAATTAAACTTTTCATTTCAGAGTCTGTTAGTTCGCCTTGCTTATGTTCTTCTTCTTTAATTACTTTTCCTTCTTTTCGGTCTTTTTCTTCTTGTACTGATTTTTTGTATTCATATATTTGTAAATGGATGCTCATGTTTTTGGCGATAGGAGTTTGCGGTGTAAGTACGAGTAACCCTCCTAATACGACAGCAGCAACAACTGTATTTACAAGATATGTGAATCCTTTTCCTTCTTTTTTACGATGTATCATATATTCAATGAATAAGAAGAAAAGAGCGATACCAAGTGTAATAACGATGGCACCATAGCCAACTTTCGTTCCAATCATAATGCTTGCATACATCGCAAGTACAGTTGGAATCCAGTAATACGCTTTTGAGAAAGAAGTTGTTTTATGAACCGAGTATAAGACAACGATTGGGAACATAATTGCGAAAATGGAACTTAAATCATTTCCAGCAAAGAACCATCCTCTTGAACCGATCTTTGAGTTCGGATAGCTTGGAAAATCTGTACCAGTTGCCATAGCCGCGATGATTGAAATACTTAAAATTAATGTTGCATATAAGAAATACGTAATGATTTTATGAAACGCATATTCGTTATTTTTTAATTCTTTTATTGCGATAATATATCCAAACAGTAGTACAATTGGATATACACTTTTCAAAATAAATTTCACTTCTTCTCCAAATGAAACTGGAGATTTGACCATTAAATTATTCACAAGGCCGATTGCGAGCACGATGCCAAATAGACATAAATAAAGAATATACTTTTTCGCGCCTTGTTGTTTATGGTGAAGAAGTAGATAACCTAATGCAAGAAGCATAAAGGCGAAACGGACTACGATTCCGACTGTTGCGCTCATGTGTAATACATAGATTGAAAAAGACGTTAATAAATCTAAGATTGGTTGAAACACAATGAATAGCAGCAGGAAATGCGGGAAGGAGCTATCCGTCTGTTTTAACTTAGTAACCATATGTTCCTCCATTTCTTCATTCCTTTATTTCAGAGCCTCTATATAAATAGGAAGGAGAATGAATTTCTATATTTAATTTTTATATCAGACTTAAGGATACACTATTTCATTGTAATGGTAAATAGATGAGGAGAGGCGATAAACCGACTTTAATTCCTATATTTTTTAACGAAATTGTATGTTTTATACAAGGTTATATACAAATTACGAGATTATTAGACAGAAAATTAAGAAAAAAGAAGGGTTTTTCAACTCCTTTCTATAATTATATAAGTATAATCTTTATGTAGAAAAGAGGGGTATATATAATGGAAGTAACAAGTAAAACAGAATCTGTCGTTGTGAAGTATGAAGGGCGCGTTGCAACGGTTATGGTCAATCGCCCAGAGGTGTTAAATGCATTAGATGAGCCAACATTAAAAGAGTTATTACAAAAATTGAAAGAAGTAGCGGAGAGTTCTGCACACATTGTTGTGTTATGCGGAAACGGCCGTGGTTTTTCTGCGGGTGGAGATATTAAATCGATGCTTTCGAGTAATGATGAAAGCAAGTTTGATGGTATTATGAATACCATTTCTGAAGTCGTTGTCACTTTATATACGATGCCGAAGCTCGTTATTAGCGCTATTCATGGACCAACTGCTGGTCTTGGATTAAGTATTGCGTTAACAGCTGACTATGTGATGGCGGATATTTCATCCGTTATTGCGATGAACTTTATTGGAATCGCTTTAATTCCAGATGGAGGCGGCCATTTCTTCCTTCAAAAGCGTGTCGGTGAAAATATGACGAAGCAAATTATTTGGGAAGGAAAGAAATTATCAGCAACAGAAGCGCTTGATATCGGCTTAATTGATGAAGTAATCGGCGAGGATTTCCAAACGGCTGTGAAGCAAAAAATTAGTGAATGGTCACAAAAGCCGATTAAAGCGATGATTCAAACGAAGCAAATTTTATGTGAAGTAAATCGCTCTAATTTAGAACAAACGCTGCAACTTGAAAAGCGTGGTCAATATGCGATGAGACAAACAGCGGATCATAAAGAGGGCATTGCTGCGTTTTTAGAAAAACGCTTGCCAGCATTTAAAGGAGAATAAAGTGAAATATTAATTAATGGTAGTTTTACTGCCGGTTAATTTAAGGTAAAGGGGAGAAAGTGCTAACACATTTTAGTATAATTGTGTTAGCACTTTTTTTTAGGAGTAATATATGAAGAAAATTATCGGTGTTATCGGCATAATTGTCATAGCATATTATGCATTGCATAGTACACCATCTATGGCGGTGCGAACTGCGTTGTTTTTTGAAGGACATCCAAGCGTTGCGTTTTCTGGCGGGGTGACGAAAGAAAAAGATGTGAAAAAAGAAGCAATTCCAGCTGAGTACCAAACTTTATATGGTAAGGAAGAAGAATTAGAGCACTATTTCTTTCCGCACGTAAGAGCACATGGATCAGGGATTGATATGCTTAGCGCGTGCGTGAAGAAAAAATGGTTTTTCTATACAGCGGAGCTCGGATGTTATTAAACATAGGAGGATGAATGATGTCAGCATATAACAAGTTAGTAAGAGATCGTGTTCCAGAGAAGATTTTGATGTCTGGAAAAACATATACAGCACAAAATTTAACAGGACAAGCATACATACAAGCTTTAGCGAAAATTGGAACAGAAGAAATTCGTGAATTTGCTTCTATGAAAGAGCGTGAACATGCGCTTGATTCTCTTGCGGATGCACTGGAAGTAATTATCTCATTAGCGCGTGCAGAAGGTGCAACAATTGAAGATGTAGAACGTCTACGAAAGCAAAGAGAAATAGAGCGCGGTGGGTTTGAAAGAGGCATTTATTTATTAGATGTTTCAGAAGAATAGTTTCGTAGGGAAAGCATAGCGTTAGTGAGTAACGCTATGCTTTTTTGTTGCAATTAAACTAATAATGAAGAAGATAACTGTTAATAGCCAGCCAATTGTAATAGAAGTAGTAGTGTGAACTGCATAAGAAACTTGTAAACAAAATAATGATGCTAAAAACCAGATGAATGCAGTATGTATATATTTTTTTGATATATTCATAGTTTATATCTCCTTTTGTATACTAAAAAGAATTTTACCGCAATTTAGAAAATTAAGCTATATGAGTAGAGGATTTATAGTAAATTCGGTATACTAAATAATAGAGAAAATGAGGAGGGAACGACAATGGCACATCATGCGAAAGAAACGATGGAATTGATTAAGGAGCTTGTCTCTATTCCAAGTCCATCTGGAAATACAGAGAAAATCATTCGTTTTATTGAAAACTATGTAAGTGAGTGGAACGTAGAAACGAAGCGTAACAATAAAGGCGCTCTTATTTTAACGGTAAAAGGGAAAAATGATGCACAGCACCGTTTATTAACGGCACACGTTGATACGTTAGGTGCGATGGTGAAAGAAATTAAATCTGACGGTCGTCTGAGTCTTTCTATGATTGGTGGATTTCGCTGGAACTCTGTAGAAGGGGAATATTGCGAAATTGAAACATCAAGCGGTAAGACGTATACAGGAACGATTTTAATGCATCAAACATCTGTGCATGTATATAAAGATGCAGGTGAAGCGAAACGCGACGAGAAAAATATTGAGGTTCGTATTGATGAGCGTGTATTTTCAGCTGATGAAGTGCGCGAATTAGGAATTGAAGTAGGAGACTTCGTTTCATTCGATCCGCGCGTTCAAATTACAGAGAGTGGATACATAAAATCACGTCATTTAGATGACAAAGTAAGTGTTGCGATTCTATTAAAATTAATTAAAAGATTACAAGACGAAAACGTAACATTACCATATACAACTCATTTCTTAATTTCTAACAATGAAGAGATTGGATACGGTGGTAACTCTAATATTCCAGAAGAAACGGTTGAATATTTAGCAGTTGATATGGGGGCGTTAGGTGATGGACAAGCATCTGACGAATATACAGTATCTATTTGTGCAAAAGACTCTAGTGGTCCGTATCATTATGCACTGCGTAAACATTTAGTAGAGCTTGCGAAAACGAACAATATTGAATATAAAGTAGATATTTATCCGTACTATGGATCGGATGCATCGGCTGCGATTCACGCTGGATTTGATGTGAAACATGCATTAATTGGAGCGGGTATTGATTCTTCTCATGCGTTTGAGCGTACACATGAAAGTTCGATTGCACATACAGAAGCACTTGTTTATTCATATGTATTATCAGAGATGATTGCGGAATAAGAAAAGAAATAGGCTGCCAGAGGTAGCCTATTTTTGTTTGCAGAGAAATCGATTTTATTCAACAAAAAGTAAATTAATTGTATTTTATTTTACAATATTAAGAAAGTAGGTTTACTACATAATTCGAGTATTATAAAATGATAGAGGCGCACTAATTTTTTTTGTTCGGGTTTGTTATGATTTGTATATTAAGATTACGCGTTATTAAAAGGTGATTATCGAGAGGAGTATTATTTTTTATGAAGTATCGTGCAGTCGCGGCAGGTATTTTAGCCGCAAGTTTATTATCGTCTCCAGTAAGTAGTTTCGCAGCAGCGAAGAAGTTTTCGGATGTTCCTACATGGGCGCAAGAATCAGTTGATTATTTAGTAGGGAAAAAAGCGCTTGATGGAAAGCCAGATGGAACGTTTTCTCCATCTGAAGCAGTAGATAGAGGATCAGCTGCAAAAATCTTAGCAGTCGTTCTTGGTTTACCAATCGATCCAAAAGCAAAACCATCTTTTAAAGATGCACAAAGCCATTGGGCAGCACCGTACATTGCTGCAGTGGAAAAAGCAGGTGCAATTAGTGGAGATGGTACTGGTAATTTCAATCCATTCGGTAAAATTAACCGTGCATCTATGGCATCTATGTTAGTACAAGCATACTCATTAGATAAAAAAATTATTGGAGAACTTCCAACACAGTTTAAAGATTTGGAACCTCATTGGGGTAAGAAACAAGCTAATATTTTAGTAGCTTTAGAGATTTCTAAGGGTACAGGAAATGGCTGGAATCCTGAAGGAACTGTAACTCGTGCAGAAGCAGCTCAGTTCATTGCAATGGCTGATAAAGATAAAACAAATACATCAAAAAAAATGTATATGAATAGAAACTTTATTACATATCATCAACCATCATTATCATCTGGTATTACTGACGTTCAGCATAAGCCACAAATGGTTGAAGTGAAAGAGCAAAGAGCAGACGGCTGGTTGAAAATTGTAACAAGTAAAGGTGAGAAGTGGACACCTTTAACAGAAAAAACAGAAACGATTAACCAAGACTTTACTGCATATGAAACAGCTTCACATAGTTCTAAAGTGCTAGGTACATATAATGCACAAACAGTAACGATTATGGAAGAGAGTGGCAGCTGGATTCGTATCCGCGTAGGCGCTGGCTTCCAGTGGGTTGATAAAAATCAATTAAACCCAGTAAAACAAGAGAACTTCCTAGAAGGTAAAGCGATTATTATTGATCCAGGTCACGGTGGAATTGACTCGGGTAATCCTGGTTATTATGAGAAAGAAAGTGAAACTGTATTAGATGTATCATTACGATTACAGAAAATATTTGAGAAAAAGACACCATTTACTGTGATGTTCACTCGTACAGATAATACACGCCCAGGAACAAGTGGTCCTGATTCATTAAAGAAACGTGTAGAATTTGCACAGGAACATAATGGAGATATTTTTGTAAGTATTCATGGTAACGGTACGGAAGATAAAAAAGGGCATGGTACAGAAACATTCTATTATGCAGCAGCACCGACAAGATCAACGAATCCATATGTAGATGAAAGTCGTTTATTAGCACAAAAAATTCAAGACCGTCTTGTGAAAGCACTGGGAACAACAGACCGTGGTGTGAAAAAAGGTGATCTATATGTGATTAGAGAAAATACAATGCCAGCTGTATTAACAGAATTAGCATTTGTAGATAATAAAAGTGATGCAGATAAAATCGCTACACCAAAGCAGAGACAAGATGCAGCAGAAGCGATTTATCAAGGTATTTTAGATTATTACGAAGCAAAGGGTAATAACGTATCTTCTTTCCGTTAATAAATAAAAAGAGATTGCCAATAGGCAGTCTCTTTTATTTATTAACGTTTCTCTTTATTTCCGGCATGTGATATCATTTAATTTTATACGAAAAAGTATTGTAGCAATTGTAATCATAACAATTTTAAACGATAGAGGATGATCATAGATTGAATAATTATAGTAAAACACCTGCATGTATATATACGTATGCATTTCGCGAGGAGGAGCGTGCTTTATGTTACCTGGAAATGCGCTCGTTCTTTGGAATGGAATCTCACGTTAATATTTTGAAAAGTGATGTCAAAATTGAACCGAGTAGAAGTGCGTTTATAAAAGAGCGCGTTGAGGTTATGTATGAAGGAGACGACTTAGAAAGTATTCTAAAACAAGTGGAACAAATTGATTTGGCGGGGGCGTCGTTTAAAGTTATCTTCGTTAAAATCAATGATCTTGGCAAAGAAAATAAAATTGAATATGGAGAGCGACGTCTCATTGAACGTGACCTCGGTATGCATATTGAAGGAGAAGCGGATGTTCGTAATCCAGAGCGTGTATTCGGGATTGTTCCTCTTGGAGGACGCTGGTACTTTGGACACTATGTAGAAAGTGAACCAGTTTGGTATCATCACATAAAAAAACCGCATAGTTATTCGACATCTCTTAGCACACGTGTTGCGAGATCAGTTGCAAATATTGCGGTGCCTAATCCAGAAGGAGTACGAGCAATTGACCCGTGCTGCGGCATTGGAACAGTAGTAGTAGAAGCACTTTCTATGGGGATTAACATTGTTGGTAGAGATATAAATCCACTTGTAGTTCTTGGAACGAGAAAAAATATCGCACACTTCGGGTTCGAAGGGACAGTAACAATAGGTCCGATTGAGGAAATTACTGAGAACTACGACGTTGCCATTATTGATATGCCATACGACTTATTTACGCATGCAACACCAGAAGACCAGTTCTCGATTCTTTCAAGTGCGCGCCGCATCGCTAAAAAGGTAGTCGTTGTCACGATGGAAACGATGGACGACATGATCCATGAAGCAGGATTTGAAATTACAGATCGCTGTATTACAAGAAAAGGATCATTTACTAGACAAATTCTTGTTTGTGAATAAGAAAGGAAGGTCACCCGTTTGGGTGACCTTTTTTGTTTGTATTGATGTGTGATTGGTTGGTGGAATGGAGGAGTGATTTGGCGGGAATTGTTGAATCGTTGATAAATGCCGAGAAGCACTCGATAACAGATTACTCTTTTTTTGTCTTCTCTTGTTCTGCAGTTAGTAAATTACGTAAGACGTGTCCGCGGTAACTTTCTAGTTTGCGTCCTTCATGATAGCGCACACCTAATTTTTTCAGTTCGGCTACGTACCAACCTTTTGTTCCGTAGTACATGAGATCACTTCCTTTTGCTTTTGAACAGTATATGTTGGGGGTGGAAGTAACTTTCCATTGAAAATAATAAGCCTGGTTGTATCGAGGTGTTCCATAAAATAGCTTCCGGACAGTGTATAAAAAAATAGACAGCAGTGTATGCTTTTTTACACAATGTATACAAATTTATACCCTATGCGTTGGCATGATATTTGCAAGAAAAAGAGTATCAACATATAGGGGAGAGATAGAAATGAAGGTTAGTAAAGTGTATACGACAATTGATGCTCACGTAGCTGGGGAACCGCTTCGAATTATTACAGGCGGTGTGCCAGAAATAAAGGGAGAAACGCAGTTAGAAAGACGCGCATACTGTATGGAACATTTGGATCATCTTCGCGAAATTCTTATGTATGAACCGAGAGGACATCACGGCATGTACGGTTGTATCATTACACCACCTGCAAGTGCTCACGCTGATTTTGGTGTATTATTTATGCACAATGAAGGCTGGAGTACGATGTGTGGTCATGGTATTATCGCCGTTATTACAGTCGGAATTGAAACAGGTATGTTTGAAGTGACAGGTGAGAAACAAAAGTTCATTATTGATAGCCCTGCTGGGGAAGTAGTCGCGTATGCAAAATATAACGGGAGCGAAGTAGAGTCCGTATCATTTGAAAATGTTCCTTCATTTGTATACAAAAAAGACGTTCCTATTAAAATAGATAACTATGAGTTTCAAGTAGATATCGCGTTTGGCGGAGCATTTTATGCGGTAGTAGATTGTAAGGAATTTGGCTTGAAAGTTGATTTCAAGGACTTACCTGCTATTCAAACGTGGGGCGGTAAAATTAAACACTATATTGAGAGCCAAATGGAAGTAAAGCACCCACTGGAAGAAGATTTAAAAGGAATATACGGCGTTATTTTCTCAGATGAACCGAAAGAAAAAGACGCAACGTTACGAAATGTAACAATTTTCGCTGATGGGCAAGTAGATCGTTCCCCTTGTGGCACAGGAACTTCCGCAAGAATCGCAACTCTTTTTGAAAAAGATGCTTTACACAAGGGAGAAATTTTCGTCCATGAATGTATTACTGACGGAAAATTCGAAGGAGAAGTATTGTCGATAACAGCGGTAGATACATACGAAGCTGTCGTTTCGAAAGTAACAGGGCATGCATTTATTACAGGATTTCATCAGTTCGTTGTAGACCCGAGAGATGATTTAAATCGAGGATTTTTGTTAGGATAGAAGGAGGAGGTGGAAAGATATGCTAGTCATAAGCGCGAACGAACAAAGAAACTTAGTAAATATGAATGAAGTCATTGCATACGCGGCGCTTGCTTTACAAGAATTTTCCGCAGAAAGAACAATCACGCCAATACGAGGTTCTTTGCCATTTGCTAATGAGAAAAATACGGCATTAATTATGCCTTCCGTAGCGGAAGGACTTGAGGAAATTGGTTTAAAAGTAGTAACAGTAGTCCCGCAGAATAAAAAGATAGGAAAGAAAACGATAAACGGGATTGTAATGCTATCTGACTTTCAAACGGGAGAACCGCTCGCACTTTTAGAAGGATCCTATTTAACAATGATTCGAACAGGTGCCTTATCAGGAGTAGCGACAAAACATTTAGCTCGTCATGATGCAAAAACTTTATGCATCATCGGGACAGGCGAACAGGCGAAGGGAATTGCCGAAGCTGTATTTGCGGTAAGAGATATTGAAAAGGTCATTTTATACAATCGAACAGAAGAAAAAGCGTATGCATTTGCGCAATACATACAAGAGAGATTCAATACACCTGCTTACGTTCACACAAATGCAAATGAAGCAATAAGCGAAGCAGACATCATCGTCACAACTACAAACGCATCCACACCAGTCTTCTCAGAAAAACTACAAAAAGGCGTCCATATAAACGCCGTCGGCTCATTCAGGCCAAGCATGCAAGAACTACCATCCCACGCCATCGCGGGCGCTAACAAAGTAGTAGTCGAATCAAAAGAAGCAGCACTAGAAGAAACAGGTGACCTTCAAGTTCCAATAAAAGAAGGTCTATTTGAAGCAAGCAACATCCATGCCGAACTTGGTCAAATTATAAGCGGCGAAAAAGCCGGCCGTGAAAACGACGAAGAGATTACTATTTTCAAATCAGTTGGTTTGGCGGTAGTGGATATTATCGTTGCGAAGTATTTGTATGAGAGAGCGGTGGAGCACGGAGTTGGGGAGAGGATTGAGTTTTGAGAGAGACTGCCTTTTGGTGGTATCAAATCATGAATTCAATTGGCGTATGAAAAAAGTTGCACCTCTAACAAATAGAGGTGCAACTTTTTTTCCATTCTCGCCATTCTTCTGTTATATCTTCTTCGGATTCTAAGCCAGCTATTCGTGCAGCTGCATCGATAAATTCATAGAGATCTTCTCTTTCCATTGTTTCGATAAAATGGTCATGTTCGATATTTAGTTCATTTAATTTAATAACGACCTCTTTAACAAATTGCATTACTTCGACTTCGGTTGGATCCTCACCTAATTGCTCTAAATTGTTAATGTAAGTGTCAAGAACCTTATTTGTTGCACTTATATTTTCTTCAGTGAAAAATTCCCCATCTTCATCATACTCAACCCATGAGGTTGTTGGTTTGTTTTTTTTCAATTCATCAAATGTCATGATAACCTCCTGAAAATATTTTTTATCTTCAATTTCATTCTACATTTTCGATCATATATAACAATCATTTTAGAGGGATTTCTTTTAGGTTGCTAGGCTTAAACTGATTTTGAGAGGCCACCTCTTTCAAGGTGACCTCTCGTACTGCATTATTTTGAAACCTTGGTTAGCTATTCAATCTTTGAAGTATTTACTGTTTTTAAATCAATGAGTAAGGTGCAAAATTCAAAGTATATGGTGGCACTATTTGTACTTCGTCCTGTAATCTTTTCTCATCGAATAAACCTAGAGCTATCACTCATGCCTTCAGTTGAACACCCTGATGACTGAGCCAAGATAAATTATGGATGAAGTGCCCGTGCCATCGCATCAAAATAATTCTGACTGGCACGCTGACTTACTACGGATTCAGGCACAAATACGTCAAAGCAATGGAAGCAGCCGGGGTAGAGGTGAAATTCAACGTCTACTCCTGCTTGTGCAAGTCGTGTTACATATTCAATGGTTTCATCTCGAAATAAATCGAGTTGACCTACACATGTATAAGTTGGCGGTAGCCCGGCTAAGTTTTCTGCTCTCGAAGGTACGGCATAGGGAGATAGCTCGTTGGAATCTTTCTCCTTGCCCAAGTACATACTCCAAGCCGTCAAATTGTTTGCTCTATTCCATGTTGCGTGGTCTTCTGTAATCTCATAGCTTGATGGTGTTATGTTGCGGTTGTCAAGCATCGGATACAGCGGCATCTGGAATATAATAGATGGACCTCCTTTATCCCGAGCCATTAACGCAAGCGCTGCGGTTAGTCCACCGCCTCCACTTGCACCGGCGATCGCAACTCGATTCACATCAATGCCCAGCGAGTCTGCCTCATTTGTCATCCAAACCAATCCTGCATAACAATCTTCGATAGCCGCTGGATAAGGATGTTCGGGAGCAAGTCGATAATCGACAGACACAACAACGCATTTAGCATTCTGAACAAAGCGTTCACACAAAACATCGTCCATATCGGGGTGTCCCATTACGTATCCGCCACCGTGAATCCACAGCATAGCTGGAAGTTTATCAAGATTGTTCTCAACGGGTTCGTAAATTTTAACTAACATCTCGCCAGCAGCGCCAGGAATCATTCGCTTGGTCATGTGTACAAGCTCTGATTTTTCCAAATGTGGATTCGACAAGAGACTTCGACTCGCCTCTAAATCCCCCTCTAATTGAAAGCCTGGAAATTGGGAGAAAGCCTGTTTTAATTCTGGTAATACTCGACTGTCAATTTTCATGTAAATTCCTCCAATTAAATAATGAGACTTGATGCAATCCTTATGGAATAATTAACGGAATAGATGTGTCTCCTGTTCTCCTTCAGCTTCCCATTTGGCAATTTCCTCTCTTACACGAGGGGCAACTTCTGTTCCAAGCAATTCTATGGCACGCATGACTTGATCATGTGGCATGGTACTTAATGGTACATACATCATAAAGCGTGTAATCCCTACATGCTTACGAAGATGGATGATTTTTTCGGCGACTGTATCTGGATCACCAACATACAATGCCCCTTCAAAACTTCGTGCAGCATCAAAGCTGGAACGATCATAATAAGGCCACCCCCGCTCTTTACCAAGTTTATTCATGCCTGCCTGAGTGGATGGGAAAAATGTATCTGCTGCCAATTCCGTATTCTCTCCAACAAATCCAATCGAATGAGATCCCACCTGAAGTTTTGATACATCATGACCAGCGTGAGCTGCCGCTTTCTTATATAGCTGTACAATTCGTGCAAAGTGCATGGGGCTACCACCAATAATCGCCAGCATAAGTGGTAATCCCAGAAAACCGGCACGGATAGCAGACTCTTGATTTCCACCGCTACCAACCCATATCGGTAAAGGATTTTGAACAGGTCTTGGATACACACCTAAATTATTGATTGCTGGTCGATGTCCGCCTTCCCAAGTCACTTTTTCGGACTGACGTATTTTGAGAAGTAGGTCCAAATGTTCTTCAAACAGTTCTTCATAGTCCTTCATGTTATAGCCAAACAATGGAAAAGATTCGATAAAGGAACCACGACCCGCCATAATCTCCGCGCGTCCATTTGAAATGCCATCCAGTGTAGAGAAATCCTGAAAAACGCGCACAGGATCAGCTGAAGAAAGTACAGTTACTGCACTCGCTAGCCGTATCTTTTTCGTTTGTGGTGCCGCCGCTGATAGAACCATCGCTGGAGAGGATGCTGCATAATCCTTCCTATGGTGCTCACCAACACCAAACACATCAAGTCCTACTTGATCAGCAAGAACGATTTCTTCAACAACTTCACGCAATCGCTGTGCGTGACTTATCACTTCACCACTATGTACATCTGGTTTCGTTTCTACAAAAGACGTAATCCCTATTTCCATTTGTCATCTCTCCTAGTTCAATTAGATTTTAAGTCAAAAAAATTAATCATTTCCTTTATAGTAGTAACGTGTTTCTCATATTGGCTAACACACGTTTATTTCATGAAATTTTACCTCGTCTGGTCATAGCCCAAAAAAGAAGAGCGAAAGCACTGACAGAGGCTCCGAGTAAGGAAACCCCTCCCCAGCCAAAGTGTGCGTATATTTGAGTCGAAGCAATTGAACCACCAGCACTGCCGATAGAATAAAACACCATATATCCAGCAGTAAGTCGACTCCGTGCTTCTGTATGCAATGGAAGGATCATGGTTTGATTCGTGACATGTATTGCCTGTACGGCCAAATCAAGTAGAACTATCCCTATCACTAATGCGATTAATGACTGCTCTATATAACTGATGAACAACCATGAAATCAATAATAGAGCTAAAGCAATACCTGTCGTTCGTTGTCCGTAACCTTGATCGGCCCATTTCCCTGCCCGTGCCGCAGCTAAGGCTCCAGCCACACCTACAAGACCGAATGCGCCAATTGCACTATGAGATAGAGCAATTGGCGGTGTACTAAGTGGCAGTACTAGTGAGGTCCACAAAATGCTGAAATCAGCAAAAATCAGCATGGCTAGAACGGAGCGAACACGTAACGTTCGTTCTTGAATAAATAAAGTAAGCACCGATCTAATCAACTCAGGGTAGGATAGCGATTTTACCTCGCGCTTAACATTGGGCAACATCTTTATAAACATAAAAACCATCAAAAGCATGAGCGCAGCAGAAAATAGATATACAGAACGCCATCCCGCAACATCTGTTAATATACCAGCAAAAGTGCGTGCGAGAAGTATGCCAATAACTATTCCACTTGTTACAATTCCAACGACACGTCCTCTTTCTGTAGGGGAAGCGATGGTCGCTGCAAACGCCACGAGAGTCTGTGTCACAACTGCAAGCAGACCCACCAAAGCCATACCTGCGAAAAGTACCATGCTGGAGGAAGCAGTACCAACTATAACCAGAGCTGTTGTAGATAATAGCATCTGACCGACAATTAGACGTCGCTGGTTTAGCAAATCTCCAAGCGGTACGAGTAGCAGTAAGCCCACTCCGTAAAAAATTTGTGTAACGGTAATAACAACACCAATAATGGAATGGTTAATACTAAACTCATTAGATAGTTGATCAAGCAACGGCTGTGCAAAGTAAATATTGGCAACAGACATTCCACAGGCAGTCGCAAACAATAATGCCAAAGCGTGAGACATGGATGGCTGTTGATTCAAATTAGGTTTTGTTATGGAAGATTTATGACTTATCTTAGTGTAGAGTGGATCATCTTCTATATCTGTCTCTGTTTTAAACATACCTTAACCTCCAATCACATTAGATTTTTAATCATAACATACCGTTCGGTACAATATAATTACTGGTAAATATAACTTAGTCTCATTCGTGATGTCAACGATTTTTGCACTAAAATTTATGTTTCATTAAATGAATGGAGCTTAATTTGACATAAATAATGGCTAATTATATAATAATTACATACTGTTTGGTAATGAAAAAACAATTGTAATTACCTACACACCTATCTTAAAACAATTAATAAAATCAAAGTTTGAGAAGGAGAATTCTTAATGGCACGAACTCGTGAATTTGATGAGGATCAAGTTTTAGATGCAGCAATGCAGCTATTTTGGGAGAAGGGATATGAGGCTACCTCATTAAGTGATCTTACTTCTAGAATGGGCATTCAACGCCCTAGTATTTATTCGGCTTTTGGAGATAAGAAAGAATTGTTTGAAGCCGCACTTCGTAGATATACAATGTCTCGGGCATCTGATATACGAAATAGGCTTCAAAGTCACTCCTCTGTAAAAGAGTCATTTTCTATTTTCTTTGCGGATGTCGTCAATGAAGAATACGCGGGTGATCTTAGTAAAGGTTGTTTTTGTATCAATACAATGGTTGAATTAGCACCTCATGATGAGAGATTTGAAATTTTGACCAGAGAACATCAAATGTACCTCGCTGTCATTTTTCAGGAGACGATCGAACGAGGGATCCAATCAGGTGAGCTGGAAGTCAACACAGATGCAAAGTCTTTGGCACAGGCACTGATTGTAGCGTTAATCGGTCTAACGGTTATGATGAAATCTCGCCCCCAACGTTCATTTGTCGACAATGTAATAGCAGCGACGCTCACATTACTTAAGTGACATGATTGTATATGAAAGTACGAAAACTATACCTTTATAGGGGTAGCGTCACATCGCCATCAAACTAAAATTTTATAGTACCCCCAGAACGAAATTTTGTGCTAACTTGAAACAAAAAAACTCATTTTTTCGTTTCGGGGTAATTCTGAATTCTTAAGTTGATGGGTATGGGGTAGTACCCCTAAAATGTGAACTCACAATATTAATTTGTATCTAGTCTTAAAAATGAATAACTTTAACATCGATAAGGATTTTGAGATAAGTCATACGAGATATTTGTAAGCCTTAGTTGAAGTGTAAAATTAATTAAATATCTATCAATAGAATAAATTATATTGATAGATATTTAATATTGTAAATCTGCTGTTATATAAATTGAGGATATCAAAGGGAATTGTTGAGAAATCAATATTTAAGGGGAAATGAATGTAAACTAATAATAAAAAGTTTGCTTTCATATTAGAAAAGGTTAGTCCCTCACTCCACTCCAGCTAAAAACCTCACACCCAAAAACAAAGGGGAACTCAATTGTTCAAACTCATATAAAGTTTCAATCTTGTCTAAGCATCCATTAGGATATACAATGGATCATCTATTTTTCTTTACATAATCTCCAGATACAGTCCATATCAACTATAGATTCTTGTCTTATGCTAAATGTAATCAAAAAGCAAGTAGATAAAGATAATGACTAAAACATTAACTCTAGATACTTTTTTGATGAATATTACAAATAAACAGGAGGTAATGAAAGATGTTTAAAACATTATTAGCAGGAGCACTTTTAAGTACAGGATTAGTAGCGGGAGGTGCAGATGATGCGAAAATGGACAATTTAAAGTCAAATGAAAATAGTTCAAATCAAGTAATTACACAGAGTGCAGATGGAACAACGTCTTTCTCACAAAACTTTGATTTACCTAAAGATGCAGTGCCAGCAACTCCTAAAGGAAACGCAAAAACTGTTGAAAGAACAGAGGGGACAGGTTCTCAAGAAGGAAAAATGGTACCAACAAAAGAAGGTACAGATTCTCAACCTGGATTTGAAATGGGAGCCCCTGAAAAACCAGAGCATGCAAAAACTGTTGAAAGAACAGAGGGCACGGATTCTCAAGAAGGAAAAATGGTACCAGCAAAAGAAGGAAATTAAATAATATATAGTTATAACGAGGAGCATCCAAAAAGTGGTGCTCTTTTTATATTATAGGGATTAACCAGTTTTACTGAATATAGAACTGTAGGAGGAATTGAGACTAAAACATGGGGGCCTATCTCTTCAAATCATGGTGTTTAGGGCAATAGTTTTGGTGGTAACGTTACAATACAAACAATTTATTAGAGATTTTCTAAATTTACATACACTCTAGATAGACTACATATCAACTTCAGATACTTATTTTATGATACAAGTAATCAAACAAAAGGAGGGCGATACAAAATGATTAAAACAGTATTAACAGGGCACTCTTTTATGTACAGGAGATTATTAGCAGGTGGAGCAAATGTTGAAGATATACAGACAGATAAGCATATTCCATATGAACAAGATGAATTGCAGCAAACTCTAGAAAAGTACGATTCGAAGAAGTTTGAGTTATAAAAAGAAAATAAATTAACAAGAGAAAAGTATTTTCATTTGGATATAGGGCTTGAATCAAACTTTTATACTAAAATATATACGGCAAAAAGGAGGGAGTACATTGCACAAAATTATTTACGGAATATTAATTTTAATTTATACTTTATATTCATTTTTTGTAAGTGACGGAAGTGAAGTAAGGTTTATTATGCTGTTAACTATAGTACTTATCTTTTCTGTGGTTTTAGAAAAAGGAAATGCAAACAAAACGACTGATTAAGGGTCGTTTTGTTTGCATTTTTTTAATTGGCTATTATAGTCCAGATGCTTTAGGGGGAGCACCAAATTTCGTTTTTGAGACACTATTAAATTTTTAGTTGATGAAAATACGGCACAACCCCTACTAGAGAAAACACCCACCAAAATAGAAAACTTTTAACCTATTATCCTTTATTCCGTAGCTTTTAAGGTATTTAACACGACTTTGGTTGCGTCTGCAATAAGTTTATCATCGTATTTAGCATCTTCTTTATCATGATTAGAAAGTATAGCAAGAACAATCGGCTTTTTATTTGGTGGCCAAATAATTGCGATATCATTTCTTGTTCCGTAAGATCCCGCGCCTGTTTTATCAGCTACTTCCCATCCTTTTGGTACGCCCGCACGAATCAATTTATCTCCAGTTGTATTTCGCTTCATCCAATCTACTAATAGTTCACGTTTTTCTATTGGAAGTGCAGTTCCTAATGTAAATGATTGAAGTGTCTTAGCTATTGCTTCTGGTGTACTGGTATCATGTGTTTCTCCTGGATGCACTTCATTTAATTCAGGTTCAAATCGTTCTGAAGTAGTAACAGTATCTCCCATTTCTTTCAAGATTTTTTCAAATTCAGAGGGACCTCCTAACTGTTTAAGAATCAAATTATGTGCTGTGCTGTCACTATATCGAACAGAAGCATCTGCAAGTTCTTTTAACGTCATTCCTGTATCAATATGCTTTTCAGTAATTGGATTATAATTAGAAAGATCTTCATGAGTATACGTAATCCTTTGATCAAGAGCTTCTAATGAGTTCTTGCGTAAAAGAGCGCCCACAGCTAATGATTTAGATGTAGATGCAAATGCAAAACGATCATCTGAATGATAAGCAACAGTTTGATTTGTACCTGTGTCCAGTGCATAAATACCAAGCTTAGCATCATATTCTTTTTCAAGTTTAGCGAAAGATTGATTTCCTGTATTTTCTTGTTTAATTTGATTAGCTTGATTCGTTTGTTTAGGTGGTTCAGATTGAGTGTTACTATTGGAACAGCCTATAAGTGATACACATGAAAGTAATACTACAGGTACAATCTTTTTGTAATGTAAAATGTTACAGAACTTGTTTAAAACGAACATAAATTTTCAACCTCTTTCAGGAATATATGGATTTTGTCTAGGTATTCTAAATACCGATGTAATTAAAGATGACATAAGGTAACAATACTACTGCAGCTAAATTTTCACAGGTTAAATGACATCCAAAACGTTTATCCCGCTATTTGCCGGGCAGTAAGACCCCTACTGATTAAATTTTCACTTTATATGATTGATAAGTCACAGTTCGCGTTATTTCTTTTTTGTTTCCACTTGTAATGGTTCACCTGTGAAAGTATTACAATACATGTTTTTTACTTTTGGGAATAATAAGTCCTTTCATTTTTTTATAATACATAAAAATAGATGTCAAACGGGATATGTTGTATCCAATCTGGACAGCTCATATTAGAAATACACTTATTAGACACTCTAAGTAATAAATTTGTTCCACTTTAAGAGGAGGAAGAATTTGGGGTTTGTAAAATAACAATGGAATTACGTGTTTTTTCGTCATACAAAAACCTCTACATATAAGTAGAGGTTTTTAAATTATATATTAATGAATTATGCTTTCTTAGATAAAGTAAATCGAGTTCAGATAAACGAAGAAGATAGAATACGTAATTTTAACTAGATTTATTATTAACTAAACTATCTCTACCACCAAGCTCCGCCTCAATCTGCGAAGTCTTCGATGACTCATCCATACGCCAATACGTAATAAAGCTTATTGCGATACATCCAGCTACGTAGAAGTAGAATAGTGATTCCATTCCGATACTCTTTAGCCATAATGCGATGAACTCTGCAGTTCCGCCGAATATCGCAACGGTTAGGGCATATGGTAAACCTACGCCTAGTGCGCGAATTTCAGTGGGGAAGAGTTCTGCTTTTACAATTGCGTTAATGGAAGTGTAACCAGTAACGATAATGAGGCCGACCATCATGAGTAAAAATGCTACCATTGGTTCTGTCGTTTTTTCCATGAAGAAGAAGATCGGCGCTGTTAGTAAAGTTCCGAGAATACCGAAAGCCATTAATAGTGGGCGGCGTCCAATTTTATCGGATAGTAGCCCAGCAATCGGTTGAAGTACTACGAAAATAAGAAGTGCGACAAAGTTAATCCAACTTACAACTTCTTTCGGAAGACCGACTGTGTTTACCATGAACTTTTGTAAATATGTTGTGTACGTATAAAATGCAACAGTGCCTCCTAGTGTTAGGCCGACTACTGTTAATACTGCTTTCGGGTGTTTCATAAGAGCGCGAACGGTTCCTGCGCTTTCGCGGTTTTTCGATTCCATATTTGAGAACTGCTCCGATTCATCCATTGTACGTCGAAGCCATAATACAGCTACTGCTCCCATCGCACCAATAATGAATGGAATACGCCATCCCCAAGCTTTCATATCTGGTTCGCTTAGTAATTGCTGAAGAACAATTTGAACGCCTAACGCAACCATTTGTCCAGCAACGAGCGTTACATATTGGAAGCTTGAATAAAAACCACGGCGACCACTACTAGCCATTTCAGATAAATACGTTGCGGAAGTTCCGTACTCTCCGCCAAGTGATAATCCTTGGAGTAAACGGGCAAGAACTAAAATAATTGGTGCCATAATACCGATGCTTTCGTAACTAGGTGTACAGGCGATAATTAAAGAACCACCGGCCATAACCGTAATCGAAAGTGTTAATGCTGCCCGGCGTCCGTGCCGATCTGCATAGCGTCCCATTAATAAACTCCCGATAGGGCGCATTAAAAATCCAACTGCGAAAATAGCTGCTGTGTTCAGTAACTGACTCGTTGGATCTCCTTTAGGAAAGAACTCTGCTGAAAAGTAAACAGCGAAAGCAGAGTAAACGTACCAGTCGTACCATTCAATTAAATTGCCGACAGAACCTTTGAAAATATTGCCGGCGACTCGGTTAGATTTTGCTTGAGCCATACTAATTCCTCCTCTTGCTTATAAATAAAATGATAATTATGAAAGCGTGTTCAACATAGTTGAATTGTACTGTTCTTGGATTGAAATCTCAATATTACGACAATTTTATTCTTTTTGTACTTTATGTACATGGAGAGCTTTAATAGTTGCTTCATTATTAGTTTTGTCATAATAATAGGAAAAGGAGATTGATAGTTTAGAATATTTTATCAAAGGATATGAGGCATGAAGAAATCACGCAAAGTGTCATTACAAACGAAAATAGTAAGCTTAATTATCGCGTTAATTTTATTTGTCGTTCTCCTATTAGCGGGGATATTTGTTTACATTCAGTCCGTTGATACGAAGCGACAAGTGGAGCAGTTAGCACTGCAAACAGCGAAGTCGCTTTCTTTTATGCCTGCTATAAAAGATGCTTTTCAAAATAACGAGCATAAAAGTACCATTCAATCCATTGCGGAACAAGTTCGTGAGCAAGCTGGTGCAGATTACGTCATTATAGAAGATCGCTATGGGGTTATGTATTCTCATTCTAATTCGGAATTGATTGGTACAAAGAGTAACAATCCATATAACTATGAAGCACTCACTTTTGGTGGCTATTATGCGCTTGAAGGAAATGGTGCAAGTGGTCCGGCTTTAATGGCGAAGGCACCTATTATTGTTCATAACGGAGACTACGATCAAGTCGTAGGCG
This sequence comes from Bacillus thuringiensis, assembly GCF_022095615.2. Lineage (NCBI taxonomy): Bacteria > Bacillati > Bacillota > Bacilli > Caryophanales > Bacillaceae > Bacillus > Bacillus thuringiensis. The sequence continues at coordinate 915,278 of NZ_CP155559.1, forward strand.
TTGTGACAGTGGAGTTTCTAATAAAAGGCATTGAATCTAACATATTGAGCAGAACGAAAGAAATTATCCTCTTTTCCTTAGCGGTGTTACTAGTTGGAATCATTGGTGGCATCCTTTTAGCACGTAGTATCAGAAAAGATACACTCGGTTTAGAGCCGAATGAAATCGCAGCGCTATACAGGGAACGAAGCGCGATACTACTATCTATAAAAGAAGGGATTATCGCCATTGATCAAAATGGCTTTATTACGATGATGAATACGTCGGCAGAAGAGGTGCTACATGTAAATGATGATTATATGCAGCAGCACATCTCAAAAGTTTTGCCTGATTTTAATATGGAGAGAGTGCTAGAAAACGATCAAGAAATCGCGTTTCAAGATAAAGTGTTTATTTTAAACATGACACCGATACTCGAAAATAATAATACGGTAGGCGTTGTATGTAGTTTTAGAGATAAAACAGAACTGCAAAACCTTGTGAACACAATATCTGAGGTAAGAAAGTATTCGGAGGACTTACGTGCTCAAACGCATGAATTTACAAATAAGCTTTTCGTCTTATCAGGATTACTTCAGTTAGGACATTACAAAGAAGCGATTGAATTTATCCAGCAAGAATCTAATATTCATCAAAGCCAAAACCATATTTTATTCCATCAAATTCACGATGCGAAAGTACAAGCTATTTTATTAGGAAAAATCGGAACAGCGTCTGAGAAGAAAATTGATTTTCATATTGAAGGAGATAGTGCGCTTCATCCGTTACCAGACCATATACAAGTTTCACACCTTATTACGATACTTGGAAACATAATCGACAATGCGTTTGATGCGGTGAGTGGGCAAGAGGAGAAGAATGTTTCCTTCTTTGTTACGGATATTGGACACGATATTGTGTTTGAAGTGATAGATAGTGGGATAGGAATACCGGCAGAAAAAATAACGACCATTTTTCAAAAAGGATTTTCAACGAAAGGAAACAATCGTGGTTACGGACTAGCAAACGTGAAAGAAATGGTAGATGTACTAGAAGGAACAATTGAAATTCAAAACGAGAAAAATGGGGGAGCTATTTTTACAATTTACCTTCCGAAAATATTGAGAGAAAGTACATGACAAACAGGGGGATGGGCATATGTTGAAGGTTGCAATTGCAGAAGATGATTTCCGCGTCGCGCAAATTCAAGAAGAGTTTTTATCAAAAATAAAGGACGTAAAAGTGATCGGAAAAGCATTGAACGCGAAAGAAACGATGGAACTACTACAAAAGGAAGAAATCGATTTACTTCTATTAGATAACTACTTACCGGACGGAATCGGTACAGACTTATTGCCGAAAATTCATGCAGACTTTCCAGACGTTGACGTCATTATGGTTACAGCGGCAAATGAAAATCACATGTTAGAAAAAGCAATTCGAAACGGCGTAAGCAACTACCTTATAAAACCGGTCACGTTAGAAAAATTCGTTCGCACAATTGAAGATTATAAAAGAAAGAAGCAATTATTACATAGTAACAATGAAGTGAATCAAGCACTAATCGATAACTTCTTCGGTACTTCGCAAACACAAGACATAAAAAACTTACCGACAGGTGTCGATCCGTTAACACTGCAAAAAGTGAAAGGCATTATAAAAGGATTCGAAGAGGGAATTACAATAGAAGAAATGGGAGAACAAATGGGGGCCTCCAGAACAACCGCAAGAAGATATTTAGAATACTTAGTAGCGACAAATGAATGCACAGTAGAGTACACATACGGCATTATCGGACGACCAGAACGAAAATATCGAATAGGACGAGGACTATGAAAAAACGATTATTACTATGTATATGGATCATGACAGGAGTAATAGCTGGTTGTTCCTCGGAAAAATCCCATACGAATAAAGTGAACATCGACAAAGTAGAAATCGTTGCGCCAAACGTTCAAGGAGCAGGATGGGACTTAACAGCACGAGCGATGCAAAAAACGCTCACAGAAGAAAAAATCTTCACAAAACCAATCACTGTCACAAACAAAGTAGGCGGCAGCGGTGATGTTGGATGGAAATATACGAAACAAAAAGGCGGTCACGTACTTGCGATTAACTCAAGCTTACTTATAACGAACAACCTACTAGGCCATAGTAAACTAACATATAAAGACTTCACACCACTCGCAACATTAGCATCAGACTGGGAAGTCGTTGTCGTATCAAAAGACTCTAGCGTAGAAAACGCAAAACAACTCATGGAACAACTAAAACAAGACAAGAAAAACTTCAAAATCGGCGTTGCCCCCGGCCTAGGAAACGACGATCACCTATCCTTCGTACAAGTAAGCAAAGCATTCGGCCTAAACCCAGCCGAACTGGAATTCTTTGTCTACGAAAACAAAGAAAAAATCATCAACGCCCTAACGAATAAACAAATAGGCGCCGCAACCATGACCCTATCCGAAGCCGAAAAACAATACAAAGCCGGCAAAATAAAAATACTAGCCGTATCTGCACCAAAACGACTAGACCGACTCCCAGAAATCCCAACGTGGAAAGAACAAGGAATCAACGTCATATTCCAGCACTGGAAAGGAATTATGGGCCCGAAAGATATGACGGAGGAAGAGGTTGCTTATTGGGATGGTGTAATTAAGAGGATGGTTGAGAGTGATAGTTGGAAGGGGATTTTGAGGGAGCGGGGTTGGAATTCTTATTATAAGGATAGTGGGGAGACGAAGGTATTTTTGGAGGAGAGTAGTGGGTGGTATGGGGGAATGGTTGGTGGAGATAGAGGAGATAAGTAATTTTAGTGCTTTGTACTTATAAAACATCGATATCACTCTTAGTATATACATTTATATAAAAAATTCCTTTTATAAAAATAATACGTTATTATAATTTTATAAGTTAAGATAGAAAGGGAAATAAAATGGATGTTAATAATGTAGAGTTACCAGAATCACTAAAAGAAGTACTTTGGGACGGGTGGATACTCCTTGGTGTCATATTTGTTATATGTACCTTGCTAGTAATTATTAGATCTTATATACCAGATGATATGCTACCTATCATTAAAGGTGCTATAGCATTAGTTATTTTAGGCGGGATATTTTATATAGCTTATTAGGGTAATTATTACGTTTATGAGTGAAAAGGAGTTAAGATGGCTAAGCGAAAGAAAAAGCAAGATGAATCAATATTGGGATCTTTACTAGTTATTACGTTTTTCGGAGTGTTGTGGAAACCGGAATTTTTAGTACCGATAGTAATGCTATCAGCGGCAATTATATTATTATATATGTATGTGAATGTAAAAAAGCTAAGAGAACTTCGGCAATCAGGAATTTATGATATTGATAAAATGAGCGGACACCAGTTTGAAAAATATTTAGGAAGTCTATTTCCGGCTTTGGGTTATAAAACAGAGATTACTAAAGCATCTAACGATTTTGGTGCAGATTTAATTTTGAGAAAAGATGATAAAAGAATTATTGTACAGGCAAAACGCTATAAGAATAACGTTGGAATTAAATCTGTTCAGGAGATTGTTGGTGCAAAAGAATTTTATAAAGCTGATGAAACATGGGTTGTTACAAATAGTGAATTTACAGCCGCAGCATACAAACTCGCTAAAGTGAATCGAGTTGTATTAATTAATCGAGAGAAACTTATTAAGTTAATTAGTCAGGGCAAACGAGAAAAGAGAAATTAGTGATACAAAAGGTCAGGTATAGATTTATGGAAAAGGCACTATGAAATGTGTCTTTTTGTTTTGGGTATAGAAAAATAATCCAGAAAACTTATATTTTAGTATATAATTTAAAATGAGAATGGCGTGTAATAATATTTTTAATGGTAAAAGAGAACTTTTGATCATTTTTTATTATTATAACTTATTTATTTGTATATATTTATATTTAATTTATATAAATATAAAACACGCATAATATGAAAAAAGAGGGGATTCTTGTGGGTTTACATATTATACCGAATGATTTGCCGAGCTTGACTCCAGGTGAGAGAAAAGTACTGGAAAAGGTTCGGTCTTTATATAAAGATGTGCAAAGAGAAGCGTATTTATATATTCAGCCAAGAATTAGACATTTAGAACCTGATTTTATTTTAATTGATTCACAAAGAGGTGTAACCATCTTTGAAGTGAAGGATTGGGAACTTTCTTACATTAGAAGAGCGGATAGAAGAAAAATAGATTTAGCAGATGGGAAACAGGTAGATAATCCGTTTTGTAAAGCTAACTTATACCATACAGCAGCACAGAGATTATTTAGTTTGCAAGATGTTTTAAAAAATGAACGGAACGAATTAAAGTTTAAATTACATACTAATGTTATATTTCCGTATCTTCATTCTAATAAGATTGAAGAGAGTGGATTAGATCAAGTATTTAATCAGCCACCAGCGCAGTGTATTTCATCTGACATGTTAAGTACAGTAAATATAAATCAATTATTTAAAAATGAATTTAGTTTCGTAGAAGAAGATGAAATTATTGCAATAAGAACACTATTATTTCCGGAAATTAAGGTTAGTTGTAGCGATAATCAAATCAGTACAAAAGAATTAATTACAGCACTAGATGCAGAGCAAGAGCGTTTCGCGAAGCGTGTACCGTACGGTCACTATATGGTAACTGGAGTTCCGGGTAGTGGGAAAACGGTTTTATTGCTAGCTCGTGCAATTCATCTAGTACGTGAACATCCAGAATGGAAAATAAAAATATTAACGTATAATAGGTCGTTAAAAACAAAAATTGAAAACAAATTGAATTCTTTAGCAGCTGATCTTGCCTTTATGAATGTGCGCTTGGAGAATATAGATGTTAGCACTTTTCATAAATTTGCGCTAGATACAGCAAGTATATGTGTACCCCAAAAAAATACAGTGAAGTGGTGGAATGAAGAATTGCCGGAAGTAGCTATACAGAGAGCTCAATCATCATATGATGCTGTTTTAGTGGACGAATACCAAGACTTTCTAGATGATTGGATTCGATTATGTGTGAAGTCTTGTAAAGAACATACGTATGTTAATAATCAAAAGGAAACTGTTACTGGGATAAATTTATTTTTAGCAGGAGATAGACTACAGAGCATTTATAATAACTCAGATCATAGTTGGAAGAGCTTAGGTATTGATATGCGCGGGAGAAGTTCTTTATTAAAGAAATCTTATCGTGCTGGTAGTCAACATATAGATTTAGCCCTTAATTTCTTGAAACAAGAAAAGAAATTGGAAGAGGAAGTAAATAAATTTTATTGTCCAATGAGTGAACTATCTTTTGAGAACGAAATGAAAGATGGAGTTAGTTTTATTGAAGGATCATATGAAGATATTAGTAATAAAGTTTACGAGCTTATTAAGCGCGAGGGCTATAAGCCAGAAGATATATTGATTTTATGCAGAGAGCGAAAAGATTGTGAGAGTATACAGGAAAAACTAAATCATGAAATACGTCAAAAAGTAAAAGTTACAAAAAATATTACTGAAGGACATTTAATTATAACAACATATCATTCATCAAAAGGTCTTGAGGCACCAATTGTATTTTTAGTTGATGTAGATAAGTTTGAGAGAATGCAGCTTGAACAAAATGATATTAAACTCCGCAAGTTACTATATGTAGGCATGACAAGATCATCTGAGCATTTATACATTCATGCTGGAAGTTATGATAAACCTTCCTTTGGACAAGTATTAAGGAACGAAATATCTTGAGGGTATCCTTGAAAATCTAAAGAGGAGTATAATTGAACTGAATGATAAAACATTAAAGGTGTAGGACGGGGGAATTATGATGATACATACTTTAGTAAGGGGACAAAAGATAGACGTCACAAAGAATCATCCGGGGATTAGAGGAGTACTGGTAGATTTAACTTGGGATGCCCCGATGAATATGGATGTAGATGCATCAGCTTTTTTAGTAGGGTTTAATGGGAAAATTACTAAAGAAGAAGATTTCGTTTTCTATGGACAACCTTATTCTAGTTGTCGATCTGTTCAATTGGACCAAAATGAAACAAATGGAAATAAACAAAGATTTTCGATAGATTTTACTCATATAAAAGATGACGTACAAAAGATTGTATTTTCGATTACAATTCATAATGCCGAAGAGAAGAAACAGGCGCTACGAGATGTTTCACATATTCAATTAAAAATAAGCAACGCACAATCAGGATTAGAAATTATTCATTTTCCTATCACACATCCATTTACAGATGAGAGTGCCATTATTGTTGGAGAGCTGTATCGACATGGGGGAGGATGGAAGTTCAATCCTATTGGAGCTGGCTATTTTGGTGGGTTAGCTGCATTGTGTAAAAATTTTGGGATAGAAATCGCAGAGGATGAAAAACAAACTGCTCCTCCTGTAGAGAAGAAAATAGTTCCTACTTCACCTCCAGTACAAAAAATTATTAATGTAGTTAAGGTTGAATTGAAGAAAAAACAATCTATAAATATACAAAAATCTAAAATGGTAACAGCTACTTTAGAGTGGGAAACAAATAAAGACCTAGACTTATATTGTTTTTACGTGACAACTAATGGAGAGATAGGAAAGGTTTATTATAAAAATCTAGGTTCATCTAAAGTGGCACCGTATATTGTGTTGGACGGTGATTCACAAGAGCCAGGAAAAGAAACAATCCGTATTTACCGACCAGAAGCTTTAAAATATATTTTATTTGCTGCGTATAGTGCTGTCGGAAATGGAATAGGTAGTTTCTATTCTATGAAAGCTAAAGCTGTTGTCGATAATCATATGGGAAGCGTTGTAACAGCACCATTATTAGAAATAAATGACCATGCTTATTGGGTGTGCATTGCTCATATTGATTTCACCAATTTAAATGAGATGAAAATTTCACATGTAGAAAGTTACTCAAAAGACCATTCAGAGGCTTCACCACTGCTGTACGAGAATGGGAAGTTCCGAATGGATGTTGGGCCGATTGAATTTAAAAATGAAGAGGATTATCAGAAGTATTATAAATAATAAAGTAGAAAATCATACATCGTATTGTATGATTTTTCTTTTAGACATAGTTTGGTAAAATAGTAGTAATTGTAATTTATTGTAACGGTGGGGATGAAAATGTTAGAGCAACTCATAATTGAATTGGCTAAATCAATGAAGCAGGCTAAAGATATAAATGGTGATAAAAATTATTTAATTATAAATAAGGATGATGAAGGATTAGACGTTGAAATGAAAATTTCACGTGGACAATATGAAGAAGAAGCGTCTTATTTTAAAGTGAGCTTTGAACTTCTTAAAAACACTTGGGAAAAGTTTATCGCTATGCGTACGGTAAAAAGTGAGAATTTCGGACAAGCAGGTGAATGTAATGTTTTCTTGTTAGCTCTCTTTTCACAGCTGCCATTTGTGAATGTAATGGAATCAGGAGCTATTACATTTAAAGAATTCCAAACCGATAACCTACCAAGCGAAAAATACGATAAAGTCATGCTCTTTTTAGAAGAGATAATGAATGGTACATATAATCCAAGTAAGTTACGTGAACAAACGGATGAAAATTTATATAGAGTGAAATCTAATGCGCGCCAAGATTTAAGATTGTTGGGCTTTTTGACTGAATCTCATGAAATGAATCAGCTGCTATTAAGCGAATATGTTCAATCGGAAGATAAGAAAAACTACATGGCACAGCTAGTTTTAAAACAAGAATATTTCCGTCATGCTTTATTTGTTCTTGGATTGTTAGAGAAGTATTCAAAGGATGAAAAGAAAGAAGCTCTAGTTGATTTTGGAATGACGATTGTCCGAAATTCATTAGGGGATAATTTGATGGTCGAATCGGTAGCGAAGAGGCGAACAAATAACTTACTAGATTGGCTTGAACAAGTAGGACTAATTAATGATGAATGGATTCCTGTTGAACCATATGTAAAAGATGATGGAGAAAAGGGCGGTAGTATGGACAGTAATTTACGTGAAAAGTTTTTAACGGTTATGAATGAGTATTTACAGGCGAGAACAGAAAGATTTGCAGGTCATAAAATGGGAGCGGTTGTTAGGCATGAAATGCCAACGGAAATAACGAGATTACCATTTATTAATCATAATCAATATGTTGTCACAGGATCAGTTGGACAAGGGAATTGGGCTGCTGTTCCGTGGCTTGCGATTATGAATAAAGACATTACGACATCTACTCAAAGAGGTTATTATATCGTTTACTTATTTAGTGAAGATATGGAGCGATTATATTTAACGCTGGCGCAAGGTGTAACGGAAACAACTAAAGAAGAAATGCAAAAAATTAAAGAAGAGATTCGAGAGCAAATACATATGTCCCAAAAGGTGAAGAAAGATGACGAGATCTTCCTAGGTACAAGCCAAAAAGCAAAAGGATATGCGAATTCAACAGCGTCTTATATTGCGTACGATGCTAATAAAATGCCAAGTGAAAAAGAGTTAGTAGAGGATCTAGAAGAAATGCTTCGCTATTATGAGGGATTCATAGCTTATAAAGAGAAAGGAACGAAATATGAAATGATCTATGAGAGGAAAGAAGTGTATTTAGATCAGCAATCAATTATTGATCATGTGTCTTCTTATATTCAAAGTAAAGGTTTCTTTTATGAGAAAAAGGATCTTATTAATTTCTTCCTTTCATTAAAGACGAAGCCATTTGTGATTTTGTCAGGTATTTCCGGTACAGGGAAAACGAAAATTGTACAGTGGTTTGCGGAGAGTTTAGGGGCTACAGAAGAGAATGGACAATTTACGCTTATTCCGGTTCGACCTGATTGGAGTGATAGCTCTGATTTACTCGGTTATGTGAATCTTCAAGGGGAATTTCAAGAAAGACCGTTAATTAAGGTGCTTGAAGCCGCGGATGCAAATCCAAATAGACCTTATTTTGTAGTATTGGATGAGATGAACTTAGCTCGAGTGGAATACTATTTTAGTGATTTTTTAAGTGTAATTGAGAGCCGTAAATGGAAAGATGGGAAAATTGTTACGTCACCAGTACTTCCAGAATCAATTACGAATAAGCATATTACAATTCCATCAAATGTATATATTATCGGAACTGTAAATATGGATGAAACGACACATCCGTTAAGTAAGAAAGTATTAGATCGCGCGAATACAATTGAATTTAATACCGTTAACTTAGATTATTTTAATTTCTTAATGGACGTAGAAGAGAAGGAAGCTGAAATTGCTTCAAATCGCTCTTTAGAAACCGAATATCTTCATTTAAAAGAGTGCTTTAAAGAAAACGAAGATCTTGTGAGAAACATATCAACTATTTTAATAGAAATAAATAAAACACTTGAACCAGTTGGAGCTCAAGTTGGATATCGTATACGAGACGAAATTTGCTTTTATATGGCATATAACGAACAAGGGAAGTTACTATCGTTTGATGAGGCGCTTGATTATCAAATATATCAAAAGATTTTACCGCGTCTTGCAGGGAGCGATGGAAGAACAGAAGAGGTATTAAAGCAGTTGTATGTATTATGTACAAGTGAAGAATATGATAGTGGCAATAATGACGCTTCGTATGCTAAGTATCCTCGTTCAGCTAACAAGTTGTCTCATATGTTAAGGAGGTTCGAGTATGATGGTTTCACCTCTTTCTGGATCTAATAATGAGATAGAGCTAGTTAAGATTGAAACAGAGGAGCTATCATTGACGATTAAGGGAAATCCTTATCATGAAAAATACGAGAGTTTAAAAGAATATCACGCTATGAACGCCGATGAGATGATGTATTTTCATGTAGATGGGAAGGCAGAATCTGTTTCTGTATTTGATGCGAGATTGCAGAGGTTAGAAGAATGGAACGAACACCCGCCAATCTTTTTTGAAAATAGAAGTTATCAGCTTGTTGTTGTTCCGAAAAATAACAGGCAGCTCTCTTTTTATCATGAACATCCGGGTTTTCGAAAGCAAGTTAGTTCTATTCAAATGGGGTCACTTCATGTGTTGATGGGGAATCTTTCGTTTCCAAATGAAGTAGGAAATACAACGTTTGAAATTAAAGATGATCAAGCTACTTTATTAACTGTTACATTTGAAGTTTTCCCGGCAAAACTTGATTATAAGGATGATTACAGAGCCTTATTAGATGAAGTAAATGATGAAATTTATAATTTAGCGTTTCATTTATTGAAAAGAACTTACTTAGGAGCGTCTGCAATTTACGCTACAAATCCATCGAAGAGTGAATTTTATCGTATTTTAAATGATTCCTTTGAGCGATTTATGAAGTCGATCTCTCATATTAAAAGACAACCGCATCATACGCTTATGACTAGGCATCAACTTGTACGAGGAGAAAAAATTCGTAAATTGGATTCTGTCGGAATGAACTATTTGCGAAAGCGACCACACTTGCTGCAAGGAGAAAACAGTATACCGACTAAAGGGATTACAGCTTATAAGGAAGTGTCTTATGATACGCTGGAAAATCGATTTGTTAAATGGATGATTCAAAGAATCGTACATAAAATAGATGATCTACTTAAGGCGCTAGAGTCAAAATCTAGATATACACGTGGTGTAACGGATGAAGATTTGCTAGAGCGTGTAAAAAATATGAAGTATCGAATGAAAAATGAATTGAACGATCCATTTTGGAGAGGAATCGGAAAATTAGATCGATCAGTTTTTTCACTCGTTATCCAAATGGCAGCAGGCTATAGAGATGCGTATCAAATCTTCTTAATGCTATCGCGAGGCTTAACATTACGAGGACAAATTTTCAAAATGTCAGTAAAAGATGTGGCTAGATTATACGAATACTGGACGTATTTAAAACTCGGACAAATTCTATCTAAAAAATATATACCGCTCCATCAAGACGTTATTCAAGTTAAACAAGATGGTTTATACGTAACGCTTGATGAAAGTAAAACTGCAAAAAGAACGTTCAAGCATCCAGTCACTGATGAAGTAATAGAACTTTATTTCCAGAAAAGAAACGGTAGACTACCAACAGTTACACAAAAACCAGATACGATGCTCGCTATTGAGAAAAAGGGAAAGAACTATCAATATCAATACATTTTTGATGCAAAATACCGAATTGATTTTGCTGAAAAAGCTCATTACAAAAGGAAGTATGGCACTCCTGGTCCAATGGAAGAAGACATTAATACAATGCATCGTTACAGAGACGCACTAGTAGTAGAACAAGAAGGACCATTTGAGCGAACAGCTTACGGAGCGTACGTACTATTCCCGTGGAACCAAGAGGAAGAATACGAGAACCATCCATTTTATAAAAGTATCGAAAAAGTAAATATCGGTGGCTTTCCATTCTTACCAAACGTAACAAGACTAGTCGAACAATTTCTAGATCATCTCATTGAAAAAAGCCCAGAAGAAATTATAAGAGAAGGTATCCTTCCAAGAGGAACAAAAGAAGAATGGCACTCTTCACTAGAAGAAAAAGTATTAGTGGGCAGCGTGAAAACTGAAAATCACTATGAAACGTATAGAAAGAATGGCTTATATCAGTTACCAGCCATACAGCTAAAATCAGGATGGCAAGAAGCAAAGTACATAGCATTATATGCACCGAAAAAATGGCACGGAGAAAAAGGTGGCATTCAATACGTAGCCAAAATCAAACACATTCAAATGCCACAAAACGATGAGTATGTACATTTCGAACTAGAGCCATGGAAAAAACTAGACCACCTCATTCGTCCAGTAGGATATGGTATTCAAACATACACCATAACAACTATGTCGTTATTAAAAGAAGTACAAGAACTCCCAGAACTCTTCATGAAGTCAAAAGAAGAACGAACTCTTTGGAAAACACTGCGTCGTTTTACGAAACAAGTTAAGGTGGAACTGGATCATAACAACTTAGATGAGGCATCTTCTATTAAGAGTTATTATGTGCAGGATGTTCAGATTTGGGTTGATTATGAGAATGGGGTTGTTATGGTTGGGAGAGATGGGCGTGTTAAGGAAGTTCCTTTGGAGTTCGTTGTTGGTAGGGGATCGGTGTTGTTTAGGGAAGTTTTAGAAGTATTGAATGTTGGGGAATAGAGTTTAGATACAAAGGGGATTAACTCATGAATAAGAGGCTAAGTTCATTTTTGCATGGGACAAATGAGTTTAGGTAAAGTGGAGAAATTTTTAAATATAATAGATAAATATTAGTTGGATAAAGTGCATTGTTAGTTATGGGAAGAAGAGTATATGAGGTATATGCTCTTCTTTTTATTTGTAAATAAAGTGGATGTAAATTTAAAATGATGACCTCCACCCTGTCAAGATAAAGGTCTAAATTCATCTATATTATTAAAATTTTCTATATATTCCCTTGCACCTCCCCCAACGTCACCCCCTAACCTAAAGAAGACAAATCAAAAAGGGGGGACCAAACCACTCATGAAAACCACCACAAAAGAAAACAGAAACACCATCATCATGCTACTACTCTCAGCTGCAATAGGAATCTTTTCATCACTACTCATGTACATCACACTGGCACGTAAAAATAAGGTGTACAAATACCATTGCCGAAAGGCGTTCAATTTTTCTTCTATTTAATATTAGTTCGCGTATTAGTGATGTTTTGTTTTGGATCGTATTTGTTTTTGAGGTAGTTCAAGTGATTTTTGTTGCGTGGAAAGTAATACGCGACGAGCCATATCGTTATTTCATTCGAATTCCGTTATTTAAAGAAGATAAGTACACGGTGGAAGGAGAATAGGTGATGAAACAAGAAGTGGAGGTAAGGGGAAAGCGAACTTTTATCATGATTGCAGTATTTTTTATTGCAATTTATATCGTTTTACGAAAAAGAAAGTATGAGCATTTTTATGATGGTATTAGCGAGTATGAAAATCGTTATAGAGGAAATGTTCCTTTTGTATTACTTGTTGTAGGATTGTTTCAATATTGTAGGCAGAATGAGATGAGTTTTTCTCATATGCTTCAGTATGCGAAAAAGAAGTTAGCGGAGTAGGTGATGATATGGCGTGGATGATTAGTGAGTTTGCAAGTGTTGGGGATGTTACGGTGCGGACGCTTCGTTATTATGACAAGATTAATTTATTAAAGCCAAGCGATTATACTGAGGGTGGGCATCGGTTATATACGAAAGATGATTTGTATGTGCTGCAGCAAATTCAATCATTTAAGCATCTCGGTTTTTCGCTTGGGGAAATTCAAACTATTATATTGCAGCGTAATATTGAGGTGGAAGATTTTTTAAGACAAATGGATTTTCAAAGAGAATTGCTTTTGGCAGAGCAAGAAAGAATTGCGAAGGTGCTTTCGCATATGGATGAGATGACGAAGAAGTTTCAAAAGGAAGAACGAGTGGATGTCGCTTTGTTTTCTTCATTTCTGTAAACTTTTATATGGGAGAAAGAAAATAAGGAATGGTTAGAGGAACACTTTTCAAAAGAGAGTGTCCAAATTTTTTATAATAATAAGGAACTAAAAGAAAAGTTTGATTGGCGATTTATGGATGTGATAGGGAAGTTGAAAAAGTATAAGGAAGAAGAGAAGGATCCGAGTCATCATGACGTTCAAGTTACCTTGAAGGAATTTTTCAATGTAATAGAAGAGGTAACGAACTATCTTGATACACCTCAAAGTGATATAGAGGATATAATCCAAAAATCAACCCTCCCGTTATCCGAATTCCCAACCCTCTTCACAACCGAAGAAGAAAACTATATAAAAGAAGCAATTCAGCAGTTTAACACCTAGTTAAACTGCTTTTCCATTATAATAGAAGAAAAACCCAACGGAGGAAAATCCCATGCCAACCTACAACAAACTAATCAGAAACAAAATTCCACAAATAATAAAAGCCAACGGAAAAACACCCACAACAAGAATCCTACCTGAAGAAGAATACATAAAAGAAATCTGCAAAAAAACAGAAGAAGAATTAACCGAATATCTAGAAGCAGACACAAAAGAACATAAACTAGAAGAATTATCCGACCTCCTGGAACTAATAAACGCCCTAGCCGAATACGAAGGCACAACACTAGAAGAAATAGATAAAATACGTAAAAAGAAAGCAGCCGAGCGGGGTGGCTTCCAAAATAGAATCTTCTTAAAAGATGTTAAGTGATAGATTTAACTGGCTGTAAAAGCCGGATTGATTCAAGTTCCATTTTATTATTTAGAGGTTCTTTTATTTTGTATGGAAATGTCTTTCGTTTCATTTCTTTGGTGAATGATAAGTGGAATTAATTGTAATAAAATTAAGTCAGGAGAGAATTTATATTGTATAATATATATAGATTGATAATAAAGGTGAGGGGTTAAGTATGAATAAAAATTATAAGAAGTTAGCTGGAGTTGCGGCAACTGCTGTAATGGCAGTTACGATGGTAACAGGCGGAGTACAGGCACAAACAGTAGATATTGTGCAGGTAAGTGAGGTTGCAAATGCACAAGGGATTAAGCTGTATAACGTACCTATTACTTTTGATAAGACAGAATATACAATGAAAAAGGGTACAACTGGTGTTGTAAATAATTTATTAGATTTACTTGGTGTGAAGGCACAGGTACAGACTCCAGAGGGGCTTCGAAGTCTAGAATATTATGTAGATTATGAGTTTAGTTCTGTGGATGTAGATAAAGTAGGGGACTACCGTGTTACGTTTGTCTTGGATAGAAAAGATGATGATGGGAAAGCAAGGTTTGTAGGTAAGGGAGAGGCTGTTATCCATGTTGTAGATAATAGAGTTCCTGCTTTTACGTTTAAGAATGGAGAGATGGTTGCACATGTAGGTGATACGTTCAATCCTTCCAATTACGTTATAGCTACAGATGTTGAAGATGGAGATATTACGAGTCGGGTTAAGGTATTTGACTCTAAAACGGGTAAGTTACTGGGGGATTTAAATCAAGAAGGGACATACAAAGTACAATTTACGGTTAAAGACAGTGATGGAAATCTGACTGTGGAAGAGAGAACGTTAAAGGTGCTACCGAAGAAGGAAGATGGAAAACAATCCGTATTTAAAGATGTCCCGAAAAATCATTGGTCTGAAGACGCAATTAACGATTTAGAAAAAAAAGGTTTGGTTAACGGATATGGTGATGGAAGATTTGGATTTGGAGACAATGTAACGCGAGGTCAAGTGGCTTCATTAATTAGTCGTTATCTGAATTTAGGGGACGTACAGGGTAGTTCAATGTTTACAGATACAAAAGGTGATATGTTCGAGAAGGATATTGAAAAAGTAGGTCGTATGGGAATCATGGTAGGTGACGGTACTGGGGAATTTAGACCGAAAGATACTTTAACACGTTATGAAATGGCAGCTGTAATGAAGAAGGCGTTTAACTTAGAGACACAAAGTAATGAAAACTATGTAGATGTACCAAAAGATCATTGGGCATATGACTACACACGCATTTTATATGGAAACAAAATTTCGATAGGTGTAGGTAATGGTAAGTTCGCAGGAGATGCAGTTGTAAAACGTGAACAGTATGTACAATTCCTATATAACCAAATGATAAGAAAAGCTTAAGTTACATATTAGGAGAGAAGCGGGAGTATAGATGCTCCCGTTTTTTTATTAGGCCATGTAAAGAATATTAATTCATAAATAAGAAAATGAGTATGTTTATAAAAACGAATGATGCTAACCCCTCCTAAGCCCCTTACAAGCCCCTACCAAGTAATAAATCACTAAGAAAAAACATAACAAAACAAAAACACCAACAAACACCGTAGTAGGAGTCGAAAAAAATTTTGAAATAACACGCCAAAAACCCAGCCCTCCTTCCTATATATAGTACAAAGAGGAAATTTTCATTTTTGAATGAGAATGGGAGGAATTTGGATGGCGGTGTATCGTACTGTGCAGGTGAATTTTTGGCAGGATGATTTTGTTTTGGATTTGACGCCGGAGGAGCGGTATTTTTATGTGTATTTGTTAACTTGTTCGAAGACGACGCAGTGTGGGATTTTTCCTTTTCCGAAGCGGTTAGCTGAAATGGAGACGGGTTATAATCGGGAGACTGTTGATAAGCTTGTGCAGCGCTTCATTGATTATGGAAAGATTCTTTATGATGCGGATACGCGGGAGTTATTCGTTTTAAATTGGCTTCGTTATAATCCTGTGACGAATACGAATGTGGAGAAGTGTGTGCTTCGTGAGCTTAAGGGTGTGAAGAATAAGGAGTTTGTACATATGTTTCTTCAGAAGTGTGTAGAGGAGGAGCTGAATGTTCCGATGCTTTTAGCGCATTTCGGTATGCCGAGTGATTTGGCTGTGGATGATGTTGAGCCAGTTTGTGAGGAGACAGAGGAAGAGACGGGGAGTCGCGTGTTTTCTTTTTATGAGCAGCATTTCGGTAGTTTGTCTCCTCATACTGTGGAGGAACTGAGTGCGTGGATGGAAGATTTGTCAGAGGAGCTTGTGCTGAAGGCTCTTCAAATTGCGTTTGAGAATAATAAGCGGACGGTTGCTTATGTGAAGGGGATTTTGAGAGGGTGGCACGGGAAAGGATTTACGAAAGTATGTGAGGTTGAGGCGGATACGGCTAAGTTTCGGAAGAAGGAGTCGTCTGTTAGTACGGGGGAGACGGAGGAGTTTTTGGCGAGGTGTGAGGAGTGGGAGAAGAATGCGCCATCTGAGGAAGAGTTGCAGCGCTTTTTAGCGGAGCGCGGGTGGCGGCCATGAGTATTCAAAATGTAGAGGCGGAAAAGACGGTGTTAGGTTCTCTACTAATTGATGGAGAGCTTATTAAGGAGTGCCGTTTGACGGAGCAGTATTTTTCCCTATCAGTGCACAAGTCTATATTTCGGTTAATGCGAAAAATGGAAGAAGAGGGGCAACCGATTGATCTTGTGACGTTCATTTCTAGGGTAGATCCGAAGTTTTTAGAGGGGATCGGGGGAATGGAGTATTTTATAGGGTTAATGGATGGTGTGCCTACAACTGCCAACTTCTCTTATTATGAGGGGCTTGTTCGAGGTGCCTGGAAAATGTATCAGGCGGGTGTTCTCGGGCACAAGATGGGAGAGCGTCTTATTGCTGAGAAGAATGAGAAAATTATTGGTGAGACGATTACGGCACTTTGTGAGTTAGAGGAAAAGGACTGTGTATGTGAGTTTGATTTGAAGGATGCGCTAGTTGATTTATATGAAGATCTTCATCAAGATGCGAAAGAGATTACTGGTATTGAGACTGGTTATACATCGCTAAATAAAATGACGTGCGGATTGCAGGAAGGTGATTTTGTTGTTCTTGGTGCGCGTCCTTCTATGGGAAAGACTGCGTTTGCGCTAAATGTTGGACTGCGTGCGGCGAAGTCTGGAGCGGCGGTAGGATTGTTTTCATTAGAGATGAGTAGTAAGCAATTGCTGAAAAGAATGGCGTCTTGCGTAGGTGAAGTGTCAGGAGGTAGGTTGAAAAATCCGAAGCATCGTTTTGCGATAGAGGACTGGGAAAAGGTGAGTAAGGCGTTTGCGGAAATTGGGGAATTACCATTTGAGATTTACGATAACGCAGGCATTTCGGTGCAAGATATTTGGATGCAAACTCGTAAGTTAAAGAGGAAGCACGGTGATAAGAAGCTTTTAGTTATTGTAGATTACTTGCAGCTTATTACGGGCGATTCGAAGCATAAGGGCAATCGATTTCAAGAGATTAGTGAGATTTCGCGTAAGCTTAAGTTATTAGCACGTGAATTAAATGTTTGTGTAGTAGCGTTGTCACAATTATCTCGTTCTGTAGAGTCACGTCAAGATAAGCGTCCTCTTTTATCTGACCTAAGAGAGACAGGACAAATTGAGCAAGATGCGGATGTCATTATGCTTATGTATCGTGAAGATTATTACGATAAGGAAACGAAGCAGAAAGAGATGACGGAAATTCATGTGGCAAAGCATCGGAATGGGCCTGTTGGTAGTTTTAAGCTGAGGTTTTTGAAGGAGTTTGGGCAGTTTGTGGAGGGGAAATAGTGAAAAGGATCGAGTATCGCTTTGCAAATAAAATAAAGCATAAGTGTTCCATTTCATTAACTTATGCTTTATTTTTTGATTCTTTCAATATGTTTCTTATTTCCCCATAAAGAAAGATCTTCTCTCTGCAGTAATCCATTGCTGCAAATCATCTTGGCTACGTCGGACAAGTCGATTTACTAACACATCATGCCATACATAATCCTCTAATAGGTATATATGAACGGGGTCATCTGTATAAAAAGCAATATTACGCTCTTCAAGTGATGGTCCATAAATCATCTCTGTAGAGTCTATCGATAAAATAAACCAATGTTCTGTAGACAAGGTTTCTGTATAAGGTGTTATGCGATGGGCTTCTAGATTTTTAATTGGATTTTCAACATGTAGGGTAATACCTTGTACTGTAACTTTATCAGCTACCGCAGATAGTTCCTCTTTTAATGCTTCATACATCTCATCCCACATTGAAATGACAATACGTTGTTCTGCTTTTTTTATTAATGCCTGACAATAGCTAATGATTGTTTTATTGTCTTTTAAAGTAATCACTCGATTATCCGTTTTTTCCTCGGAAGTTTCTAGTTTTTTTAATGAATCACTGATTCCTTCATAAGTAGACTGCCATTCTGATTGAGCCTTCTGTAAAAAGACTTCAACCGGTAGAGGTGAATAGCGAGTGGTGTCATTTATTTCTTCCTTCATGACAATTCCTTTTTCTACAAGGTTACCCAAAATCTCATAAATTCGCGCTCTTGGGACACCCGAATCCTTACTCACTTGGTAGGCTGTGACAGGCCCTTGTTTAACAAGAGATACATAAGATTTAGCTTCATATTCATTAAAACCCATTTTTTTAAGCTGTTGCACTATGTAGTCCACTTTTTTCGTCCTCCGATGTTTGCTTTTATCCCGCTTTAACGGGCAGTAAGACCCCCACCTCAAAATTCAGCGGAAGCAAAGAAGTTAGGTGGGGGATCAACTGCCCGTAAAAGCCCGATTGGTTCAACTAATAATCAGCGGGGGATGAACAAAACCCCCCACTGATTAAAGTTTCACTTTATATTTCAACGTTACAATAACTGTTTACATTTAGCAAATTATTAGTTACTATTCTGATAGTGACTAAAGGGGAGGTTAATAATATGGATTTTTATTTAGACCCATCCGTATTAATTATTTTGATTGCTTTTGGATTTTTAGCTGCATTTATCGATTCAGTTGTAGGTGGTGGTGGACTCATTGCTTTACCAGCTTTATTATTTACAGGACTGAATCCAGCAAGTGCAGTAGCTACGAACAAACTAGCGTCGACAATGGGGTGTGCAACTAGTAATATTGTGTTTTATCGTTCTGGTAATCTTGATTTGAAATCGGCGTTTAAATTAGTTCCACTCACTTTCATAGGTTCCATAATAGGGGCATGGACCGTTCATTTAATGAACCCAGAACTACTGAAGCCATTGATGCTGATCATGCTTGGTGCGGTGGCTATTTATACGATATTCAAAAAGGATTGGGGTAGTATTTCCACTCATAAGAAATTGTCTGGTCGACACGTCATTATTTTTACTTTTTTTGTTTTTACTATTGGTTTTTATGATGGATTTCTAGGTCCTGGAACAGGCTCATTTTTAATGTTTTCTCTTTTATTTATCGGGTATGATTTTTTAAAAGCAGCAGGTAATGCGAAGCTTCTTAATTTAGGAAGTAATGTTGGTGCATTGTTGATGTTTATGTATGTAGGGCAAGTAAACTATGCGTATGGTTTTATAATGGGGATTGCTCAAATTGCTGGAGGGATTGTCGGCTCCAAATTTGCTATAAAAAAAGGAAGCGGGTATGTTCGTGCTCTTTTCATTACAGTAACTTGTTTATTGTTAGCGAAAAATCTGTATGACTATGTGCAGTAAGTAATGTAGAAAAGGTTAACTATGCAGGCTACATAAATATAATAATTCCTTGTAACATTTTTTAGATGCTACCTGATTCGAAGATAGCATCTAAAAAATTAAGGTAAGAAGGTGAAAATAATACAAACGAATATTTTCGGGGTATGTTTATGTACGTTAGCACAATAACTATTCCATATTTTTTTTATAATTAGGCCGCAACAACCCCTTAAAATCCACCTCAGCAATCAACACACTTACTAATATAAGCGTCGCTCCTAAGTATCCTTTCCCGGTAAGTGTTTCACCTGTGAAAACGAAAGCGAAGCCTGCGGAAAAAACAGGTTCTAATGAAAAAATAAGTCCGGTATGAGTAGGCGTCGTGTATTGCTGGGCGATAACTTGCACGATGAAAGCGACTGCAGTGCAAAATATGCTTAAGGCTAAGATGATGAGCCATGAGTTGGTTGTGCTAGGCAGTTTTGGCGTTTCGATAATGAATGAAAAAATAAGACTAAATAGGCCGACGAAACCGAGTTGTATGACTCCAAGTGCAATGGAGTTCACATGTTTTGTTACGCTTCCAGTGATGATGACGTGGATTGCATAAAATAAGGCTGACAGTATGCAAAATATATCACCGTTACCGATCTTGAATTCGCTCGTTAATGTTAATAAGCCGATTCCTATTATCGTTAAAAAGATTCCTACTATAACTTTCTTTTCTGGAATGTGTTTTAAAAATATAGCTGATAGTATCGGAATGAAAATGACTGTGAGACATAGTAAGAAGCCAGCATTTGAAACACTCGTATACTTTGTGCCGAAAGTCGCAAAAATGTAAACGATAAATAAGACAGAAGCGAGTATAAATGCATATTTTACAGTTTTAAAATCGACTTTGAATAAATGTTTGTAAAATATTAAACTTGATAAAAGAAAGGCGATAATAAATCGTAATGCGATTAAGTTGTATTCTTCTATGCCTTCAAGTCCAACCTTTGTAAGTAAGATGGATGCACCCCAAAAGAATGTAACTAGTAGTAGCCCTAAATCCGCTTTTAATTGTAGTTTCATTTCTATTCCCTCGTTATGTATAAATTTTATAATCCCATACCCCTATCCCCATTTTTTTATTTTAATATTAATTCTGAATATTTGTAACTTAAATTTATCGACGTTTTATTCCATCATAAAGAGGCTGTTTCATAATCCGGTTCAATCGGTTTATAAAACAGCCTCTTTTCATTTAAAAGTTCCGATCTAACAACAAGCCAAGCTGTTCTGCGACAACTTCCGGCGGGTCAGGAAGTCCCTTCATAAAGTATGTCTCCACGACTCCTACGATAGCGTAGCCGAAGAATGTGATGATCATGTCTTCACTAAATCCTTTGTTTATGCCTTCTTTAACCTCTATGTCGTCTTTTATTTGTTCGATGATGTAATCGAAGAAGTGTTTACGAAAAGCGGAAGCTCCTTTTCCAGCTAACATCGTTGAAAAGAAGAAGTAGTGCTGTTCCATGTTTTCGAACCAAGCGATGCAAGCTTCTCTAAAGCTTAAATCGTGGAGAGGAGCGCACAGTGTTTTTAGCGCTTCGATACGTTCTACAACGAGTTTATCGAGTAAATCATATTTATCGAGGTAATGAAGGTAGAACGTTCTATTTCCGATGTCCGCTGTGGTGCAAATGTCCTTTACTGTAATTTTATCAAATCCTTTTTCGGCCATTAGTTCAATAAAAGCGTTTTTGATGGCTTCTTTTGATTTAATAATCCTTCGATCGACTTTTTCCATTGTGTCACCAAACTTTCTTTATAGTTAATACACAATTTTTATGGATGTGTGTATTAATGCGTGAATTCACTAAAATTGACGTTTGAAAACATCTCTTTTTCATTTTATATTATACACACGGGAGAGATAATACATCAACGTGCATTAATTCTTCCGAGTATCATTTCTTAATGAAAGAGGGGGATGCAGTCACATTTCGTGCTCTAAGTAACTTTCTTCAAAAGAACAAATAACAAAATAATGACAATTTTATATATGAAAAACAAAGAGAAAGAGGTCAATTATGAATCCGAAATATAATAACTTATTTGAAGCATTTACATTTAAATCTGGCGTTACCCTGAAAAATAAAGTCGTGATGGCACCGATGACAACTTGGGCTGGCAATGATGATTATACGATTTCAGATGAAGAAGTAACGTATTACAAAAAGAGAGTGAACGGAGTAGGGCTTGTTATTACGGGATGTACGCATGTGCAGGCGAATGGTATCGGTTTTACAAATGAGTTTGCAGGGTATGATGACACGTTTATCCCGAGTTTACGCAAATTAGCGGATGCGGCTAAGAGCGGTGGAGCACCGGCTATCCTTCAAATTTTCCATGCAGGAAACAAAGCATTACCTGATTTCACGCCAGACGGGGATGTAGTAAGTGCAAGTGCTTTAGAAACAGAAGCATCTCCGTTTGCGCCTTCTGTATTACCAAGGGAGATTTCGCATAATGAAATTTTAGAAGTAATTCGCGACTTCGGAGAAACGACGAGAAGAGCGATTGAAGCTGGATTTGATGGCGTTGAAATTCACGGCGCACACGGATTTTTACTACAAAACTTCGTCTCACCTTTCTTTAATAGACGTGAAGATGAGTGGGGCGGTTCTTTAGAGAATCGATTACGTTTCCCGTTAGCGGTCGTTCGTGAAATTCAGTCAGTTATTAAAAAGCATGCAACTAAGCCGTTCGCACTTGGTTACAGATTCTCACCTGATGAACCACAAGAAGGTGCTTTAAGAATGAAAGATACGTACGAGTTAATGAATCGTCTTATTGAATTAGATGTTGATTATGTTCACGCTTCGTTAGCGAGTGCGCTTACTGCAAAACCAGTGGATAGTCAGGATGAGAAAACGTACCTGGAGTTAATAGCCGAGCATGTAAACGGCAGAATTCCGTTAATGGCAGCTGGTTCTATGATAACGCCAGATGATGTTTCGTTAACGTTAGAAAAAGGAGTTACACTTGCGGCGATTGGTCACGGGTTAATTATGAATCCAGATTGGGTAGAGAAAGTGCAAGGTGGAAAAGAAGATGAAATAAAAACTGCTATTAAGAAATCAACAGTAAGTGAACTGGGGCTTCCAGAAAAGCTGTGGAATGTCATTCAAGCTTCAGGACCTTGGTTTACGATTGAAGATTAATTATGAAGATACATCAATAAAAAAGAAGATGAAATGGAGAGGTTAATATGAAAAAGCAAGTAACGTTTAAAAAGTATAATTTGAACATGGCTGGTAATCTGCATGTACCAAACGAAATGGATGATAGCAAGAAATACCCAGTTCTTATCGTTTTACATCCGGCTGGTGGAGTGAAAGAACAAACAGCAGGTCTTTACGCTCAGAAGTTAGCGGATGAAGGATATGTCGCGTTAGCATTTGATGCTGCTTATCAAGGCGAAAGTGAAGGGCTACCTCGTTACCTGGATGATCCAACATCTAGAGTAGAAGATGTGCGCGCAGCTGTAGATTATGTAACGACACTTTCTTTCGTTGATCCAGAGCGAATTGGTGTAGTTGGTATTTGCGCTGGCGGTGGTTATGCGATACGTACAGCACAAACGGAACGTCGTATTAAAGCTGTTGTAGGAATTAGCGCAGCAGATATGGGAAGAACGTTCCGTGAAGGCTGGAATGGAGAGGCTCCGATATCGACTGCAATTGAGATGCTTGATGCAGTCGCAAAACAACGTACGGCTGAAGTAAATGGTGCGGGACCGATGTATCTTTCTTACGTACCGCATGAAATTGATGAAAATACGGATTCAGAAACAGCAGAAGGATATGAATATTACAGAACAGCTAGAGCGCAGCATCCGAATTCAGTAAATAAACTGTTGTTTTCAAGCTTTGATAAAATTTTAGCGTTTACGGCAATCGATGAAAAAATGAGCTCTTTATTAACGCAGCCACTTCTATTAGTTGCAGGAAGTAAAGCAGGAACACTTTGGCAAAGTAAAGAAGCGTATGAATTAGCAAACGAACCGAAAGAATTAGTTATTCTGGAAGGTGGATCTCACTTTGATCTATACGATATTCCTGAGTATGTGGATCAAGCGGTAGTGAAGGCAACGGAGTTTCTTCGTAAACATTTGTAATTTGATTTTATAAGGCAGTAGAAGCATTTTCTACTGCCTTATAAAAAATAGGAAAGGGAATTTTGACTATGACGAACGTATTAATCCTTGGAGCGAACGGACAAATTGCGTGTAATGCGATTGAGTTATTTTTAAATGAAACGGATGCAAGGTTAACGTTATATTTACGAAATGCAGATCGAGTACAGCAATATGAGTCTGATCGTGTACGGATAATGGAAGGCGATGTTCTAAATCGTGAAACGTTAAACGAAGCGATGGTAAATCAAGATGTTGTGTATGCAAATTTAGCTGGTGATGATTTAGAAGAGCAGGCGAAAACGGTTGTGCGTGCGATGGACGAAACTGGAGTGAAACGTCTTATCTTCATTAGCTCACTTGGCATTTATGATGAAGTTCCAGGAGAGTTTGGGGAGTGGAATAACCGTACGATTGGTCAATATTTAGGGCCGTACCGAAAATCTGTTGATGTAATTGAAGCTTCCAACCTTCATTACACCGTGTTGCGACCAGCGTGGTTAACGGATTATGATGAAGTTGAATATGAAATTACGGAAAAAGGTGAGCCGTATAAAGGAACGGAAGTATCACGTAAAAGTGTCGCGGCGTTCGTTGTTAAATTGGCACAATCACCTGATTTACATGTTGGCGGAAACTTAGGTGTAAACAAACCGAATACAGATGGGGATAAACCAGCTTTTCTTTAACATATAAAGGAGGATGCAAATGAAAGTTATAATATTTGGAGCGACAGGTATGGTCGGTCAGAGCGTATTACGAGAAAGTTTATTAAATGATGAAGTAAAAGAAGTCGTAACGATCGGTAGAAAACGTACGAATGCGATGCATGAAAAACTAAACGAAATTGAGCTTACAACTGTGGCTGACCTATCGCCTGTTGAAGAGAAAATAACCGGATTTGATGCATGCTTCTTTTGTTTAGGTGTTTCTTCTCAAGGGATGAAGGAAGAGGCGTATACAAAAGTTACGTATGATTTAACTTTATCCGTCGCACACACATTAGCGGAGTTAAATCCAAACATGACGTTCATTTACGTATCTGGTAGCGGCACAGATAGTACAGAATCAGGACGTACGATGTGGGCGAGAGTGAAGGGAAGAACGGAAAATGAGCTATTACGTTTACCATTCAAAGCTGCGTATATGTTTAGACCAGGATTCATTATCCCGGCAAATGGTGTGAAATCAAAAACGAAATTATATCAATTGATGTACGATGTGATGAAGCCTTTTAATCCACTATTGAAGAGATTTGGCAGTGTAATAACTTCAGAACAATTAGGAAGAGCGATGGTGCGAGTTGGGAAAGATGGATATTCTCATTCGATTATTGAAAGTTCGGATTTGAAGAAAATTGGTATGTAGTATGTACAAAAAAACGCCTATTTCCTATGGGCGTTTTTTTAATGTTGAAGTTATTCCTCTTCAAACTGAAAAATATCTCGATTAATGAGTTGATGGAAGTGTCTATCCATTTCTGCTGCAGGAACTTTTCTTTCGTTTTGAAACCACCACGCACTTAATGAGGTGATTACTCCTGAATAAAATTCCGTTATTAAATCATTTGGCATCGTATGATTTTTACAAAGGCGATTTAGCGCTTCTGTTTCTTGTTTTCTTGTTTCGTGGCTTAAATAATACATGCGGCTATTGAATTGTTCATCGGACATTTGCGCTTCAAATATTTTACAGATTTCTTCATGGTGCAGGAATTGTTCCATCACTTGAAATGGTTTACTTATTCGATCTAAGAGCGGTATTTCAGCAATCATTTCGCCATAACGTTTAAATCCAAATGCTAATAAAGCATCTTTATCTTCAAAATGTTTATAAAAGGTTGTTCGGTGTACCATCGCGCGATCACATATTTGGTTAATGGTGATGGCACTATATTTTTGTTTTGGTTGCGTCATTAATTCAAATAAGGAATTCCATAGTAATTTATGTGTACGTCTAATACGTAAATCAAGTTGCTTTTCATTATCGTTCATCTACACTTCTCCTTTTTTGTAGATTAAATATACAATGGCTGAAAATTGATTCTCCCTTTTTTATCTACATATGTATATTATATTACATGTGTTCAGGTTTCTATAAAGCTTTTGGAGAAAAAACAGGAGGAGAATCAATACATGAATATAACAACTAAGAGCCCTGCAAATGGCAAAGTTGATACTTCTAATATGAAGCATACCCCCATTTTAATGGCGTTACTTTTAGGGGCAATGGTTGCATTATTAAACGAAACGTTACTTGGTAATGCGTTAACTGTATTAATGAAAGAATTTGACGTGACAGCTTCAACAATCCAATGGCTTTCTACAGCTTACATGTTAGTGGTTGGTGTTTTAGTACCGATTACAGCGCTACTTCAGCAATGGATCACAACGAGACAAATGTTTTTGATTGCAATGGTAACCTTTTTAGTCGGTACATTAATTGCTGGATTCGCACCGACATTTGCCGTTTTATTAGTCGGGCGTATTGTCCAAGCAGTAGCGACTGGATTAATTTCACCGTTATTAATGAATACGATTTTAATCATTTGTCCACCTGAAAAACGTGGTGCTACGATGGGATTAATCGCACTCGTTATGATGTCAGCTCCGGCAATTGGTCCTACATTATCTGGAGTAATCGTTGATTCATTGAATTGGCGCTGGTTATTTTACTTTGTCGTTCCAATCGTAATCATTTCCATTGCAATTGGAATGAAATACATTCAAAATGTTTCAGAGTTAACAAAGCCGAAAGTAGATTATCCATCTATTCTTTTATCAACATTAGGATTCGGCGGGATTGTGTATAGCTTTAGCGCATCAGGTGACTTAGGATGGTCTGATCCGAAAGTGTACGGCACTTTAATTGTTGGGCTTGTATCACTATGTATTTTTATCGTGCGACAATTAAAAATCGATAATCCAATTTTAGAACTACGTGCATTTAAAGTTCCGATGTTTACATTATCAGTTGGATTAATCGTCATTGTAATGATGTCGTTATTTTCAACGATGACGTTAGTACCGATGTTTCTGCAAACCGTTTTACTCGTTACAGCCTTTAAATCAGGACTAATCATGCTTCCGGGAAGTGTTATTAGTGCCGTAATGGGGCCAGTTGCAGGCAAACTATTTGATAAATTTAGTCCGAAAGTTATTATCATTCCTGGTATTGTGTTAGTGGGGATTGCGATGTTCTTATTTAAAGGCATTACGCCTGACACATCAATGGTACAAATTATTGTCATGCATAGCGTATTAATGGTTGGACTCATGTTTGTCATGACAGCACAAACATACGGTTTAAATCAATTAACACCAGATTTATATCCGCACGGAACAGCACTGTTTAGTACGTTGCAACAAGTAGCTGGCGCAATTGGTACAGCTATCTTTATTTCAAAAATGTCTTCAGGAACAACTCAGTATATGGAAAGCTCCGCAAATCCAATGGATCCAGTAGAGAAATTAAATGGTTTAACATCAGGATTCCAAGGTGCGTTTACATTGGGGTTAGTCTTTATCATTGTTGCATTTATCGTATCGTTGTTTTTAAAAGAAGAGAAAGAGGGAGTAAAAGCAGCGAGGGTTTTACAGAACGAGAATTAAGGTTTATATAAAAAAGACATCTTTAATAGATAAAGATGTCTTTTTACATGTCTTTTGTAACATCATACTTTAGCAACTGCCCCTGATCATAAAACCTCTCAAAAATAAGCCCCATTACATAAAAGAACACCAAACCGAAACAAATATGAATGAGTGTAAAAGTAGCTCCAAATGAAGAAAATTCATACACGAGAATTGGCAATTTCGCAGTTGTCCAAACGCCTAAGAAAAATACGATGTACCGAATACTTGCGCCTTTCTTTAGGAGTAGTGCTGCAATTGGAAAGGCAACGTAGAGAGGACCAGCTGCAATGCCTCCTAATAATAAAGAAAGTAGGATTCCATATATGCCGGAATTTTCGCCCATATATTTCATGAGCGTTTCTTTTTTCACCCATTGATCAAGTAATCCTACAAATACTAGGACAGGAGGAAGGAGAAACAACATATCTAAAATGCTATTCCCTGTTAGTTGTAATGCATTCCATCCTAAAGATTGATTTATAAAAGTTAATACAAAGAGCCCCAGTAGTAATATGAAAAAGAAGCGATATCTTTTTAGTTTCTTCATATCATCACCACCCAAATAATATAGGAGAATAGGAGAGACATGAGTAATGCAGATGCATTACGTGCGTAAGCAAAGCTTCGCCCAAATATCTTTTGTTCCATCGGTAATGTTGTAATCCCTACTGACATGAATGTAGACATAAGTGCGGCAACTTGAGGGAGGCCTGCACCGTGTTGTATTAATGTATGACCAAGAGGAAACACGACAAAGCTTGGGATGATTGCTACAGAGCCAAGGATTGCAGAATAAACAATACCTAACAATCCAGACTGTTCTCCAAGGACAGAAGAGATGAAAGACGGCGTTAATATAGAAAGCGATAAGCCGACGAAAAGCATAATAGATAGCATGGCGGGTAGAAGATTGCGAAACATTTTCCATGACTTACATAGAGCCTCTTTCGTTTTTGTGCGGTCCTTCATAAAAGAAATCCCTGTAAGGGTGATGGCTAAAGTGTAAAGGATCACGCCGTTAATCATGATTGGATTCCTTTAAGTCTTTATATTTATCTAAGAAAAAGGATAAGTTCTTCATTTTTTCTTCAATATCCATTTGAAAATCTGCCAATTGTTCCTTTCCAGCAGGCGTAATTTTGTACATCTTTCTCGGTTTGTCTTGATGATCTGTGCTTACATAAGATTCAATTGCACCTTCGTTTTCTAATTTTTTTAGTGTGCGATATAAAATGGCACTATCGATTGGATTGACGGGAAGTTCTTCTTCGCACTTTTGCAATAATTGTCCGCCATAGTTATCTCCCTCTGCTAAAAATAGCAAAAGAAATGCCCCCGTATGTCTTCCTGTATGTTTCATGGATATCCCTCCTAGAATGAATTAGAGTATATACTGTTAATGACAGTATACTGTTGTTAACAGTATATGGTGCATGAAGTGCTATGTCAATTTTAAAAAGTTTGATTTTTGATAGTGGTTTTTAGCATTTGTAAACTATCGATATGTATAGGGGGTTGTACATCCAAAAACACACAAAAAAAAGACACTCTCAAGAGTGCCTCTTATTAGCAGCCGAATCCGCCGCCCCAACAACTAGCTCCTACGATGATTAATAAGATAAAGAGTACAACCAGTAAAGCGAATCCGCCGCCGAAACCGCAGCCTCCACCACAACTACCGCCATATCCCATATTAACTCCTCCTTCCATAAAGACCATTTAATAATGGATTTAATTCACTTTATGTTTTTACAGATAAACTTGAGCAGGTCCTTTTGAAAAATAAAAGATACTTAGATTTTATAAGAATTGACGACCTTATTTTGTCACGGGTATTATGCTGATGACATATTGTATTTTATTCTGTGTATTGGGGGAAGGAGGATCTTTATGGCCAATTCTGAAATGATTTTACGATTACTTACGGATTTAAAGATTGAACAGCAAGCTTTAAAAGAGCAGTTGGAAAAAATACAAATAGCTGTGACTACTCTTGAAGAAAAATCAGCGATTGTGGAAGAGAAACCAACGACTATTGAAGAAAAACCAGCTGTTGCTGCTGCAAAGCAAAGAGCTCATTCTGGACACCCAACATCTTTTCGTGCTTGGAGAGCATCTGCTCAAAAGAATTCATAAAAATATAAGAAAAGAAGACATCGATTACGATGTCTTCTTTTGCTTGTACAATCCAAATGCGATAAGAAGGTATATATCCATATTGCTTTAAAAATAAGAAGAAAATAACGATTGTCGACTCCTGTTTTAGTATAGCACTTTATAGTGAGGGATTTTATGTAATATTGCATATATACGGATTATATAATTTCAATGGGAGGGTTCATTTCTCATATTTTTTTAGTTTACAAAGAAAAGACACCCATATAAGAGTGTCTTTTCCGATAGTTTGTTTAGTCTTAGCAGAAGCAAGAAGCTCCAACGATGATTAATAAGATGAATAACACAACTAATAATGCAAATCCTCCAGCAAAACCGCAGCCTCCGCCGCAACTACCACCAAATCCCATAATAGTTCCTCCTTTAATAAGAGGGGAAAACAAAGGGTCACTCGTGTTTTTTAACGGATTCCATTTACTTTATGTTTTAACGTATAAACGTGAGCAGGTCCTTTTGAAAATTAAAAAAAGACACCTTAAGGTGCCTTTATGTAATTAATATTCGCTGGCATAAAACTCTTTTATTAGCTTTATTTCATTTGTATCTGGGTTGAATTTGAATATTTTAATTTTATTCGATTCGTCTTTATAGGCAAATGTATTATCACCAACTTGGGTCATATTGCTAATGTTTAAGCTAGAATCACTATCATGATCAGTAATTTCTACAGTTTTCTCACGATCCCAAAATGCAATGACAATAATCAAGATGATAAGGCATATACGTATGTTACGTAGTTCTCTTGTTACAGGGTTCTCCATGTGATAGTCTCCTTTGTTGTTTAATAGATTTTGTTTATAAAAGAGATACTTCTTATGAAAATAAATAAAAAAGACACTTTCAAGTGTCTTTTTTATTTGAGTTATGCGCATTACTTAATAAGACGCTAGTTCCTCAGTCCGGATGAGTAACTATGTAGGGTGATTAAATTATAACATTTTAACCAGTAATGGGTCTATATGGAATTTTTTTATTTGCGTTTAATTATTCGGAATAATAAATGTGGTGAAGTATATATATTTCCTATAGTAATTGTAAAATATAATTATATGCATAACTAGTCTTGTAATGAATTTTTCCTGTGTTTAACATTGAAGTAGAAAAGAAAAGTACAAAGAAGGAGCTGTAGCATATGGGCGCTTGGGGAACTGGACTATTTGATGATGACACGACTTGTGATGTGAAAGATCAATTTATTGAGTATATAGAAGAAGGCAGCAGCGCGGAAGAAGCAACTAAGCTCATTTTAGAGGAGTATGTAGATGAGTTTGATATAGAAGAAGAGCTAGAAGTAATGTCTTTAGTATACATTGGTCTTGCGGCAATACAATTGGAGAAGGGGTGTCTTCAAGAGGGAGTTCGGAACAATACGATTGCATTAATTGAGCGTGGGGCTGATCTTGAGCTTTGGGAAGAAGCCGACACGGAAGATTATGAAGAGAGAAAGAGAGTTTTAGATGAATTTAAGCAACAGCTGATAAACTGTTAGTAGTTTACAACATAAAAAGTAGATATTGCCTGATATATAAGTTGAGGTAAGGGGAATGCTTTTACTTGTATAAAGAAGTAATTGAGACGAATGGTGAGAGTTTGTAGGGATAAGCGTTGGCCTTTTAGTTAGTATGTACTGCACTTGGATCTTAGGAAGGCGTATTGAAAAGTTCGGAAATAGCATCGTAAAAAAAGAAAAAGCATCAATGCTTGGCAGGATGAATCGGTTTGCAGCCGCCATACTAGGCGCGATTATTATGTATGAAATTGAACACCGTGAGTACATGTGGACATTTGCAGCTGGAATTATGGGTGGGTATTTCTTAATTATTATTAATTTAGGTTATTACAGTATGAGGGATGCGAAGGAATAAAGTGCTGTGTAGATCACTAATTTGGATGTGAAAACTTTCCGTTATAGAGAGCTTTTTATTACAAAGAAACGACACCCATATAAGAGTGTCGTTTCCGATAGTTTTTTAGCAGAAGCAAGAAGCTCCAACAATGATCAATAAAATAAACAATACAACTAGTAAAGCAAAGCCGCCGCCACAACCACTACTACAACTACCACCAAATCCCATAATAGTTCCTCCTTTAATAAGAGGGGAAAACAAGGGGTCACTCATGTATTTTAATGGATTCGACTTACTTTATGTTTTTTACACAATAATTGAGCAGGTCCTTTTGAAAATAAAGAAAAGACACCCTAAGGTGCCTTTCTCCGACTTGAACCATCTTAATTTTAATAATATTGGACTCCCGTCCGAATATTATTTTACCATGTTAAGTTGTTTTTGGAAATATTTCATATCGGTAATTGCAATACACGTTTTAGTTTTTGAATTATGTATCTGTCTAAACGTTGAAATTAATAAAGGAACGATATACTTGAGGGTTTTTATGAGTGATTACAGTCATACCATTAAAAAGAACCCCATAAATGATAAACCATTCCACTAACAAAAAACACTAATCCTAAAAATAAAACAATTAAAGCAAGTACTCCATTTTGATTATGTTCCATAAAATTAGCTCCTTTTAGAATTATTTTTATATATAAAAAAGCCTTTAGTCGTAATTATGGCTAAAGGCTTTGAGCATTATACTTTTTAGTTAATAAAATCGTATAAGAAGAATTTATAATGTTTTTTATCCCGCTTTAATGGGCAGTAAGACCCCCACCTCAAAATTCAGCGAAAGCAAAGAATTTAGGTGGGGGTCGGGCTGCCCATAAAAGTCCGATTGGTTCAACTAATAATCAGTGGGGGATGAAGAAAACCCCCACTGATTAAAGTTTCACTTTATCGAATTTGGAACTGACAATGTACTAGCTTGATAATGAAGCCTGGCTATTAGAATTGAAAAATTTTAGTTTTATTATAATTAATAGAAATGAGAGTAGTGTGAATATAAATCCGCTCCAAATAAGCTGGTGAATACCTAAGTTTGAAATGAACCAGCCTCCAATAGTGGTTCCTAAAGTAATTCCGAGATTTGAGAACGAAACGAATAGACTGTTACCAAATTCAGGTGCTTCTTTAGCTTCACTTATTAACCATGTTTGACCAACAATTAATCCACCAGCATGTACGATTCCCCAAATAAATACGATGAAAATCATTGGAACAAGGTAGGAACCTAAATAATAAACCAATATGTAAACAATAGAATATAGGATAGGGAATGATATTACAGTGTTGATTATGCTTTTTTGCAGAAGACCACCAAATAAATGATTACCTAAAATCATAACTATACCAAATATGAATAGCATGATACTGATGAGAGATCCATTCATGGAAGTTACTTTTGCAAGGTACTCAGCGAAGTAGCTGTATACGGAAAACATGGCTGCAAAAAGGAATGTGACGGTTAAAATATTTAACCATAATCCTGGTTTGCCGAGTATACGAATTTGTTTGCCGAAAGACATTTTTTCTTTAACAGGCATAGAAGGAAGTAGGAGTAGTATTCCAATGAATGCAAGAGTGTTAACGAATGCTCCGAATAAGAAAGCCATTTCGAGTGAAAATTGATCTGCAAAGTAAGAGGTTAGTGGTACACCTAAAGCAAATCCAACAGTAATTCCCATGAAAACTTTTGTAACTGCTTGACCGCTCTTTTCTGGAGGGACAAGTTTAGCAGCTGTTACAAGAGCGATTGAAAAGAAGAGTGGATGAAGCGCAGCCGGTAAAATACGAAAAATAAGCATGATTTCAAATTGTGTTGTATAAGCGTAGATTAAATTTGAAATAACAAATATGAAAATTGCTGTTAATAAAATTATTTTGCGATTAATACTAGAGACGAGCAGAATTAAAAACGGACCAGAAATAGCAACAACTAGTGCAAATATACTTACTAAAAATCCAGCTTGTGTAGTTGAAATTCCGAATTTTTCAGTGATTTGTGGTAATACGCCGACAATACCCATCTCGGTAGTAATAATTCCGAATACACCTATTGCAAGTGTCAGAATAAATAAAGGATTTATTTTTTTCATTTATAAAACTCTCCATTCGTATCAGTATTTTGAAAGTAAATTCATTAACAAAGAAGCATTATTATAAGCATGATTGGATGCCAATATTATCAGGAGTATGTAATTTCAAATACAATAACAGATATCTAAATAACTAGATATGATATGTTAAAAAAAATTCTCCTTTCGATGTTTCTTGCTTTTATAGGCAGTGCAATTTTATAAAAGAGTCATTGGATACCTGTAAAAAAGCAGAATGTGTGAAAGCTAATAATCAATTAGTATGCTAATTGATTATTAGCTTTCATTTTACAATTTGTTTTGGACGTATTCCGAAAACTCTCGTATTGTTTTTTCGTTTCGACGATAGTAGGTCCATTTTCCAATTCGGTCAGACTCTAGTAAGCCTGCTTTTTTCATAGTTAATAAATAACTAGAAATAACCGATTGAGCTAAGCCAGTTTTAAGCTGGATATCTCCTACACATACTCCAACTTGAAAATTAAGGTCTTGTTCTAGATAAGGTTTTTCATCGAAATGGTTTTCTGGATTTTTCAACCATGATAAAATTTGACATCTTGTTTCATTTGACAATGCTTTATAAATTAATAAAGGTTCCATAAGGATATTATATCTACTTTTATAGATTTGTAAATGGGTTTTAGTGATTTTAAGGGAAGAAGGTATAGTTGATCCCTTTGAATAGGAATAAGGTGCTCTTGATCTGTACCCTTTGTAAAGGACATTCTAAAAAAAGTTAGGTAACCTAAAAAAGATGAATTCTGTATGCATACAGGATTCATCTTCTTTACATTCTATTGATAGCAAGAGTGATTATAGTACGTCATATATTTCTTAATTTCATGTTTTAACTGAACAAACGATTCACATGATTTTATATATGTTTCATCGGTTAAAGTACTACGAGGATTACGTACAAAAATGATAATATTGTTACGTTTAAGCATGTTGTTGCCTAGCTATCAATGGCGGATTCCTAAGAAGAGTAATAATAAAACCTAACTGAAGATTTAAGAAAAATTTTATATTTACCCCACTTTTTATTTTAAAAGTTTCTCCTATCCTATAAACAACAAAGTCATAGATGACAATGTAAAGTTAGGGGATTCCACATGCATACAGAAGTTTGGATGAGTTATTTGTATACTTATTTTTTTACTATTATTTTTTGTATTGTGTTTCAAATTGGCTTTTATTTTAAAGCGAAAAAAACTATATCTATTCGGCATTTTCTATGGGTATATGTTTTTCTGTTCTACCTTTCGCTCGTGTATAAGGTGACACAAATCGCGACTGTATGGGATATAAGTAGATATGAAACGTGGATTCGCGTCAGTCAAATTAACTTGACTCTATTTGATACGGCAGGTAGTACGACGTATCTTTTGAACATTGTACTGTTTATGCCGTTCGGTTTTTTATTACCGACTATTTGGCCACAGTTTAGAAAAATGAAAAACACCGTATGTGCGGGATTCCTTTTCTCATTGGCAATTGAGTTAAATCAATTACTAAATAATAGAATTACAGATATTGATGATTTATTTACGAACACCCTCGGGGCGATGGTTGGGTATGTATTATATAAAATATTATATACAGCATTATTTAAAATGATATTAAAAAGAGAGGAAAAAAAGCTGGATACGAACGCCTCTTTAGTTATAAAATACGAGGCTGTTTTTTGTTTAGTTTTTTCATTTGTAGGTGCGATGTTCATTTATTATCCTGGAGATCTGTAAGCTTCCAATAAGATGGTTGCGATCTCGTTTATAAAATGATTCTAGTATTTCTTCCAATCAGCACAAGATTCTCTCTACACGTTATTAAGCTATTCAGCAGACTGTAAGATTATCAGTAATCGCACTGGTGAGATTGAAATAAAGGCTGACAGTTTTTATCCAAGCTTTTCATTCATGTATGATGCGCAAGAATTATTTATTATTGGTGGGGAAGAGGAATGGGCAGATATCCATTATATAAAAGGATTTTTCCATCTTGCGCAGATTACAGATGAGCTAACTATTGATTTAAGAATATGAGAGATGAGAAGGAATAGATGAGTAACCCCTCAAGTATAGAACGATATACTTGAGGGGTTTTTATTATATAAAAAAGTTTGATCATTTTATACCTGCGTATCTTTCTCGCTTGCGCCCAATTGTTGAATAATGAAATATGAAAAATTCTTTATAAATGGAACATCAGTTATTGATGTTTGATAATTCTCTTTCAACTATCATTCTTTCATAAACAAAGCGTTTAAATATGCTACACTCTCCTGTAAAAAAGCTTGATGCTCTTCAATACCTCTTCTTTTACACCAACCAATTGCATTAAACGCATCGGTAAAGCGATAAAACGGTAAAACTTCTTGTAAATCAATAAGTGGACGAATGGACTCATAGCCTTTTTTATACGCATCCCATGTTCCGGGAGATTTCATGAGAATATCACTATTAATTTTTGTAAAGTCTATTTCGGTTGCACCAATTCGGGCACTTTCAAAATCAATGATGCCGACTACTTGATTTTCATGAACTAAAATATTACCTGGTCGAAAATCCATATGTATAAAACTAGGCCCATCTGGAGCTGGAAGTAATTTCACTTGACGGTCAAAATGCTTCAATGATTGTTCGTATAAACAAGGATCAATCACTTCTTTTACATCTTCTGCAAAGGAATAAAATTGTCGCTCAATAAACTCAGACCATTTCCCATATACATTGGAAACGGAACTTTTGAAATCCTGCTCATTTGGAATGATTGCATGCAGCATTGCGTGGTGTACTCCGATATCATAAGCTAAAGCTGTATCCACCTTCTCTGTAATCGGCACACCGTTGATTTCGGATAATAATAAAGCACCAGTGACATCTTCATTACCTTCCCAATAGTCTAACATTTCTGGTACAGGAAGCTCATTGCGTAATCGTTTAAGTACAGTATACTCACGTTCAAGTTTTACTTTTGAATAAGGAATTTTTATATATACTGTACGATGATCAATTAGCTTGATTTTATATACAGTCGAACTAAAAGACTCAGGAACGTTCTCGACTGCTAACACGTTCAACTTAAATGTATCTATTACTTGTTGCAACATATCCATTAGAAAAACCCCATTTCTGTACCGTTTATCTTTTTTAGTACCTCTAACAATACATACATACATATATATATATATATATATGTATGTATGTATTGGAAATATTAATCTATTACATGTCCCTTTTTCGGGGTTCACTTCATTTCGCTAGAAGGCTTTTTTATTTTTTCCTAGAATGAACAGTAATGTATAATCTAATTCCTTCATGTAATAAGGAGGCAGTAAAATTTGAACAGGAAAATTTGGTTTGTATTTACTTTTTTTGCTCTTTTAGTAGCTGGCTATGTTGTTGTCCAATATTTTATTATGAATGGATTTCAAACAGGGCTTGTAAAAGCGAAGCTTATGTTTGGATCTAAATTAAGTGAGTTCTGGTATGTGATGCTATTTATACATATTACAACTAGTATTGTAGCATTAGTAATTGGTCCTTTTACATTATCCACTAGATTTAGAGAAAGGAATATCAACCGTCATCGAATAGTTGGGAGAATCTATCTGGTTGGTATATTATTAGGAGGCGTTTCTGGACTATATCTATCCTTTTATGCCACGGGAGGATTGGTAGCGAAGCTAGGTTTCGGTTTGTTATCCGTATTTGGGCTAACATCAGCATATCAAGCGTTACATAGAGTTAAGAATAAAAAAATTAAAGAACATCGGAATTGGATGATTAGAAATTATTCTTTAACCTTTGGAGCAGTTACATTAAGAATTTGGTTACTGTTGTTTATCGTTCTATTTGGAATAGAGCGGTTTGAACTTAGTTATGCTATTATTGCTTGGTTAGCGTGGGTACCCAATTTAATTGTTGCAGAATTATTTATAAGAAAAAGACTTAATAAAGGAACATACGAAGGAAATGAGGATTTACATTTTTGATATAAAATTGCTGTAATATTGAGGGCATAAATTTTTTATAGCTGAATTACGTACAAAAATAGGATGGACAATTGAAGCCATCCTATTTGTATTACCAACTAGCAGTTTCAGTATTTTCCTTCAACCACTTCACCCAATCCAAATCCTCTACTTTAAGCAAACTAAGCGAAACACCTTTCATATCTAAAGAAGTTAGCAGCGTACCGACCTTTACGAATGCAACTTGCAATCCTTCCAGTTCACATAAACGGCGAATATCGTTTGTGAAAATGTATTGTTCCATTAATGGTGTTGCACCGAGTCCATTAATGAGAATAGCGAAGTTGTCACCTTTTCTCCATCGGTAAATGCTTTTAAGTTTGTTCATTAGTTCGATTGCTAATATTTCAGAAGAGGATAGTGCTTCTTTACGATAACCTTGTTCACCGTGGATACCGACGCCGTAAAAGACTTCATCTTCGTTTAATGAAAAGGAAGCTTTTCCTTTTACAGGATCGTTTGCAGGTGAAAGGGCGACTCCTAATGTGTGTAAGTTTTTGATGACAGATTGTCCAAGCATTGTTAATTCTTCTAAAGAGTAACCTGCAAGAGCGGCCGCACCAAGTATTTTTTGAACAAAAACAGTGCCAGCGACGCCGCGTCTTCTTTTATTAAAAGAAGCATCATCTTCAATTGAAACGTCGTCATTTACGATGATGTGGTCAATTTTTCTTCCTTCTTCTTTTGCGATTTGTTCTGCCGCTAAAAAGTTTGCTACGTCATCTTTAAAGTTTTTGATGATGAATAAAATACTTTTATCTTTTGGCATGAGGCGAGCTGCTGCAATAATTTGTTCCACTGTAGGCGGAGTGAAAATACTGCCGTTTACTGCCGCTGTAAGCATTCCTTTTCCTACATAGCCAATATCAGCAGGTTCATGTCCGCTACCACCGCCGCTTATGATGAGAACGTTTTGCTTCAGTTTTTCGATATCCTTTACATAAATGATGTTATTTGTTTCGTCGTAATTTACTTTGTCGTTATGTTCAAAATAAAAGCCATGCAGCATATCTTGAACGATATTTTGTACATCATTCATAATCTTTTTCATTGCTTTTGCCACCCTTTAATTACTTTGCTGATTGCTCCAGTAATAGTAGTAATTGATTGTTTATCATATTTTTCATGAGAGAAGACATAATGGAAGGATCTACTTCGCATTTGCTTTCAATCCAATCTTTAATCGTGCCAACGAAGCCGTGACTATAAAAGGAGGCAATCGTATTTTTTGTCTCATCAGAAAGGCTGAATCCACAGCTTACAGATAATTCATCAATAATTTTCATATATAAGTTTTTCGTATGCTCAAATAAATAGTGATTAAACGAGTTTTGTTCAATGACTTTAAAAGCATTTCGGTAAAATTTTTGATTTTCATAAAAGTAATCAAATAATAAATCGAAAATGTTTTCCCACGTTTCATAGTCAAGAAAGTCGATAATGTTTTCTTTCGTTTCTTCTCTATAAATCCAGCTTAATAGTTCAAATTTATCTTTAAAGTGATAATAAAAAGTTTGCCTACGCATTTGACAGTGTAACATAATATCGCTCACTGATATTTTATGAAACGACTCTGTTTCCATTAAATATTTCAATGAATTTGCGATTATCTTTTTAGAAATTATAGAAGAGGTCATCTGAATCATCCCTAGAATGTTAGTAATATGAAAATCCTATCTATAAATGAGAGCGGTGTCTTTAGACAGATTGTCCATTTTGTCCGTTTACTATAAAACGCTTTCATTTTACTATGAGTAGTAAGAAGAAGATTTCAAATATATCACAATATATTAAAGGAATTGAGGGAGAATCACAATGAAAAAGATTATAAACAAACCAGAAACATTAGTAATGGAAATGTGCAACGGAATGGTTATGGCTCATCCAGAGCTTGAGCTTTTGAAAAAATATAAAGTCATTAAGAAGAAAGAAATGAACGAAAACAAAGTAACGTTAATTAGCGGCGGCGGTAGTGGTCATGAGCCAGCACATGCAGGATTAGTCGGAAAAGGAATGTTAGATGCGGCAGTGTGCGGAGATGTGTTTGCGTCACCTTCGCAAATTCAGGTATACCAAGCAATTAAAGAGACAGCTAGTAAAAAAGGTACGTTATTAATTATTAAAAATTATAGCGGCGATATTATGAATTTCAAAAACGGTGCGCATTTAGCGACGGAAGATGGAATTGAAGTCGACTACGTAAAAGTGGACGATGATATTGCGGTAGAAGATAGTCTGTACACAGTAGGACGCCGCGGCGTTGCAGGCGTTATTTTAGTCCATAAAATTGCCGGTGCAGCAGCGGAAGCGGGTATGGAGTTAGGTGCAGTAAAAGCTATCGCAGAAAAAGCAGCGGCTAACGTGCGCACAATCGGTTTAGCACTAACTTCTTGTACAGTTCCAGCGAGCGGATCACCTACTTTCACACTTGCGGAAGATGAAATGGAATACGGCGTAGGTATTCACGGTGAACCAGGAATTAAGCGTGAGAAAACGATGTCAGCAGATGAATTAGCGAACCGTATGACAAATGATTTAATGAAAGATTTAGGAGTAAAAGACGGCGAAGAAATTGCACTTCTAGTCAATGGCTTTGGCGGAACTCCACTACAAGAACTTTACCTATTTAATAACGCAGTTACGAGAGAATTAGCTGCTAGAAACATTAAAATTAATAGAGTATTTGTCGGTAATTATATGACGAGTATCGATATGGCTGGTATGTCTTTAACAGTGATGAAATTAGATGATGAGCTAAAAACATTACTATCTAAAGAGTGTAATACACCTGCGTTTAAAGTAGATGGACCAGTTGAGAGTGTAGAGTATGTGAATGTACTTGAAGATGTAGAAGAGAAAGAAGTTTCCTTCGAAATAGAAACAGCGGAAGAGCACGCTGTTATTAAAAATAATGTCATTACATTAAACAACATGATTTATCTCGTTGATAAAATGAGCGATATTATTATTAAAAATGAGGTACCGTTCTGTGAGTTAGACACGCATGCTGGTGATGGAGACTTCGGAATGAGTGTGGCAAAAGGATTTAAGCAATTAAAACGTGAGTGGCATTCGATTGTAGAACAAGAAAACGTAACGATCGGATCATTCCTTGACAGTTGTTCGATGATTATTATGGAACATTGCGGCGGCGCATCTGGTCCAATTTGGGGCGGTGCATTCCGCGCAGCTAGTAAAGCAGCAGGCGAAAAACGTGAACTAACAGTGAAAGAATTCGCTGAAATGCTGCAAGCAGCACTGCAAGGCATACAATCTATCGGTGAAAGATCATTTGGTAGAGGAGCAGTAGTTGGTGATAAAACACTTGTTGACGCACTTGCTCCATGTGTAGACTCTTGGTTAGCTAGCGCTTCAAATGAAGAAGACGTGAAAACTGCCTTTGAAAAAGGAGCAGAAGCAGCCGTTAAAGGCGCAGAGTATACGAAAGAAATCGTAGCTCGCATGGGCCGCGCCGGTACAGTTGGTGAAAGAAGTTTAGGATATCCAGATGCAGGTGCACATGCGCTTGGGGTTATCTTTACGGAGATTTCGGGTAGTTTGAAATAGGAATTAAAAGATCCCCTCTGCCTTAAGGTGGAGGGGATTTTTATTTATAATCATCATTCTTCCAGTGGAAAAAATTATTTATTAGCCAATCTAGAAGCTGCTTCTTCAACTTCTTTATATGCGTTTTGTAATACGTCAGTTGGATCTAGTACTGCTGTTCCTTGTGCACGAACGATTTGATAATCTTCAATGCCAAGGAAATTAAACATTGCTTTTAAATATTTATGAGAGTATTCCACTTCTGTATACCAATCATCATTTGTATAGATCCCTCCACTTGCTTGTATAACAAGCATTCTTCTTCCATCTTTAAGTAGCCCTACTGATCCAGTTTCAGTATATTTAAATGTTTCACGTGCAATCATGATATTGTCCATGTAATCTTTTAACTTTGATGGAATATTAAAGTTGTGCAAAGGTAATACGATCACATACGTATTTGCACTTTTAAATTGTTGTAAAATTTCGGACATACGCTCTGTTACTTTTTGTTCTTCATCAGTTAACTTCTGTCCATTTCCTTGTTTTTCCCATGCGCTTAAAACAATTTTATCTATCATTGGTACTACATCATCGTATAAATGAATTTGTTCAATCGTTTCATTATTAGGAATGAATTCTTTATAAGATTCTAAAAAGTGGTTAAAAACCTTAATGCTGACTGATGATGTATCATCCACTTTTGGATGTGCGTTTATGATAAGTGTTTTGTTCATTTGTATTTCCCCTTTTTAAAAGTTTTTACGTTTTTAATTGTCGACTAAGTTAATCGTCGATTAGTATTGTCTTCAATATAAACTCTGAAATTATTTTTGTCAAATGAAATACATACTATTCGAAAAGAGCCTTTTTTTATTTGACTAAACTTCTAAATGGTCCTAAGATACAATTTGATAACCCTTAAAATAAAAAGCAGGTGATTTGTATATGCAATATAGTGTTGGGGTTGAATATGCCTTGCATTGCCTAGTTTATTTAATTAATACTCCTTCTAAGGAAAGTGTTGGAATAAAAGATTTGGCAGAGTTTCAAGGACTTTCGGAAACATTCCTTTCAAAAGTTTTCGGTAAATTATCTAAAGCTGACATTGTGAGTTCTGTCCCGGGTGTAAAGGGAGGATACAGGTTAGCTAAATCTCCAGAAGATATTTCTTTTTGGGATGTAATAGAAGCTGTCGAAGGCCCAAAACCTATTTTTCAATGTAAAAATATTGTACAAAATGGTCTACTATATCGAGATGAAGCTTGTAATTCTTGTGAACCTAGCAATTCTTCTTGTACAATTAACTTAGTAATGCTTGAAGCAGAAGAACACATGCGTGAGTTTCTCCGTAAAAAGACTCTTGCATGGTTAGATAAAGAACTTGATATTGTTTTACCTGAAAAGACAAGGGTAGATACTCGTGAATACTTCAACCAAAAAAACTCTAACTAAATCGACATGACGAATTAGTTAGAGTTTTTTTGGTTTTTAACATTAATACTATTATGTGGTACTTCATCACAAATTACTTTTCTACATTTAAGTCATAAAGTTTCAAATTAAGAATTACTATCTTTAAGGCAAGTAGAAAGAACCATAACCTTACCATACCGGCAATTTATGGTTCGTATCACATGTTACTATGTATAAAGACTCGAGGACGTAAAAGAAAAAACAAGTCGTTTAAAAAAATTTGGGCTATGAGTAAAACACTACTGTCAAGAATTGTTTTGGATATACTTTATTCTTTGAATTTATCTGGTTTTTCAACTCTAAATGATTGCACCTCACCGCACTCTAAAAAAATGTGGTTAATAGTTTGGAACGCCTCCCGCCTGAAAAGAATCTACTAGATTCATCTTCACAAACATATGCATGATAAGCAGATCCAACTCTTCCTTCTTTAAATGTAGTAGAACCACAATTCTCGCATCGTTTATTTTTCATGTTACTAACACCTCTTTTGCTGTGTTTTTAAGATAGAAGTAAAGCAACTTGGTTATACATGATATTTTCGACATGATACAACATACCCCTTTATATATTCGTAAGTAAAACAAGATAATACCCTTATGAAGCTCTATAAAAATATGATTTCTTATATATCATTTAATACTTATAGGAAAAATGAGTATTAAATGATTGATTTTTATTATTCTGATGATTATAATAAATGAAAATCAAACAATTCTTATATTGAGAAGTGGAGGGACGGGCCCTATGAAACTTCGGCAACCTCGTATGAGACGAAAGGTGCCAAATCCTGCAGGTGAAGAAACACCTGAAAGATAAGAGCGGTTCACTTAGTCAAGAAGGCTACTCTTATTTCGATAAGAGTAGCCTTTTTTATGGCTAAAAGGTAAAGGGGGAATAGGTAGTGGAGTATGGTTTTTGGTTACCGATTTTTGGGGGATGGCTTCGAAATGTAGATAATGAATCTATGCCGCCTACGTTTGAGTATGCAAAACAAACAGCGCAAGCGGCAGAACAATTAGGTTTTTCAACAACACTTATTGCGGAATTAAACTTAAATGATATAAAAGGTGTTTCAGCACCAAGTTTAGAAGCGTGGACAACTGCGGCAGCACTTGCAGCAGTAACGGATAAATTAGAGATTATGACAGCTGTCAGACCTGGCTTCCACAATCCAGCAGTTACAGCGAAAATGGCAGCGAATATCGATCAATTAAGTAATGGCCGTTTTACATTGAATGTAGTTTCAGCATGGTGGGAAGAAGAAGCGAGGCAGTATGGCGGAGTATTTACCGCACATGATGAAAGATATGATCGCACAGAGGAATTTGTAACAATTTTGAAGGAACTTTGGAAAGAAGAAGTGTTTTCTTATAAAGGGAACTTTTATGAGCTTCATCATACACATTTAAGTCCAAAGCCTGTGCAGAAACAGGGCATTAAGATTTATGCAGGTGGTGAAAGTGAGAGAGGAAAAGAGGTCATTGTAAATCACGCGGATGCATATGTAATGCACGGGGGAACAGTGGAAGAGGTATCTGTGAAAATAGAAGATATGAAGAATCGTAGAAAGAAAGTCACAGAGGAGCCATTGCAGTCATTTGGGCTTGCGGCTTACGTCATTTGTCGTGATACAGAAGAAGAGGCATTAGAAGAATGGAGACGCATAACGGATGTGAAAGACGATGCTTTAGGTTACGCGGGTTACCAAGACTTTATTAGTAAATCGCATTTAGAACAGCAAGTGAAATTGAATGATTATTCCGTATCCAATCGCGGGTTACGTCCTAATCTAATCGGAACACCAGAACAAATTGCAGAAAGGATACTCGCTTTTGAAAAAGTGGGTGTTACGTTATTACTTTTACAATTTTCGCCACAGCTTGAAGAGATGAAACGATTTTCTGAAAAAGTGATGCCATTAGTTGAAGCAAAAAGAAAGGAATTGATTACAAATGAGTAAAATTTACATATTACATGAGAATAAAG
Source organism: Bacillus thuringiensis (assembly GCF_022095615.2). NCBI lineage: Bacteria > Bacillati > Bacillota > Bacilli > Caryophanales > Bacillaceae > Bacillus > Bacillus thuringiensis. The sequence continues at coordinate 960,171 of NZ_CP155559.1, forward strand.
AATGGACGGATCATTTGGTGAGAAGGTTAGAAGAACTAGAGTTACCTTATGAGGAATGGCATTTAGATGAAGGAACACTTTCGTTAGAAAAAGAACCTCCTCAAGGTGTTTTTTATAGCCGCATGAGTGCTTCTTCACATACGAGAGGTCATCGATATGCACCTGAGTTGACGGAAGGAGTCCTTGCTTGGCTAGAAGGACACGGACGAACGGTATTTAATGGATCTCGAGCATTACGCCTTGAAGTAAGTAAATTGAATCAATATGCAGCATTAAGAAATTTTGGCATACAAGTGCCGAAAACAATTGGTGCTGTTGGCCGTGATTATATAGTAAAAGCAGCAAAGGAGTTAGGGGAAGTACCGTTCATTACAAAGCATAACCGTGCAGGTAAAGGCCTTGGTGTTCAACTGTTTCATTCCATTGATGCTTTAGAACAATATTTGGATGGTCCGGCGTTTGAAGAACCGATTGATGGAATTACTTTAATCCAGCAATATATTGAAGCGCCCGAACCATATATTACACGTTGTGAGTTTGTAGGCGGCCAGTTTGTATATGCGGTTAAAGTAGATACGTCAGAAGGATTTGAGCTTTGTCCAGCAGATGCGTGTTCGATTCAAGATGCTTTTTGCCCAGTAGGAGAAGAGAGTAAGAAAGAGTCGTCAACAAAATTTGAAATTATATCAGACTTCCAAGAGCCAATCATTGAACAATACAAAGAGTTTTTGAAAGAAAATAAAATTACCGTTGCTGGTATTGAATTTATTCGTAGTGCGGATGGAAAAATTTATACGTATGATATTAATACAAATACAAACTATAATTCTGGCGCAGAGTCTGTGGCGAATCAATTTGGTATGCTTGAACTTGCTACATTCCTTGGAAGAGAATTAGAAAAACAAGTAGAGTCAGTTAAATAATAGGTAAGGTTCTAGTGAAAATATTTGTTAAAGTAATCGTGGTCGTATGGCCGAGTTTAGGGGAGTACTACTTACAAGCTCTTATGGTTTTTGCACTAGAACGAAAAACAGCCCAAGTTTCAATGAGGAACTTGGGCTATTTGTGTGTTATATATTCGTAAGTAAAACAAAATAATATCAATATGAGTTTTTACAGATTTTAAAAGAAGTATCCACTTTAGTTGAGTATTCATATCTATTCAGATTGTAAATTTGGTGACGTGTTATTTTGTTCTATAAAGTCAAAAAAAGTAGGTGCAGTAATGTCTTGTAGGACAGGGATTTTTTCTAAAATTTTTATTTTTATTTCTTGTTCTATATTTTCTCTTTCCTGAAAGGGGGTATTTTGTATACATTTATTTATCTTAGGGGAAAACATCTCTATTATTTCTTCAAATTCAATAGTTGTACAATCATTCATTATTAATTCTCTCCTTTTCTATTTGCATGGATTGTTTCAATTTTTTAATTGCACTTTTATGATTATAAGAAATGGTTTGTTCAGATTCTCCTAATATCTTGGCGATTTCCTTATTTGTGTATTCTTCTAAATAAAATAAGTTTAGAATTTTTATTTGTTTCTTTGATAGCTTGCAAAAACTTTTGATTAACAATTCATCACTTAAGTGACTTTGTAAATTATCTTCATTTTGTATGAATTTATCATATGTATTATCTTCATTTTCTAAAGTTATAATATCATATTTAGAAATCATGTCCCCGTCCTTCGTTGCGACCGTGGAGTCTAGATTCAAGACATTCCTTTGTTTATTGAGAGTTATTTTTTTCTGAAGGTCTATTGAATAGTAATGTATTAATTTACTAACATAATCTATTACTTTTATTTTTTTAAAATGTGATTTAAAAGTTTGATCTAAAATCTGTTTATTTTCAGGTGTTGGATTAGTAATTGCTTCTTCAAAGAGATTGTAATTATATTTACTTTGCAAAAAGCTACGGACAATCGGTTGTTCCATTTTTTTTTTGTGTTTATTAATAAAGTCCTGAATTATTTTATTATTCATAAATACCCTCCTCGCTATTTAAAAAGAGAAACAAACACCTGGAAAATAAAAAAATAACGAAAAATCCCTACAAAAAATCGAACATAAGTTCTCTTTATGTATTATCTCATTATTTTATTTGGTAGAAAAGGGGTATTTTGTATATCCCTTATTTTCAGTAATTTCATCTTATAAATTTGTCGAAGAGAAAAAGGTTAGAGAAATACAAATATATAAAGGTCTAGATGCAAGATGAACAATAGAAAGAAAATATAAAAGATAAAATGAGGTTTTTGATTTTTCTCTAAAGATTAACTCTTTAATTAAGGAATAGAGATAAGGAGGGATAAATTTGACTAAACAAATCATTTTATATGGTCATAATGGTTGTATTTTTTGTGTTAGAGCTAAAAGGTGGTTGGAGGAAAATGGTTTTGAATATATTAATAAGGACGTAACAAATGAGGAAGTACGAACAGAGTTCGAAATATACAATGCGGTGGGTATTCCTTTATTTATCATTAAAGATAATGGTAAACAGACTGAAGAAAAGGTAGTTGGTTTTAAGGAAAGTAAACTCCGAGCCATTTTGAACAAATAAGAATGTATGTTATGAGTGTAGATTTTTAAAATAGTATTAGGCAAAAAGATGATTGTGATTTTAAATATCAATCATCTTTTTTATGTCCGTGAAGCTATATAGAATGTTTTTTATTTCATGCTTTTTTAGTTTAGGTGATGTGATTTCTCTTTGTAAACTACAATGCTTTTTTGAAAGGGAAATGACGTAAAAATTACTAGGACATCTAGGGCTACTTTATTTGCTTCTTGTGCACTCGATTTTCTCTTACATATGTTTTCTTCTTGATCAGACAATGCTGTAGTTTCAGTGTACCTAGCATACTTATATTTTAAAATTGCACAGAAAAGTTAGGGCTTTCATATCTCAAAGAAGGAAGCAAACAAACGCAATTAATTTAGAAAGGTGGTACGAGTAATATGGATCCTACTCATTTAGAACCATGGTTTTCTGCAATTGGTAATTTTGGCTTTCCAGTTGCGTTAGCCGTTTATTTGTTAATTAGATTTGAGAAAAAACTGGAAAGATTAACAGATGTCATTGAAACATTAAAAGATGTAATTCGAATGAAATAATTTATTTTCATTTCAACTTTGAATTTCTCATTAATTACTTCTCTTATAGTAAGTGTATAGTTTTTAAAGCAGGAGGGATATACGTGAACGAAATTGAGAATGAACTGAAAAGGTATAACGAATTAAAAAGAGATTTAATGACTGTTGTGAAATGTATAGATTGTTGTAAGGAAGAGGATGTCTGTTTTTATCAAGATTTAGCTATGGTATATACAACTAAGTTACATAGTTTCCTTGATTTCATTGAAAAACAACATGAAGTTAGCATCTTTTGTATGCAAAAAAGAACTAAGTTTATAAAAATTTGAAGATGAAATTTTGATTTTCGTATCCAAGAGTTCTCTTTTAGGTAATGAAAGAGAACATATGGCGACATAGCCAAGTGGTAAGGCAAAGGTCTGCAAAACCTCTATCCTCGGTTCGAATCCGAGTGTCGCTTCTTTAAAACTGAATTTTCTTTCTCTTTTCAAGAGAAGAAAAATTAAAGATAAAATTTTGATTTTTATATTAAAGATTTCTCTTTTAGATAATGAAAGAGAACATATGGCGACATAGCCAAGTGGTAAGGCATGGGTCTGCAAAACCTTTATCCTCGGTTCGAATCCGAGTGTCGCCTCCAAATATTATTTATAGGGGGAAAAGATGATGGAAGAAAAAAACACAATTAATTTCAAGGAAGTAGAAGGGAGAGAGCTTGAAAAGTTAAAAGAGAAGGCGTTGTCTAATCAAAGTGTACAAGCTTTAGTTTCATATTCTTTAGATAATTACTTTTCTCAAAAAAAGGGTCAGCAATTAAAAGAACTTCTTACTGAAGCACAAGGCTCTAAATACAAAAGAGGTGAAACTCCTATTAAAGTATTAAGTTTAATGTTTGAAGAAATTAATACGAATATTTCTTTTTCAATCGAAGGAACAGAACTGAAAGTCACTGGAAATATTTTTGTTGATGGCCTATCACATTCCTTACAGGCTGTAGAGGAAAAAGTATATCCTATTTTATCTCTTAAAGCCCAGGAAAATGGCTATGAAGTAGACTGGCATGAAAATCCACTATACGATTCGGAAGAATTAAAAAATATTAAATTTATTGATACAGCACAAGAAGCAGAAAGTGCTTCTATCCAGGTTTCTAAATGCTCAGTATGTTCAGGAGTATGTAATTTTGTTCAAGGTATGTCTTGTGGTTTAACTGGTACAATGGCATGTAGTGTTGCTTGTGCTGCTATTGGAGGTCCAGCATGTATACTTATTTGCGGAGCAATTTGGGGAGTAAAATGTTTCTCTGATAATTACTTGATCTGTGGACCTACATGTAAAAGTTTAGGATACTGCTAAAATAACATACTCCCTCCTCAAGTTTGGTGTTACAATTACTATTATAAAGGAGGGAGAATATGTTTACCTATAAAAGATACTTTTTTATAATGTTTCTTGTGTTCTTTATAAGCCTTTTTATTAGTATAAGTTTAAATTACAGTATATTCCTTAAATTTTTAATATTCTTATTAATGTACAGTTTTTTATATACTATTTTGTTATTCACCCCGATGAAATTAAGTGGAAAACTGCTAGTATTTAATGGGTATGTTAATTGGATAAAGCGTGGAGGGAAAATTTAATATTGTATTTTCACTTCAATGATGTGGGATTTATTCACTATTTTAAATTGTATACCCTCAATTATGGACTTTCAAAAAGTCTATAATTGAGGGTTTTATTATATTGTTATTACACTTTTAAGAAAAGTATCAACTTAATTACGGTGAAAAATGAAATTATGTTTAATAAATATGCAAAAGTTACACACATGCTGAAGTAGGTAGAAAAGTATTAAATAGGATTATATCTTTTGGAGGAATATTTATAATCGCTGAGAACAGTATCTTTCTTTATAATAAAAAGTTTAGAATGGGGTTGTTTTGGTTGGTTAATGAGAGATTAGTTGTATCTACTAATACAAATGATGTAGTTCCTACTGGGGTAAATATGATTAAGGCTCCAATGATGTGGGAGAAAGCTAATTATGGAAAAGGGGTAGTCATTGCTATTTTAGATACGGGATGCCAAATTGATCATCCTGACCTAGCTGAAAATATTATTGGTGGAAGGAATTTTACATCTGATTACGAAAGTGATATCGCTAATTTTGCAGACAATAATTCACACGGCACTCATATTGCTGGAATCATTGCTGCAGCGAAAAATGGAAAAGGGGTAGTTGGAGTAGCTCCTAAAGCAAGTTTGCTTATTTTAAAAGTTGTTAATGGTGATGGACAAACAAAATATCAATCAATTATTGATGCGATTTATTATGCTATTAATTGGCGTGGAGAAAATGGTGAAAGAGTAAGAGTAATAATGATGTCTTTAGGAGGAAGAAAGGATGAGGTGAACTTATACAATGCGGTTAAAACAGCTATAAGCCAACAAATCTTAATAGTCTGTGCAGCGGGAAATTATGGAGATGGGAATTTTGACACCACAGAAAAGCTATATCCAGGCATATACAATGAGGTTGTTCAAGTTGGAGCGGTAAATTCTAAGAAAAAGCTTGAATATTTTTCTAATACCAATAATCAAATTGACTTGGTTGCTCCAGGCCGAGATATTTTATCAACTACTCCAAGAAATGGATATAAAACTCTTTCAGGTACATCTATGGCCGCACCTCATGTTGCTGGAGCAGCTGCTTTAATAATTAATATTATAGAAAAAGAATTTAAAAGAACTATGACCGAGGCTGAAATCTATGCGCAAATAATTAAACGTACAGTTTCTTTGGGGCTGGAGGCTAGTGCTGAAGGTAATGGGTTATTAGATCTATCAAAATAAAAATATAATAATGTGTACAGTCATTTTTGGAAAAAGAAAACTAGGATTACTAGTTTTCTTTTTCCAACTCCAGATAATCAAAAAAACCTAGTGGCTCTTTAGTGGCTGCTTCTTTTGCCTTTTTAATTTCATCCTCGATATTCTTAATATATTCATCATTTTTCTCGTTTTTTTCCATTTTTATGCTATGGTTATTTTTCACTTTGTTCATTTTTGTCCCCCTTTTAAAATTATGTTGTAGTTAAAAGGTATTAAATTAAAATATAATTATTTTTATTTTTCCTACTCTACCAATGTGAGAGTAGAGGAGAATTTGTGGAGTATAATAATGAGGAATTAAAGTATGTGAGCTATAAAAAGAGTAAAGAAAATAGCTTGAAGAAAAGAAACTAAGTTTTAGTTTGAGTATAAGAGATAGTTATTTTTTTTGAAAGTCAGATATAAATCAACATAGATTAAAGTTTAAGTATGAATACTATTTATAATCAATAAAAAGTTCAAAATCTGGAACCTGCTGAAGCTTTGGTATTACACAGTATTAATAAAAAATAAACTTATTATGCGTTATATAGAATATTCAATTTTGGGTTATAGAAATCCTTTGCAGATAAATCTTTCTCGGATTTGGAATGCTAAATAGCGATTTATTTTAATTATATTCAATTGGTTATTTTGTGAGTATCGGGACTAGTTGTGATGTTTGAGGTAACCTATATTAATATAGAGATGTAGTTGTTATTGCTTTTCTCATTTAGTTCATTATAACAAAATTTTTATTTTTGTTATAATGATTTATAGTATAAAAATGAGTAATTTATGATGATAAGGGTTTTGAGGCAATCCGTATTTGTAAAGGGAATCTATATTAACTACTTTAGAATTTGGTAAGAATCCATATGAAAAGTATTCATTCATATTTTAAACAACGCCCAAGTTTCAATGAGGAACTTGGGCTGTTTGTATGTTGTATTTCTTTTTTATTTATATATCCGCAAGTAAAACAACATAATATTAATACGGAAAAATATAATAATATGAGTTTTTGCATATTTCGAAACTTAGTATATCCTTCAAAAAGTTTTAATTGTATAATATATTTTGTCATATTCTTTTAGATTTTTCGACAAAATATAAAAATAGAGAACGTATTGGGAGAAGGAATTATGTACACAAAACTATTAAAATCAATTACATCATTAACACTTATAGGTGGTGCTTTACTATATACAAATGGCAGTGATGTGAGAGCTGCTGAGGCGGGTATTTTTTCTGATGTGCCTACATCGCATTGGTCGTATCCGGCGATTAAAGATTTAGCGAGTAAAAATATTATTTCTGGTTATGGAAATGGGAAGTTTGGTTTCGGTGATGTTGCGACGAGAGAGCAAGTTGCAGCTTTAATTTACCGTGTGTTAGTACCGAATAAGCAAGGTGGTACGTTCAGTAATGAAGGTGCTCGTTATGTATTGAAAGATGGATCTACTTTAAACAATCCGTATCGAGATATTCGCTCAGGATCTACATTGTTTCCAGAAGAGGTTTTAACGTTAACGAAGTTAGGGATTTTTAAAGGTGATGAAAACGGTGGATTTAGACCGAAAGATTCTGTTAGCCGTGCAGAAATGGCGCAAATTATTAAAAATGCTTTTCAAGTTTCAGCTAAGCAAAAGCATACATTTAATGATGTTCCGAATGGTTTTTGGGCAGAAGGTGCGATTAGTGCGGTGCAGTCAAACGGGATTGCATCTGGTACAGGCGACGGGAAATTTGAACCCGCTAAAACGGTAACGCGTGAACAGTATGCACAGTTTTTATATAATGCTTTGCAATATAAAAAGCCTGCGGTTGCAGTGCAAGATACAGGAGATGCGGCATTATTAGCAGCATTCAAAGATGAAGTGCAAAAGCGTATTAATACGTACGAAACGAATATTACACTTCCATATAAAACGAAAAATGGTAATCCAGAAGAAGTAATGAATACACTTTTCGATGCATATAAAGAAGTTGCAAGTAAAAATGAGTATACAAATTATAATAGATCGAATGTTTCATATGGCATTTCTGGATCGCCTGGAAATTATACGTTTACGTTAAAGATTACATATCGTGAAACGAAAGAACAAACGGAATATGTAATGAAGCAAGCAAAGGCAATTGTTTCTTCTATTACGCAAGTTGGAATGGATGATCACGAAAAAGTGAAGGCAATTCATGATTATGTCGTAAAGCATATTTCTTACGATACGTCTTATAAAGCTTACACAGCATATGAAGCACTCGTAAATCGTTCTGCGGTTTGCCAAGGTTACGCACTATTAACCTATCAATTATTAAAAGAAGCTGGAATTGAGAATCATTTTGTAGTAGGAACTGGAGACGGTCAGCCTCATGCTTGGAATTTAGTGAAAATCGAAAACAAATGGTATCACCTTGATACAACATTCGATGATCCGGTGCCAGATGAACAAGGCCGCGTAACGTATTCTTATTTCAACTTATCTGATGAGCAAATCGCAAGAAATCATGAGTGGAATAGAAGTGATTATCCGCAAGCTACAACAAATTATTATGATACACTGAAGAATAAAATCGCAGGAGGCAACTCTAAAACAGCTGCATACCAACAGATTCTAAAAGATACAAAGCTAAATTATTTAGGAAATGAATATATCGCAAATAACTATAATGAATTAAAAAATAAAATGCAGAAAAGTTATAGCGCAAATTCAAAACAGATTGAAATCCTTTATAAGCAATCAATGGATGGCGCATTGCAAGATGTGAAAAAAGTAATTGGAGAAATTGGTTATCCGCAAGGAGCGAATCGTGTTTCTTATAAAGCTGAGCCGTATAATGCGAAAGAAGGATATTCTTTAGTGACGATTACGTTTATGTAGTGATAATGAGAAAAAGCATCTGTTTCAGATGCTTTTTTCAAATTGTTGAAAAAGAGATACAACAAATTATATAATTTGTTGTAAACTGCAAAACAATTATTGAGAAGAGTTATTATAAAACATATACTTAAGTGATTATAAGGGAACATAATACGGAGGACTAATATGACAAAGAATAAAAATGAGTTATCAGTAGAACAACAAGAAGAATTATTAAAAGTATTAAAAGCTCGTTTTGAGAAGAATATGAACCGCCATGAAGATCTTGAATGGCCTAAAGTTGAAGAGAAGTTGGTTGCTAATCCTGAAAAATTGTGGTCACTTAATGAAATGGAAGTAACTGGTGGTGAGCCAGATGTTATTAATTATGACGAAGAGAAGGATGAGTATACTTTCTGTGATTGTTCAAAGGAGAGTCCTAAAGGCCGCAGAAGTCTTTGTTATGATCGTGAAGCGCTAGAAGCAAGAAAAAAACATCAACCAGAAAATACGGTTATTGATGTAGCAAATGCTATGGGAATTGAATTATTAACTGAAGAGCAATATCGAGAGTTACAACAACTTGGGAATTTCGATATGAAATCATCAAGTTGGGTACAAACACCTTCAGATATTAGAGAGCTTGGTGGTGCACTTTTCTGTGATTATCGCTTCGGACATGTTTTTGTGTACCACAATGGAGCAGATTCCTACTATGCTGCCAGAGGTTTTCGTGGTTCTTTAAGGGTTTAAGTTTTATGTGAATAAGAAAAGGGCCTGCATTCAAAGGCTATTAAAAAATATTCTTAGTTTAAAAAGTGAAAACGTCCTCGATGAAATCGAAGAAGCTTTCACTTTTTTTCATGTAGTTACCTTGAAGGAATCGTTACTTTGAATATAGCTTTTTGGTTTGAGAGGTTCATCTGGATTCATTATTGTTACTGGAGGTTCTGGATCCCCTGCTGCCATTACTTGATGTGGCGATAATGATGCGGAAAATAGAATAATAGAAAAGATACATACACTTTTAGGGGCAAAAAATGTAATCATAATTTCCTGCTACTCAAAATATAGACACATGTACATTCTTTTGCACTAAGAATATTTTTATCTATTGTTCTTTTGTCAATCGCTGCATGGACTACAAAAAGACCTCATACAGACAACCAGCACAAGTAAATTATTGTATTTCTCAATAAACAAAAATAACTTAACATGGTAAAATAATAGTTGGATGGGAGTCCAATACATATTATTAAAATTAAGATGGTTCAAGTCGGAGGAAGGCACCTTAGGGTGTCTTTTCTTTTTTTCAAAAAAGAAAATTGTACTTTTAAACGCAGTTTACATACAAAATAACCGATTCCTTATATGTTAAGAAACCGGTTATGTATTTCCTTGCTTTTTTAGGGGGGCTTTTTCTTGTAATGGTCTTAAATGATTGATTTAAGGTTATACACTAAAATTATAAATAAAAGATAGAGTAAAAATTATATAAGAAATAAATGTAACAAAAACAAGAAAACATATAAACTGAGAATTAGATACATATTGCTCTATTCTTTTTTTTATGTTAATTCGTATTCTTTTGCAAATGTGAAGTATCAATTGGGATCTGAGCTTTCCAAGATCCAATTACTTTTCCAATTCTAGTTATATTTACGTCTAAAGTAAGGGGCTGTTTAAAAACGTCTTTTTCTTCAGTCGTTATAACAAATGTAGAAACACCTTCGGGTCTATCATTATCACGAATGCCTATTTCATCTAATTTTTTACCTGCTGCTATAAGTTCAAAAGGAAGACGATCATCTGAATCCTGGATAAATGATAGTCTTCCATCATCTTTAATTTCAGGGTTTTCCTCTTGTTGCCCATTAATTTTACCATCACTTTGGAGATCTAATCCTGATGTATCAAATTCAAATGGTACTAAACTTCCGTCAGCTTTTTCCATTCTATAATGAACTGATATACGTGAATCTGCGATAAATAATTCTTTGAGATGTACAGTAATACCTTGATCTGTAATTTTTTCATCAATAGGAATATATTTCCCATTCTTCATCATATCTTGTACGACACCATTTTCATCTCTTATTCCTTCATTTACAACTTTATCATTTGTAATTGCATCAGAAAAATATGACGCAACATTTGTAGCCGCCACTTGTACTTGTGGAATCATTGCTGCTGTGAAAAGTGCTGCTCCAGCTACTGCTGTATAAATGAAACGTTTTGATTTTTTACTCATGTTTGTAAACATCCCCTTCTTTTGTTGTTTTTTGTGATTTATATTAGAAACATTGTCTAACTTGGAACGATTTTCAAATGTTTTCCATGCTTGTTCTACATCAATTTTGATTTCTTGTGGTGAATTTGCAGATTCTTCATCTAGCATTACGTTTTCCCATTGATTTAATTTATTGATTTCTACTAATAAATCTTGGCATGCTTCACATGTATCTAAGTGCTTTGTGAATTCCTTTCTTATATCATGAGAAAGTTCTCCATCAATATATGTTTGAATAAACCCGATATCATAACATTTCATTTGTTATGCCTCCTCCATTTGTTTATAAATTTTGCGGAATTTCATTTTGGCTCGGACCAATAATGTTCCAATAGAAGATATTTCAATTTGAAGTACTTCTGCAATTTCTTTATATTGAAAACCAGAGAATTTCATGAGTAAAAGGGTTCGTTCTCGATCATTCATTTTATTTAGTATCGTTTGGACCTTTGTAATTTCTTCTTTTCTTATCCAATCATCGTCTAATGATGAAACATTCTGTACTTCATGGTATTGTATTTCTTTATCAATCTTCGCTTGCTGCCTCTTTTCAGATCGAAAATGGTTATAAGCTATATAAGTAGAAGATTTAATCAGCCATCCCGGTATGTTTTCAATTACTTTCCAATCGCTACGATATAATTGTAAAAATACTTCTTGTGCTAACTCTTCAGCGATAGATTGATCTTTAACAATCCATATAATCTGTTTCACAGCATAAGCATAGTACTGCTTAAATAAATCTTCAAAGGTCATATCAGAAGCATGACTTTCTTCATTTTCCATAGTTAACATATTAGTTTAAACCTCACTTTCAATTTGATACCTGTATTATAGAGAAACCGGAAAAACGGATTTTGTGACAGTTTTTCTAGTTATTTTTTATTATGTACTAAAAAAAGCATTCATCTGATTAAAAGATAAATGCAAAAAAGGAAATGAAAGCATAAAACTATAACTCTTGCAGTAGTTGTCTATTAGTGTATAAGAAAACAGTTAGTTTGTTGCCAAATTGTATCTAAACGTACAATTTTCTTTTTTCTGAATCAGAATCTTGCCTTAAAGAAGATAAATTTTCAATGGATGATTACCATGAATATATAGATAAAGTTCATCAATATATTTATAGAAAGGAGGAATTCAAATGAAGAGAGATGATAAGATTGGTCACTAAGAGAAAAGCTGTTGTAATAACAACTTTATCTTAGGGGAATGTAGCTCATTTTTTGTTTTGGTATATTTTACTTCTTCTATTTTTATGAATATGTATAATTACATAAAATTTCAGAGAAAAAGAGAGTATACTTTCATATTGTGTAATAAAGATAAAGCCCGCCTACGGAAATAGGCGGGCTTTTTGAACATATAAAGAAAAGACAACTTTTAAGGTGCCTTCCTTCGATTCAAAACATTGTACGTTTCATAATACGTGTGGACTCTCATCCGAATATTATTTTACTAGGTTAAGTTTTTGTGATAATAACCTTTTTTAATTGGAATGAACCAGAGTAGTGCATCACTTTATTTTTAAGCATCTTTCTCAACAAATGTGAATATTTTCATTATCCTTTTCACTACAAAGGGTAGCAATTTAGAAGCTAAAAATGCAAGCACGAAAGCAATTCCCCATGTTTTCATCCACGATTTGAGAAATAAAGTTGTATACCCAACATTCATTGAGACCATGACGAAAGAGATAATACTAGATATACCTAAAATCATAAAGAGATTAAAAATTATTGGTTCAAATTTTTTATTGATTTTCAAAATTAACACCTATTTTCTATATATGCTTTGCTGCCCGATTTCACCAACATCTAATCTTACAGTTTGAAATCTAGGTTGTCCAGTTTGTTTTACTTTGCTGCAATAGTAATTATTGAGACGTTTACTAGTTTTGCTGGAATAGGATCTCATGATATTGCTATCCACACCTAAATGAAAATTTTAAGTTTTTTATAGCATCGAATTTCATTTTGGGCAAATGTAATACCGCATCTTTAAAGTATTAATTACACTTGAACTTCTGTACATTGCGGAAGGATTTTTTTATGAAGAAAAGACACTCATATAAAAGTGTCTTTTCCGATAGTTTTTTAGCAGAAGCAAGAAGCTCCAACGATGATTAATAAAATAAACAATACAACTAATAAAGCAAATCCTCCGGCGAAGCCACAGCCGCCACAACTACCACCAAAGCCCATAACAGTTCCTCCTTTAAATAGGAGGGGGAAAACAAAGGATCACTCATGTGTTTTAACGGATTCCATTTACTTTATGTATTTATGGATGAATGGAGCAGGTCCTTTTCAAAATAGATTTATTCTTAGAAGGAGTTCAACGGCAAAACAGGAGAATCTATATTATTCTTTAAGAGCGAATAAATGAAAAATAAACTATCTAAAAATATAGATAGAAATCCGCTTTTATACCTTTCACTAAAATAATAATAGCATTATATATTATAAGGAATACTTGTCCTTAATTGTAAATGAAAGGGGGGAATTGATATGAGTTATGGCTATGGTCATCCTCCTAAAAGATGTTGTGAACATCACAATGAAACTTTATCAACGGGTATATTACGTAGACATTCCGCTACGTTATTTCTTACTGTGGATGCTATGAATGTTGATCCCGATGATACTCGTAGAGTAACTGTTGAAATGTTTGATTGGTCATCTGGTTCTCCGGTATTGTTACCATTAATAGACCCTTCAACACAAACATTGCCACCTAATCGATATGTTACTTTTCGTTCAGCAGCTCTTCCTCCAGCACTTTTTGCTTATGAAGTAAGAATCATTCGTCCGAAAGATAGAGATGTTGTTACGAATGTTTTTGGTCTTAGTGCAATCGTATTTAACCCACAAGAAGGAAATAATGTTTTACAACATGATTTAGCAAAATTAGACCTTAAATAGATTTTATAAAAGTCTATTTATTGGGCATCATGAAACAAAAGAGTCGGATTACATCCGACTCTTTTGTTTGACATCAATTATATTAGAAATTTAAAAGAAATCTTTCATCATTTTAACATCTTCAATATTCACCATCACACCTTCAACTTTATCTTTCTTCTCATCTTTAGCAATCGTAATTTGCTTCTTATTATCAACCCACACAAGAAACTCATCTTTTGAGTCATCTTTATATGTAACGGTTATAGTAGAATGCACAGATTCTTTCTTTTTTTGATCTAATGTGATTGGTTTAGAGGTACCTTTTTGAACTGCTGAAACGATAGATTTTATCATGTCTTCGTTATCTGTTTGGGATTTGGAAGTAGTATTATTGGTTGTTTTGAGTATTTCAATGTATTTTGTGTATGTTCTTGCTTAGTTTGTGAAGGTTTATCTGTAGCCGAGGTGCTTGTACAACCAATTAAAGTGAAAGATAGAGCGGTTAGAGCGCATATAGATATGATTTTCCCCATAATATCCCTACTTGGTTTAATTATAACTATTTTCTGTAAATTTAGGTAGTTATTGCAAGGAGAAGGTGTTTTAAAGGGGTAAATTATGTTATTCATTCTCTATTAAAATCAAAATTCAAATAACTTTTTTCATATTTTATGTTTAACATTTCGAAAATGGGTGTACTACATATAATATAACAAATAATTCATTTTAAAGGAGGAAGTTAAAGATGGAAACGAAGTATAGTAAACCTTTTGTATATGAATTTATTACGGAGAAAGAGGTCATGAATGCAGCGAATGATCTAGTGAAGAAAGGAATAGACCAAAAAGATATTTACGTATTAACACACGAGAAAGAGAGGACAGATAGAATCGCAGACAATGCAGACGTGAATACAATTGGTATAAAAGAGGAAGGACTTGGGACAAGTATTATTAATGTCTTTCAAAAAACGGGAGATCAGTTAAGAAATAAGATGCAGGAGTTAGGGCTTAATGAGGAAGAAGCGAACTTCTATGAAGAAAAGCTGGATGAAGGGAAAATCTTGTTATTCGTTAAGGATTTAGAAAGAGTCGGTGAATGGTTACAAGAAAGAAGATGCACGTATTCTATTTAAATTTGTATCCTATAAATCTATTACGAAAAGGAGATTGGAAATATGAGTGAGAGCGGGCTAAAAGAACAAATTACGGGTAAAGTTGAAAAGAAAAAGGGACAAGTGAAAGAAGGAATTGGTGAAATTACAGAAGATAGAGAGTTGAAAAATGAAGGGAAGTGGGAGAAGACGAAGGGAACTATAAAAGAAAAAGTCGGAAAAGTGAAACAAAAGATAAGTGATGGATTGGATAATAAAGAATAATACATGTTTATCAAGCTTTGGTTAAACACCAAAGCTTGATAAATCCATTATAAAAATATATAGGGGGTCTAATTGTGGGACTTATTATTACGTGTATTGTAGGTGGACTTATTGGTGCGTTAGCTGGAATGATTACGGGAAAAGACTTTCCTTTAGGTATAGTTGGTAATGTGATTGCTGGTTTAATCGGATCTTGGGTTGGTAGTGCATTATTTGGACATTGGGGTCCTGAATGGGGAGGCATTTTTGTTCTTCCAGCGTTATTAGGTGCAATCGTCTTTATTTTAATCGTTACATTCTTCTCTAGAATGCTACGGAAAGCGTAAGTATGATAATGAATAGTAATCTTAAGCTTATTATATATAGCTATAAAGTTAATAAACTGATAAATATACATAAAAAAGCATCCAATTAAAATAATATGGATGTTTTTTTAATGTAATCTACATAGAAATGAGTGAAGGATGAAGAACCCCCACTCATTGAAATTACAATTTCTATTATGTATTAAACCATCGTTACTTTTTCACAATTATTTATTCTTACGACCTGCCTCGGTTCTATATGAGATAAGTCCTCGCTATTACCTATATCAACTACAATTGTATTCGTTAGTATGTTAATAATGGAACCAACTAACGTTGTAGCATGATCGTGTCGATAAGAAAATTGAACAAAATCTCCCTTGTTAAAGTTGTGCTCTTCCATAGATAGATCCCCCTAAAAATAATGTTTATACATTATACATACACAAATTTATAAGGTTTAAACATTTGGTAGTATTTTTTTAGTGTTAAGCTGAGAAAGGTGTAGAAAATTTATTTATAATGAAAATGAAAAAATATGTTTAAAACTAATTTTTATGGGTAATTAAATAGTAATAGTTTGAGATAAGGGGGCGGAAATGATGAATTTGGCAATAAATATTTTGCAAAATGATTTAGGTTATACAGTACAACTTAATGGTGAGATTGATGCGTATACGGCATCAGATTTAAAAAATAAGATTATGCCTATTGCAAGCGAGAAAGAGGTTTATATCGTAGTAGATTTTAACAAGGTAGATTATATGGATAGTACCGGTTTAGGTGTTTTTATAGCACTATTAAAAGCAGTTAAGAAAAATGATGGAAAGCTAGAGTTTATCGGTGTATCTAAAAGATTAAAAAGATTATTTGATATTACAGGGTTAACAGAAATATTAAACTTGAATTCCGATTTTGAAAAAGTAGAAAGAAGGTGACTAGGGATGATGGAGAAATTTGAAAAGATAGAAATGAAAATTCCTGCAAAGGCAGAATATGTGGCTATTATTCGTTTAACAATGGCTGGTGTTGCGAATCGAATGGGCTTTGCTTATGACGATATAGAAGATATGAAAATTGCTATTAGTGAAGCATGTACAAACATTGTACAACATGCATACAAAGAAGACGTTGGAGAAATTGCAATTGTCTTCGGTCTATATGAAGATCGATTAGAAATTATGGTTGCGGATAATGGGGTTAGCTTTGATTTTAGCAGCTTAAAAAGGAAAGTTGGTCCGTATGATATTAATAAACCAGTAGAGAACTTGCCGGAAAATGGTTTAGGTTTATATTTAATCAATACGTTAATGGATGATATACAAATTATGCATGATGAGGGCATGACAGTTTTAATGACAAAATATATACAAAGAGAGCAGGTGGAGAATGATGGAAATCCAATCTCAACCTACAACTCTTACTAAAGAAGACGTTATTAAACTAATTGCAGAATTTCAACAAAACCAATGTGATGAAGCGCAAGAAAGGTTAGTTGAGCATTATAAAAATCTCGTATATTCCATTGCATATCGCTATTCAAAAGGCGGGCCAATGCATGAGGATATTATACAAGTAGGAATGTTAGGGCTCTTAGGCGCAATAAGAAGGTATGATTATTCGATAGGGAATGCTTTTGAGCCGTTTGCAATACCTACGATAGTAGGAGAAATAAAGAAGTATTTACGTGATAAAACTTGGGGCATTCACGTTCCAAGGCGGATTAAAGATTTGGGCGGGAAAATCAAACTTGCGATAGAGGAACTAACAGATCACCTACAGCGTTCACCGAAGATAATAGAAATCGCAAATCATTTAGGACTATCCGAAGAGGAAGTGCTAGAAATTATGGATGCTAAAAATAATTATCGAGTATCTTCCTTAGATGATGTAGTTGAAAATTCATCTGATGGAAGTTCGGTAGCGAGAATTGAATCTGTAGGTGAAGTAGAGCAAGGATATGAACAGACAGAAAGGCGTCTCATTTTAGCGGATATTTTTAACGTATTAAATGAGACAGAAAAGAGTGTTATTCATTATATATTTGGAGAAAATTTAAATCAAAAAGATACAGGGGAACGGTTAGGTATTTCACAAATGCACGTTTCTCGTATTAAAAGACAAGCGATAAGTAAGTTGAAACAAGCAGCATTTTTAGATACATAAAAATTAAAAAATTATGTTTAAAACATGAGAAAAGGGGTAGTTATTAAGTATAGGAGGAGATATGAAAATGTCACACGATGTGAAAGAACTAATCGAAGGATTGAATGAAGATTTAGCAGGAGAATACTCGGCAATTATTATGTATAACCATAATGCAGCTACGGTTTCTGGTATATATAGACAAGTATTAAAGCCTTTCTTTGAATCTGAAATTAGTGATGAACAAGGACATGCCCTATATTTAGCGGAGAAAATTAAAACGCTAGGTGGTACACCTACTACGATCCCTTTACCAGTGAAACAAGTAGAAGATGTTCGAGAAATGTTAGAATACGCTAGACAATCAGAATATGAAACAATTAAGCGTTATGAAACGAGAAAAGAACAGGCAGCGAAATTAAATATGACAGAGTTAGTTGTAAAGTTAGAAGATATGATTGCAGATGAAACAAATCATATGGAAGAATTAGATCGTCTTTTAAATGATAAAGCAATGGTGTTAAATTAAAAGTAGAAATTTATAGAGTGAAAGAACAAATTCCTATTTCTAGGGGTTTGTTCTTTTGTTGTATAAATATGTTTGAGTAAGAAATTTTCATTTTGTAATTGAGTATGTAATACTAGAAAAATAGAAAATGATAGTAGATTTACATTTTAAATAAGAAAAGGGGAAATAACTTGTGTCCATTTTAATTGTTGATGATAATCCGGTTAACATATTTGTAATTGAGAAGATTTTAAAACAAGCCGGATATCATGATCTTGTATCGCTCAATTCTGCACAAGAGCTCTTCGAATACATACAGTTTGGAAAGGATTCTTCCAGGCATAATGAAATTGATTTAATACTATTAGATATTATGATGCCTGAAATTGATGGACTTGAAGTTTGTAGGCGATTACAAAAAGAGGAGAAGTTTAAAGATATCCCTATTATTTTTGTTACAGCTTTAGAGGATGCAAATAAATTGGCCGAAGCTCTTGATATGGGGGCAATGGATTATATTACGAAACCTATAAATAAAGTTGAATTATTAGCACGTATGCGTGTAGCGTTACGCTTGAAATCAGAATTAAATTGGCATAAAGAACAAGAAGAAAACCTTCGGAATGAATTAGATTTAGCTACGCAAGTACAAAGAAACTTATTAAGTAGCCCATTAAGAGAAGATCATATAAAAATTGAAGCAAGTTACTTACCTTCATTTAAACTAGCTGGAGATATGTATTATTGGTATAAAATCGATGAAAATCGCTACGGTATTATATTATTAGATGTGATGGGACATGGTGTATCTGCTTCATTAGTTTGTATGTTTATTTCGTCTGTATTACGTGAAACAATTAAATGTTTAATTGATCCAGAACTCGTTATTAAAGAATTAAATAAATATATGACCCTTTTACATAATGAAAATGATAATATTCCCTATTATTTTACGGCGATATACTTAGTTGTTAATACAGAAGATAGAACAGTTGAATATGTAAATGCAGGGCATCCTTCTGGATATGTTTTAGTTGATGAAACAAATGTAGTTGAACTAGATCGCGGGAGTTGTGCGGTAGGATTTTTTGATGAAATAAAAGTTAAAAAGACAGTTATACCTTTTGAGAAGAACGCTCAAATATTATTGTTTACAGATGGTGTTCTTGAAGTAATTGCAAATGATGAATTTGAGTCTGAAGAGAAATTACGTGCTTTTACAGAAAGAAAATGGGGAGATTTAGAAGAAGAGATAGAGGGATTTTATAAGGAAGAACAGAAGAAAGCGCAATCAGATGATATGTGTCTAATTATGATACAAACGAATGCGAAATAAAAAGCGTATGAAATCCAAACAGAGGATTTCATACGCTTTTTATTGTATTTTTTGATAGATTTGTTCACTAGCATTAAATTGGGTATAATGCGGCATTATATTTGAAAAACGAAGAGTTTCTTTATTTCCTAAACATAGAAATCCATTGTGACTTAAGCTTTCATAAAATAGTTGCTGCACTTGATTTTGAAGTTTACTTGTAAAGTAAATTAAAACGTTACGACAAAGTATAATATGAAACTCGTTAAAAGATTGATCGGTTACTAAATTATGCTGTGCAAAAATAATGTTTTGTAACAGTGAAGGATTAAAATAAGCGAAACGATTATCTGTTGAATAATAGTTAGAAAATGCTTGTGTACCGCCAGCTTGTAAATAGTTTTTCGTATAAGTTTGCATTTTATTTAACGGAAGGATGCCTTGTTTTGCTTTTTCTAACACATTTGTATTCATATCTGTTGCGTAAATAACAGCTTTTTCACTTAATCCTTCTTCGTGAAGTAAGATGGACATTGATAATACTTCTTCACCAGTTGCGCATCCAGCATGCCAAATTCTAATTTCAGGTTGCTTTTTCAATTCAGGAATAACATGCTCTCTTAGCGCTTTAAAAAAAGCAGGGTTACGGAACATCTCAGTTACATTAATGGAGAAATCATTTAATAACTGTTCTAAAACCCCTTCCTCATGAATTACTTTTTCAATTAATTTTGAAATGGTAGGGATATTAGAGAGCTGCATTCGATTACAAATCCTTCTATAAATAGAAGTGCGAGCATATTGGCGAAAATCGAAGCCAGATAGTTTAAATACCGCTTCCAATAGTAATTCAATTTCTAAGTTCGTGCGCTTATCCATATCTACAGATGGATCAAAATTATAATACTTATTTTCCACTTAAACTAAACCTCACTTATTTTATTAACCATACACTCATTACTGAATAGAGTTGATGTAAATTTAATGGTTTACTTATATAATCTGAAGCGCCAGCAGATAAACATTTTTCTTTATCATTTGGCATTGCTTTAGCAGTTAATGCGATAATAGGTATTTCATGTAACCCTAAGTTCATTCGGATATGTTCCATCGTTTCATAACCGTCCATATTCGGCATCATAATATCCATTAAAATAAGGTCAATATTTGTATTGCTTTTTAGTATTTCTAAACACTCTATGCCGTTTTGTGCAGTAATAATGTTGGCATGTTGTTTTTCTAATGCATTTTGTAATGCAAATATATTTCGATGATCATCATCGACAATTAAAATGGTTTTCTCTTGGAAGACGTTATTTGTTTCGGTAGTAACGATAGTTTCTTCAACAACTTCAGCAGGAATAACGTCTTCTATCGTTGCTGCGACTTCTAAATTGGATAACGGTATATCATGTAATCCATTTGGAAGGTTAGGAATATATACCGTGAAAGTACTGCCTTCTCCTACATTACTCTCTAACGTAATCCAACCACCTAATAATCTAGCAAACTCTTTACAAATAGATAACCCTAAACCTGTACCACCGTATTTTCGAATCGTTGCGCCATCTGCCTGTTGAAAGGCTTCGAAAATGAGTTGATGCTGTTCTTTTGCAATACCAATACCAGTATCTTTTACTGAAATTGTAATCCAATCTTTACTTATAGACTGCATATCATGACTTAAATTGGTTGTTTCTATTGAATCGAAATGTAAAGAAACGGATCCTTTTTCTGTGAATTTAAATGCATTGGATAATAAGTTTTTAATAATTTGTTCAATCCGTTTTGCATCTGTATAAAACAAATCTGGAATCGTATCACTGTCTTCAATAGTAAATTCGACATTTTTTTTTGCAGCTATATGTAAAAAGTTTTGATGCATATTGGCTGCCATGTCACTTATGTTCGTTGCTTCAAAGATGATGTCTAGTTTGCCTGCTTCTACTTTAGATAAATCTAGTATGTCATTAATTAAAGTAAGTAAGTCTTTCCCTGATGAATGAATGACAGTTGCTAGTTCAATTTCATCATCGGATAAATGATTGTCATGATTTTCTCTTAACATTTCAGATAATAGTAAAATACTATTTAACGGTGTGCGTAATTCATGTGACATATTTGCTAGGAACTCAGATTTGTATTTTGAACTACGTAACAACTCGCTTGCTTTTTCTTCTAATTCTGATTTAGTAATTTGTAAGTCAGCTGTCTTTTGTTCAGCTTCTTCTGTTCTAGACTCTAATTGTTCGTTCGTTGTTCGTAATTCTTCTGCTTGCATTTGTAGTTCTTCCGCTTGCGTTTGCAACTCTTCTGATTGAACTTGTAACTCTTCTGTCATTGCTTGTGATTCATGTAAAAGAGTTTGAATTCGCATACGTCCCATAATGCTATGGATTGTTAAACCTAGATTATCAACGGTTTGTTGAATTAAATCTTGATGTAAATCTGAAATCTCAGTTACACTTACTAACTCTATTACTGCGATCACTTCATCCTCAAATAAGATAGGGATGACTAGTAGATTTTTAGGACGTATTTCTAATACTCCGCTAGTGACATAACGAAACTCTTCAGGTATGTCTCGAAGAATAAAGCTTTGTTTTTCTAAAGCGCATTGCCCAATTAAACCTTCACCCATTTTAATGGATTGTTTTCCAATATCAGCACCTTGATCGGCGAAAGAAGCTTTTTTCACATAGTAGACAGTTTCTTCAACTTCTTCACGTACATAGAATGCACCGCAAGAGATTTGCGTTTTTTGTATCATTCCACTAAGAATTTTGTTACCTAACATCTCAATAGAAGGTACACCTTGATACATTAAAATTAATTCTGCAAGCTCGGTTTGTAACCACTCTCTTTTCGATATTTCGTCTAGTAGATGGTTCGTTGTATGAGCAAGATCTTTTATTTCATCATGTGTATTTACATGAATTCTTTCCGTAATTTTTTCTTTAGAAGAAATGGATGTAATAGCTTGAATAACATTTTTAATCGTTTTTGTAATGGAATTCGAAATATAGAGTGAAACGATAATAGAAATAAAAGAAAGTAAGAATAATAAACTGTATAACCAAATCTCTAATTTATTATTTTCAATATCTAATTGTGCAGCTCTTTTTTTCGTTAGTTGCTCCTCAGTGCTGCGGAAGTTAGTTACCTGCGATTGTAATGATTGAATTTGAGTCGTATCGATTGCTTGAACGTTATTATTATTGCTATTCGTAATGAGTGGATGAATCTCTTTATTAATCCAACTAGTAATGCTTTCATTAATCTGCTTTAATTTTTCTTGCTGAGAGGGGTTATCCTCTAATAGAGCAAAAAGATCATGATAATGTTTTTCGTAATCCTTTTCCGCAGCGTTAAGGGATTGAACATAATTTGCATTATTAGAAGTGATAAATCCTTTCGCTTTATTTTCAATTGTTAGCAATTCTTTCTCCACCTGATTCGTTAAGTTAAGAACTTTAAAATCGTGATCAATAATAAAATTACGAGATTTTTGTAAGTTGGAAATCTCATTGTTTAACATAATGAAAGAAACAAGTAAGAACAAAATGATAACTAAATAACCAGCCATAATTTTGTAACGAATACTAAATTTTGCTTTCGAGTTCATTAAAAATTCCTACCTTCAAGGTTATTAAAACTTTTCTATTTTAAAGAATGAAAAACGTAATATATATTATATCAGTTTTCATAAGGCCAAACTAGAAATCCCCCTATTGTATTAGGGGGTTCTTTTTTAATAGAGGAAATCATTTTGAAATATAAAAAGATATATGAAAAGTAACAATCGAGGGAATAGGGGGATAACAAAACTTCTAAGAAGGAAAGAGTGTTCTTAAAGCTTTTTTTGCATCTATTCCTTCAAAGATAAATAATACAAGCTCTCTCTTTTTTACAGTGAGGAAAAAGGATATTAATGTGCTTAAGTTTTTAATAGAAGTAAGTGTCCCGTGTTTACTTATAAATACATTCGTTTGAAATGTTGTCATTAAAGCATAAAAATGATGAATCTGCGTTATTGTAGGTGTTTCATTATAAGAAATAGTAGTAGAGTGAATGGCATTCATCGAAATATTCCTTTCCATATAGTAAGCATAACAATATAAACATACCCGTTTTAAAAAATATTAAACCTATAAAATTTTAAAAATATAATTATAGTTTTTTACGTTTAGAAAGGGCTGGGAAGGGTATACATATACTACAAAGAGATTGGCTGAAGAGGAATGATAAGATTTCTAGTCTATAAAAATATATTTTTACTTTAAATAAAAAGGAGCCTGGTATACATGAATGAAATGATGATTGATATTACATTTGATTTAATTTACTTGTTAAGTAGTTCACTTGTAGTGCTTTTACTATTCGCTTTTTTCGTAAATGGTTATGTTAATAAGAAGATTAGTGTATACAGAAATGAAGAAAAATAAAGATACATCATATAAAATTTTAGGAGGTTAATAGTTATGAATGTAGACAGAAAAATAGTAGGTGTTTTTAGAACAATTGATGATGCGGCACTCGTTATTAATGAATTAAATGATAAAGGATACTCAGCAGATAACATTTCAGCTATTGCGAAGGATCAAAAGGAAATTGAACATCTGGAAGAAAAATCAGGTGAAAAAGTGAATAGTGAAACTGCGCATAAAGCGGATATCTTTTCAGCAACAGGGCTTGTAGCAGGAGGAGTAGCAGGTGGACTCGGTGGTTTATTAACAGGTCTTGGTGTACTTGCCATATCTGGAATGGGTCCAATCGTAGCAGCAGGACCTATCGCAGCAGCTATTGGAGGAGCCGGTATTGGCGGAGGAGCTGGAAGTTTAATAGGAGCATTTATCGGCTTAGGAATCCCTGAAGACCATGCTAAGAAATATGAAGAGTATATTTACGATGGAAATATATTAATTTTAGTAGATGCAAAATTAGATGATAAGTTAGAAATATATAAGATATTTGATAAGCATAATGCTTATAACTCTGATTTCTTTAAATAAAATGATGAAAAATGTAAAAAAAGTGAATATCGTTTTTTGATCTTACAATTTTGGCGCGACCGAGGAGTCGTATGACTATAAGAGAGGAAGGGCTTATAGTAAAAGGTCAAGTTCTATTCTGTTATGTAAAAGGAAAGAGGTGTCTATTCGTGATTGTAAAAATATTAAAGGATAGTAGTAATAGTTTCCTTTGTACAGTTCAAAATAAAAATGGGGATCAGTATGTGAAGAAATGGTTTCGTAAACATGAAAACAATGAAGAATTAGGACGACCAACTTTCAAAGAAGTAGAAAAGGACTGGAAAGAAAATAAATAATCGTTTATGTATCCTAATGTTAAAGCGCTTTATTAAAATGAAACATAGTGCGCGGTTTATTCTTACAAAACTGTCACATTCCTGTAAGGTAATTCAATAGATTAGTTGTTTGTTCCATGTCATAATAAAAACATAAGAAAGCTAATTAAAACTACAACTTATTAGGAGAGTGTCAGTCATGATTGTAACAACAACGTCTGGAATTCAAGGTAAAGAAATTATTGAGTATATCGATATTGTAAATGGTGAAGCTATTATGGGTGCAAACATTGTCCGCGATTTATTCGCTTCAGTTCGTGATGTTGTCGGTGGCCGTGCTGGTGCTTATGAAAGTAAGCTAAAAGACGCTCGTGATATTGCGATGGACGAAATGAAAGAACTTGCAAAACAAAAAGGTGCGAACGCTATCGTTGGTATTGATGTAGATTACGAGGTTGTTCGTGATGGAATGTTAATGGTTGCTGTAAGTGGTACAGCTGTACGTATATAAGTAAATAAAAAACAGGCTCACCCCTCGAAGCTTATGCTTTGAGGGGGTTTTTTGTCTTCGCTTATTCCATGCTCGTGTCTGTTTCTCGATTATGAATAATTGTTTCCTGTCTTACTATAAATTTCATAGGAAAAATAACCAAATAAATAGCCGATTCCAGCTCCTAAACCAATTGTAAGCAGTGAATAGTTCGGGAAAAACATATCGACTATTATACCGATTAAACACCCTAAAAGCATTCCCATTGGTATGAGACTATCTAATAAAATTTGAGCGTTTTTTGATTTTTTCTTACCTAAGGTGCCGTTGTTATATTTATGTTTAAGCCTTTCAATCACATATACTACAATTCCCCCGACTATTACAACAGGCGCAATTGCCGTAAGTAACCACATATTAGAGTCTCCTTTCGCCTTTTAACCTAATTATACCAGATACTTACAATTAGAAAATTCTAAACGTACTATCTAGTCTGTTTAAAGGGCCAATCCAAAAGACTCCTTCAATTGTATTTAATAACTCGTCAAAAACACTTTCCCTTTCGTTTTCTCAGCAGACTGCACAACATCAACCACTGTTTTCACATCTGCTAAATCATATGTAGAATGGACTTTCATAAAACGTAATTGCTTATTTTCAACTAAGCGAATTAAGTGACGAAATGTTTCTTGCCATTTGTGTGGTGACACGTCTTTATTCCAATGACGTAAATGAAATATGTTCGCGTGCACCTTTGCTTTCGTGACAATCTCTGCCCAGTTTACTTGTACACCTGATAGAAGACCGATTGTTAAAAAGTGCCCGTTTGGACGTAAGGAAAAAGCTAATTCATTTCCATCTGATCCTCCGATAGAATCAATCGCAGCATCTGCACCAATCCCATTTGTTAACTCCATAACTGTTTCGTGAAGCGGGGCAGTGGAAGTATCAATTACATATGCAGCACCAAGGCGTAGTAACTCTTCTGTATGCTTATTATTTCGTGTAACGGCAATTAATCGGAAGTTTAAAATTTGTGATAACTGCGCAAATAGAAGACCAATAGCGGATCCGCAAGCATTCACTAATAAAACATCATTACGTTGTAAGTTTAACGTTTCTGTACATGTAACCCACGCAGTAAGAGGATTAATATACATTTGTGCCGCTGTAAAATCATCAATAGAATCAGGAATAGGGACTACAAAATCAGCTGACGTCTTCACATATTCTTGCCAAGTACCTTCTCCGCG
Organism: Bacillus thuringiensis; assembly: GCF_022095615.2. Lineage (NCBI taxonomy): Bacteria > Bacillati > Bacillota > Bacilli > Caryophanales > Bacillaceae > Bacillus > Bacillus thuringiensis. The sequence continues at coordinate 986,901 of NZ_CP155559.1, forward strand.
TAACGGTAAAACACGTTTACCGATAAGGTCTCTAGAAACGCCCGAACCTACATCTTCTACAATACCAACACCTTCATAACCAGGTATGTTAGGTAAAGGAATTCTATGAGCGTACGCTCCGGTAATGGGAATTAAGTCAGATGGATTAATCGGCCTAACTAACATACGAACGAGAACTTCATTATCTTTTAATGGTTCTATATTTTTATATTCAACTTGTAATACATCTTTTGGGTTGCCAAACTTGTGAAATTGAATGTGTTTTCCGTGCAAGATGAATGTGCCCCCTTAGTTTGATTGGGTTTATTATAGCATTTTTGGTTTGAGGAGATATTTTATTGGAGATAGATTAAGAAATGAAATAGGGAGGGCGATATGAAGTGACGGAGTATATAGTATATATTGAATCATTTCGTAAAAGGGGAGGATGAGATTATGGTGAACAAAAAGGAAAATGGTGAAGTGGTAGTTATTGATATAGTGCAAATAAAATCAGGTTTTACAGTGACAGAAGATGAAAAATCTTTAATTACTAAGAGACCAAAAGACGCGCAGGAATTACGTAAGATGATTGGCACGCGTACTGCTGGTGGGAGACGATTAGTAGCGTTATATGAAGAGGATAAATAATATGTGAAATATTTTCTATAAAATGAATTTTATAAGATAATTTTAAAAGGATTATTGTATTCATTAAAATCTATTGTTAGTTTCTAGTTAAGATATTTTCACTTGTTTTTTAATAAAACGTCTTTGAATTTTTTTGTGAAAATCATTTAATGAATTACTTAAGAAGTTTATTAAGCAAGAACAAGTTTTATTCTATTACATAGTTAAGGCTTTAAAAGTTTGTGATGGAGGAATTCTAAATGGAGCTATTTAAAGGGAAAGTTGTTTGTCCAAGGTGTGATGGAAATGGTCTCATTTATAAAGCAGAAATTAAAGATATAAATAAAGTTGTATATGTTTGTGATGAATGTGACGCAACGTGGTTTCAGAATGATAGATTTGAAATGGATAATTTTGTGGACTATGAGACGTTTCTTGAGAAGAATTCATTGTCTTATATGGAGGCGAATGTTATTCATTTAGGCTATGATTGGTACAAGGGATAGTAAATTTTTCAAAAGCAAGAAGCCACTTGAAAAGTGGCTTCTTCTATTTTTTATTAAGCCGAAGCCTTCTTCATTCTCTCAAGTAAACTAGATAACACATGCGTACGATATGATTCTAGTTTTTTACCTTCGTAAGTACGAATACCTAATTTTTTAAGTTCTTTTACATACCAACCTTTGCTTCCGAAATACATGTGATCGCTCCCCTTCAACTTTGTTTTTACCCCGCATTAACGGGCAGTAAGACTCCCACCTTGAAATTTGGCTATGAAGCAAAGCAGTTAGGTGGGAGATCAACTGCCCGTAAATGCCCGATTGGTTCAACTAATAATCATTTGGGATGAAAAGATTCCCCAATGATTAAAGTTTCACTTTATCTGTTCTGATTGTACTTGGAGGTACAGGTAATATAATGAAGGAAATGAATTTCGCGCGAAAATGGTTAACTTTGTTGCAAAAGACATATATACTAAGGGTAGTATATAACGAGGTGGGCAAGACGTGATTATAGAGAAGCACGAAATTCAAATTGACCAAATTACGAGCGGTAAAGTGAATATCTTTACTTTCTATAGAAATAGAAAGCAAGTTGATGATCATTTTTTACGATTACAAGAACCATCGCTTACAGCAAACTACTTCTTCCATTTTCATTTTGATGCAGAGAGCTTGCATCTACTGCAGGAAGAGTTTCCAAGCGTATACCCGTACAATGGTAGTGAAACGATTCACGACTGGACGGAAAAGATGAAAGCAGAATTGCAACATCAGATCCAAACAGGAAAATGGAATAAGCGCGTACGTATCGGTAATCGCATTCTGGATGTGGCGTTTACGTGGTGTGACGAAGATATAGTAGAGTGAAAAAGAAGCGGATGACGCTTCTTTTTTTAGCGCTGGAATAAAACGAGCTTACCTGCAGAAGATGTGCAGCGATGTGTTTTTTCGTGCAATCCTTTTTCTTGTAAAATAGATTCACCTTTTGCTTTCGCTTCTTTTTCAGTTGCCGCCTCGAATGATTCATCTAATGCTCTTGAACCATCTTTTTCAAAGACTGTTAGAACGTATACTCCCATGAAAATTCCCTCCAATAATAAAAATCAGAATCTTATAACTATTTTGGCATAAATCACTAGAATATGCAAAGAAATATATGACATTGCGTGTTACAATAAAGTGAAACTTTAATCATCGGGGGGTTATTCATTCCCGATGATTATTAGTTTTCAGCAATTTTAATTTTGATAAAATGAAACTTTTGAAACATAGAAAGGATCGTTATTTGTGAAACAAGTAAAGTTTATACATGCGGCTGATTTGCATTTGGATAGTCCGTTTAAAGGGATGGAGATGAATGTTGCGCAGTCTGTTTGGGAAAGAATGAAGCAAAGTACGTTTGAATCATTTGAGCGTATTGTTGATAAAGCGATTCAAGAGCGCGTTGATTTCGTATTACTAGCCGGGGATTTGTATGATGCGGAGACGAGAAGTTTGCGTGCGCAAGTGTTTGTGCGCGAGCAAATGAAGAGACTTTCGCAGTACGATATCCCTGTTTTTATTATTCACGGTAACCACGATCATTTAGGGGGAAGCTGGGCAGCGATTGAGTTTCCGGAAAATGTTCATGTGTTTACAGAGCCTTATGTAGAAGAGAAATCATTTTATAAAAATGGTGAGTTGTTAGCTTCTATTTACGGGTTTAGTTATTTGCAGCAAGCGGTAACGGATAATATGACAGCGCAGTATACGAAAATGAGTGATGCGCCTTTTCATATTGGCATGCTTCACGGAAGTGTGGAAGGAGATGCAGAGCATAATCGCTATGCACCGTTTCAAATTCGTGAGTTGAAAGAAAAGCAGTTTGATTATTGGGCTCTTGGCCATATACATAAACGTGAAATTTTATCAGAAGAGCCGTGCATTATTTATCCAGGGAACATACAAGGACGTCATCGTAAGGAAACAGGGGAAAAGGGTGCGTACCTGATTGAACTTACGAAACAAGGGTCGCAATGTTCATTTTTCCATACGGCTGATGTTGTATGGGATGAGATTGAAGTGAATATTGATGGACTTGAAACTGTTGATGAAATTATGACGAGCATATCTACTGCGATGAATGAGTGCCGAAGAGGAGAGGAAGGTACACTACTAACTGTCGTATTTACAGGACAAGGCTCACTTTCTCCTTATTTACGTGATGAAAAACGTGTAGAAGAGATTTTTCATATTTTAGCAGCTGGAGAAGAGCGAAAAGATTTTGTATATGCGATGAAGTGGAAAAATGAGACGGTTTCTTTTGCAGAAATTGAACGTTTGAAAGAAGAAAATCATTTCGTCGGTAGTGTGCTAAAGGAGTTAGAAGCTTTCACCAATATGGACGGCGTGTTGCGCACGATTTGGACATCCCCTGTAGCACGTAATAGTATTGAATCTTTTACAGAGGAAGAGAAGAAAGAGATACAAAAGGAAGCAGAAAATATTATTTTAGAGCAATTATTCCAGCAAGAGAGGGATAAAAAATGAGAATTGAAAAACTCCATATTTATGGGTACGGAAAATTAGAAAATGTGGAAATGGATCTGTCAATGCTGACGGTGTTGTACGGTGAGAATGAAGCGGGGAAATCGACAATTCGCTCATTTATGAAAAGTATTTTATTCGGTTTTCCGACGAGAGGACAGCGTCGATATGAGCCGAAAGAAGGCGGCAAGTATGGCGGTGCGATGACTGTACAAACAGAGAAGTACGGCCGTTTGAAAATTGAACGATTGCCAAAGACGGCAGCTGGTGAGGTAACCGTTTATTTTGAAGATGGGAAAACGGGCGGCGAAGAAATTTTACACGATATATTAAGCGGAATGAATGAAAGTTTATTTGAATCGGTCTTTTCTTTTGATATGCATGGCCTGCAAAATATTCATCAGCTTGGCGAATCGGATATCGGAAATTATTTATTTTCAGCAAGTGCAGTCGGAAGTGATGCGTTATTGCAGTTAGATAAAAAGTTAGAAAAAGAAATGGATCAGCGCTTTAAGCCGAGTGGTCGTAAGCCAGAAATTAACGTGTCACTGCAAGAGATGAAGAAGCTTGAAGAGAAGATGAAAGAGTGGCAAGGGAAAATTGGCACGTATGAAAAACAAGTGGAGCAGTTAAAAGAAAGTGAAGAGAAGCTAGCTACTGTTCGCGTGGAAAAAGAGAGTGCAGAGAAACGAAAGCAAGATTATGAAATATTAGCAGCGCTTGAACCGCTCGTTATTGAAAAGCGTGCGTATGAGAAAGTGTTAGAAAACGAAAATGAGCAGTTTCCTGTAAACGGGACGGCGCGTTATGAAGCGATTAAGGCGAAGATGGAGCCGCTTCAGTTACAAGTTGATTCGCTCCATAAAAAAATAGAGACAGTGCAATCGGAAATGGAATCGATTCAAATAGATGAAGAGTTTTTACGAAAAGAAAGTTACGTAGAAGAACTTCGTATGCAGCATATGTCTTATGAAAATGCACGCCAAGAAATGCGTGATATGACAGGAAGTATTGCGAATATAAAAGAAGAACTGATAGAGCTAGAGAAACAAATTGGTGCTACTTTTGAAAAAGAGACAGTTCTGTCGTTTGATATGAGTCTGGCAACGAAAGAGCTGATTACACAAACAGTACAAAAGGCGCGCGAATTAGAAACGCAAAAAGTACAGCTGGATGATCGCTTTAAAGTAGCGCAGGAGCAATTGGAAGAACAAGAAGAAAATATAAGACAGATTAAGCAACAAATGTTAGCGGATGAAGAGCGAAGTGCGTTAGCTGAGAAAGAAAAGTCGTTCCAAGATGCGGCGTTTATCGGTATGGGCGCAGAGAGAATGAAGCGCAAGTATGAGGAAAAAGCAGGAGCGGCTATGCAAAAGAAAAAGCAGTGGCAAAGAGTTTGTCTTCTGTTACTTCTTATTAACACAGTCGTTTTATTTACAAGCTTATTTATAGATAACCGCCTGCTCTTATTTATTAGTGTCATTATTTTTGTAGGGATCGTTCTTGCCCTTGTTTTATATAAAGATCCGTCCCATGGATTACAAGAAGAGCTTCTTACTCTTCAGCAAAGTGCTGGCGGGAGACAAAGTGAAGAAGCGATGTCTGTGCGCTATGAGTTAGAAAAAGATGAAGAGATTCGTAAGCTATTTGAGCGCGAGTCGTACAAGTTGCAGCAAATGGAGCGAGCGTATGATAAAGTCGTTTCATCGTATGAGGAATGGGAGAGAGAAACGTTCCGCATTAGCGAACAAGTAGATGCATATAAAACGCGCTATATGTTCCCAGAATTTTATACGTATGCGCACATATTGCCGGCATTTGAGCGCACGGAAAAAATGCAGCAATTATATCGTGAATTAGAAAAACAAGGCACGAGAAAATCTTCATTATATGAAATGATTTCGCAATTTGAACATAAACTAGAAACTGTTATTGGTAGTGCGGAGTATAGTAAGCTACACGAGGCGCAAAGTCATATGCAAAATGAAAAAGAGAAGCGCCAAACTTGTAAGCAGCTCAAAGAGAAGCTAGCGGAATGGCAAGAAGAATATGAGTTTATGCAAGAGCAACTGAAACAACTGTTAGTAGAACGAGATAGTTTATGGCATATTGCAGAGGCTACAGATGAAGAGATGTTTTTAGAAGCAGGTAAACTGGCAGAAAAACGTGAAGATGCGGATAAGCAAGTGGGGCGTTTATTACCACAAATTGATCTGTTAGAACAGCGTTTAACGAGTTTATCATTAGCTGAACATTATGAAGCTGACGATTATGATGAAAAATTAAAGCAAGAAATGACAGTCGCGCAAAATTGTCTTACGAAAGAGAAAGAACTGACAGAGCGCATTGCAAAGCATCGTATGGAAATTGCGAATTTAGAAGAAGGAAGTACGTACGGTGATTTACTACACGAATGGGAAATGAAAAAAGCACAAGTGCGTGAACAAGTGAAGAAGTGGGCTGCGTATGCGGCCGCAAAGACAGTATTAACGAAAACGAAGCAATATTATCACGAAGTACATCTTCCTCGTATTTTACAAAAATCAGAAGAGTATTTCGTCTATTTAACAGGCGGACGATATAGTAAAATCTTTTCACCGTCAGAGGCAGAGCCGTTCATTGTCGAGCGTAACGACGGTATGCGTTTTTACAGTCATGAGCTGAGTCAAGCGACAGCGGAGCAGTTATATTTATCGCTGAGATTTGCATTAGCGAAAACATTTGAGCATGATTATCCGTTCATTATTGACGATAGTTTCGTGCATTTTGATGCGGTAAGGACAAATCGTACGATTGAACTTATAAAGGAAATTGCGAAAGATAGGCAAGTCATCTTCTTTACATGTCATGCGCATTTACTAACGTATTTTACAGAAAAACAGATTATAAAATTAGTGCGTAAGCGTAAAGAAAATGAGTTGTAGTGTGCTATACTAAAAGTAACTGATATGGTGGAGGAATTCGAATGAAAAAGAAAATTGCAGAATATGAAGTTGGTGAACAAGTCGATGTTTTCTTGTTAATTAAAACAGCGACAAAAGGTCTAGCAAGCAATGGAAAGCCGTTTTTAACAGTAATCTTACAAGATCCAAGTGGAGATATTGAAGCGAAGCTATGGGACGTATCACCAGAAGTTGAGAAACAATATGTAGCGGAAACAATCGTTAAAGTAGCTGGTGACATTCTAAACTACAAAGGACGTATTCAATTACGCGTGAAACAAATCCGAGTTGCGAATGAAAATGAAGTAACGGACATCTCAGATTTCGTAGAAAAAGCACCAGTGAAAAAAGAAGATATGGTTGAAAAAATTACGCAATACATATTTGAAATGAGAAACCCAAACATTCAACGTCTAACAAGACATTTATTAAATAAGCATCAAAATGAATTTTTAGAATATCCAGCAGCGACGAAAAATCATCACGAGTTCGTATCTGGACTAGCTTATCACGTCGTATCGATGCTTGATTTAGCGAAAGCTATTGCGGCTTTATACCCATCGTTAGATAAAGACTTACTATATGCAGGTGTTATTTTACATGACCTTGGTAAAGTAATCGAATTATCTGGTCCAATTTCTACGACGTACACGTTAGAAGGAAATTTACTAGGCCACATTTCTATTATGGTGAACGAAATTGGTAAAGCAGCAGACGAGCTGCAAATCGATGCAGAAGAAGTATTAATTCTTCAACACATCGTCCTTTCTCACCATGGAAAAGCAGAGTGGGGTAGTCCAAAACCACCATTAGTAAAAGAAGCAGAAATTCTGCACTACATCGATAACTTAGATGCAAAAATGAACATGATGGACCGTGCATTAGGACGCACAAAACCAGGCGAATACACAGAGCGTGTTTTTGCACTTGATAATCGTTCGTTCTATAAGCCGACGTTCCATAATTAATAGTGTGAATAAAGTGGCCTCATTAAGTGTTAATACGCTTAGTGAGGCTGTTTTTTATTGAAAATGAAATAAAATAGTTAAGAAGTACGCATGGGTGTAACGAAGAACTAATAAAACATATCTTGCCACTAGAATGGGAGCATATCAACTTTTTAGTTGAGTAACGCCAGCATTTCAGAAAAAATATGTTAAGCAAAAAATACAATAAGCTGTCCATATGGGCAGCTTATTTACATAATTCTTGTTCTCGGAAGTAAAGTTTTAAAAGTAATTTATCCATAGTGATATTAAAATTACTACTAACAGGGGTAGCACCATATCGCTATCAACCTAATAAAACAAAATACCTCCTAAAATGAAAAAAGGGCTGACTTCTCACAATAACTAACTATAGAAAAAGAAAATTTTCATTTCTTGACAGTTATTAATTAATAAAACCGGTTGCTGAATTTATCCTTTGATGGAAAAGTCATATCCCTTTAAAGGTTGTTGAGTAGAATAATGAGTAATAACTCCAGTTATTAAAGAAATTAACCCCCAAATTAATGCAAGGTAATGTACTTGGGAACTTGGTAGAGTATAAATAAAAAGGCACCCAAGTGAAACTCCCAATATAACAAGTATGAAATATAAATAATCTAAATGAACCCAGCAAAGAATAAGAAAATGAGCGGCATTTATAATACATATTACAGGAAGTAACATATCCACATTCAGTTCTTTAATGAGAAGCAATACTGGAATACAAACAACTACGACACCGGAGGAAAATGTAACCAATGATGAATACTGATTAGGTTTTGCAGACATTTTCATCACCTTAAATAAAGATACTCCAATTATAGGAATAAGCAATCCGCCCCATATATAAAACTCTACTACTGCTACTTTAGGTAATGCATAAGTTAATATAAATGCTAATAACCAAAAAACAGCACCTGCAATTAACATAAATCCTCCGCCTCGGTATTCTTTGATAAAATCATAGCGATCCTGACTAATCTCAACATTTTTAGGTACAAAAGGTATTCTCACAGTTTCCCTCCTCAATTAAATTTCCCCACTATTAAATGTCCTGTTTGCGGCGTCATTTCAAGTGATTTTGCAATGTCTTTTCATTTAAAATTCTAGAAAGTATTTAAGACTTCCTTCCTTGTTTTTTGGTGTGAGTGCTGGCTAGAGGTTTAGTGCACTACTTCTTGGAAGTTGATCTTGTAGCGCTCTTTTTCGTAATTTACTATGTTTTCCAAAGAAAATAGCGAAAGGCAAGGCGATGAATACATTTACAAAATGACAAAACTGTAAGAATACACGAATGTTTGTAAGAAAGTTCGATGTTTTCGTTTTTCTTTTTTTATTATAGTAAAAAAAGAAGAACGAAATATTCTCTTATGTAGGAAAGGAAGATAATAATGATTGATCTATTAAATAAATGGATGTTAGAAAGTACAGGCAATTTCAATATCGTTGTAGGACTTACAGCACTTCTATTTTTAGGTTCAGTAATTGCACTTATTATTATTTACAAAAAAATTGGTAAACCAGATGAAAGAACAAATGCTATTTATTTAAAAATTACTTCTCGTATGTTTACTACTCAAATTCTAATGAATGCCATATTTATTTCTTTAGTTGGTAAAGATATTGAGAATTTCCGTCAAATCTTTATATTATTTGAAGCTTTTGTATTCTTTATTGGAGCTATTTATTCGTTTAAATTATATAGACAGGAATACAAATAATTCACTTATAAGAAACAATAAAAAACAGTAGTATATAAAATCACTACTGTTTTTTATTGTTCATTTTCAAATGTAAACTTTTCATTTTTAGTTAACTGTATATTCTATACATATGAGGTTAACATAACGTCTCATTATCGGTAGCAAGGACAAGGAGGAACCCTGCTCTCACAGGAGAACCTCCTTTTTTACGCTCTATGGATCTATGCAATTTTTTATACATTCCTATCCTGGCGCGGTTTTGGGGTTCTTGTTTGTTACTGGATTAGCCGAAAAACTGTATAAAATCTTGCATGCTCTTAGCGTGTTTTTTTCAAAAATGCTGGCGATATCCCACATCCATCAACTTATGAATTTTATAATGTCCTCAAACCAAGAATTTCGCGAGTTTTTAGTCCAAGAATGTTAGTTATTTAATCTTAAAAGAACAGCTTTTTCTAAATGAAGGGTAGGATTAACAAAACTGATACTTTCCGGTTTATGGAAAAATGAAAATAGACTTAGCGTAGTAAATCCACATTTTTATGACGCTATCCCATATAGAAATTCATTATTCTTCAGTTCAAAATGTTATCCAATAAAAAAATATCTCGAATTTGAGATAAATCACTTGCTTTTTAATCACTTGAGTTGTAAAGTGATAGTAACGAAAGCGATTGAGTCATATGAAAAACATATACTCAGTTGCTTTCGGTATACAAAACAAAGTAATTTATAAATGGATTCAGTGCAGCTTATTCAGTAAAAACTACGATTAAGCTATAAAAACATAATGAGCATAAATTGAAAAGTTAATAACCATATTATTTGTTGGAAATATTATTTTTTAGTTATCACTTGATTAGTAAAATGAAACGGAGGAATTATCAATGTATGAAATTAAAGGGCATCATCACATTTCAATGGTTACAAAAAACGGAAGTGAGAATAACCATTTTTATAAAAACGTACTTGGTTTACGCCGTGTGAAAATGACGGTAAATCAAGATGATCCGTCTATGTATCACTTATTTTACGGAGATAAAACAGGAAGTCCAGGTACGGAATTATCATTTTTTGAAATGCCTTTAGTAGGAAAAACATACCGTGGTACGAATGCAATTACGCGAATTGGATTACTCGTTCCTTCAGAGGATAGTTTACATTATTGGAAAGAACGATTTGAGAAATTTGATGTGAAACATAGTGAAGTGACAACATATGCAAATCGTCCTGCTTTGCAATTTGAGGATGCTGAAGGTCTTCGCCTCGTGCTACTCGTTTCAAACGGAGAAAAAGTGGAGCACTGGGAAACGTGGGAGAAATCCGAAGTTCCGGCTGAACATCAAATTCAAGGAATGGGTTCAGTGGAAATGACAGTTCGTAGACTTGATAAACTGGCGAGTACACTTACAGACATATTTGGTTATACAGAGATTAGCCGAAATGACGAAGAAGCGATTTTCCAATCTATTAAAGGAGAAGCCTTCGGAGAAATCGTTGTGAAATATTTAGATGGTCCTACTGAAAAGCCGGGCCGCGGTAGCATTCACCATTTAGCAATTCGTGTGAAAAATGATGCAGAGCTTGCTTATTGGGAAGAACGAGTAATACAAAAAGGTTTCCATTCTTCAGGCATTATCGATCGTTTCTATTTTAAAAGCTTATACTTCCGTGAATCAAACGGAATCCTATTTGAAATTGCGACAGATGGACCAGGATTTACAGTGGATGGAGATGTGGAACATTTAGGAGAAAGACTTGATTTGCCGCCGTTCTTAGAGGAAAAGCGAGCAGAGATTGAAGCGAAATTAGCACCTATTGAAGAGAAATAATAGAAGAGAAAATATAAATTTAAAAACCAATGGAGGAATATAAAATGAACCAATTAAAAGGAATTCACCACGTTACAGCAATTACAAGTAGTGCAGAAAAGAACTATGAGTTTTTCACCCACGTTTTAGGAATGCGTTTAGTTAAAAAAACAGTAAACCAAGATGATATTCAAACGTACCATTTATTCTTTGCAGATGATAAAGGTAGTGCAGGAACAGATATGACATTCTTTGACTTCCCAGGTGTTCCAAAAGGGGTACACGGTACAAATGAAATTTCAAAAACTTCATTCCGCGTTCCAACTGATGCAGCACTAGCGTATTGGGTGAACCGTTTTGACCGTCTTGAAGTGGAGCATACAGGAATTAAAGAGCAATTTGGTAAGAAAACCCTTTCGTTCGTTGACTTTGATGATCAACACTATCAATTAATCTCAGATGAATTAGATAACGGGATAGAATCAGGTACACCGTGGCAAAACGGTCCAGTTCCATTAGAATATGCAATTACTGGCTTAGGACCTGTATTTATCCGCATTGCAAACTTTAGCTTCTTTAAAGAAGTGTTAGAAAAAGTTCTATTGTTTAAAGAGGTTGCGCAAGAAGGAGAATTCTATTTATTTGAAGTAAACGAAGGTGGAAACGGGGCATCAGTCATTGTAGAACATAATACGGTTCTTCCAGAAGCGCAACAAGGCTTTGGTACAGTGCACCATGCTGCATTCCGCGTAGAAGATCGCGCTGTATTAGAAGAGTGGATTGAGAGAATCGGTAGCGTGGGCCTTCCGTCATCTGGATATGTAAATCGCCACTTCTTCGAGTCATTATACGCAAGAGTTGCACCGCAAATTTTATTTGAATTTGCTACAGATGGCCCAGGGTTTATGGGGGATGAGCCATATGAAACACTTGGAGAAAAATTATCGTTACCTCCGTTCCTAGAGCCAAAACGTGAAGAAATCGAAAAATTAGTTCGTCCAATTGATACAGTGAGAAGCACGAGAGAATTTATTAAAGAGTAAAAGTAGAGATAATAAGTAGGAGAGCAAGTAGTTTTAGCGGATCGCTAGAACTGCTTGCTTTTTTATTTGGGCTATAAAATTTTCTGAAAAATGTTTCTCAAGTTTTTTAAATAGAAATATTTGGTATAATTCATTTAAATTATAAATTTTCTGACAATTATTTTTCAATATATAGAAAAGAGGTGATAATATACAATTTTGATAATTGTATAAACATCCTAATTTTGTAAGTTTAAGAAAAGGAGATGCGGGTGTATGGGAGTAGATGTAGTAACAGGGGAGCAAATGAAACATTCTTTAGATGATTGGTATCGTGTAATGTTGCAGCAAAACATAGAGAAAGCCACGGAAATGAAAGAGGAGATTGATAGTAAGATTAGTGGGCTGGATGTGGATCAGGATGTATTGCTTTATCATGCGTTGTTGAATTTTAGGTATCGAGTTTTGAGTGATTGGGTTTCCATTAAAGAAGGTAACTTTAATCAAGTAGAATCTTTTGAAGTTCCGCAAGAAGGTTTGCTAGCTTATTATTATCATTTGTTTAAAGCGCTTTATTTTAGAATGGTTGAAAATTATGAGGAAGCTAGTAAAGAATTTGAACAGGCAGAAAAATTATTAGAATACATTCAAAATCCTTGTGAAAAAGCAGAATTTAATTATCGTTTAGGTGAATTTTACTATCATACATACCAGGAAGTGAAAGGTATTCACCATATTCAAAAAGCGAAAGAGGAATTTGTAAATCATCCTGGGTACCAAATTAATGTTGCATTATGTGAAAATATATATGGTTTATGTTGCGTGGAATTAAAGCAATTTGAATTAGCTGAAGAAAGTTTTAATATTGCTTTAGATGTATTCCAAAGATTAAATCATAAAAAGTACGTTCTGATGATTAGAAACAATTTAGGCTGGTTATATGGTACTCAAAATCTATCTGATTTAGCCATTCGTCATGCTTCTGAAGTTGCTGAGAAATTACCTAAACATTATAAAGCGATTTTTACAGTGGCTGAAGAGTATTGTAAATTGGGTAAAATTGAGTTAGCACAAAAATATATTGCGATGGGAATTGAAATATGTAACGAATTAAAAAATAAAGAATTTCAATATCGTTTTATGATATTGGAAGAATTGAATAAGGGTTCTAATGCAAATGAAATGGAGAAAATTGTATTAGAAAGCATTGCATATTTTGAAAGTAAAAATCTGTTAGAATGTATAAAAGAATACAGTGAAAAATTAGCAATGCAATTTTATGAAGAAGGTAATCATATCAAAGCAAGTAAATATTTTTATATAAATAATAAAGCGAATAAAAAATATTTAGAAAAGGGAGCTTTGAAATAATGAAAAAACTTAGCAAATTAATAACGGGATTAGCACTTTTGGGGACTTTAGCGATAGGATTAAACAGCTCTACTGAATCTAATCAATACGCGAGTCGAGGAGATACTGGAGGAGCACCAGCAAGACCAGACTACGTTAGTATTGGCGACGGTGGCGGTATTAGCAAACAAGACTCACACGCTGACCATTTTTAAATTAAATAATAAAGTGAAGGGACCTCACAACGAGGTCCCTTTTCTTTTTACGACCAAAAAGAATTGACTTACTTTAAATATGTAACTATAATAGTTACAAAATAACCATCACTAATAGCAGTGAGTAATATTTTTTTAATATAATTGTAACTGTTTTGGTTACAATTAAAATTAATAATAAAACAACCAAAAAATGTAAAAACTTTAAATAGCAACAAGAGAAAGGAGACGGGAATGTTGAAACGGTTTAAGTTTTATTTGATTAGCGGTATTGTACTCGTTTTGTTAATTGTTTGTAACTTCGTTGATAAGCCGATTGCGAAGGTTGGAGAAGTGAAAGATACTGTTATGTTGAAGCTGAATACGAAAGAGAGTATGGCGCAAATTGATGGGCAGACGATTTATTTTAAGCAAATTGGTGAGGGGAAACCGCCTTTACTTATGCTTCACGGGTTTGGTGGTTCTGCAGATGGGTTTAGTGATATTTATCCGGAACTTGCGCGAGATCATACGATTATTGCGGTTGATATTTTAGGATTTGGACGTTCTTCTAAGCCGGTTGATTTTCAATATTCGTTTCCTGCGCAAGTGAATTTATATTATAAATTAATGAAGAAACTCGGATACGATCAATTCGCAGTACTTGGTCATTCAATGGGCGGAGAGATGTCCCTTAATTTAGCGTACTTATATCCGGATGCAGTAACGCATCTCATTTTAGCGGATTCTACAGGGATAGAGTCTTTTCAGCAAAAAGATAGTTATGAAGTGCCGCCATTATCGACAGACTTACAAACTGTAACAGAAATTACGGATTATAATAAAAATGAAGTGAAAAATAGTCGCGACGATAAAGAGCATTATGATCAGCTCACGAAAATGAGAGAGCGCCGCATTGCGATGGAAGCTGATAAAATTAAGGTACCGACTTTAATTATATGGGGACGACACGATAAGAGCGTTTCTTGGAAAAATGGTGAACTGTATCATCAGTTATTTGCAAATAGTACGTTCCATATCATTGAAAAAGGATACCACGCACCGTTTCGCCAGGAGCCAATAGAGTTTATGGAATATGTACAAGCGTTCTTTGCGAAGAATCCACAATGAAATTTTAAGCATAAATCCACTTCTTTCCTCATACAGTGAAACTAATAAGGCTTGTCTAAGGAAAGGAATGAAGTTGATTGGAAACTTTACCATGGTGGGTGTATCTTGTAATCGTCGGGATTGTATTAAGTGGCTACATGGTTTTATATACTTCGAAAAAAGAGCAAGAGATGGATAATGAGTTTATCGAAAAAGAAGGCGAAGTGTATATGAAGCGTTTAGAAGAAGAGCGCGAGAAACGGAATCAGGATAGTGATAAAGATTCGGTATTGCTTTAATAGAAAAAGTTTGAAGAAGAGAAATGTATTTTATTTCTCTTCTTTTTTATTGCGTGAAATATTTATATAGGAGAAAAGTGCATGTTTCGTTTATTAGCTGTCATTTTAAAATGGAAGACTTGCTAAATGAAAGGGTAATTGTTTTTTGCTAGAGGGCACCAAATATTATAATTATTAAATATATTATTTTAATGTTATTGAGGAGGAGAACTAAGATGAATACAAAAAAAATTCAAACCTATGTATCGTTGTCAACAAAAGACTGGAGTGCTGAAACATTTGTCAGAACTCTAGAAGAGATTGTAGCTTCGGCAAAAGAATATGAAAATGATTATATTGAAATCCATCAAGTTTTAGAAATGGTAGTAACAGAAGTTGAAGTTGAGTATGTAATTATTCTAAATCATACAAGAAACTTAGATGATTTGGGAAAATACCTTAAATCATAATTTCTAAATACGGTTTATAAAAAAGGATGCCGTTCTACTTGAATAGAACGGCATCCTTTTTTGTATCAATAATAACTGTAACCATCCAAAGCCCAATTCATACACTATGATGGGGGCTTTTTACTTACTAATCGGATGAAAGAGGAGTGTAGTGATGAAAAAACGTACTGTTAATGAATCGGGAGGGAATGTGCCGCAACCGATCCGGAGTGATGGAGCAGGTGCGATTGATTCAGGGCCACGTAATGTTATGAGGGATATTCAAAATCCGAATATGTTCGTTCCACCTATAACGGATGCGGGGCTAGTTCCTAATTTGAAATTTTCGTTCTCGGACACTTCTATGATTTTGAAGCAAGGCGGGTGGTCTCGGGAGATTACTGTGAGGGAACTTCCGGTTTCGACGACGATTGCTGGGGTGAATATGAGTTTAACGGAAGGAGGAGTGCGTGAACTTCATTGGCATAAAGAGGCGGAATGGGCGTATATGCTTTTAGGACGGGCACGCATAACGGCTGTTGATCAAAACGGACGGAATTTTATTGCTGATGTTGGCCCGGGTGATCTTTGGTATTTTCCACCTGGTATTCCACATTCTATTCAAGGGTTGGAACATTGCGAATTTCTACTCGTTTTCGATGATGGTCATTTTTCTGATCTATCTACTTTAGCTATTTCTGACTGGTTCGCGCATACGCCAAAAGAAGTATTGTCGGCTAACTTTGGCGTGCCAGAGAGTGCTTTTCATTCTATCCCTTCAGATCAAGTTTATATTTATCAAGGAGAGGTACCTGGTTCACTTGAGAATCAGGAAGTGCAGTCGCCAGAAGGTAAAGTTCCTTTAACGTTTAAACATGAACTATTAAAACAAAATCCGATTAAGACTCCTGGTGGTAGCGTCCGAATAGTAGACTCTACAAATTTTCCTATTTCAAAAACAATCGCAGCAGCACTTGTTGAGGTTGAGCCTGGAGGAATGAGAGAACTCCATTGGCATCCGAACAATGATGAGTGGCAATATTATCTTACCGGGCAAGCAAGAATGACTGTGTTTCTAGGAAATGGTACCGCTCGTACATTTGATTATAGAGCTGGTGATGTCGGATATGTGCCGTTTGCGACGGGGCATTATATTCAAAATACAGGTGACGAAACATTATGGTTTTTAGAGATGTTCAAAAGCAATCGTTTTGAAGATGTATCGTTAAATCAATGGATGGCATTGACTCCTAAAGAAATAGTAGAAAGTAATATACATGTTGGGCCGCAAGTAATGGATTCCCTGCGTAAAGAGAAATGGCCTGTTGTGAAATATCCGGGGTTTTCATATGGCCCGAAAAACGATGGGTAAAAATGAATATGTACGTTATTCTTTCTGGAGACTGATAAGAAGGGATGGCGTATTTTTTATGCCTAATTTAGTCTTTACTAGTATCCGTTCTTTGTATTATTGTTCGGGAAATTATTATACAAGAAAAGTATATGAAATATACATACTACATAGCGCCATTTTAAGCTGTAACGCACAAGTTGCACAATCTACGCAACAACAACTCGCTTTACTCTTCATCAGTTATTTGCCCATACTAGACGTAGAGAGGTGATAAACACAGTATGATTTTTAGTGAACGCTTAAAACAAGAACGAGAAAAACGAAATTGGTCGCAAAATGATTTGGCTGAAAAAATTCATGTGAGTAGGCAATCTGTTTCGAAATGGGAGACGGGAAAGAACTATCCGAGCATTGAAATTATTATTCATTTAAGCGATCTGTTCGGTATTACGATTGATGAACTACTAAGGAGTGATGAAGAGTTGACGCAAAAAGTAATTGAAGATAGTAAACAATTAGCACATCCAAAATGGAAGGTGTTTTTTGATAGTCTCTTTATGATGGGTGTGTTTTTGTTTCTTACAAAAATCGTTGTATGGACGTTAAATAAATTTGCAGGAGCAAGCATTACAATTATAGCGGATGCACCATACGTAATGAATTTTTTACCTCTCATATTAATGGTTATAGGTGGTATGGGATCTGATAAGTTGAAGAAAATATATAAATAGAGGAAAGATTTGAAAGAAATCCCCTACACTAGCTGTTCTTTCTACTCAAATTGTGTACTATAAAGGATAGGATGACATAAAGAAGGGGACATTTAGAATGGAATTTCATGAACAGAAGATTTTGCCGGCAGTGAGGCAAATTAAAGATTTGGAGAAGCTATTACATAGTTCGTATGAGTATATCGTTATTTTAGATATTCATGTTGGTCAATTGAAGAGCGTCGTGTCACTTGCGAAGCAATATTGTAAGAAGGTATTTTTACATGTGGATTTAATTCATGGCTTGCAAAGTGATGGGCATGCGACGGAGTATTTATGCCAAGAGTTTAGACCGTACGGGTTACTTTCGACAAAGGCCGGCGTCATTATGAAGGCGAAGCAAAAGGGCGTTGTAGCAATTCAGCGTATCTTTTTAATCGATTCTAGCGCAATGGAGAAGAGTTGCAATCTTTTGGAAAAGACGAAGCCGGATTATATTGAGGTGCTTCCAGGAGCAATGACGGACATTATCGCTGAAGTGAAGGAGCGTACTGGTGTCCCGATTTTGGCGGGTGGTTTCATTCGTACAGTTGATGATGTGGAGAAAGCGTTAAATGCTGGTGCGACAGCAATTACGACATCAAAAAAAGAACTATGGAAACATTACCAAAAAAAGTGACGAAAATGTGAAAAAATTCTGTTGACACCGCTTTCATGAAAGGTTAACATTATAGACAAGTTAATAAACGTGACGGAGAAAAGAAGAGATCCACATTTCATTGTTTCTATATAAATTTATATAGAAGCGTGCAAAGCTGTGGGTCTTTTTCTTTTGACAAAAACGAATGGCCATTCATTTTACCTCTATCACATTTGGAAGCGTTTAAATTGATTGTGGAGGGATACTATGTCAGCATTTTTAGGAGAGTTAGTAGGGACTGCGTTGTTAATCTTACTTGGTGGCGGCGTTTGCGCTGGTGTAAGTTTAAAGAAATCGTTTGCGAAGGATTCTGGTTGGATTGTTATTACAATGGGCTGGGGCTTAGCGGTTGCTATGGCAGCGTATGCGGTTGGATCAATTAGTGGGGCACATTTGAATCCGGCTTTAACGATAGGATTAGCATTTAAGGGAGCGTTCCCATGGAGTGACGTACCAGGTTATATCGCAGCACAAATGATTGGGGCAATTATCGGGGCAGTTCTTGTATATTTACATTACTTACCACACTGGAAAGAAACAGAAGATCCAGGAACAAAATTAGGTGTATTTGCAACAGGCCCAGCAATTCCGAACACATTTACAAACCTTTTAAGTGAAATGATTGGAACATTCGTTTTAGTATTTGGTATATTAGCAATTGGAGCAAATAAATTTGCAGATGGTTTAAATCCATTTATCGTAGGTTTCTTAATTGTAAGTATTGGTTTATCATTAGGTGGAACAACAGGATACGCGATTAACCCGGCTCGTGATTTAGGTCCGCGTATCGCACACTTCTTCCTTCCGATTGCAGGAAAAGGCGGTTCAAACTGGAAGTATGCATGGATTCCAGTAGTTGGTCCGATTTTAGGTGGATCACTTGCAGGATTATTCCATCAAGTTGTATTTGAAGGAAAACAAAATGCAGCACTTATTTATGTGATTATTGCAACTGTGATTGTACTAGCAATCTCTTATATGACAAGTAAAAAAAGTGAAAGCAATACAAATAGTAGAAAAGTAGCATAGGGGGAAACCGATATGAAAAAATATATTCTTTCTTTAGACCAAGGAACAACTAGCTCACGCGCAATTCTATTCAATAAAAAAGGTGAAATTGTTCATTCAGCTCAAAAAGAGTTTACACAACATTTTCCAAAGCCAGGCTGGGTAGAGCATAATGCACAAGAAATTTGGGGATCTATTTTAGCAGTTATCGCAACTTGCTTAAGCGAAGCGGATGTAAAACCGGAACAAATCGCTGGTATCGGTATTACGAACCAACGTGAAACAGCGGTTGTATGGGATAAAACGACTGGTAAACCAATTTATAACGCAATCGTATGGCAATCTCGTCAAACAATGGAGATTTGTGATGAGTTAAAAGAAAAAGGTTATAGCGAGATGGTTCGCGAAAAAACAGGTCTTTTAATTGACGCATACTTCTCTGGTACGAAAGTAAAATGGATTTTAGATAACGTTGAAGGTGCAAGAGAAAAAGCAGAAAACGGCGAGTTATTATTCGGAACAATTGATACGTGGCTTGTATGGAAATTGTCTGGTGGTAAAGCGCACGTAACAGATTACTCAAATGCATCACGTACATTAATGTTTAACATTCACGACTTACAGTGGGATGATGAGCTTCTAGATATGTTAACAGTACCAAAGAGCATGCTTCCAGAAGTACGTCCATCATCTGAAGTTTACGGAGAAACAATTGACTATCACTTCTTCGGTCAAAATGTACCGATTGCAGGTGTAGCTGGTGACCAACAAGCAGCATTATTTGGACAAGCTTGTTTCGGTGAAGGTATGGCGAAAAATACTTACGGAACTGGTTGCTTCATGTTAATGAACACAGGTGAAAAAGCAGTAGCTTCTGAGCATGGCCTATTAACAACAATTGCATGGGGAATAGATGGTAAAGTAAACTACGCATTAGAAGGAAGTATTTTCGTAGCAGGTTCTGCAATTCAGTGGTTACGTGACGGAATGCGCATGTTTAAAGATGCAAGTGAGAGTGAAGTGTATGCTTCTCGCGTTGCATCAACTGAAGGTGTATACGTTGTACCAGCATTCGTTGGATTAGGAACACCGTACTGGGATAGTGAAGTACGCGGCGCTATGTTTGGTGTAACACGCGGTACGACGAAAGAGCATTTCATTCGTGCAACGCTAGAATCTTTAGCTTACCAAACGAAAGATGTATTATGTGCAATGGAAGCAGATTCAGGTATTGAATTAAAAACATTACGTGTTGATGGCGGAGCGGTTAAAAATAACTTCTTAATGAAGTTCCAAAGTGATATTTTAGATGTTCCTGTAGAGCGTCCAGTGATCAATGAAACGACAGCTTTAGGTGCAGCGTACTTAGCTGGTCTTGCGGTTGGATATTGGAAAAACCAAGATGAAATTAAATCACAGTGGCATATGGACAAACGCTTTGAACCAACGATGGAAGCGGAAACAAGCGAAGAGCTATATGCTGGATGGAAAAAAGCAATTGAAGCAACAAAAGCTTTCAAATAATCATAAACAGTGTTATAATGGTGACAAGTTAATAATTCGGTAGGAGATTTGGAGAGACCACAACACGCTATAGAGGCGAAATCTATAGCGGAGTTCGTGGTCTCTTTTTTCGTTATCAAAGGGAGGAATTACCATGAAATTTTCAAGTAAACAACGTAAAGACGTATTAAACGGAGTAAATAAACAAGAGTTAGATGTGATCGTAATTGGTGGAGGTATTACTGGTTCTGGTATTGCATTAGATGGAGCAACACGCGGGTTATCAACAATTGTGTTTGAAATGCAGGACTTTGCAGCAGGTACATCAAGTCGTTCAACGAAGCTTGTACACGGTGGTCTACGTTATTTAAAACAACTTGAAGTGAAAATGGTAGCAGAGGTGGGGAAAGAGCGTGCGATCGTATATGAGAACGGTCCCCATGTAACAACACCAGAGTGGATGTTACTTCCATTCCATACAGGCGGTACGTTCGGATCGTTCAGTACATCAATTGGTCTTCGTGTATACGACTTCTTAGCAGGTGTAAAACGAAGCGAGCGCAGAAAAATGTTTAACCGTGAAGAAACGCTAAATAAAGAGCCTCTTGTGAAAAAAGAAGGATTAAAAGGCGGCGGTTACTACGTAGAATATCGTACAGACGATGCGCGTCTTACAATTGAAGTAATGAAAGAAGCAATTGAGCATGGTGCAAAAGCTGTTAACTACGCAAAAGTAGACAGTTTCTTATATAAAGATGGAAAAGTATGCGGTGTACGTGTAATCGATTTACTAGACGGAGAAGTATACGAAGTTTACGGTAAGAAAATTGTAAACGCAGCTGGTCCTTGGGTAGATACACTTCGTGAGAAAGATAACTCGAAAAAAGGAAAAGTACTTCAGTTATCAAAAGGTGTTCACTTAGTAATTGATCAAAAACGTTTCCCATTAGGGCAAGCGATTTACTTCGATACACCAGATAAACGTATGGTGTTCGCGATTCCTCGCGGTGGAAAAACATACGTAGGTACAACAGATACGTTCTATGATAAAGACGCAGCTGTACCGCACATGACAACAGAAGATCGCACATACATCATTAATGCGATTAACTACATGTTCCCAAGCGTGAAAATTACAGAAAAAGATGTGGAGTCAAGCTGGGCTGGTGTACGTCCGTTAATTTACGAAGAAGGTAAGAATGCATCTGAAATTTCTCGTAAAGATGAAATTTGGACTTCTGAATCTGGTTTAATTACAATCGCAGGTGGTAAATTAACAGGATACCGCAAAATGGCTGAAATGGTAGTAGACTATGTAACGAACTTACTACAAAAAGAAGGTCATAGTGCATATCCGAAGAGTGACACGAAACATATGCCAATCTCTGGTGGACATGTAAGTGGTTCACACGGATTCCCAGCATTCGTTGCGAAAAAAGCAGACGAGGGTACGAAATCTGGTTTAACGAAAGCACAAGCAGAAGAATTCGCGAAATTCTACGGTTCTAACGTAGACGTACTATTCGACTTAGCGAAAAAACATAAAGATGAAGCGAAAGAATACAACATGCCGCTAGACGTTCTAATCCCACTTGTATACGCAATGGATTACGAAATGACAGCAAAACCAGTTGACTTCTTCGTACGCCGCAGAGGCGCTGTATTCTTCAACATCCACTGGGTATACGAGTGGAAAGAAGCAGTAATCAACTACATGGCTACGAAACTAGGCTGGAGCAAAGAAGAGCAAATGAAATACACAGCTGAATTAGAAAAAGCATTAACAGACGCTGTTATTCCTGTCGATCAACAAGAACAGGCAGCTGCGTTAGCATAAAATAGAGAACCACCTGAAGGGGAGCCTTTAGGTGGTTTTTTTATGGGTTATTTTTCTAACTGTGTTGCATAACGACATATGTTGTTATACGATGTATATAAGGAGGTGGTATTGTTGGACAAAGAAATCTTGAAGGGAAGTATAGATATTTTATTGCTTTCTATCATTGCAAAACAAGATACGTATGGATATGAAATAGCACAAAGTTTAAAGGATGCAAGTGAAGATTTGTATAGTATGGGGCAGGGAACTTTGTATCCTGCTTTAAAGCGATTAGAAAAAAAGGAGTTTCTTGAATCTTATTGGAATCAATCTGAGAATGGGATGAAAAGGAAATTTTATACTATTACAAGTAAAGGGAAAAAAGAATTGCAGAAGAAAGTGAACTCTTGGGAGCGTGTAACATCATTAATTCAAGCTTGTCAGAAAGGAGTTATTTATGAGTGAATTTGATGAGTATATTAAGTCCATTTTAGCTTATTCAGAACTTAGTAATATTGAACAGGATGAGTTATTTCTAGAAATATATGATCACTTGAACAGCTTGAGAGAAGAATATATGGAACAAGGTATGAATGAAAAAGAAGCGGTGTATAAAGCGATTCAAAGTTTTGGAGAATCAAAAGTTATTGGTTTAGGGATTAATCAATCGGTATACGAAGTTCCTAGGCCATTAAAGGTATTATCGAAAATTTTATGTATTCCTTATATAATGATTTGTTTTATCGTTTTTTTAGGAACAGTTATTTCAACTTCTACATTTGACTCTATTCGTAGTTTGACAGGTGGAACTGTTTATCATCCGATTGAATTTTGGCAGCAATTTTTACATATATCTGATTTAGAAACGTTATTGCAGCTTTTTGGAATAACACTTTGGCAAGTTAAAGATTTTATTGCGCATCCAGGTCCTTGGGGGAACTCAACGTATTGGCTAACTGTTTTGCAACATATAATATTGGTAGTTCCATTTGGATTTTTCGTTCCAGTGTTGATCAGTAAAGTGACGAACTATAAGAAAGCTTGTAAGTGGTATGTTATGGCCTTTCTTGCTTGGGAGTTATTACATTTACTAACTTTATCTGATGTTTTTGATGTGTGGCGGATTGCTATAAATATGATTGGTGCATCGATAGGATATCTTTTATTTATAAGCATGATACAAACGGATAATAAATTTCGGGTTATGCGCAAGAAGATATTTGAAAATTAACTTGCTATCGTGTGGTTAAAATTATATAAATTTAGCTTGATGATAATAGAGTATCACTGAAAACATAGGTACTATATAGTGAGAGGATTTTTTTATATTTGTAATAGGTGATGTTCATTGTTTATTTATACTGTTATGAAACGGGTGCATAATCCGTCTTTATTGGTGCTATAAAGGATGACAGCGTCACAGCTGAACTAGAAAAAGTCTGGATTAACAAGAGCAGGCAGCTGCATTAGCATAAAATAGAGAAACACCTGAAGGAGAGCCCTTCAGGTGTTTTTTATCTTGACTAAAAATAAATAGAATGTGTTACAATGATGATAGAGTATATAGTATGAATTTTGCATAAAATAAAGAAGACAGAAGCCTGAGAAACTTCTGCCTTGTGTAACCTAACTTGCTATTGTGGTGGTAGTAGGTGCGGTTATAAGACAATTACATTAACGTTTTAGCCGAGAACCGCCCTTACCTTTTCCACGAAGCAGGGTGGTTCTCGCTTTTTTGTATACAGAAATTAGCCATGGACCGACGTATCTTCTACCGATGACAACGCCAGCTCCGGTTAGGATACCATACACTAATTTAATTACAAACATCGCGATCATTCTATCACCTCCCCCTTTTTTCAAAATGGAAGAGATGATTGCCACACCTACTAGCTATAGCTTATTAAGTTACATTTCAATTGTATTATGTTTTAAAATAGGGAACAAGACATATGGATGAAAAGCCCTAGTTTTAAATGGTTGGTTATTGTGTAAAGTGTGGTTTGTCATATACAACTTGTTTGTGAGCCTCCTACAAGTCAAGGTTTTCATTTGAGTTACGTTTCTTTTCTTTAATTTCATTAAGTTGTTCCATCAAGAATGTAGCATCAGATTTTGTTAATTCAACTTTCGGAATGCCATTTTCAAAAATGATTAAAAAGTAACTTATAATTCTCCTTACAATTTGTTCCACTTTGTTTCTTGTTAAATAAACAAACATAATTAACAAATAGGGATACTGATAACAGCGTTCAAATGAAATACACAGCAGAACTAGAAAAAGCAGCTGTGTTATGTATAGAACTTCAAATACTATACTTGTATTTTATAACCGGAAAACCTAATATTCAGCTTATCGAGAGAAGCTGAATACAAAAAATAAGATACCAATATGAGGTGTATCATGAAAAAATTAATTACTTACGACCCTGAAATCCAGATGGCATATCTGTATGTAATTCCATTTACTTCAGAAATTGAGATTGAATCGACTGAAGAATTGGAAGAAAATCCGAAATTGAATGTAGATATAGATCAATTTGATCGCATAGTGGGGATTGAGTTTTTTGGAGAAAATGCAAGTAAATTAAAAGGATTAACAAATAGGAGTAAAATATATAAAAAGAAAACTTTAAATGATAATAAATGCATATACTCATGTAGACTATCTCAGGATAATCATTTGCAAAAAGTAGTATTTCATCATGTTGTATTTTATTTTGCAGATAAGAAGTATGAAGAATTTATTGGTTTTGATATTATGAAGCCATCTTTGTATGGTTATGACATATTAGACTCTTTAAGTGAGTATTAGGCAGAAGGGGGACCCCGGGTTAAATGGGTTCTTTTTTTATTTAGCGGTTCTTGAAGGAGGATTTCAAAATTAAAGAGCGCCTTGGGAGAAAGACGCTCTGTAGGTGAATGTATTGTAACGACTATTCGGTTTATTATATGTATTTTGCTGAGAAAGTGTTTTATAAAAAAAGGTATTGCCGACCGTATTTTTTTATGAATTTATAAAACTTTTTCATCCAGTGCGTCGTCTAATATATGGGAAGGAGGAAATGGTGTGGATGAATTAACGATAGAAGCGTTTGAAATAGAAGATAAGGAACTCCTTATCGATGAAATAATGAACAAATATGGACAAGAAGTCTTACAGCTTGTGTATTCATATGTGAACAATAAAGAGGTTGCTGAGGATGTAACGCAAGATATATTTGTGAAATGTTATAAATCTCTTCATACATACAAAGGGAAGTCGAATGTGAAAACGTGGTTATGGAGAATTGCGATTAATCAATGTAAGGACTATATAAAAAGTTGGTATAACAAAAAGGTGATCGTGACAGAGGATGAATCTGCTTATATGGGGGGTCAAAATGATAGTGTCGAACAAACTGTCATTCAAAATGCGGAGGACCGTGAGCTCGCTTCTGCAGTAATGAATTTATCGATCAAATATCGAGAAGTGATTTATCTATTTTATTATGAAGAGTTATCAATTAAAGAGATTGCTATGGTAATAGAAGTGAAGGAAAACACGATAAAAACGAGACTAAAAAAAGCGAAGGAACTTTTGAAGAAAGGATTGGAGGAATAATCAAATGGAAGATCGATTAAAAGGCTTGCGAAAATCAATGGAGAACACAACTTTTAAACATTTGAGTTTTTCTGATCAGCACCAGAAGCGGGTGCGCGAAAAAATCAATCAATCGTCCGAAAAGGAAGAAGATATCCTTTTAGCAGTGTTGCAACTTCTTATGAATGAAAAAACTGGTTATGAATTGATGCAACTGTTGCGTGGGAGAGGGATTCAAAAATTCGAAGGTGATGAAGGGTCTCTATACACTGTATTACATCGTCTAGAGCAGAATCGCTTTATTCAATCTAGTTGGGATCACGAAGGAGCTAAATATTATCAATTAAATGATAAAGGAAATAAGATGCTGCGAAAGGCAGAGAAGAATGCTACGAAGGCACGATTTATATTAAAAGGATTAGTACAGGAGTGAGAAAAAATTGAACAAAAAAGGGGAGCGTTTTTTAAAAGAAGTTACGAACCATATTAAATCAAAAGAAGCGAAGGACTTAGTAGCAACTGAACTAAATTTTCACTTAAAACAGACGAAGAATATGTGGATAGAGAAAGGGTTAAGTGAGGAAGTTGCTGAAGATAAGGCTGTTGAACAAATGGGAAGTCCGATTAAACTGGGACAAGAACTTAACAAACTGCATAAGCCAAAGGTTGATTGGTTCTTACTTATTTTATTAGTGGCTGCGATGGGGCTAGGATTTTTGCCAATTATAGCTTTTGGACATGCTGACTTATTCATGAATAAGGTGATATTTATTATTCTCGGTGTTGCCACAGTTTTAGGGGTGATGCTAATTGATTATCGGAAGTTAGAGAGATTAGGGTGGCTGTTTTACACAATTGGGGTACTTATCTTGTTAATGATATACTGTTTTCCGAACGCTTCGATACTTGGAGAACCGATAATAAAAGTTGGTCCTATTGCAATTGATCGTTTAATGGCAGTACCGTTCTTTTTTCTAGCTTGGGCTTCTTTTTTCAATAACAATAGATTGAAAGTTAGGTATCTTGTAGTGTTGTATTTATTTTCTTTGTATTTATTCTTAATTGGCGCAGCTTTTTCAGTGATTTTTATTTATATCACGATGGTATTCGTTATGCTTTGGTGGAGTAAGTTAGGGAAGAAAAAGGCATTAATTATTACAATTGTACCAATCTGTTTATTGATTATAGGGGCCTATTTTTCCTGGCCCACAGTAAAAGGAGTTTATTTGGATAGATTTTTAGGGTATTTGAATCCAGAGCGTGATGCACAGGGCGCAGGATTTATGTATATACGTTTAAAAGAGATAATGTCGTCAGCAGGTTGGTTTGGTACATATGGAGATGTAAAGCTCATCCCTAATCCAGATACTGATTTTGTATTTGCAAGTTTGACTTATTATTATGGATATGTGCTTGCACTGGTCCTTGTCTTAATTCTTTCTCTTTTTGTAGCACGGTTAATGTTCATATCTTATACAATAAATGACCGGTATGGTAAATTGCTTCTCATTGGAGGAATGACTCTTTTCGTAGTTCAATTCCTTTATAACGTTGGTATGATTTTAGGTTTATTACCGATTACTGCTATATCATTACCTTTTATTAGTTATGGATTAACACCAACTGTATTTCATGCGCTTATAATGGGAATCGTACTAAGTGTATATCGACGTAAAGATATGCCGTTTAGAATGAGAAAAACACCTTGATACTTATTATAAGTTGTATATAAAAGAACTCATCATTATGATCAAGTACAAACGTAAATAGATAGTAGCAGAGGGTTATGATAACTAACCCTCTTTTTATGTTTAAATAAGTGAACTTGCTTTAATAGAAGTACATAATTCAGAACGAGAAATTGATTCAGCTAGATGTTGTAAATAGGAGCATTCTTCCTCATCTTTTTCGGGAGTGTTGGGATCCAATACAGGTGAAGAAAGAAGTACATCAATCGTAAGTATGCCTGCATCATGAGAGACGATGTTATAACCTGCAAATACAGGTCGTTTTAAGTCTTTTACTTTTTGAATCATCTCATGGAATTTCGTAACGCTTATATTGATTTGTGCGAATGGAAAGCATTTTTGGGTAGGACTTTCGATGGTCTTTCTAATTTTATAATCGTATACATAGTAGTACTTTTCTTGCTGCTCAAGTGCTTGCAACTCTTTCGTTAATAAGTGGTATTTGTCTGTAAGTCCAGTTGTGAGTCAACTAATAATGTGAAAGATCTTGGTGATGAGATTTCGAGAGGGCGGACGTTTAGGTCGGTAAAAGTAGGATTAGATTGTAAAATGGTATGTAATTTTTCGGTAGGAAACACACCGTCATAAATAGCAATAAAATAATGATTCATCTTTTCACTCCTTAACTTTTTCTAAACTGATATATTCTATTTTAAAGGTGTAAATCCTGCATAAAAAGAAACACCTTGAATCATCAAGGTGTTTTCGTTATAAGCTCAAAACTCTCCGAATCAGCCCCAAGTATAAAAGGACTAACTTCGCCAACGCTATAAAGTTGCAACTCATGCATTGCACGTGTGCAAGCAGTGTAGAATAATCTACGAACGCTCTCATCACTGTATGCATCTTTAGAAGCATCGTAAATAATAACAGCGTCAAATTCGATACCCTTCGCTAAGTAAGCAGGGATCACGACAATGCCTTGTTCGTACTCGGCCGAGTTACTTTTCACGAGTTTGATATTCTCGATATGACTAAGTGCTTCGTAGGCAGTGGCGCTTTCAGCTGCAGATTTACATATAATTGCGATCGTATTGTGCTGCTCTTTTTGTAGTTCAGCGACTTTGGCAGTAATACGGTCGTGCAGTTCGCTGAAATTAGACACTTTCGTCACTGTAGGTTTCTCGCCGTCACGTTCAAAGGCATGAATGTTATTGCCTTCCGGTACGAGAGCACGTGTAAATTCAATAATCGGTTTTGTTGAGCGATAGCTACGAGTTAAGTTAATGCCGTTCGTTTCATCTGGTCCGTATAAGCTAGTAAGTGTATTGAAATTCACTGCTTCACTCGCATGGGCAAATATCGCTTGGTTAAAGTCTCCGAGTACAGTCATTCTTGCAGCAGGGAAGAGACGTTTTAAAAACTCGAACTGAAACGGCGAATAATCTTGCGCTTCGTCTACGAGTACGTGTTTAATCGATCTATTCGTTTGGAAGCCTTCAATTAATTCTTTTAAAAGTAAGAATGGAGTCGCATCCTCATAATATAGCTTTCCTTCATCGAGCATGTTTACTGTTAATGAGCAAATATCATCCCATTCTTTCGGTTTTTCTCCAGTAACCAATGATGCATCTGTGAAGAGTTGTTTGTATATGCCTGTGAAATTGATGAAACGCAATGTTTGAACACCTTTACGAAGCGGTTTCAATTTTTTACGGACAATCATACGTCCGAGTACTTTCGTTTCTTTCTCAAAATCATGAAAGGAGTTGTCGTCAAACTCCCCTTTTTTCTGTAAATATTTATAAGCCTTTTGGTATTCATCTTTACTAAGTAATTCAATTTCTTCTTCTACCCAAGGCTTTTTCAGTTCTGCTTTTTCGAGTGCATCTATTTGTTTATTTAGCCAATCCGTTAACTTTTCAATTCGATTATGGAAACGGAGGGAGGAGTCGGTATTGTAAAATTGCTCTGCGATTTCTTTAGCAGAGGCAATCAGTTTTCCTCTAAATTTCATTCCTCTAAATAGCATGCCTGAAGATTCAAGAGATTGTCTGTACACTCTAATCATCTCGAAAAATTGAGTAGATGCTTTAAATCGAATGCTAGCATTTCTCGTTTTATAGGTAGGGCTATTCGCTTCAGTTAGCATATATTCTAATTGCTCATAAGGGTCTTCAACGTCAAATGACTTACTTAGTCTATGGTTTAAATATTCTTGGAATGTCACTTGCTGCATATTTTCTTCACCGAGTTCAGGTAGTACGTTAGATACGTAGCTGTTGAACATAGAGTTAGGGGAGAAGAGAATAATTTGATCCGCTTTTAGCCATTCGCGATATTTATATAGTAAGTAGGCGATTCGTTGCAGGGCAGCTGACGTTTTACCACTACCAGCAGCTCCTTGCACGATAAGGAGTCGGCCTTCATCGTGACGGATAATTTCATTTTGCTCGCGCTGAATCGTAGCGACGATGCTCTGCATATGTTTGTTCGTACCTTTTCCGAGCGCTTGTTGCAGAATTTCATCGCCAATGGTCAGGCTCGTATCGAACATAGAATCAATCTCGCCATTTTGAATAATGTATTGCAATTTTTTCTCCACATTACCGTGGATTACGCCTCCTGGTGTACTGTATTCAGCTGGCCCTGGTGGATAATCGTAGTACACACTCGAAATGGGTGCGCGCCAGTCATATATAAGAAAGTTTTCTCCGCTTGCATCAGTAAGTGTAGCTACGCCGATATAAATTTGCTCCGCAGCAGATTCTCCTTCTTCTTTGAAATCAATTCGCCCGAAGTAAGGTGCTTTATGCATGCGTCTTAATGCGGCAAGCCGATTAAAGGTGTGCTTATGGGTAATTTGTGTGACAGCTAGTGACTGAGCTTGTTGTCTTAAGTTGATAACTGTTTCAAGATAATCATCAAAAGTATCAGTATTTACTTTCACGTCATCCCAGAAATGTTTACGAATATTGATTACTTCTGCCCGGCGTCTGCCAGTTTCGTTTTCCAGTTTATCAATTTGCTGCGTAATCGTTTCGATTACGGTATCCAATCTTTTTTGCTCTTGATCAAGTTTTTTATTCATATACGTAAGCACTCCTTTAAAAGTGAAAAATAGAGGTTGACTGAAGATATGTTTTGGTGTACAATTAAGATACGGATAAATACGTTCTTTGTATTTTTGAAAACGTGTTTCTGTACTAATTTAACATAGTTTTTTCATTTAATCAATGATAATAAGATAAACCTTGGTTCCGTGTGTGATGGAATCAAGGTTTTTTATTGTAGATTATAGCTCGTTTCAGTTCGATTTCTAGCATCAATTAGTTAAAAGGGGAGAATAAAAAATCAATTTTGCGGTGGAATATATTCTTCGGTTTTTACATGAGAACCAGCAGCTTTCATTTATCCTGTTGCTCGCAAATAGCAGGATAAAAATTGCAAAATAAAAAAGCTCGGGCCTAAGCCCAAGCTTTTTTTCAATTCATTATTTCTTTTCGTCTTTCTTAGCGTCAGCTTTTTGCTCTTTGAAAAGATCTTTTAAATCTTTGTCGTCAACTTTTACGTCAGCTTTTTTGATTTCTTTCATCATAAGATCGTTCATGAATTCGCCGTCTTGTGCTTTCTTCTGAACGATTTCTTTTTTGATGTCATCTTTAGATTGTTCGAATGATTTTTCTGGTTCTTTAATGTCTGTTACTTTAATGATGTGGTAACCGAATTGTGATTTCACAGGCTCGCTTACTTCATCTTTTTTCAGTTTATAAGCAGCATCTTCGAATTCTTTAACCATTTTACCAGCGCCGAAGAATCCTAAGTCGCCACCTTTTTCTTTTGAACCAGTATCTTCAGAGTATTGTTTTGCTAACTCTTCGAAAGATTTACCTTGTCCAAGTTCTTCTTTAACTTTTTTCGCAGTCGCTTCATCTTTTACAAGAATGTGGCTTGCTTTAATTTCAGGCTTGTAGTTATCTTTTAATTCTTTATCAGTGATTGTTTTCTCGATAGCTTTTTCTTGCGCTAATTGAGCACGCACACCAGTTTTTAAAGTTTCTTCTTTAATACCTTGTTGTTTTAATAGTGTATCGAATTGATCACCGTATTGTTTTTTCATTTCATCGAACTTTTTGTCTACTTCTTTGTCTTCAACTTTGTAGTTTTTAATAAGTACTTTTTCCATAACCATGTTGTTTAGTACTTGTTTACCAGCTTGTGTCTTCATTTGATTGTAGAACTCGTCTTTTGTAATGTCACCAGCTTTAGATGTAACGATTTTGTCTGATGATGATCCTGTTCCACATGCTGATAATGCGATTACACTTGTTGCGGCTAAGGCAAGCATAGCTTTCTTCATTCGATAAACACTCCTACTATTATGTATTTTTAATTTATCCTACACCAATGAATTTTGGTTCATAAGAGCCCGATTAAGTCTCACTGATACTTTTGCTTTTTTCGTTGGTAAAGCGCGCTTAACAGGGCTTACCGAGACTGAGGATAAAGTTAAGATGCGTGTCATTTATTTCATAGTATAAGCAATATGTACAGAATTTAATATATCATATTTCGACTCGATTTCATATTGATAAAGAAAATTTAACCAGTATGTGTCAGATTTTGAAGGTGTTCCATATTGGGCGTATGTCGCATATACAGAAAAGAGGAGGGGATGGGGATGAATTCTCAACTTATTTTATTACTTGTACTGTTTATTTTATTGGTTATAGTAGGTATAATTTGCTTATAGAGGAAAAAAGTGAGGAAGGGGCTTCCTTCCTCACTTTCCATGAAATATAATTTCTATATAACTAGAAATTAATAAAATTGTTATACATACATTAATAACCCGAAAGACACCGGGTTGGCGGCTCGCAGCTATTTGTTTTCGTTCACACAGTGTATGTGTCATAAAATTCGTGTAAAATATAACAAGAAGTGCGAATGCGACAAAAACAACTGTTATAAGTGTCATGAGGCGAGACCTCCTTTTGGCTAAAATACATATACTTTATATATTGTATCATACGATATTTTGTTCGTGTTATAAAATTCAGAAATAGAAGACTTTGTGTTAGAAAGAGAGGGAGAAAATGGACGTTGTTAGAAGATTAGAACAAGCTGAATACTACGTAGACCTACTATTTAAAATGATTGATGAAGAAAAGTGTCCATTTTATTCTTTAATCATAAAGAAAAAAGCTCGCAAAAAAGATATTGAACGTATACTACATCTTTGTGAAATACTGAACGAGCAATATATAGTGGAGAAAGCAGAAGGGCTTCTTTTGTTCGATGCGCTGTTAGATCAATTTGAAAAAGCGCTTCCACATCAGCTCGAAGTACACGAAACTGCGGAAGCGCTAGCAAAACAAGGTTTATTTAAGCCGCTTATGAATGAATTCTTAAGCATGATTGCGAAAAAATAAATAGATTATTTCTTAACTAACTTCTGATCGGATTCTGTAAAGTTCTCTTCAATATCTTCTAATGATTTCTCAAAAATATCGATGAAGTCTTGTCCGTAAATGTTACGCAAGATAGCGATAAGTTCGATATTTTCTGGGAACTTCCCATAAAAATTACGAAGTGCAAGAGCCCCATTAAACACTGAATTATTTTCAGGATCATACTCCTCCATTAAGCGAAGTAGTAATTCTTCCCCTTTGTCTGTAATTTCAATGTACGTATTTCGTTTATCATCTTCTTTTTTCGAGAATACAAGATAGCCGCGTTCTTCCAGCTTTTTCGAGAAGTTAAATGCCGTTGATACGTGCATAACTCCAAACTTAGCAATCTCAGAAATAGAAGCCCCTTTTAAATGATAAGCGATTGTTAAAATATGATGTTCATTAATGTTTAAATCGTAAGGCTTAATCCACTGTTGCCAATCTTTCTCTACACATTTCCATAACGCTTTCGATAATTGAGCAATGCGTTGGCTGAAAATCATCGCTTCTTTTACCGAGTAATCTTTTTCTCCACTTTTCATTTACTCACCCACTTTAACATTCTTTTTCATTACTATCTATTATGCCAGTAAAATAAAAATTAATAAAGTCTTTTTGTGAGAATTGTGAAAATTTTTTAATAAAATGACATTCTATACAAATCATGCATAACTATGGAAGCGTTTTATGGGTCGTGAATACATGTGTTGTCCTTACATGTTAAGTGATAACATATATTGTAAATGCATAAAAACACGGCATATCTGTGTGATATGCCGTGTTAAGGTAAATTTATATAAAAAATATTTGTTATATGCAAAAAACTAAGCAGGAATTTGTTTACGCTTTTTCTGGAACAGCTTCTTGTAGTTTCTCAATTGATTTTTGAATGTCCAAAATCTCTTTCTCAATATGGCGCTTGTTTTGAGAAATATCTTGCTTCCAGTTAGAAAGCGTATCGTGCATATCGTCTTTTAATTCTTGAAACACTTCTTTACCTTCTGAAGCAGTTTCAACGATTTGCCGTTTTAATAATTTTGTATCAGCTGTAATATCAGCTAAAGTCTTTTTCATATCATTTCCTTTTTCTTTCAGCTTACCGCGCATAGCTTTACCAGAAGAAGGAGTAGAGAAAAGAACGGCTAATCCAGCAACTGCTCCGCCGCAAATGACACCTGTAATAAAGGATTTAGCTTTTGACATAAAAGGAAACCTCCTTATTTTTTGTTCGTATTCATGATGTGAAAAAATATGCATATCTTTAAGACAAGGGAAAGAAAAGTGCACAGTCCCCGGCATCTTGAGTGGAGAAACAAGCCGTGCAATATGTAATCACTTTAGGAAAGTGGCTTGTTATGTATTACTTCTTATTATAGTGTCATTATTTCACACTATTTGCAATTGTACTTGCGATGTTTTGTAAATTTTCCATTGTGTATTCATTTTGATGTGATTTCCAAACAGCACCGAAACCATCGTTTTCACCGTAGCGTGGAATTAAATGAAGGTGGAAGTGGAACACAGTTTGTCCAGCTTTTTCACCGTTATTGTTAAGTAGGTTAAAGCCAACTGGATTAAACTCTGCTTTAATCGCATTTGCGATTTTCGGAACGACAGAAAAAATGTGTGATGCGATTTCTGGCGTTAACGCAAAAATGTCTTGTTTGTGAACTTTTGGAATAACAAGAGTATGTCCTTTTGTTACTTGACTAATATCTAAAAATGCAAGCACATGTTCATCTTCGTATACTTTTGAGCAAGGGATTTGCCCGTCAATAATTTTACAAAAAATACAATTGTCCGCTGTATGGTTCATTGATCTCATCCTTTCAAGTAGCCTTAGCCGTATTTTACCATAATTATATAAGAGAACAAACACGAAAAACAGGAAGCTGACTCAGCTTCCTGTTTTCTGAAGAGGGATTGAAAAAGCATTATCGTAATTTACGTTTCGCAGACACCTCATTTATTTAAGAAATGCACGGTAAATCGGCTAAAGTTTCTGCCGTAGACACCCCATTTTCAAGTGAAATGAATTGCAATCTTTATAAAAGGAAATTGTTTATTTTTTAAAACAGTATATGCTCTTTCGGAGACACCCCGTTTCTAAAATGAAACAAATGATCTGGTTATGTGTAAATTTCTTTGTCCAACATGGACACCCCATTTCATGATGACTTCACTATGTTGTTCTACTCATCAATTGGTGGTTGCTTTTTCAATGTGTTCCTTCTTCACTAATTATGATGTCCGCTTTCGTAAAAATATATGCTAACAAATTTAAATTTTTTTTGAGGGCATCGATACTATGTAGTACAGCGCCATTTTTGGTAAGATGAATATAGAATGAATACTAATGAAGAAAGTGGTGTCGTATGAGCGAGTTATTGCGTGTAGAAAATGTTACAGGAGGATATACGAAACGACCTGTACTAAAAGATGTTTCGTTCTCTGTGGATAAAGGTGAACTTGTCGGCTTAATCGGTTTAAATGGGGCGGGTAAAAGTACGACGATTAAACATATTATCGGTTTAATGGAACCGAAAAAAGGAACTGTCACAATTAATGGGAAAACAATTCGTGATGATATGACAGCGTATCGTTCTAGTTTTTCGTTCATCCCAGAAACACCAGTATTATATGATGAGCTAACGCTAGAAGAGCATTTGAAGTTAACAGCGATGGCGTACGGTGTTGATGAAAAACAATATGAAGAACGTGTAGGACAACTATTACAAGAATTTCGCATGAAAAATCGTTTAAAATGGTTCCCATCTCATTTCTCAAAAGGGATGAAACAAAAAGTAATGATTATGAGTGCATTTTTAGTGGAACCATCTCTGTACATTGTGGACGAACCTTTCGTTGGGCTTGATCCGTTAGCGATTCAATCACTACTTCAAATGATGGATCAAATGAAAAAGAGTGGTGCAGGAATCTTAATGAGTACACATATTTTAGCGACGGCAGAGCGTTATTGTGACTCATTCATTATTCTGCATCAAGGCGAAGTAAGAGCGAAGGGAACATTATCTGAGCTGCAATCCGATTTTAATATGCCAGGTGCAACGCTAGATGATATTTATATTGCATTAACGAAGGAAGAAGATTATGAATAGCACAGCATTATGGAAAGAACGATTTCGTCACTTTCTACAAGAAGTTCGTACATATAGTAAATACGTATTTAATGATCATTTAAAATTTATTTTCGTATTCATCATCGGCGCAGGAGCGTATTATTACCAGCAATGGTTACAAACGTTAACACCTTTGTTTCCAACTGGGCTCGTTATGGCAGTGTTACTTGGACTCGTATTAACAGCCGGATCAATCCAAACATTATTAAAAGAAGCAGATCTCGTTTACTTACTGCCAGTTGAAGAAAAGTTAAAACCTTACTTTACAAAGGCATTTCTCTTTACGTTTATGATTCAGTTATACATAATCGCAATCGTAGCAGCAGCGCTTGCCCCGTTATACTTCCAGCAAATGAAGCAAACAGGAGCAGCTTACATATGGATTGTACTCGCGCTTGTCATTGTAAAAGCGTGGAATTTATTCGTCGCGTGGGAAAAATCATTTTTAACCGATCAAAATATACAAAGAGCTGATTGGTTCATTCGTTTTATTTTAAACGGCTTATTTGTGTACTTCCTTGTAGAACGTACTTCCGTTATGTTTATTGGCGGAATCATCCTTCTCATGGTATTATACCTCGCTATCATGCATCAAATGGTGAAGGGAAAGCCGCTAAACTGGGAGTATTTAATTTCTGAAGAGGGTAAGAAAATGATGCTGCTGTATCGCATCGCGAACATGTTCGTTGACGTACCAGCATTAAAAGAAAGAGTATCTCGCCGAAAATGGCTGGATTTCATTCTTTCAATAATCGGTGAAAAGCGTACATATCTATACTTATATACGAGAACATTTTTACGATCTGGTAACTATTTCGGCTTGTATGTGCGCCTGCTCGCTCTTGGCGGAGTTATTCTTTACTTTATTCCGTTTTTATACGGACGATTTATCGTAAGCTTTATCTTCCTATACTTAATCGGTTATCAGCTATTAACTTTATGGAAGCATCACCGCATGAAGATTTGGCTTGATTTGTATCCGGTCGGGGGAGAAGAGAAGAAGAAAGATTTTCTTGTCTTATTAAATGCGATCCTTATTATCGGCAGCGTTGTATTTACAGTTATATTCGCCCTTGCGACGAAAGATTTCATGATGACGGGAATTTTATTAGTCGTAAGCATAGTATTTAGTATCGGTTTCGTTTATCAATACGGGGCGAAACGTATTGAGCTTTTAAATTGAAGGGAATGAACCTATGATTACATATGAAGAGAAGGTTATAAAAGAATTGGAGCAGTGGAAAGCTACATTCATGAAAGATTCTTCTATGATGACACGGTTCTCTAAGAAAGTGCAGACGAAAGTACAACAGCTTATTCCGGCGAAAGTGCAAAAAGTATTAACAGAAACGATTCGGATGATGGTGCAAACGATTAGTGCCGGATCAAACTTTATAAAGCCGAAATTAAAAGAGACGAACTGGTCATTGCAAAGACGAGACGACGAAGTACGTAAAAAAATGGATGAGTACAAAAAAATAGCAGCGGCAGAAGGAGCAGGGACGGGAGCTGGCGGTATTCTCCTTGGTCTTGCTGACTTTCCGCTTCTACTCGGCATTAAAATAAAATTTTTATTTGATGCAGCAACGTTGTACGGGTTTGATACGAGTAATAAAGAAGAGCGCCTTTTTATTCTTCACGTTTTCCAACTTGCCTTTTCAAGTGACGACCACCGAAAAGAAATATGGAAAGCAATCGAAACGTGGGATACAGAAGAAGAAAATCATATGGACTGGGAAAAGTTCCAAACAGAGTACCGAGACTATATCGATTTAGCAAAAATGCTTCAGCTCGTACCAATAATCGGTGCCCCAGTTGGCGCATATGCGAACTATCAATTACTGCAAAGACTCGGAGAAGTGACGATGAATTGTTATCGTATGCGATTGCTGAATAGAGATTGATTTGTTTTATCAAAAAAGAAAGCCTCCTACATGTGTAATGTAGGAGGCTTTTCTATTTATTATTTTGGCTGTTTTCGTAGATGTTGTTGCTTTTGATTCAAAAACGAAGAGGGGCTTTCCCCCTCTTCGTTCCTATTTTCTCATCGAACTTCCTACGACCTTACCTGATGGTTCGTCCACGAGTCTATTTATATCGCCTAATAACTCTCGCTGTTTAGACGGAATGGTAACGAGTGTGGCTTCTTCCGACTTTGATATTTAGTGATTAAGATAGTTCTCAATCACTTTTTTTATATTTTTATTCATATTTTTTTAGTGGTTACCAATAATATACAACAAAGGAAGACTTGGTTATAAAGTCACTTGCGTTTACTTTACTGTATTTAGGGGTGCAAATATGAAAGTATCAATTTTTATCACTTGTGTGGCAGATGTTTTTTATCCAGAGGTCGGAAGAGATGTCGTCGAAATTCTTGAAGATTTAGGGTGTGAAGTTGATTTTCCTAAAAGTCAAACTTGCTGCGGACAACCTGCCTATAATAGTGGGTACGTGAAAGAAACGAAAACAGCGGCAAAACATATGATTGAAACCTTTGCTAGTTCAGAATATGTTGTGGCACCATCGGGTTCGTGCGCGATGATGGTTCACGAGTTTTCTACCTTATTTTTTGACAGTGAAGTGGAGTGGAAGAAAAAAGCGACTGAGCTTGCGAATAAAACGTATGAATTTACACAATTTCTCGTTGAAGTATTAGGGAAAGAAGACTTAGGTGCAGAGCTTCATAAAAAAGCCACGGTTCATACATCTTGTCATATGAGCCGATTAATGGGAATTAAAGAACCACCGCAAAAATTATTAAAATGTGTCAAGGGGCTGGAAGTGGTTTCGCTGCCGCACAATTATGATTGCTGCGGATTTGGAGGGACATTTTCAGTGAAGATGCCAGAAATCTCTGAACAAATGGTCGATGAAAAAGTAAAGCATATTATGGAAACCGGTGCGGACTTATTAATTGGGATGGATTGTAGCTGCTTAATGAATATAAAAGGACGTTTAACACGTAATGGTTATCCAATTGATGTAAAACATATTGCTCAAGTATTAAATGAGGACCGAAAATAAGAGGGGGATATACAGATGGGAATGAGAATTGGGAATGATCCCTTTCATAAGCGTACTGCAACTGGCATTGGTGATCAATTTATGCGACAGGCTGTTAGGAAAGCACAAGATGGTCTTAGGGGCAAGAAATTAAAAGCGACTGAGAGTCTTGGGAATTGGGAAGAATGGCGAGCTTTAGGAGAAGAAATTCGAAAGCATACATTAGAAAATCTTGATTATTATTTATATGAGCTAAGTGAAAATATTGAGAAAAACGGTGGTTTTGTTTATTTTGCAAAGACGGCAGAAGACGCAAGGGAATATGTAAAAGAAATTGTAAAAAAGAAAAATGCGAAAAAAATTGTGAAATCAAAATCGATGGTAACGGAAGAGATTAGTTTAAATGAGGCAATTGAAGAAGCTGGAGCGGAAGTGTTAGAAACAGATCTTGCTGAATTTATTCTACAAGTGAACGACCACGATCCGCCGTCACATATTGTTGTTCCGTGCCTTCACAAAGATAAAGAACACATTTGTGAAATATTCAAAACAAAGTTAAATTACACGGGCACCTCTGATCCTACGGAAATGGCGAGGTTTGTAAGAAGCTATTTACGTGATGATTTCTTTGCGGCGGATATAGGAGTGACTGGATGTAACTTTGCGGTTGCAGAGTCTGGGTCCATTTCCATCGTAGCAAACGAAGGAAATGCAAGACTTACTACGACACTTCCGAAAACGCTAATTACAGTTATGGGGATGGAGCGTATTGTTCCGACATGGGAAGAGCTTGATGTTTTAGTAACACTTCTATGCCGAAGTTCTGTAGGACAAAAGTTAACGAGTTATATTACAGGATTAACGGAGCCTGGCGGGACAGATGGGCCTGAAGAATTTCATTTAGTTATTGTGGATAATGGGCGTTCTGATATTGTAGGGACAGAATTCCAAAGTGTGCTGCAGTGTATTCGCTGTGCAGCATGTATTAATGTGTGTCCTGTATATAGGCATATTGGTGGACATGCATACGGCTCTATTTATCCAGGACCAATTGGAGCTGTGTTAACACCGCTTTTAGGGGGATATGATGAATATAAGGATTTACCTTATGCATCTAGCCTTTGTGGTGCTTGTACAGAAGCGTGTCCAGTGAAAATCCCGTTACACGACTTATTAATTAAACATCGCAGCCGCATTGTAGAAGAAAAACGATCACCTGTAGCTTGGAACGCAGCTATGAAAGGTTTCGAAAAAGTAGTGAAGAGCCCTAGCTTATTTTCTTTTGCTGCGAAGAGCGCTCCGTATGCATTAAAACCTCTTGCGAAAGGTGATAAAATCGAGCGTGGCATTGGGCCATTAAAAGCTTGGACGGATGCAAGAGATTTCCCAGTTCCGAAAAAACAACCGTTTCGAAAATGGTTTGAAAAACACGTAAAGGAGAACGATGATGGCCATCCAAAATCGTGAGGAATTTTTACTCCAATTATCAGAAAAGCTTGGTAGGAAACGTCCAGAGGCAGTGAAAAAACCAAACTGGTCTGTTTCTCCGCAGTGGAATGTTTTTAGCGGACTTTCGCAAGAAGAATTTGTATTACAGTTAATGGAGCACTGCGAAGTGATTCATACAGAAGTAAAGCGAACAACAAAGGAAAATCTTGTTGAAACATTGGGGTCTTTTATAACAGATTGGAATATCAAATCTGCTATGTATGCGAACGATGAGCGTTTTCATGAATACGGTCTTACTCCACTTTTCAAAAGTGAAGGTTCAACACATTTTCGTATGTGGGGATCGGATCATAAAGAAGAGGATATAGCATTTGCGAAAGCTGCTGACCTTGGCATTACGTTCAGTGATATGACTCTGGCAGAATCAGGAACCGTTGTACTATTTAATGACGGGTTAAAAGGAAGACACGTTAGCCTTCTTCCAGAGTCTTATATTGCAATCGTTCCTAAAAGTACGATCGTACCAAGATTAACTCAAGCCACAAAACTGATCCATGATCAAAATACATCAGGGAAAAAACTGCCCGCTTGTGTAAATTTCGTTTCTGGTCCATCAAATAGCGCAGATATTGAAATGAACCTT
Organism: Bacillus thuringiensis; assembly: GCF_022095615.2. NCBI lineage: Bacteria > Bacillati > Bacillota > Bacilli > Caryophanales > Bacillaceae > Bacillus > Bacillus thuringiensis. The sequence continues at coordinate 1,028,443 of NZ_CP155559.1, forward strand.
GTCGTAGGTGTACATGGGCCAATCCGAACAGCGTATATTATTGTGGATGATCAATAATGAAAATAGAAAGCACTGGCCGTTTATATAGCCAGTGCTTTTCTTACTGATGAAAGTTAAAAACCAAGTCCACTATAGCTGATTCCAGCTACAATTAATATGATAAAGAGCACGATGAGTACTATATAACCGCTACTAACGCCCTTACCATTTTGTCCAGCTTCACCGCCGCCAGTGCCACCACTGCCGCCTTTACCGCCAAGTGCCATATGTATATCCTCCTTATTGTTATATGTTGCTTTTACTTTATATGTTCTGTATTTACCAATAAATTCCTTGTGTAACGTTAACTAACTTGCAAATCATTTCGTTTCATTTTATAATTCACTTACCGACCGGTAAGTAAAAAAAGTGAGGTACAGTATGACAAAGAATTTACAAACATCGCAAAACATTGTAGAGGCATCATTTAAACTTATGGCAGAGCACGGCATTGAGAAGATGAGTCTTTCCATGATTGCGAAAGAGGTAGGTATTTCAAAACCGGCTATTTATTATCATTTTTCTTCTAAAGAAGCGTTAGTTGATTTTTTATTTGAAGAAATTTTTTCTGGGTATCATTTTGCAAGCTACTTCGATCAAGAGCAATATACGAAAGAAAACTTTGAAGAAAAGTTAATCGCAGATGGTTTACATATGCTCTCTGAGTATGAAGGACAAGAAGGAATATTACGCGTTATAAATGAATTTATCGTAACTGCATCGCGAAATGAAAAGTATCAGAAACGCTTATTTGAAATACAAGAAGATTTCTTAAATGGTTTCCACGATTTATTGAAGAAAGGCGCGCGACTTGACGTTGTGTCACAACATGCAACAGAAGAGAATGCTCATACGTTAGCGCTTGTGATTGATAATATGAGTAATTACATGCTCATGGGATTCCAGTTAAAGTATAAAGAAATTTGGATTCGAAATGTGAAAAACGTAATGAAGGAGGAATAAAAGTGAAAATGCAAAAAAACTGGTGGCTCGGTTTTCTTGGATTCATTGGGATTTATAAAATACCAGGTATGATTGAAGCTTTTCAAGCGGATGGAAGTTGGCTGAAGTTAATCGGTTTCATTTGGTTACTTTGGTTCGGATATTTTATCCCTGAGAAGAAAGATAATTAAATTACAATTTTCTGTAAAGTTATGTAAAATATAGTTTGAGAGTATTCATATATTAGATTACTAGATTTGGAGTGGTTACATGGATCCATTGAAAAATGAAATTCATCCTGACATGGTCAAGGTGTGGAAAATTCGTGCTGTCATTGAAGAAGGGATTGGTATCCTCGTTATTTTAGCTTACCTTTTCCTCATGATAAAGTTTGATTGGTGGGCGTGGATTTTGTATGTGATGATTGGGCTAACAGTTGCATTCGCACCATTTTCGTACTTCTTATTCCCGAAACTACGTCAACGTTATTACAGTTATCAATTAAATGAAGAAGAGCTTGAAATTCAGCACGGTCTTTTCGTCGTAAAGCGCGTATTAGTACCGATGATTCGTGTACAGCACGTGACGATTGAACAAGGGCCGATTATGAGAAAATATGGCTTAGCAGAATTACACATTTCAACAGCGGCAACTTCTCACAGCATCCCAGGCTTAACGATGTATGAAGCTGAAATGTTGAAAACGAAAATCGCAGAATTAGCGAAAGTGAGTGATGAGGATGTATAAGAGGCAGCATCCAATCACGATGTTATTAGAATTAAAAATAACAGATTTTATACCACTCATTATTTTCATGTTTAGTTTAAATGGAAAGTTCCCGTTTTGGTATTTAATTCCCGCTGGATTCGGTTTACTCACTGTCTTTTCAGCGTTTGAAAAATGGTATTACACAACATACTGGGTTGAAAATAACGTATTACATGTGAAACAAGGGCTCTTTGTGAAGAAGGAGAGCTACTTAAATAAAGAACGTGTGCAAACAATTAATACAAGTTCTAACGTGTTATATCAAATGCTTGGGTTAAAGAAAATTCAAATCGAAACAGCTGGCGGGGGCGACGATGCAGAAGTTAGCTTAGCTGGTATTACAGTAGAAGAAGCAACAGAGCTTATTGCATTGCTAAACGAGCCAACTCCAGAAGTGAAAGCAGAAGAAACGTTAGACGAAGCAGTAGAAAATACAGTAGAAAAAAAAATTGTTACAGAGGAAAAACAATCGACAGAATACAAGTTAACTTGGAAAGAGATTTTATTAGCATCTGTTACATCTGGCCAGTTTGGACTATTATTCTCATTAATCTTTTTCGTGTATCACCAAGTAGATGAGTACATTCCGAAATGGATAGAGAATGGCGTAAAGTCGTATGTAATGGAACATGATATATATGGATGGATTTTCATGGTAGCCATTTTGCTCGTACTTTCGTGGGTTATATCTACAATTGGTTACGCGTTAAAACATGGTAACTTCACAGTAAATCGAAGAAATGATGAGGTCCGTATTGCTCAAGGGTTACTTGAAAGAAAAGAACTTGTACTAAAGTTACACCGTATTCAAGGGATTACGATAAAAGAAGGCATTTTTCGTCAAATGTTCGGTTATTGTGCTGTGCAAGTAGAAGTCATTCAAAGTAAGGGACTGGGTGACGAGAAAGAAAAAGTTACACTACACCCAATCATTCGAAAAGATCGTGTACAACAGTTACTCGCGGATTTACAATTACCATATGAAATGAATGCAAACATTATTTCATTACCAAAAGCAGCATTACGCCGCTATCTTATTGATAGTTTTATATTCTTCGCAATGCTAGCGATCCCGCTTATTGGAATAAGTATATACTTTGAAAAGCACTTCATCATGTGGGCACTAATTCCGCTTGCGATCCTCATCTTTACACTTGGATACGCAACATTTAAAACAAATGGTTACAGTGTAGATGGAGAGCAAATTACACTTGTATATCGCAGCGTCGGAAAATATACAGGGCTTGTTAGAAGAAGACACGTTCAATCAATGGAAAAAACACAATCATATTTCCAGCGCCGTGCAAATCTATGTACGTATAAGTTCTCTAACGCATCATCGAATTATAAATTAGAGCATACGAGAGTAGAAGATGCGGAGAGAATGCAGGATTGGTATAAGAAGAGAATAAGTGAGAATTAAATAGAATGGCTCGTCTTTTGCGGAAGGCGGGCTATTTTTTTATGTAGTGAATAAAGAATTAACGCCGTCTGACAAGATAAAATAGTACAGATGATACAGTAATAGGAAGGCCGGTTTCCAGAAAAGCTTCTAAATAAAAGGATAGAAAATCTCTGTTGTTAAACCACATAAAGAAGAAATGATTGTAGGAAATACCTAACAATATAAATAAAGGAATACCAATTTTTAATTCGTGACTTCCTTTTATTTTTCTATAACAAAATTCACCTATTAAACAACCGATAAGAACAGGAATACTTCCAAGAATTGAAAGCATAATAATAGATACCCAAATCGGTCCCCATGAATCCGCATAATTTGGAACGCCTGTATACTGTAAAACGTTCACAATGATAGAAAAAACCAGTAAGCATATTAAATAACTAATAGAAAATTTTTTCAATGGAATCATCCTTATAAAATTTCACTTTATTTTTATGAAAATATAAATCTATTTAAATTATAGATTAGATATATAAGAATAATCAATGTTTATACATTTCGTGTTTATGGGTATATTTTCAATGAATATAAAAGTATAGATGTATAGTCAACTTTGTATATTTAATGTTATCATATTGAATGATATGGAAATTTTTAATAGAAGAAGCAACGAACAATTCAAAGGCGATGAAGCTTTTGTTGTATAAAGAAAATGTTTATTATTACTCAGCGATATTAAAAATAAGATACGTATTTATATAAATTTATTAGAAATGGGGTTTTAAAAAGGAATGAGTATAAGTATAACACAGCAAAAAATTTTAGCAGCTGCTTCTCAAATTGTCCAATGTAAAGGGGTTGCTAAATTAACTTTAGAAGCGGTAGCAAAAGAGGCGGGGATAAGTAAAGGTGGATTGTTGTATCACTATTCAACTAAAGAAGCTTTAATAGAGGGTATGATACTCAAAGGGACGGAGGAGTATCAAGACGCTATCTATAATAAAGCAGCGGAAGACTTAGAGAAGAAAGGAAAGTGGGTACGTTCTTTTGTAGAGAAAAGATTAAGTAATGAGGGAAGAGTAGAAGAGTTGGGTAGTAGTATGATGGCAGCATTAATGCTAAAACCTGAATTACTTGAACCGTTACAAAAATCATTTCAGCAACTGCAACATAAAATAGAAAATGATGAGATAGATTCGGTTTGTGCCACAATTATTAGATTAGCAGCAGATGGATTATGGTATTCGGAATATTTAGGGGTTGGAAGACTAAGCCCCGAATTAAGAGAAAAAGTGATTCAAGCTCTTATTAATAATTCATATAAATAATATATATAAACTATATAATTCACCATTGCTTATTTAATGTAGTGGTGAATTGTTTTTTTTATTAGAAAAATAAAACAATTATACAAAGTGTTGAATTATAACCGTCCAGACGGTATAGTAATATTTGGTTTAAGAGGAAAATGAAACAAAAAAAGAATAAAAGATATTTTTAGCACACTATTCGAAAGAATAGGCCGCAAAGCTTAGAGTCTACGGTAATACATATTGGTTACTAAGATCGTCTGGTTGCACATTTTTGATGCAACCGGACGGTCTTTTTTTGTTATATAAATATAAAAATTTAGGAGGGAACTATGCAAATGAAAAGTACTAAAAGGCATATTTCAATGGTTTCATTAGTTTTTCTAGTATTATTTTCAGTGCTAAATGTGTGGGCTCCAGTTATTCAAGCCGCTGTGATAAAAAATCCAGTGGATGAGATTAATATCTCCCGTACTGATGGTACAACGTCTGAACCATATCAAGCCTCAGATGGCATGAAAGTAGAAGTGAAGTGGTCAGCTAAAGAAAAAATAAAAAGTGGAGATCAATTCACAATTGATATGCCAAAAGAATTTAGAAAAGATCTTATGAATATGACTTTTCCTTTAAAAGATGCTGAAGGGAAAGTAGTTGGTACATGTGAGATGAAAAAGGGTGTATTGACATGTACTATGGGTGATTACGTAGAAGGAAAGAATAACATTAAAGGTTCTTTATTCGTAGAATTCTATTTTGGTCTAGAAGCATATGATGGTATTAAAAAAATTCCATTAGAATTTAACGTTGATGGTCAAATCGTAAATAAAGAAGTAAGTGTAAACAATACGACAGAGAGACCGAAGCCGCAGCCCAATACGGAGAATTTATTAAAATGGGGTTCTTATAATCAGGAAGACCCTTCAATTGCAGACTGGACGGTATATGTAAATGCAACTGGAACAGAAATGCAAGATCTTAAATTAACAGACACATTGGGACCTGGGCATGAATTAATTACAGATAGTTTAGTATTAGAAGAGGCTGTCTTTGAAGATGGATATGCAGCAACAAATATTAAGCCAGCAGATTTATCTAAAATTAAAATTAATGCAACGAAAACTGGATTTACAATTGGATTTCCGGACAGTTCAAAAGGTTATATTTTAAGATATAAAACAAAGATTACTAATCCCGCTGCAAAGCCTCATAAAAATACTGTGAAATTAGAAGGTAAAAATATTGTAACTGAAGAAAAAGTTGGAGAAGTATTCGTAAGTGGTGGGGGAGGAACCGGTTCAGGTGACGATAATCCACCTAGCATTGAAAAAAATATAGTTGATGAGAATGGTAAGCTTGTAGAGAATGAGCAGTTAACACAAATGGATCAAGCTATTCAATACCAAGTTGGTACACATATACCGAAAGATCCGCCTAATTATAGGTCAATGATAATTAGTGATGATTTAGAAGATGTTTTAGAAGTATTAGAGGCAAAAGTGTATGATCAAAATGGCCAAGATATTACTTCTAAAGGAACGTTAAATATAGATAAACAAAGAAGTGAAGTAACATTTACGTTTGGTGAGAACTTTGACTATAAGTCGTATGAAGACCAGATAATTAATCTCAGTATCAAGGCGAAAATTAAAAATAATGCAGACTTATCTTCTTACGTCGATAAGAAGATTCCTAATAAAGCGGAATTACGTTTTGATGATAAAACATTAACATCAAGAGAAGTAACTGTTACGCCGCCTGAAGCTCCAAAAGAAGGTACAGTATCGATTCATAAAATAGATGCTGAGGATCCGAACAAAGGGTTAAAAGGTGCCGAATTTGAGGTTCGAAATAGTGCAAATGAAGTTGTTGCAAAACTGAAAACGGACGAAAAAGGTTTTTCAGTACCTCAAACTTTAGCTCCTGGGACGTATAAAGTTTATGAAACAGTAGCGCCAGAAGGATATCAAAAATTAACAAGTCCAGTAGAGATTACACTTCAAGCTGGAGAAACAAAAACAATTGAAATTAAAAATACTATGCAAAAGGGTCAAATTGAAGTAAAGAAAATTGATTCGGAAAATGGTGAAAAACCATTAGCAAATGCAGAGTTTGATATAGTAAAAGACGGTGTAGTAATTGAACATATTGTTACAGATAAAGATGGTATGGCAATCTCTAAACCGTTAGCACCAGGAAAATATATTTTAAAAGAAACGAAGGCGCCTGAAGGATACCAATTAAAAGAAACAGAGTTCGAAGTAAATGTAACAGGGGACGGCATATTCCCAATACAAGTGGAAAATGCAATGGTAGACAAAGGTAATATCGAAATTACAAAAGTAGACAAAGAAAACGGGGCAGTATTAGCCGGCGTCGAATTTGAAGTCCAAGATGAGAAAGATGGAGTAGTAAGAAAAGTAGTAACAGATAAAGAAGGAAAAGCAAACGTTTCAGATCTATCAGTAGGAAAGTACAAATTAGTAGAGACGAAAAGCTTACCAGGTTACAAAAAGCTAACAGAACCAGTACCATTTGAAATTAAAAAAGGTATGACAAAAGTTTTATCAATAAAAGTAGAAAATGAGCAGTTAGACAAAGGCTCAGTAGAAATTACAAAAGTAGATAAAGATAGTAAAGCACCATTAAAAGATGTTGTATTTGAGGTACGTGATTCAAAAGGAAAAGTAGTAAAAAAAGTAACAACAGATAAAGAAGGGAAAGCGAAAGTTTCAGATCTATCAGTCGGAAAATACGAATTAGTAGAAACGGAAAGCTTACCAGGTTACAAAAAACTAACAGAACCAGTATCATTTGAAATTACAAAGGGTATGACGAAAGTCCTATCAGTGGAAGTAGAGAATGAACAGCTAGATAAAGGTTCAGTAGAAATTACAAAAGTAGATAAAGACAGCCAGAAAGTATTAAAAGGCGTAGTCTTTGAAGTGCAAGATGAAGCTGGAACAGTAGTGAAGGAATTAAAAACAGATAAAGATGGTAAAGCAAAAATCTCTGATCTATCAGTAGGAAAGTACAAATTAGTAGAGAAAGAAAGTTTACCAGGCTATAAGAAACTAACAGATTCAGTATTGTTTGAAATTAAAAAAGGCATGACCGAGATTTTATCATTAAAAATAGAAAATGAAATGGTAGATACGGGAAATGTAGAGATAACAAAGGTAGATAAAGATAATAAAGCACCGTTAGCGGGAGTAACATTCATCGTCCAAGATGAAAAGGGTAATGAAGTTAAAAAAGTAACGACAGATAAAGATGGAAAAGCAAATGTTTCAGATTTACCTGTAGGAAAGTATGAATTAGTAGAGGTAGAAAGTTTACCTGGTTATAAAAAGTTAGAAAAACCAGTATCATTTGAAATAAAAAAAGGCATGACCGAGGTTCTATCATTGAAAGTAGAAAATGAAATGGTGGATACAGGGAATGTAGAGATAACAAAAATAGATAAAGATAGTAAAGCACCGTTAAAAGATGTTGTATTTGAAGTACGTGATTCAAAAGGAAAAGTAGTTAAAAAAGTAACGACGGATAAAGAAGGAAAAGCAAACGTTTCAGATTTATCTATTGGGAAGTATGAGTTGGTGGAAGTAGAGACACCGGCAGGATATAAACCACTAGAAAAGCCAATTTCATTCGAAATTGAAAAGGGTAGAGTAACAGCACTACAATTAACTGTAGAAAATGAATTAGTGGATACAGGAAATGCAGAAATTACAAAAGTAGACAAAGAAAATAAAGGTGCTTTAGCTGATGCAGTCTTTGATATTCAAGATGAAGCAGGACAAGTAGTCGCTAAAATAACGACAGATAAAAAAGGACAAGCACAAGTTACTAATTTATCAGTTGGCACATACAAGTTAGTAGAAGTAAAAGCACCAAAGGGATATAAACAATTAGTAGATCCGATTACTTTCCAAATTGAAAAAGGCATGACAAAATCTCTTGCTTTAACAGTAGAAAATGAAATGTTAGACAAGGGTAACGTAGAAATTACAAAAGTAGATAAAGACAGTCAAAAAGCATTAGCAGGCGTAGTCTTCGAAGTACAAGATGAGCAAGGCAAAGTAGTAATCGAAATAACGACAGATAAAGAAGGAAAAGCAAAAATCTCAGACTTATCTGTAGGAAAGTACAAATTAGTAGAAAAAGAAAGCTTACCAGGTTACAAACAATTAACAGAACCAGTATCGTTTGAAATCAAAAAAGGTATGACGAAAGTTTTATCATTGAAAGTAGAGAACGAACTGTTAGATAAAGGTTCAGTAGAGATTACAAAAGTGGACAAAGAAAGTGGCGCGTTATTAGAAGGCGTAACATTCGAAGTGCAAGATGAAAAAGATAAAGTAGTAACAAAAGTAACGACAGATAAAGAAGGAAAAGCAAACGTTTCAGATCTATCAGTAGGGAAATATAAGCTAGTAGAGGTAGAAAGCTTACCAGGATATAAAAAACTAGCGAAACCAGTATCGTTTGAAATTAAAAAAGGTATGACAGAAGTTTTATCACTAAAAGTAGAGAACGAATTAGTAGATAAAGGCTCAGTAGAAATTACAAAAGTGGACAAAGAAAGTGGCGCGTTATTAGAAGGCGTAACATTCGAAGTGCAAGATGAAAAAGGCAAAGTAGTAACGAAAGTAAAAACAGATAAAGAAGGAAAAGCGAAAATTTCAGATCTATCTGTAGGAAGTTACAAACTAGTAGAAGTAGAGAATTTACCAGGCTACAAAAAATTAACAGAGCCAGTATCATTCGAAATTACAAAAGGTATGACGAAAGTCTTATCATTGAAAGTAGAGAATGAACAGTTAGACAAAGGCTCAGTAGAAATTACAAAAATGGCTGCTGAAAGTAAGAATGTATTATCAGGGGCAGTGTTTGAAGTTCATGACGAAAAGGGAAAAGTAGTAACGAAAGTAACAACAGATAAAGAAGGAAAAGCGAAAGTCTCAGACTTATCTGTAGGTAACTACACACTTGTAGAAGTAGAAGCACCAAAAGGTTATGAAAAATTAACTAATCCAATTCCATTTGAAATTACAAAAGGGATGATAAGCTCAGTTCAATTAGAAGTATTAAACAAACTGACCTCTTTAGCACCACCAGGCCCAGAGAAGCCAGAAACAACGGATCCAGAGAAACCAGAAACAACGGATCCAGAGAAGCCAGAAACAACGGATCCAGAGAAGCCAGAAACAACGGATCCAGAGAAACCAGAAACAACGGATCCAGAGAAACCTGGAACAACAGATCCAGAGAAGTCAGAAACAACGAATCCAGAGAAGTCCGAAACAACGAATCCAGAGAAGTCAGAAACAACGAATCCAGAGAAGTCAGAAACAACGAATCCAGAGAAACCTGGAACACCGAATCCAGAAAAACCTGGAGCACCAGATCCAGGAAAACCGGAAATGATGAATCCAGAAACACCTGAAAAAGAATTACCGAAGACAGGACAGAAAATGCCTGTGGAACCATACATGGGAGCACTTCTTATCATGATGAGTTTTGGATTGCTCGTATTAGGTAGAAAACAGCAGAGATAATAAAAGTGAAAAGGTATCCTCAAAGTATTTGAGGATACCTTTTTTGTTGTGAAAAAGAACTTTCTTAAGAGATTTCATATGTAAGGTTGAATTTTTAAGAAAAAGTTAAGGAACGAAAGTCACAATAGGCTTATCAAAAAATATACGAGGTGGAACAAAAATGGAACAAACGAAACAAAAGTTAATACAAATTTTACTTATAGTAAATTTGGGAATTAGTACGTGTGCAGCTATCGGAGTAGGTTATGTAGTTTATAAACAAAGTAAAAGTCCGGATTTTTCAGAGATGGGCTCAAGAGGGCAGGGTAAGATGTTCCCGGGTAATGGTAATGGTCATGGTCAATTCCAGCCGAATCAAGAACAATCGGGACAAACTCAAGAATAGGAAGGAGAATAGAGATTTGAAAAAGTGGATTATTATTTCAACCATTATTGTTGTAATAGGGGGAGCGAGCGCTTGGTTCTTTTTACATAAAACAGATAAAACACAAGGTGTTGTAGCCGCGTCTCAAACAACGACAGTACAACAAGGAAAACTGGAGGTAGCAGTTAGTGGTTCGGGTTCGGTTACAGCAAATACAGATCAAGATGTAACAGCGAAAGATACAATTCTTATTGTGGATACTATAAGTGTAGCGGCTGGAGATACAGTGAAAAAGGGTGATACACTTGTAACGTTTAAAAATGGTGCTGTCGTTACAGCTCCATATGACGGAGAAATTCAATCAGTTAGTGTGAAAAAAGGCGGCAAAGTGTCACAAGGAACAATTCTTCTCCGTATGAAAGATGCAAATGGATATACATCACCTGTAACGAGAGGTAACAATAGTGCAAGTTCGGATAAAGCAAGTGGCGGGAGTGGTTTGACAGCCGATAGTGTCAGTGTGAAGGAAGGTGATGTTGTAGAGGCAGGTGCAACACTTGTAACCTTTACAGATGGAAGTATTTTGCAAGCTCCAGTAACGGGGACAATTACAAGTCTTTCTGTTGCAAGCGGTGATTCTGTACAAGCTGCGGATCCAATTGCACACATAACAAATTATGACGCTTTGCAAACAACGATTAGTGTTGATGAATTAGATGTACCGAAAGTAAAAGAAGGTCAAGCAGTAAAAATAACAGCAAGTGCATTCGGCGATGAAACATTCAGCGGAAAGGTAACAAGTGTAGCCGAAAAAGGAACAGCAGACAAAGGCGTTTCTACATTTGACGTAACTGTACAAATTGAAGATCCGAAAAATATGAAAATAGGTATGTCAACAGAAGCAAGTATCTCAATAGAAAGTAAAGAAGGCGCATTATACGTTCCGGTAGAAGCGGTGCATACAAACGGAAATGAAAAATATGTATTAGTTCCTACATCTTCAGACGATGCAACGCAGTCAACAAAAAAAGTGACAGTAGAAACTGGTATTTCAAATGATACGCATGTAGAAATTACAAAAGGATTAGCAAAAGGAGATACGGTGCAAATACCGAGAGTTCAATCTAAAGGCAATTCTTCTCAAGGACCTATGATGATGCCTGGCGGAAACTCTCAAGGGGGATTTGGTGGTAACTTCCAAGGACGACCTGGCGGCGAATTTGGGGGAAGATCTAATGGCGGAGCTCCAGCTGGCGGCGGACAAGGAGGGCGTTAATGTTATGGTGGAGCCAATTATTCAAATAAAGAACATGAAGAAAGTGTACGAACTTGGCGGCGAAACTGTAATGGCTCTAAAGAGTGTTTCCCTCGATATTCAAAAGGGCGATTTTATCTCTATCATAGGACCATCAGGCTCTGGTAAATCAACATTTATGAACATGATTGGATGCTTAGATCGACCGGATTCAGGTGAATACTTGCTAGATAATGAAGAGATAGGAAAAATGAAAAGCTCTGAGCTGGCGACGATTCGAAATGAAAAAATAGGTTTCATTTTTCAAAACTTCAACCTGATAGCGAAACTGACAGCAGCTGAGAATGTCGAGCTTCCACTTATTTACCGAGGTATGAAAGCGGGAGAACGAAGAGAAACAGCATTAGAAGCATTACGAAAAGTAGGATTGGCAGATCGAGCGAATCATTTACCTTCTCAATTGTCGGGTGGGCAACAGCAACGTGTTGCCATAGCACGTGCGTTGGCTGGACATCCTCCTATTCTACTAGCAGATGAACCGACTGGAGCACTTGATAGTAAAACGAGTAAAGAAATATTAGGAATTATGAATGCATTAAATGAGCAAGGACATACCATTATTCTTATTACGCATGATTTAGATGTTGCAAAGAAAGCAAGCCGCGTCGTCCGAATTCACGATGGACAGCTCTATGAGAATGGAGGTGAATGGTTTGCAAACATTCAAAATGGCACTGAAAAGCATAAGAGCGAATAAAATTAGAGCATTCTTAACAATGCTGGGGATTATTATCGGCGTATCTTCTGTTATAGTCATGGTCGCGATAGGGCAAGGGTCGACCAAAGAGGTACAAGATCAAATTGGTAACCTGGGTACAAATGTATTAACGGTATCGATTACGGATTCAGATGCTACATTTAAAGAAAAAGACGCAAAACAAATTCAGGATATCGATGGTATTAAAGCTATTGCACCGACAGTATCAGGAAGAGTAACAGTGAAACATGAAAAAACGAATACACAAGTATCAATGATTGGAACAACTTCTTCGTACTTAGACGTCCGTGATTTAAAACTGCAATCAGGACGCTTCATTGCAGACTTAGATCAGGGAAATCATTCAAAAATCGCAGTACTTGGTGCAAGCACTGCACAAACATTATTCGGTTTAGGAGATCCGGTCGGTAAATCAGTAAAGGTAAACGGAACATCTTATAAAGTTGTTGGGGTTCTTGAATCAGTGGGAAGTTCATTAGGAACAAGCGGAGATAGTACGATTATTGTTCCTCTTAGCACTGGACAGCGTTTAGCTGCTACTACGAATGTTGGGACAACATATGTGAAGGTAGAAAATGAGGATATGATTCATTTCATATCGACCCGAATTGAAAGAACGATGAATTCAATCATAGGTGATACAGATAGTTATAGCGTATCAAGTCCAAAAGATTTAATGGAAACTGCATCATCTGTCAATGATACGATGACATTCATGCTAGGCGGAAGTGCAGCAATCTCTCTTATCGTAGGCGGGATTGGCATTATGAATATTATGCTCGTATCAGTTTCAGAACGTACGAAAGAAATAGGTATTAGAAAAGCAATTGGAGCAAAGCGTAAAAATATTCTGCTTCAATTTCTCATCGAAGCAGTCATATTGAGTTCGTTCGGTGGAATAATTGGAATAGGAATTGGGGTAATTAGTGCACAAATATTTACGATAGCCACAGGTACAACAATAGTGTACTCCATACCGGTTATGCTATTATCATTTGTTTTTTCTTTATTAGTTGGAGTGATATTCGGTGTATTCCCGGCGAATAAAGCGTCGAAGCTTGATCCAATTCAAGCATTACGATATGAATAGAGCCAAAAAAGCGATCGTGTCTTGCGGTCGTTTTTTTTGTTAATCTGCAAGTATTGTAGATACGGATAGTAGTACGCTAAAAAGATGTGAGATTTTTCTTTTTGGGGTACTTTTTATTTGTCACTTTGATGGAAATGAGGTGTTTTTTTATGAAAAAGGCTTATTACACAAAGGACTGGAACCTGATTGACTCCTTAAAATATAGAAAGTGGGGAAAATAATGTAAAAAAACTATTGTATGTTTAAAAACCTTGTGTTACATTTGTGTTACAAATAGGTTACAAAACATGACTTTTATTACGTTTTGTTTTCTGTTGTTTTTCGGTATGTTACGAGTTGAGATTCGTACCCAATGAACCGAGAATATATAAAAGTAAAAAAATAGCAAACTAAAATAGTTTTTCTATGTGTATAAGAGTGTGTGTAGTAAAGAGCCTGGTGAGAGCTTTACGCACATGATTAAAATTCCTTTCTGTCTTAAAAGAAGAAAACCAACTACCAACTATTTAGGAGTTTTAAGTAATGATAGTAAATGAAATGTACTTCCTTTCCCACACACAATGTAGTACATATTTACTTTCAGTCTAATTACTACACAGACTTTTATACATATGCTGTTATTGTTTTAGGGATATATAGGAGGAGAAAAAATGAAAAAGTTATTAATGGTAATTGGACTTACGTTTTTAATGTTAGCTGGATGTAGCAATGGGAATTTTGACAAAGCAATGGATGAAGGAAAGACCGCGTTAACGAATAAAGAATATAAAAATGCTTTATCATCATTTGAAAAAGCGCTAGATGAGAAAAAAGACGATTCAGATGCAAAGATGCTTGTAGAACAAACGAAAATAATGATTGAAGCAGTGAAGTTAAAAGAAGAAACAAAGGTAGAAGAATCAATCAAGTCATTTGAAAAAGTAGAGAACATGAAGGATGGGAATAATACACTTATAAAGCAGGCAAAGGAAGAACGAGCAGCATTACTAGCCATCGTAGAACAAAAAAAGAAGTATAGTGAGCAACTGACGAAAAGTGAAGAGTTATTAAGTAAGAAAAATTATGCAGAAGCGAAAGAGATAGTAAATAAGTTAGTTGCAGAAACAAAAGGTAACAAGAACCTTGAAGAATATAATAAAAAAGCTGTAGGATTAGTTACTAAAATGAATGAAGAAGAAAAAACTGCTAAGAGTGAAGCAGCGAAGGCACAAAAAACAAATGTAGTAACGAATCAAAAAGTAGCAACAGAAAAGACTCAAAAAACTGAGGCAGAAAAAAATCAAAAAGTAGCAACAGAAAAGAACGAAAAAACTGAGGCAGAAAAAAATCAAAAGGTAGTAACAGAAAAGAACGGAAAAACTGAGGCAGAAAAGAACCAAAAAGTAGAGACAGGAAAAAATCAAAATGCATTTACTTTTGAGAAAGCTAAAGCATATATTAAAAATGAATATAAAGAAGACTATGATTACACGCTAGAAAATACGCAAGTAGAGAATGGAAAGAAATATTATCAAATTAGAGTGCGTACGACATATAAAATAGAAGGCGCAGCTGGACCAGGATTTACTGGCGTATTCAAAGTATTTGAAGACGGTACAATTATTGAAATGCACTAAATCGATGAAAAAGGTATCCTCAAAGTATATGAGGGTACCTTTTTTCCATAAAAAAAAGCATCTAGCAAAAGTACTAGATGCAAATAAAAACACAAGGGAAGACAAAATTCTTCCCTTTTCCCGTAAGTAATTATATCAAAAAATTTATAAAAAACTAGCTTTATTTTTAATATAATTGATGTGTGAAGCTATGAAAGTATAAGATTACACTATTTTTGTAGTGTTTTGTTGAAAAAGGAGCTGTGTATATGATTAATTTTAAACCAGAAAATTTAAATCACTTATTAAAAATAATGCTCATTAGTGCGAATAAGTCGTATGATGCGATTAAAGATTATGAGTTTACGGGAGAAGCAGTAGTATTCCGTGTAGATTTCGAATATATTGACGTTTCTCTAATGATTGTAGATATGTTAGGAGGATCAGCTTCTAAATTTAACATTTTGCCATATGCCCGCCCGAATACGAATGAAATAGATTACATTCAGTTTCAAGTGTATTCGATTAATGAAGGGAATTTTAAAGAAGTAATGGATACGATGTAGAAAACTATAATTTTACAAAAATGTATATACCAACTAATATATAAGTAATAAATTCATATAATTGGAGTGATGAGATGCAGCCGTTAGAAAGGGAGATTCATTCTAATATGCTGAAAGTGTGGCGAATCCACGCTTTAATTGGGGCAGCAGTTATACTAGCAGTCGTAATTGCGTATTTCTTTTTTATGATTACTTTTAATTGGTGGGGATGGTTGTTTGGTTTGCTAGTAACAGGAGCTATTATATTTATCCCGCTTGATTATTTTGTGTTTCCAAATTTACGTCAACGTTATTATAGTTACAGATTAAATGAAGAAGAGATTGAGATTCAAAAGGGAATGTTCGTTGTAAAACGCGTACTTATTCCGATGATGCGTGTGCAGCATGTAACGATTGAACAAGGACCGATTATGAGAAAGTATAATTTAGCAGAATTACATATTTCAACAGCGGCAACTTCTCATAGTATTCCAGGCTTAACGAAGGAAGAAGCAGAACAGTTGAAAAGACAAATTGGAGAACTTGCGAAAGTGAGTGATCAGGATGTATAAAAGGCAACATCCGATCACGATTTTATTAGGTATTCGAATTGCGACTTTGTTGCCTTTTATTTTTCTTGTTTTATTTCGATCGGATGGTCAAGTAGAACCTTGGTATTTCTTTCATCTTGTTCTTTTGGCCATAGTATTTATTATGGCTATTTTCTCAGCTATAAAATGGTATTTTAAAGTGTACTGGGTCGAAAATAATATTGTACATATTAAACACGGTGTGTTCGTTAAGAAAGAAAGTTATTTAAATAAAGAACGTGTGCAAAATATTAGTACGTCTTCTAACATCATCTATCAGATGCTTGGACTGACAAAGTTAAATATCGAAGTAGCGGGCGGCGGTACTGAGCCGGAAGTGATGTTAGCTGGTATTAGAGAAGATGAAGCGAAGGAACTTATTGCTTTATTACATAAAGAAAGAAGTGTTGTGACTGAAGAGACGCCTGCGGCAGAAGAAAGTCAGACGGTATATCAGTTAACGACGAAAGAAATTTTAGTTGCATCCGTTACATCTGGTAGATTCGGATTAGTATTTTCTGGATTACTTCTTATTTACACAGAGTTTAATCAATTTCTACCAGAATGGCTTATCAGTAGAGTGGAAGCGTATGTGATGGATAACGGTGTATATGAATTAATCGTTATGGCGGCGATTTTAATGGCAGTCTCGTGGGTCATTTCTACAGTCGGCTATGCGTTAAAATATGCGAACTTTAAAATAGAGCGAAATAGAAATGAAATTCGCATCGTGCAGGGATTATTTGATAAGAAAGAGTTTGTGTTAAAATTACACCGCATTCAAGCAATTACAGTGAAAGAAGGCATTCTCCGTCAACCTTTCGGATATTGCTCTGTCGAAGTGGAAGTTATTCAAAGTATAGAAGCGGCTGGAAATGAAGTAATGCTACATCCCTTTATGAAAAAGAAAGATGTCCAGCAGTTACTTACGTATTTGCAGTTGCCATATGAAATGGAAAAGGAAATCGTTCATTTACCGAAATCGGCATTACGCCGTTACGTAATAATGGGCTGGATTACAAGTGCTGTGCTCGCTGTGCCGATTACCGGTGCGAGTATATATTTTAAACAACATATCGCATTGTTCACTTTAATACCATTATTTATTATATTTACGTTACTTGCATACGCTCGGTATACAAGTAGTGGTTATATGATACGAGACAATCAGCTAGTCACGGTATACCGAGGTCTTGCGAAATATACAGGGATCATGCGCAGAAGGCATGTGCAAGCAGTAGGATATAATCAATCGTATTTTCAAAAGAAAGACGAGCTATGTACAGCTGTTGTATCAGTGGCGGGGCAAGGTTATGAAGTGAAGCATATGCGTAAAGAAGATGCACTTCGTATATATAATTGGTATAAAGAAAAAGGAAACACCGGTGTGTAATGGTGTTTCCTTTTTTGTGTCGTGATTTGTCGGTAAGTCGATATATTAGGAAAATCGCCGATATAATTTCACATACCGCGGTCTCCAAACTCTGAACTCCAAAAACTAAACTAACACATCAAAAGTAGTTACAAATGACGGACGAGAGAAAATACTTTTCTGCTGTTCCGCATGTGGATGCGCCTGAGCCTGAGCTTGTCCTTCTGCTTGTGCAGGGCGTTTTTTATGAGCGTTTTCGAATGAACGTGATTCTGTCCAGTCTTTAAAGTTTTGCTCCGTTTCCCACATCGTTAAGATAACATATGTATCGTTACTTAATGGGCGTAGAACGCGAATTGCTTGGAATCCTGGTTCGTTTTCGATAAGGCCAGCGCGGTTTTTAAAGCGGTTTTCAAATACTGGGCGACCTTCATCTGTTACAGAAATGTTATTACAAACGATGTAGCCAGGTTGTCCTTTAAATTCGCCAACAGCGTCTAGTACGTCATACTGAAGTGATCCTTCTACAGATTCTTCTGTATTTTCTTTATAAAACATATCTTTTTCATTATTTTTTGCAGTGAAATGTGCTTGTTCTAGAGGTGTTTCGTATGAAATAATAGCCTTCATTTTAATGCCCCCTTAATCGTTTGTTTCTATTATATCAACTCTCGTAAAAAACTTCGAAGATTATATACATAAAGATACTTCTTTTTCAAATAATAAATGTACCATCATTTGGAAAGAAGGCCGGTGTATGAAGAAAGTAAAGTGGACTTTATTAGGTGGGTTAGCAACGCTTGTATTAGCGATTGTATTTTATAAACTTATTGTGTTAGCTGGTGGCTATATGACAGATGAAAAGCAACTCGTTTTTCATTCTTCATCACGTATCGTTGACCAGAAAGGGAAAGAAATTACGAAATTATACGTAGAAAATAGAGATCTCGTACCAATCGAGCAAATTCCAAAATACGTGCAGCAGTCGTTTATTGCGGTGGAAGATTCTCGTTTTTATGAGCATCAAGGAATTGATTACCCGTCCATATTCCGTGCTCTTTATAAAGATACGTTAGCTGGAGAGAAGGTAGAAGGCGGTAGTACGATTACGCAGCAACTAGCGAAAAACGTCTTTTTAACTCGTGAAAAAACAGTTACGCGGAAATTGAAGGAAGTCGCAATTTCGCTTCAATTAGAGCAAAAATATACGAAGCAACAAATTCTTGAAATGTATATGAATCATATTTATTTTGGGCATGGGGCTTACGGTATTCAAGCAGCAGCAAAGTTGTATTTTAATAAAAATGTAGAGGATTTAACAGTAGAAGAAGGAGCAATGCTTGCAGGCCTTCCGAAGTCGCCAAACGGATATTCACCTTATTTCTCTCCAGAGAAGAGTAAGGAGCGCCGCGATCTCGTATTGTCACTTATGCATAAACAAGGCTATTTGACTGCCGAAGAAAGTGTACGTTATCAAGGAAAGACAATTGCTCTTTACAAAAACTTAGACGAGAATGAACTCGCATATATGCCGTATATTGATATGGTTATAGATGAAGCAGCTCGTTTATATGGATTGTCTCATCAAGAAGTACTTCGCGGAGGATATACGTTTGTTGTTCCGATGGATGAAAAGATTCAAAAGGTAGCGTATAACCAGTTTCAAGATGCACGGAATTTCCCTGGGAAAGAAGAGGGGGCGCAAGGTGCTTTTTTATTAATGGATAATCGTACAGGCGGAATTAAAGCGGCGATTGGCGGAAGAAAGTACGTCCCGAGAGGTTTCAATCGTGTTTTTGCAAAAAGACAGCCGGGCTCTGTGCTAAAGCCACTTATCGTCTATGCGCCAGCACTCGAAACGAAAAAGTATAATCCGTATTCGTTATTGACGAATGAAAGACATTCTTTTGAAGGGTATGAACCCCGAAATTATAACCATGCGTATTCGAAAGAAATGACGATGTACGATGCGATTTTAGAGTCAGCAAATGTACCGGCAGTTTCTTTATTAAATGAGTTAGGGGTAGAAGAAGGAAAGCAATATTTAGAGAAAGGAAATGTTCATATTACCGATGCTGGTTTAAGTACAGCACTTGGCGGGCTGAAAAATGGTGTTTCAACATTTGAACTTGTGAAAATGTATCGTGCATTTTTAGCAAATGGTGATATTATTGAGCCGCACGTTATTGATAAAGTGTTAAATAGACACGGCGCAGTCATTGGAGAATCTCCAAAAGTAGAAACGAAAATTTTCTCGAAACAAACGGCATGGTATATGACGAAAATGCTTGAAGGAGTTGTGAAGGAAGGGACAGCGAAAGCTGGTGTATATAACGGGGCGTTAGCTGGAAAAACAGGTACAACTTCCTTACCAAATGATGATATTGGAGCTAGAGATATGTGGTTCGTTGGCTATACGCCAAATTTAGTAGGCGCTGTTTGGATTGGTTATGATCGTACGGATAAAGAGCATCAGTTACAAGGAGAAAGTGCGTCAGCAACGAAATTGTTTAAGAAAATTTTAACGAAGGCAAATGTAGAACAGAAAGAACAGTTTATGAAACCAGAAGGTGTGGAAACAATCGGTGCTCCGATTCGTCTTCGCAAAATTGAAGATGTGAAAATGAAATTAGCGTTTAGCCCTTTCGGTTTATTTAAAGCGAAATTAAGCTGGACACCACTTCCAGATGAAAGAATTATGTATCGAATTTATCGAGTGGAAAACGGAATTCATACGCAGGTAGGCACTGTAAATGGTGCCGGGGAATATGAAGAAAAGTTCGTTAACATCTTTTCAAAACCGAGTTTTTACGTTGTGCCATATAACACACAAACGAACCGTGAGGGAGAAAAGTCAAAAGTAGCTAAACCATAGTTTTTCTCTGTGTTATAATAAGAATGTTGTGAAAATAGTAAGCGTTTTTAAGAATGTTTGTGTCAATTTAATGAACAACGCACATAATATTATGCATTTTGTTTTTACAAGCTGTATAGTAAAAAAAGATAAATATCGGAATAGAACGTATTTAGAGCAAAAGCATTGGCAAGGAAGGGAGCAAGGGTCTTGGTAAGAACTATAAATGAGACATTTTTAAAAGCATGTAGGGGGGAACGTACTGATTATGTACCAGCATGGTATATGCGTCAAGCAGGTCGTTCGCAGCCGGAATATAGAAAGATAAAAGAAAAATATTCTTTATTTGAAATTACACATAATCCAGAGTTATGTGCTTACGTTACAAAACTGCCAGTTGATCAATATAACGTAGACGCAGCAATTCTTTATAAAGATATTATGTCACCACTACCTGCGATTGGTGTGGATGTAGAAATTAAATCGGGTATTGGTCCAGTTATTGATAATCCAATCCGTTCTTTACAAGACGTAGAAAAACTAGGGGAAATCAATCCAGAAGATGACGTGCCGTACATATTAGATACGATTCGTTTATTAACGACAGAAATGTTAGACGTACCGTTAATCGGTTTTTCAGGAGCTCCATTTACATTAGCGAGCTATATGATTGAAGGCGGTCCATCTCGTAACTACCATAATACGAAAGCGTTCATGTATGCAGAGCCGAAAGCTTGGTTCGCTTTAATGGATAAGTTAGCAGATATGGTTATTACATATTTAAAAGCGCAAATTAACGCAGGAGCAAAAGCAGTTCAAATTTTCGATTCTTGGGTTGGAACGGTAAATGTAGCAGATTACCGTGTATTTATTAAACCAGCAATGGAGCGTATTTTTGCAGAAGTTCGTAAGATGGGTGTTCCAATGATTATGCACGGCGTAGGAGCTGCACACTTAGTAAATGAATGGCACGACTTACCGCTTGATGTAGTCGGCTTAGATTGGCGCTTACCGATTGAAGAGGCACGTGCACGCGGCGTTCATAAGGCGGTACAAGGTAATATGGACCCGTCATTCTTACTTGCGCCATGGTCTGTTATTGAAGAACATGTAAAAGGTATTTTAGATCAAGGGATGAAACAGCCAGGTTATATCTTTAACTTAGGACACGGTGTATTCCCGGAAGTAAATCCAGATACATTAAAACGTTTAACTACATTTATTCATGAATACTCTAAAGGGCAGTTAGCGAAGTAAAGGAGAATTGCTGTATGAAAAAGAAAATTGGTTTGCTTGTAATGGCATACGGAACGCCATATAAAGAAGAAGATATTGAACGTTACTATACACATATTCGCAGAGGAAGAAAGCCAAGTCCTGAAATGCTAGAAGATTTAACAGAGCGTTACCGTGCAATTGGTGGTATTTCTCCTTTAGCTACTATTACATTAGAGCAAGCTGAAAAGTTAGAACAGCGTTTAAATGAAGTACAAGATGAAGTAGAGTACCATATGTATCTTGGTTTAAAACATATCGAACCGTTCATTGAAGATGCAGTGAAAGATATGCATAACGACGGTATACAAGATGCAATCGCACTTGTTCTTGCGCCGCACTATTCTACATTTAGCGTGAAATCGTATGTAGGACGAGCACAAGAAGAAGCTGAGAAACTTGGAAACTTAACAATTCATGGCATTGATAGCTGGTATAAAGAACCGAAATTCATTCAGTACTGGGTTGATGCAGTGAAAGGTATATATAACGGTATGTCAGAAGCAGAGCGTGAAAAAGCAGTATTAATCGTATCTGCACATAGCTTACCAGAAAAAATTATCGCACTTGGCGATCCATATCCAGATCAATTAAATGAAACAGCTGACTATATTGCAAGAGGTGCTGAAGTAGCAAACTATGCAGTAGGTTGGCAAAGTGCAGGAAACACACCAGATCCTTGGATTGGTCCAGATGTACAAGATTTAACGAGAGAACTAAATGAAAAGTACGGTTATACTTCATTCGTATACGCACCAGTTGGATTTGTTGCGGAACATTTAGAAGTTTTATATGACAATGACTTTGAGTGTAAAGTTGTGACAGATGAAATTGGCGCAAAATATTATCGTCCAGAAATGCCAAATGCATCGGACGCATTTATTGATTGCTTAACAGATGTTGTAGTAAAGAAAAAAGAATCTGTATTGTAAAAAGAAAGGGGGAGCATGCTTGAGGAAAAAAGTTGTAATCATCGGCGGTGGCATTACAGGATTAACAACAATGTATAACTTGCAAAAAGAAATTCATGACAAGAACTTGCCGATCGATACATTACTGATAGAAGCATCGGGTAAACTTGGCGGGAAAATTCAAACCGTTCGAAAAGATGGATTTACAATTGAACGCGGGCCGGATTCTTTCTTAGCACGAAAAGAAAGTGCAGCTAGATTAGCGCGAGAATTAGGTCTTGGCAATGAAATTGTAAATAATAAGGCCGGTCAATCATTTATCCTCGTAAACAATCGGTTACATAAAATGCCGAGCGGATCGATGATGGGAATTCCAACGCAAATTACGCCGTTTCTATTTTCCGGGTTGCTCTCCCCAATTGGTAAACTAAGAGCTGGCTTTGATCTGTTAATGCCGAGATCAAAGCCAGTATCTGACCAATCACTCGGGCAGTTTTTCAGACATCGCCTCGGCAACGAAGTGGTTGAAAATTTAATCGAACCATTACTATCGGGTATTTATGCAGGGGATATTGATGAAATGAGCTTAATGTCAACATTCCCACAGATGTATCAAATCGAGCAGAAACATCGCAGTATTTCACTCGGTATGCGTACACTTGCACCGAAAGAAGAGAAAACTGAACCGAAAAAAGGAATCTTCCAAACAGTGAAAAACGGTTTAGAATCTATCGTAGAATCTCTCGAAATGAAGATGCATGAAGGTACGATAATAAAGGGTACTCGCATTGAAAAAATTGCAAAACTTGGTGATGGTTATACGATTACTCTTAGTAACGGAAAAGAAATAGAAGCGGACGCGGTCGTAGTGGCAACATCACATAAAGTATTGCCATCTATGTTTGCGCAGTACAAGCAGTTTCGTTTCTTCCGCAATATTCCGTCCACATCAGTAGCGAATGTGGCAATGGCTTTCCAAGAATCAGCCATTCAGCGCGATATTGATGGTACAGGATTTGTCGTATCTCGAAATAACGATTACACAATTACAGCATGTACGTGGACACATAAAAAGTGGCCACATACAACGCCAGAAGGAAAAACGCTTCTTCGTTGTTACGTTGGACGACCTGGTGATGAAGCAGTTGTAGAACAAACAGAAGAGGAACTCGTTCAGCTCGTACTAGAAGACTTACGAAAGACGATGGATATTACAGAGGATCCAGAATTTACAGTCGTAAGCCGCTGGAAAGAAGCAATGCCCCAATATACAGTAGGCCATAACGAGCGAATGAAGAAACTCACAACATTTATGGAAAAAGAGTTGCCAGGTATATACTTGGCAGGTAGTTCTTACGCTGGTTCTGGTCTTCCGGACTGTATTGATCAAGGTGAGAAAGCCGCAAAGCGTGTATTATCTCATTTGGAGAAAGTAATGGATACTGAATTAATCGCACAATAAAGTGAAACGCCTTCAATCATATTGAAGGCGTTTTGTTACTTATTCGCCAACAAACATATATAAGTTATTTGGCTTTATAACGGCATCCCCTGCATAAATAATCCACTCTGTTAAGTTATCAAAATCTAAATGATAACTATTTCCTTCACTCATACCTTTTATAAAATATGGTTCGTTAATGAGTATTCCTTGAATGAAATCTTCCGTAATGTTTTGCATTTCAAACCACATATGTTCACTTTTTCCTTCTTCATAAGAGACACCAAACTTACCGAGGAAACGAAAATCTTCATTTGATTGTTCAATGTGAAAAATGTTGCTGAAATACCCGAAAGTATTCTTCGCATTGTAAGCCATACGATCGGTTTCACTATTTGTTTTATAGAACATGAGACCTGTAGCTTCCTCGTATTCTTTGAAAAAACTTTCAATATATTCTTCTGAAGTATTTAATTTGAATAAGAGAACGGATGGAGATTGATGGTATTCATCTCGGTCATCCATTCCGCCTAAGAATATATTTTGTGCATCTATTGGTTGTAGTTTCACTTCTTCATCCTCGATTGAAGATAATTGATCCATCCTCTTTTTATGCCCAATATAAGATAATCCTTTCTCCCAAGGAACAGCTACTGTATGTATAGAGCCTTGCTGACTATGCGCGATAACGATAGGCTCATTCATAGGGACTTGTCCGTTCTCAACGGCATTATTAGCAAATGTTTGAAAAAGATCGCCAATGCCGTAATAGGAAGAAATGCGATTTGGAATAATTAATTCTATCTCTGTCACACCTGCTCTTAAAAGCCCATGTGTATGAAACCAATATTGCGTAGGCTCACCGTCTTTACCGTCTTCATAAACAGAATGAATAACGTATAAATCAGGAATGTCAGGTAACAATTCATTTTCAACGTGATATTCAATATAGCTTCTAGAGATCACTTTCATTGCTGCACTTGAATCGATTACAAATAATAAATCTGGAGCGAGGTTCCATAAAAACTGTAACTGCTGGAAAAAGCAGTCCAGCACATCGCCTGCAAATAGCGTACGAGTGAAAATTTCGGTGCCATAAGCAGCATCTTCAAAAGTACGATCTAAGATTGTAGAATCTTGTCTATTGTACATTTTATATTCTTCTGGGGCATTTGCCTCATCAATATGCAGTTCATACGGTATGATTGTTTCATCCATATGTAATTCCACAATAAGGCTTGTCTCATCACTGTAAACAACTTTTAATTCATCAACTTTAGTAGAGATAGTCTCTAACCGCTGTTTTAACTGTTCAATTGTAATTCTAGTTGGTATAACAGCAATCATATCTGAAAAATGACGTTCTAATGTTCCATTCATAGCTGCGCGGTATGTTTCTGTTTGCACTTCCATCCAATCACTCCTATTCAAATGAATCCATTTTACATGCCAATGAAATTTCGATATTTTCTGTTTTCTCTCTAACATTATAGAGCGCATTCGTAGAAGGTGTAAAATTATTATTTTGTATTATAGTTTGAAAACGAGTAAATTAGATTAATTTTTTGTAAAACTTGTCGAAATAGCATTCTATATAACGAATCATTTGTTATGATAGACATGCTGAGAAAATATGAAATAGGGAGAGGAAAATGGCTGTGAAGAAATTGTTAAGTGTCTTTTTATCATTCATACTATTGCTTTCATTTACTGGAACTTTAGTACAAGCAGAAGAAGCGACTTCTATGTCAGTAGAAAAAGCAATTCAAGTATTTAAGCAGCAAGGGAAAACGAAGGGGACAGTGGAAGGATATATCGTTGGATATACGCAAAGTCCTTCTAAATACACGAAAGATCCGGCTAAGTTTGATGATACAAACGTAGCAATTGCGGATTCGCCAAATGAAACGAATCCAGACAAAATTATGCCTGTTCAGTTGCCAAAAGGCGATGTGAGAGCAGCAGTAAATGTGAAAGATCATCCTGAAAATGTCGGGAAGAAAGTTAGTTTAACAGGGACGCTTGAATTATATTTTAGTAGCCCAGGTTTAAAATCGGTAACAGCTCATAAGTTTCAAGGGGAAGGACAAAACCGTGTTAGCGATGTAGTAGCTTCGCCAGGTGGCGGAGAAGTTGCGAAGGGAACAGCGGTAACATTAACAACGAATACAGAAGGAGCAACAATCTACTATACGTTAGATGGCTCTAACCCTACAAATAAGAGTGTTCGTTATAACGGACAAATTATAGTGAATGAAAATAGTGTAATTAAAGCAATTGCAGAGAAAGAAGGGCTTACTTCTTCAGCGATTTCAACATTTTCATTTATTATCGTAAACAATGAACCAGTTCGTATTCATGATATTCAAGGAAAATCACATGTTTCTCCCTATAAAGGAAAGAAAGTATACAATGTGGAAGGTGTTGTAACAGCGCTTGATAAAAATGGTTTCTATATAGAAGATAATCAGCCAGATAATGATCCAGCTACTTCAGAAGGTATTTATGTATACAAAAAAGATGCGAATGTAGCAGTAGGAGATCTTATTCAAGTTGATGGAGAAGTAGAAGAATATGTTGGGCCTGGATATGCGGAAAGGTTTGACACAGACTTAACGACGACTGAAATTAAAGCGAGCCGCGTTGCTGTAATCGCAAAAGATCAAGTTTTACCAGCACCGATTGTACTTGGAGAAAACGGTGTAAAAATTCCTGATCAAATTATCGATAATGATGCATTCGGTTTATTTGATCCAAATGAAGATGCAATCGACTTCTATGAAAGTATAGAAGGCATGCGCGTTACGATGCCAACACCAAAAATTATTGCGCCTCAGAAAAACGGGAATTTATATGTAACAGTAGAAAATGGCGGTGATAAAGTCGTAACGAAATATGGCACACCTGTATTAGATGAAAATCAATTAAACCCAGAGCGTCTTTCTGTAAAAGTACCTCGTGATTATGTAGCAAAAGTAGGAGATACTTTCACGGGAGATATAACAGGGGTAGTCGGATATGATTACGGTGCGTTCCGTATTGCGCCAATAACGGAATTACCAGCTGTAGTAGACGGTGGATTTAAGCAAGTAGGGGCGAATATTCAGCCTCGTCTTGATAAGTTAACAGTTGCTACATATAACATTGAAAATTTCTCGGCGAATAAAAAAGAAACAACAGATGAAAAAGTAAAAGCGTTAGCGTATTCTATTAAATACAATTTAAAAATGCCAGATATTATCGGTGTAGAGGAAATGCAAGATAATAACGGATCGATTAATGACGGTACAACAGATGCTTCATTAAGCGCAAAACGTATCATTGATGCAGTACTAGAAATTCGCGGGCCTAAGTATGAGTATGTAGAAATTGCTCCGAACAATAATCTAGACGGAGGAGCACCAGGAGCGAATATTCGCGTCGGTTTCTTCTACAACCCATCACGTGTGAAATTAGCAGCAGTACCGAAGTTACTTGATAAAAATGTCGTTCGTATTGGAGACGAAAACCCACTATTTGAAAGTACACGTAAACCGCTTGCGGCAGAATTTACGTTCCAAGGACAAAACGTTGTTGTCGTTGCAAATCACTTAAACTCAAAAATAGGGGATGCAACGCCATTTGGAAAAGTGCAGCCGCTCGTATTAAAGAGTGAAGAAAAACGAATTCAATTAGCGCAAGAAGTAAATCAATTCGTACAAGGAATTCAGAAAAAGAACACGAATGCACCAGTTGTTGTGTTAGGAGATATGAACGATTTTGAGTTTGCTAAACCACTAAAAGCACTAGAAGGAACAAACTTAAAGAATATGTTAAACACAGTGCCAAAAGAGAACCGCTACACGTACATTCATGAAGGAAATGCACAAGTGCTAGATCATATTTTAGTAACAAACAACATCGCACCGCACACAATTGTAGATCCAGTACATTTAAACTCAAACATTATGAAAGAACATGGACGTGTAAGTGACCATGACCCAGTACTTGCTCAAATTGATTTGAAGAAAGCTTCTTAAAGTAGGGGACGCTTAGGTCACTAAGCGTTCTTTTATTTTATAAAAAGAGATAAGGATAGTGTATAAGCGATTTTTTAGAATGATATAGATTAGTCTTCTGTAGTTTTACGGTAAAATTAATTGAATGTTTAGTTTTCTGAAGGAGGTCAATGATGCAAGCACGACCAAATGGAAGATTAATGAATCAGCTTGCGATTTTTTTCAGTACGATCGTCATGCTACAATTTTTAGCTGATGTAACAGGACTTACTCAAAACTTGGACATTACGTATAACTTAATCAATACAGCAGCTTCTTATATAACGTTTAGTTTGGCAGTCATTTTTACTTTAATAGGTGCAAGAAGAGAACTAAGTAAATATGCAATTATTTTATTATGTTCAGTTGTAGGTATTAAAGCGATTTATTTTGCGGTGTTCGTTATTTTATGGGGGTTGGCAGGTACGCCGTAAAGAGGAGGGGGATTATATGAGCAATGAGAATAAGAGCGTAATTCCCTAAGCTGACTTAGGGAATTACGCTCTTATTCGTTCAATGATTTAGTCTGAAATTGCTTGAAATGCTTTTCTGCACCGATCTCTTTTTTGCAGTCTTCTTCTATATTTTTTTCTATCCCGCTTTACTCCTTGTATATACATAAATAAGCTAACGAGAAGGAAGAAAGCACATTGCATCGTTAAAATGTACGGTGACATGCCTTGCAATGGTTGTTTCGGATCATATAAATGAATAGGTGCTCCGCCTATTGAAGGAAATATTGTATTTAGCAGGACGTAAGGAATGGAGGCAACTGCAAATGGAAAGAGAATTGCCATATAGTCCTTTTGTGACCATACAGATGCAGCAAGTCCTAAAAGAGCCATTAGACCTGCAAATAAAAAATTAATTCCGATATATACAGTAATGTAAGTGAGAGGCGCATCGAAATATAGGTTTGCGAACATTCCATCAGCATTTATGATGCTTGAACCAATCGTAGGTGTTCCGTCTGGAATGGTTAATTTGCAAAATAATAACGATAAGATGAATGGAAGCGTATAAAGAAATCCTCCGCAAAAAAATGTAACGATATATTTCGTTACTGAATAAGGAAATATAGAAATCCCCTTACTCACGAACGGTTTAAAACCATCTGACTTATCCGAATTGTAACTTGTACTAAAGGGGAAACTCGCAATAACTGGCATTAATAATAAATAAACATCCATTTCATTGTCGCGAAATCCGATCCATTTTATATCTGTTGATATAGGTCCGCTCGCAGCGTCTCCTAAATAACGAATTACATAATAATAATGATAAATACAAATAAGAACGAATCCACTAAACATAATAATTAAAGAAACACGATTACAAAAAGCTTGCTTTATATTTAAACGAAGCGCACGCATCATGACTGAAAAAGCCTCCACTATTTTGATAAACTTGTCTATTTTCTATATTACTATTAAATGTAAAGATTTTCTTGTTTTTTTATTTGATTATTTGAAAAAAGGAAAATTTGTTGTTGTGAAGTAAGGTTTAATCGTATATCTTAAGAACGCCTTTTCCTTTTCTCTTTTCTTCTGATAAACTATGGACAGTATGGTATACACTGACTGGAATTTTTTATGTTGGAAATAATAAAAAAGAGAACTTGTATAGAATGTAAGCGTGTGGTAATATCAAAGATGTACTGATTGACTATATTATCCAATTGGTCATTTTTGGAGGTGATGATGTGGCGATAGATCGAAAACGTTCTATTATTGAAGCTGCAACAAAGTCTTTTTCAGCGTTCGGTTATAAAGCAACAACGATGGATCAAGTAGCGAAGTTAGCGAATGTAGGAAAAGGAACGATTTATACTTTTTTCAAGAATAAAGAAGAGCTATTTGGTGAAATTATTTCTAATTTAATTACAGAAATGAAGCAAGTTGCAGAAAATGCAATTCGTTCAGATGTTTCATTTTTTGAAAATGTACATAGAGCATTATATAGCATATTAGAATTCAGAAAAGAACATCAGCTCATGATTAAATTAATTCAAGAAGAGCGCGATATGGGAACGAAAGAAGTACAAGAAGTGATGCAACAAGTAGATGTGGAAATCGTTTCTGTTATTCAATCGTATTTGAAGATTGCGATTGATAAAGG
This sequence comes from Bacillus thuringiensis, assembly GCF_022095615.2. Lineage (NCBI taxonomy): Bacteria > Bacillati > Bacillota > Bacilli > Caryophanales > Bacillaceae > Bacillus > Bacillus thuringiensis. The sequence goes on from NZ_CP155559.1 coordinate 1,058,690, forward strand.
TGAAATTAGCAAATGTGATCCAGAAATTACAGCATTTATTATGCTTCGCTTATACGTATCGCTTATTTTTGATTGGGAAAAAAATCATGAACCGCTAGAAAAAGAAAAAATTGCAGAATTATTTGAACTTTATTTATTAAAAGGATTGTCAAACTAAGATAATCCTTTTATTATTATAAAAAATGACCAATTGAACAAAGTGGTCATATGTTAATTTTAGGAGGGATAATAGAAAGATTCACTTCATAGTAAGGAACAGTTGCATAGTATAAATTCGGGGATAAGGCATATGTATGAATAAGTATAGCCTTTTTGTTTGGGAAAAAATGACCAAATGAACATTTTGGTCATTTTAATAAAGGGGGAGAAATGATGAAATGGAATCAGTTACTTCGTAAAGAGTTTACTGAAATTATAAAAAGTAAAAAAATATTAATTCCAATTATCGCGGTTTTATTCGTACCAATTTTATATGCAGGTATGTTTTTATGGGCCTTTTGGGATCCGTATAAACAGTTAGATGATTTACCCGTTGCGGTAGTCAATTTAGATAAAGGTGCAGTATTTGATGGGAAACCAATTGAGGTCGGAAAAGGGCTCGTTGACAACTTAAAAGATAATACAAGTTTTAAATGGGAATTTGTAAGTGAAAAAGAAGCGAAAAAAGGAATGGAAGGTAGAAAGTATTACATGTTAGTACGCATTCCAGATGACTTCTCAAGTAACGCTACAACGTTATTAAAAGATGATCCAAAACCATTAAACTTAGAATACATTCCAAACGAAAGCTTGAACTTCTTATCTTCACAAATTGGCGGAACAGCCATTGAAAAAATTAAAGGTGAAGTATCAAGTACGTTAACGAAAACATATGCAGAGAAAATGTTTGATTCCATTCAAGACGTCTCAAAAGGATTAGCAGATGGGGCGGAAGGAGCAAATAAACTCCACGACGGATCAAGTGAGCTGCATGATGGTTCAAGTAAAGTGACGGACGGCCTTCATACACTTCAAGGGAAGTCTGGAGAGATGAAGGATGGAGTTGGGAAATTGGCAGATGGATCTAATAAATTAGTAGATGGGTCAGGGAAAGTGACAGTAGGTTTAAATACGCTAAATAACAAAACCGGTGAAATGCAGGTAGGTATCGGGAAATTAGTAGATGGGTCAGGCAAAGTAACAGACGGTTTAAATACGTTAAATAGTAAAGCGGGTGAATTGCGTGATGGATCTGAGAAAGTGACCGGTGGCTTGAACCAATTAGTAAGTAAATCCGGGGAATTAAAAACAGGAACAACTGACCTATCAAATGGTATGGGAAAACTTGTTGAAGGGAAAAGTCAATTAGAGAAAGGTTCTCAAGCGATTCAAAAGGGATTGCAAGATTTAAATAGTAACGTACAAAATTCAGCTGCAGGCTTAGAGGAAATGCAGTCGAAAGTTCCTTCTATATTGAATACAGTAAATGAGAAAGTAGATAGAGCTGGGGCGAATGTAAATCAGTTAAATGAACTTACGCAATCAACAGCAGGAGATGCAAAAAATGCAGCACAAGAGGTAGCGAATTTACAAAAGCAAATTGAAAGTTTACCAAAAGAATATCAAGAGCAGTTACAACCATTCATAACAAGTGCTGTAAAAAGTACAGCGACAGTTCAGCAAAAAGCTGCCGGAGTAGCAGGTGGAACAAATAAATTAAATGAAGAAGTAAAACAAGTAAAAGGCGAAATACATCAAACAACAAATGGATTGCAAAACAAATTACCAAATCCAGCAGGGATAAAAACCCTGGCAGGTGGTATTGAGAAACTAACGAACGCACAAAATGAATTTGTTAGTAAGTTTCATGGATTTGGTGAGGGATTAGATAATGCAAAAATAGGTGCCGATAAATTAAAAGATGGATCAGTTCAATTAATTGATGGAGTAACGCAATTACAAAGTGGCTCTGGAAAAGTGACAGCAGGATTAGGTCAATTATCTGTAGGAGTAAATCAATTAGCAGATGGGTCTGGTCAAGTAACAGGTGGTTTAGGAACATTATCTGCAGGAGCAAACCAAATGGCAGGTGGAGTAAATCAATTAGCAGATGGATCTAATCAAGTAACAAATGGCTTAGGTACTCTAAATGGTGATCTAAATAAAATGTCAACAGGCTCAACCCAGCTAATCGACGGCATAAATAAACTAGCAGACGGATCTGGAAAAGTAACAGATGGTCTTGTAAAAGTAAACGATGGTTCAGGTGAACTTGCTGAGAAACTTGGCGAAGGGGCTGAGAAAACTGGTGAAGTAAAAGGGACGGATAAAACGTATGATATGTTTGCAAGTCCTGTAAAAGTGAAGACAGAGAAAATGGCGGAAGTTCCAAACTACGGAACTGGATTTACACCGTATTTCTTATCACTCGGGTTATTTGTTGGGGCATTACTATTATCTATCGTATATCCATTACGTGACACAGTTGGTGTTCCGAAATCAGGATTTAGTTGGTTTATTAGTAAGTTCGGCGTGTTACTATCAGTCGGTATTATTCAAGCGATAGTAGCAGATATCATATTACTATTCGGATTAGGTGTAGAAGTACAAAGCATTCCGTACTTCATACTATTTAGCATTGTTACAAGTTTAGCGTTTATCGCATTAATTCAATGTTTAGTAACAGCATTCGGTGATGCAGGGCGTTTCATCGCCATCATCACATTAATTATTCAGCTTACAACAAGTGCTGGAACATTCCCACTAGAATTGATTCCGAAGTTTTTACAACCATTCAATGCTTGGTTACCGATGACGTACTCTGTATCAGGATTGAAAGCAGTCGTATCAAGTGGAGACTTTAATTTCATGTGGAAAAATGTAGGAATACTCATGATTTTCATCGTGGTATTATCACTTGGAACAATTGCATCATTAACTTGGATGCACAAACGACAATTTAGAAATATTGCGGAAAATCAATCGATTGAAGCATAGAAAAAAGCACCTTTTTGGTGCTTTTTTTATTGTAATCCAGGGTATCTGTTCTGTAGTTCGGATATGAATCTTTCAGGATCTTTCGGTGAGATTTTTACACTTCCTAAAGTTCCTGACGTATAAAAGATTTCATAACAATCTTTTGAAGAGAGAATCCGGTATCCAATTAAAATGTTATCTGTTTTCGAGATATTCGTTATATGGCCGTACGGAATCTTACTTCGAAATGGGCCACCTTTCACGAACAAGTAATCTTCATAGAATGTATATGTAATAGAAAAGGAGCACCATAATAGGAAGCCAGAAGATATAAAGAAAATAGATAGTAGAATGTATGCATCTGTCATAGTAGCTTCATCATCAAATATGAGAGGAAGTATTGTTACAGCACCAGTGGTGAAAATAGCGAAACTGATGATAGATAAGAAGAATGTATCCATTTTAGAGTGGAATGTCATTTGTAGTCCTCCTTTTTCTTGATTTTACCATATTCCATGTGTAGCCTAAATAAAAGAACAGGGATTGCAACAATTTGAATAGAAGTATATTACATGGGAGCTGATATGATGAAAGGAAATCTTACTTACTATTTTATCTTGTATCCGCTAATCTTCTTTCTTATTTTCACCCTTTCACCTATCTTGTTTCATAAAGAGGAATATACAAGTATAAAAGATACACTAGGGATACTTTTATTCTACTATGTGTTAATTAGTGGATATTACGTTATGGACGTTATAAGTGAAAGAATGAAGAAGAATAGTAAGGGCAAACAATAAAAATGTATAATATAAAAACTGATGGGGGCAATAAAATGACTGAAAGTGAAATGAAATTCAGGGATACGACGATTCGTAACTTTTTCGATAAAGAAGACCGCCTAAAATCGATTCCAGGTCAAAAGAAGAAAAAGCTAGTATTGTTAGAGCATTTAATTAGCAAATTAAACGCTGAAAATCAATATACGGAAAAAGCAATGAATACATTCATAAAACAATATCACGATGACTTTTGTACAATTAGACGGGAGTTTATTGTGCATGGGTTTATGGATCGCGAGGATAATATGTACCATATAAATGGGAGAGAAGTTTGGGTGAAGTGGGAGGAGTTATAAATGTAATGAGGAAGGGGAATTTTCTTGCAAGCTAGTAGTCTTATACATGAAGAGATTTCGGGTAAACCATCAATTTTTGGGATATTCATTTCGCCAACACTACAATTCAAAAGGATGAAGAATCAACGGAATATACTTTTACCACTCGCTCTTTTAATAGTATTCATTATAATTTCAAGTGCGTTAATGTCTTGGAATACTTTAAACAATCCTGCGTTTAGTATGTTTCATGATAAAACGGGATTTACTGTACCAAAATACATAACTTTCTTTACCACATTTGGGGTTTCTACAGTCAGTGGAATCGTAGCCTTATTTTTTGCGCCTATATTCTATAAAAATATTATGATTTTTTTCGGGGTGGATATTACCTATAAAGAAACCTTTCCTATCATTATTTATGCTTCGTTTGTATTACGAATAGGGATGATGTTAAATGGATTCATTGCATTGTCTCTAAATGGATATGAGATATCCTATACAAGTTTAGGGGCAATAGCAACGGATAATATGGTTTTACATACAATCGCTCAAAGAATAGATATATTTAATATTTGGTATTACATTTTATTAGGTATAGGTTTAAAAACGATTACGAATTTAAATAAAGATAAACTTATTCCTCTTATTATTGTACTTTTCGTTTTCACTAGTTTATTAGCGAGTATGGCTGGATTTATGCAGGAAATATCAAAGCCGTAAAAATATATGAGAAGCAGAACTATAAAGGGGGGATTGGATATAGACCAATCCCCTTTTATAATTTTTTACACTAAAACTTTTGTCTCCAATCTTTCTTTCTGACGAAGATGATGTGCAAAATGCATAGAAATAAGTTGAAACCATTCTGCTGCATGTAAGTAACCAAACCCAGGATGTTCTACTTTACAATCACCTGGAATAGAAGAAAGTGTTGGCTCAATGTCTTTAACAACTGTAATTAATTCCACAATACGCTTTTGTATTTCTTCTTTATTAGAGGGATTTTTAGGTGTATATCCAGGATGATTTGGTACTTTGATTTGTATATCCAGGAAAGCACCAAGCTTATATACTTTTTCCCCCATATCCGTTTTTTTGTTAGTTGCAGAAGGCACTACAGTTCTACATTTCGCGATTGCATCTAACTGCATATATGTCGAGGCAATTAAATGATTATACATTTGACCGAGAGACCATTCCTCACTAGAAGGCTTCATCTTAAATTGCTCTATTGAGTACTTTTCTAATTCCTCCATGTAATACGTTGCTAACTCCTCAAATTTCTTCATATTGTTAACTCCTTTTTATGAAAATGTATTTGTTAATACCTACTATAAAGGAGGGATGCTGACAACATTATGTCAGTAGTGAAATGAAAAAATTAAAGATGTAACATTTTTTTTGCTTCATCACGGATTTTCTCAGAAAGAATTTGTGGCTCAAGTACTTGCACTTGGCTTCCCCAGCTCAATACCCATTGAAATACTTCGTCTATGTTTCTTGATTTCAAAAAGACGTGAAAACCGTTATCTCTATGTTCATATGAATCTATAAAAAAATATCGTGATTCAATAATTTTATGTGCAATATGAGATAGAAACAATAAATGGATTGTAACAGTACGATTGCTTTCAGGCTTGTAGTTTTGTAAAGAAAAGTCTTTCGGTTTCGTAAAGAATTCTTGCTCTTGTTGTAATTTCTCCATACGATCTAAACGAAAATTACGTATTTGTTTTCGAAGTAAACAATGGGCAACGATGTACCAAATTCCTGAAATATTGACTAAACCGTAAGGCTGAACGATTCGCTTTATTTTTGTAGTTTCTCTCGGTTTACGATAAGAAAAAGAGATAGCTTGTTCTTTTTGAATAGATTCTTGCAATAGGAGAAGTTGATTTTCTAGTTTTTCTTGTTCAGATTGCTGATGCGAAAATATGGGAGAAAGGAAACGAAAAGTTCCTCGTAATTCCCGGGCTTTCTTTTGTTGATCAGCAGGGAGGACAACCTCAAGTTTCTCTTTTGCTGATTGCGCATGTAAAGAAAAAGAGGAAGTGAAAGTTTTCTCGATATAATCACCGCCTAGTAAAAGAGTCACAGCCTCTTCAGGCGTAAGTTGAATGGGGGGCAAGAAATAACCATCCATTAATGAATAACCGTGACCAGGCATTGAATAAATAGGAACACCCGATTCGTTAAGTGCATCCATATCTCGATAAATAGTCCTTATACTTGTTTCGAATTTTTCAGCTAAGCTTTTTGCTGTTACAGTTTGTCTTCTTTGTAATTCAATTAATATAGCTAATAAACGATCTGTCCGATTCATGAAATATCACCTTCAAATTTTTATAAATATGCCTACTATAAACTTCTAAAAGCAGTATGTTTTCCCCTCCCATTAACAGACTTTTCCCTATGTATAATATTAATATAGTAAAATCATAACAACCCATATTGCAGTTTCCAATAATATACTATATAATCAATTTAAGAAAACGTTTTCATGCAAAGGGGGAAAATTTCGTGTCGACTATAGAGGACGTGGCGAAATTAGCGGGGTTATCAAGGACAACGGTTTCTAGGGTGATCAATAATCATCCATATGTTTCAGATGAGAAGAAGAAAAGGGTTCAATTAGCAATGAAGCATTTAGGCTTCGTTCCTAATTCTGCGGCGAGAAGGCTTCGTAAACAAAAAACAGAAACAATTGCGGTGCTAGTTCCAAGGATTACAAATCCTTTCTTCAGTAGATTTATTGAAGCAATCGAGATTGCTGCTTCTGAACATAAATATAAACTGATTATTTGTCAAACAAGATATTTACCGGAAAAAGAGATGGAGTATTTACAATTATTATCTACGAAGCAAGTAGATGGGATTATTCTATGTTCACTAGAAAATCCGTGGGAAGAAGTAGAGCCATACTTACAGCACGGTCCAATCGTGTTATGTAATGAATATATTGAGGAAGCAAATGTTCCAACAGTGAAGTTCGACCATGCGCAAGGAGCATACATAGCTGCTAAGCATGTGTTAGAACAAGGATATCGTAATCTTATTTTTTGTCGTGGTAACGAAACCAAAGTGGTTAGCCAACAGCGAAAAATGGGCTTTTTACGTGCCATAACGGAGAAGAGCCGCCAAGTAGAAGCGATCGATTTTCTTGAAAACGCTTTCTCCTGGGACGATGGAAAGAGAATATTCCATGAAGTATTAAAGGACAAAAAAAATCCTACCGCGATTTTGGCAGGAGGCGATGAGGTAGCAGCTGGAATCATTTCAGAGGCAAAACGCCATGACTGGAGCATTCCAGATGATCTCGCTGTTATCGGTTTTGATAATCAAATATTATCACAGATTACAGAGCCAGGTATTACGACAATTGAACAGCCAATCGATGAGATGGCCCGAAAAGTTGTCGACCTGATGATGGATAAAATCCATACGAAAAATTATCGACAAAAAGAATTGTATGAGTTTGAACTGGAGCTCTTGGTGAAAGGTTCAACGATGAAGAAGGATACGATGTTATTAGCCTAGTAGACTATGTCTGCTAGGTTTTTTTCTGTTCATAAACTACTATTCTTCGTGAACGCAGTCATCACATTTGTTATGGTATGCTTCATGCTGCTCATCAATTTCTTTCCCACAGTGCGCACAAGTTTTCGTCGGTAAATTTCTGAAAAACTCCATTGGTTGATCGATCATGTCAATCCCTCCATTTCCATTTCTTACTATCATTGTATTAGTACAAAAAATAAAAGTCAACAACTGTTTTATAACAAAGTTGAAAAATAATGAAAAAGTTTAGGAAATGGATTATAGTTAACAATGTAGAATGTAAGTGAAACATGCATTGCTACTCGGTTTTAGAAAGGATGGATACATATGAAAATGACTGTTGTCGGCTTTTGGGGCGGCTTTCCAGAAGCGGGAGAAGCAACGTCGGGGTATTTGTTTGAACACGATGGTTTTCGTTTACTTGTAGACTGTGGTAGTGGTGTACTAGCACAGCTTCAAAAATATATAACACCGTCTGATATAGATGCAGTTGTACTTTCGCATTATCATCACGATCATGTTGCAGACATTGGGGTATTGCAATATGCGAGATTAATTACGAGTGCGACAACAAGGCAACTACCGGAACTACCAATATACGGTCATACGTTTGACGAGAATGGATTCAACTCTTTAACGCATGAACCGCATACGAAAGGAATCGCGTACAATCCAGAAGAAACACTTCAAATTGGACCGTTTTCAATTTCATTCTTAAAAACTGTTCATCCTGTTACATGTTTTGCAATGCGCATTACAGCTGGTAGTGACGCTGTAGTATATAGCGCTGATTCCAGTTATATTCCTGAATTTATTCCGTTCACGAAAGATGCTGATCTTTTCATTTGTGAGTGTAATATGTATGCACATCAAGAAGCTGCAAAAGCAGGGCATATGAATAGTACAGAAGTAGCAAGTATTGCGAAAGATGCGAATGTAAAAGAACTTTTATTAACGCATTTACCGCATACAGGTAACCCATCTGATTTAGTAACAGAAGCAAAACAAATTTTCAGTGGCCATATTACGTTAGCGCATAGTGGCTACGTATGGAACTCATGAGGTGATATGATGTTATTTATTGATAATAAAGGGATTACAGACCCTAGAATAAACTTAGCAATTGAAGAATATTGTGTGAAAAATTTAGATATTAACGAAACTTATTTACTGTTCTACATTAACGAACCTTCCATTATCATTGGTAAAAACCAAAACACAGTAGAAGAAATTAATGCTGATTACGTAAAAGAAAAAGGTATTCATGTCGTTCGTCGTCTATCAGGCGGAGGCGCAGTGTATCACGATTTAGGAAACTTAAACTTCAGCTTTATTACGAAAGATGATGGAGACAGTTTCAGCAACTTCAAAAAATTCACAGAGCCTGTAACGAAAGCACTTGGTAAATTAGGCGTAAATGCAGAACTAAGTGGTCGTAACGACATTTTAGCTGAAGGCAGAAAAATTTCAGGTAACGCGCAGTTCTCAACGAAAGGTCGTATGTTCAGTCACGGTACGCTACTATTTGACTCTGAAATCGATCACGTCGTATCAGCACTGAAAGTAAAAATGGATAAAATTCAATCAAAAGGAATTAAATCAATCCGTAGCCGCGTTGCGAACATTACAGAATTCCTAAATGAAAAAATGACGACAGAAGAGTTTAGACAACTTCTTCTAGAAACAATTTTTGAAGGGGAAACAGAAATTCCAACGTACGAACTAACAGAAGAAGATTGGAAAGAAATCCACAAACTTTCTGAAGAACGTTACCAAAATTGGGACTGGAACTACGGAAAATCACCGAAATTCAACTTACAACATTCACACCGCTTCCCAGTTGGACAAGTTGACGTTCGCCTTGAAGTGAAAAAAGGAACAGTAACAGAATGTAAAATTTACGGTGACTTCTTCGGATCACTAGATGTGCATGACATTGAAGAGCGTCTAACAGGCGTACAATTCGATAAAGATGCATTCACTGTAGCTTTAGAAGGCGTAGATATCGCACGTTACTTCGGTAATATTACAACAGAAGATTTCTTACATTTATTCTTCTAAAAATGAGGGAGGCTGCCGTAACAGGCAGCCTCTTTCTTTTTGCGTAGATTGTCACGTTTTGTCGGTAAGTCGATATAATTTCACTTACCATAAAATCACTGGACATCTGCCTCTTATAAAGGAATATATATATTCAAAAGGAGGCGGTTCGAAATGAAAAGGGTAATGTACGTTGTATTATTACTCAGCTTCGTCATCGGAATGACAGCCTGTAACGATGAAACGCCCTCAAGTCGCACACTTTTATCCCACTTTAATGGGCAGTAAGACCCCCACCTCAAAATTTAGCAAAAGCAAAGAAGTTAGGTGGGATCAACTGCCCATAAAAGTCCGATTGGTTCAACTAATAATCAGTGGGGGATGAAGAAAACCCCCACTGATTAAAGTTTCGCTTTATCTATTGGAAAGCCAGCGAAAGATAATGTTATATATTTTACGCATACAGATAACAGACGAAAGATACAGGAAATACAAGACATGTTTCAAGATAAGAAGTGGAAAAGAAATGAAACATTCAGCACTGTTAATAAAACACCAGATGTCGTCTTTTCGATAGATGAAGACAATACAGGGTTACCGACATTATATGTGACGTTGTATTTTCATGAAGATGGAGCGGACGCGATTAACTTGTTTGGAGAGCATACGACGTTAAATAAAGAGGAACTTACTAAAATTAGAGAAAAGATGAGTGCATATTATCCTAAAATGATTTTTGGTCTAGTTTCATAAATTACTTGCAAACAAAATCCCCTTATCCTTCCAAAGTAAACTAAGAGGAGGGGATCTGTGTATATGCAATTAATAGAATATCACTTGCTACTTTAATTTTCTTTTAATATAATTAATTTAGAATTTTTAAATATTCTAAATTTTATAAAGGTGGGGTTTGTGTGAATCTCGTTCAATCTTTGGCTGAAACGGCGAAAAAGAAGGGGGATAAACCGGCTTATATATTTATGGATCAGTCGGTCTCGTATGACCAATTAAACAAAATGGTCACAAGGTTTTCTGGCAATTTAGCAGCAATGGGCATTGGAAAAGGGGACAATGTCGCATTAGTTGTTGGAAACTCACCACATTTTTTGGTCGGTTTATATGGAACAATGAAAGCTGGAGCAACTGTCATTCCAGTTAATCCAATTTATACAGCAGACGAAATGCATTACATTTTACAAAATGGAGATGTAAAAACAATCATCGTACTCGACGTCCTTCTACCTGTTATACAATCTCTTACAACAAGACTTCCTTCATTAGAAAACATCATCATATGCGAAACCTCATCAGATTTTAACCATACAGAAACCGAAAAAATGAAAACGTTTACTAGTTTTGTAGGAACTGGAGATACAACTTACGAAGGTCCTGAACTAGATGAAGAAGATGTAGCCGTTATCCTATACACTTCAGGGACAACTGGAAAACCGAAAGGCGCTATGTTAACACATAAAAATTTATATAGTAATGCGAGCGATGTGGCGTCGTACTTACAATATACTGCCGATGATCGCGTCGTTGCGGCACTGCCAATGTTCCATGTATTTTGCTTAACGGTGGCGGTAAATGCGCCGATTGTGAACGGGGCAACGATTTTAATGTTACCAAAATTTAGTCCGAAAGAAGTATTCCGTATTTGTCGTACGTACGAACCAACGATTTTTGCTGGTGTACCGACGATGTACAATTACTTATATTTATTTGAAGAAGCGAGCGCCGAAGATGTGAAGACACTTCGCCTTTGTATTTCAGGTGGTGCGTCGATGCCTGTTGCGCTTCTGCAAAACTTTGAAAAACGTTTTGACGTTATCGTTTCAGAAGGATACGGTTTATCAGAAGCATCACCAGTTACTTGTTTCAATCCGTTAGATCGTCCTCGTAAACCAGGATCAATTGGTACAAATATTTGGCATGTAGAAAATAAAATTGTGAACGAACTTGGGGAAGAAGTACCTGTTGGCGCAGTCGGAGAATTAATTGTTCGCGGGCCTAACGTTATGAAAGGATACTATAACGCGCCAGAAGATACAGCAGCGACATTAAAGGACGGCTGGTTGTATACAGGAGACTTAGCGAAGATGGATGAAGAAGGTTACTTCTATATCGTTGATCGTAAAAAGGATATCGTCCTAGTTGGCGGTTATAACGTATACCCTCGTGAAGTAGAGGAAGTGTTATATACACACGAATCCGTAGCAGAAGTTGTCGTAATTGGTGTTCCTGATGAAAACTTAGGAGAAGCAGTGCGAGCTTACGTCGTTCTGAAACAAGCTAACGTAACAGAAGAAGAACTTATGCATTACTGCACGTTACATTTAGCAAAATATAAAGTGCCAATGAGTATTGAGTTTTTAACAGAATTGCCGAAGAATACGACAGGCAAGTTGCTGAGAAGAGCTTTGAGAGAAAAAGCGATGCAAGTTTAAAAATAGGGGCAACCATCTTTGTGAAGATGGTTGCCTTTGTATTTTTTAGCATTGGTTAAGCTATGGTGCCATATATTTAAACCGTAATATGACTAATAAGGAGGAGATATACGTGGAGCAGAAGGAATTACGTTTGCGGCGAGTACAATATCTTATTTGTGACATTATGGATGAAATGAATGCTGAAAATGAGAAGAAAAACTTAGAGATTTTGCAGCAAGTCATTGATCACCTTTCAGGAGCGATAGGTGATTTAGTTGATCCATCAAGCTCGTATTCTATCGATTATTTAGAACGGAAAGTTCATACAGCACATTATTTACTATTTAAAAATGAGCGAAAGGCGTATTTGTGTAGGAAATGATATTTTTTATTTGACATTGATAATCATTATCAATATGATGGTTATGTTAGGTATATTCATATAAAAGGAGATGTCATGTTGATAATGATTAAGAAAAAATATGTTAATGCATTCGTTATAGCAGCAACTTTAGCAGTTCCATTTAGTGGTATTATGGCACCGATTGCGAAAGCAGAAGCGGCAGTAGAAATGAAAGCAAATAGCAAACTAGCAGATGGCACATATGACGTTATTTTAAAGACTTATAAAGATCAAACGAATGATACATCGGTTGCGTCTACATATTTAAAAAATCCAAAAGTAACCATTCAAGGTGATAAAAAAATCGTTACATTAACAGTTCAAGATAGTAGCTATTTTCAGTATCTTAGAGTAGAAGATCCAAATAAAGTAGGAACATTTCATGATGTAAAAGTAATCTCCGAAGATAAAGCGAATAACGGTACGAAAGTTGTTCAATTTGAAATAGGTGAGTTCTCAAAAAAATATAATATGCAAATGCATATATTAATTCCAGCAATTAAATATGATCATAAATATCAACTGCAGTTTGAAATCGATGCAAGTGCAATTGAACAGAAGCCTAAATTCTCTGACGTACCAACTTGGGCACAAGAGTCTGTTCAATATTTAGTAGATAAAGAAGCAGTGCACGGTAAGCCAGATGGTACGTTTGCACCAGCTGAAAATATTGATCGTAGTTCCGCTGCAAAAATATTAGCAACTGTTTTAGGATTAGAAATTAATAAAGATGCGAAGCCATCATTCCCTGATGCACAAAACCACTGGGCAACTCCATATATTGCTGCTGTTGAAAAAGCAGGTATTGTAAAAGGTGATGAGAAGGGTAACTTTAATCCAAACGGAATCATTAACCGTGCATCAATGGCTACGATGTTAGTAAATGCATATAAATTAGAAAGAAATGAAAATATGAAACTACCAAAAGAATTTGCTGACTTAAACAATCATTGGGGGGCGAAGTATGCCAATATTTTAATCCAAGAAAACATTTCAGTTGGAACAGATAATGGTTGGGCTCCAGATAAAGCGGTAAGCCGTGCGGAAGCAGCACAATTTATTGCGAAGACGGATAAGTTGAAGAAATAAATTGAAACTGTAATCAGTGAGGGACTATCCTCACTGATTTTTATTTAGGAAAAAAAATAAATTCCAAGTTGACACATGTGAATTGCAGAATTAAAATGAAAAGAAATCGAATAGAATACATTAGAAGCTAATCAGATAAACTGAAGGCGCACAATGTTCACGTTTGTGAATATATTGTGTGCCTTTTTCTATTGTATAACTAAGGGGGCTTAACGATGAAAAAGTGGGGTAAGACAGCGTTTATGAAAAGTACAGGTGTTTTATTATCAGCGGTTGTGCTTTTATCAGGGTGTGGTTCGGCAACGTCCACTAATAATTCTGAAGGAAGTGGAGATACAAAAACAGTTGAGCTTTTAAATGTTTCCTACGATCCAACACGTGAGTTATATCAAGATTTTAATAAAGATTTTGCGAAGTACTGGAAAGAGAAGCATGGGCAAACAGTAAATGTAAAACAATCACACGGGGGATCTGGAAGTCAGGCGCGCTCTGTAATTGACGGCTTAGAAGCAGACGTTGTTACGTTAGCGCTCGCTTATGATATTGATGCGATCAGTAAGAAAAAACAACTAGCGGAAGATTGGCAGAAGCGACTTGCGGATAATTCTACTCCGTACACATCAACAATTGTATTTCTTGTGCGAAAAGGAAACCCGAAAGGAATTAAAGACTGGGATGATTTAACGAAAAAAGGTGTATCTGTCATTACGCCCAATCCGAAAACATCCGGGGGAGCACGTTGGAACTATTTAGGGGCATGGGGATATGCACTGAAGAAGTATAACAATAGTGAAGATAAAGCGAAAGAGTTTGTCGGCCAAATTTATAAAAATGTAGAAGTACTAGATTCAGGGGCACGCGGAGCAACGACAACTTTCGTTGAAAAAGGAATTGGTGACGTATTAATCGCGTGGGAAAATGAAGCATTACTATCACAAAAAGAGCTCGGAAAAGATAAATTTGAAATTGTAACACCCCCAATTAGTATACTAGCAGAACCACCAGTAGCTGTTGTAGATAAAGTCGTTGATAAAAAAGGAACGAGGAAAGTAGCAGAAGGGTATCTTGAATATTTGTATTCAGAAAAAGGGCAAGAAATTGCGGCGAAAAATTTTTATCGCCCGCGTAACGAAAAAGTAGCAGAAAAATATGCATCTCAATTTCCGAAAGTTCAATTATTTACAGTGGATGAACTATTTGGCGGATGGAAAAAAGCACAAGAGAAACATTTTAATGACGGCGGCGTATTCGATAAAATTTATCAAAAATAATACGCGCTGCTAAAGGGGGATGAGGTGAAAGAGGATGAGGAAGAAACGTGTTTTACCAGGGTTTGGATTATCGCTTGGATTTACAATGCTGTACATGAGTTTATTCGTACTTATACCACTTTCTATCGTATTTATTCAAACTTCACAGTTAGGTTGGAAGAAGTTTGCTGAGGTTGTAACGAGCGAGCGTGTACTGCATTCTTATCAAGTGAGTTTAACGACTTCACTTGCAGCAGCAGTTGTAAATGCCATTTTTGGCTTATTAATTGCTTGGGTACTCGTTCGTTATACATTTCCAGGGAAACGATTATTAGATGGACTCATTGATTTACCGTTTGCCCTTCCGACAGCTGTAGCTGGTATTACACTTACAACGCTTTATGCGGAAAATGGATGGATTGGGAAAATATTTAGTCTGTTTCATATAAAAGTAGCTTTTACGCCGCTCGGAATAATCGTTGCGCTTACTTTTATCGGTTTACCGTTTGTCGTTCGAATGGTGCAACCGGTACTTCAAAATATTGATAAAGAAGTAGAAGAGGCGGCTTCTAGCTTAGGGGCGTCACGCTTCCAAATATTTGTGAAAATCATTTTGCCAGAAATATTCCCGGCTTTACTTGCTGGCTTTTCACTCGCATTTGCGCGGGCATTAGGAGAATACGGATCTGTCGTTTTTATCGCAGGTAATATGCCGATGAAAACAGAAATCGCACCGCTTATGATTATGACGAAACTAGAACAATATGATTATGCAGGAGCAACAGCTGTAGCGACCGTGATGCTTATTATTTCACTTCTTTTCCTTCTTCTTATTAATATGATTCAAAGCTGGAGTAGAAGGCATGAATTAAAAAGTGAATAGGAGGAGAGAAAGTGGAACCAACATTATTAGAAAAGAAGATAGTAAAAAGTGTGTCAGCTACAAAAGAATCTAAACTTGTACCGAGTATATTAATTACAATTACAGTTTTATTTTTATCTCTCTTTCTATTACTCCCGCTTGTAACAATTTTTTTGAAAGCTTTTGAAAAAGGATTTGATGTATACCTTGCCGCTATCACAGATCAAGAAGCATTTTCGGCAATCAGGTTAACACTTCTCGTTGCGTTAATCGTTGTGCCGCTTAATACGATATTCGGAGTAGCGGCTGCGTGGCTTATTACAAAGTTTCAGTTTAAAGGAAAACAAGTATTACTTTCTCTTATTGAACTGCCGTTTGCTGTGTCACCAGTGATCGCGGGATTAGTGTTCGTTTTACTTTTCACACCGCGGGGGGCTCTTGGCGAATGGTTACTCGAACATGGAGTGAAACTCATTTTCTCTGTTCCAGGCATTATTATCGCAACAATCTTTGTAACTTTCCCGTTCGTTGCCCGTGAATTAATTCCGATTATGCAGGCACAAGGGAAAAGTGAAGAAGAAGCAGCTTTATCACTTGGCGCAAGTGGCTGGAAAATGTTTTGGCGCGTTACGCTCCCAAACATAAAATGGGGTCTTTTATATGGCATGATTCTATGTAATGCCCGTGCTATCGGTGAGTTTGGAGCAGTTTCTGTCGTATCAGGTCACGTGCGCGGCGTTACGAATACGATGCCGCTGCATATTGAAATTTTGTACAATGAGTATCAATTTTCAGCAGCGTTCGCTGTGGCGACTTTAATGTCACTCATCGCTGTTCTTACGCTCGTTATAAAAAACTGGATTGAATGGAGAATGGAAAAACGACAATAAGGAGGGATTATGGTGAGTATTCAAATTCAAAATGTATCAAAGCAGTATGGTACATTTCAGGCGCTAACAGACATTCATTTGGATATTCCAAAAGGCGAACTTGTCGCCTTATTAGGCCCGTCAGGTTCTGGGAAAACGACGTTATTACGAATTATTGCAGGATTAGAAGAAGCGGATGACGGCTCTATATCATTTGATGGGGAAGACTTAACAAGCATTCATGTGAAAAATCGGCAAGTCGGTTTCGTCTTCCAGCATTATGCGCTCTTTAAACATATGAATGTATTTGAAAATGTCGCTTTCGGCTTAAAGGTAAGAAAGAAAAGCTTAAGACCGTCAGCAGAAGTGATAGAAGAAAAAGTAATAGAATTATTAAAGCTTGTAAAAATGGATGGTTTCGCCAAACGTTACCCAGCGCAATTATCTGGCGGACAACGACAGCGTATCGCACTAGCCCGGGCACTTGCAGTCGAACCGAAAATTTTATTACTTGATGAACCGTTCGGTGCACTTGATGCAAAAGTGAGAAAAGAATTACGAAGATGGCTCCGGAAACTACATGACGAATTTCAAATTACGAGCGTATTTGTAACACATGACCAAGAAGAAGCGTTAGACGTTGCGGACCGCATCGTTGTAATGAATGAAGGTCGCATTGAACAAATGGGAACGCCGGAAGAAGTATATGAAAACCCAGCAAGCCCGTTCGTGTATGACTTTTTAGGAAATGTAAATTTATTTCACGGCCGCGTCCATAAAGGTAAGCTAAATGTAGGATCAGTGGAACTAGAAGCACCAGAGCATAAGCACGTTTCAAACGTAGCCGGAGTAGCTTACGTAAGGCCGCATCACTTATCAATCTCTCGTACGAAACAAAGTGTAGATGTAATCCCTGCAAAAGTATCATACTCTCACGCAGTTGGACCTGTCGTATATGTAGAATTAAAGCGAGACGGAACAGAGGAGTATTTAGAAGCAGAAATTAGTAAAGAACAGTTTAGACAGCTCAGCATTCAAGCGGGTGACTTTGTATATGTACAGCCAAAAGAAGTGAAGGTGTTTATTCCGGAGGATTTTGTTATTTAATAATTAGGTGCGGTTCCTATATGAGTATGTATAGGGACCGTATTTTTTTGTTTTTGAGGTACGGATTGATGTCATTGGCTGAGAATCTAGGGAGAGTGGGTAAGAAATACAAGGAATTGAATGGGTTTAATCCGTACTTCTCAGCTTTATATTCATTTGGAAACTATTTGAGTTCATTCCACTGCACTGTTTGTATTACCGAATGATTCTATAGGTACAGAGATGTAAGGGTGCAGTATATAATTGTTTCTCCATATACCTCCTAAGGTGTTTGTAACAAGGTGATGGGTTATTTTTCATTGTGATATTCTTCTAACGTGATACCTTTCTCATGTATCTCTGTTGCAATGTCACCTACGTATCGAATATGCCATGGTTCATATGAATAGCCTGTAATGTGCTCTTTTCCTTTTAAATAACGTATAATAAAGCCAGCACGATGAGCATTGTTTTTCAGCCATTTTCCTTCAATCGTATTCGCGAATTGTGTTTCTAGTGTATTATTGACGTTACTTGCAGATACATCCATCGTTAACCCTGTTTGATGTTCACTATGACCTGGCTTTGCAGAAACTTTATCAGCTTGGGTTTGACCTTGTTTCTCTACATTTCGTCTATAAACAGTTTGTTGATATTCTTCAGAACGAAATCCAGATATAGCATGTAATACGATTCCATCTTGTTTCGCTAAGGTAAATAATTTTTCCAAAGCGATAGCAGCTTCACTTCGTAAATGACTTTTTTCTTGAATCCCATCGAATGCAAATGTCACCTTAGGTACAACTAAATCGTCAGGTCTATAATTACTTGGAAGTTTCCTATTTTTATTAACTACTACATCCACAGTATCGGGTGATGCAATCGTTACAGATCCATCATTATTTTGTATATCGTCTTTACTTTTAGCAGTGTCAGTGATGTTAGGTAAAAAAATATATATGCATAGGAAGAGAAAAACAGCTCCTCCTACTAAGCGACCTATTAATTTTCTAATCATTATATTTACTCCTTATAGCCCATCTATTTTAAAAGTTTCATCATTTGTGATGAAGCTAACTAGTGAATTGCTTTTACATATCTATATAATTCGTATTAGTTATTTATTATAATTTAAAGATTAGAGCTACCAATTCAAAAAAGTCGAGCTAATTTTATGAAATCCATATGAAAATATTTTTTTGTTTCTATAAATCTCTTAGTATCTTCGTTAGTTCCCATAACAACAGAAATCAGCCTATTTTCACCTTGTTTTGCTGTGCC
The DNA here is from genome assembly GCF_022095615.2 of Bacillus thuringiensis. Taxonomy (NCBI): domain Bacteria; kingdom Bacillati; phylum Bacillota; class Bacilli; order Caryophanales; family Bacillaceae; genus Bacillus; species Bacillus thuringiensis. The sequence goes on from NZ_CP155559.1 coordinate 1,077,632, forward strand.
TGTAAAACAGTATCCTGCTTCATCTGTAAATCCAGTTTTCAAACCATCAATTCCTTGAAAATACAATTCATCATTAGATGTATCGAGCATCTTATTTGTAGTCATTATAGTTGCACCATTATACGATAATGTATAGTTTGTTAGCTTGGTTATATCTAAAACTTCGGGATATGTTTTTAACAAATGTTGCGCGAGCGTTGCGACATCAAAAGCAGTCATTTTTGATTCTTGCTGTTGAGCATTTGGGAGTCCTGTAGCATTAACAAAATGAGCTTCATTAGATAAATTTAATTGCTTTGCTTTCGCATTCATAAGTTTTGTAAAATTTTCTTCACTTTTAGAAGAACCAGATTTTTATTATTACATTGCAATAGTAAATAAACTATCTAATAACCTTACGGAAAGGTGACAATCTTGTAAGGTTTCATAAGTAGAAAATGAATGTAACAAAAGGATTTTATTAATTTTGTCCTCTACTTGTTAGATGAAAATCTAACAAGTAGAGGTTTTTACTGTGATGAACGAGGTGCTTAATATTTACGTTAAACGTGCATAACAAGTTATAATAGAAGAAATCAATAAGGAGGCTTGCTGTGAAAAATCGTCGTTATTTCAATATATTTACTATGTTACTTGTATACACACTACTTATGTTTTACATCGGCTGGAACGGATGGGTTTGGCTTAGTACGGTATTTGGTTGGGAGTCTTGGGGATATTACGCTTTCTTAGTCGGATTTATTTCGTATGCGTACATTCTCGTGCAAGTGTTTAAGTTCCTTCCATTCCTGCGGACGATTGGTTCGATCTGGTTTGCGGTCATACAATATGCGCTTATGTTGTTGCCACTTGCTAATATTACAGTTTTTCTTTTTCAATTTGGGGTGGAGAAAGAAACAGCAATTATTTGGACAGGGGCGGCTGTGTTAGCTGCGTTTATCTTTATTTTTGCGTATGGAGTATTCAACGCATATAGCCCGGTAGTAAGAAAATACGAGGTACACATACCGAAGAAAGTAGAAGGACGCAAAAGTTTACGCATTGCGATGGCTTCTGATATGCATTTCGGTAAATTATCTGGCGTTTCGCATTTAAAAAGACTTGTCCGTCATGTAAATGAGATGGAACCTGATATTATTTTACTGCCAGGTGATATTATTGATGATCATCCAGGTGTGTTCATTCAAAAAAATATGGGACCAATTATGAAACAAATGAAAGCTCCACTAGGTGTATATGGCGTGTTAGGAAACCATGAATATTACGGACGAGCGGTTCCAGAATTTTTACAAGAGATGGATAAGATTGATATTCGTATTCTGTTAGATGAAGTGATCACAATTGAAGATGACTTCTATCTCGTTGGAAGAAGAGATAAAACAGAACGAGATCGCCAAAGTTTTGAAAATCTAATGAGTACGGTAGATAAATCCATGCCAGTTATCGCAATGGATCATCAACCATTTGAATTAAAACAAGCAGCAGCGGCAGGTGTAGACTTATTATTATCTGGTCACACGCATCGCGGACAAATGGCACCGAATCATATTGTAACGAGAAGAATGTACGAACTAGACTGGGGATATGCACAAAAAGGTGAATTCCACGCGATTGTTTCTTCTGGTTTCGGATTTTGGGGACCACCACTTAGACTTGGAAGTAGATCTGAGATTGTGCAGGTGGAGGTTACGTTTGAATAATGGGATAAAGAGAAAAGGGCCAACTCATAAAAGTTGGTCCTTTTCTCTTTCGTTTTTTCTAAAATCATACGTGTCCGTCTCTACATTTAATGTATGTTTATTAATCATCACTGTATGATCATTTAACCATTTGACGGTTGCAGTTTCTTCACGATAATTCCAGTATATATTTTTCGTGGTCATAGATTTTTTATGATTTGCTACAAGTTCTCCTCTTATAGCGTAGCTAGTCGTTGCACCGCCATTATGCCTGTATATATGTAAAGTATACGTTTTATCTGGTGAGTGTATGGATTGAATCTTTTCACCGCCTGAAAGCCCAGATAAAGTAAAGAATTTCCAATATCCTAAACTAATCAATACAATAATGATGAATAGAATGGTGAAGAAAATCTTTTTCATGTTCCCCCTCTTTCCTTTAATGGCTATACCTGTATTAAATCAAAAAGGAATAAAACTGGCAATGTTATCCTTTTTCTTGCCAGAATATGTCCGTTTCTATTTCTAGCGTTCTGTTTACGATTTGGAATGAAAGTCCTCATATTTTTCAATAAAAAAAGGCTCCACATAAGGAGCGCTCAATAAAAACAAATGAATTAAAACAAATAACAGACATGTATAATATACAATATTGATAATTCGATATCAATATATTTAGATTTATAACAGGAGATGGTGTCGATTTCATAAAAGAGGTACGATTATAAGAGATGGCAGAGATAAAGGGGGATTATAAGTGATTATATCAGATGTACTATATGGAGAATTTGAAGTGGATCAAGTAGTAGAAGAATTGATTTTAAGTAAGTCTGTGCAAAGGTTAAAAGGTATTCATCAAGCTGGCGCAAGCTACTTAATAAATGAGAAATGGAATGTAACGCGCTTTGATCATTCAGTTGGCGTTATGTTGTTAATTAAGAAACTTGGTGGTTCAGTAGAGGAACAAATTGCAGGTTTACTGCATGACGTATCACATACTGCTTTTTCTCACGTGATTGATTACGTTTTTGATAACGAAAATGAAAGTTATCATGAAGAGATATTTAGTTCTGTCGTGAAAAACTCAGAAATTCCAGCAATTCTTGCGAAATATGGTTATAACTATGAGGACATTTTGTTAGATGATTCGAATTGGACGTTACTCGAAAGGTCAGCGCCAGAGTTATGCGCAGACCGAGTGGATTATACGTTACGGGATATGTATACATATGAGTATATTTCTTTAGAAGAGGTTCATCGTTTTTTAGAGGATGTTGTCGCAGTAGATGGCAAAATGGTTCTTCAAAGTATCGAAGTAACAGAGTGGTTTACAGAAACGTATTACAAAGAAGTAATCGATTTCTTTATGAAGCCGTTGAATATTTACGGAAATGATATGTTAGCTAAGACGTTAAAGTTAGCTCTTCATAAGAGGGTTATTCATGCAGATGATTTTCTTCTTGAAGATTACGAGCTTATAGTGAAATTACAGCAATGTAATGATCCGGAAGTGCATGCTTTATTAAGCAAAGTTCATCCGAATGTAAAAGTAAAAGAAGATAAAAACGACTATGATTTGTATCAGAAAAATAAAGTCCGCCTTATTGATCCTCCATTACTTCGTGAAGGTGAAGTTGTTCGATCGTCTATTGTATCGGAAAAAATAAAACAGGTGAGCGAGATCGCTTATGAAAAAGCAGTGAGAGGGATGTATGTGAAAGTGATTTCTAATTAGTTTATTTAGAATAGGAAAAGGTGTCATCAATTATGATGACACCTTTTCACTTTAAAGGGTTGTTCGTATGGAAATGTGTTACATTTTTACGATACACCTTTATTTTACCAAAAAAACCCCTTTTATGGTAAAAAAATAAAAATGTAAAGTTTTCCATTAAAAATAATTTGTGAAAAAAGTACTAATTTTTAATGTGACAAAAATAATAATTTTTTCAATAATTCATTTGTAATCTTTCGTTCTTTATATATAGATTTTACTATTTTATAAGATAATTTAAAGATTTTTGTCGTTTTTTGTTGTAATTTTTATATTAAGATAAATATAATGTTCGGAATTAGCTATTGTAACAGAAAATTTTTAAAAAACTAGAATTGAATCATATTGCTTATTTTAATATAATTTATTTGTTAATTAATAACATATTTAGGGTATGATTCTTTATTGCGGCGAGAATTCTTTTTACATAGGGGGATTTACAGAATGGTTAAAACAGCGAAACATGAAATGCTATATGAATTAAGAGAAACAGTTTACAAATTCTTTCCAAAAAATGTTATGAAAGAAGAAGAGTTGTACGAGGAATCTAAAGAGTATAAAAAGTTTGTAGACTTAAAAGAGCGCTTTATAAAAAACGGAAGCTCACAAAAGGAAATTTTGTCTGTAATCGAGTCAACATTTGGTGATTATCACGTGTCAGACTGTACAGATTTAAACTTATATAATTGTTTAGAATATAACGTGTTGTTAAATGGAAAAGAACTGATGTTAAATGATGATATTGATTGGATACGGAAATCAAGAGGTGAGCGTCTTGATTTAGGGATTTTTGTGAGCTTGCTTGATAAATATTATTATTACTACGTATTAAAAACAACATATGATGAAGAGCTAAGGGAATGGATTTTTGAGACGATTGATGTAGAAATGGATAACATTTGTAAATTTGAAAAACTAATGAATACAAAAGGGTTTATAAGAATAGAACGCGAGGTTGCTAGAACGGCAATTCCTGATATAGAAACGGAATGTTTACGTATGGGGGAAGTTAACGTATTTCATGCTTTATTCACGGATTCTGTTAGTGAGATATAGGGTTTAGATTATTAAAAAGGTTGTGTAGCTATTTGCTACACAACCTTTTTTGATTAATAATCAAACCAATTCCAAACCTCAATATCTCCAAGAGTCGCATAACGAACGTGCGGTGAGTTTTGTAGTTTTAATAATTCTTTTGACGGGCCAGTAATGACAATGCCGTATACTTTTACACCGTTATCTTTTACATACTGATAGCGCTTATCTAAGTTCAGATCTTTTTCATGAGTTCGAGTAGTTTTACTTACAGTTTCTTTATGCTCAGAAAGAATACGCATCATTTCGATTACTTCATCTTCTTTTGTCTTTGGTCGTTTCGCCTCATTATCAGGGAGATTTATATGCTCTCGAAATCCGATAACCTCTCTGCCATGTAAGATGAAATCTTCCTCATCTATTCTTTCTTGTCCTGTGTCTAAAGCATACCATACAGGAGTTGGCGGCATTTCTTGTGCTTCAAATGCGCTATATAGAATTGATTCTATTTCTTGTAAAGTATAAGCTTTGTCAAAGGATATCGCTACTTCTGCAACAGTTCCCTCATGTACTTTTGCAAGTGTATCCCACACTTTTTTAGATGGTTCTTTCAAATAATCACCTTGCTTAATTTTTGGGTGAACAAAGGAAAGTTTGTTTGAATAAGATCTGTTTTCCCAGGATGGATTTGAGACAGTTACAGATGATAAGAAACTACGCGTTGTTACTGTACCGATTGGAAATTCTTTTTTGCCGACTGTTTTATATAAATCGATTTCATTTTCTGTACGGAAAAAGGGTTTAATCTTTGTGCTGCCTCCAGCGGAACGACTATTTGGCATTGTTGCTTCTAGTGCGAGTGATGGAATCTCATCTACTTCGACTAACTTTTTCATATTATAGAAGTAAAAATAAGATGAAAAATGACCAATAAAATAGATTGCTATACCAACAGCAAGGACAAAACTAACGGTTTGCCAACGTTGTTTCCACTTTATTTTCCAAAATGGGACAGTAAGATTTTGTGGTGGTAGTCTTTTCTTGATCGGCTCACTCTTCGTAAGCAATTCATCCAAATATACTTCACATTCCTCACAAGTTTCTATATGACTTTCTAATTCTTCTTGTTCATCACGTGTGAGTGTTCCTTTTTCGTATTTTTCCCATAGTTTATTAAATGCTGCACACCCCATCTGTATCACTCCTCTATGTTTCTCGCTTCTTTCCGTCCGCGGTGTAATTCAATTTTCACTTTTGCTAGTGTGAGACCAGTCATTTCTGCTATTTCTTTATACGAGAATCCGTAGTAATCTCGTAGTAGCAGGACATTTCGTCTTTCAAGGGGGAGAGAAGATAAACTATCTAACCAACTAGCAATCTCATGTTTTATGAAATAAGAGTGCTCTGTACTGGGTACGTTTGGTAAATGGAATTCTTCCACTTGTGTTGTTTTATATTTTTTCTCTTTTCGATACCAATCGATAAAGGCGTTGTAGGCAATTGTAAATAACCACGGTCTAATTTCTTCGCCTTTGTAATAATCAATATGGACGAGCATTCGGTAAAATGTTTCTTGCATGAGATCTTCCGCGTAGTGGGAGTCCCCGGTTAGGGAGAGAAGATAGCGAAATAAATCTTGCATATGCTCGGAGTAAATGTCTTCTAATGATTGTTTATGTTTCACTACATTTCCCTCCCTTCATACATAACAACGAAATACATATAAAAAAGTTACATTTGTTTTTAAAATTATAGTAAAAAACGTCAAGAATTGGATAGGATTCTCTTTTATCATAATACATATAAGGCGGGTGAACAGAGATGGAAAGCTATGAAACACAAATTCAAAGGTCCATTGATTATATTGAGGAAGATGTAATGGAAAAACAGACACTGCGTAATTTAGCTCGCATTGCAGGTTTTTCTGAGTCGCATTTTCATCGTGTATTTCAGGCGTTAGTAGGTGATACAGTAATGGAGTATGTTCGAAAGAGGAGGTTAGCCCGGGCAGCTTATCAACTTTCTCATACGGATGAAAAAGTTATTGATATCGCATTTGAGCATGGCTTTCAATCTCATGAAACGTTCACGAGAGCCTTTAAAAAATTATTTCAAATGACACCAAGTGAATATCGAAAGCAAGAAATAGAAACACCGATGTATTACAGCGTGAATGTAAAGCAAAGAAAATTAAATCCGTATTTAGGGGGCATACAAATGGAATATCGTATTGTAAATAAACCAGAATTTTTAGTGGCGGGTTATGAACTGAAGACGACAAGTAAAGAAGGGAAGAACCATCAAGACATTCCAGTATTTTGGCAAGAATATTTACAAAAAGATCTTGGAACAACGATTCCGAATCGTAAAGATACGAGCCAATGGGTAGAGCTTGGATTATGTACTGATTTTAATTTAGAGAAAGGGGACTTCACTTATATTATCGGAATGGAAGTTACAGGCTTTGAAAATGTACCAAATGAAGTTGCAAAGCGTACTTTCCCAGCAGCGACATATGCCGTATTTACAACGCCGAAAGTTCCTCATGAAGAAATGGTATCGTCTATTCACCAAACGTGGAATGCTGTATTCTCAGAATGGTTCCCGCATTCAGGATACGAACATTGCGGTGTTACAGAGTTTGAACTATACGATGAGCGCTGCCATGAAGATAAGAGTGAGTTCGCTCAAGTAGAGCTTTGGATACCGGTGAAGAAGAAATAATAGAGCAAGGGCGAATCACTGTGGGTGGTTCGCTTTTTTATTTCGTAAAATTACAATTGGTGCAGCTCAGGGATAGGAAACAATTCTGTTTATAAGATGGGGTGCTATAGTTGTTAGTTTGTGTCGGTAAATCGATATATTTCAGAAATCGCCAATATAATTTCATTTACCGCTAAACTCCCCGATAAAAAAAGAAAAGGCACCACAAAGCACCTTTTCTACGAACGGAACGGAAACACAAGAATAATCGTCGTTCCTTTTCCTAGTTCGCTATCGATAGAAATCGTTCCGTTATGAGCATGAACGAGCTGTTTCGTAATAGCGAGGCCAAGTCCAGTTCCGATGTTACTTTCTTCTGTATTCGTTCCTCTGTAATACCGTTCAAATAGAAGTTCTTTCGTTTTATCATCCATTCCTTTTCCGTTATCTGAAATAGATAGTGTAAATGAATTTATATCTTGCGAAAGCTTTACGATTACATTAGTCGTTTCATTATTATGTTTTACAGCGTTTACTAGTAAATTTTCGATAATACGCTGGAACCATTTTTCTTCAATGAAATATTGAATTTTGTTTGAGCTCGGCACGAATTCAATATTTTGATTTTGAAGTGTCGGGTTATTAATGAATTGTAATAATACTTTTTGAACGAATTGATTCATTTCGATGTTTACGTGCTGAGCAGGAAGACTGTTATTTTTTAATTGATACGTTAAGCTTAAGTCGTCAATTAATGTAGTCATATATTGAGACTTTTCTTTCATAACGCTGCCGAATTGTTGAATGTCACGATCGGTCCAGTTGTACTGTTTTGATTCTAGTAATAATGCATAGCCGTATATAGAACTAAGTGGCGTTTTTAAATCGTGCGTTAGACCGGTAATCCATTCTTCACGTGTTTGCTGCAGTACTTGCCTCATCGCATCATTTTTTTTAAGTGTAATAGAAAGATGCTCTAGTGAATTTGTCACATCACTAAATAAGCGGAATGACCATTTTTCTTTACCGGATCGCCGGAACCTGACAGGTTTCCCTTTTTTACTAACAGGTTCTTCGTACTTTCCACCAGCGATGTTTTTAAGCCAGCGCATCGCATGGAGTAACGGTTTTCCAAATTTATTACCGTACCAAATAGAAAGAATGACTAAATAAACAAATACGATAAGAAGGATTAATCCGCATCCGATTAGAAACTTTTTAGTAAATACATCGTCTATTTCATCATCTGGGTAGTAGTACTCATTTTTGGCAGTTACAACAAGAAGATGATTGCTATTTGTGTCGTAAAAGCTAGACGTGTTTTCTTTATGATTCCACGGTTCCTTTTCGCTAAGAGCAGCTTGTATGACAGAAAACGTTCTTTTCTTTCCATCTGGATAGGAGAATACTTCTTTGCCATCACTATTAAAGATTTGAAGTGCTGCTTTTTCTTTAGAAAGTAACTGTTTTTCTTCTTCTGTTAATATGAACGAATCCGTAGATACAGACGGGTGCTCTTTCTGTATTGTTTTTAGTAATACATTGCTTTTTAACATACCGCCGTATATAACAAGTACGTTCTTTTCTTCTAGTTCAATTTCCCAATATGTAAATGTATAAGGGCTTTCTATATGATTCTGTATATACGAGAATAAAGATGTTTTCGTATAAGATGTCGGTACGTCACTCGGCGTATTAAAGTGATAGAGAACTTTTCCATTTTCCTCTACAACTTGAATCCAATCATTTTTTTCTTTAATTAAGTCTTTTACTTCAGCTTTTAACGAAATATCGCCATCTTCTGAAGAGATATATCTTGCAATCATAAAATTATCAGCATCTGGAATATTCGGTTCGTATGAAGTACTAGTAACAAGGAAAATTAAATAAGTGAAAGCAGCTACTACAGCAAGCAGTAATGTAACTAAAACAAATACGTGTTGCAGGATAAACTGTATAATAAGTCGTTTATTAAAGTTCATATCGTCACCCTACTTTGTAATGAACTTATAGCCAAGTCCGCGAACAGTTTTTATATATTCTGGTTTACTTGGGTCTTGTTCAATTTTTTCACGTAGTTTTCGAATGTGGACCATAACGGTATTGTCATCGCCATTGTAGGCAGGTGCTCCCCAAACTTTTTCGTATATTTCTTCTTTCGAAAATACATAGTTCGGATTCTCGCAAAAGAAGAGTAATAGCTGAAATAGCTGGGCGGAACATTCGACAATACGTCCATTTACTGTAAGTTCTGCGGAATGTTGATCAATTGCAAATCTGCCAAATGAACTGGAGTGTGCTTTTTGTTCGTGCGGCATTGTTTGTTTCATATGTCTTCGGAGTTGTGCTTTCATACGAGCGACTACTTCAAGTGGATTAAATGGCTTCGTAATATAATCATCTGCACCGTGTGAAAATCCAGATATTTTATCTAAATCAGATGTTTTAGCTGTGAGGAAGAAGATAGGGCAATCAGTTTTTTTGCGAATGATTGGACAAATATCAAAACCAGACTGACCAGGAAGCATGACATCTAAAATAATTAAATCGTAATCGTTTTGTTCAGTGAGAGATAAAGCTATTTCAGCCGATGTTGCAGTTGTAATATGAGAAAAACCTTCTTTTTCAAGAATGGTAGTTAGTAATTGTAAAATTGCTGTTTCATCATCAACGAGCAAAATATTTGCTTGATACATAAAGAATCCCTCCTAATTTCCTCGAATATCATATCATCTTTCTGTAACTTATGGAATTTTTAAGGAAATTTTAAGGTTTTCTTTCTCAAAAAATTAAGAATCAAATGATATGATAAAAGTAACATAGGGGAGGAGATGAGTGTGAACCCGTTTCAAACGATGCGAGCTAGATATTTTTTAATTGTATTTGCACTATTAACTTTAGTAGTTAGAGGCAGTAATGAATTGATAGAAAATACATTTCATATGCAAAATTCTTCTTTTATAAATATCCTTATATTCTATATTCTTCCGATTGCGTGGATCTTTTATGAGTATAGAAAACACCGTGTTTCCTTTTCAGTATTTATTAATAAAAATGAAACATTTAACCTGGTGCAAGTTTTATACATTACGATTATGTTATGCGTGTTTAGTTATGGGTATCTTATTTTGTACATGTATAGCTTTGCATGGATTACACCGGAATTTATTATGAACGCGTTACGTGAACCGATTATAGATAGTACAGGGGGATATGTATATCAAGTTATTATGGTCGTATTCATCGCACCGATTATTGGTGAATTTGTTTTTCGGGGATTTTTACTGCAACGCTTTGCAGCAAAATGGGGAACGAGTATAGCGATCATTGTTGTAGCGCTATTGTTTGCGTTGTTACACGTTGATTTCCTAGGTGCAGTTGTATTTAGCGTTGTACTATCAATCGTATATATTCGTACGAATAGCTTACTCATGCCAATTGCTATTCACATGTTAAACAATGCATTTGTAATCGGCGTTTCTTTTCTAATAAATAAAGAAGAGATAATGAGTTTTGCAGATTTCTCAAATTATACGACCTTCTTTCCAGGACTTATTATTTTTATAGCAGGATTAAACTTAGTACTCATCTTTTTACTTGTTAACCGCAAATATTGGAATAAAGAAATGCCAGCTATATATGTAGAGCAGGAAACGAGTTTTTCAGATGTAGTGGGGGATAAGTAAGATGAAGAAGACGATTGAGAAAATATTGAAAGACATTATAGATTCTACGTCTATTACAGATATATGTGATAGAAACGTTTGCCATTGGCTTCAACCTGTAGTAGATACGATTGTGTTTCCAGAGTATTACTTATTTTCTAGTACTCATTTAAAAGAAAATATTATTTCTCTTCTTATTGTGTTAGGGGTTTTACTAATATTTGGTCTAGTTGTAGAAGAAATGATGAAGCGCATCTTCAGAAAAAATGAAGAGAAGTATATGTGGGTTCATAAAATATTCGAGAAAGTAATAGTAGCTTTCCTATTGTTTTATAGTATGAAAACAATCATTTACTTTATAGCTTTGAAACATCATTAATTCTAAATTTGAAAGGGATGTATAAAATTATATGAATGAAACAATATCATCAAATAAGTTTTTTTATTTGATTTTGCTTAGTATTGTGCTGATAACGACAGTCAATGTTATTCTTCGCTGGGAGGAAGCTTATTTCTTCATGTATTTAGCACTTCATTTGCTAGGAATATTATGTATAAGCGGCGGAGTAGTTGCTGAAAAAAAGAGTGAAGAAAGCGTTAATTATATGTGTGTGACCGGTCTTATTTTACTTTTAGCTGTACAAGGTATTATGAAATATAGTTCTTTTTCTTTACAAGATTTTAGTTTATTAATGGATGTACTTCCTTAAGGGGACCCGTTATGTTATCTAAGAAGCAAATAGGATACGTACTAGTTTTAATTGGATTTTTTACGCTTATTGTAACGACTTTATTTTTTCAAGACTATGAATATATACGCTATATAAAAGGCGCTGGTTTAATATGTTGGGTTATAAGTACGTTTCTTATCCCAGAGTATGAACCGAAGAAAGTGTCTAAAGGTAGGTAAAACTCTTCTTTATGTAGAAGAGTTTTTTTTATATAACTAGAAGGATCTCGAGCAATTCGCTTAATAAGCTTGTTCTAATTTAGCATGTACGAACTTACAATAATAATAGACAGGCAGCATAGAGGAGGGAATAGCGTGAGGAAGGTTATTGGGTGGTCGCTTTTTTTGTACGTTGGGTTTGCGTTGCTTATATATTGGTATTTATTTGGATGGAATCATGAACTGATTCCGGACATGTATAAAGGAACGAGTGCAGATCCAGAAACGTTTATGAATGCAAGAGAGCTTACGCTAAGCCAAGAGTATTCGCGCGTGAAAAATTTGCTATACTTTTTAGCGACGCCTCTTGAATGGATTATTTTATTATTTGTACTTGTGCTCGGTGTTTCAAGAAAGTTTGAGAAATGGTCGAAGGAAACGACGAAAATAAGCGTCCTGCAAGTTGCGATTTATTTCTTTTATTTATCGCTACTCACAACAGTTCTTGCCCTGCCGATGCAATGGATTAGCCGAAAAGTGTCCGTTGATTACGGCATTTCAACGCAAAGTACACAAAGCTGGATAAAAGATCACGTTATTGGTTTTTGGGAGAGTTATGCGACTATGCTAATCGTAGTTACCGTTCTGTTATGGCTTATCCGTAAATTCCCGAAGAGATGGTGGCTAGCAGGGTGGGCACTCTCTGTTCCCTTTACAATCTTTTTAACATTCATACAGCCTGTAGTTATTGATCCACTGTATAACGACTTCTCGACGCTGAAAAATAAAGAATTAGAAACGAAAATTTTAGCGATAGCAGACAAAGCCGAAATTCCAGCTAAACATGTATATGAAGTAAATATGTCGGAAAAAACGAATGCGTTAAATGCTTACGTAACAGGAATTGGCCCTAACGCCCGTATTGTAATGTGGGATACAACGCTTAAGCAATTAAAAGATAAAGAGATTTTATTTATAATGGCCCATGAAATGGGGCATTACGTTATGAAACATATATATTGGGGCGTTGCGAGTTATGTACTGCTATCGTTTATAGGGATGTATCTCATTAGTCGTATTATCAATATGTGTATTCGAAAATGGGGAGATACGCTGCAAATTTCAAAAGCAGCATGTTTCTCAATTTTACCTTTATTTTTCTTAATTTCTTCTCTACTCTCTTTTGCATCACAGCCAGCAACAAACTATGTTTCTCGTATAGAAGAACGAGCGGCAGATCAATATGCTTTAGATATGACGAAAGACGGGAAATCTGGTGTAAAAACGTTTCAATATTTATCAAAAACGAGTTTAAGTCAAGTAAATCCGCCTGCGTTAGTGAAGTTTTTCTTATACACACATCCACCAATTTTCGAAAGAATTCATACGTTTGAACAATATGAGAAACAAAGCAAAAAGAAGTAGCGATTATGCTACTTCTTTTTTTATAGAGATATAAGTTCGATATTGGGAATATTTATCATTGCTTTTTATTGTGATTTTGTAAATAATAAGCTATAAAATTCTAAAAATCTATATATAAAGGAATAAAGGTGGAAATATGTATTTTTTACAAAATTTAAAAGTGAAACATAAATTATTCTTACTTATCTCATTAGCAGTTTTGGGCATGACAATTATGAGCTGTGTAGCAATTAATTCTATTAATAAAATTAAGCACGATACAGAGATTGTAGTAGATGATTATCAAAATTCTGCAGTTATATTAGAAGGAATGCTTCGTACACAAAATTCACTAGAATATAACTTACTAGAATTAATTACAACGTCACAAAATGAGGGGACAAATAAAGAGGGGATTATTAGTAATGTTGAAAAGGATCTTAAAAAATATGATTCTTTATTAAAAGAATATGATGATGGCGTTAATTTAAGTAAGCAAGAGGATGAGCTGTTTCAGAAGATGAAGAAATCTTTGCCAAGTTATATGGAGACATATAAGAAGTTGTTTGAAAAGGCGAAGGTAACAAATGAATCTCAAATGGTAAACGAATTTCAAAAGGACTTAAAACCGAAGGGAGTAGAGTTAGCTGGCTATGCGGTGGATCTAGAATCGTATGTTTCAAACTTAGCTGATCAAGTATTTAAGGATTCTCAAAAAATGATAGATAGGTCCGTTATTACTTTTATCATTCTTGTAGTAGTTACTACAATTGTTATATGTATAGTAAGTTATATTATTAGCAGGCTTATAGTTGCTCCTTTACAAACGGTTAGTCGTATGATGGAAAGAGCAAAAGAAGGAGATTTAACTGTACATGGTGAGTATAATGCTAAGGATGAATTAGGTGTATTAGTAAGTGATTTTAACGAAATGATTACAGGGCTAAGAACAAATATGCAAGAAGTAGAGAATAATATTCAGCTTTTATTCCAACATGCAGACGGAGTAGTATCTGCATCGGAAGTATCTAGTGGTGCAGCGAAGAAAATCACTATAGATATTGCAGAAGTTGCAAATGGCGCAGAGAGTCAAATGCAAGCAATGGAGCAAACTGCGGGTGCGATGGAAGAGTTGACACAAGGAATGCAGAGTATAGTGAATACATCATCCTCTGTAAATGAATTGTCTGCTCAATCAGCATTAGATGCAGAGAGTGGTAACAAATTAATGAAACAAATGATTCAACAGATGGATACAATCCAAAACTCAGTACATAACGGTGTGAAACAAGTAGAGACTATGAAAGAACAATCAGAAGAAATTGTTAAAATCATTGATGTTATGCAAGGTATTACCTCTCAAATTAACTTATTAGCATTAAACGCCGCAATTGAGGCTGCACGTGCTGGGGAAAGTGGCAGAGGATTTGCAATTGTGGCAGATGAAGTAAGAAAATTAGCAGAACAATCTAGTGATTCTGCAAAACAAATTGAGAAGCTTATTACTCAAGTTATGGGAACAACGAACCATACGGTACATATGATGGGGAAAGTAGATAATGAGGTACAGGCAGGTACACAAGTAGTAATGCATACAGAAAAAGTATTTGGAAAAATTACAGAAAAAGTACAGCAAGTATCTGAGCAAATTCAAACGGTATCTATGTCTACAGATGAAATTGCAGCGAGTAGTGAAGAGATTTCGGCTTCTACAGAAGACATGGCTCAAATTTCCCAAAGATCATCTGATCGAACTGATAGGGTAAAAGAGTCTATTCAACAGCAAGAAAAATCTGTTCAAGAGATCTCGGTTTCAATTGAACATATGCATAACGCAGCAGGAGAATTAAAACAAATAGTTGCTCAATTTACTCTTCAAAAGTAGTAGTATATTTCAGTTTTAATATAGAGAAATTCCTCTTAATAGATAAAAAAATCATCCTATGTAAAAAAGGATGATTTTTTTATGGGAATTTTGTGCGGCTATCACTTATTATATTCTAATTTTTTACAATTTTCCGATTGTAATATATAATAATACGTAATGTTTTGGAGATGTTTCGTTTGTAAAAAATAGATTATAGGAGGAGAGAAAGGGTGTTCAATAAAAAATCAATGCCAGCTATAAAAATGATCCTTTCGATGTCTATTTTCGGATCAATTGGATTTTTTTCTGTTCAAACAGGTTTACCGTCTTTTGAATTAGTATTCGTTCGTTGCATTTGTGCGACTATATTTTTAGCATTATGTTGGCTCGTAACAGGACAGTATAAAAGTGAGAAATGGAATAAAAAAGAAGTAATGCAAATATTAGCATGCGGTGTATTTCTCGTTTTTAACTGGGTATTTCTATTTAAAGCGTTTGAAGTTATGTCGATTACAATTGCGATTTCAGTTTACCATCTTGCCCCCATTATCGTATTAATGATTGGTAGTATTGTATTTAAAGAGAGACTTACAGTATTTGCGGTTATGTCCATTGTCATTTGTTTTATCGGTACAGTTTTAGTCGCTGGAGTAGATGGAAGTTTATCGCTTGAAAAACTAATGTCATCTGGAATGGTATGGGCACTTCTTGCAGCTGTATTTTATGCTTTTACCACTTTATTGGGAAAAGGAATTCAGCATACGAGCGCATATGCAATGACATTTTTACAAACGTTTTTAGGTATATTTTTATTGCTACCATTCATAGATTTTGGCAAGTTCCAAGGATTAACAGAGATGAACTGGATGATGATCACAGCGACGGGACTTATACATACGGGATTTGTATATTACTTATTTTTTGACAGTTTAAGAGGTTTATCGACGAGATTAATTTCTGTATTAGTGTTTTTAGATCCTGCTGTTGCGATCCTATTAGATACAGTCTTTACCGGATTTAGACCGACTAGTATGCAAGTAGTAGGAATTGTTCTTATATTTGTAGGGATGGCATTTACTTTTCGAAAAACGAAGGATGAAGAAATAGCAGTAAAAGAAAAATTGTATTCATAATTGTAAAAAAAATAATTATATTCTATTGATAATTTTCTTATTTTTTGTACAATATAATTTGTAGGAAAATAAAGGAAAAAGGTAGATGAGAGAGATGAAAAAGCTAGTAAAGATCGCGACAACCTTAACTTTAATGGGGGGAATATTTGTAAATGCAAATGGTGTGTCTGCAAATACAGCTGTTATCCAAAAATCTGGTCCGATGATAGAGTTTGACGATGTAACAACAGATCATTGGGCGTGTGATGATATTAAATATGTAGTATATCATCGAATTATGTTTGGATATGGAAATGGTAAGTTTGGTGTAGAAGATCATATAACACGTGAACAAGCGGCGGCAGTATTATATCGTGCACTTCATGTAAAAGGAACTGTAATTAATGAGAATCCATATAGAGATATAAGTGTGAAATCAACCATGTTCCCTTACGAAATTTTACGCTTAACACAGCTTGGTATTTTTAAAGGAGACGAAAATGGAAATTTCCGTCCGAAAGCAACACTGACTCGTGCAGAGTTATCACAAATTTTAACGAAAGCATATGAGTTGAAAACAAAGCGCTCGCATACATTTACAGATATACCAGAAAACTATTGGGCAAGAGATGCAATTAGCGCATTACAGTCTAATAATGTAGTGGTAGGAACCGGGGATGGTAAGTTTGAGCCTGAAATGCTCGTAACACGCGGACAATTCGCGAAATTTTTAAAACGATCTATTGATAATTCTCCAGGGAAAATGGAATAGAGAAAGAGAAAGCTCATAATTTGTAGAGGAGATATCTCCCGCTTATTATGAGCTTTCATTAATAGATAGGTTATTATTTTCGTATGTTGTAGTTCAGTTGATATCCTTTGTCGAAACGTCGATATATACGGAGTAACAACATATATTTGCGGTTTTTGTCTAGAAAATGAACTTTTAAAATGTGAAGGATTTCTTTTTAAGAAAGTAGAATATTTAATGTATAGAAACACCTTTAAATGACCATAGGAAAGGGAAATGATTTGCGTACAATTCGGTATAAAAATTGAAATTGAGAGCGAATTGGCTCTCCTTTAGTAGTGATTTTCACAATAATAGATTTTTTAAATGTAATATATTGCATAATGGGTGCGAAGGCAACATATGTAATATTGGAAAGGATTTCAGTCTATTATTTTCCGTTTTTTCAAATGGAGATAAAGGGGAGAGGGCAATGAAGAAGAACATGTTACGTATAATGGCAACGGTAACTATTATGGGCGGCTTGTTTGTAAGTACCAATGTTCCAAACATAAAAGCAGAAGAATATCCAGAAATGATTGTGTTTGATGATGTTCCAGTAAATTACTGGGCATATGACGATATAATGGACGTAGTATACAATAAAGTAATGCTAGGTTATGGAAATGGTAAGTTTGGTGTAGGAGATAATGTAACACGAGAACAAGTAGCAGCAGTACTTTATCGTACATTGAATTTGAAAAAAGAAGGACCCTTAAAAAATCCATACAAAGATATTTCTGAGAGAGCAACAATGTTTTTAGATGAAATTTTAGTATTAACAGAGCATGGTATTTTTAAAGGCGATGAAAAAGGAAACTTTAGACCAGCTGCACCAGTAACACGTGCAGAAATGGCGCAAATTCTTACGAAGGCATTTACATTTGAGGTGAAGAAAAACCATACATTTAAAGATGTACCAAATAATCATTGGGCAAAAAATGCGATTAGTGCACTGCAGTCTAATAAGGTCATAGTAGGAACAGGAAATGGGAAATTTGAACCGAATAAAGTTGTAACACGTGAGCAATATGCAACGTTTTTAAATAAAGCTGTTATTAATTTTAATTTGAAAGATGAAGATTATTAAAATGTAAAAATTGTTTAATTTAATAATAGGTTATAAATAATATTTTAATATAAGGAATAAAGAGGGGGAATGTGATCTTTCACATTCCTCTTAGTTATTTTTAATCTATATTATGTGTTTTTATACGTATATGTAGTAGATTAATTATTTGAAATACTGGATTTTTACGGGTGATAGATTTTCAAACTATCTGCGTATTCTCCGGATTTTTTATTGAGGATTTTATTGCCATCAAGTAGCAGGAGAAAGAAAAATAAGCATGAACAGTGATTGGTTATATACCTGTTTTATACGAAAAAAAACATATTGTATCACCTTGATTATCAACGAAGTGTAAAGGGAAGTAAGTGAATTATGATTCACAATTTGGACAAGAATTATATGAATAAACGTATTGTTACTCTTTCGTTAATTCTTTATATTAGAAAAAAATAAGCTTTGATTAGGGAGAGAGTACTTTGAAGAAAAAATTTTTAAAAGTAGCAACAGCTTTAACAATTATGGGTGGAGTAGCATTTAGTGCTGAGGGGACTACAGCAAAAGCTGAATTAGCTGCGAAATCGCAACAAGCAAGTCCAGCTATCTTTAAAGATGTACCAGCAGGACATTGGTCTTATGAAGCAATTCAAACTTTAGCAGAACACGAAATTATGCTTGGTTACGGAAATGGTGTGTTCGGTTTTGGGCATAACGTAACTCGTGAACAAGTAGCAGCTTTAATTTATCGTACTATCGATTTCAGTGAAGTATTCGAGGAAGGCGATATCCTTGAGAATCCGTACAAAGATATTAATGAAAAATCAACAATGTTCTTAGAAGAAATTTTAGTATTAACAGAGGTAGGCATCTTTAATGGTGATGGAACTGGAAACTTTAGACCGAAAGATACACTAACACGTGCAGAAATGGCGCAAGTACTTACTGAAGCATATGAGTTAGAAGTAAAAGGAACACAAGGATTTAAAGATGTACCAAAAGGGCATTGGGCATACAATGCGGTTAATGCAGTAGCTTCAAATGGTATTTCAGTAGGGGATGGGAAGGGTAACTTCGCTCCAAACATGAAAGTAACACGTGAACAATATGCGCAGTTCTTATTTAAATCAATTTTTGAATAAACAATAAAAAAGAAGCCGGTGTTGTATAACACCGGCTTCTTTTTTATGTGTAATGACTGTGGAAGAATACAGTTTTATAAAAAAATCAGTTAAATTTCCGAAAAAAACTTCCTTTTCTGAAAATTTGTTATATAATATAAAACATAAAATCAAATCTGTTATAAAACAGTTTAAGAAGGGGATGCTAATATGTCGACGCAAACTTCACGGGTTACACTCGTGGGAGAAATGTTACCAGCGTACAACGAAATATTGACACCTGAGGCGCTTAGTTTTTTAAAGGAACTACATGAAAATTTTAATGAGCGCCGCATAGAACTTTTACAAAAGCGTGCGGAGAAACAAAAGCGAATTGATGCAGGAGAGTTTCCGAAGTTTTTAGAAGAAACAAAACGCATACGTGAGGCAGATTGGACAATTGCTAAATTGCCAAAAGATTTAGAGGATCGCCGCGTAGAGATTACTGGACCAGTAGATAGAAAGATGGTTATTAATGCTTTAAATTCAGGAGCACATCTTTTTATGGCAGATTTTGAAGATTCGAATTCACCAACTTGGGAAAATGCGATTGAAGGTCAAATAAACTTACGAGATGCAGTACAGGGAACGATTTCACATAAGAATGAAAACGGAAAAGAATATCATTTAAATAGTAAAACAGCTGTATTAATTGTGCGTCCAAGAGGATGGCATTTAGAAGAAAAACATATGCAAGTTGAAGGGAAGAATATGTCTGGTAGCTTAGTAGATTTCGGACTTTATTTTTTCCATAATGCGAAAGCTCTTCTAGCGAAAGGAAGCGGTCCATACTTTTACTTACCGAAAATGGAAAGCCATTTAGAAGCAAGGTTATGGAATGATATTTTCGAATTTGCTCAAAAATATATCGGTATTCCAAACGGAACGATCAAAGCAACGGTGTTACTGGAAACGATTCACGCTTCGTTTGAAATGGATGAAATTTTGTATGAGCTTAAAGATCATTCTGCTGGGTTAAATTGCGGAAGGTGGGACTATATTTTCAGCTTTCTAAAGAGTTTCCGTAATCATAATAAATTTTTACTTCCAGATAGAGCGCAAGTCACGATGACGGCGCCGTTTATGCGCGCGTATTCTTTGAAAGTCATTCAAACATGTCATCGCCGTAATGCACCGGCGATTGGAGGAATGGCAGCACAAATTCCGATTAAAAACAATCCAGAAGCGAATGAAGCAGCTTTTGAAAAAGTGCGTGCAGATAAGGAGCGCGAAGCTTTAGACGGTCATGACGGGACTTGGGTTGCCCACCCGGGACTTGTACCAGTCGCGATGGAAGTATTTAATCACATTATGAAAACACCAAATCAAATTTTTAGAAAACGTGAAGAGATACATGTTACAGAAAAGGATTTATTAGAAGTACCAGTGGGAACGATTACAGAAGAAGGGCTTCGCCTGAATATTAGTGTAGGTATTCAATATATCGCATCTTGGTTAAGCGGACGGGGAGCAGCACCAATTTATAACTTAATGGAAGATGCGGCAACAGCAGAAATTTCTAGAGCACAAGTATGGCAATGGATTCGTCATGAAGGTGGAAAGCTAAATGATGGCCGTAATATTACGCTTGAACTGATGGAAGAGCTAAAAGAAGAAGAGCTAGCAAAAATAGAAAGAGAGATTGGTAAAGAAGCCTTTAAGAAAGGGAGATTCCAAGAGGCGACAACGTTGTTTACAAATCTCGTTCGGAATGATGAATTCGTACCATTTTTAACATTACCGGGTTATGAAATTTTATAAAAAATGAAAAGGGGATGGAACAAATGCAAAACGAAAGAATCGAGAAATTACAAGAGAGCTGGGAACTAGATACGCGCTGGAAAGGGATCACACGTCCATATTCGGCAGAAGATGTAATTCGCTTGCGCGGATCAATTGATATTGAACATACGTTAGCGCGCCGCGGTGCAGAAAAGCTTTGGTCATCGCTTCATACAGAAGATTACATTAACGCACTTGGCGCATTAACAGGGAACCAAGCGATGCAGCAAGTGAAAGCTGGGCTAAAAGCAATTTACTTAAGTGGATGGCAAGTAGCTGCGGACGCGAACCTTTCTGGACATATGTATCCAGACCAAAGTTTATATCCAGCGAACAGCGTACCTGCTGTCGTAAAACGAATTAATCAAACGCTGCAACGTGCGGATCAAATTCAGCATATGGAAGGAAGCGATGATACAGATTATTTCGTGCCGATTGTAGCAGATGCAGAAGCCGGATTTGGCGGACAATTAAACGTATTCGAGCTGATGAAAGGTATGATTGAAGCAGGTGCATCAGGTGTGCACTTTGAAGATCAATTATCTTCAGAGAAAAAATGCGGTCATTTAGGCGGAAAAGTATTGTTGCCAACGCAAACAGCGGTACGTAATTTAATCTCGGCACGCCTTGCTGCTGATGTAATGGGAGTGCCGACAATTATCGTTGCAAGAACGGATGCGGATGCAGCAGATTTAATTACGAGCGATATCGATCCAGTTGATAAAGCGTTTATTACAGGTGAAAGAACTCCAGAAGGATTTTACCGTACGAAAGCAGGTCTTGATCAAGCAATTGCACGTGGTTTAGCATACGCTCCTTATGCAGATCTCGTTTGGTGCGAAACGTCTGAACCAAATTTAGAAGATGCAAAACGATTTGCAGATGCAATTCATAAAGAGCATCCAGGAAAATTGCTTGCATACAACTGTTCACCTTCATTCAACTGGAAACAAAAACTAGATGAGAAAACAATTGCAAGCTTCCAAAAAGAAATCGCATCTTACGGTTATAAGTTCCAGTTCGTAACACTAGCTGGCTTCCACTCATTAAACTACGGCATGTTTGAATTAGCGCGTGGCTATAAAGAGCGCGGCATGGCAGCGTACTCTGAACTACAACAAGCAGAATTCGCAGCAGAAAAACACGGCTACTCTGCAACTCGTCATCAACGCGAAGTAGGAACAGGTTACTTTGATGAAGTAGCGCAAGTTATTACAGGTGGTACTTCATCAACGACAGCATTAAAAGGATCTACGGAAGAAGCACAGTTTACGAAATAAAAGGAAGGGGCACCTTTTGGAATGGTGCCCCTTGTTATTTTCTGAACGATGCGAGAGTAAACGAAAATATATCAACGATTTTTTAATATATCGACTTACCGACAAAAAAAGACGATATGATTAAATCCACTCTGCTCGATGATTACGAATAAACTCAATATCTTTTTCATAATGTTCTAAATGTCCTTCATCAATCATTCTTTGGAAATTCACATCGCCTTCTTGTGCTTTTCTTTTCATATATGTACATAATGCTTCTAATCGTAGTAACACCATTCCTAAGTAATCTTCATCCATACGTTTACCGTAGGACTGGACAAACAATTTCACTCTTTCTTTCATACGGCCAGCATGTTGTGATGAGTCATAATGAACTGCCTCACCCGATTCTGTATAATATACTCTACTTAAAGGCACACAAGTATAAAGCGTATAAGCGATATCCCAAATTCTTGGACCAGGAGCAGCAACATCGAAATCAATAATGCCTACTGGTTTTTCTTGATTAAAAATAATGTTATATATAGCAAAATCATTGTGGCATAAAACCTCAATGTCATTAGGAGTACAATCCATCGGTTGCCATTCATCTGATAAGGGGAAATCACTTACCGCATCATGATAAAGGTGGAGCATCTTTGCTATTTCTTTTAAAACAGCATTAGACCACATATATTTTTTTAACGGATAATTCCCAGCTTCGCCTTCAATAAAGGATAAAATCTCTCTATCTTTTTCATCTACGCCTAAAAACTTTGGAGCATGATGAAACCCTTTGTTTTCTAAGTGTTGTAATAATGTATGAATTTTTGCACTACCTGGCTTTAATTCTCGCCGAACAGTATTTTCAGAACGATACACATTTGATACATTTCCCCCTGTAAGCTTTTCTTCGTTGGTGTAGTTTGACATATAAGCCCCTCCAATATAACGACTGTACGATTATATTGTAACACTTCAGAACAAGGGATGTAATCGTATTCAAATGATGTTTGTGTCTACTTCATAGTGAAATTCGCACATACTAAAATCAATTATTTACGAATGTATAATCAATTTAATTTGTCAGTTATTTTCAAAAAAGATTGTACATTTTATTTTAATGTGCTATGATAGTCCCAGTTGAATAGTTAAATTAAGCAATCCATATGTTATCAAGTGCTGAAAACGAACGAGAAAAAGTATGTGAGAACTAGTTGATGTTTCGTATTTGATAATGTGTGGATTCTTTTTTTAGACAGGAAGACTAAAAATTTAAAAATTTGTATTTTCTTAGGAGGAAATAATCATGGCAGTAACAGGACAAGTAAAATGGTTTAACAACGAAAAAGGCTTCGGTTTCATCGAAGTTCCAGGCGAAAACGATGTATTCGTACATTTCTCTGCAATCGAAACTGAAGGTTTCAAATCTTTAGAAGAAGGTCAAAAAGTTAGCTTCGAAATCGAAGAAGGTAACCGTGGACCTCAAGCTAAAAACGTAATCAAACTATAATTTTATAGTTTATTATGGAAAAAAGGATGGCTGCTGCCATCCTTTTTTTTGTTGTAATATACGAGCATAATGATTATATTAGGGGAAAGCGGGGGATGTATATGATGGAAAAGTATACAAATGAAGTAATACTCGATGTTCGTAGGGGAAATGAAGAAGACTTACACAATACGATTGAAGAGATAAAAGCGTATGCGAAAACTTATGAACATGATAAAGTGACGTTAATTGATTTGAAGAAATCACATTCTCTTGTTTTAGATGAGGAGCGATATATAGTTCTATTACAAGTTGAAAGAGATACAGAGAATCTTGGAAGAAAATATGAATATGAAGAAGAAAAAATAGTCGGTTTTTTTGAGGACGAAGAAGAATAAAAGGCCTTCCAAAAATGGAAGGTCTTTTATTCTTCTTTTTCAACTTTTTTCTTCTCACGTTTTTTACATTCAGAGCATTTTGATTTACGAAAAGGTTTTGCAAAAAATAGTAGTATGAAAAATAAGCCGAATATAATACTAGTTGAATTTTTCACGATCACAATGCTACTATTTTTCATTTGAATGGTTGGTTGCATTTCTTTTTCTTCCATAGTAGGACCTCCATATATTGGATTTTCCTTTTAATTATAGCAAAGTTAATTGTCGTAATGATGCGAAATGAGGAAGCAATTGTAAATATTTATTGATAGTATAAATACATTTTATGCAGATTTTATCCCTAAATCACTATATCGTCGTTTTATAATTTGAAAGATATTTGACAAATGATAAAGTATTGTAAAAAAGCGGAATCTGTAAGCCATTTCCTTTTCATAGATGCTAAAATTATATATGCAGCTGCTAATATAAATGGAAAAAAGGAGACAGTAGAATATGGAAAGTAAAGTAGAGCGTTATGTTGAAAACTATGTTGTAAATAAAAAAACAATGGCCTTACTTCCTGTTATTCTAAGTGAAAAGAAAATTGTTACACGAGTTGTTGAGATGGAAGATTCTTTTTTCGTATTTCAAAAGCCACTAGATATTATAGAAAGAAGTTGCCGCAAGCATGGCTCTAGTTTCTTAGGCAGAAAAGAAGGAACGAAAGAGTTAACTCATATTACACATAAAGCACCAATTGCGATTAGTCCAACAGATCAACTTTATTTTTTCCCTACTTATTCTTACTCTAGAAAAGAGTGCGCTTGGTTGTCGCATTTTTATATTGAAAGCAATAAAGAGTTAAAAGATGGAAATGTCATTGTTAGATTTATAAATGGCTTTGCTGTGAAATTAGAAATATCAAAAAGTAGTTTTGAAAATCAACAAAATCGTACAGCGAAATTGCGTACTGAATATGAAGATCGTAGAAAAAAACAAGGAAATCCTTCCTTCAAATTAATTGATAAAAATGAGGAATCTAGATTAACACCAGCATATGAGAAAGTGTATGTTGTGAAAGAAGGCGAAGTTTGAAAGGATGGGGGAACCCCCCATCCTTTTCCTTTTCAGTTTTGTCGGTAAGTCTATGTAATTTCATTTACCGAGAAAAACGCCCGAGTAACGACACGTCTTGTCGAATATTGAAAGATTATCATAGCTAAATAATGAAGGAATTCTAATGAGAGGTATGGAAACTTAATAATTACATCTCCATATGTCGTATCTACCATTTCCTCTTTCATATAAGCGATGATACAGTAGAGGTAGTACTTAGAGTAAAGGGGTAAAGTGTAGAATGGATTTTCAGACAATCAAAGAGTATTTTTCACCGGAAAATATGGATCATATTGTTGAGAGTTATAAAGCGTTCGGACCACTTCTTGGTATTGGTTTACCGATGATAGAAGCGTTGATTCCGGCATTGCCACTCATCGTATTTGTACTGGCAAATGCTGTTGCATTTGGATTTTGGCTCGGTTTTCTTTATTCTTGGCTTGGATCAGTAATGGGTGCCTTACTTGTTTTTTTCATTATCCGCCATTTTGGTCGAAGTCGTTTCTTTTCTTTTGTAAATAAGCATGAGAGAGTACGAAAGGCCATGGGATGGATTGAAAGAAAAGGGTTCGCACCGATTTTCGTCATCTTTTGTTTTCCGTTTACACCGTCTGCGCTTATAAATGTTGTCGCTGGTCTATCTCGCATTAGTGTAAAACAGTTTGGCCTTGCGCTCGCGTTCGGAAAACTTGTGATGATTTTTATTTTAACGTATATCGGTCATGATTTAATGTCATTTATTCATAATCCGGTGAAATCAGTCATTGTAGCGATTGGCATTTTTATTTTATGGTATGTTGGTAAAAAAATCGAAGTAAAGTTAGAACTACAGTAAGAATAGTCTTCTTTATAATTGCAGGCTTCATTATTAAAGGATAAGGGGAGAAGCGGATGAAGAAAACTTTGAAAAAAGAAGGCATAGAGTGGATACGAACAATTTTAATTGGTGTATTATTAGCTGTATTTTTTCGAACGTTTTTCTTTTCAACGTACGTTGTAGAGGGGAAGTCAATGATGCCGACATTGCAAGATGGCAATATGCTCGTTGTAAATAAGGTGAGTTATCAAGTAGGGGATTTGAACAGGTTTGATGTTGTTGTGTTTCATGCGAATAAAAAAGAGGATTATGTAAAACGAATTATCGGTTTACCTGGGGATCAAATTGAATATAAGCATGATAAACTATATATAAACGGACAATTTGTGGATGAACCTTATTTAGAGGCGTATAAGAAAGAGACAAATGGGAGGCAACTAACAGGTGATTTTACATTAGAAGAATTAACGAAAGAGAAGTTTGTACCACCTGGATACATTTTTGTAGTAGGTGATAACCGCCTTGGGAGCTGGGATAGTAGACACTTTGGATTTGTAAAAGCTGATACAGTTGTCGGTAAAGTTGATTTACGATATTGGCCAATTCAAGAGGTGCAGACAAATTTTTCAAAAGGTTGATATAATAGATAGAAGTATAGAAAAAGGCAAACTACTCCGTTTGTCTTTTTTCGTGTCCTATAATACAATTATAGTAGCAAACTAACGTTCGTTATGTAAGTGAAAGGTGGGGTTACATGTCACTTCGATTTGTGATTGGTAGAGCGGGAAGTGGAAAAAGTACACTTTGTTTACACGAAGTGCAAGAAGAGTTAAAACAACGCCCGAGAGGGGAAACAATATTATATCTTGTGCCAGAACAGATGACATTCCAAACGCAGCAGGCGTTAATTGGTAGTGAGGATGTTAGAGGTTCTATTCGGGCACAAGTTTTTAGTTTTTCACGATTAGCATGGAAGGTACTGCAAGAAGTTGGCGGAGCGAGTCGTCTTCACATTGATGAAGCGGGCGTACATATGTTACTTCGTAAAATTGTAGAGTCTCGCAAAGACGGATTATCGGTGTTCCAAAAAGCAGCGGAGCAAAATGGTTTCTTTGAACATCTTGGTAGTATGATTGCAGAGTTTAAACGTTACAACGTGACGCCATCTAACGTATATGAAATGTGGCAACAATTAGATGCGCATAGTAGCAGTGCCGAACAAAAGCTATTAGCGAATAAAGTGTATGATTTACAACTATTATATGATGATTTCGAACGTGCTTTAATCGGAAAATATTTAGATTCAGAAGACTACCTACAATTGCTAGTGGAAAAGCTTCCACAGTCTGAATATGTAAATCGGGCTGAAATTTATATAGATGGATTTCATTCATTCTCCCCACAAGAGCTAGAAATTGTAAGACAGCTTATGATTTGTGGAGCGAGAGTTACGATCACGTTAACGATAGATGAAAAAACGTTAGCACAGCCAGTAAATGAGCTAGATTTATTTTATGAAACGACGTTAACGTATGAAAAAATAAAACAAATAGCACGTGAAGAGAAAATAGAAATTGAAAAAACAATTCCACTTATGGAACAACCGCGTTTTCATTCGCAAGCATTAGCACATTTAGAAACGCATTACGAAGCACGTCCAAATGAAAAGTTTCACGGAGAAGCAAGTGTCACAATTAGTACAGCAGCTAATTTACGAGCTGAAGTAGAAGGTGTCGCTCGTGAAATTCGTAGACTTGTGGCAGATGAAGACTATCGTTACCGAGATATTGCAGTTCTTCTTCGTAACGGAGAAAGTTATTACGATGTGATGCGAACGCTATTTACAGATTATAATATCCCACACTTCATCGATGAAAAACGCCCGATGTCACACCATCCGCTAGTAGAATGTATTCGTTCTACACTCGAGATTATTAGCGGGAATTGGCGTTATGATGCAGTGTTCCGCTGCGTGAAAACAGAGCTTTTATATCCGCTAGACGTAAGAAAAGAAACGATGCGCGAAGAGATGGATGAGTTTGAAAACTACTGTTTAGCGTACGGTGTACAAGGGAAGAGATGGACTTCTGAGGATCCGTGGATGTATCGTCGCTATCGTTCTCTTGACGATACAGACGGGATGATTACAGACAGTGAACGTGAAATGGAAGAGAAAATAAACAGGCTACGCGACGTTGTAAGAACGCCTGTTATTCGTATGCAAAAAAGACTGAAGCGTGCGGGAACAGTTAGGCAAATGTGCGAAGCAGTTTACTTATTTTTAGAAGAGCTTGACGTTCCGAAAAAATTAGAAGCATTACGTATTCGTGCAGAAGAGAGCGGAGATTTCTTATTTGCGACAGACCATGAGCAAGTATGGGAAGAAGTAATGAGTCTTCTTGATACGTTCGTTGAGATGCTTGGCGAAGAGAAAATGTCACTTTCTATGTTTACAGATGTTATGTCTACAGGTCTTGAGGCGCTTCAATTCGCAAACATTCCGCCGTCATTAGACCAAGTGTTAATTGCTAATATTGATCGTTCTAGATTATCAAATGTGAAAGCAACATTCGTCATTGGAGTGAATGAAGGTGTGATTCCGGCAGCACCTATGGATGAAGGGATGCTTTCTGATGAGGAAAGAGATGTTCTTAGCGTTGCAGGTATTGAACTTGCGCCAACGACGAGACAAACTTTATTAGAAGAACAGTTCGTTATGTACCAAATGGTAACGAGAGCAACTGAGAAATTATATATTTCATGCCCGCTCGCAGATGAGGAAGGGAAGACGTTACTAGCGTCTAGCTTTATTAAGAAAATAAAAAGGATGTTCCCTGATGTGAAAGATACATTTATTACGAATGACGTAAATGATTTATCACGTTCGGAACAAATTTCATACGTAGCAACGCCAGAAGTAACGTTGTCATATGTTATGCAGCAACTACAAACGTGGAAGCGATATGGATTTGAAGGGAATTTAGACTTTTGGTGGGATGTCTATAATTTCTACGTAACTTCAGATGAATGGAAACAAAAAAGCAGCCGCGTATTATCAAGCTTATTCTACCGAAATCGTGCGCAAAAGCTAAGTACAGTTGTAAGTAGAGATTTATACGGAGACACAATAAAAGGAAGCGTCTCTCGTATGGAACTATTTAACCGTTGCGCATATGCTCATTTCGCGCAGCACGGTTTATCCTTAAGAGAGCGTGATATTTTCAAACTGGATGCGCCAGATATCGGGGAACTATTCCATGCAGCGCTGAAGAGAATTGCAGACAGGCTATTACGTGAAAACCGTACTTGGGCGGATTTATCAATAAAAGAGTGTGAGCATCTTTCTGCTGTAGTAATAGAAGAAATTGCACCGTTATTACAAAGACAAATTTTATTAAGTTCAAATCGTCATTTCTACTTAAAACAAAAATTACAACAAATTATTTTCCGAACGTCAATCATTCTACGGGAACATGCGAAGTCGAGTGGTTTCGTACCAGTTGATTTAGAAGTGCCATTCGGTATGGGAGGTACAGGATCACTTCCACCGATGGAATTCTCATTACCAAATGGTGTAAAGATGGAAGTTGTCGGGCGTATTGACCGTGTTGATAAGGCAGAAGATGAAAGCGGAACGTTCCTACGAATTATTGACTATAAATCAAGCTCAAAAGCGTTAGATTTAACGGAAGTGTATTACGGATTAGCACTTCAAATGTTAACGTATTTAGATGTTGTTACTTCAAATGCACATACGTGGATGAAAAAAGGCCACGCAGCATCACCAGCGGGTGTATTGTACTTCCATATTCATAACCCGATCGTTGAGGTGAAAGGTGACGCATCTGAAGCAGAAATTGAAAAGGAAATTTTGAAGAAATTTAAAATGAAAGGTCTCGTACTAGGAGACGCTGACGTTGTTCGCTTAATGGATAACAAACTTTCAACAGGAAGCTCAGATATTATTTCT
This sequence comes from Bacillus thuringiensis, assembly GCF_022095615.2. Taxonomy (NCBI): domain Bacteria; kingdom Bacillati; phylum Bacillota; class Bacilli; order Caryophanales; family Bacillaceae; genus Bacillus; species Bacillus thuringiensis. The sequence goes on from NZ_CP155559.1 coordinate 1,107,592, forward strand.
GCTGGTCTGAAAAAAGACGGTAGCTTTAGTGCGCGTTCGAGTATTGCCAGTGAGCAAGAGTTTAACGTACTGCAAAAATATGTACACCATACGTTTGAAAATATCGGAAAAGATATTACAGAAGGTGTGATCGATATTGCCCCTTACAAAAAGGGGAATAAAGCGGCGTGTACGTTCTGTAACTTCAAATCTGTTTGTCAGTTCGATGAATCACTTGAAGATAACCAGTTCCGTACGTTAAAAGAGATGAAAGATAGCGAAGCGATGGAGAAAATTAGAGAGGAGGTTGGCGGAGAATGATTGAAAATTGGCCTAAAAAACCAGAAGGTAGTCAGTGGACAGATGACCAGTGGAAAGCCGTTGTAGCGAACGGACGTGATATTTTAGTTGCAGCAGCAGCTGGATCAGGGAAAACAGCAGTATTAGTTGAACGTATTATTAAAAAGATTATAAATGAAGAAGATCCAGTCGATGTCGACCGCCTGCTCGTTGTAACATTTACAAATGCAGCGGCGCAAGAGATGAAAAACAGAGTTGGGGAAGCGTTAGAAAAAGTATTGATTGATGAGCCAGGATCGCAGCACATCAGAAAGCAGCTGAGCCTATTAAATAAAGCTTCTATTTCGACAATCCATTCATTTTGTTTACAAGTCATTAGAGGATACTACTACATGCTTGATGTTGATCCTCGTTTCCGCATTGCGAATCAAACGGAAAATGAATTGTTAAAAGAAGAAGTATTAGATGACATATTAGAAGCAGAGTATGGAATTGAAGATAATACGATATTCTTTGAACTCGTTGATCGTTATACGAGTGATCGTAGTGATGATGACTTACAGCGTATGATTTTAGCGCTTCATACAGAATCAAGAGCGCATCCAAATCCGGAAAAATGGCTCGATAAATTAGTAAAAGCATACGACGTAGAAGGAAAGACAATTGAAGATTTAGTGTATGCTTCTTATCTATTAGAAGATGTGAAATTTCAGCTTGAAACAGCAGAGGCGCATATTCGTAAAGCGACTGAACTCGCAATGCTTCCTGACGGTCCGGCGCCCCGTGTTGAAACCTTGCAAGCAGATGCAACTTTACTTAGAACGTTATCGTCAGCTGCTTGTGAGTCATGGACAAGTGTGTATGAAGCGATGCAAAATGTATCGTGGCAAACGTTAAAGCGCATTAAGAAAAGTGATTACAACGAGGATGTTGTAAAACAAGTAGACTCTCTTCGTAATAAAGCGAAAGATGAAGTGAAAAAATTACAAGAAGAGTTATTTAGCCGCAAACCTGAAAGTTTCTTACGAGATTTTCAAGATATGCACCCTGTATTGGAAAAGCTTGTTCAACTTGTAAAAGTATTTACAGAGCGTTTCCAAGCGATGAAGCGGGATAAAGGAATGGTCGATTTCACAGATTTAGAGCATTTCTGTTTACAAATTTTAAGTGAACAAAGTGAAAGTGGTGAAATGAAGCCATCAGCAGTAGCGCTTCAATATCGTAATAAATTTGCTGAAGTATTAGTCGATGAATATCAGGATACGAACTTTGTGCAGGAATCCATTATTAAATTCGTAACGAAAGATTCTGAGAGTGAAGGGAACTTGTTCATGGTTGGCGACGTAAAACAGTCGATTTATCGTTTCCGACTAGCAGAACCAGGCTTATTCCTAGGAAAGTATAAACGCTTTACGCAAGAAGGATTAGCCGGCGGAATGAAGATTGACTTAGCGAAAAATTTCCGTAGTCGTCATGAAGTGTTAGCAGGAACGAACTTCATCTTCAAACAAATTATGGGTGAAGAAGTTGGGGAAATCGATTACGATGCTGACGCTGAATTAAAGCTAGGTGCTAGCTATCCAATAGGTGAAGATGTAGCAGCTGAACTATTATGCATTCAGCAAACTGAAGAAGAAGTGCAAGACGGAGAAGAAGGTACCGAAGTAGAAAAAGCGCAGCTTGAAGCTCGTCTTATGGCGCAGCGCATCAAAGCGATGGTCGATTCAGGTTATGAAGTGTATGACCGTAAAAATGATAGTATGCGCCCTGTACAATACCGCGACTTCGTTATTTTACTTCGTTCGATGCCGTGGGCGCCGCAAATTATGGAAGAGTTAAAGCTGCAAGGAATTCCAGTATACGCTGATCTTGCGACTGGTTACTTTGAAGCAACAGAAGTAAATATTATGATGAATGTATTTCGCGTGATTGATAATCCAATGCAAGATATTCCGCTTGCCGCCGTACTTCGTTCGCCAATCGTTGGACTAAATGATGAAGAACTTGCGACGCTTCGTGCTCACGGAAAGAAAGGTTCGTTTTATGAAGTAATGAGCTCATTCTTAAAAGGGGCACCGCTTGAAGAAGAACAAGAATTACATGATAAATTAGAGTGGTTCTATAACTTACTGCAAGGATGGCGTGAATTTGCGCGCCAACAGTCTCTTTCTGATTTGATTTGGAAAGTGTACGGTGAGACAGGTTATTACGACTTTGTCGGCGGTTTACCAGCTGGAAAGCAAAGGCAGGCAAACTTACGCGTACTATATGACCGCGCAAGGCAATATGAAGCAACATCGTTTAGAGGGTTATTCCGCTTCTTACGCTTTATTGAGCGTATTTTAGAACGCGGTGATGATATGGGTACGGCGAGAGCTTTAGGTGAACAAGAAGATGTCGTTCGTACTATGACGATTCATAAAAGTAAAGGACTTGAGTTCCCAGTCGTGTTTGTTGCGGGACTAGGTCGCCGTTTTAATACACAAGACTTAATGAAACGTTTCTTACTGCATAAAGACTTCGGTTTCGGTTCACAGTTTATCGACCCGCGTAAACGAATTAAATATACGACATTATCGCAACTAGCAATTAAGCGTAAAATGAAAATGGAATTAATCGCGGAAGAAATGCGCGTATTATACGTAGCGTTAACGCGTGCAAAAGAAAAGCTAATTTTAATCGGAACAGTTAAGGATGCAAATAAAGAAATGGAAAAATGGCTCGATGCAAGGGAGCATAGTGACTGGTTATTACCTGATCACATTCGTGCCGGAGCGTCTTGTTATTTAGATTGGATTGCACCTTCATTATATAGACATCGTGATAGTGAAATGCTTCTTGAATTAGGACAAGGAAGCATTCCAGGTGAAATTTATGACTATGATATGAGCTGGAAAGTAGAAGTTGTTGACGGCAAAACGTTACTCGCACCAGAACCGGTTCAAGAAGAGAAACAAGAATTACTAGAAGCACTTCGTGAGAAAAAAGCGGTTCCGCTACAAAGTGAACGAAAAGATGAAGTATACGACAGATTAATGTGGAAGTACGGATATGAGGAAGCAACATCTCACCGTGCGAAACAGTCTGTTACAGAAATAAAGAGAAATTATCAATCTGAAGAAGGCAGCGATAATGCCTTTATTAAAAAACTACGTGCGCCAATTAGAACACGTCCTCGTTTCATGGAGAAAAAAGGATTAACGTACGCTGAAAGAGGTACGGCAGTTCACGCTGTTATGCAGCATGTTGATTTGAAGAAGCCGATTACAGAAGAAGTGATTCGAGAGCAAATTGCCGGAATGGTAAATAAGGAATTATTAACATTCGAACAAGCTGAAGAAATAGCAATTGAAAAAGTGATTTCATTCTTTGACAGTGACCTAGGTAAGAGGGTATTAGCGGCGAAAAGTGTTGAGCGTGAAGTACCATTTACGATGATGCTTGCAGCAGAAGAGGCGTATCAAGATTGGCAAGGTAAGAGTGACGAAACGATACTTGTCCAAGGGGTTATCGACTGCATGATTGAAGAGGAAGATGGTATCACTTTAATCGATTTTAAAACGGATACGATTGAAGGGAAGTTCCCAGGTGGATTTGATCAAGCGAAAACGATTTTAGAAGATCGATATAAAGTGCAGCTTTCGTTATATGCAAAGGCACTTGAGAAAAGCTTGCAACATCCTGTGAAAGAGAAATGCTTATACTTCTTTGATGGCAATCATGTTGTAAAAGTTGAGGAATAGAGGGACTTGAAGATGGCAACGGAAAAAACGTTAAGAACGTGTGAAAAAGGACATGAATACTATAAAAGTAGCAATTGTCCAACTTGCCCAGCTTGTGAGAAAGAAAAGAAACCAACAACAGGATTTCTTTCACTTCTTTCATCACCAGCACGAAATGCGTTGCAACATCATGGAATTCACACTATAGAAGAACTCTCAAAGTATAGTGAAAAAGAAATTTTAAAACTACATGGCATGGGACCAGCATCTTTGCCGAAGCTTAGAAAAGCTTTGGAGGAGAGCGGATTATCATTTAAATAAAATGAAACAGTAAACAGTGGTTTTTTTGATAATCTTGAATGAGATAAAAGAAAAAAGTAGGAGAATATCTCCTACTTTTTTTTACGCTGTTCCAATCTGATCTTGATCGGCCACATCAGAATCAAACGTATTTGTTGCACTAACGCCGCTAAAAGTGTTTACGACAAATCCAACATTGGAAGCTCCGGATCCATTATAAGCTTTCGTATTTTCTTTCGGAGATACGTTATAAAAATCCCCTAAATTAAAAGAACCGTTACTGTTTTGAACGACGAGATTTCCAACAACGGAAGGCATACCATCCACCTACCTTACTAAGCTTTTTAATTACTATATGAATTATTGAGCGGAAGGTTCATCCGTAATATATTGGCGAATTTGCATAATACGAGAGTTATTAAAAACATAATCAACATTTCCAATTTGAAAGCAACCAGAATTTAAAAGTGTTCGTAATTCAACGTCATTCACTTCAATAAAAGGACATTCATTTACAATATTTAATTTTACATCTGTCGTTCGTTTTGGGATTGTGACATGTTCATCTGTAAAAATTGCAAATGCATCTAAGCGACCTTCGCCTTTTATATAACAAGGAATTTCCCTGTGGACGGCAAGAGCCCTACTTTTTAACTCCATTTGATTCGCGTCTCCAACTTGAAACACGGCAGTAATTCCTAAAGAAATAATAGAAACATTTTGAACAACGGACACATGATGTAACATAATTTCTCAGTCTCCTTAACCTGGAGTAGGAGGGACATCCGTGACTAATGGTACAAACGGCCCCTCTGTAACAGTTTCAAATGGTGTATCAAGAATAGAAGATAGAATGAGGAGATTCGCATCCCCAATTAAAAAGAGTGCGGATGACGATACACCGTTCATTTTAATCTGGCCGACTTTTAATTCACGATTTACAACGTTAAGATTCATACATACTTACTCCTTTCGGAAATTGCCCGGTATGTGTTGAATAAAAGAGAGGAAGGCTTTGTCGATATCATGTTTCATCGCTTGAATAATGATATCTCGTAAATAATCTGGATCTGTTGAAATCCCTTCATATGATTGCGCTTGTGTTAAATAATAAGGAAGTCTATGCTCCATCTGTTTTTTTATGTCATCAACCATCATTTGTCGATACATTTCATCGAGCGGCGTTCTCTCTTCTTGTTCAAAATGGAGAATTCGATTATATGCTTCTTCATCTAAGTAACGATGCATTTCTTGAAGAACCCCTTGGTAAAAGTCTGGATTTGTGTCAGTCTCAGGATTGACCTTCAAAGTTTCTGTATCCACTTGGAAATCTTCAATTTGCTGTCCTTTTGCTGAAAATGGGTTTAAACCAATATTTAAAGTGCCATTTAAGTTTTCTACTTTTAATTGATCGAATTTGTATTCCACTTTTCCTACAGAAGAGGAGGGGCGATTTTTTAATTCGTTAAGCTCTTCTTGTAATAGACGCACTTGATCTTCTAGGTTCAGGATGGCTGCTTGTTGTGTTTGGAGAGCTTGTTGAAGTTGGTGTAAGTAAGTATATATATCTTGATTCATTTGTGAAACCTCCTTTTCGATAGGGAGGGTAAATATATTCCTGCTATATATTTATGACAAGGATGTCTTAAGAAGAACTAGTTGATGGTTTGATAGAAATAATTTGTCCTTTTGCCTGTAATGGGCGAAGGGGTTCTGTAAATCCACCACTATTTGAGAATTTAGATAGAGCTTTAATACTTCCAGCAGTACCGATTTGGAATACAGAAGAGGTTGTAATGCTATCAATTTTAATGCTGTTAATGATGATGCTTTGGTTTACGTAAAAATTCAATGCAATCGCCTCCTCTAAGTTGAACCAATTATCGCTTGATCAATTACATCGGAATCATTGACAGTCGTTGCGCTTTGATAATTGTAGACAGAAACGTTATCTCCCACATTAAAAGAGCCGGCCCCGGCGAAAGCACGTGAATAACTAATAGGCCTAATCGCAAATACATCTCCAATATGAAAAATACCACTTGATCCAATATTGACGATACGAATATGTCCGACCATGGCTGGCATACAAAACACCTTTCGTTTTTAAAATTTTCTTTTCTACTATTGTATGGGCGTTTTCAATAAAATGTGTGTTTTTTTTATAAAAGAAACACACGCGTTATTGCGTGTGTGTATCGAGTGTGTGATTAGTGTGAAAATCAGTATGTACATGCCAAATTACATTTAAGAGCCTGTCCAGTTCTTGGCTACAATCCACTGTTTTTTGAGAAGTCATTCCGTAGCGTTCAGCAAAATAAATCATTTTTTCGCGTTTTTTTTCAATCGCTTGCTCAAACATTGAAATCGGCTCCATCTCTAAATGAAATTTTTAGTATATATGTAGTACATATTATACAAAAATCCCATAAAAAAGAAACACATTTGCTAAAAAAAGTAAAAATTCTACATTTTACGCCAAAAATAAAGGAGTAACGAATAGGATATGAGAAGAATATTGTAAAAATTAGCGTGCATGAGAAGGTTTTTTTCTTACGGATGCGAATACAATTAAAGGGTATGAGTTTTAGGATGGAGAGTGGAAATATTGCGTTTGGTAACGGCGAAAAAAGATGAAAAGGTATTTGTAGGTATTGTGGATGAAGAGGAAGAAAAGGTATTACATGTAAGAGAAGCGCAAAGACAAAAAGGGGAAAAGGTTACGATTCCGATTACAATGTTAGAGTGTATTGAAAGAGGAACCGAATGCTTTGAAAAAATATGTGATATTGTAAATTGGGCGAAGGAAAATGAAGGAGCGGCGTATTATCCGTTAACTGAGGTGAAAATATTAGCACCAATTCCAAGGCCAAGGAAGAATATTCTTTGCGTTGGAAAGAACTATCGTGAGCATGCGATAGAAATGGGCGGAGTAGAGTCAATTCCAGAAAATATAATGATCTTTACGAAAGCGCCAACGACAGTTATTGGAATGAATGAAAAAATTAATAGTCATCCCCACGCAACGAATGAACTAGACTATGAAGGAGAACTAGCTATCATCATTGGTAAGAGAGGGAAACAAATAAAAAAAGAAAAAGCACTTGAGCATGTTTTTGGTTATACCATTATAAATGATATAACTGCTCGCGACATTCAAAGGAAGCATAAACAATTTTTCCTTGGAAAAAGTTTCGATACGTTTTGTCCGATGGGACCGTATCTAATTCATAAATCAATGGTGAGTGCGCCAAATGCGTTACACATTGAAACGGTAGTAAACGGGGAAGTAAGGCAAACTTCAAATACAAATAAAATGATTTTTACAATAGAAGAAATCATTTCAACGATAAGTAAAGGAATGACGTTAGAGCCAGGCGATATTATCGCAACAGGAACGCCGGCTGGTGTCGGGAAAGGTTTCACACCACCGAAGTTTTTGCATGCTGGTGATGAAGTGGTCATTACAGTAGAAGGAATTGGTACTTTGCGAAATGTAGTGAAATAAAAAAAGAGCTATCTTGTGAAAAGATAGCTCTTTTCTATGGTCTTGGGTGATAGAGGTAATCGATAATCGAAAAAGTGTAAAGACCAATGAATGCAAGTGTACAAATGCCAAATAGTATAACCGTAAGTGCACTTTTTTCTCGTCCAAAACCAATGATAGTAAGAATAACAGCAGTCCAAAATGATGCTTTCAGTAATGTGAATGTAGTAGAAGTTGAGTAGTGACTAAGCAATGTTACGGAAATTAGGAAGCCGAAGAATGTAACTAAAATAAAAGATGTAGCTAAATAGTTAATATGTTTACCATACCTTAATAACATATCGCACCTGCTCTCTAAAATAAAATACAGAAAATTACAATTTTATTTTAGTATAAATCAATATAAAAAGAAAGAGGTTGTCCCAACATGTAGGGCAACCTCTCTATTATTACGATAATACCGCTTTAATTTTTTGGAACGCCCACTCTAAATCTTCTTCAGAGATTACTAGAGGTGGTGCGATACGAATTACATTTTCGTGTGTTTCTTTACATAATAGACCAGCTGCTTTTAGTTGTTCACAGTAAGGACGAGCTGGCTCGTTCAATTCGATACCGATGAATAAGCCTTTACCGCGAATATCAGTAATCATTGGGTTATCAATTTCTTTTAATTGCCCAACTAATTTTTCACCTAATTGAAGAGAACGCTCTGTTAATTTTTCTTCTTCTAACACTTCAAGAGCTGCGATAGAAACAGCACATGCAAGTGGATTACCACCGAATGTAGAACCGTGAGAACCTGGCTCGAATACGCCTAAAATGTCGCGGTTTGCTGCTACGCAAGAGATTGGGAATACGCCGCCGCCAAGTGCTTTACCAAGTATGTACATGTCAGGAGTTACATTGTCCCAATCACAAGCAAATACTTTACCAGTACGGCCTAAACCTGTTTGGATCTCATCTGCTACAAATAAAACGTTTTCTTTTTTACATACTTCAAGAGCTTCTTTTAAGAAACCAACTGGTGGGATGTTAATTCCTGCTTCACCTTGGATTGGCTCTAAAATGAATGCAGCTGTATTTGGTGTAATTGCAGCTTTTAACGCTTCTAAATCACCGTAAGGAATTACGATAATGCCAGGAAGCATTGGACCGAATCCACGCTTGTACTCTTCGTTTGAAGACATAGAAACAGCACCCATTGTACGACCGTGGAAGTTATCTTCACAAACGATGATTTCAGCACGGTTTGCTTCTACTTTCTTCACATCATAAGCCCAGCGGCGAGCTGTTTTAATTGCAGTTTCAACAGCTTCTGCACCTGTATTCATTGGAAGTACCATTTCTTTATTAGTTAGTTTCGCAACTTTTTCGTACCAAGGACCTAATTGATCGCTATGGAAAGCACGAGAAGTTAACGTAACACGATTAGCTTGGTCAATTAAAGCATTAATAATTTTTGGGTGACGATGACCTTGGTTTACTGCAGAATATGCACTTAATAAGTCCATATAGCGGTTTCCTTCAGGATCTTCTACCCAAACGCCTTCTGCTTTAGAAATAACGATTGGAAGTGGGTGATAGTTATTTGCCCCGTATGTGTCTGTAAGTTCGATAATATCCTTAGTTTGAATCATGATTGTTCCCCCTTTTGTTATTACAAGAAGTTTGTAAATACTCTAAATATTATAGCATTTAAATGTAAAAAAGCGAAACATTTCCTGAAAATAAATGAACATGTTATCATATAGAGTGAAAAAGTGTGAAAAGAGGAGGTAAGGGATACGATGGTACATATGCATATTACAGCATGGGCGTTAGGTTTAATTTTATTCTTCGTTGCGTATTCACTTTATTCAGCAGGAAGAAAAGGTAAAGGTGTACATATGGGGCTTCGCCTAGTGTATATCTTCATTATTGTGACAGGATTCATGTTGTACATGAGTATTGTGAAGACAGCAACAGGTAGCATGCACATGTGGTACGGCATGAAAATGTTAGCCGGTATTTTAGTTATCGGTGGAATGGAAATGGTTCTTGTAAAAATGAGCAAAAACAAACCAACAGGGGCGGTTTGGGGCTTATTTATTGTTGCGTTAGTAGCAGTAATATACTTAGGACTAAAATTACCGATTGGCTGGTACGTATTCAAATAAAAATAAAACCACCTTATAATCTCAAGTGTTTGGGAGGTAAGGTGGTTTTTTTATTTTATGTAGCATCGATATGTAACTCTTCTCCGGTTACTTTCGTAAAACGAAACATGTTTTTATTTGACGTAGCGTGACGAACGAAATGGTGTTGCAGTGTACAAATCATCTCTTCGTTATCAAACAAAAGAATATTTACTCCTTCGCGTGCTTCTTCTTTCGGTAAGAAGGATAAATAATTATGACAATACATGCAATCATATAAAGAGTAATGAAGGGATTGCAATGATTCGGTTAATAACGTAAAGACAGAGTCAGGTAATTCCTCAAGCCATTCCGTATAGCTAAGAAGTAATTTCTTTCGAATTCGTATCATTTCCCCGTTTTGCAGGTGGTGCTGTTCGTTGGCGATTTGTAATACATCTTGCTCATAGAAACGAGCTGGTAGCCAGTTGTTGTTATATAAAATCTCAAAGCCATCTTCGGCAATATCTTCTAATAAAAATGCTTCATCATTTTCATCATCAAAGAATACCCATTCATTGTTTATATATTCTACATTACCAACTGTATGAGCGCGAGGCTGGTTATATAAAATATGGTTACGTTGTATCATACACGATTTCTCCTTTATGAAAAGTAGTTATTTCTGTTATAGACAGTTCGTGCATTCTTTATAACTAGACACATCTAGACATAGGTGGGCATACAATAAAACACGTTTTACTGAGTGAAAATGCTATTCCGTATGTGGGTAGTAGATTATAGTCAAGTTTGTCATTTTTTTGATCCGCACCTTTAAGGTGGGGATTACTGCTCGTTTAGGAAAAGAAATAAGATGGAAGGATGATTCGTATGTGCGGGATTACAGGATGGGTGGATTATAAACGCTCATTAGAAGGAGAAAGGGACGTCGTTACGAAGATGGCCGAGACGTTAGCGAAGCGTGGCCCGGATGATAATAAAGTTTGGATTAAAGGCAATGTCGCATTTGGCCATAAACGGTTAATCGTTGTTGATCCTGAGGGTGGTAAACAACCGATGACTTGTTTAAAAGATGAAACGAATTATGCGATTTGCTATAACGGCGAACTGTATAACACGGAAGATATTAGAAAGGAACTATTAAGAAGAGGATATACGTTCAAAGGTCATTCTGATACGGAAGTACTATTAGCGTCGTATATTGAATGGAAAGAAGAATGTGTCGATCATTTAAACGGTATATATGCGTTCGCCGTATGGGATGAACAGAAAGAACAAGTGTTTATTGCGCGAGATCGATTAGGGGTAAAACCGCTATTTTATAAATATGATAGTGGGCGATTATTATTTGGTTCAGAGTTAAAAGCGATACTGGCTCATCCGGATGTGAAAGCGGAAGTAACGTTAGAAGGATTATCAGAAATATTCGGTCTTGGACCATCTAGAACACCTGGTCACGGTATTTATGCTGGTATAAAAGAATTACGTCCAGGTCATGCAATGACATTTTCAAAGAATGGTTTATGTATATGGAGATATTGGAATGTAGAAAGCAAAAAGCACGAAGACTCCTTTGAAGAAACAGTAGAGAAAACACGCTTTTTATTACAAGATGCAATTACGAGGCAACTCGTTTCTGACGTACCACTATGTACTTTTTTATCAGGCGGTGTAGATTCGAGCGCGATTACAGCAATTGCTGCGAGAGAATATGAAAGATCAGGGAAAGGACAATTACACACATACTCTGTTGATTATGAAGATAATGACAAATACTTTAAAGCGAATGCGTTCCAGCCAAATTCAGATGCTCCGTTTATTCATTTGATGACCGAGACGTTTCAAACAACCCATCATCGTTGTGTCATTTCAAATGAACAATTAGCACAGTATTTAACAGAAGCCGTACTCGTTCGTGATTTGCCTGGTATGGCTGATATTGATTCGTCATTATTATGGTTTTGTCGTGAAATCAAACAAGATTTTGTCGTCGGTTTATCTGGGGAATGTGCAGATGAAATATTTGGTGGTTATCCGTGGTTTTATAGAGAAGATGATTTACAATCGAGTGCATTTCCATGGATGCGCTCTACAGAAGCACGGGAACAACTTCTGAAAAAAGAATGGAGAAATAAATTAAATTTACAACAATATGTACAGCAGCGTTATGAAGAATCCATTCAAGAAGTTCCTATTTTAGAGGGAGAAAGCCCAATTGAAGCAAAGAGAAGACAATTATTTTACTTGAACATGGTATGGTTTATGACAACATTATTAGACAGAAAAGACCGTATGAGTATGGGGGCAAGCTTAGAAGTACGCGTTCCGTTTGCAGACCATCGACTTGTCGAATATGCGTGGAATATTCCTTGGGAAATGAAAATGTATAAAAACCGCGAAAAAGGTCTATTGCGTAAAGCGTTAGAAGGATTACTTCCAAATGACATTTTATATAGAAAGAAGAGTCCATATCCGAAAACGCATAATCCGCACTATACGAAAGCAGTAACAGTATGGCTACAAGATTTATTAACGGATAAAGGATCAATTTTACACGAACTATTTGATAAAGAGCAGCTGAGCGGATTAATTGAGTCAGGTGGCAGTGCATTTCAGTCCCCTTGGTTCGGTCAATTAATGACTGGTCCTCAGCTTTTAGCTCATTTAGCGCAAATTCATGTTTGGTTTAAAGAGTATGGGGTGAATATTAAAGAATAGAGAAAAGAGCGGCTTACTGGTGTGAGCCGCTCTTTCTCTTATTTTACTTCAATATAAATATATTTGTTGTATTTCTTGTCTTCAGTCGTTGCTGTTAAAACAACACGTCCAGGTTTTAAAGCTTTTACATACGCTCTGTCATTTTGATGTTCTAGTGTAGCGATGCTAGAATCGCTGCTTTTCCAATTCAGCTTTTTGTTTGTTGCATTTTCAGGAAGAACGGAAGCAGATAGAAGCTTTGTATTTCCTTGGTCAAGCTTGAAAGAACGTTCATCCACCTTTATTCCTGTAGCCGGTACATAATTTGGTTGCACTGTTACATTGCATGTTGCCATATATTCTCCTGTTGCAGTTGTTACAGTAATTGTCACAGTACCAGCTTGTTTCGCATGGACAGTTGTTTTTCCGTTTGCTGTTTCTACTGTAGCGATAAACGGATTACTACTTGTCCAAGATAATGTTTTATTTGATACATTTTGATTGATTTCAGGAGAAAGCTCAAATGATTCTCCTTCTTTTAGCGTGTGTTCTGATGAATTTAATTTAATGTTGGTAGGGAAGGTTGTTAATAAATTTTCAGGTGTTTTTGCATCCCAAGTTACTGGCTGATTTAAGCGCAATGCTTTTGCTACAACAGCAGCTGTATCCATATTTGTCATTGGAGCTGTAATAGTCAAAGGTGCGTTTATTCCAGGTCCGTTTATTGCCCAGAATATATTTTTCTCTTCAGGAGAGTTGCCGCCATGACCGAATCCTTTTCCGCCGTGATCTGTTGTCATAATAATAAGGCTATCATCGATTAAACCAGCATCACGAATTGCTTCTAATATGCTATTTACATTACGATCGGTCCGTTCAATTTGTTTCATATACTCAGGGCTTCCATGACCATAAGTGTGGCCGGCTTCATCAATTTCATCTAATTGAATAAATGTTACATCTGTTTCCTTCCCTTTCGTAAGAATATAGTCGACAATTTTTGGTGTCAGCTCATCATCGTGTGTAGATTGTAAATAAGCACCCGATGATTGTTCGATAATGCCGAAATTAATTGGATTCCAACCAACGAATGATGCGAGTGTGGCATCTGGTCGCTCTTGTTTTAACATTTTCATAAATGATGGGACTGTTGAATTTTCTGGGAATAGAGTCGATTCAGCGATTGCATTTGTTATTTTCGTTTTATCTGCTACTGAACCGTGTAAAATACCAGCCCAGTTTTGACCACTCATCGTTGGTGAAAGAGCTTGTGCTGTATAAGTGCTAGCGCCGTTAGAGATGAAATTTTGAATATGAGGTGCATTTGCATTTTTTACAGCCACGCCTGCCCCATCTAAGCCGATAATAAAGACATGTTTATAAGGGAAAGTATTATGCTTATTTAATTCCTTTTCTAATATTTGTATATCCATTTCGTTTATTATGCTGTCTTCATTTAAATCAGCTTTTTTTATTTCATTCCAGTTTGCATGAGTAGGAGTACTTCCGATAAATGTTTTTGCCATGTTTATGTCATCATTCGATAACAATCCATCTTGATTAATATCAAGTGAGTTTGCCACTATAACTTCAGATTGAACTGTGTTTTTACCATCCTCAGATGTAGCTTGAATCGTTGTTTTTCCGGTTGCTTTTCCTGTTATCTTTACTTTTCCATCAACCATTTGAACTTCTGCAATATTTGGATTGGTGCTTTTCCATGTAACATTTTTATTTGTGGCATCGAGTGGTTTTATCTCTGTGTGAAGATAAGTAAATCCTCCTACTTTTAATTGAACAGAAGGTTGATCGATTAAAAGATCCGTAACGGGAATTGGTGGAGCGGCTTCATACATCGCTTGAACTTCTTCAATTGTCACGGATTTTTTGAAAATGGATAAATCATCTAGTTTCATATTGAAGTTATTTCCGAATAAAGAACCTTTTCCATCCACTCCAATTTTAGGTGTGTAATTTGTATCAATTGTACCTTTCATTTTACTAATATCAACTTGCTTCGCGATTTTTCCATCTTTATAAATCGTTGCATTGCTATTACGATCGTGTGAAATTACGATATGATGCCAAGCGTTATCAGCGACATTAGGGATAGTGGAATCAACACGAGAACTACCGGAAGTTTTGAAGTTCCAAAGTAACGATTTGTCTTTTAAGCCGACAAACCAGCCTAAGTTTCCGCCACTGTTCCAATCTTTGTTTGAAATAATGGCTGGATCAGCGTTTACACCAGATGATTTTATCCAAAAAGCTATTGTGAAGTTTGTATTCTCGCCAAATTTAAACTGTTCGTTATTTCCTAAGTCAATATAGGAAGCTTCTTTTTGCGACGTTGCTTTAAATTGAAGAGCTTTATTGATGCGGCCGTCTGTAAAGAGAGGGTTTCCATTTTTGAAAGCGATGGAATGTTTAGAAGTTGAACTATCTGACAAATTTTCGTCAAATGATAATTTTAAAACTTCAGCTGATGTATTGATTTCTTGTTGTATGGATATAATTGGGGATTCTGCTAAAACGTTCGTTGGGATAACGGTAGATAAAAATGTACCCATTGTTAATGTAGAAATAATCGATGATTTTTTTATAAAAGGCTTCTTCATTATAATTCCTCCTTAACGGTTACCCGTTTGTTTTTTTCTAAGTTTCATAATAAAACGCAAATTTTGAGGATGAGTAACTAGAATATTGAGAATTCTTTAAGTTGATATGAAGTTCCACAAAGAATTTGTTTCTATATAGTTTGGAAGAATCGAAACCTTAAGGTTATCTTAAGGTTCAACTTAATATAACTAAAGGTTTGTTTCTTACAATGGCTTATATAGAAAATGACATAAAGGAGAAACAAATATGAAAACAGTATTGAAGTGGGGATGTTTAACACTTTTAGTTCTTTCCTTATTAGGAGGAGCGGGAATTTATTTTCTAGGGAAAGAAATATGGGGACAAGTAGATCAATCGATTCAAAATCCTTCAAAAGATATGATCATTGCTGTTAGCGCAGAGCAATATATAAAAGACTATATGGAAGATGAAGATGGGAAAAAATATAGCGGGAAATTCGTTGAAGTATCAGGGACAATTAAAGAAGTTGGAGAGAGGTATGTTGAACTAGAAGGGGAGAAACGGATTGTAGTAAAGTTGCAAAAAGATGTGCAAACATCGGAATTAAAAGTAGGAGAAGCAATTACGATTCGTGGATTTGAAGCTGGTTTTGTAAAAGAAGATGGGTATATTCAAATTTGGAAAGGTATTATTGTGAAATAATGAAAAAAATAGAGAAACTAGAAGGGAATAAGAATTATGAGTGAACAAGCAGAAAAGAAGCCATCTATATTTGGAATGATAGGGAATCCTGTTTTGCAATATAAGAGAATGAAAAATGATATAAAGATAACGAAAGTATTACTTATCGTATTAATTTTATCAGGTATGGCAGGGACAATACAAATA
This sequence comes from Bacillus thuringiensis, assembly GCF_022095615.2. Classification (NCBI taxonomy): domain Bacteria; kingdom Bacillati; phylum Bacillota; class Bacilli; order Caryophanales; family Bacillaceae; genus Bacillus; species Bacillus thuringiensis. Next base: position 1,123,683 of record NZ_CP155559.1, read on the forward strand.
TACGCCCATGAAAGAACGCAAGAAGGGATGCAAAAGGCAGCCGAAATCGCAGAAATTTCTGGCTCAGGTGTCTCTTTATGGGCTACATTAGGAATGGGATTTGGGGTTGCGTTTATAATGGCGCTGTTTGGATATTTGTTTACAGCACTTGTTTATAAAGCATTATTAATGTTTACGGAGAGCTATGCGACATACAAAACAATATTATGCCTTACTTTGTATGTGAGCATTATTACGGTGCTAGGAAGGTTTTGTAATGCACTCATTGCTGTTGGACTAGGCGGAAGTGGAAAAGAAGCATACACAAGCTTAGCTGGTTTATTTGAAAAAGGTACGATGTTATATGCAATTGGGAGCAAGTTTGAATTATTCTCCATTTGGGCATTGATCGTAACAGCGGTTGGTTTACAAATTGTGGCGGGAGTTAGCAAAAGGCAAGCGATGGTTATAACTGTGGTGTTCTTTAGTTTATCAGTTTTGTTTGGAGCAATCCGTTATATGTAAAAAGACTACGATTTCGCGTAGTCTTTTTTATTTTTGCTTTGGTAAAGTAATGATAAAGCGAGTTCCGGTATCCGTTTCACTTTGAGCAGTAATTTCCCCGTGATGTAATTCGATAATCCGTTTTGAAATGGCCAGGCCTAACCCGCTTCCGCCATCGCTACTACGAGCGGCGTCACCTCTTACAAATTCAAGAAAGATGCGATTGATTGTATCGGAGGGGATACCGACGCCATCGTCTTGAATTTGAAGAGTAATTGTGTCTTCTGTTTCCGAAAGAGAGATAGTAAGTTTCGTTCCGATAGGATTATATTTCAAGGCATTTATAATAATATTTCCTATAGCGCGTTCCATTTGTTTTCGATCCAGTTGAATGATACTTGGATGTTCTAAAAGTTGTAAATCCAATGCGAAGTTTTTTGCTTCTATTTCCCCGTAGTACGTGACAATCGTTTCTTTAATAAATTCGGTGATGTCTTCAGGCTGTCGGTCCAATTTATATACAGGGTTGTCTAATTTTGTGAAATGTAATAAATCCTGAATCAAGTTATCTAACTGCAATGATTTATCGTGGATATAAGTTAAATACTTCTTCTGTTGTTGCTCATCCATTGAATGATCCACTAATGCTTTAGAATAGCCTGCAATCGAAGTCATTGGCGTACGGATATCGTGTGTAATATCACGAAGCAACCTTTTTTTATTTTCTTCGCTTTTTATTTTTTCCTCTTGTGCGATTTGTAGCTCATGAGCCATATAGTTGAAAGCATTTTTAATTTCTTCAATCTCATGATACGTTTGAAATTGAAGTTTGTTGGAATAATCGCCTTCTGTCATCTTCTTAATACCAATTTGAATCTTTTTCATTGGTCTAGATAACTTTCGAATAGAGAAGAAGAGCAATAAGCTGTTAACGCATAAAAAGAAAACGAAAGCAATACCGAAAGCTTGAAAAGCGTAAACGCCAATATTTTCGAATAGCTTTTTCGTGGCTTCTTGCTGAGGTAGTTTAACGATGCAAAAATAGGGTTGCTCATCATTACCAGTAAAAGGAGTGATATTCATACTATAGTCTTGAGAGTTTGTTTCGTCGGTATTCATGTAATGTTGCAAATTATTTAATGTATACTCAGTTACGGCATCTTGCTTCTCACCAATAACATGAACAACTTTATTGTTTTGAATAATCTCGATCCAGCCGCCAGCCTTTAAAACAGCGTCTCCTCGTATTTCTTTATAATTACTTTGGACGATATCTTTCGCTTCAATGTTGAGAAGTGCAGGCTCTCGTTCGATGTCATGAGAAAGTCGAATCAGAATAAAACTAATAAAAATGACAACTGAAATAATGGTAACGGCGATAATGGCGAAATAATTAATGACGAAGATAGAAAATAGGCTACTATTTCGCTTCATGTTGATACCTTGAAAATATAACCGAGCCCACGAATTGTTTGTAAATAGGTAGGTTTTTTGCTGTTTTCTTCAATCTTGTCTCTTAAGTTGCTAATGTGAACCATAATTGTATTGTCATCTCCGAAATAGTCTTCTTCCCAAACCTTTTCGAATAATTGACGCTTCGTAAAAACGTGATTTGGATTGCTCATAAATAATTCAAGTAGCTTATATTCTGTAGAAGTTAAAGTAATAGTGTTTGCATTTTTACAAACATGGCAGCTTGCTGTATCGAGCTGTAAGTCGCCTAACGTAATGACTTGTTGCTTCGTTAGAGTTTGATTGAATTGATAGTGTCTGCGTAATTGAGCTTGCACTCTCGCAACAAGTTCAAGTGGATCAAAAGGCTTCGTAATATAGTCATCTGCTCCTAAATCAAGTCCTAAAATTTTATCGTAACCTTCACTTTTCGCCGAGATTAAAATGATTGGAAGTGTTTTTATTTTACGAACTTCTTTTACTAAATGATAGCCGTTTAGTTTTGGCATCATAATGTCGGCAATGAGTAAATCAATTGTTTCATTTTTGATTATCTGCAGGGCTTCTTCGCCTTCAAAGGCTTTTATAATATGAAAATTTTCACGTGATAAATAAAGCTCAATAAGCTCTACAATTTCTTTTTCATCATCAGCGATTAAAATTCTTTTTGTCATGATGTCTCCTTGCAATGTATTTAATGAGTATTATGTACGTTCAACACTTATATATCATAGTCGTTTTACATAAATGGAAGCAAATTAAAATATGACAATTAATATTAAATAAATTGTCATATAAAATTCAAAATTATATTAGAAATAATATTTATTTAGAATAATTATTTTGACGTACTTATTATTAGTTGTTATAATTGGAAACAAATGTTCTTGAAAAAGATTCTCATTTATAAAATTGAGGTGTTATATAGATGACAAAGAAAAAAATAGGCTTACTCGTAATGGCATATGGAACGCCAGAATCATTAGATGATGTAGAAGCGTACTACACACATATTCGCCACGGGCGTAAACCTTCCGAAGAAGCACTCCAAGATTTAATAGGGCGCTATAAAGCAATTGGAGGAATTTCACCACTTTCAAAAATTACGAAAGAGCAAGCGCATAAATTAACAGATTCAATGAATAATATGTTTACAGAGTATGAATTTACTTGTTACTTAGGCTTAAAACATATTGCCCCATTTATAGAAGATGCAGTAGAAGAGATGAAACGCGATGGAATTGAGCAGGCGATTAGTATCGTATTAGCTCCGCATTATTCTACATTTAGCATTAAAGCGTATAATGACCGTGCTATTCTTCTTTCGGAAGAAATCGGTGGTCCTGTTATTGAACCAATTGAACAATGGTACGATGAACCGAAATTTATTTCGTATTGGGCAGAGCAAATAAAAGAAACATTTACAAAGATTGAAGGCAAAGAGAAAGCTGTCGTAATTTTTTCAGCGCATAGTTTACCAGAAAAAATTATTGCGGTAGGTGACCCTTATGTAGAGCAATTGCAGCATACAGCGGATTTAATTGCAGAGGCTGCAAATATTCATCACTATACAATTGGTTGGCAAAGTGCTGGAAATACACCTGATCCATGGATTGGGCCGGATGTGCAAGATTTAACGAGAGATTTATTTGAAGAGCGTGGATATGAATCTTTCATATATTGTCCGGTTGGCTTTGTGGCAGAGCATTTAGAAGTTTTATATGACAATGATTACGAATGTAAAGTTGTAACTGATGAATTAAATGTGGCATATTTTAGACCAAATATGCCAAATTCACAATCTGTATTTATCGATTGCTTAACTGAAATTGTTTCCAAAAAAATGAAGGGAATAGTTGACAAGAACCTAGTTTTAAATAATAATTAATTTATAATAATTTTAAATAAATAATAATTACTATGAGAGAAAGAGGAGGATCCCCTAGATGAATCCAAATAATCGCTTAACAACAAACCAAGGTGCTCCAGTTGGAGACAACCAAAATTCTCGTACAGCTGGTCGCCGTGGACCGGTATTATTAGAAGACTATCATTTAGTAGAAAAACTGGCTCACTTTGATCGTGAACGTATTCCAGAGCGCGTTGTGCATGCACGTGGTGCAGGTGCTCACGGTGTATTCGTAACGAAAAACAGCATGAAGCAATATACGAAAGCAGCATTTTTACAAAATGAAGGAACTGAAACGCCTGTATTTGTTCGTTTCTCAACGGTTATTCATGGTCAAGGTTCTCCGGAAACAGCTCGTGACCCACGCGGGTTCGCTGTTAAATTTTATACAGAAGAAGGAAATTACGATATCGTAGGTAACCATTTACCAGTCTTCTTCATCCGTGATGCAATTAAATTCCCTGATATGGTGCATTCTTTAAAACCAGCACCTGATACAAATATTCAAACACCAGATCGTTACTGGGATTTCATGACGTTAACGCCAGAATCTACACATATGATGACATGGGTATTCTCTGATTATGGTACACCAGCAAGCTACCGCGAAATGGAAGGTTTCGGTGTCCATTCATTTAAATGGATTAATGCAGAAGGTAAAATTGTCTACATTAAATATCACTGGAAACCACAGCAAAATGTACGTAACTTAAGTGCAAAAGAAGTGCAAGAAGTACAAGGAAAAGACTTTAACCATGCAACTCGTGACTTGTTCGATGCGATTGAAAAAGGAAATTATCCGAAATGGGATTTACACGTACAAGTGATGCAACTAGAAGAAACGGATTCTTTAGATTTCGATCCATTAGACCCGACTAAAGTATGGCCAGAAGATCGCTTCCCATTAATCGAAGTAGGGACAATGACGTTAAATCGTAACCCGAAAAACTTCTTCGCAGAAGTAGAGCAGGTGGCGTTCTCTCCAAGTGCAACTGTAAATGGTATTGAACCATCTGAAGACAAATTATTACAAGGTCGTTTATTCTCTTATCCAGATACACAGCGTTATCGCCTTGGTGCAAATTACTTACAAATTCCTGTAAACTGCCCATACGCAGCTGTTCGTAACCAACAACGTGATGGTGCGATGCAAATCGATCAAAATCCATCTACAATCAACTACGAACCGAGCCGTCACACTGAAAATCCAGTTGAAGACCCGACTTACCGCGATTCAACTATGAAAGTAGAAGGCTATGTATCTCGTGAAAAAATTGAGAAACCAAATGATTTCAAACAAGCAGGTGAGCGTTACCGTTCATTCTCTAAAGAAGAGCAAGAAAACTTAATTGCAAACTTAACAAATGACTTAAAAGACGTAAATGAACGCACGAAATTACTAGCTGTTTGTAACTTCTTCCGTGCAGATCAAGAGTACGGTATGCGTTTAGCGCAAGCGTTAAATGTTGATATTACGCAATATGTAGGAAATGCTCCGAAATAAATAGGAAAAGACGACTGTTAAACAGTCGTCTTTTTTGTGTGTAAAAGATGTTTTACATGCGGGGTGAAAGATGTTATACTCTTGTCAAACAAGTTTTACATATAAGAGGTGTATTTTGATGGATGTTTTGATTTTTATTATTGCGTTAAGTGTCTTTTTATTTGTATTGTTTGCTATTATAAAAATGTTTATAGCGATTGGGAAACAAGGTGATGAGCGCGCTGCGTTTATAAAAAATAAAGCGATGGCTGAGACGTTTCAAATTGCGATGGGGTTAATGGTACTTGAGATGATCCCTTTTATTTATCATCGTTTTAATGAAACGGTAGGAACACCGTTTAATCCAGTTCGCTTTTTAGCTGTAATAGCTGTGGCGTTTCTTATTATCTTAAGTGCGAATAAAAGGAAATACGGTGATTCGTAAGTTACGTGGGGGATTTTTCGTTTTCGATATGTCGGAATTTGTTGGTAAATCGATATATCTGACTAATCGCTGATATATTCTCTCAAATACCAGGTCGGTTATTGAGAGGCCTATGTAACAAGTCCTCATTATTTAATAAAGCTAAGTGGCCTGAGTTCTACAGTAGATAGAAACTCAGGCCTTTTTATGCAAAAAATTTATGAAATCTTTTTGGAATAAAACTGAGGACAAGAAAAAGTGCGAATTCACCTAAAATAGCGACAATGATATTGAATAAGAAGGTGCGAAAATTTACAGTAATATGATTAAGAATAGCGTATTTCCAATAGGATAAGCTCATGAAAATCACTCCCTGTGGCATTTTTTTAATAGTATATAAAATTTGTTTCGTAAAAGTGCATGTATTAGTTTGTAATTTGTAAAAAAACAAAATGATTTCTCAATGTAATCTCAACAATTGAGTAAGAATATGATGGAATATATTGCCTATATCCTTGCATAAGAATAGAAAAGTTCACAAAAATTATCTGAATTAACATAAAATTTACAAAAAACTAATAAATTGTTGAAATAATACAAACGAAAATATATACTCGATATATACTTTTTACAAAAAAAGGATGTGATAAAGAGGATTACATGTGTACTTAGCTGTATAGATTTGGTCTATTTTGTGGATTTGAAAAAAATTAAGTGAGGAGAAATGTACATGTTTAGATTTATGAAATCACCAATCGGTATAGCGGTTGGGGTAGCGGCGGTTATATTAGCGTCACCGAAAGCGAGAAAGGCACTAAGAAAACTAGCGGTAAAAACAGTATCTGCTTTTCTTGGTGCAAAAGAACAAATGCAAAGTGCTGGTGCAGAAATGGAAGAAGCGTTACCGAAAGTGAAAGAAGCGGCACATAAAGTGGCAGTAAAAACAGTTTCACCAATTATCGGAGCAGTAGAAGCGGTTCCGACTACGATTTCTAAATTCCAGGAAAAGTGGGTATCTCGTTTAAATGCATATCATTCCAATGAGAGTATGGATTACGAAAGCTTACCTGTCACTCCTTAAATAGTAAGTGATGTTACTTCATTTACAAGAATAAGGATAAGGAGGATGATGATGCAGAGTAAATCATTGAAAACGAGATTTATACGATCGTTACCTGGAAGAATTCGAATTGAAATATATAAACTGAAATACAATATGAACATGGCGAACTTGATAGTAGAACGTTTTCGTGACGTGGAAGGTATTTATCAAGTGAGTCCCTCTATTTCTACAGGAAGAGCCCTTATTACTTACGATATCAACAAGACCTCTCTACATACAATTTGTGAAATAATTAAACTCCTAGAAGAACAAATTACAAAGAATAATAACCTTAATAATATGGAAGAAACGAAGAAAGTAGAAGATTCTTCATCTAGTGTAATTTCTTACGAGAAAAAAGGTGAAGGTGTTCCGTTACCGCTAGCGCTTTCGGTCGTTGGATTAGGTGCTTTCGGTATAAAACAATTATTTATGGGAAGATCTGCTTTAGCTAGAAGCCCAGGACTTTTTTACGTATCAGGTGCTTTATCTGTTGTGACGGGATATCCGTTTCTGAAACGTGGATTCAAAAAAATGATTGCTAGCAAAAAGGTGAATTCGGATCTTGTGCTTGGTATAGGGACGTTAGCGCTAGCACTTGCGCGAGAAAATATTGTCGTGCTAGCAGGACTTAGTCTATTAAATTATTTAAATTGGAAGCGTAGTCAAGCGAACATAAATGAAGAAACATATTCGTATAAAGAACGGATTTTATCCCCAGAGATTAGAGCATACAGTGAAAAGCAATCGAAATGGGGTATGCTTTTTGGCGGGGCAACATGGGCATTTACGAGAAATCCGTTACGCGGAATGGCGGTCTTATTAGCTGCGAATCCGAAACCGGCTGTTTCGTCTGCTGAGTATGCATGGAGACAAGGAGATCTCGTTGCGAGAGAAAGAGGATACCTTATTCCAAATGAAGGATCGTTATCTCAATTGTCCAGAACGAGAACGATCGTATTTGACGATGTTTCTCGTATATTCCGTAATGAAGAAGCGGAGCTTAGCTGTATTTCAGAAGATGAAGGGCAAGTTCTGTGCACGGCAGCCTCATTACTGGAGAAAAGTGAGCATGATTGGAAAGATGAGGTTGTGCAACGAGCGAAGCAAACAGGAAGAACGTTAAGAAAGGCTTTTGAAATCGAGATGGATGAAGAAGGGATAAAAGGTGAAATACAAGGTATCCCATCTTTTTCCGGTAGTAAAGAATTTATAGAACGAAATGGTGTAGATATAAGCCTTTATGAGTTAGAAGCGAAGAGACTGAACAAAGAAGGGTTTAACGTTCAGTTTGTTGCTAAAGGTCAAAAATGCCTCGGATTGTTAGCTGGATCAAAAATAGCAATTGTTCCTGAGTTTGCAGACATCTTTCATCAGTTAAACGAAAATAAATGGGCGATAGCTGTTATGGGAAATAGTTTAAATATGAATGAGGGTGTTCTAACGCAATACGGTATTGATACAAGTTGGCAACATAGCGATGTTGTAGAACGTGTAGAGCGTATCCGTTTGAATGGGGAAGAAGTGTTATTTGTATGTGAGGAAAAGATTGAATTCCCGTCAATATCTCACTATGAAATGAAAAATGTCTTTCAATCAATGGCGTATGCAAAACGAATCGATTTATTGGTGAAAGAACATTTTCGAGTAGCAAAAATGTGGAATATTGCCGGTGAGATGCTGGCTGTTTGGTCTATATTTACGGCGCCTGTTATCGCTTTATTGGCGAATGCTCTATCTTTAACGTTTTTATCTAGAGCGAAGCGGGTGAGTGAGAAGATTTTTTCTAATGAAGAGATAGTAAATAGGAACGAATCCGCAGCAAGAGAACCTTCTATGAAATGGTATACACTCTCGCAAGAAGACGTAATAGATGAATTGCAAGTGGAAAAACAGCAAGGATTAAGTGATAGAGAAGTGCAAATGCGACAAGAAAAGTATGGAATGAATAGAATGGAACCGAAGAAGTCTGTCCCTTGGATTGTGTCATTTATGGGGCAATTTAAAGAGTTCACATCGCTTATTTTACTTGGAGCAGCTGGTTTGTCTGTATTATCAGGCGGGGTGTTTGATGGATTGGCAATGGGGACAATTCTTATTGTGAATGCGGTAATTGGAACGCTTCAAGAGCGAAAGGCCGAAAAAGTAGTGGAAGCTTTAAATCAATTCCGTGCGCCGAATTGTACAGTAATTCGAGCAGGAGAAGAAGTAGAAATAGCAAGTAGTGAGCTCGTTCCTGGGGATATTGTTTGCCTTCAGGCTGGAGACCGTGTGCCTGCTGACCTTCGTACTATACATTCTTGGAATTTAGAAGTTAATGAAGCGATGTTAACGGGTGAGTCTCTACCTGTTGAAAAGAAAGAGGATGCTGTAGGAGAAGAATGTTCGTTAGCGGAGCGGAATAATATGCTCTTTATGGGTACGTCCGTAACGCGCGGTAAAGCGAGAGCTGTAGTAGTGGAAACAGGGATGAGCACAGAAATGGGCTATATGATTTCTTTAATGAAAGGAGAAGAAACAGAACCTACACCACTCCAGCAAAAGGTGACGTCTATTAGTAAAACATTTATTAAAGGGGCATTTGTAGCTGGTGGTATCGTACTTGTGGCAGGATTACTACGAGGTTTGCCGATTACACAAATGATTACAACATCGGTTGCTCTTACAGCATCAGCTGTTCCAGAAGGTTTGCCGATTATGATTACAATCGCTTTAAGCGCAGGGATATTCCGTATGCAAAAGCAAAATGCACTCGTTCGGAAACTTTCCAGTTTAGAAACGTTAGGCAGAACAACTGTTATTTGCTCTGATAAAACAGGTACTCTTACGAAGAATGAAATGACGGTTAAAGTGATCGCTACGCCAAATCGTGTATGGAGTGTATCGGGTGATGGATATGAACCGGTAGGTAAGATTTCGGATGTAACGTCATCTAAAGTCGCCGCTGCTGTAGAGATGGAAGTAGAAGAAGTGACTTATCATGAAAGTGAAAAAACACCGTTAGAAAATCCAGATTTAGTTCGCGTTCTGCAAATTAGTGTCCTTTGTAACAATAGTAAATTAGAACAAGAAGAGAATCAGTGGATCGTGAAAGGTGACCCGACTGAGGGGGCTTTGTTAAGTTTGGCTTCTAAAGCGGGTGTGTCACATGAAGATATGAAATCATTTGAACGACATCATGAAGAACCGTTCGACTCTGAAACGAAAATTATGAGTGTTGTTTGTAAGGAAAATGAATCACTGTATAAGTTTTCGAAAGGATCTGTAGAGGCGATTCTTACTAGATGTAAATGGTATCAACATAATGGTGAAATCTATCCGTTATGTGAACAAGAAAAAGAAGTTATTTTACAACAAAATGAAGGTTTTGCAGAACAGGCGTTACGAGTATTAGGTTTTGCATACAGTGATGGTGAGAAGGATGAGCTTATTTTTGTTGGGTTAGTTGGTATGATTGATCCTCCGAAGCCTGAAGTAGAAGAAAGTATTCGTGAAGCGATTGAACTTGGTGTAAAGCCAGTCATGATTACTGGGGATCATCCAACCACGGCGATTTCTATTGCAAAGCAGACTGGTATTTGGAATCGTGATGATCGTGTTTTAACTGGGATAGAAATTGATCATTTAACAGATGAAGAGCTAAAAAATATCGTGAAAAACACTTCTGTCTTTGCGCGAGTAACACCGGCCCATAAATTACGCATAGTAACTGCATATCAAGCTGACGGTCAAATTGTTGCGATGACTGGAGATGGTGTGAATGATACGCCTGCTATAAAGAAAGCGAATATCGGTATTGCGATGGGGCAAACAGGAACAGAAGTAACGAAAGAATCTGCAGATCTTATATTGAAAAAAGATCACTTTGGTTCCATTGTGGAAGGGGTAAAAGAAGGTAGAACGATCATTGGTAATATTCGTAAAGCGGTTGGTTGTTTATTAACGGGAAATTTAGCTGAAGTATTGGTGACAAGTGCAGCTGTTATTGCAGGGATGCCGATTCCGTTAGTGCCAATTCAAATTTTATTAATGAACCTTATTACAGATGCTTTACCGGCAATGATTTTAGCTGTAAATCCTGGGAACAAAACGAAGCAAACGAAACGCCAAGATATTGTGGATAAAGAGCTATACAAAAAGGTTGTGACGCGAGGTATATTGCTAGGGGTAGGATCGCTTGCTTTATTCGGTATGAGTTTAGCTGCTGGTGTGCCTCTTGTAGTAGCGCAAACATCAGCGTTTGCGGCGTTAGTTGCAGGTCAACTCATTCAAACATTTTCTTGGAGGCAAGAAGGATCAGACGAAACAATGCGTGATTGGTCAAAAGATCGTTTCTTTGTAACAGCGCTAGGGACGTCTTGGCTTGTATTATTATCAGCTATATATGTTCCGTCATTTGCTCGTATATTCCATACAGTGCCATTAACGCTTATGCAATGGATACCTGTTCTTCTTGTAGCGGGCACAGTATCTCAAATTTCGAAACCTATTATTAATTTAATTTCATATAAGAATGATGACTCGGCAAAACCGGTAGTCAAGGAACTAGCATTATTAAAAACAGTGTAAAGGAGCAATGGAAATGATACGAAAAATTGTTATTGGATCTACTTTAGCGTTAGCGAGTGCCGCTTTATTACCTGTTGTAAGAAATACACTTCGTCCACTTGTTGAATCAGGGGCAAAAGGTGTGAAATCTACTTTTGAAACGATTAAAGAAGAAGTAGAAGATATTATTGTAGAAGCGAAAATGGATAGAATGCAAAAACAATTTGAGAAAGAACTTTCTTACGTTGAAGATGATCATGCTGAAGAGCAAGAGGTAATAGAAGCGGCTGCAAAGGTTGAGGAAATGGAGGAAGTAAGAAATGACGCATAAAGCTGTTGAACAAGATGTAGATTACCATTTAGAAAAAGCGTTAGAGCATTTTGAACAGGCGCTAGATTTGAGTGTAAAGGCGGCATTAGAAAATAAAGCAATGCAAAAAGAGATTGCTACTAAAATGGGGTCCTTCACAGGAGAGATTTTTCAATCTGTTCGTGAAAAAGGAAAAGTGAATCGCATGAATATAATGAAGTGGTTCACGCTACCTCGTTTTTAAAAAGAGTTATTAATTGGGAGGGATATAGGGAGTTGTTTCTCCCTTATCCATATTCCGTACTATGTATGTCACGTTAGTTTCCGGAATGTTCAACAATATGAAGGGGTGAACGAAATGGCAGCATGGATAATGGTATTGGCATTAACATTTTCATCAAGTATCGATAACTTAGGGGTAGGAATTTCTTACGGCATTCGAAATATAAAAATTAGTCATCTATCAAACTTTATTATTTCGATAATTTGTTTTTTATTTAGTGTAGTAGGAATATATTTTGGTTTATGGCTGTCAAAAATTTTACCTGGGATTATGCCAGTTGTAATCGGTTCGTTCTTATTAGTTATAATTGGTCTCCGAATTATTTTGCTAGCAATTCCTCGTAAGGTTGCAGTGCAAGAGACTGAGGGAGAAGTGGCAGATACAGAAATAAATGGCTTAACGAAAAATATCGGTAAATCTGGTGAAATCGGTTTTGTAGAGTCTATTTTTCTTGGAATTGGTTTGTCCGCGAATGCACTAACGAACGGTTTAGGAGCAGGGTTATTCGGTTTAAATCCAATTGCTATTTGTATTGCAGCTGCAGTTGGTAGTTTTATTACAGTGTGGGGTGGAGTTGCGTTAGGGAGAAAAATCGCTCACGTTCGCATCGGTAAATTCACTTTAGGTCAGTTTGGTACATTGATTAGTGGAACATTATTATTATTTATTGCGTTTGCTGCATTTTTTGATTAATTCATAGAAGGTGAGTGAAATTGAGATTACTGTATAAAAGGCTAAAGTATTCGGAATTAGAGTCGGAGTTGCAATTAGTAGAAAGTGTTTTAACTTCAGGATACTTTATTTTATTAGATTTACTCTTTGTATCTTTCTTATTGATGGTGCTAACCTTTTCTCTACATCATTCATTTTTTATGGCAATCGTCATATTCGTGAGTTCTTACATAATTTGCGGTAGTGTATTTTTATTATTGCGGAAATGGTTAAAATGATTTTAAAAAGCTATCTTGAATATAAGATAGCTTTTTTGTTTGCAAAATGTAAACATATAAAGGGACTTCTATCTTGTAAATGGTCAGAAAAATTTGTTAATATAAAGTGTATAGAGGTTGTAGTTATTTTTCTTATAATAACTATGGTTATTCTCGTGAATAAAGGGGAATGAGATATGTCTCAAGATAATGAAAGAAGTAATCTTGGATTGTTGTTGAAAAAGTTACTTAAAGAAAAATCTTTATCGATGCGAAAATTGAGTTCGCTTACTGATATTGATACCGCTACTATTTCAATGATCGTAAATGGTAAGCGAAAGGCGAATCCGAAGCATTTGCAAAAGTTTGCAGTGAGTCTTAATGTTCCGGTAGGTGATTTGTTTGTGGCGGCAGGTTATTCTATTGAAACGAAACAGGAGGAGCAATCTGATATTCACGTTTCCATTAATAACATTGAGCACTTACTTGAATCTGCCCAACTCTATGATCAAAAGTTTAGTATATCGAATGTAGAGCAGCAGTTAGCGAATTATGAACAGTATTCGCAAACTGAAGAAGGGAAAGAAACGATTGAAAAGGGGTTTCTTGAAAAGATTCAAAAGGTAAGCAGTATTGGTCCATTTATTACTGATTTGAAAGAATTGTATGAGAGATTTACGAAGAAGAAGGGAACGACTGCAGAACTTGCTTTAATGGGAAGTGCGCTCATTTACTTTATATTATCGGTCGATGTAATTCCAGATTATATATTTCCAATCGGCTATTTAGATGATGCGGTTGCGGTACAACTCGTTTTAAATGCACTAATGAAAAGGTAAGATGTTTATATGAATAGATAGATAAAGATATTTATATGCCAATAGTTTGGAATAATTGTATCGTTATGAATATACGAAAAAGGTGTACCCCGTGTTAGAACGGAGTACACCTTTTTCGTTTTAATTAGCGGATTTTTCTACATACTCATAAGCTTTTTCCCCGTGCATCGAAATATCAAGTCCCATATGTTCTTCGTGCTCATCTACCCGAACAGGGAGGAAGAAGTTGATTGCTTTAATAATGGCATACGTCATTATAATTGTGAATGCATATGTTGCTCCAATTGCTACAAGTTGTTTAAATAGTAAAGCGGTATTTCCGTAAAATAATCCGTTAGCACCATCGGCATTTACCGTAGTAGTTGCAAATAGTCCTGTCGCAATACCGCCCCAAGTTCCGCCGATACCGTGGCATCCAAAGGCATCAAGTGTATCATCATATCCGAATTTCGTTTTTAAGAAGAAGACAGCGCCGAAGCATAATACGCCGCCGATGGCTCCGATAAGAAGAGCGGCGAAAGGTGTAACGAACCCGCAAGCTGGTGTAATAGCGACTAGACCAGAAACAACTCCGCAAGCAGCTCCCATCGCAGTCGGTTTTGATTGGAAGAACCATTCTGAAAGCATCCAAGTTAATGCGGAGGCAGCAGCAGCTATATTTGTATTAATAAATGCAGTTAAAGCTACGTCGTTTAAAGATAATGCACTTCCGACGTTAAAACCAAACCAGCCGAACCATAGTAAGCCTGCGCCTAACATTGTAAATGGTAAATGATGAGGAGAAGTACCGTTTATGTTTTTTCGTTTTCCGAGGAAAATAGCTAATACAAGGCCGGCCACGCCAGATGTAATATGAACGACGTTACCACCAGCGAAGTCTAACGCGCCAAGTTCTCTTAGCCACCCGCCGACGCCCCATACCCAATGAGCGACAGGGTTGTAAACGATTGTTGTCCATAGGAGGATGAAAATAAGGAAAGCAGAAAATCGCATTCTTTCGGCGAATGCACCTGAAATTAAAGCGGGAGTTAAAATAGCGAACATGAGTTGGAACATCATAAATAAATTGTGAGGAATAGTAGATGAGTAGTCTGGATTTGGTGCGTAGGTAACTCCGTTTAAACCGAACCAATCGAGTGTACCGATAAGTCCGTGCCAATCTGGTCCGAATGATAAAGAATAGCCGATCAAAATCCATTGAATCGAAACGATAGCCATTGCGCTATAACTATGCATTGTCGTACTGAGTACATTTTTACTCCGAACCATGCCCCCATAAAAAAGTGCTAATCCTGGTGTCATTAACATGACCATTACTGTCGTTACAAACATAAAAACCGTATCTCCCATATTCATTCTCTCTCCTCCTATAATGTTAGAAAAAATAACATCAACTTGTTATGTTTCATATCATATTCGAAATGAAATAGAAAATCAACTAAAAATTCAGAAAACTTTATACTTCATGTTAGGAAATCTTACATGAAGTATTTTAGGGAGAAAGAAATCAACGTATGCGATTCGTTCAAATAATTGGTATAATATTCTTACAATTAAAAAACATGGGGGATGCGTGTGAGAAAAATATGGACTAGGAAACTATTCATTTGTTTTTGTTTAGCTGTCGTTTTGTTTGTACCAATACATACGTTTGCAGATGAAAAAAGAGAGTGGCGAGACGAAGTTATCTATTCCATTATGATTGATCGCTTCAATAATGGAGAACCGAAAAATGACAAACAGTTAGAAGTTGGCAATTTGGAAGGATATCAGGGCGGAGATATAAGAGGGATTATAAAAAGACTGGATTACATAAAAGAAATGGGTTTTACCGCCGTTATGCTTTCTCCGCTTTTTCAAAGTGGAAAGTATGATGGGTTAGACGTGCATAATTTTCAAAAGGTAAATGAACATTTGGGAACAGGGAATGATGTGAAAGAACTTGTGCAAGAAGCGCACGCAAAAGGAATGAAAGTTGTGCTTCAATTTCCACTTGGGGAAAACGAAAAACAAGTTATCGACTCGATGAAATGGTGGATCAAAGAAGTTGATTTAGATGGAAGTTATGTGATAAATGGTGAAAAAAAGTCGCGTTCTTTCTGGGATGACGTGCAAAAAGATATGCAAGTGATAAAGAAAGATTTTCGTATTATGACAAAGGAAGATAGTGAATATAACGAAAAAATAGTAGAATCGTTTTCCAAAGTGAATGTATCAGTGAAACCTTTATATGATGTGAGTAAAAAAGAAGGGGAATCCGTTACATTTTTAGATAATCAAGATACAAAAAGATTTGCCCGTATTGCAAAAGAGAATATGAATTATCCACCGTCTCGTTTGAAACTAGCCCTTACATATTTATTAACATCACCAGGTATTCCGAATTTTTATTACGGGACTGAAATTGCATTAGATGGAGGGGATACTCCGGATAATAGACGATTAATGGATTTCAAATCAGATGAAAAATTTGTGCAACACATAACGAAACTCGGTGAGCTTAGACAAGCGAGACCATCTCTACGACATGGAACGTTTGAGCTTTTATATGATAAAGATGGAATGAGTATACTAAAACGAAAGTATAAAGATGAAGTCACATTAGTAGCGATTAATAATACGAAAGAAACACAAAAAGTTGCTTTACCTGTAAGTACGATTGGTAAAAAACAAGAGTTAAGAGGATTGTTAGAAGATGAAATTATAAGAGAAGAAAACGGAAAGTTTTATCTCGTTTTAAAGCGCGAAGAATCAAATGTGTATAAAGTTAACGGAGAAACAGGTGTGAATTGGTTGTTTATCTCCTTAATAGTCGGTGTGAATGTATTATTTATTGCGTTTTTAATTGCGGTTAAAAAGAGACGGAAATGAGTAATGGATGTGTTGTTCTTAATAAGTATGAAAACTCTTCTAATGAGAGGGGGCAGGCTAAGGAGGATACTTTCTCTTTAGCCTGTTTTTTTGTGTGAAGTGTGATTCTCGCTTCGAAATACAGCTAAAAAAAGAAGTGAAAAGACCTTTAGAACAACAATAATTGCAACTATACTAATTTTACATTACATTAAAGGGTGAAAAATATTCTGATACTCATTGAGGGTTATATTTGAGGAGGAAAAATGGAATTTTACGATTTGGGTATTACCATTAAAGAACTTAGAATGAAAAAGGATATATCACAATCTGAATTATGTCATGGAATATGTTCACAAAGTCAAATTAGCAAAATAGAAAAAGGTATGATTTATCCATCTAGTATATTGTTATATCAGTTATCTGAAAGACTTGGTATTGATCCAAATAATATTTTCGCACTAACTCAAAACAAAAAACTAAAATATGTAGAAAATGTAAAATATGTAATGAGAGATTGTACAAAGCAAAAGCAATATACTGAACTGTACGAAATAGTGAAACAAGAGAAAAACGAAAGTAATTTCCAGTTAAAAGAAGATAAACAATTTCTAATATGGCATGAAGCAATTGCTATATTTCATGTAAATAAATCAATAAAAACTGCTTTAAATCTTTTAAATAGTGCATTAAAACTAACTGTAACGAATAGTGATTTTTTATCAGAAAGAGAAATAGATATTATGCAGTCGATGGCTATATTGTATGGGGAAAATAAAGAGTATGAAAAGAGTATTAATATACTAAGAAGATGTTTAACTAATTTTAATAAGTTAGATTTTCCTAGAGATAAAGAGGTTAAATTAAAAGTCATTTTTAATTTAGCGAAAATTTCAGGTCATGCAAATCAACATGAGGAGGCAATAAAATACAATGATATGGGTATCAAATTAGCTATTAATCTAAACACTTTATATTTATTAGGTGAATTATATTATGGAAAAGGTTGGAATTTACTAAAGCTGAAACAATATAATGAAGAAGATGTAGCTGATAACATGAAAAAAGCATTATTTATCTTTGAACTAACAGAAAAAGAAAATCTGATAAAAATGGTTAAAGAAAAATATTTTGAAAATCAAAATAAAAAAATCACTCATAATTGTTGATGAACATCTTATTATTTTCTATCAAAAAAGGCACCTTATGGTGTCTTTTTTATGACCTATATCATCAATTATTACATTACATATGTTTCTTGTACCAAGCTTTGTTGATGTATTTACACTTCGCAGGTGTTGAAGTTTTAGACGTACCCTTGAGTGTAGCCATATTATTAGAGCATCCTGCAATATTTAGACAGAATGTAGTTAATAAAAACCATAGTATTAATTTCTTCAAATAACCACTTCTAACTCTTTTTTAATTAACATTTTTTCATAAAATAAATTCCTTACTAATTTTACATTACATGAAAGGGTGAAAAATATTCTTATACTCATAAATTGTTACATTTGAGTGGGGAGGGAGGTTTTTTGCACCAATTATTAAAAGGACCTTCTTCATTTATGCATAATAATAAAATACCCATTCTAAATATCTGATTGCTCGTAAGCTTAGACTTTGTAATATTTTCTCTACAAGCTAAAAAGAAAAACACCCTCTACACTAGAGGATGTTTTTCTTTTTAGCGGTAGTTAATAAATTGTACGTCAATCGGTAAGTCAGCACTGCGAACTGCTGCGATAACTGCTTGTAAGTCATCACGGCTTTTCGCTGTAACACGTACTTGGTCATCTTGTACTTGTGTTTTTACTTTTAATTTCATTTCTTTAATGATGTTGTTAATTTTTTTCGCGTTATCTTTATCGATACCTTGTTGAAGTGTTGCACGTTGGCGAACAGTGTTGCCAGTTGCAGCCTCAACTTTTCCGTAATCTAAGTTCTTAATTGGAACGTTACGTTTTACAAGTTTAGAAATTAGAACGTCTTTTACTTGGTCTAATTTGAACTCATCGTCAGAAGTTAAAACAAGTACTTCTTTTTCTAATTTAATATCACTTTTACTTCCTTTAAAGTCATAGCGATTTTGGATTTCCTTTAATGCGATGTTAATTGCGTTTGTTACTTCAGGTAATTCTACTTTCGAAACGATGTCAAAAGAACTATCTTTTGCCATAGTTAGCACCTCCAAATAAATTTCTAATCTTTTTATGTACTGTACATACTAAAGTATAGCTGAAAACGAGTCTGGACTTAAGTGTTTTCATACTTATATTTATGTAACCTCATTTTATTATAGTGAATTTTGGGCAGTTGGACAAATAAAGGAAAAATCGTGTTATAATTAACTTTTGTTTGGAATGATAAAAAGATAAAAAGTTAATTTTATATATATAGAAGGGAATTAAAAAATATGTATTTACAATTAGGAGCGATTGAACAGGTAACCGTTTTACGCGAAACGGAAATCGGATATATGGTTGGGAATGAAGAGGAAGAAATTTTCCTACATAAAAACGAATTAGTTGGAGAAATTGAAGAAGGCGATACGATTGATGTATTCTTATACCTTGATCATCAAAATCGTGTTTCAGCAACAATGAAAGAGCCACTTATTACAACTTTTGATTGGAACTGGGTAAAAGTTGTAGAAGTTATCCCTAGTTTAGGTGTGTTTGTTAATATTGGTGTATCAAAAGATATATTAATCCCAGCTGATGAGTTCCCGATTTATATGCCAGTATGGCCAGAAGTCGGCGACGAATTATATTGTACGTTAAAATTAACGAATCGTGATCGCCTTATTGCTCTTCCGGCAAGAGACAGTGATATGCAAGAAATTATCGTAGATGCGACGCCATCTATGCGTAATAAAAACGTAAATGGACGTGTATATCGTTCACTTCAAGTTGGTTCATTCATACTAACTGATGAGCATTTCCGTGCTTTCTTACACCATACTGAAAGAAAAGAACAAGTCCGCATCGGTGAACGTGTAACGGGCCGTATTATTGACGTGAAAGATGACGGTACAATTAACATTTCACTTCTTCCTCGTAAAGAAGAAGGAATGGAAGACGATGCTGCAGTAGTTTATGCATATATGGAAGAACGAGGCGGAGCAATGCCGTTTTGGGATAAGAGCAATCCAGAAGACATTAAAGAACGATTCAACATGAGTAAAGCTGCCTTTAAGCGTGCGCTTGGTAAAATGATGAAAGAAGAAAAGATTTACCAAGAAGAAGGTTGGACGTATTTTAAGAAGTAAATGAAATAAAAAGCACCGCCTTATTTTGCTGTAAAAATAAGGCGGTGCTTTTTTAATTCCCTTGCTCATGCGCAAGAGTAAACGTATCTTCTAAGTCACTATCATTTATTTTAATATTAGCCTTTTTTAATTCCTTTTGTATTAATTTGTGACTGAATGTAGGGTCGGCAATACGTTCTGCTTCTAAGTTTTTGCGGATGGAGTCTTTCACTTCATCGTAAGGTTGTAAATCTTTTTTACCAGTTAGTTTAATAATGTGATAGCCATTTGGTGATTTGACAGGATCACTAATTTGACCGATTTTTAGTTTGTAGGCAGTTGTTTCAAATTCAGGTGTCATTGTACCTGAATTGAAGTATCCAAGGTCTCCACCTTTATCTTTTGATAGTAGATCTTGCGATTCTTGTTTTGCTAATTCTTCAAATGAAGCACCAGCATCTAATTTTTTCTTTATTTCTTTCGCTTCATTTTCGTCACTTACTAAAATATGACTCGCTTTAATTTCTGGTTTATAGTGGTCTTTAACGTCTTTTTCTGTAACACTTTTCTTAATTGCTTCATTCATAGCAAGTTTGAACTTAATTTGATTTTTGAAATCAGCTTCATCTTTTAAACGATTGTTTTCTAGTACTGTTGTGAATTGATCTCCGTATTGATTTTTCGCTTTTTGTACTTCTTTATCTACATCATCGTCGGATACTTTATATTTTTTCGTGATAACGTCTTGTGCCATCATTTCGTATAGCATGTCTTTTCCGTAACGATCTTTCAACTGTTTTTCGAAGTCGCTCTTCTTAATGGTTGAGTCTGTTGCTGTAGCGACTGTAGCTGAGCTGTTTTTTTGTCCACAAGCAGCTAGCATTAATATACTTATTAGTGCAGTAATAATGAAAATGTGTTTTCCTCTCATGCTAACACCTCATCCGAATATGTTATCGCTATTGTAGAATATAGAAGTGAACATGAAGTGAATTTTTAATGTTTTTTTCCTGTAAAATGTAAAAAAAGTACATCAACAATACTGTTGATGTACGATGGGATCAAAGGTGATCAGTCTTTTTAGAATAGGCACGCTTACCTTGCTGAATATTTTTTTGTTCTTGCTCATTTTTTTGTGTACGCTTTGCATTATTATCGCGTGCTTTTTTGTCGTTATCACTCGTATGTGGCATATGTATCAACTCCATTTCTAAACGTTGTACGTTTATCATTTCCTTTTTCGTAAAGACTATGTATAGCAGTGCATTCATGAATAATAAGGGTGGATTAGAAATGGATTTGAAGTTGAATTATACCGAACTTATAAAGAAGTTAATCGTTGTAATCATCGCAGGTTTGTTAAACGCGATTGGAATGAATTTATTTTTAACGCCAGCGAAAGTGTACGCGAGTGGCTTTGCTGGATTGTCCCAATTGTTATCGCAAATATTAGGTGACTTTTTATCTATTCACATATCAACGGGGGTACTGTTTAGCTTGTTTAATATTCCCGTCGTTATTTTAGCATGGAAAAAGGTTGGGAAGGCCTTTACTTTCTTTAGTTTTCTTTGCGTTATATTTATGACTTTGTTTCTAGAAATTATCCCGGTTAGAGCAGTTTCGAACGATATCATATTGAATGCGATTTTTGGTGGGATTATTTCAGCAATTGGGGTAGGGATTGCGTTAAAGTGGGGGGCTTCTACAGGTGGTTTAGATATTATCGCCATGATTTTATCAAAGATTAAAGACAAGCCTGTCGGTACGTATTTTTTCTTCTTTAATGCACTGATCATTATAGCTGCTGGCTATGTATATGGATGGGAAAAAGCATTATATACTTTGGTGACTTTGTATGTGTCAACGCGAATTATCGATGCGATTCATACACGTCATGTGAAGATTACAGCATTAATCGTGACGAAGAATGGGGCAGATGTACGAAAGGCGATTCATTCACGCTTAGTGAGGGGGATTACAACTATACCGGCAACAGGTGCTTATACGAATGAAAATAAGGAAATGTTAATGATTGTTATTACTCGTTACGAACTGTATGAATTAGAGCGGGTTATTAAACAAGTGGACCCAGGTGCATTTACAAACGTGCTGCAAACTGTCGGGGTGTTTGGATTGTTTCGAAAAGATTAAAGAGGACCAAAGCTGGTCCTCTTTTTTAATGCAAATTCGTAATGTTTTGCAACTGCTCCTGCATTTCACGTAGCTGAACTTTTTCAGCTGTTGAAGAGTTTGCATAAGCAGAGTGCAAAGCGTTTTTTGCTCTATATACGAGATCTTGTTGCTCAGCACCACTTGAACAAGTTACGGCATTTGCAACGGCATCTCTAGCTTGTTGGAATAGTAAGTTCCCCATTTAAACCCCTCCAAAAGAAGAGTTACTTCTCGCTTTTTCTGCCTCAGCTAATGTACCACGGTACGGGAATCTTGCATCATGCTTCATAACAGCATCGGCTCCTTGTTGGATAAAACGTTTTGATTTGTTCTTTTTACCCATTCGAAAAACCCCCTTTATTTAGCTGAAAACACTCGACGCTATAATCCGGCGTCTAATTATAGTATAGGCTTTTGGCGAGAAACTATAAGCAGGGAATTTTTAGATTATAGCCCAAGAACCTCTTCTAAATATAGTGCAATACCATCTTCTTCATTCGTTAACGTCGTGTGGTTTGCGAGTGATTTTAATTCAGGAATAGCATTCCCCATTGCAATGCCGTGACCAGCAAATTCAATCATTTCAAAGTCGTTATCTTCATCACCGAAAGCGATAATTCGTTCTTGTGGAATGTTGTAATGACTAGAAATTTTTTGTAGTCCGACAGCTTTATTTAGCCCGCTTTTTACAATTTCAATAATCGGCCAAGGTGCGCCCCATTTTCTGTGATCGATTACTTCAGCGTGCATATCAGTTAAATGTTGACGAATTGCACTGGAATGCTCGTCATGTGCGTCAATTAATAAGCAAGTTGGATGATCGTTTAAAGTATTTAATAAGTCTCCTGTAAAAATCTTTGGAGAACCGAATTCAAAAATATGTTTTTTATCTTCATCAATTTCACGAACATACACATCGTCCATTACTTCTGCATATATATTTTTTACGCCAAAATCAAAGCAAGCTCGGACAATTTCTTGCGCTGTTGCTAGCTCAAGAGGAGAATGATGTGTTCCCCATTTTGAATCAAGAGGGTGATGTACGTAAGCGCCGTTAAAGTTTACGATTGGTGTATTAAGACCGAGTTCTTTATAATAATCAAAACTAGCACGGAATGGACGCCCTGTTGAAATAACGACAATATGTCCTTGTTCCTTTGCTTTTGCAATTGTATGTTTTGTTCGAGTGGAAATTATTTTGTTGTCTGTCAATAAAGTGCCGTCTAAGTCTAATGCGATTAAATGCTGTTTATTCATAATTTCACCTCTTATAATAATTTTTTTGTTTCTATCTGTATTTCCGTTTTTAATATGCAGAAATAAGAGGTTAAACTGGGTGAGAACACCAAAGATGGAAAGTTCACTATATATCCATCTTACGTCCCAAGGTGCTACGGTGTCTACTATTTCTCGCTGGAAATTAAGAAAAGTCAACATCTTTTTAGAAAGTTCAAATAATGTTTCTTTCATTATGTACAAATTGTGAAAAGGGTTACATTGTTCGTATGATGAGGCTTATAATGAACATGTAATCTTCTCGTATATGTTTGACTCTCCTTTGAAGCTGGCCTATAGTAGGTTGGTTTCTTTTTTTTTCTACAAATAGGAAAGAAATCCCTTCCTAAGCTTGTGTCATTCATGTATATGTACAAGAACGAAATGTAGTACTTGTTTCCTAAACATGACAGAAAAGCTTTCTTTTAAAATGGATATACTAATGAGGCAAAGACGTCATGGAAGGAGAATGGAAATGGGACAAAATCGCAGGTTTCGTTCTGGACAAAAAGCGCCAAATGATGGCATTTACGTAGAAATAGGTGAAACAGGAAGTATGGTGAAAAATCCGCAAATGGTACAATTAACTGCCGGTGAAAAGTTTCCAGATAACACGAATCATAATCGTCAGTGGACATATAAAAGAAAACCGTAACAGAAGCCGCAATCATTATTGCGGCTTTTTTGTCGTTATACATAATAATTTCATTTGCCGAGCTATTTTAAGTAGCATAATGAATGCTCTCTTTTTCTTTTTCCAATAATAAGTTTGAAAATACATAAGCAAATTTATTGTATAAAAAAGTCAGTTGGCGTATAATCAAATCAAAGGTCAAAGAAAGTCAAACTTTTGGAGGGCTATAAAGATGGACTTAAATCAAATGACAACGAAAACACAAGAAGCGATTATGAGTGCCCAATCTTTAGCGGTGTCTCATCATCATCAAGAAGTAGATACTGTTCATCTCTTGTTTACATTATTAGAAGAGCAAGATGGGTTAGCGGTACGTATTTTTCAAAAAATGAATGTCGATATAGAAGCGTTAAAACAAGGCGCCGAAAGTTTAATTAAGAAAAAACCTTCTGTAACGGGAAGCGGTGCAGAAGCAGGAAAATTATATATAACAGGTGCTCTGCAACAACTACTTGTAAGAGCAGGGAAAGAAGCGGAGAAATTGCAAGATGACTACATTTCAGTTGAACATGTACTACTTGCTTTTTCTGAAGAAAAAGGCGATATAAATCAATTACTTACAAGATTTCATATTACGAAAGATAACTTATTACAGTCTTTAATGACAGTTCGGGGGAATCAAAGAGTGACTAGTCAAAATCCAGAAGCAACTTATGAAGCGTTAGAAAAATATGGCCGTGATTTAGTGGCGGAAGTAAGAGCGGGGAAAATTGACCCTGTTATCGGCCGCGATAGTGAAATTCGCCGCGTAATTCGCATTCTTTCACGTAAAACGAAAAACAACCCGGTTTTAATTGGTGAGCCAGGTGTTGGTAAAACAGCAATCGTTGAAGGATTAGCACAGCGTATTGTGAAAAAGGATGTACCAGAGGGGTTAAAAGATAGAACAATCTTTGCATTAGATATGAGTGCGCTTGTAGCTGGAGCGAAATTCCGTGGTGAATTTGAAGAGCGCCTGCAAGCTGTATTAAATGAAATTAAAAAGAGTGAAGGCCGCATTTTATTATTCATTGATGAACTTCATACAATCGTCGGCGCTGGTAAAACAGAAGGTGCGATGGACGCAGGAAATATGTTGAAACCGATGCTTGCGCGTGGTGAACTGCATTGCATTGGGGCGACGACGCTCGATGAATATCGTAAATATATTGAGAAAGATCCAGCGCTAGAAAGACGTTTCCAACAAGTATTAGCAGAAGAACCAACTGTTGAAGATACAATTTCCATTTTACGTGGTTTAAAAGAGCGCTTTGAAATTTATCATGGTGTAAATATTCATGACCGCGCGATTGTAGCAGCATCTGTTTTATCAGATCGATATATTTCGGATCGTTTCTTACCAGATAAAGCAATTGATCTTGTTGATGAAGCGTGTGCAACAATTCGAACAGAGATTGATTCTATGCCAACGGAATTAGATGAAGTAACGCGCCGCATTATGCAGCTGGAGATTGAAGAAGCAGCTCTTGGAAAAGAGAAGGACTTTGGTAGCCAAGAACGTCTAAAAACGTTGCAACGTGAATTATCGGATTTAAAAGAAGTTGCAAGTGGTATGAGAGCGAAATGGGAGAAAGAAAAAGAAGATATTCACAAAGTTCGTGACTTACGTGAACATTTAGAGCGTCTGCGCCGTGAATTAGAAGAAGCAGAAGGTAATTACGATTTAAATAAAGCAGCGGAACTTCGCCACGGGAAAATTCCTGCAATTGAAAAAGAGTTAAAAGAAGCAGAAGAAATGGGCGCACATAATAAACAAGAAAATCGTTTATTACGTGAGGAAGTAAGTGAAGAAGAGATTGCTGATATTGTTTCACGCTGGACTGGTATTCCTGTTGCAAAACTCGTTGAAGGTGAACGCGAGAAATTACTACGCTTAGAGCAAATTTTATCAGATCGTGTAATCGGACAAGAGGAAGCGGTAAGTTTAGTATCAGACGCAGTTCTTCGTGCACGCGCTGGTATTAAAGACCCGAACCGTCCAATTGGTTCCTTCATCTTCTTAGGACCGACAGGTGTTGGTAAAACAGAACTTGCAAAAACGTTAGCGCAGTCTTTATTCGATAGTGAAGAGCAAATGATTCGTATCGACATGTCTGAGTATATGGAGAAACACGCTGTGTCACGCTTAATTGGTGCGCCTCCTGGATATGTTGGATATGAAGAGGGTGGTCAATTAACAGAAGCGGTAAGACGTAAACCGTATTCAGTTATTTTGTTAGACGAAATCGAAAAAGCACATCCAGAAGTATTCAACATTTTATTACAAATGTTAGATGATGGACGCATTACAGATTCGCAAGGACGTACAGTAGACTTTAAAAACACGGTTATTATTATGACTTCAAATATTGGGTCTGCTCATTTGTTAGATGGATTAGAAACAGATGGCTCAATTAAAGAGGGATCAAGAGAACTTGTAATGGGGCAATTAAGAGGACATTTCCGACCAGAGTTTTTAAATCGTGTCGATGAAATTATTTTATTCAAACCTCTTACAACAAATGAAATTAAAGGTATTGTTGATAAGATTGTACAAGAATTACAAGGTCGTTTAGCTGACCGTCATATTACGTTAGAATTAACAGATGCAGCGAAAGAGTTTGTTGTAGAAGCTGGCTTTGATCCGATGTACGGAGCTCGTCCATTAAAACGATATGTACAACGTCAAGTTGAGACGAAATTAGCGAGAGAATTAATTGCAGGGACGATTACTGATAACAGTCACGTAGTTGTTGATGTAGAAAATAACGAATTAGTCGTTCATGTAAAGTAAAATAAAAAAGAGTTCGGATAAAATCCGGACTCTTTTTAGTGTTGTTCTACTGGCTCGTTTGGAATGGCAGCTGCAATTGCTAGTACTAATACTGCAAGAACAACTGAGAAAATAGACGCTTGGTTAAAATCGTATGTACCGCCAGTCATAGAGCCGATTACGTAGCTCATCATATGCACAAGCGCGAACGACCAAATTAATGCCCAAATGAAACGCATATTTTACACCTCTATTCGTTCAATCTGTCCTTATTGTAACACAATTGAAAAAAGAATATAGAAAAATATTTGTAGATTTTTCAACGCAAATTTGCATTCCGTTCATACATTATAGAAGAGTACTTTTATACGTTTAGAAAATAAGGCGGGGGAAAAATGAGTATTACGGAACGTTTTTTTTACTTAGAAAAAGAACCATGTGTCATTTATTTACCGGAGAAGCCAAATGGATTTTCTGTAATGCTTCTTGGTGATTACAACTACTTTATTGAGAATGGTACAAGTTTATGGACACAGCATGCAGGCAAATCTTATTTTTTACATGGCCTTATTGCGGAAGGCTACACGGTCTTTTCTTCTAATTTATACGGAAGACATTGGGGAAACGACCAATCTGTTCGTCTAGCAAAACGCTTATATGACGTTGTTTTGAGAAAAGAGACATTAAATGCGAAAATGCACATTATGGCAGACGGTATGGGGGCACTTGTAGCACTTGAAATGATGAACAAATACCCTGAATGTATACGCTCAGTCATTATGTTAAATCCGTGTTTAGATTTACCAGAATATGTGGAGTTTGAGAAAGAGCATAAGTTTTTTTACAAAAGATTAGTGAAGGAATTAAGTTTGGCGTATGATTCCAAAGAAGAAGAATTGGAGTCCAAAATAAATAAGAAAACATTTACGCTTCTTCCGTCTTGTGTACCTGTTAAAGTTTTCGTATCAACACAAGAAAAAAGAGGAAGAAAACAGTTGTTACGTAAATATGAGAAAATGAGGCAATTCAATCAATGCGATACTTCTGTCTTATTCCATCTGCAAGATGTGAAATATAAAATGGTTAGGCAAACGACTGATTTCTTTAAAAAATATGAAGAAGAATTGTGAAGCTCCCATATACATAAATGAGGAGCTATTTGTTTCAAGGAGAAAGGGTTGGTGGTATGGAGCGCGTGCTAATTATAGGTGCACTTACGTTTGTAGGTTATCACCTTGTGAATAAAATGATTGCAGAAGAAGTAGAAGTGTACGGTCTTGATTTTGATGAATTCGAGAATATGACAAAAATTAATGAAGAGAAGTTATTGTTAATTGGGCGAAATGCGTTATTTACGTATTATTCGATAAGAGATGAAGATGGATGGAGATCAGTAGAAGGAGAGAAGTTCGATACGGTTTATTTTTGCTTATATGAGCCAAATCAACAAAGTGGTTTTCGGAATGAAAGGGTTATATTACAGTATTTAAAGCGGATTATAAGACTGTGTGCAGAACAGAAAGTGAAGTTAAATCTAATTTCTTCTATTGAAGTAGGAAATGCAGACGAATCTGAAAATAAACGATTATTTTCGAAAGTGGAAGAAGGATTGAAAAAAGGAGAGGTACAATATAGTGTATTTCGAGTTCCTATATTATATGGGCCATGGCAACCATCCTTTATGATGTATCATCAGCTCATTTTATCAGAACTCGATGAGAAAGAGTGCCATTATGCGAGTGAGGAAAACGGAAGTGATTTATTGTATGTGGAAGATGTAGGTGAATACTTATGGGAAAATGGAATGAACGAGGAGCATCTCGGCATATACAATTTACTTAGTGGTAAAAAGACATTATGGAAAAAAGGTATGAACCTTTTACGTGCAGAGGATAAAGAGAATAAAGAGAATGAGGAAGAAAGAGATTCAGCTGTAGAGGTTGTTTTGATAAAAAGAAATACCCCACTAGAATACGGTTTAAATAAACAATTGGCCCATATGAAAAAATATAAAGAGTTATACGAAGGATAGCGAGCGTGTTACACTATGTATGTGAAAGTTTTAATGGAGAGGAAGAACATAATATGAATGAGAAAAGCATGCAATTTTTACAAATCGCAATGAAGCATTTACCAGAAGCAAAGGCCATTTTAGATGATAATGGAATTGCGCTTGATATGGAGAAAGCACAACCAGTATTAGAGTTATTGATGAAAGTTATGAACGAAGCATATGAGCTTGGGAAAGCAGATCAAGAATAAAAAGAATAAAAAACATCTTTTTAGATGGAAGAAAGGCCCGAACCGTGGATAGAAGCGGTTCGGGCCTTTTTATATTTCAAAAGAAACAGGGAAGGTATGTTTCTGTTTCTTTTAATAAACAATAAAGTGAATAATGCTGGCTTTATGTTTTAGCTGAAATATATTCTAGACAAAAATACATTTATGTTTTAAAATTAGTACCAAGTCATAATAATTGATATAAAACGGAGGGCTGCGATGTGAACGTGGGCATTTTAGGGATCGGAAGATATGTGCCGGAAAAAGTAGTCACAAATCACGATTTAGAGAAAATAATGGATACATCCGATGAATGGATTCGTACGAGAACGGGAATTGCAGAAAGACGCATTGCCGATGATACAATAGATACTTCATATATGGCCGTAGAGGCTGCTAAAAAAGCACTTGAAGATGCAGGGGTTAGCGGAGAAGATATCGATCTTATTTTAGTGGCGACAGTAACACCAGATCGTGCGTTTCCAGCAGTAGCTTGTGTCATTCAAGAAGCGATTGGAGCGAAACATGCAGCTGCAATGGATGTAGGAGCAGCATGTGCTGGTTTTATGTACGGAATGATTACAGCGCAGCAATTTATTCAAACGGGAACTTATAAAAATGTATTAGTAGTTGGTAGTGATAAACTATCTAAAATTGTAGACTGGAATGATCGCAATACAGCAGTACTATTTGGGGACGGAGCCGGTGCTATTGTAATGGGGGCAGTTTCAGAAGGAAGAGGCGTTCTATCTTTCGAATTAGGAGCAGACGGAAGTGGCGGTAAGCATCTATATCAAGACGAGTATGTTATGATGAATGGCAGAGAAGTCTTTAAATTTGCCGTTCGTCAACTTGGTGAATCTTGTCTTCGCGTGCTGGATAAGGCTGGTCTTACGAAAGAGGATGTGGATTTCTTAGTACCGCATCAAGCGAATATTCGTATTATGGAATCTGCAAGAGAGAGATTAAATTTACCACAAGAAAAAATGAGTATGACAATTGAAAAGTTTGGTAATACATCAGCTTCTTCAATTCCAATTGCAATGGTAGAGGAATTGCAAAATGGACGTATTCAAGATGGTGATTTAATTATACTTGTCGGTTTCGGCGGCGGATTAACATGGGGAGCAGTCGCTCTTCGTTGGGGTAAATAAGGACTGAGAGAAAAAAAGGAGTGTATTTTGTATGGAAAAAAAGAGGGTCGTAATTACAGGACTAGGAGCTGTTACACCGATCGGAACAGATGTTGAAACAGCGTGGGAAAACATTAAAAAGGGTGTATCTGGAATCGGACGACTTACAAGAATTGATCCGGAACTATTTCCAGCAAAAGTAGCAGCAGAAATTAACGACTTTGAAGTCGAGAAATATATTGATAAAAAAGAAGCGCGCCGTATGGATCGCTTTACACAATATGCAGTAGCAGCAGCGAAAATGGCAGTTGCAGATGCAAAGCTTGAAATTACAGAAGAAAACGGACCTCGAATTGGTGTATGGATTGGTTCTGGTATTGGCGGTATGGAAACATACGAAGAACAATTTAAGATTTTTACTGAGAAAGGCCCGCGTCGCGTGAGCCCATTCTTCGTACCAATGATGATCCCAGATATGGCAGCAGGTCAAGTATCGATCGCAACAGGAGCAAAAGGAATTAACACTTGTTCTGTAACGGCTTGTGCATCTGGTGCAAACTCAATTGGTGATGCATTTAAAGCAATTCAGCGCGGTGATGCTGATGCAATGATAACAGGCGGAGCAGAAGCGCCGTTAACAAGCATGGCATTTGCAGGATTTAGTTCAGCGAAAGCATTAACATTTAATGAAGATCCAGTAACAGCTTGCCGTCCATTTGATAAAAATCGTAGCGGTTTCGTAATGGGTGAAGGTTCAGGTATTTTAATTCTTGAAGAATTAGAGCACGCATTAGCTCGTGGTGCTCACATTTATGCGGAAATCGCTGGTTACGGTGCAACGGGTGATGCATTCCATATTACAATGCCGGCTCCTGGTGGTGAAGGTGGCGTGCGTGCAATGCGTCAAGCTTTAGCAGATGCAGGTCTACAGCCAGAAGATATTGATTACATTAATGCGCACGGTACAAGTACGGATGCGAATGAAAAGTATGAAACGATGGCAATTAAAGAAACGTTCGGTGAGCATGCGTATAAGGTGGCAATTAGCTCAACGAAATCGATGACAGGTCACTTATTAGGAGCAGCTGGTGCTGTTGAAGCGATCTTCTCGATTAAATCAATTACAGACGGAGTAATCCCTCCAACAATTAACTATGAAACACCAGATCCAGAATGTGACTTAGATTACGTACCGAATAAAGCGAGACAACAAGAAGTAAATGCAGTATTAAGTAACTCACTAGGATTCGGTGGTCATAACGCAGTGTTAGTATTTAAATCGTATAAATAATAGATGAAATAAGGAGTTTTTTCGTAGTATATTGCGAAAAAACTCCTTATTTATTTTTACGCCTTTTTCTCCTTTTGCATATACATAAGAAAAAGGAGGGATAGAGATGGGGATTGTTGAAACTGCTGAGTGGTTACATCTATATTATGGACGGCCAGAAAAGCTGTGTGAGAAGTTTACGAAGTATATCCCGCTGCCAAAAGAAAGGTTGTATCGCTTTTTAATTTCTAAAGGTATGTATCGCCCGGTTATGCGAGGAGAACAGGAAATTAAAGAGTTAGAGGAGAAGGAAATTTGGAAAGAGTTACGTACGGAGTATGAGAAACTGAAAAATTGGTTAAAAGGTCCGGATGTCCCTGTCTTTATTTTATTATCAGATTCCTATAATCGAACTGTACAAGAAGAGTATAACGGCAGGGCTGGATTATCTATGCGTCACGTTATTTTCTTATTCGTATGCGGACGGAATTCGGTGGAAGAATTAAAAGTGTTATTGGCGCATGAATATCATCACATATGCAGGTTACATCAAATTGAGACAAAAGAAACAGAATATACATTACTTGATACGATGATTATGGAAGGGCTAGCTGAGCAAGCGGTAAAGGAAAGATATTCAGAAAAAAACAATGCACCGTGGACGACGTATCTTTCAAAAGAAGAGGCTATTTATTATTGGAAAAATGTTGTGCATGAAAGAATAGGTATAAAACGAGGAACAAGGGAGCACGACATCTTATTAAATGGATTTCATTCTTATCCGAAGATGCTTGGCTATGCACTTGGATTTCATATTGTCAAAGATTGTGTAACTTCCGCATCTATAGATACACTTTCTTTATTATCTATAGATGCGAAAGAAATATTGAATAAAGCAAATACATTTCATATATAAAAAACAGGAGCTCTATTTCCTGTTTTTTTTAGTATTAATAGAAGAGAAAATAATAATTAGAATATATTTCCTTAGGTGGAATAAAGTTTAGCGAAATTGAACATAATGATTGATACAAACAGTAGTGAAGTGAGGGGTAGTGAATGTTATATCTACATGATGTATGGGTAAATTGGTTTGAAGGTGAAGAGAATGGGTATAACGTTTGTCATTTTTACGAATGGCGAAAAGATGATACGATTGAGCTATTAGATCAAGTGCCATTATTAAAAGTAGATTCCACATTATATCATTACATCGAAGACGAATTGTTAGAGCTTCCGCAAAAGTTGTTGGAAGACGTACATCATAAGGCTTATATTCGTAAAAATCATGAACGTTTGCAGCAAGAGTATTGCTTTGTTGTTACAGATGGAAAAGGAATTATTGCGATCGACACAATTGGTTACAATGTACCAATTCGAAAAAGTAGACTTATACCGCGCCAAGAGCAGATGGTATATGAGATGGTAGAAAGCGTACAAGCAGAAAAGTATGAGTTCCAAGTAGAAGAAATGGAAAAAGAACATCATATTTTATCACCATCACCTTTCATTATGAATGGCTTAACTCGTAAAGAAAGACAGCTGAAACAATTATTATTTATGGCGTTAGATCAATTACATACAACGAAAAATACAGCAGAAATTCGCTATTGGTTCACAGAGTGGGATCCATCAGCATACGGAATGGTTCAACATATGGAATTTGAAGATATTTGGTCTAGACTGTATGATGAAGCGAAAGCAGGCTGGTCTGAGAAGCACGAACAATTATGCGAGCGTCTCGTAAAAGGACAGCCATTTTTTGAAAAGTTATGGGAAATGGAAAATGAGCAAAAGGTAAATTAAAAAACCGCCAATTGGCGGTTTTTTAATTTGTTGTAGCTTAGCTCCAGCGGCGAGAATGTTCGGTGGCTTCGCGCCTTCCTGCGAGGCCAAAAGCGCCTCTGCGTCAGGAGCTCCATCCCCCTCACATTCTAAGCGAGCCGCTTCCGCTTTATATAGAAATCCAGCTCCGGCTCCTAGCCCTTCGCTTTATATGTTACCTACGCTTTCTACTTAACCCCATTGCGTTTTCTACTTTGCGAAGTTGTTTGAATGCAACGCGGTTTGCTTTTTCGGCACCTTTGTCTAGAATTTCGTCTAGTTCTGGTGAGCTGATTAGTTCGTTATATTTGTCTTGGATTGGACGAATTGCTTCTACGACTACTTGTGCTAGGTCGCCTTTGAAGTCTCCGTATCCTTTTCCTTCGTACATTGCTTCGATTTCTTCTACTGTTTTTCCTGAGAATGAAGAGTAGATTGTTAATAAGTTAGAGATTCCAGGTTTGTTTTCTTTATCAAACTTTACAATACCTTCAGAATCAGTTACAGCGCTCTTAATTTTCTTTTCAATTGTTTTTGGTTCATCAAGCATACTGATCATTGATTTTGGATTCGGATCAGATTTACTCATTTTTTTCGTAGGTTCTGTTAATGACATAACGCGAGCTCCTACTTTTGGAATGCGAATTTCAGGAACAGTGAACACTTCACGGAAGCGTTTGTTGAAACGCTCTGCAAGGTCACGTGTTAATTCCATATGTTGCTTTTGGTCATCACCAACAGGTACGATTTCAGTGTTGTAAAGTAAAATATCAGCAGCCATTAATGGTGGATACGTTAATAATCCAGCTGGAACTGAATCTCTACCAGAAGCTTTATCTTTATATTGCGTCATACGCTCTAATTCTCCAACGTAAGCAACTGATTGCATAATCCATCCTAGTTGAGCGTGTGCTGGTACTTCTGACTGTACAAATAAAGTAGCTTTTTCAGGATCAATGCCGCATGCTACATAAAGTGCAGCAAGACTTCGGATGTTTTTACGAAGTTGTACGGGATCTTGAGGTACTGTAATCGCATGTTGGTTTACAATACAGAAATAACAGTCGTGTTCATTTTGAAGCTCTGTAAATTGCTTCATAGCTCCTAAATAGTTTCCAAGTGTAATTGTTCCACTCGGCTGAATACCAGAAAAGATAACTGACATAAGTAATTCCTCCTAAATTTGAATGCGTGATAGGGAAGAGAAGACAAACAAAAAAGCCCATTCATCCCAAAAAACTATAGGGACGAATGGACCGCGGTACCACCCTAATTATTTCACTACTGTGAAATCTCTCTAATCCATAATAACGTTTGGATATAACGCCAAAGCCTACTACTTTCGGTTTGGTGCTCAAAAGCCCATTCCACACTGCGCAATTACTTGTTCACACCAGCCACAAGCTCTCTGAAATTGCCTCAATATGTACTCTTCTTTATCATCGCATACATATAAATTTATTTATTGTTACCTGAGCTCTTTTAATATGAAAGAACTAAAGTTTTATAACAAAATGTTTTGCTGATTATTATATCATATGGGATAGTGTTTGCAAACTACATCAAAATAGTAAAGCTAATGAGGGTTGAGAACAACCCAAGAACGATACCTGTAATACAAATTGGATACGTCCATTTGAATGAATATGTTTTATAAATACGTTCTTTCTTATCGACAGGTTCCTCTACTTCTTCAATTAAAGAGTCAATTTTTTTGTTCGTACCGAACACTCTTTGGAAGGCGTAAATCGTTACGTTAAAAAATCCATTTTGAAATATGAATAAAAAACCGCCAACAAGAATAAAAAATAGTGCGGCATAAAACGATATATTGACAAAATTCAACAAAAATTGCGATGAAACGAGGATTGCGCCAATACTAGAAGCGATTATCGCTATGAAAATTAGTATACAAGTATGAAAAAAAACTTTATTCAAAATGTTCCCCTCCGTCAAAATATTACTAGAATTATTATACTATAAAAGCTATAATATGTACTAGAATTAATTTTTTGAAAATTATACGCAATTAAAGGTCTGATTTCAAGATGATGGTAGCAATGTTAACCTATCCCTTTACAAAAAAATAAAAAAATAAACATTTTATTAAAAATTTTAACAAAAAAACAAAAAACTATATTCACAATTGTTATATTATATGTATAATGAAAATTGTAGAAACTTGGAGATTATTCTTTCAATTCTACTTTTTTACAAGTGAGGGTACAGGAAGTGCAATTAGGGGAGGCAACACAACATGAAGAAAAAGATACCGTTATTACTTGCATCGACTTTAACTGCAAGTATGTTGCTTGGTGCGTGCAGCTACCAAAAAGATGACGCAAAAGCAAAAGGGAAAGAAAACGCTACGAGTAGTAGTAACGGAAAGCAGATTCTTAATTTAACAGAGTTATCTGAAATTCCATCAATGGATGCATCATTAGCATCTGACTCGGCATCTTCTACAGCATTAAATAATACGATGGAAGGTTTATATCGTATCGGCAAAGATCAAAAGAGAGTGCCTGGAATTGCTGAAGATGTTCAGAAGCTAGACGATGGAAAGAAATACATATTTAAATTAAGAAAAGATGCGAAGTGGTCGAATGGGGAACCTGTAACAGCAAAAGACTTTGTGTATTCCTGGAAAAGAGCAGTAAATCCAGATACAAAAGCGACGTATTCGTACATTATGTTCGATATTAAAAATGCAGAGAAAATTCATAAAAAAGAATTACCTGCTGACCAATTAGGTGTAAAAGCGACTGATGAATATACATTAGAAGTGGAATTAGACAATCCCGTTCCTTACTTTGTTGATTTAACGGTTTATCCAGTATTTTACCCACTTAATGAGAACTTTGTAAAAGCACAAGGTGATAAGTTTGGGTTAGAGGCAAATACAACATTATATAATGGACCATTTGTTATGAGTGATTGGAAACATGAGCAAAGCTTCCAGTTTAAGAAGAACCCATCATATTGGGATAATAAAACGGTTAAAATCGAAGAAATTAACTTTAATATTGTTAAAAATACGTCAACTGATGTAAATTTATATGAGACAAACTCAATTGATCGTGCGGCTCTATCTTCAGAATTTGTTGATAAGTTTAGACAAAGCCCAGAATTCCAAACAAGAAAAGAAGCAGGGGTTGCTTACCTAAGGTTTAATCAAAGTAATCAATACTTAAGTAATAAAAACTTAAGAAAAGCAATTTCAATGTCCTTTGACCGTGATAATATTGCGAAGGTTATTTTAAATAATGGTGCAATTGGAGCTTATGGATTTGTTGGAAAAGATTTCGCTGAAGGTCCGAATAAAAAAGACTTCCGAGCTGAAAATGGGAATTTAGTTGAAACAAATCCAAAAGAAGCGAAAAAGCTGTGGGAAACAGCGAAGAAAGAGCTTGGCACTGATAAAATCGAACTAGAATTCTTAAACTTCGATAATGAAGATGCGAAAAAAGTTGGTGAATTCTTAAAAGGCGAGATGGAAAAGAACTTACCAGGTTTATCAATTAAAATTAAACAGCAGCCATTCGCACAAAAAAATAAATTAGAAGATTCTCAGCAATATGATATTGCGTTTGGTATTTGGGGCCCAGATTTCCCAGATCCAATTTCATATTTAGATATGTTTGTTACAAATGGTTCTCAAAATAAAACAGGCTATTCTAATAAAAAATATGATGATTTAATTCTAAAAGCTAAAACAGATACAAAAGATTTACAAGCACGTTGGAACAACCTTTTAGAAGTAGAGAAGATGTTAATTAAAGAGGATGCAGTTATCACTCCAATCTTCCAAAAAGGTTCAGCGTATGTAGTAAAAGGTGCCGTAAAAGATATTATCCCAATTAACTATGGTGGTAAATTAACTTACAAATGGGCATCTGTTGAACAAAAATAATCTTTTTTTCCATCGTTTACTAGGGTATATGCCTATGATGGGCATATGCTCTTATTTTAAAAAAATAAAAGTAAGAATATTTTAAACTATCTTATTGCTTTTGAGAAAAACGGGGAGGTGCTTGACTATGGGACGTTATGTATTAAAACGTTTCGTGTACATGGCTTTGACATTATTTTTAATTACTACACTGACTTTCTTTTTGATGAAATTACTTCCGGGTTCTCCGCTTAAAAACCAGGAGAAACTATCACCGGCACAAAAAGAAATCATTCTTGAAAAATATGGCTTAAATGATCCAGTACCAGTTCAATATGCGCGTTACTTAGGTAACTTAGCAAAAGGTGATTTAGGGGTATCATTCCAATATGATAACCGTCCAGTAACAGATATGATTGTGGATCGCATTGGACCATCAGCACAACTTGGTTTACAAGCGATTATATTAGGAACATTTATCGGTTTAATCTTAGGAATCGTTGCGGCACTTCGTAACAATACATGGGTCGATTATGGGGCGACAATTATTTCCGTACTCGGGATGTCGGTACCATCGTTCGTATTCGCCGCATTACTACAATATTTCGTAGGGGTAAAACTTGGGTGGTTCCCAGTAGCATTCTGGAAAGGACCAGAGTTTACCGTAATGCCTACAATCGCTTTATCGATGGCAGTTATCGCAACAATCGCACGTTTTGCTCGTGCAGAGTTAATTGAAGTTATGCAAGCTGACTACATTTTAACAGCGAAAGCGAAAGGAATTAGCCAAGGCGTTATCATTATCAAACACGCACTTCGTAACGCGTTAATTCCAGTTGTAACGATTTTAGGACCAATGGTTGCAGGATTAATTACAGGGACATTAGTTATTGAGCAAATTTATGCTGTACCAGGACTAGGGGAACAGTTCGTTAAATCTATTACAGTGAATGACTACACAGTTATTATGGGAACTACAATTTTCTATAGTGCGATTTTCATCTTAGTTATTTTCATTGTTGATATTTTATACGGAATTATTGATCCTCGTATTCGTTTAGCGGGAGGGAAAAAATGATGAAAGATGTACAAAAATTATCTCCAGATTTATTTCAACAAGCCAATCAAAATAATGTTGATAATGAAGTCATTGCCCGTCCAAGCTTAACGTTTTGGCAAGATGTAAGAAGACGTTTGTTCCAACATAAAGGAGCAATGTTTGGTTTCATTTTATTAGCGCTTATTATATTACTAGCAATTTTAGGACCGATGGTAAGTAAGCACTCGTATAAAGAGCAAGATTTAGGTCGTGCGAAATTACCACCGAAAATTCCTGTTATTGAAAATGTTCATTGGCTACCATTTGACGGTACAGATCAATATGGTGTTGACCAATATGAAAAACGTGATATTAAAGAGTATTTCTGGTTCGGTACAGATGATCTTGGACGCGATTTATGGACAAGAACATGGGAAGGTACGCGCGTATCATTATATATCGCTCTTTTAGCAGCAGCAATTGACTTAGTAATTGGGGTTGCATATGGAGGTATTTCAGCGTTCTATGGCGGTAGAGTAGATAATATTATGCAACGTATTATGGAGATTATTAACGGTATTCCATACTTAATCATCGTTATTTTAATGGTAATCATTATGGGATCTGGTATATGGTCAATTACACTCGCAATGGCGATTACAGGTTGGATAGGGATGTCGCGTATCGTTCGTGGACAAATCCTGAAATTAAAAAATCAAGAATACGTATTAGCATCTCGTACATTAGGTGCAACAAATACACAGTTAATTGTAAAACACTTAATCCCGAACGTAATGGGACCAATTATCGTAATGACAATGTTTACAATTCCAACAGCAGTGTTTGGTGAGGCGTTCTTAAGCTTCATCGGTTTAGGTATTCAGCCACCATTCGCATCACTTGGTTCTCTTGTAAACGATGGTTATAAATCAATTCAAACGTATCCACATATGATGTTCATCCCAGCGGTTGTCATCAGTATGTTAATCTTAGCATTCAACTTAATGGCAGACGGATTACGCGACGCGTTAGATCCAAAAATGCGTAAGTAAAAGAGGGGAGAAGTAAAAATGAAAACATTGCTAGAGGTAAAAGATTTGCAAGTCTCCTTTGATACACATGCAGGTGAAGTACAAGCTGTACGCGGTGTTACTTTTGATTTGAAAAAAGGAGAAACATTAGCGATTGTAGGAGAATCTGGTTCTGGTAAATCAGTTACTTCTAAAGCGTTAATGGGATTAATTCCGAATCCTCCAGGACGTATTAAAAACGGTGAAATCGTATTTGAAGGTCGTGACTTAACGAAACTAACAGAAAAAGAAATGCAACAAGTGCGCGGTAAAGATATCGCGATGATTTTCCAAGATCCAATGACATCATTAAACCCAACGATGACAATTGGAAATCAAATTATGGAAGGCCTTATTAAACACCAAGGGATGAGTAAAGCAGATGCACGTAAAGTTGCGTTAGAATTAATCGACCTTGTAGGTATTCCAAATCCAGAAGCGCGCTTAAAACAATATCCTCACCAATTCTCAGGTGGTATGAGACAGCGTGTAGTTATTGCGATGGCGTTAGCTTGCAACCCAAAATTATTAATTGCCGATGAGCCGACAACAGCGCTAGACGTTACAATTCAGGCGCAAATTTTAGAACTTATGAAGGACATTCAGCAAAAAACAGAAGCAGCAATCATTTTCATTACGCATGATTTAGGTGTAGTGGCAAACGTTGCGGACCGCGTAGCAGTTATGTACGCTGGTAAAGTTGTTGAAATTGGAACGGTTGATGAAATTTTCTACAATCCAAAACATCCGTATACTTGGGGCCTAATCGCATCTATGCCAAGTTTAGATGGTTCAGAAGAAGAGTTATATGCAATCCCTGGAACGCCTCCAGATTTATTAAAGCCGCCAAAGGGAGATGCTTTTGCACCACGTAACCCGCAGGCGCTGAAAATTGATTTTGAAATGGACCCACCTTTATTTAAAGTAAGTGATACACACTATGCGGCAACTTGGTTACTTCACGAGCAAGCTCCAGAAGTAAAACCGCCGGCAGTTGTTGAAAAACGTATTCTTCAAATGAAAGCAGGTGAACAACATGACTAAACAACGTGAGAAATTAATTGAAGTAAAAAATGTAAAGCAGCACTTCGACGTGAGTGGTGGTGTTGTCAAAGCGGTTAATGATATTTCATTTGATATTTTCCGCGGAGAAACATTTGGTCTTGTAGGAGAATCAGGTTGTGGTAAATCGACAACTGGAAGAACGATTATTCGTTTATATGATGCAACTGCTGGTGAAGTGTTGTTTGATGGTGAAAATGTACATGGTAAAAAATCACGCGCACAACTGAAGAAGTTCAACCGTAAAATGCAAATGATTTTCCAAGATCCATATGCATCATTAAATCCTCGTATGACAGTAGGGGATATTATTGCAGAAGGTATTGATATTCACGGACTAGCAAAAGGAAAAAAAGAGCGTATGGACCGTGTTCATGAATTATTAATCACAGTTGGTTTAAATAAAGAGCACGCAAACCGTTTCCCGCATGAATTCTCAGGTGGACAACGTCAACGTATCGGTATCGCTCGCGCACTTGCTGTAGAACCTGAATTTATCATTGCTGATGAGCCAATCTCAGCACTTGACGTATCAATCCAGGCGCAAGTTGTAAACTTACTGAAAAAGTTACAAAAAGAAAAAGGTTTAACATACTTATTCATTGCCCATGATTTATCAATGGTAAAATACATTAGTGATCGCATCGGCGTAATGTACCGTGGTCAAATCGTTGAGCTAACAACAAGTGAAGAGTTATATGCGAATCCAATTCATCCATATACGAAATCACTATTATCAGCAATCCCGCTTCCAGATCCAGATTATGAGCGCAATCGTAAACGTATCGTATACGATCCATCACAGCATGATTATGCTAGTGAAGCACCAACAATGCGTGAAATTCGCCCAGGACATTTCGTATTATGTTCTGAAGCGGAGTATAAGAAATATAAAGAGATTTATCAATAATAAAAAGAGCCATTCTTCCGTTACAGAAGAATGGCTCTTTTTCTACTATATAAACAGTTGTATTGTTAACATTTGTCGGTAAGTGAATATAAATGTTATCTACCAATGAATGCATCTCGATTAAACGAGTATTACTGTGCCTGAACAGAAACAATCTCTTCTTGTTCTTCAGGTTTAACGAGTGCATAACGTTCCCACGCTCTACTTTTCCAGCGGAAGAACATAATGATGGCACGTGTCCATTCATCAATAGCAATCGCTAGCCAAATACCAACGAGCCCCATATCTAAATGGAAGGCGAAAAAGTAACCGAGTGGTAAACTCATTAACACCATAGAGAATGCTCCAATTAAAACTGGATACTTTGCATCACCAGCTGCGCGAAGTGAATTGATAATGACGATGTTCATCGTACGTCCCGTTTCAAGTAGTACACTTAGTAAAAGAACTGATGCACCTAACGTAATAATGTGCGGATTATCTGTAAATAGTCCCATTAATTGTGTACGGAATGTAATAACGAGGGCGACCATACATAAAGTGACACCAATTGCCCACTTTACACTTTTCCATACGCGTTCATACGCTTCGTCTTTTTCACCACCGCCAACAAGGCGTCCGATAATAATGGCTGTTCCCATACCGATCGCAATCGCGAATAAATAAGTGAACATAGAAATGTTCGTAGCGTATTGTCTCGCCGCTAATGATTCTGTTCCTAAGTATGTTGCATAGTATAAGAAGACAATTTGGCAAGCTTGATACATAACCTGCTCAAATGCAGATGGAATCCCAATCTTTAAAATTTTCCCGATGTATTCTTTTGATAAGGTGAAGTAATATTGTAATTTCACACGGTATTCCATAACGCGGTACAGTAACCAGAAGAAAACGATAAGTGCGATTAATCTGCTGACAGCAGAAGAAATGGCAGCCCCTTGTACACCGAGCTCTGGGAAACCAAATTTCCCAAAAATGAGTACGTAGTTTCCAGCGATATGAATAATATTCATTCCAAGAGAAATAAACATCGCTTGCTTTGTGAAGCCATGTACGCGGATAATTGCGGCTAATGAATTAATAATAGCTTGAAGGAAAATAGCGCCTCCGACGATGGATAAATAGCCTTGCGCATACATGAGTACATCGCCTTGTAAGTTCATTGCCATCATCATATGTTTTGAAAATAAAAGAAAACCAGCGCTTATAATGATTCCGACCACTAAATTTAATGTGACGGCTAAAGCTGATATTTTAGATGCTTCCATAAAACGTTTGGAACCGAGGTATTGAGATACGACGATAGCTGCGCCGTTCCCGATGACTTCTAGTACCAAAATAGCGATATGGAGATATTGATTCGCTGCACCAACCCCAGATACAGCATCGTCTGATAATGCACTTAACATGAAAGTATCAGCGATCCCCATTAACATAAATAGAAAAACTTCTAGAAAAATAGGCCATGTTAATAAGAATAAACTTAATTTCTCTGTCGGCCCGTTTTTTGCCTGAATTGCTGTCATGTCCGTCCCCTCTTTACCGATATCTATTTTTAGCAAAGTGTATCGTAACATACTTTCTTATCCTTTGCACTCATTTTAGCCTACATATCTTTATTATGAAGGGGGCGCTATTTTATGATAAAAAGAGAAGGATAATTATGCGGAAAGTATTATGAGATATAAAATTTATTTTTCTCTAATAATTTAGAAAAATATAAAAATATTTATTTTCAACACTTTAGTAAGGATAATCAACAATATAAAACGTTTACACAGGTTTATTTTTAAACAGAAAATTTTAATAAAATAGAAATATAAATATACAAAAAATATATTTGTGTGTATAATATGAATTGTTAGAACATATATATATTTCTATTTGTTTGAAAATGAAAGGGCTAACATTTTTGTGGAGGGTGGAAGTATGAAAAAAAAGATGCCAGTTTTTGTAGTATCAACAGTAGCGATGAGCATGATGTTAGGGGCATGTAGCTACCAAAAAGATGAACCGCAAGCGAACGCAAAAGGGGATAGCGGGAAAAGCGGTGCGAAGCAAGTTATTAACTTAATTGAAACACAAGAAATTCCAACGATGGATCCAGCGTTATCAGCTGATGCAGTTTCTTCAAGAGTAATGACTAATACGATGGAAGGCTTATACAGTTTAGGAAAAGATGATAAGCTAGTTCCTGGTGTAGCGAAGGAATTCCAAAAGTCAGAAGACGGTAAAAAATATACATTTAAATTACGTGAAGACGCAAAATGGTCAAATGGTGAGCCT
Source organism: Bacillus thuringiensis (assembly GCF_022095615.2). Classification (NCBI taxonomy): domain Bacteria; kingdom Bacillati; phylum Bacillota; class Bacilli; order Caryophanales; family Bacillaceae; genus Bacillus; species Bacillus thuringiensis. The sequence continues at coordinate 1,167,204 of NZ_CP155559.1, forward strand.
GTGACGGCGAAGGATTTCGTATACGCATGGCAAAGAGCGATTAACCCAGATACAGCTGCGAAATCAGCGTACATTATGTATGATATAAAAAATGCAGAGAAAATCAATAAAAAAGAGATGAGTCCAGATCAATTAGGCGTGAAAGCGATTGATGATCATACATTAGAAGTGGAATTAGACAATTCAATTCCATACCTTGTAGATTTAATGGTATATCCAATCTTCTATCCTGTGAATGAAAAGTTTGTAAAAGAGCAAGGTACGAAGTTTGGTTTGGAAGCGAATACAACACTTTATAATGGACCATTTACATTAAGTGATTGGCAACATGAACGTAGCTTTAAAATGACAAAGAGCGCGTCATATTGGGACAATAAAGAAGTGAAGATTGAGGAAGTAAACTTTAATATTGTAAAAGATACGTCTACGCCAATTAATTTATATGAGACAAACGCAGTCGATCGAGCGACGTTATTAGCAGAGTTCATCGATAAATATAAAGGAAAACCAGATTTCCAAACAGTAGAAGATACATCTGTATTCTTCCTTCGTTTAAATCAAAAAGACCCAGCTTTAGCAAATAAAAATATTCGTAAAGCAATTTCACTTGCTTTTGAACGTAAGCCGTTCGTTGATACATTATTAAATAACGGTTCTAAGCCGGCAACAGGATTAATTCCTGATAACTTCATTAAAGGGCCAGATAAGAAAGACTTCCGTGCTGTAAATGGAGATATTGTAAAACCAAACGTGAAAGAAGCGAAGAAATATTGGGAAGCTGGTAAAAAAGAACTTGGTAAAAATGAAATTGAATTAGAGCTATTAAATGAAGACGTTGAATTATCGAAGAAAACAGGTGAATATTTAAAAGGTGAATTAGAAAAGAATTTACCAGGTTTAACAGTGAAAATTAAACAACAGCCATTTGCGCAAAAACTAAAATTAGAAGATGCGGGCGATTATGTGATGTCATTCTCTGGATGGAGTGCAGATTTCCCAGATCCAGTTACATACCTTGATATGTTTGTAACGGACGGATCACAAAATAAAATGAAATACTCTAATCCGAAATATGATGAAATTATCATGAAAGCGAAGAAAGATGGAAGTGATGTAAATGCTCGTTGGAAAAACTTACTAGAAGCAGAGAAAATGTTACTTGATGACGCTGCGATTGTTCCAGTATATCAACGTGGTAGAGCATATATACAAAGAGAATCAATTAAAAATATGTACAATCATAAATATGGCGGCGATTTAAGCTTTAAATGGGCGTCAGTAGAGAAATAAGAAAAAAGCAGGCTAACCGCCTGCTTTTTTTAATACGTACGTTTCTTATAAATACCTTTCCCGCCAACTTGGTTCCAGCCGGATTGGACATCCAAGCTTTTATTAACAAACTTCATTTTTTCTTTTCCGCCAAAGAGCTTTTCACCAATGCTATTTGTAATGACACCAATCAATGCTGTTATTCCGATGATGAGGGCAGCAACCGTGACAAAATCAATAAAAAAAGCAATCATTTGCAAATTCCCCCTTTGCCTGTCTGTATTTTTATTGTATGAGATAAAAGGTAAAAAAGAAAGAAATGTCAGAAAAATTATTGATTTATTTTAGAAATCGTATAGACACGAATGAGAATGTTTGTTAAAATGAGAACAAATGTTCCTTTTGATTCTCACTTGTATAGTCTTACATTTCTTAATTGATTTATCAAGAAAAGGTAAGAAAACGTTCTCTTTTTTATAGGAAAGATTCTGAGAAAATAACTATATATCATATGAATAATCTATGAAAAGCAAGCGTTAAGAGGGTTGGAGGTATTGTTAAAGTACAGATAAAGAGAGTGTGATCATGTTACATAGCAGTGGAATGCACGGAAGAGTTTTCTCAATTAGAAGGAAATTTACTGTATATTTCTTGCAAAATCTATTGTATAATGATTATAGAAGTTACTTATTAAAAGTAATTGTTGTTTGCTAAAAGTTGTTGCTTACATGAAATGCGATTTTTGCACTTTGTTTTAAGACAAGGTATCGCAAAAAATTGCTGAATTTAGAAATTTAAACTGTAATTAGTACAGAATTTGTACTCTTTAAGGAGAGTGAGCTTTGTATGGTAACATTATATAGTTCTCCAAGCTGTACGTCTTGTAGAAAGGCGAAATTATGGCTAGAGGAAAATCATATTCCTTATACAGAACGTAATATTTTCTCAGATCCATTAACGATTGAGGAAATTAAAGAGATTTTACGTATGACAGAAAGCGGAACGGATGAGATTATTTCTACTCGTTCGAAAGTTTTCCAAGAATTAAATGTAAACTTAGAGTCTTTACCACTTCAAGATTTATATAAGATGATTCGTGACTATCCAGGGATTTTACGTCGTCCAATTATGATTGACGAGAAACGCCTTCAAGTAGGTTACAATGAAGACGAAATCCGCCGTTTCTTACCACGTACAGTAAGAACGTTCCAATTACGTGAAGCACAGCGTCTTGTAAATTAATTATAATAATATGAAAACCTTCTACCTATTATATAGTAGAAGGTTTTTTTTAATGTTTCACATTTCGTAATCGAACTTGTTGCACGATAAAGCCGATGCATAAAATGGTGAAAATAAACAAGTATGGAATGCTTGCAGTGAAACTTGGGTTGTTATGAAAAAAGGTTGCAAGTCTGTCTTCATGTGTGACCATTTTTCCTGCTGTATAGGCGAGAATCGCTGCTCCGCAATAAATGAGGAATGGAAAGCGTTCCATAAGTATTAAAATGAGTTTGCTGCCCCAAATAATAATCGGAATAGAAATGAGTAAGCCGATTATTACGAGTAATAATCTTCCGTGAGCTGCTCCTGCAATAGCAATAACGTTGTCAAACCCCATAACGAGATCAGCGAATACAATTGTACGCACAGCTTGAAATAAAGTTGTTTTTCCTTGAATAGCGGAAAGATCGTTGCTATTATCAGTTAGTAAATTTACTGCAATTAATGTAAGTAAAACGCCCCCGATAAGTTGCAGAAATGGAATGTCGAGTAAATAGACAGCTAGTATAGTAAGGAGAATTCTTAGTACGATTGCTAAAAGAGTACCAATCAAAATGGCTTTATTTCGTTTTGATTCAGGTAAATTGCGGCTAGCTAGTGCGATGACGATTGCGTTGTCACCACCTAATACAACATCGATACCGACAATCATTAGTACAGATGTTAAAAACTCTAAGTCCATTCGTCTGCCTCCATTTATGATGTTTTAATAAGCGAACTATATGTATGTGGTGAAGAGAGAGATTAAATCATCTTCTCTAATAAAAGTTTCACTTTATTACAGTGTACGGGGGAAGATGGAAATGTATGTCCAAATTTTTTGTGGGTGAGAAATCGCTATAATGATATATTTGTGTAGATGGTCGAATAAAGATAGGCATATAACTATTTTTGTAAAATAAATCGATTTTATTTCCATTCTGGAGAATCTTATCATAAAATGAGAGTACAAGAATCTATTGATTTGTCATATGAGTGGGGAATCCCTTCATAACAATTCCAAACAGGAAGGGAGAGTTGTATTTTGGATATTGAAAGAATTAATGACCATACGATGAAATTTTTTATTACGTACATTGATATAGAGGATAGAGGGTTTAATCGTGAAGAAATTTGGTATGACCGCGAACGAAGTGAAGAGCTCTTTTGGGAGATGATGGACGAAGCTCGTGATCATGATGATTTCTTTATTGATGGACCGCTATGGATTCAAGTGCAAGCAGTCGATAAAGGGATTGAAGTACTTGTAACAAAAGCGGAGCTTTCAAAGGATGGACAAAAGCTAGAACTACCAATAGGTGTAGATAAAATTATAGACATTCCTCTAGATGAAGGTATTGAATCATTATTCCAGCAAGAATTAGTGGAAGAGGTAGAAGAACAAGCAGGAACAAACTTTAACGAAGGTGGTACGTTTGGCTTTTTAATTAAGTTTAATGATTTTGAAGATGTCATTTCATTAAGCCACCGTCTTATCTTTGAAGATATAAAAGATGAGCTATATTCATTTGAGAACCGCTATTATGTATATGTGGAATTCGATGAAGTGCTACATGATGAAGAAGAAATTGATCGTATTTTAAGTATTGTTTTAGAGTACGGAGAAGAGTCAACTTTAACAATTCATCGTGTAAGTGAGTATGGGAAACAAATTGTGAAAGAGCATGCGCTTGAAACAATTCGCAATAATTTTCCTGCTAAAACGTAGGCCGATTTCTGTAGTATGAAATCGGCTTTTTATATGAAGAATAGGAAAGCTTTCTTAGTAAGGAGGTAAGAGATGAAAAATACGCTAAAGTTGATTTTCTTTGTTTTACTATTATTCGCGTTATTTGTTTCGTTACGTATGTTTATTGATGTAGCATTTTATTCGGATGTAATTGGGATAAAAGATGTTTCGATTTTAGGTATTATTAGTATTTTATTTACGGTATCTGCATTTTTAATTGGCTGCGTTATTTTCTTAGAGAACCGTCATCCGTCTAAAACACTTACATGGCTCATTGTGTTAGGGATTTTTCCGGTATTTGGATTTTTCGCTTATTTATTATTCGGACAGAACTTTCGAAGGAAGAGAATGTTCCAAAAAAAGGCGTTGCTCGATGAACAAGCATTTTTACAATACAAGGGGCATGAAGATTACGAAGAACGGATTTTGCGTAATCATAAGCATCAAGAGTTGTTATTTCGTTTAGCGGACCGCTTAGGCGCTTTAAATATTTCATTTCAAACTGAAACGAGAACATTAACAAATGGAGATGAAACGTTTCAGGCCATTTTAGATGGATTAAAACGAGCGAAACATCACATTCATATGGAATATTACATTGTGCGTGATGATAAGCTTGGAACAGAAATTAAAGATATTTTAATACAAAAATCAAAAGAAGGCGTAGTCGTACGTTTTTTATATGATGCGGTTGGAAGTTTTAGATTATCGAATTCATATATTGAAGAATTAAACGACGCAGGTGTCGAAATGATTCCATTTTTCCCTGTGCGCTTTCCAATTTTAAACGATAAGATTAATTATCGAAACCACCGAAAAATCGTTATTATTGATGGGAATGAAGGATTTGTAGGTGGATTAAATATTGGTGATGAATATTTAGGGAAGGATAAGTATTTCGGTTTTTGGCGAGACACGCATTTATATTTGCGTGGTGAAGCTGTTCAAAGCTTGCAACTTATTTTCCTTCAAGATTGGTTTTATATGACTGGTGAGGCTGTACTGGCCCCTGAATATTTACAAGCGAAAGCAGTTGAGGGTGATCATTGGGGAGGCGTACAGCTCGTTGCAGGTGGACCAGATAATAAATGGGAAACAATTAAACATTTATACTTTGCCATGATTGCTTCTGCACGGAAATCCATTTGGATTGCGACGCCGTATTTTATTCCGGATGATGATATTTTATCCGCATTAAAGGTAGCGGCACTTGCTGGTATTGATGTCCGTTTGTTAATGCCGAGTAAGCCTGATAAGCGCACCGTCTTTTACGCATCGAGATCGTACTTCCCAGAGCTTTTAGATGCAGGGGTAAAGATATATGAATACGAAAAAGGTTTTCTCCATAGTAAAGTTGTCATTGTCGATTCTGATTTAGCTTCAATTGGGACGGCTAATATGGATATGAGAAGTTTTCATTTGAACTTTGAAGTAAATGCCTTTTTATATGATACAGATAGCATTCGAAAACTCGTTCAAGATTATAAAGAGGATATAGAAGAATCAAGTGAAATTCATGTCGATCGTTTTCATAAAAGGCGTCTTCATAGACGAATTGTTGAATCGACGTATCGATTATTATCACCTTTATTATAAAAAGAGATGTCCGAAATTGGGACATCTCTTTTTTAAAAGGAATTTGTAATAAATTGTAGAATATAAGGAGCTGAAAGGGTGTGATTCCGATGTTTATCGCCAAAAGAGAAAACGGAGACAAAATTCATCTACTCTATCATCAGGATGAAGAGCTTTTACATCGTATGCGTAAAATGGAAAGCTTCTTTTGCATAGCTTGCGGGAAGGAAGTGCAAATGAAATTAGGGAAACAAAAAAGTTGGCATTTTGCTCATAAGAAAATGGACGCGTGTCTTGCCTTTTATGAAGCGGAATCTATGTATCATATGCACGGTAAAGAATTGTTATATAGGTGGTTCAAACGTCAAAACTTTCCTGTGTATATAGAGCACTATCTTCCAGAGATTCAGCAACGACCAGATATTTTCATAGAGAGAGCAGGGAGAACGATTGCGATTGAATACCAATGCGCAAATCTTTCTATAGAGCAGCTGTACAAACGAACCTATTCGTATTGGCGAGCTGGTATACAGGTCATTTGGATCATTGGTGGAAATCAATTGAAAAGGCAATCAGCATATTGGATGAAATTCTCCTCACTTATGGCTTTCTCCTTACAATCTTATCCTCAGCCATTTCTTATTTTCTTCTGTTCGAAACAAAAATCATTTATGAAATGCGCATTTCTCACTTCATTTTCTACAAGCGTCTCTTTCTCACATATTATCTATTTACCAACTGAAACGACTACTTTTGAAATGCTCTTTTCTCCCGTCTCTTTCCGAAAAGAAACATTAGGTGAGGAATGGAAAAAGCGAAAGAGCTATTTTCGGCAAAATGCTCTGCCGATTTGGAATTACAATCATAAGTCACTATTACGCCTCTTATATCAATGTAAATGTACCCCAGCAAATTTTCCTTCTGAAATTGGTGTGCCGCTCCCGTCTTCATTTGCTTTTCAAACCAATCCATTTGTATGGCAAGCTTTTCTATATATGAAGTGTATAGGTGAAGTTGCGGTAGGGGATTGTATTTCCCTCGGGTATGTGTGTAGTTATGTGAAAACGTATACGAAAAGGCGCATGCTCCCTTACTTTTCACGGCATATATGGAAAGTAGCAGTTACTGAATATATGACATTTTTATGTTATGCAGGTGTATTGCAGAAAGTAGGGACTTATAAGTACCAGAAAAAAAGAGAGGTAGCTATGTTAAAAACAGAGGAGGAAGTTATAAAATATGATGAAATTTGCTTAGCGTATGCCTTATCTTTATTTGAGGCAAAGTACAACATGAGAGAAGGAAAAGGGGATATAATAAAGACTGATCGTGAAGGAATTACATAAGAAAAATCGAATTGTATGTAAGTAGAGATATTTAAAGGAGGGCTTAAAGGATGTCTGAACAAAATACAGCAAAAACATTACCAGATCGCAAAGAGATTGAAGAATCAAGTACGTGGCGATTAGAAGATATTTTCCAAACAGATGCAGAATGGGAAAAAGAATTCCAAGCCATTAAAGAGCTATTACCGAAGTTAACTGAATTTAAAGGGAAACTTGGTGATTCTGCGAACAATTTACTTGAAGCATTGCAATATGAAGATGAAATTTCAATGCGATTAGGTAAGCTATATACATATGCACATATGCGTTACGATCAAGATACAACAAACTCTGTGTATCAAGCGTTAAATGACCGCGCGACAAATTTATATTCACAAGTATCTAGTAGCACAGCATATATTGTGCCTGAAATCTTATCGATTTCAGAAGATACACTGCAAACATTCTTGAAAGAAAATAGAGACTTAAGTGTATATGAACATGCATTAGAAGAAATTACGCGTCAACGCCCACACGTATTATCTGAAGCGGAAGAGGCTCTATTAGCAGAAGCATCTGAAGTAATGAGTGCATCAAGTAATACATTTGGTATGTTGAATAATGCGGATTTGAAATTCCCATCTATTAAAGGTGAGGATGGAGAAGAAGTAGAAATTACACATGGTCGTTACATTCAGTTTTTAGAAAGTGATGATCGTCGTGTGCGCGAAGATGCGTTCAAAGCTGTATATGAAACGTACGGAAAATATAAGAACACATTTGCAAGTACGTTAAGCGGAGCTGTGAAACGTAATAATTTCAATGCACGTGTTCGTAAATACGATTCTGCACGTCAAGCGGCATTAAGTAATAATAATATTCCTGAAGCCGTGTATGATCAACTTGTTGAATCTGTAAATGATAATTTACACTTGCTACATCGTTACATTGATATTCGTAAGCGTGCATTAGGACTTGATGAGCTTCATATGTATGATTTATATACACCACTTGTACCAGAAGTGAAAATGAATGTGAAGTATGAAGAAGCACAAGATATGTTATTAAAATCTTTAAACGTACTTGGTGATGAGTATGTTGACATTTTAAAAGAAGCATATGAAAATCGCTGGGTAGATGTGTATGAGAACAAAGGGAAGCGAAGCGGAGCATATTCATCTGGTGCATATGGAACAAATCCGTATATTTTAATGAACTGGCATGATAATGTAAATAATTTATATACACTTGCTCATGAGTTCGGTCATTCCGTGCATAGTTACTACACAAGAAAAACGCAACCGCACGTATACGGTGATTATTCAATCTTCGTTGCAGAAGTAGCATCAACTTGTAATGAAGCGCTTCTAAACGATTATTTATTAAAAACGACAGAAGATAAGAAAGAGCGTCTATACTTATTAAATCATTATTTAGAAGGATTCCGTGGTACTGTATTCCGTCAAACGATGTTCGCAGAGTTTGAGCATATTATTCATAAGAAAGTACAAGAGGGACACGCGGTTACGCCAGACATGTTAACGGAGATCTACTATGATTTAAATAAGAAATATTTCGGTGATGCTTTAGTAATCGATGAAGAAATTGGTTTAGAATGGTCTCGTATTCCGCACTTCTATTACAACTATTACGTATACCAATACGCAACAGGATTTAGTGCAGCAACGGCTCTATCTAAACAAATTTTAGAAGAGGGGCAACCAGCAGTAGAACGTTACATTAATGAGTTCTTAAAAGCAGGAAGCTCAGATTATCCAATTGAAGTGCTGAAAAAAGCTGGAGTAGATATGGCATCTCCAGAACCTGTAAAAGAAGCATTGCAAGTATTTGAAGAGAAATTAAATGAATTAGAAGCATTATTATTTGAAGAGAAGTAAGAAAACAGACGAGGAATTTACCTCGTCTGTTTTGTTTTAAATCTTTTTTGTCGATATTTGTCGAACGAATAAAGTGAATTGCCTTCTTTTTTCTAAAATAGAAGGCAGTTTTGCGATTTTTTTTGTAGTTAAAACCCTTTAAAGCGTTTTTTATGGTTGAAATAAGAGAGAGCGATGACAATGATTCCAAATAAAAGAGGGAAGGCAATAATTTTAGGAAAAGCTTGTAGTAGAGAGAGGATGTACAAGAAAAAAGAAACGATGACAGCTAGTAAGATAAGTAAAATATACGTTTTTTTCATACAGAACACCTCCAAAATAGCTTTTTTATAGCTTATTCAGAAATGAAAACGTTTAGAATGTGACAAAAGTGTGAAATTCGACAAAAGGGGTTGTCATCTGACGTCGAATCTTGTAATATAATAAGCGTGAACGAATTCACATACAAACATATACCCCTTTGTTTGAACGTGAAAATTTCTCCCATCCCCTTTAATATTTTTATAAGCCGTAAAGAAAAAGACCTGGTGTTTTACACCAGGTCTTTTTCTTTTGCTATCCATTTCCAATAACGCTCACATTTTACGTCAATCATTTGTACTTTTCGTTTCAGTTGTAATTTTTTTAATTCACGCTCGATCTCTTGCTGCGAGCAGTCATATATAAATGCTACTTCTTTTGAAGATATAAATTGCGTTGCTTCTAGTAACACTTCTAAAGAAGGTAATGGTTCTGGCTCGATTTCACATTTTACAAGTTCTTTCAGTAATTGTACGTATACGTCGTAGGAATAAGTTCCAGCGATTTTAATACCTTCTTCATCTGAATTCGCATGAAAAAATACGAGAGAGGGTATTTCTGTAATATGCATCTCATTTGTAAATTTTAAGTCGCATTGGAAAGCTTTTTTTGCGCTAGCGGAATGTAGGTCTTTTTTAAATTCTTCTACATCAATGTCGCTATCTCTTGCACATGCAAGTAATAATTCGCAGTCAGGGTTTGATACATTTTCAAGGAAAATGTATTCTTGGAGTTTTCGCAAGAACTTCGAACCTGCTTTTCGGCCCTGCAACTCCGCTGCCTTAATTGCCATCGAAACTAAATAGGGTGTTGACGATGCTTCTTGCATATGTACCTTTCCATCACATGAAAAACCTTGTAAACTTGTTGTCTTTTCCCACACAAATCGAATATTAGCAGGTTTATTCCATTTGTGTGAGGAAGCGTTCGTTCCGTCCACTTTTCCTGTTACGATATGACGAATAGAGAAGTATTTCCCATATTCAAGCCATAGTTTAATAATAAAGGGCTCAATTTCCCAGCAATCTTTACAAAGTGGATCAATAAATAAATATGCTTCTACAGACTTATGCTCACATGCGGAAGGAGATGGCATATTGATATGCTTTGCTTCCTGCTTATCCATTACACTTCACCTGTTTCGTTTGGAGTATTAACCATATGCTGAGCAGTTAATGCTAAACGTTCAAAAACGAACTCTCTTATATGACCGTGCACTCCTGTGTCATCCATTGCTTGCTCCATACATGATAGCCAAGCCTCTGCTCGTTTTGGAGTAATCTCAAACGGAAGATGGCGTGCTCTTAACATAGGATGACCATGTTCTTCAGTGTACAAATTAGGACCACCTAAATATTGCGTTAAAAATTGTTTCTGCTTCCTAGCGGTTTCTGTTAAATCATCCGGGAAGATGGGAGATAGGTCAGGGTGTTTACTGACATAGGAATAAAATGTGTCTACTAATATTGCAATGCATTGTTCACCGCCAATTGCTTCAAATGGTGTCATCGGTTGCTTGCTCATCCTTTATAAACTCCTTTTTCCATGAAATGTATATCTATTGTAGCAATGGAACGTTCCAGAGGGCAAATAAACAGCCTTCATAACGTTCTTTGCTTATTCTACAGATGTAAAAGAATCTTTTTCTTTTAAAAAGTGAGATATATCCACTAGTAGAACGTATTCACTAGTGGAATTTTCACTTTAGCGTGCTTTGTTTTGTTTGGCAAGGAAAAAGCGTTTTACTTTATTATTTGTATGACGGATTGGTATGTCGTGCTGCTTTAATAAATGAATAAATGCAGCTTTGCCTGTTTCTTCATCTTGCACTTCAAATTCAATTTCATAATCATCGTGATTGTAATAGAAACTATGATCAAAGACAAGCGTTCCGCCTTCAAATAACGTTTCGGCTCTTTCAGTTGTTAAACTGCCCATATAAGTTAAAGCGGAAACAGGAATTTGTAATTTGTGTAGTTGATCCATTACAGCCCCTGGAATGATTACGTTTGTTTCCATCATCATTCTTGCTTCGTCTTCTGTTACGACTTGATGAGTTTCCAGCAAGCCGACTTCTGCAGGTTGTTTTAATGTTAATGTATAAGTTTCCCCTTTATGACGAATACGAAGTGCAGAGCCAGTTTCTTTTAAAGAGAAATCCGGTGTTTCAAAGTAGTGATTCACTTGTTTTGTAAATACCTCAATAGAGAATGATTTACATAATGTATTGAATTCTTCTTCTGTAACAATATTTTTAAATTCAATTTCAATTTCTTGTGTCATTGTATGCGCTCCTTTTAAGAAATAATTCTTTACACATTATCGCTTTTTCATAAATTTGGTTCAATGTTTTATTTGTTTGCGTTCATGTTATGATACAATAATACTGTTAAGTAAGACAGGAAGTTGAGATGGAGGAGTTAGAGCATGCAAAATAAAATTCAAGTTAAGAGCGTAGAAAAGAGAGAGAATGCTCTTATTTTTTGTGCGGAAAATAATGAAATAGAGGTAAAGGAGTTAAGTGCGCGTAATCACGTACTTGTAGACTCAGACAATTTATCATTTTTATATATCTTAGAAAACGAATCATCTTTCATTTATGTAAGTATTCCGCACACATGCTGGGAAGCAATGCATGAAGCGATGAATAAAGATATGGCAATGTTCGTTCGTGTGAATGACGTTGAAATGGAATTAGAAAGTTTAAAAGAAGAAGTAGAATATTTAGTTGAAAATATTGAAGGTAATGCAAATTACGGTGAAGAACTAGTAACTGCTGTAGAAAAAGTATTTCTATAAGCAAATGGATTGATTTTGGTGGTGGTTGAAATGAAGCGAAATTGGGAAGAATTTTTAGCACCTTACCATCAAGCGGTGGCAGAGCTGAAAGTGAAACTAAAAGGAATGCGTACTCAATTTGCAATGTTAACGGAGCATTCTCCAATTGAGTTTGTAACAGGAAGGGTAAAGTCGGTTGCAAGTATTATTGATAAAGCGGAGAAGAGAAATGTACCACTAGACCGGCTAAGAGAAGATATGCAAGACATCGCGGGCCTTCGAATGATGTGTCAATTTGTTGATGAGATTAAGCCTGTTGTAGAATATCTTCGAAAACGAAATGACTTTGAAATCGTGGAAGAGCGTGATTATGTCACGCAAAAGAAAGATAGCGGTTATCGTTCTTACCACGTTGTCATTAGTTACCCAGTTCAAACGATTCAGGGAGAAAAAAAAGTATTGGTAGAAATTCAAATACGCACGTTAGCAATGAACTTTTGGGCAACAATTGAGCATTCTTTAAATTATAAATATAGTGGACGTTTTCCTGAAGATATTAAAATACGCTTGCAACGCGCAGCGGAAGCAGCGTTTTTATTAGATGAAGAAATGTCTTCTATTCGTCTTGAGATTCAAGAAGCGCAGAAAGCTTTTTCAAGAAAACAAGAAACGAAAGATTCCGAATCATAAACTAAAGGGTGTTGGGCGATGAAATTTACAATTATGTCAAAGGGAGATCAATCATCAGATACATTGGCAGGCACGATGAAAGAGTACTTGCTAGATTTTGGATTTATAATGGATGAAAAGGAACCCGATATTGTAATTTCTGTTGGGGGAGATGGAACGCTTTTATATGCGTTTCATCGTTATTATAATCGATTGGATGAAACAGCATTTGTTGGAGTACATACAGGGCATTTAGGTTTCTATGCAGATTGGTTACCGACAGAAGTAGAGAAATTAGTAATTGCAATTGCTAAAACACCATTCCAAGTGGTGGAATATCCGCTTTTAGAAGTGATTATTCGCTATGTGAATGGGAGTAAAGAGTCACAGTATTTGGCGATGAATGAAGCAACTGTTAAAAGTGCGGAAGGTACATTAGTAACAGAAGTGGAAATACGCGGAGAGTACTTTGAAACGTTCCGCGGGGATGGCCTTTGTATTTCTACTCCTTCGGGAAGTACTGCGTATAATAAGGCGCTTGGCGGAGCGATTATTCACCCTTCTATTGAAGCGATTCAAATTGCAGAAATGGCATCTATTAATAACCGTGTGTTTCGTACTGTAGGCTCGCCACTCGTACTGCCGAAGCATCATACATGTGTGTTGAAGCCGGCTGCGGGAATGAACTTACAAATTACGGTGGACCATTTAACGATGGTTCATCAAGATGTGAAATCAATCCAGTATCGCGTTGCAAACGAGAAAGTACGATTTGTTCGTTTCCGTCCATTCCCGTTCTGGAAACGAGTTCGTGACTCGTTTGTTGCAGATAAATAGAAAGGGTTTATATATTTGAACAGATTTACATTGAAATGGGATATAGGATCGGCTGAAGAGGGAACTTTAGTTAGAGAATTTTTAAAAACAAAAGGGATTTCTAAAGCCGCATTAACGGACATAAAATTTCACGGCGGAGCTATTGAAGTAAATGATCAACATGCGAGCGTTCGTCATCAGTTGCAAGCTGGTGAACAATTACGTGTCTTTTTTCCAGTGGAGGAAAGAAGTGAAGGGATGATTGCAGAAGATATCCCTGTATGTATTGTATATGAAGATGATGCAGTTCTTGTCATAAACAAAGAGGCGAACATGTCAACGATTCCGTCTAGAGAACATCCGGTAGGGAGTGTTGCAAATGCGCTCTTATCTCATTATGATAAGCAGCATCTTGCAAGTACGGTGCACATCGTAACAAGATTAGATCGTGATACTTCAGGGCTTATGCTTATTGCAAAAAATCGTTTCGTGCATCATCTTTTATCGAAACAGCATCAACAAAAAGCTGTGAAAAGAACGTATGAAGCAATCGTTCATGGTGAGATGATTGAACGAGAAGGAACAATTGACGCACCGATTGGACGGAAATCGGATAGCATTATTGAGCGAATAGTTTGTGAAGATGGGCAAAGAGCAGTTACTCATTTTAGAGTGATGGATAGCGCCAATCATAAGACGCATGTATCACTTGAGCTTGAGACAGGAAGAACACATCAAATTCGTGTACATATGGCTCATATAGGCTACCCGTTACTTGGTGATGATTTATATGGAGGACGAAGAGATGTGATAAAACGTCAAGCACTTCATAGTACATCTTTGACGTTTTATCATCCTATTTTAGAGAAGGAAATGTCTTTCACTACAACGATTCCAAGCGATATGGAAGAGGTATTAAGACATACTTAAAAAGGGAACAAAATTCTTATGTAACGAAGAATTTTGTTCCCTTTTTTCTTAGCGGAATAATATTAAAATTTGATTTTCACCCGTACGCTTTATAACGAAAAATCCACTTTCGGATTTTGTAGCAATGCCATCGTTATTTGGACGACAATATCCATGCGTTTCGCAAGTGCCGTCATCACGTACTAACATTTGTCCAATTAATCCGACAGGAAGCCACTCGGTACGATCTTTTCTTGCTATATATTTGCAAGTTGGATCCCATTCTGTATTTAAAAGAGGTTGTATGTCTTGCGATTCCGTACGTACATACTGGCGTTTTCCAAAGTTATCTGTTTTATAGCGTTTTTGCCAACTTAAAGTACCGCTATTTCCTATAAGAGCGGGGGTTGCACTAGATATTCCTAAAATGAATGAATCGTTTGAAGTAGCAATCCGAATTTTTTCTTCGCTACTAAATGTAACGAAATAACCTACCTCAATAAGGTTATTGTCTGCTGTTTCAAACATTTGTGCAAAATCAGTTCCACTTGCATTGTAAGAAGCGCCATCAATATACATTTCCCCATTATGAGCAAGCCACTTTGCACCGATATTATGATCGGTTTCATTTGTGCCGTTTGCAATAAACCAAGAGTAAGATTCTTCTGCTGTGCCGAAGCGCCCCATAATATGGCTACCTGCAAAATGAGCTGTTGATGTATGATTACCTTCCGCATGAGAAGAGAATCCGTTAGCGATAGTCGCGGTTCCTTCTGCATGTGCTGCTTCGCCTAAAGCGATTGTATGTTTACCTTCCGCATGAGAATAAGAGCCGCCTGCGGTCGTTTCACTTCCTTCACTATGGGAACTATGTCCAGTTGCTTTTGTTTTTGATCCTTCTGCATGAGAGAAAGAAGCTTTTGCGTGTGTAAGAAGCCCTTCTGCATGTGAAGCTGTACCCTCTGCATTAGAGTGAAGCCCCTCTGCATGTGCATACCGCCCGCCTTTTTTTACTTTTTTATTTTCAGGTGTAGGGGTCTGAATGATGATCGTTTTTTCTGTTTGTATATCATGGGATGGTGCTAATGCTTCTTTAATTTTTTTTACTTGATTTATAATAGCAGCTGGAATTTCTGATCCCGCTTTTTTATTTATTTCTACAGGGATGTTTTCTTCTATGTTTTTCTCTGTTTGCTCAGAAGGCACAATCTGTTCAGTGTGAGTAGAGAGAGGTCTGTTTTTTTGTTGCATCTTTGTTTTTCTATTATCAATAATGCGGCTCATTACAGCATTTTCTAAAGAGACATATTTTGGTCTAGCTTTGTTTTTGGGGGAAGCCTCTTGTCCTTCCAGTTCTTCTAAAGCTGCAGATCGAATGCTGCACCAGTTGTTAATTCCGTACATGGGCAGATAAAAAGGCGGGCATTTTCTTTTTTGTTTAGAAGATTTTTTCTTCATTCTGTCACCTCCTGCGACAGTATATGCTGTGTAATGAAAAAAAGATGCACTTTATTGCATCTTTTTTTCATTGCTTTACCCAGTTTTTATAGGAGAGCCATCTAAACGATACGGTAATCCTCGTAATTTTAATAAGGGTAGTTATGAAATTGGGCGGAATTTCTCAGGGACAAAAGGTAGAGAGGAAGGGACGGAAACAGTCTCCATTTCAGGATAACGTAGTCCGGTTAATTTGCCGCCAAATACAGCACCAGTGTCAATATTGACTGTATGATTTACAAAGCGAGGTTCTTTTACTGGTGTATGTCCATATACAATCCAAGATTGTCCTTTATATTCCTTCGCCCAGTCGCGACGGACAGGAGAGCCGTCAGCATGTTTTTCTCCTGTAATATCGCCATATAGTACAAAGGTTTGTACTTTTTTATCTTGTCTTCCTATGTAATCTTGTCGAATTCCGGCGTGACATACAATTAACCTTTTTTCATCGAGTACGTGATATAAAGGGGATTGCTCATAAAGTGTGATGAATTTTTCTTTTATAATATTTTGTTTATGAGAAGGAAGTGCCTCATATTCGGCAACAGTTGTTTCGAGCCCGTGAGCGATTGATACGTTACGCCCAAGGAAAAATCGGTATAGTTTATTACAGTGATTTCCGGGAGCGTAATAAGCTACTTTTTTATGTATGACAAGTTCCCATACAATTTCAATCATACGTAATGAATGAGGGCCGCGATCTGTAATATCGCCAACAAATGCAAGGTTACGTTGGTCAGGATGAATCGGCAGGTCGCTATTCCAGTTATATCCGAGTTTCGTCGTTAAATCCTGAAACTCTTGAAAGCATCCATGAATATCCCCTATAATGTCATATTTCATATTTAAACCTCCACCATATTTTTCATTAGTATATCTAAAAAAGGATAGAGATAAAAATATACTGTTTTTGTATTTTATTTAAACATAAAAATTTTCGTTCTTGAGCGAACGTTTAAAACAAATCCAATCGCTATCATGTATGTGAGTAAGGAACTTCCTCCATAGCTCATAAGGGGTAATGTGATTCCTGTAATAGGTAGTAATCCGATGGTCATCCCGATATTTTGAAATACTTGAAAAGTAAACATTCCGATTGTACCAGCGCAGATGTAACTACCGAAAGGATCATTACTTTCTAAAGCGATATGAATCATGCGGAAAATAAGTAGGAAAAAAAGTGAAATAATGGCACTTGCGCCTAAAAAGCCGAATTGCTCAGCGACATTAGTGAAAATAAAATCTGTATGTGGTTCTGGAAAGTATACTTGTCCATGTTCCCAACCTTTTCCTTGCATTTCTCCGGATCCAGTAGCTAAAAAAGC
Source organism: Bacillus thuringiensis (assembly GCF_022095615.2). Lineage (NCBI taxonomy): Bacteria > Bacillati > Bacillota > Bacilli > Caryophanales > Bacillaceae > Bacillus > Bacillus thuringiensis. The sequence goes on from NZ_CP155559.1 coordinate 1,184,578, forward strand.
TTGTCTTAATTGATAGCCTTGCGCATCATATTTGTATGGAGCTAACCAGCCGTAAAAGCGATTTAGTTGATATTCTTGTAAAATGTGTGCTTTAAAGAATTTTGTATGAGTAAAAAAAATATAAGTTAATGTAAAACTGGCAGCAAAAATGACAGAAACTAATCCGAAAATAAAACGCCAACGTATACCAGAAACTAATATCATTGCTGCGAGCATAGCTGAAATTACCATCGTGTTTCCTAAATCAGGTTCCTTTGCAATAAGTAGCAGAGGTGGCAAACTTGTTGCACATATTTTTCCGAGTAACAAAAAATCGTCGTGTATTGTTCGGAAAAAATATTTCTCATTGTGATTTGCTATAATTCGTCCGGTGACGAGAATTAAAAACAATTTCATAATTTCAGAAGGCTGGAAATTTCCGATGCCTGGGAGCATGTACCAAGCTGTAGCACCTTTAATTGTGACGGCACCTGGTACTTGAAGTTCTAGTCCAATTAGTAGTACCAATGCAAAGCTATATAAATACCAAGCAATTTTTTGATAACGATCGAAATCAATAATCATAATGACACCAATGGCTATAAATCCAATGAAGTACCATTGGATTTGCTTTAGCACAAAATTTACGCTTTGCAAAAATGGTGGCAAAGAGGCTTGTGCGCTTGCAATTGCAAAGCAACTAACAGTCCCAATGGCAAATAAGATGAATAGTAATACGTAGTCTATTTGATATTGAGAATTTGGATCTTTCAATGTATGTATTCCTTTCTATCGCCTAGTAAGTATATGGATCATGTCATGATAAAAATAATATACAAGCAGACTATGCATACATTTATTCCACTATTTGTGGGAAGTCATACATAATAGGGAGGAATAGCGCCCCCCTTATTTTGCATTTAATTCTTTTATAACTATATTTAAACAGCGGGAAAGACGTATGTGTGCATCTGGAATGAGGTTGGGGTATTGTTTATAAAATTCAAATGCGCCTCTACACCATTCGTAGGCTTTTAGTAGGCTAGCTCTATAATCATTAAAATCTTGTAAGAACCCATATTTTTTTGAGGTTAAAACGAGCTGTGAAAAATCTTCAGACCCTTCAAGTAATTTATGGTGTACTTGCTGTCCGGCATGAAAACGAAATGAACTTAATGGCTCGGTAATATAAACTGCATCACCTTTTGAAAGTAAACTTATCCAAGAAGCCATATCTACACTGCAAGAATAACTCCTTTCATTTAATGTGCCAAATGGTTCTGTTAATAGTTGCTTTCGAAAGAGTACAGTCGTAGGTTCACCGATAATATTCTGTCCAGATAAAAGCATACGATTCCCAAAATCTACCCCACTTAGTAAAGTATTTTCGTTATACAATCTATTTATAGCGGGATGGTTTTCAATTAAATCTCCATTCTCATCAATCCAATTGCGATATGATGTGATAAGTGCGAGTTTTTGGTCTAAGTCTTGTTGGAAATAGAACATCATTTTTTTAATTTTATTACTGTGGAATATGTCATCGTCCATTAAGAAATTTATGTATTCTCCACTAGAGTGTTCTAAGAGCATGAGGTCATTATGAAATTGTCCTAAAGTAGTACTATTTCGGATATATGTTATATGGGAATAGTTTGGTAAATATTTTTCGTGCATTAATTTTTCTGTATCATCATTCGTACTATCGTCTCCTACAATAATTTCGATGTTTGGGTAATTTTGAGCAAGTGCACTTTCCAGGGCGATTGTGAAATAATGTGGTCGATTATAAGTGGGGATAAGTATGGAAACGAGAGGTAGATTCTTTTCACTTGTCATACGTAACTCCCTTTCAAAACCTTTTTTTTGCAAGAACAATATCTTGATAACTTGTATGTTCCTGTCGGCCGCACCATAAACCATAATGCGGTTTATGTATTACTTCTAAGCCGTATTTATTCAATAAAGTACAAATATCTGTTTCAGGATAAGCAACTGCGAAATTAGGAATATCCTTATTTACGACATAACAATTTTCAATTTGATGATAAAAACCTAATGTGCTTAGTCCAGCATTTAAATAATAGGATGATTCAGGATTTATTAAAAAGAACGTAATAAAGCATCTTCCGCCTTTTTTTAATACACGTACAATTTCAGATACGTAATGTTCTAATTCTTTTGGAAGAAGGTGCGTAAATACAGAAGTTAAAAAGATAAAATCGAATGTCCCGTCTTCATAAGGAAAACGATATTGAGAGGCATCTTCTTTTCCTTCTGGATTGTAAAATTGATTGTATATGTCAACATGTTTAAAATGAAAATTATTACGTATAGTTGAAATGTTATTTTGACACCAAGTAATGCCATCTTTAAACAAATCAAATCCATAATACGCTCCATCATCAGTTAAGTAATTCATTAATGGTACAGCCATTCGGCCAACGCCGCAGCCTACATCTAGTACTATTTCGTTCGATTTTAAAACACCGATTTTAACAAAGTGCTTCATGAACTCTTTTCCAACCTTTTCGAAGTCGCCACCTACATATTGGACGAGTTCAGGAGGGGGGAGTAAAGTCATTTCTTTGTCAAGTTCGCTCATGAGTATACCCCTTTCTTGTGTGAAAATATGCAGTAAACAGCACTTTTTTTATCCAGTTATTCACAGTAACTCTATTAATAAAATTTTCAATTTGTAGTGAGAGAACACAGGAAAACGATTGTTATATGTAAGGAGATTCCGAAAAAAATATTTTATTGAGTTAGAAGTGAGAGAAGGATGAGTGAAAATGGGATCTCCTATAGATTAAATCTTTTTTATTCTTTTCTCCAATAAACGCCAAATACATCAATTTTAGTAATAGGGGCTTTTAAATTTCGTTGATTTCTAAAGTCTGTCACAGCCTCAGCGCATGACGGTAGCCCGTAGTCATCGATAATTATATAGCCACCTTTAGAAACTTTATCATATAAGTTCACGAGACCATCCATGGTGGATTCGTACATATCACCATCAAGCCGTGCAATTGCTATTTTTTCAATTGGTGCTGTTGGTAAAGTATCTTTAAACCATCCTTGTAAAAATTTCACTTGATCATTTAGTAAATCATATTTTTTAAAATTCTCTTGTACTTGTTCTAAAGAGACGCGTAAGTAATCGAATGTGTGTAAATAATCACCGTAATCTTTTGGATATTGTTCTAGATTCGGTGCTGGCAAACCTTCAAATGAATCTGCAACCCAAACATTACGATTCGTAATGTTATTTGCTTGTAAAAAACCATTCATAAAAATGCACGATCCCCCGCGCCATACACCTGTTTCAATAAAGTCACCCTCTATATTTTCACGAACAACGCTTTCCATTGCCTCTTGTAATTGGTTCATACGTTCTCGACCAATCATGCTATGTGCTGCTCTTGGCCAATCCATTCCATCATGACGTTCATTTTTTAAAACATTTGGTTTTACAATTTTTAAGTTATGGCTTTCGGCATATTGCTTAATGAATAAAGGGAGGGGGACTGTAACTGGTTCGAATTCTAGTTCTTTCGAAATATGTAGAGATGCGGGTAAGTATGCCTCGTATTCTAACCATATTTCAAATAAAATTGTCTTCTTTAGCAATTCGAGATAAAGCTGAATAGCAGATTTACTTTCCATATTTGTGCCTCCTGCAAAATGTCATACAACAATATGATTATGTAGATAGCGAATGTTTCATGATTGAATTTGAAATTGAAAAAGCAGTAAAACTGATATCAGTTTTACTGCTAAGTAAAATATTAAGCAATTTTTTCAATAATAATAGATGCACTCGTACCAAGAGCTAATGATAGCCCAAGCCCTGTAACAATTACTTCAACTAATGATGGAGTTGTCGTAATTTGCGTAATTGCTTGAACAACAATAGGTGCTCCAACTGAAATTAAACTCGTTCCAGTACCTGGTACAGGTACTCCGTTCACTTGAACTGTAAGTCCACCTAATAGACTTACTGCTGCAGTGTATACGATAACAGTAATTTTATAGAATCCAGTTTCACTAATTACGAAAGTATCAGCATCTAATTGAGAAATTGCTGTACCGAACTGAGATCCAACAGTATTAAATGGTACTGGATCATTAATTCCTAGATCTAAAGAGATCCCACCGGAGTTAAATGCATACAATCCTGCTGGAAGTCCTAGCCCTGATGGTCCAGTAGGCCCAGTCGGTCCGGTAGCCCCAGTCGGTCCAGTAGCCCCAGTATCACCAGTCGGTCCGGTAGGTCCAGTAGCCCCAGTATCACCAGTCGGTCCGGTAGGTCCAGTAGCCCCAGTGTCACCAGTCGGTCCGGTAGGTCCAGTAGCCCCAGTGTCACCAGTCGGTCCGGTAGGTCCAGTAGCCCCAGTGTCACCAGTCGGTCCGGTAGGTCCAGTAGCCCCAGTATCACCAGTCGGTCCTGTAAGTCCTGAAGGCCCGGTAGGTCCAGTCGGTCCAGTAGGCCCGGTAGGCCCGGTAGGTCCAGTCGGTCCAGTAGGCCCGGTAGGTCCGGTAGGTCCAGTCGGAAGGGTAAACGGTGGTATCGGTGGTAATGTTGGTCCTACAAGATTAGGGTCAAATGCACTAGCTGATAAAGATTCATCGGGATTTAATCCATCTGAATAATTATTATTTGACATAAATTCACCTCCATAAAGCGTTCATTATATAGTAGATGCAAAACCGAAAGAAAATGACACGGACATTTGAATTATTGAAAAGAAATCTTAAACTGCTTGTGCAAGTTAAAAAAGTGGAAAGTTTGTTGTATGTATAACATATGATTGATTTGGAAGAGGGTGATTATGTTGAACAAGCAAGGAATTACAATTAGTTTATGTATGATTGTTCGAGATGAGGAAAATACAATCGGTCGATGTTTAGATGCAGTAGAAAAAATTGTTGATGAAATTATTGTAGTTGATACAGGTTCCATTGATCGAACGAAAGAAATTGTAACTCAATATACTTCCAACATATATGACTTTCCATGGATTAATGATTTTGCGGCAGCTAGAAATTTTTCTTTTTCGAAAGCAACACAAGAATATATATTATGGCTAGATGCTGATGATGTGTTATTAGAAGATGCTCAAGAAGCGTTGAAACTTTTAAAAATAGAATTAGATCCTAAAATTGATGCTGTTTCGATGCCGTATCATCTTGCAATGGATTCTAACGGGAAACCTTTATATTGTACAAAAAGAAATCGACTTGTAAAGCGTGAAAAACAATTTCAATGGTTTGGAAAGGTTCATGAATATTTAGCTATTTCTGGTGAAACTTTTAGTAGTAATGTTGCTATTACACATAAAAAAGAAAAAAAGGTAACAAATCGTAATTTGAAAATTTTTCAAGATGTTGTAGCAGCTGGAGAAGAATTGAGTCCGAGAGATTTATTTTATTACGCGAATGAATCTATGGATAATCAAAAATATGATGATGCAGTTCTACTATATGAAACATTTCTTAATCAAGACGAAGGATGGTATGAAGAGAAAATTTATGCATGCGGTAAGTTAGGAGATTGCTATGCAAAGATTGGAATGTGGGAGAAGGCAGTTGAATCTTGTGTAAAGTCATTTCGGTATGATGTCCCTAGAGGAGAGAATTGTACAAGAATAGGATATATATATATGGAACAACAAAAATATAATGAAGCAATTTTTTGGTTTAAACTTGCAACAGAAGTGCCAATGGCAACAGAGAGTCCTTTTCACAGTCCAGCTAGCTACACATGGATTCCCTATTTACAAATGTGTATTTGTTATAGCAAGTTAGGAGAGCAAGATAAAGCTTATTATTACAATGAACTAGCAGCTTCTTATGTTCCGAATAATGCTGCAATTGAATATAACCGCAAATATTTTCGGGGTGTTTTTGATAAACAATATAAATCGTTATAGGTTGTTTTTTTTAGAAATGGCGTATCACGATTCTAACTCTAATAGATTGGCTATATAGTAAAGTATCGGTGTAATGGTTACATTTATAGACTTCATATGAAGTTTATATTTCAAATTCAATTTGCATAAGGAGTGTGTGAAATGAATCCTCAAAAAAATTCTTTATATGAAGAAAAGTCTGTGCATTATTATAATGCAGTGAATCCCAATTTATTAAAGCATATAAAAAAGGAATGGAAAGAAGTTCTTGATATTGGTTGCTCGAGCGGTGCATTGGGAGCGGCTATTAAAGAAAATGGAACACGTGTATCAGGAATCGAGGCATTCCCAGAGGCAGCAGAAAAAGCAAAAGAAAAACTGGATCATGTTGTTTTGGGCGATATAGAAACAATGGATATGCCGTATGAGGAAGAGCAGTTTGATTGCGTTATATTTGGGGACGTATTAGAGCATTTATTTGATCCGTGGGCTGTAATAGAAAAAGTAAAACCATATATAAAGCAAAATGGTGTAATTTTGGCTAGTATACCGAACGTTTCTCACATTTCGGTATTAGCTCCCTTACTCGCTGGAAATTGGACGTATACAGAATATGGCTTACTAGATAAAACACATATTCGTTTCTTTACATTTAATGAAATGCTACGAATGTTTTTAAAAGCAGGTTATTCGATTAGTAAAGTAGATCGTGTATATGTTGATCATAAAATGTATGAGTCGCTTATTGAGGAGTTATATGGAATTTGTAAAAAATATCGTCTTGGAAGTGGCTTCATGGCTGAGACGGTCGTATTTCAGTATATTATTGAAGCAGAAAAATCACAGTTATGAGTGCTGCTGAAAAAACAATATTATTTGTTACATGTATAAATGATCGGAAAATGTATGCACAGTGCGTACGGCATATATTGAGATTGGCAGTACCTCCAGGTTATATTGTACAATTTATGCCAATTCGGAATGCGAAAAGTATGACGAGCGGATATAATCAAGCGATTTCGCATCCAGCGAAATATAAAGTATATATACACCAAGATGTTTTCATTATGAATGTGGTATTTTTATACGGATTACTTCAATTATTTAACGAACATGAACATCTTGGAATGATTGGAATGATTGGAGCCCAATATGTTCCTCCAAACGGGATATGGAATGAAGGCAGGGAAGTTGTTGGGAAAGTAATTGGTTATATGAACGATTTATTTTATATGGCAAGTCAAGAAAAGCCGTACCATGAGTCAAAAACATTTATGCCTGTGGAATGTATTGATGGTTTATTGATGGCAACGCAATACGATATTCCGTGGCGAGAAGATTTGTTTGATGGGTTTGACTATTATGATGTATCTCAGTCATTTGAATTTAGAAAAGCTGGCTATACCGTTGGGGTTCCTGTACAGCGTGATGCGTGGTGTATTCACTATCATATTGATGTGAATATGACAAACTATGAAAAGTATAGAAAGATATTTGTGGAGCACTATATGTCAGATGTAAATCAAGACGAATAGAGGGGCTACAAAATGAAAGATCATACAATATTAGTCGTTGTTTGTATAAATAATGAGGAGCTATTTGAACAATGTGAGAGACAAATAAGAAACCTTTTTGTTCCCCCTGGTTATGTCGTACAAATTTTTCCGATACGAGATGCACAAAGTATGGCGAGTGCATACAATCGAGCCCTTTCATATCCAGCGAAGTACAAAGTGTATATACATCAAGATACATATCTTATTAATCGAGAGATGTTGTATACACTTATATCTCTTTTTCAAGATAATGAAAAACTTGGTTTAATTGGCGTAGCTGGTGCTCAGTTTTTACCGAGCAACGGGATATGGTGGGAAGGGAAAAATTTAGTAGGGAAAGTGATTGAATACAGAAGACAGAATTATCAATTATTAAATTTAGATCAGATTTTTTATGATAATCAACCATTTTTGTCAGTTCAGGCAATTGATGGTTTATTAATGGCCACACAATATGATATTCCGTGGCGAGAAGATTTGTTTCAAGGATTTCACTTTTATGATGTGTCACAGTCTTTAGAGTTTCAAAAGGCGGGTTATTTAATTGGTATCCCTAATCAAGCAAATTTATGGTGTATTCACTACAACGGGGATGAGTTTGATGCGGATACATATGAGAAGTATCGGAAAGTATTTGTAGAACATTATAAAGATATATTATCTCCATCATAAGGGAGAGATGCAGGGTGAAAGGAATTATTTTAGCAGGTGGAACTGGATCGAGATTGTATCCAATAACGAAAGTAACGAATAAACATTTGCTTCCTGTTGGACGTTACCCAATGATTTATCATGCGGTATATAGGCTGAAACAATGCGAGATTACAGATATTATGATTATTACAGGGAAAGAGCATATGGGAGATGTTGTTAGTTTTTTAGGAAGCGGTCAAGAGTTTGGTGTGTCCTTTACGTATCGTGTGCAAGATAAGGCTGGGGGAATTGCACAAGCATTAGGGCTTTGTGAGGATTTCGTCGGGAAAGATCGTATGGTAGTTATATTAGGAGATAATATTTTTTCAGATGACATTTGTCCGTACGTTGAAGAGTTTGTAAATCAAAAAGAAGGTGCGAAAGTACTACTGCAATCTGTAGATGATCCGGAGCGGTTTGGCGTAGCGCACATTCAAAACCACAAAATAATTGAAATTGAAGAAAAGCCGAAAGAACCGAAAAGTTCCTATGCAGTGACAGGAATTTATTTGTATGACTCGAAAGTCTTTTCTTATATAAAAGAATTAAAACCTTCCGCAAGGGGAGAACTTGAAATTACAGATATCAATAATTGGTATTTAAAACGAGGGGTACTTACTTATAATGAAATGAGTGGTTGGTGGACTGATGCGGGAACTCATGTTTCTCTTCAAAGGGCGAATACGTTGGCACGGGATATAAACTTTGGTAAACAGTTTAACGGAGAATAGGTGAGAATATGAAAGTTGTAGAAACAAACTTTACCGACGCAAAATTGTTAGAACCGAGGTTATTTGGAGATGAGCGTGGCTTTTTTACAGAAAGTTATAATAAGAAGATGCTAGAAACATTAGGGGTTACGTATTCATTTGTACAGGATAATGTTTCTTATTCAGCAGAAGCGGGAACGATTCGGGGATTACACTTTCAAAAAAATCCGAAAGCACAAACGAAACTTATTCAAGTTATGCAAGGAGCAATCTATGATGTTATCGTTGATTTGAGAAAAGATTCACCAACGTTTCAACAGTGGAGAGGATATATTTTAAGTGCGGATAATCACCGGCAATTATTAGTGCCAAAAGGATTTGCACATGGTTTTTGTACACTTGTCCCGCATACTATTGTTATGTATAAAGTAGATGAGTATTATAGTGCCGATCATGACTCAGGGGTACTTTGGAACGATAAAGAATTAGCAATTCCATGGCCAGTAACAAGTCCTATTTTGTCTGACAAAGATCGAATATTACCGTTACTTCAGGAATGTGAAGATAGCTTTTGAGTAGGAGAGTTGTTTATGAATATATTAGTAACAGGTGGGGCCGGATTTATTGGAAGTAATTTTGTTCATTACATGTTACAAAGCTATGAAACATATAAAATTATTAATTTCGATGCATTAACATATAGTGGAAACTTAAATAATGTAAAGTCTATTCAAAATCATCCGAATTACTATTTTGTAAAAGGGGAAATTCAAAACGGAGAGCTGCTGGAGCATGTTATTAAGGAACGTGACGTGCAAGTAATTGTAAATTTCGCAGCTGAATCACATGTGGACCGTAGTATTGAAAATCCGATTCCTTTTTATGATACAAATGTAATTGGGACAGTCACCTTATTAGAATTAGTAAAAAAATATCCGCATATTAAACTCCTGCAAGTATCAACAGATGAGGTGTACGGCTCTTTAGGGAAAACAGGTCGATTTACCGAGGAAACCCCGTTAGCTCCAAATAGTCCATATTCTTCAAGCAAAGCGAGCGCCGACATGATAGCTTTATCTTATTATAAAACATATCAATTACCAGTTATAGTAACACGTTGCTCCAATAATTATGGGCCGTATCAATATCCTGAAAAATTAATTCCGTTAATGGTTACGAATGCGTTGGAAGGGGAAAAATTACGATTATATGGAGATGGATTAAATGTAAGAGACTGGTTACATGTAACGGACCATTGTAGTGCGATTGACGTTGTTCTGCATAAGGGACGTATAGGAGAAGTATATAATATAGGTGGAAATAATGAAAAAACAAATGTAGATGTTGTGGAACAAATTATCTCCCTCTTAGGAAAAACGAAAAAAGACATTGCGTATGTTACAGACCGTTTAGGGCATGATCGTCGTTATGCGATTGATGCACAAAAGATGAAGAATGAGCTCGGGTGGGAACCGCAGTATACGTTTGAACAGGGGTTGAAAGAAACGGTGGAATGGTATAAACATCATATAGAATGGTGGAAACCACTAAAAGAAAAGTAAGGGGCATATAAATGAAAGAACGGATTATCATAACAGGAGCAAACGGTCAATTGGGAAAGCAACTACAAGAAGAGTTAAATCCTGAAGAATACGACATATATCCATTTGATAAAAAGTTACTAGATATAACAAATATATCCCGAATGCAGCAAGTGGTACAAGAAATAAGGCCACACATCATTATTCATTGTGCAGCGTATACGAAGGTTGATCATGCAGAAACAGAACAAGATATTGCGTATAGAATAAATGCAATAGGAGCTCGAAATGTAGCGGTTGCTTCACAATTAGTAGGGGCGAAGTTAGTTTATATCAGTACTGATTATGTATTTCAGGGCGATAGACCAGAGGGATACGATGAATTTCATAATCCGGCGCCGATAAATACATACGGAGCTTCTAAGTATGCGGGAGAGCAGTTCGTCAAAGAGCTACATAATAAATACTTTATCGTTCGTACATCGTGGTTATATGGTAAGTATGGAAATAATTTTGTGAAAACGATGATGCGATTAGGTAAAGAAAGAGAAGAAGTATCTGTTGTAGCAGATCAAATCGGTTCTCCTACTTATGTGGCGGATTTAAATGTAATGATTAATAAGCTCATTCATACTTCTTTATACGGTACGTATCATGTGTCAAATAGAGGTTCATGTTCTTGGTTTGAATTTGCAAAAAAAATATTTTTGGATGCAAATATGAAAGTGAATGTATTACCTGTTTCAACCGAAGAATTTGGATCAGCGGCAGCGAGACCGAAATATTCTATTTTCCAACATAACATGCTACGATTAAATGGTTTTTCACAAATGCCTTCTTGGGAAGAAGGATTAGAGCGTTTTTTTATAGAAACAAAAAGTCATTAACAAAATTTAAGTTAATGACTTTTTTGTTTGCCTTTAAGAGGTTTTATGGTACTATAATTATAGTATCAGGTACTAATAACAAGTATAAGCAATTCTGGGAGGATATATCATGGAACTATTACAAGGGAAAACATTCGTTGTTATGGGCGTTGCGAACCAAAGAAGTATTGCGTGGGGAATTGCTCGCTCTTTGCATAATGCAGGTGCAAAATTAATATTCACATATGCAGGAGAACGCTTAGAGAGAAACGTTCGTGAATTAGCGGACACATTAGAAGGACAAGAATCACTTGTATTACCTTGTGATGTAACAAATGATGAAGAACTTACAGCTTGCTTTGAAACAATCAAGCAAGAGGTTGGTACAATTCACGGTGTTGCACACTGTATTGCTTTTGCAAATCGTGATGATTTAAAAGGTGAATTTGTAGATACTTCTCGCGATGGATTTTTACTTGCACAAAATATTAGTGCATTCTCTTTAACAGCTGTAGCAAGAGAAGCGAAGAAAGTAATGACAGAAGGCGGAAATATTTTAACGTTAACATATCTTGGCGGCGAGCGCGTTGTGAAAAACTATAACGTTATGGGTGTTGCGAAAGCTTCATTAGAAGCTAGCGTGAAATATTTAGCTAACGATTTAGGCCAACATGGCATTCGCGTTAACGCTATTTCTGCAGGACCAATTCGTACGTTATCTGCAAAAGGTGTAGGTGACTTTAACTCAATCTTAAGAGAAATTGAGGAGCGCGCACCACTTCGTCGTACAACAACTCCAGAAGAAGTTGGGGATACAGCAGTATTCTTATTCAGTGATTTAGCACGCGGCGTAACAGGAGAAAACATTCACGTTGATTCAGGGTATCATATCCTAGGATAAATATAATATTAATTTTTAAAGGACAATCTCTATATGTTGAGATTGTCCTTTTTATTTGTTCTTAGAAAGAACGATTTTTAACGAAAGTTCTTACCACGTTATGAATATAACTATAATAGTACACGATTTAATTAGCTACGTATGGAAGTGGGAGGGACGAGTGTGAAGAATAAAAATAAAAGTTCAACAGTTGGAAAACCGTTGTTATATATTGCGCAAGTAAGTTTGGAACTTGCTGCACCGAAAATAAAAAGGATTATCTTAACAAACTTTGAAAATGAGGATCGAAGAGAAAAAAGTAATAGAAATGAAAACGAAAATGCTGTAAGTAGTGCTGTGGAAGAGGTAATAGAACAACAAGAACAACAAGAACAACAAGAACAACAAGAACAACAAGAGCAGCAAGTGGAAGAAATAGAAGAAGAGGAACAAGAGGAACAAGTACAAGAGCAGCAAGAGTCAGTGAGAACTGTCCCGTATAATAAATCATTTAAGGATATGAATAATGATGAAAAAATTCATTTTTTATTAAACCGTCCTCATTACATTCCTAAAGTAAGGTGCAGAATAAAAACGGCTACCGTTTCTTATATTGGATCAATCATATCGTATCGTAATGGCATTGTATCCATTATGCCACAAAATAGCATGAGAGATATTAGGTTGTCTATAGATGATATCCAATCGATTAGTATGGCCGGCTTTTAAATATGTAAAGGTGGTAGAAAGCTTCTACCACCTCAATAGTTTTTTTAGTTTACTTTACGATAGAAACGTCGCGTAAGCATTGAATCGCACAGAAACAGCTTAAATCAACAGTAAGGCAAGTAGTTGTCGATATTAATCTTGCATTTGGTACAGCTAAAAACGTACAAATTGGATCGTCACCAGGTGGTACCGGAGTACCGTCACCTAAAACTACAGTTAATACACGTAGCACAGCACAGCTATCATCATCTACACTTTCTACACGGAAAATTGGTGATTGGCAGCTAACTAGGCTTGCAGATGGTGCGAAAGCTTCAAAAGGTGTTCCAGCTTTTGTGTATAAAATAAAAGGGCGTGTATTCGCTACTGATGCCGTGTTGTGTGCGCCTAAAAATGGAATTTCACAACCAGATCCACATGTTGTTGTAGAACAATCTTGTAATTCATTGATGAATTTTACAACGTCAACTACACAATGAGAAGAGCTATGGTGTTTATTTTCGTTACAACTCATTAATGTCACTCCTTATCTTCTTGTTTGTATTTACATTAATAAGATATTGGAGTGGAGGAGATTTGGTCACAATCTCAAGACCTTTTTTTTTAAATAGGCGAAAGAAGATAAGGGAAGGTGGAATCATGCTGTTTACAAGTTGGCTTTTATTTTTTATTTTCGCGTTAGCTGCTTTTAGGCTCACCCGTTTAATTGTATATGATAAAATTACAGCTTTTTTGCGAAGACCGTTTATTGACGAATTAGAGATTACAGAGCCGGATGGAAGTGTATCAACTTTTACAAAAGTAAAAGGTAAAGGATTAAGAAAGTGGCTTGGCGAATTATTAAGCTGTTATTGGTGTACAGGTGTGTGGGTTAGTGCTTTTTTATTAGTTTTATATAATTGGATCCCTATCGTTGCAGAGCCGTTACTTGCATTATTAGCTATTGCAGGTGCAGCAGCAATTATTGAAACGATTACAGGATATTTTATGGGAGAATAATATATCTTTATAATACGAGAGAAAGCGGAGTTTAAAAGAACGAGGGAACGGAAATAAAGAGTTGTTCATATAGTAAATAGACAGAATTGACAGTAGAGGAGATGTTTGCTGTGAGCAATAATCCAAGGCAAAATTCATATGATCTGCAGCAATGGTATCACATGCAGCAACAACACCAAGCGCAACAACAGGCATATCAAGAACAATTACAGCAACAAGGATTTGTGAAGAAAAAGGGATGCAATTGTGGGAAAAAGAAGAATGCAATAAAACACTATGAAGAATGAAACACTCATGTTACTGTGAGTGTTTTTTATTATACATATAAAAAGCGGTATTTCAAAGGAGAAATACCGCTTTTTACTAGCTAATTTGTGCAACTGTTAATGCTGCAGCACGAATGTCTACAGTTCCAAATAATTCAACTGGTACGATTTGAACTAAGTCGCCAGGATTCAAGTTAATAAGAATAACACCGCTAGAAACCTCTACTTCTCCAGTACCGATAATGTTAGCACGGACTGCCGTCCCGGATCCTGGGATAATGTTGTCAGGTGTGTCCAATGTTAAGAAGAATCGGGCAGCATTTGGTGGGGCAGGAACATTTTCAAGACTTACCGTTAATGTATAACTGATTTGATAGATACCAGCTATTTGAATTCGAATGCCATTTCCGACGCTTACTGTATTGTTTATTACAGGAACAGTAATATTAGGATTTGGACTTACGCTAGGTAATAGTAATGGTGTAAACAGTGAAGCAAACTGAGGTGCAGACGCGTTGAAAGCAAAACCGAAGGCAGGTAGTGTACTAGCTGGTTTCGCCTCGCAATCGATTTTAGTAAATTCGCAATCAGAAGAGAACATGTTTTTCACTCCTTTATCTGTTTCTACTTTCAGTTAATGAAAAGGACAGGTTCTATGTTCTAGACAAGTTCCCAATTTTATGAAAAATACATAATAATACCTTTTAAGCATGGATTGGGTGGCAGAAAACTCTGCCACCCAATCCATGCTTAAATTAGTATTCAGTTTTATATAGAAACATCGCGTAAGCATTGAATAGCGCAGAAGCAACTTAAATCAACAGTAAGACAAGTGGAGGATGATACGAGTCTTGCATTTGGTACAGCTAAAAACGTACAGATTGGATCATCACCAGGTGGTACAGAGGTACCATCACCTAAAACTACAGTTAATACACGTAATACAGCGCAGTCATCATCATCTATACTTTCTACGCGGAAAATTGGAGATTGGCAGCTAGTAAGGCTTGCAGATGGTGCGAATGCTTCAAAAGGTGTTCCGGCTTTTGTGTATAAAATAAAAGGACGTGTATTTGCTACTGATGCATTGTTATGTGCGCCTAAAAATGGAACTTCACAACCAGATCCACATGTTGTCGTTGCACATTCTTGTAGTTCATGTATAAAACGAACGACATTTGATACACAATTGAAATCAAAATCATGTTGATTATCTTCGTTACAATTGCAGCTCATTATGTTCACTCCTTCTCGTGAGTTCTGACATACACTATTACAATATGAATGGGATATGGTTGATATTACGTTAATTCTAATGATAAAAACAGGGAATTTATATAGTAGGGATGTCCATCATGCAATATAAAAAAAGACATCCTTATTTAGTGGATGTCTTTTCAGGTAAATCTTTTCGCGCAGTATATAAAAAACGAGAGATATCTAATTTTTTTCCTCTAAAAAATTGCGGAGAGGAAATGTAAAGTTCTTCTTTCGCACGTGTAATGGCGACATAAAGCAGTCGACGTTCTTCTTCTAAAGCTTCAGACGTCTCTGTAACACGATCATTTGCATCTTTTAAAGAAGAAGTATGAGGGAGAATACCATCGCTCGCTCCAAGTAAAAAGACGCATGGAAATTCAAGGCCTTTTGCGTTATGAATAGACATAAGCGAAACAGCATCTTTTTCCGGCATTGTTTTTAATGCTTCCATTTCTTTTTGACCTTGAATTGCTTCATCAATAAATTGTAAATATGCTGGAATATCGGTGAAACGAGTTGCAGACTCCATTAATTCTTCTAACATTTCTTCTTGTATATCTTTATGCATTGTAAAGGAAGAACGATCGTTACTTTGTAAGTACTCTAAATACTTTCCTTTACCATGAATAATTTCTTTTAATGCTTTTTTCGGTTCTAATTCTTTTATAAATTTAATAAAATCGATACGCTCATTTACCTTTTTCACTTGAAAAGGTTTTAAGCTTGGATTTAATAATAAGAAATGAAGAAGAGAAGGGAAGCGCCCCTCACCATACTTCCATTGTTCACGTTCAATAAATGAAATACAATCATCACGCCCGATATACATCGTGGGCAATATGTTTGAAAGTGATTCTAATCGAAACGGTTCAATCACCAGTCTTAAATGATCTAATACAGGCTTAATTAAAGAATGTTCATAAAATGATTGACTCGCCCCGTGCTTAATAAACGGGATTTTATGAATGGTAAGCTGATCAAGTAACGAACGGCTTACAGAATGTGTGCGATACAGTAAACAAAAATCTTTAAAGTTTCGTTCGCCGCTCTCTACTTTTTCTTGAATGAGCTGCAAAATTTGATTTGCTTCATCAAGAGTCGTAGCAGGTCTTGCGTAAAAAGGTTGTACACCTTCTTCGCGCACAGAATATAGCTCTTTATCAAAACGCTCTTGATTTAGTTTGATAACTTCATTTCCAAGTCCGACGATAAAAGGATTGGATCGATAATTTGTATTCAGTGCGATAATAGTAGTGTTATCAAATTCTTTTGGAAAAGATAAAATAATTTGGTGACTTGCTCCTCGCCAGCCGTATATCGCCTGGTCGTCATCACCTGCGATAAATAAATTATTTCTTGGCGTGGCTAACAATTTTACAATTTCATATTGTGCATACGATGTATCTTGGAACTCATCTACTTCAATATAGTGGAAACGTTGTTGTAATTGGGTAAGCAAAGGAGCGTTATTTTCTAACATATAATATGTTTCTAATAGGATGTCATCGAAATCAATATAATTATATCGTTGTTTTACTTCTTCAAAACGCTCGTATACTTCTTTAAATTCTTGTTCAACGGGTGTTGTTGTTTTTACATCTTTTGGACGATTCAATTTGTTTTTCTCAAGTGAAATCATAGCGAGCATCGTTTCAGCATCATAATCGTCTTTTAAGCGTAACTCTTTTAAAATTTTCTTTATCATAATTTGTTTATGTTTTTCGTTTGCTAAAATTTGCTGATTATATCCTTGACTACGAAGCAATTTTAAAAAGACAGAGTGGAATGTACCAGCAACAACGTAGCTACTTGCTGCACGATTCATACCTGGTAAATTTGCTACACGGTTTCGGATTTCTTCAGCTGCTTTTTGTGTAAATGTAAGTAATAAAATATTGCGCGGATGAACTTGTTTTACATTTACTAAATAACCTACGCGGGTTGTTAAAACAGATGTTTTCCCGCTTCCAGCACCAGCTAATGTAAGAACAGGGCCTTCTGTCGTTCGCACGGCTTCTAATTGTTTTTCATTTAAAAATACATTTTGTTGTTCGAGAGCGCGGAAATACGCTGCATCTGCATCTTCTTCCATAATTAAATGGGTAGATGTTTTCGGAATATGATATGTTGCACGCGGAATATCAGCGTGCGTTAATGATTTTTGTGAAAATTTTTCTTGTGTCATATATTCACCTTCAAAACTATAGCATCAACATTTAACTTTAGCGGAAGAAAAAGAAAATAGCAATGTAAAAAACAGGAGGGGATACCTCCTGTTTTCAAATTACAATTCTTTTATCATAACGATGTGAGGAATATTTGCTTCCATGAATACATTAGAATTCGTTACATATCCAAGTTTCTTATAGAAATCTTCAGCATGTGTTTGGGCGTGCAGCTTTAATTTTGATAGCGAGTTTTCCTTCGCATACGCTTCAAGTGCATCCATAACAATTTTTCCAATGCCTTTTTTACGATGGGAAGCTAGTACGCAAATGCGTTCCATTTTTCCTATTCCATCAATGGTGCGAAAACGACCAGCACCAACTGGAACATCATTATCATATATAACAACGTGTGTTGAAATTTCTTCAAACTCATCATACTCTTCTTCAGCAGACACTTGTTGTTCATTCACAAATACTTGCTTACGTACAGAGAATGCGTCTCTTAGTTGTTCGTCCGTTTGTACGATCTGTGCATGCAAATTAGTTGTTCCCCTTTCCAAGGTGGAATGTTTCGTGTACAGTCCATGTTCCGTTTTCTAATTGATATAGAAGGTGGAAGCGATCAATTGGTTGTTCATAATAGAAATCTTTCATACGTAATCGACCTAATACATCAGCATGCTCTGCATCTGATAAGCCTTGTCCAATTGTTAAATGAGGTACGAAAGCGTATTCGCGTTCTTGTGTAAAGAATTCATGATGCATTTCTTCATTTAAGAAAGTAAGTTCAGGTGTTTTTTCTACTTTAAAATAAAGAACATTATTAACAGGTGCGAATGAACCAACTTTTCCGACGTGAAGGGTGAAAGGGTTCGTTTTACTTGCGATTTTATGTAACTCTTTTACAATCGATTCTAATTGTTCATCTTGCGTCTCAAAGGGTGTTTTCAATGTAATGTGTGGCGGAACTAATGCGTAGTGCGGATCATAACGTTTACGCAATCCGTTCGCTTTATCTTGAATCATTTTAGATGGAAAAATTACAATGCCTAATTTCATGTTCCAATTCCTCCCTTTGTAAGTCTAGTTAGATTTTGAGAAAAAAACTCTCTTCATCTATTATATCAAATTATTCTGAATACTGCTCTCTATTATTTCATTGATAGAATATGAGAGAAGGCTTTCGGTAAATCAGTTTGCCAATATTTCCACGTATGGTTACCTTCAAACTCCTCGTAATGCGTGATGAAATTTCTATCTGTCAGAAGCGTATTGAGCTCACGGTTCGGCTGTACGAAATCAGATACTTGTCCATCCGTGCGCTTTACAGCTGTTTCTTCTGTCCCAATGACGTGATAAAGTTCTAGCGCCTCCGGATTTTTGAAGTCTTTTGCTAAGTTCATCACTGTTTCATCAACAAATGGTGATTGCATAACGACTTTACCGAATGTATGCGGATACATAAGTGCAGTCATAAAGGAAACTGTCCCGCCAAGAGAATCACCAATTAACACACGACCTTTTCCCATTTGGTACGTTGGATAATTTTCATCGATATATGGTGCAAGTTCATGAGCAAGGAAACGGATATATGCAGCGTTTTTCACTTCATTTGGGAAATATTTTTCTTTACGATCGTGTACATTTTTATATGGAATACCGACAATAATTGTACGGTCAATTTCTTCAGTTTCACGAAGACGCTCAATTACACGGTGCGCTTTACCAAGCTGAAAATAATCTCTACCATCTTGTGCAATTACCACTGTATGTTTGTGCAGTGCTGTGTAATTTACCGGTAAGTAAACGAGAAGTGTAACATCTTCTTGAAGTGATGCGCTATAAAATGAAATTTCTTCAATTCTCCCGATTGTTTGATTCATGTAGATCCCCCTAAATAAAAATTTACTGTGATTGTAAGAGCGACGCTTGTAGTGAAAAAGAAAGAAATATTCACTAATAGGTGCTTTCGTTTCTATTTTACCATAATGGTACGAAGAATCTAAAAAATTAGTATTTAAGTTATGAAAGAAAACGGATATAATGAAGTGGGATTTTTGACAGGTGAGAGGGGAGACGGAATTTGAAACAAGAAAGATCAATCGCACTACCATTAGCAATTTCCATTATAGCCATTTCATTCGCAGCAGTTTTTGTAAAGATGTCCTCAGCACCATCTTCCATATTAAGTATGTACCGATTATGGATTATCGTACTTATTATGCTGCCAATCGTTTGGAAAAAACGGGAAGAATTTAGTAAGATTCGAATAAAAGATTGGGGATTTTTAGTTGGATCTGGTTTCTTTTTAGCACTTCATTTTCTTTTAT
This sequence comes from Bacillus thuringiensis, assembly GCF_022095615.2. Taxonomy (NCBI): domain Bacteria; kingdom Bacillati; phylum Bacillota; class Bacilli; order Caryophanales; family Bacillaceae; genus Bacillus; species Bacillus thuringiensis. The sequence goes on from NZ_CP155559.1 coordinate 1,204,467, forward strand.
GGTTTGAATCTTTAAAGCATACGACAGTTGCTAGTTCGACGATTATTTTAGCGCTTCAACCAATCGTATCTTTAGTTGGGGGTTTTTTCTTATTTAAAGAAAGAACGACATACTCAGCCATTGCGACAATGGGAATTGCGATATTAGGCGTAATGTGTATTGGTTGGGGAGACTTAGGACTAAGTGAACAAGCAATTTATGGAGATATATTATCCTTTTTAAGTGTAATAGCGGTTGTCGGTTATTTATTTATCGGGCAAACGATAGTAAAGAAAGTATCACACTGGATTTACAGCTTTACAGTTTTTGCATTCGCAGGTATTTTTATGGGGATTTATAATATAGTGTTGCAAGTGCCTTTTACAGGTTATACGAAGTGGGATTGGACCGTTTTTCTTTTACTTGCGGTTGTACCGACAGTGTCACACGTCATTAATAATTGGTTATTAAACTACGTAAATGCAACAACAATTTCAATGAGTATTTTAGGAGAACCTGTTGGAGCATCTATACTGGCGTTCTTCTTACTCGGGGAAAGACTAAATGCCATGCAAATTATCGGTAGCATGCTCGTATTGTTTGGCGTATCTGTTTTCTTACTACAACAACAAAAACGAACAGCAAAAAATGTAGTAAATGAGCCGGCGTATACACAGGAATTATAAGGTTAGAGGAGAAAAGAGAAGTTGGAATACTTCTCTTTTTGTTTTATAGAAATACGGGAGTAGGAGGGGAAAGGGGAGGGAAATGGAAGAAATATTAAAGAAGTATATGCAGAACCTTACAACACTAAGTGAAGAAGAGCAGCACATGATTCTCAGTGAATTACAAATTGGCGAATATAAAAAAGGAACAGTGCTCCTAAGGCAAGGAGATGTTCCTTCGAAATGTTATTTTGTATTAAAAGGATGCGTGAGACAACATTGTATAGATGAAGCCGGGAAAGAAGTTACATCAAATTTTTATACAGAAGAACAAGCAATCGCAAATTTTAATCATCATAAACAAGATAAATCATCCCCGTATACGTTAACGTGTCTAGAAGATTGTCTAGTTGTAGTTGGCGACCTGTATAGTGAAAAGGACATGTATAAGAAATATTCACAGTTAGAAGAAATGACGCGTAAAATGGTCGAGTATAATTTTGGTGAAGTACAAGATGAACTTGCCTTATTTATCTCATCGACACCAGAAGAACGATATAAAGCATTATTACAAAAACGACCGCATTTAATCGATCGAGTTCCTCAATATCAATTGGCGAGTTATCTAGGTATTACGCCAGAGTCATTAAGTAGAATTAAGAAACGAATTAAGTAGTGGATTTACCACCTTTCAACAGTAGCCATATCGCAAGTCCTAATTCACCTGCAATCATAGGTAATTGGAACAGTGATTGTATGATTGCGATGAGCGTATCATATTGTGAAAACAGTGTATTCATGACGTGAATTACGATATAACCGATAGCAGCGATGAATAGTAATACACTAATCAATTTCGGTATTTGTTTAGATAGAAAAGTTACATATCCTAAAGTGAAAAGATGTAAGCCGAAAATGATTAACCCTACAGACCAAATGTATTTAAAAGCTTCTAGAAATAACATTGTATATGCTTCTGAATTAGCAACTGTACTTTTTGAAAGAAGTAATACAAATGTTAAATTGAATATAGCAATCCCAAGTATCGCTGTATACATAAGACGAAGCAAGGCAGCTAGTAATGAGAGGCTAGTATGAATTGGTTTTAGAAAGAAATAAAGAGCCCACGCGGCGACAATATCAGTAATGAAAATGATAATCCAACCGAAGATTTCCGCTTTGAAAAGTGAATTTGAAGTTTGGATATTATGGAATGTCGCGCTCGCATCTTCTTGTACAACGAGATTTTCATGAACAAAACCGTAAGAAAAAAATGCAATGAATGCCATAACAAGAAGAGAAAAGCCAGCAAATAAGGCATACTTTCGTTTAGTCATAATACGTCCTCCTATTCTAATGTTGTTTTCATTGTAATAGGGAAGAGGAGGGGGTTCATTGACTTAAATCAAGAGAGGGGAAGTTTAGTGGAATTTCCATCAAAAAAAGATATATGGTTATATCCAATTTTTTTCGTTGTCATTGGAGCGTGTTTTGCTCCCCTATTTGCAGGGAGAGAATATTTTCTTTTATTTTTTACAATTCCGTTAGCGATATTATGTATTTGGAGTTGGTTTTCAACAAAATATATTGTCAGAGAAGAGGCAATTATTATTAGATCGGGTTTCGTTAAAAAACGCATATTTATACGAGATATAAAACAAATTTCAAATACGAAAAATCCAATAGCAGCTTATGCCTTATCATTTGATCGACTTGAAATTGTTTACGGCGCACATCAAACAGAAATTATTTCTCCTAAAGATAAAGACCAATTCATCAATCACGTTAAAAGTAAAAATTCACACATTGAAATAAAGTAAAAGAGTGGCTTCGTAGCCACTCTTTTACTTTGGATTTGTCATATAAGGTTGTACATGAATAATGCATAGGTCACGGAACTTTCCTTCAGCAGTTGTAACAATTACGACTGCTCTACCTGCACTTTTTCCGGTAATCGTTACCGTATCTCCTTGTGGATACAGTGTGATAACATCAGCATTCATATTTGTCCAAATAAGTTCCGTATTCGTTGCTTGTACTGGCAAAACAGAAGCTGATAACTCAGTGCTTTGTCCAGTTCTTACTTTTAACTTATTTTTTTCCATATGAACACCAATGACTGAAATAACAGAAGGAGCAATAGAAATTTTGGGTGGATTAGGTTGTATGTTTAAACGAGAAGCAGAAGTATTTGTGATAGGTGAAAATTTTCGTGTTTGTTGTTGCTGGAAAGCTGCTAACATTTTGGAGTCCCCTTTCTGTATAAGTGCTGATAGTACTACTATAAAGGAGTAGTGTTATGTTAAATTTAACGAAACATAAAGAATTTGTTAAATTTGAGAAGAAGATTGTCGAATTGTAATAAAAAGAAAGCTCTGCTGTTATGATAACAGCAGAGCTTTCTTTTTATAGATTATGACTATGGTGTTTTTCGAAGTTCTCAAATTGCTCTTCAACTTCTTTTGAAGGTTTAGTTAGTAAACTAACAATTATGATTACTAGTAAACTAATAGCGAATCCAGGAATCATTTCATATAAGAAATCTTTTAAGAATTTGAATTGAGTCCAAATAATTACTGTAGCGGCACCTGAAATCATACCAGCAAGCGCACCCCATTTTGTCATGCGTTTCCAGTATAAGCTTAATAAAATAGCAGGTCCGAATGAAGAACCAAATCCAGCCCAAGCGTATCCAACAAGAGCTAAAATCGTATCATTTTGTTTAAACGCTAATGCGCACCCAACTAATGCAATAACAAGTACAGCCATACGGCCAACAAATACAAGCTCTTTATCAGAAGCAGAACGTTTAAAGAATGTACGATATAAATCTTCTGTTATAGCACTAGAAGTAACGAGCAACTGAGATGAAATTGTACTCATAATCGCTGCTAAAATCGCTGCTAATAAAAATCCAGTAATAAGTGGATGGAATAAAATTTTTCCTAGTTCAAGGAAAATTGTTTCCGGGTTAGATAATGTTAACTCTTGTTGTGAGTAGTAAGCAATACCGATAAGGCCAGTAAACATAGCTCCGACAACAGAGAAAATCATCCAGCTCATACCAATTCTTCGTGCGCTTTTAATTTCTTTTACAGAAGAAATCGCCATAAAGCGTACGATAATATGAGGTTGTCCAACATAACCAAGGCCCCATGCAAATAAAGAAATCATCCCCAAAGTAGAGGCACCTTTAAAAATATCTAAACGTGTTGGATCTACAGAACGAATTGTATCAAATGCAGGTCCAAGTCCGTTCGAATTCATAATTGTTACGATAGGAACAAGAATAAGAGCAATTACCATAATGATTCCTTGCACGAAGTCTGTCCAACTTACTGCTAAGAAACCACCAAATAATGTGTAAGCTACAACAACGCCAGCTACAATGAATAATCCAACGTGGTAGTTCATACCAAATGAATTTTCAAATAATACGGCGCCTGAAACTAATCCTGAAGCTACATAAAAAGTAAAGAAAATCATAATAACAAGTCCGGATACTAAGCGTAGCATATGAGATTTGTCGTGGAAACGGTGTTCCAAAAATTCTGGGATAGTAATAGAGTTGTTTGCAATTTCAGAGTAGGTACGTAAGCGAGGAGCGACATATAGCCAGTTTGCGTATGCGCCTAGTGTTAGGCCGATCGCAATCCAACTACTACTTAATCCAACGCTAAACATTGCACCGGGTAATCCCATTAAAAGCCAACCACTCATATCGGATGCTCCAGCGCTTAATGCTGTTACTGCGGGGCCTAGTGTACGCCCGCCAAGCATATAATCTGTTAAGTTGGACGTTCGTTTATAGGCGAAATAGCCAATTACTAACATCCCGAGCATGTAGATAGAGATTGAAGTTAAAGTTAACATCTGCGTACTCATGTAGTTCCCCTTCCTTTTGTCATGTCTTTTGATGCGTTTTGCATATTTATAATCTATCATGATTATTCTGAAAAATCCATACAGAAATACGAATTTTCAGAAATGTAAGCGTTTTTTGACATCATTTTACTTTTTTAATATATAATATTCATACAAAAAACCTTATTTTTAATAGAGTATTTATTATATTTACATAAAAAGAGGTTGTTTTGTCAATATAATATTGAAAGGAGAGAAAAATAAATTTTTTTAAAAAGTATTGACTTATGAAAAAAGTTAGGTCTATAATGAGTGCAACTTAAAAAAATGCAAGCGTTGATGAAGAAGAGTACACATGATGAACATGTCAGAGAGCTGATGGTTGGTGCGAATCAGTATGGAATTGATGTGGAATGGGCTTCGGAGCTTCCAAACCGAAACGAAAGAAGTAGGCTTTGGCGACATGATCTCATCGATACAAGAGACACGTATTGTTTTTGATACGGTAAAGTGCGTTACATTTGTAACGAATTAAGGTGGCACCACGGGAGTACCCGTCCTTTCTATAGGATGAGTACTCCCTTTTTGTGTACAAAAAATTAAATAAATGAAATCGTTGAAGTAAGAAGAGTACGTATATTGGAGACGTTACAGAGAGCCGGGGATAGGTGGGAGCCCGGTGCGGTGCCATATACGGAATGGGCTTACGAGAGGTATGCTGAACAATTATTTTTAGTAGGCAACCCGGGTTCCGCCGTTACAAGGATAAGGTATATATTTTGTACCTGAATAAAGCGGGATGCTTTTGCGTCCAACATGAGGTGGTACCACGGTAAATTTATCGTCCTCTACATATTTCGATATGTAGGGGACTTTTTTTATTTTTCGGAGTGAGGTGAAAGGCATGGTGACAAAAGACGAATTTATGAAGCAAAACGAACAAGGAAAAGCATTTTTAGTAATCGCTGAAGAAGAAGGAGATAGCATTACGCCAATTTCTTTATATAGACGTATGAAGGGAAAGAAAAAGTTTTTATTAGAAAGCTCCCAGCTTCATCAAGATAAAGGACGCTATTCTTACTTAGGATGTAATCCGTATGGTGAAGTGAAAAGCGTTGGTACGGAAGTGGAACGAACGATTTATGGCCGGGCAGAAAAGCTGCAAGGTAACGTACTACAAGTGTTAGAAAAAGAAACCCGGTCAGCACAAGTAGACAGTCCATTCCCATTTTGCGGAGGAGCAGTTGGTTATATTGGCTATGACGTCATCCGGCAATATGAAAACATTGGTGCAGATTTACACGATCCATTGAATATTCCAGAAGTGCATCTTTTATTGTACCGTGAGTTTATCGTGTATGACCACTTACGCCAAAAATTATCATTTGTATATGTATGCAGGGAAGATGATACAGCTTCTTATGAAGAAGTATATGAAAGATTGCAAGTATATAAAGAGGAAGTGCTACAGGGAGAAGAAGCGGAAGTAACTGAAATAAGATCAACATTATCATTCACTTCCTCTATAAAAGAAAAAGAATTTTACGCGATGGTAGAAACCGCGAAAGAGTACATTCAGGCTGGGGACATATTCCAAGTCGTATTATCCCAGCGTTTGCAAAGTGAATGTATTGGTGATCCATTCGCGTTATACCGAAAACTTCGGATTGCCAATCCATCACCATATATGTTCTATATCGATTTTCAAAATTATGTTGTACTCGGTTCTTCGCCGGAAAGTTTGTTATCGGTAAGAGAGGATAAAGTAATGACGAATCCAATTGCCGGTACGAGGCCGAGAGGGAGAACGAAGCAGGAGGATGCGGAAATTGAGAAAGAACTGTTAGAAAATGAGAAAGAACGAGCGGAGCACATGATGCTTGTGGACCTTGGGCGGAATGATATTGGCAGAGTAAGTGAAATTGGATCCGTGACGATAGATAAATATATGAAAGTAGAAAAATACTCTCACGTTATGCACATTGTATCCGAAGTTTACGGAACATTGCGAAAACGAATGAGTGGATTTGATGCATTAGCGTATTGCTTACCAGCAGGAACAGTGTCAGGTGCTCCGAAAATTAGAGCGATGGAAATTATAAATGAGCTAGAGAATGAAAAAAGAAATGTATACGCAGGAGCAGTTGGATACGTTAGTTTTTCAGGGAATCTTGATATGGCGCTCGCCATTCGAACGATGGTTGTAAAGGATGAAAAAGCATACGTTCAGGCAGGAGCGGGAATTGTTTATGATTCAGACCCAGTAGCTGAATATGAAGAAACGTTAAATAAAGCGAGAGCACTATTGGAGGTAATGAAATGATTGTACTAATTGATAACTATGATTCATTCACATATAACTTGTATCAACTGTTAGGTGAATACGAAGAAGATATTGTAGTCGTAAGAAATGATCAAATAACGATAGAACAGCTAGAAGGGATGAATCCTACAGGAATTGTGCTTTCACCAGGACCAGGAAAACCAGAGGATGCTGGCATTTGTATCGAAGTGATTCGTCATTTTTATAAGAACGTTCCCATATTAGGCATTTGCCTCGGACATCAGGCAATTATATCAGCATTTGGAGGAGAAATTGTTAGAGCAGAGCGCATTAAGCATGGAAAAACATCACGCGTGAAACATAACGGAACGTCAATCTTTTCATACGTGACACAGCCGCTAACAGCGATGCGCTACCATTCACTTGTTGCAGCGCAAACGAGTTTGCCACAGTGTTTTGACATACTAGCGACAGCGATGGACGATGGAGAAATTATGGCAGTTCGTCACAATTATTATCCGTTATTCGGATTACAGTTTCATCCAGAATCAATCGCGACAGAAGAAGGCGGAAAGTTAATACGTGCCTTTTTAGGCGAAGTGAAGGAGGAGGAAAGAGTATGAATAACTATCTTCGTAAATTAGTGGAGGGACAACATTTAACAGAAGAGGAAATGTATAAAGCAGGGCTTCTTTTATTAAATGAAAACATATTGGAAAGTGAAATTGCAGCTTTCTTAGTCTTACTGAAGGCGAAAGGTGAAACGGCAGAAGAAATATATGGCCTTGTTCGAGCTCTTCGTGAAAAGGCATTACCGTTTTCGAACCATATACAAGGAGCGATGGACAATTGCGGGACGGGTGGTGACGGTGCCCAAACGTTTAATATTAGTACAACATCGGCATTCGTACTGGCAGGAGCTGGCGTAAAGGTTGCAAAACACGGTAACCGAGCTGTTTCTAGTAAAACAGGAAGTGCAGATTTATTAGAAGAACTCGGTGTAAATATTAGCAGTACGCCAAACGAAATTGATTATTTATTAGAGCATGTCGGCATTGCATTTTTATTTGCACCAGCGATGCATCCAGCATTAAGGCGCATTATGAAAATAAGAAAAGAATTAAATGTGCCGACGATCTTTAACTTAATTGGTCCTTTAACGAATCCGGTGAATTTAGAAACACAATTTGTCGGCATTTATAAACGAGATATGTTACTACCAGTTGCGCAAGTATTACAGAAACTAGGCAGAAAACAAGCGCTTGTCGTAAATGGAAGTGGATTTCTAGATGAAGCATCATTGCAAGGAGAAAATCATGTTGTCATTTTAAAAGATAATGAAATAGTAGAAACGAGTATTGAACCTGAGAAATATGGTTTCTCAATAGTGAAAAACGAAGAAATTAGAGGCGGAGATTCGAAAGAAAATGCAAAGATTACGCTCGGGGTATTAAGCGGAGAAAAGAGTGTTTACCGCGATACGGTTTTATTAAATGCAGGTCTAGCCCTTTTCGCGAATGGAAAAGCAGAAACGATTGAAGAAGGAATTACACTCGCGGCACATAGTATTGACTCAGGAAAAGCATTAGCCAAACTAAACTTATTAATTGCAGCAAGTAATGAAAAATTAGAAAGGGTGAATTAAAATGGGGACGATTTTAGACAAAATTGTAGACCAAAAGAAAAAGGAAGTTGCGGCATTATATGAAACGTATACACCATTAAAAGAAAGTAGAAAGATACATTCACTTGTAGAAGCATTACAGCAGTTTATTGTTATTGCAGAAGTAAAGCGAGCATCACCATCAAAAGGAGATATCAATTTACACGTTGATGTACGAAAACAAGTAAAAACATATGAAGAATGCGGCGCAGGAGCAGTTTCTGTTTTAACAGACGGTCAATTTTTTAAAGGTTCATTTCATGATTTGCAAACGGCAAGAATGGAAAGCAACATTCCGCTTTTATGTAAAGATTTTATAATTGATAAGATTCAAATTGATAGGGCGTATGAAACTGGCGCAGATATTATTTTACTAATCGTAGCGGCGTTAACGAAAGAGAAGTTACAAGAGCTGTATAGCTACGTACTAGAAAAAGGACTTGAAGCAATTGTTGAAGTGCATGATGAACAGGAATTAGAAATTGCGATCCAATTAAATCCGCACGTTATCGGTATTAACAACCGTAATTTAAAAACATTCGAAGTCGATTTAAGCCAAACAGAAAAGCTTGGAAAACGATTAAACGAGGAGAAATTACTTTGGATTAGTGAAAGCGGGATTCATTCAAAAGAAGATATTATTCGTGTCAAACGAGCTGGAGCGAAAGGTGTATTAGTTGGAGAAGCACTTATGACATCATCTTCTATTCGTACCTTTTTTGAAGATTGTAAGGTGAACATATGAAAGTGAAAATTTGCGGCATCACTGATATTGAAACGGCAAAACGTGCTTGTGAATACGGAGCTGATGCACTCGGATTTGTTTTTGCAGAAAGTAAGCGGAAAATCACTCCAAGGCTAGCGAAAGAAATCATTCAGGAGATTCCAGCAAACGTATTAAAAATCGGTGTTTTCGTAAATGAATCAGTAGAAGAGATACAGAAAATTGCAGATGAATGTGGGTTAACGCATGTGCAACTACATGGGGATGAAGACAATCATCAAATCAAAAGATTGAATATTCCGTCTATAAAGGCGCTCGGAGTAGCTTCAGAAGGTGATATGAAAGACGCTCAAGCATATGAAACAGATTATATATTGTTTGATAGTCCAAAAGAAAAGTTTCATGGAGGAAATGGAAAGACATTTTCATGGGAATTACTTGAGCATATGCCAAAAGAAGTGCAAAAGAAAACGATATTAGCAGGTGGATTAAACGCTTTTAATATAGAAGAAGCGATTCGAACTATTCAGCCGTACATGGTCGATGTAAGTAGCGGAGTAGAGACAGAAGGAAAGAAAGATGTAGAGAAAATAAAACAATTTATTATAAAAGCGAAGGAGTGTTCCAAATGAATTACGCATATCCAGATGAAAAAGGTCACTACGGTATATACGGAGGACGATACGTTCCAGAAACGTTAATGCAATCTGTATTAGAACTAGAAGAAGCATATAAAGAAGCGATGCAAGATGAAGAGTTTCAAAAGGAATTAAATCATTATTTAAAAACGTATATCGGAAGAGAAACACCGCTTTATTTCGCTGAAAATATGACGAAGTATTGCGGCGGTGCAAAAATTTATTTAAAACGTGAAGATTTGAATCATACAGGAGCTCATAAAATTAACAATACAATTGGTCAGGCACTTCTTGCAGTACGAATGGGCAAGAAAAAAGTTGTCGCTGAAACAGGGGCTGGACAACACGGTGTTGCAACCGCTACTGTATGTGCTCTTCTCGGATTAGAATGCGTCATCTTTATGGGAGAAGAAGATGTGAGACGGCAAAAATTAAACGTGTTTCGAATGGAATTACTAGGAGCGAAAGTAGAAAGTGTAGCGGCAGGTAGTGGCACACTAAAAGATGCGGTAAACGAGGCGCTTCGCTACTGGGTTTCACACGTGCACGATACACACTACATTATGGGATCCGTTCTCGGACCGCATCCATTCCCGCAAATTGTCCGTGATTTCCAAAGTGTAATTGGGAAAGAAACGAAAAAACAATATGAAGCGTTAGAAGGGAAGTTACCAGAAGCAGTCGTCGCTTGTATTGGTGGTGGTAGTAATGCGATGGGCATGTTTTATCCATTCGTACACGATGAAGAAGTCGCTCTTTACGGTGTAGAAGCAGCTGGAAAAGGCGTTCATACAGAAAAGCACGCAGCGACTTTAACGAAAGGTAGCGTTGGTGTTTTACACGGATCGATGATGTACCTTCTGCAAAATGAAGAAGGACAAATTCAAGAAGCTCATTCTATTTCAGCAGGACTCGATTACCCGGGTGTGGGGCCAGAACATAGCTTGCTAAAAGATATCGGCCGTGTTTCTTACCACTCAATTACGGATGAAGAAGCGTTAGAAGCTTTTCAATTATTAACGAAAAAAGAAGGGATTATTCCGGCATTAGAAAGTTCACATGCTGTCGCATATGCATTAAAATTAGCGCCAAAAATGAAGAAAGAAGAAGGACTTGTCATTTGTTTATCTGGCCGTGGTGATAAAGATGTAGAGAGTATAAAACGTTATATGGAAGAGGTGTAAAAAATGGGAGTAGAAAAAATTAAAGCAGCGTTTGAAAATGGTAAAAAAGCATTTATTCCGTACGTAATGGGCGGAGATGGTGGCCTTGAAAAATTAAAAGAAAGAATTCGTTTTTTAGACGAAGCAGGAGCAAGCATCGTTGAAATCGGTATTCCGTTTTCAGATCCAGTCGCAGACGGTCCAACGATTCAAAGAGCAGGGAAACGAGCGCTAGATAGCGGTGTAACATTAAAAGGCATTTTTCAAGCATTAATAGAGGTAAGGAAAGAGGTACAAATTCCGTTTGTACTCATGACATATTTAAATCCAGTACTCGCATTCGGAAAAGAACGATTCATCGAAAACTGTATAGAAGCAGGGGTAGATGGTATGATCGTTCCGGATTTACCGTATGAAGAGCAAAATATTATTGCCCCGTTACTTCGAGAGGCAAACATTGCGCTAATTCCACTCGTTACAGTAACGAGCCCAATTGAGCGAATCGAAAAAATTACGAGTGAATCAGAAGGATTCGTCTACGCCGTTACAGTGGCGGGCGTAACAGGAGTACGTCAAAACTTTAAAGGTGAGATTCATAGTTACTTAGAAAAAGTAAAATCACATACGCAATTACCGGTAGTGGCAGGGTTCGGTATTTCAACAAAGGAACATGTAGAAGAAATGATTACAATATGTGATGGAGTAGTCGTTGGAAGTAAAGTCATTGAGCTGCTAGAAAATGAAAAGCGAGAAGAAATATGTGAATTAATACAGGCAACAGAACAAAAAGAAGAGGCATAAGTCTCTTCTTTTTGTTTTGTGTAATAAATGTTAAAATATACAAAAAATACATATAACTTAGAGGGTGAGAAGGCATGCTAAGACGGAAACTACTATATCTTCTTTTAACTGTACCACTATACGCTTGGCTTATTAGCATGACGACAATAGAGGTGATGGCTCTATTTTTAGGGTATGTATTCATCTTTTCCAACTTAAACAGAATTCAAGAGCAATCTATTTTAGAAGTATGTATATTTTCGGTTAGCATAGAACTATTTAGTATCGTTTCGATTGTATTATTGAACGAATTATTTCGCTGGATCCATTCATTTGAATTAATGAAATTTGGAAATGTTGTATTGCAAGTAATATGTGCGTATATTGTGTTTGTTGTGTTAGACAAAATAGTCGGACAGCAGAGCGTTTTTCAGGATAAAAGAAAATGGGATTGATTCAAAAAGGAGCTAAATGGCTCCTTTTTTGAACCTGTTGTAAAAACAATTGAAAATTATGGTATCTGTTATATAATAGTTAAAATTGTATTTTTAATGAAAAGAGATGATAACATGGCCATATTGTTGGCACTTATCCCAATTATGATGATTTTCATTTGTTTATTTTTATTTAAACAAACGTCATTAAGGTCCTCGTTAATTGCTTACGTTGTGTCTGTTGGAATCGTTTTACTCTCGCCAACGTTTCAGCTAGGGATAGGTGAAACTGTGCACGCAACGATTAAAGGTTGGTTAATTTGTTTTATTGTCGGGTACGTGTTGTTTTTCGGTATTTTTTTATTTCACCTCATGAACAAAATGGGGTACATCGATCAAGTAGCGCGTTTTTTAGAAGAAGTGACGCACGATCGTTTATTACAAATGCTTCTTATGTGTTTTGGTCTTTGTCCGCTAATTGAATCAGTGAGTGGATTTGGAATTGGCTTTATGGTCGCAGCACCTATTTTTCTTTCATTAGGCTATAAACCGTTTCAAGCTGTACTACTCTCATTTATCGGCTTACTAGCTAGTTCATGGGGCGCAATGGCAACTGGTACGATTATCGGTTCGCAGCTTATAAATATGCCGCTTACAACACTTGGCACGAATACGGCACTACTAAGCATTCCGATGTTTGCTTATTTCGTCATTCTTTCTTTACACGTTGTTGGTGGTTGGCAGGCTGTTATTGAAAAGTGGAAAGAAGGATTCGGTTTCTTTCTATTATTTTCTCTCGGAATCTATCTTTCTAACGCATACGTGAGTGTTGAACTAGCAGGTATATTAAGTTCCATCGTTACAATTACATTTGGCTTTCTTATCATTAAATTAAAAGGGAAAAGTGAGCAAAATCTAATGACAGAACATGCTGCGGCAACGGAGAGAGAAGTATCTATTATAAAAATTATTAGCCCTTATATATTCTTAACTGTTTGTATTTTACTTTCTCGCCTCGTACCAGCATTGCATGATGTATTTAAATCATATGCCGTCCTTGATCTAAAATCATACTCTTACAAATTAGAAATGCTGTATTCACCAGGATTTTGGCTCGGTATGACATGCTTATTTACGATTGTTTTCTTCCAGATACCATCTCATATTATTAAACAATCACTCTCACAAACGATAAAACAATGGATTCCATTTGCGATTACGACGACAATGTTTATCGCCATTTCAGAACTAATGGGTGCATCTGGCATGCATTCATTACTTGCAAAAACAGCTGGTGAAACATTCGGTATATTTTTCGTTTTCGTTGCTCCGTTTATCGGTGGAATTGGTGGCTTTTTAACAGGTAGTAACGCAGGATCAAATGCGATGTTTATAAAACTACAAATGCAAACGGCGCAAAACGTAGCACTCCCATGGCAATACGTCACAACACTGCAAAACACCGCATCATCAGTAGCGACAATCGCTTGCCCGTCACGTATTACGCTAGGTGCGTATTTATGTAACATCCCGTATCGTGAAAATGAATTATTAAAGAAGACGACGTTAATGATCTTTGGTGCGGTTTTGCTTGTGGTGGTAGAGGTTATCTTTTGGTATATGTTGAGAAATTAAAAATCCTCCTAACATAGGAGGATTTTCTTTTTGGATGGATAATGCCTTAAGTATGAAAAGCTTCTACTAAATGAATAGGAGATGAAATGTATGCCCCTAAAAAACTACGGCGTGTTAAAAGGTACAGTTATACAATCAAAGATTGGAAAAGGGAAAACACCTCATTATCAAGTTCATTTACAAGATGAAGCAGGAGTAGATTATCGTATTGCAATTAACGTGAAATCGCAAAGTTATCCGTCAGAAGTTTTATATTTTGCGAGCGACAATATTCGGTCAGAGGCGATTCATATTTTACCGACATTACCATTCGGTTTTACAGAAATAAAAAACAATGAACCGAAAGTTGCTTTAGACTACGTAAGAGGTAATGTATTTGATTCAAAACAAATGGTTCCTTTACCTGCTGAAAAAGCAGGAGTAGATAATGATTTAAATGAAAAAATAGAACGTTATATAAAACGAGCAATAGAAGAAAAAGCAATTATTTACGCGTTTGGTGAAAGATGGGGACCAGAAGAAAATACACCCGATTCTTACTTTCATTTCCAACCAGGAAACGGGATACACGATATTCATATGAATCAAGGGAATGTAGAAAAATGGAAAGGTGATAATGGTATATGGCAAGACGGAGGAATACTCATTCATTTTGAGAAGAAAGAAGAATGGGTTGGTATCTTTCTTGCTTTCCAATCACAGTCATGGTGTACGGATGAAGAGGGGCATGCTCGTGTTCCGGTTGAGCATTGTGATTATAAGGGAAATAATTAATAAGAAGAGGGCGTTCAAAACGAACGCCCTCCTCTTATTTTATAAAATCCAAAACTAACAAGTGTAGAAATACAAGAGAAAAGCAGTGCCACACTAGAAAATGCAATGAGATACATATTATATTTCATCACTTTTCCAATTAGTTGGTTGCTATCATACTGAAACAGTCCCGCTATGATGTTGAATAAAAATAACACGATAAACATGACGATGACACCGTCTATTGATCCTTTAATATCTGGTTTACTTAAAGCGATATGTGCAGAAATACAAATGGCGATAAATAAAAATAGCCAAAAGGAAGGATTCAATAAATTACTTATTGTAAATAAGCTTTTCAATAATACGAACGTCGACAAGAGCATGTTTTGAACCATCTCTACATTAATAGAAGTAGAAGCGATTGTTTTTTCGAGAGTTGTATTAAATAAGAAATATGAATTTGGTACGAAATAGCGCATTAAAAGGATTAACGCAGTAATACCGGAAATAATAGGACCGATCCCAATGAAGAAGTTCCCAATTCGTTGATATACACTTTTTTGGTTGTATTGATGTTGTACGTAGCCTAAAGCACCTTGACTTGTATCTGTTGGAAAAAACTGCGTTGCTACAATTTTGTGACGAAATAGTACACACATAATTGCATGTCCAAGTTCATGAATCGGAACACCAATCCACGCAGTTAAAAGGAATCCTTTTCTTCCGAAAGCTCTCGACCAATACATTCGTGTGAGAGATTCTAAATAGCCTAATAGAAATCCAATTACAATGATAACGCCAATTAAAGAAAATAATTGGATTACGCTTGTAAGGAGTATTTGAAAAATTGAGTTTACAAATTCCATTGTTTTTCATCCAATCTGTTAAAAATATTATTTATTCTGTTTCATAATAGCATTATTTTTCAAGATTGCTAGCATATATATTTTCTTTTGAAAGAAGGACTTCAGAATCTTTTTCTTGTAGTCATGTTTTATGTACAAAGTCATATATTGAATTTGTAACACCCTATACGGTATATGCTTAAGGAGGGATGAGAGAATGAAATGTCCAGCGTGTCATACGGAAAATGCAACAGAGGCAAAGTTTTGCGGGAATTGTGGACATTCGTTGACGGAGGAAGTAGTGGTAAGTAGCGGCCGAGAAGAAGGGCCGGAACAAGCGCGCGCGGCACAAGCAAAGGAAACTCGACCAAATGAAACAGTAGAGCAAGCGAAGCGGTTTGCAAGTGGCTATTTTCAGTTCTTTAAACAAGCATTACAAGCACCGACAGCCATTATGAAAAGTGGAAATGTTGAAGTACGAAATGGAATTGCAAGTCTTGTTCTTATTTGTTTTTTAGGAGCATGTATTTTTTATAGAATAATGAGCACTGGGGCAGCGCTTACGAGAACGTTGGTGCCAGATGTTTCTACTCCTACATTCTTTTTGGACACTGTAACGGTCTTTTTATTTTTATTAATTTTAACTTTATTTGTCGGATTTATTATTTTTGTAAGTGGGAAGATGATGAAATCATCTTTTTCGTTTCTTGAAGTATTTGGTATATGGGGAACGATAGCGACGCCAGCTATTGGGATATTAGTGCTTTCTTTTCTTTTTAGCTTTTTATTAATCTTTTTCTTACCAATTTTATTAGGGCTGGCTACAACGTATATGGCAATTAGTATAATTGTAGCTATAGTAAAACTAGATAACGGTGGATTAGATCTTGTCTACACACTTTTTATCGCAAATGTTTTAATTGGAATTGCAACATTCATTGTACTGTGGTCTTACATTAGCACGATAATTCAAACCTTTACACAGGGATTAACTGGCTTCTAACGAAAAGGTGGTTGAATGGATGAATGTATGTACAAAGTGTGGGACTCAGTTTGAAGACGGTGTGCAATTTTGTCAAAACTGCGGTAAGAAAAGGGGACACCCTGTAATAAAGAAGAAAATGAGCAGTGGTACAAAAGTTGGCATTACACTTTTAGCACTACTTGTTATAGCGATTGTCGGTTTGTATGTATATGGATCATCGTATTATACGCAGGCTGCGCAAGTAGATCGGATGATTACTATTGTACAAGAGCGGGACGGGGAGAAGTTAGCTGAAATCGTCACGGTAGATGATCCATCAGTTATTGTAACGAGAGAGAGTTTAATGCCACTATTTTCGTATATAAAAGAAAATCCATCTTACGTGAATGAATTGAAAGACTATTTGAGGCAAGGTGAAAAACGAGGGGACGGAATCGAAAGAGCAGATTTTTCGTTAACGAAAGACGGTAAGTATTTCTTTTTATTTGATCGGTATAAATTGAAAGCGAAGGCGTATTATACGACGTTGCTTTCAAATGAAAAAGGTGCATCTTTAAAAATGAACGGAAAAGAAATTGATAAAACAGATGACAAAAAGTTTGAGAAGCAATATGGGCCGTTTCTTCCAGGGACTCAAGTGTTTCAATCAGAATATAAAAATGACTATGTGAAACTATCACGTGAGGAAAAGGTTGTACTTATGAAACAAAGTCAAAATAACGTAACGATAGATTTAACGTTGCAAGGTCAATATATTACAGTGCAAACGAACACGCCTGGTGCAACATTGTACGTGAATCAAAAACCAGTTACAGCGCTAGCGGGAGAAGAAATTACGTGGGGGCCGGTAGCAACTGATGGAAGTGCTACGATTTATTTAGAACGAAATGGAGAAAATGGAAGGGAAGCGACGAAGGTAGAAACGGTAACGGCATTTCCTTCGTATAATCTTCCATTCCAGAAGAAAAGTACAGAAAAAACAGTTGTTTACAATGTTACTCCGCCGTCTACGACTCGGTATGTATATAATGGCTTCATTTTCCCTGACAGTGATGCTCGAAAATTAACGAGTTCAGATCTAACGTATTTATCGAAAGAGCAATTGAAAATAGCGAGAAACGAAATATACGCAAGACATGGACATATGTTTCAAACGAAAGATATGCAAGCGTATTTTTCAAAACAGTCTTGGTATAGAGAAAATCCATATTTTACAGGAAAGCTAACGGATATTGAATCTTATAATGTTGAACTAATCAAATCAAGAGAATAGAACACGTGAAAAAAGGTACAGTGCATAACTGTACCTTTTTTATGGCTTTTTATCTGGACCAGGATCCCTTGAGAAAAAGATATGAAAGAGGAATGTGACTTTACTCGCTCCTCCTGATGTACTTGCTTGCACATCAGTTAAAGAACTAGACGTTAAAGCAGCTTCGGAACGAGGAGGGACGATTATTTTGAGAGCATCATCTGATTCTGAGGATATAGTAACTGTTATTGTATCCTCAGAAAAATTTAAAATTTTAACAGTACCAACTGGAAAGATGGATTTGCGAGCGTGTGATGCAGAAGCAAAGCGGGTAGCTTTCCAAATAGTTTGTGAGAAAGTGTCATTGTCAGATAACCAAGCGCGAGCACTGTATAAAGTTACACTCACAGTAAATTCTTGTTCTAGCGGGAGGGCGGGTCTCGGTTCTAGCGGTTCCTCGGGAAGCTGGACGAGAAGGCCGGCACACATATATATTTCACCTACTTCCGATAGTTACTGTTATAGCATATTAAACATGTTGTTTATAAGACACGACGGTTACCTATTCAGGTATAGGTTTGTGCACCAAATTTGAAGATGAAATCCTCTTTCTTTACAATAGTAGTAGGTGTTATTTCTATAAAATATGGAAACCGTAAAGAGTATGTAAAAAAGAAGGAGTGGTAAAGTGAACTATGTCATTGTTGGCGGAGATGCAGCTGGTATGAGTGCAGCTATGCAAATTGTTAGAAACGATGAAACTGCAAATGTTGTAACGTTAGAAAAAGGTGAAATTTATTCGTACGCGCAGTGTGGATTACCGTATGTCATTAGTGGTGCTATCGCTTCAACGGAAAAATTAGTCGCGCGCAATGTAAAGACGTTTCGTGATAAATATGGAATTGATGCGAAAGTACGACATGAAGTAACGAAAGTAGATACGGAAAAGAAAATCGTGTACGCAGAGCATACGAAGACGAAAGATGTTTTTGAATTTCCGTATGATCGATTATTAATTGCAACTGGAGTGCGTCCTGTTATGCCAGAATGGGAAGGTCGAGATTTGCAAGGCGTTCATCTTTTAAAAACAATTCCGGATGCTGAGCGTATATTAAAAACGCTAGAAACGAATAAAGTTGAGGATGTAACCATTATTGGCGGCGGTGCGATAGGACTGGAGATGGCAGAAACATTCGTCGAACTTGGTAAGAAAGTAAGAATGATTGAGAGAAATGATCATATCGGTACGATTTACGATGCAGATATGGCTGAATATATACATAAAGAAGCAGGTAAACATCATATTGAAATTTTAACGAATGAAAATGTAAAAGCATTTAAAGGAAATGAAAGAGTCGAACAAATTGAAACGGACAAAGGAACGTATAAAGCAGATCTTGTTTTAGTGTCGGTTGGAGTAAAGCCAAATACTGATTTTCTTGAAGGAACAAATATACGTACAAATCATAAAGGGGCAATTGAAGTAAATGCATATATGCAAACGAATGTGCAGGACGTATATGCAGCTGGTGATTGTGCGACGCATTATCACGTTATAAAAGAAATTCATGACCATATTCCAATTGGAACGACTGCCAATAAACAAGGACGGATTGCTGGACTGAATATGCTGGATAAACGAAGAGCCTTTAAAGGTACGTTAGGTACAGGTATTATTAAATTTATGGATTTGACACTCGCAAGAACAGGCTTAAATGAAAAAGAAGCGAAAGGGCTAAACATCCCGTATAAGACGGTTAATATAGATTCAACAAATATGGCCGGTTATTATCCAAGTGCTAAGCCACTTCACTTGAAATTATTATATCGCTCTGACACGAAACAATTATTAGGTGGACAAGTAATTGGAGAAGAAGGTGTGGATAAACGGATTGATGTGATCGCAATGGCACTTTTCAATAAAATGAGCATTCACGATTTAGAAGATGTCGACTTAAGTTACGCACCACCATATAACAGCGTTTGGGATCCAATTCAGCAAGCGGCAAGGCGAGCAGAATAGCACTTTTTAAGTGCTATTTTTTTTGCAAAGGTAGGTAAACTTTTTTAGCGAATAATAAAGAGGGAGAAACAGTTACATATAGGGAAGGGGATCATTAAAAATGTTTGTAACACTTCAAACAGTTCAAGAATCAGAAAAAGAAATATTACGTAATTTGTACGCACTATATCTTCATGACCTTTCTACATTCACTCCTAATATAACGATTGGGGAAAATGGTTTTTTTGAATACGAAGATTTGCATATGTTTTGGGGAAATGATGGAATTACTCCGTATTTTATTAAAGGTGATAATGATATTGTAGGATTTTTATTACTATTGGAACGCCCGTTTTTGAAGAAGGAAAATGACTTTGGTATAAATGACATTTTCATATTGAATCAGTACAAAGGGAAAGGAATTGGTAAAAGAGTTATTGAGAATGTACTAAAAGAGAAACGAGGACAGTATTTCGTTATCGAACTTGTGAAAAATGTACCAGCAGTTTCTTTTTGGAAGAAAGTATATAGGGAGCTAAACATAGAATTTGATGAGAAAAAACAGTTAATCGATGATGAAGAATGTCTCGTTCAAACGTTTAAAATATAATGAAATCGATGCTCCTAGTATATTACTTTGAAATTTAACTTTATCCCGCGTTAACGGACAGTAAAACTCCCACCTCAAAATTCAGTTGGGGCAAAGAAGTTAGGTGGGAGATCAACTGTCCGTAAACGTCCGATTGGTTCAACTAATAATCAGTGGGGGATGAACAAAACCCCCACTGATTAAAGTTTCACTTTATTTCGAATATACCGTTCACCCTTGAAAACATAGTACGTATCGCTTATATTTTCATATAGTATTTAATTTTTAAACAAAGCAATGAACGAACCAGGGGGCACAGTATGGCAATTAACATGAAAACAATCGAAGAATGGATTGCTGAATCAAACGCAAGACAAGAAGAAGACTTTGGACATGTTGTGGAAGAGATGAAAGAAGTTTGTGTTGGACTTGATAATGCGACATTAATTTATACGAAAAACGTATTTTGTTTCGGTAAGAAAGTAGAAGTATTGTTCTTCTTCCAAGACCATGTCGTGATCGGACAAGAAAAAGATGAGTATGTTGAAATTGAAAAATTAAAGTATGATGCGATTACAAATAGCAGTTTAAAAACAAATGACAAAAATACAACGTTAGAATTACAGTTTGCTAACGGACAATCTATCAATTTAGATAGTTTAAATGATAACTACGGTACAAAAAATTGGTTATTTGCAAGACAAATTAAGAGTATCTTTAAATTAATCTAGTAAAAAAAAGCAGACCTCAAAGGGTCTGCTTTTTTACTTAATTCCTATTACACAAAGGCAACCTCTTTCTTCATAACATTTCACGCTTGTAAATCCTGTCTTATAAAGTAGATTTACTATTTCTTCAGTCGTTTTAAATTTCTTCATATGATATTGAATTTTAAAAGTTTCAGCAACTAATAAAAAAGAACCGTTTGGTTTTAATGTGCGAAATATTTCTTTTATATCTTGTTCGACATGCGGCCAAAAGTAGTGCGTTTGAAAGGCGGTAATGAGATCGAAAAAGTTCGTATTGTGAGGAATAGAGGAGACGCTAGCTTGCTGAATGATTACTTTCCCTGTTTTTACATCTTTCATATTAGCTTTCTTCGAGTTTTCAACGGCTTGTTCTGAATAGTCAATTCCGCATATTTTCCCAAACGGAATTCGTCTTGAAAGAGTATGTATTGTTTTACCACCGCCACAACCGGTATCTAAAGTAATCTCATCTTCACGTATATGTATTTTTTGTAAAGCCCAATTTGTTAGTCTCGTATGTGCAGCATTCATAATACAAAGCATAGAAGAACCAATTGTCCCGCGAGGATTTTTTGCTTGCTGAATTAATCGTTGTAACATGCTCAAGTTAAACTCTCCTTTTATGTAAGAATATATACTCATTTCGCTTTTTATAAATTAAGTCCTTTAAAAAAGCACGCCGTTCACCGGCGTGCTTCTAAATACGCAAATCTCCTTTTAACCAATTCCGCGCTCGATACGCCCCAACAGGAATTTGAATTAGTGACGTTTCATTTCGAGTATCTATCCCGTACAATTGATCACATGCATTTGTATCAAAACTTAATAATGGATGCCCGCCCATCCCCATAGCAGTTGCAGCAAAAACGAGTTTATGAACGAGTATACCAGCTTCCATTTGGTGAATACGGTATCCTCTATAGCCTAATGCATTTGTATAGTAATCTTTCTTTCCGACTACATGTAGGCAAAGCGGTACTTGAAAAAGATTCACGTTATCCATCGTCATACTAGATTGAAGGGGATAACGAAGGTCTCCATATCGAAGTGGTTGTATGGAATGCGTTTTACTGTTATAAGAATAAGCGCCATTCTCTATATCTTTTACGTTATAAAAACATCCATATAAAGAGACACGCGCATTTTTATTTACATACTGACCATCAAGGTCGTTGTAATAAGGAAAGGCGAGGCTCGCTTCTTGTAGTAAAGTAGCGAGCTCGGCTGTATCCCATTTCGTTAAAGTAAAGTCAGCATCAGGAGAATATCGTTTTTTACAAAGTTGTAAGAAATCATACGATAACCGTTCTACTTTCGGTAGCTGTACAGCATGCGCATGATGTTGATAGTGCTCTTCATGATGTAGCGTTTGGAAGTGTGCTGTCGATTCGATCATAGAAGATTCATTTATTTTGGTTATCATAGGATGTTTATCTACTTGCTTTGATCGAATGAAATGCTCATGTGCTAACGGCGGAATTTGCTGCAATAACTCATGAGAAGTCACTGTTTTATTTTCACGGTGATCATTGTGAAACCAATTCGTTTGCGGTTCTGTACTGAAAGGAACAACAGCATACACGCTTTCTTCTCCTTCTGACAGTCCGAGTAAATGATTGATTGCACGGTCTAGAAACTGAAAATATACGCCATTTGTGTAACCGAATTGTTTGGCACATGCAAGTAATTGACCGATGAGAACACCACTATCTAATCCTTGAAGACGATACGAAAAGTTATTGTATTTAAAGAAGTTTTTCCAAAACATAGTAGATACGAATACAGCACCAAAACAAGACTGTATGTTACAACGATTGCCGAGTGTTTCCGAAAGATAAGAATCGAAATTCCCTTCACGAAGTAAAACAAGCTGGTGATGCGCGGTGTCGTAATGGTAAATGCCGTCTGGATAATCGTCAATCTTTAAATATATATACAATTCATTTGGATATAAAGCGCCTCCTGAAGGGATAGATCTTCGGAATAAAATTTTCTCACTATTTAGCTGACATAATTGTGTTAAACCAAATGAGTACCAAAGGTAATGACCAATCTCCTTCAAAGTAGGTGTAGTAGATGAGTTAGGTAAAGGTAATGGGATTTCTAAAGTGAGAGGGATGATAGGTACATTTCGATATAATTTATAAGGAAGCGGTGCATCTTCCCAGTCCACTTCATGATTCGGCATAATTTCATCAATCGAAAAATGGAGATGATGTAAAAAAGTATCCAGCTGCATAGAATCCCCTCCTTTACTATGGAAACGGATGCGGATGTGGATTTAATTGTTCATTCGTTAAAGGTTCGTTTGTATATCCAAGTGTCATCGGCACAGTATATACTCTATCTAGTCCTGTAACCCGAGTGAGATGGTGGCCAAACGTCATCGGTAGCATGCCTGGAATAATAACTTTTACGCAATGTAATCCGTTTTTTTCTATAGGAGGTACTGTTTGATCTACAACGATTACGTCAAGTCCAGATTGCTGCAGGCGGTTTAAAAGTTGATGAAGATCGGATGTCAAGTCTAGATCAACTGATTGTAATGTATTCATTTCTTGGAACGATTGCACTGGGGCATCGTCACGTAAAAGAAAGTGAAGACGTTCTTCCGCTTCTTTCAATCCGTACAGCATACTATGGTCTTCCATTTTATTAACGAGATAAGGATCGTGTAAGCAGTTTTCGTAATGCTCTCTTTTTTGTTCGAGTTCATCATCTGTTATTAGTAACATGCCTGCTATTTCATGAATGGCACTTTTTAAAGCGCGGACAGGGTCTAAATGAGAGCCTCCCGCACAAACAACGTTCATTCCATTTTCACGCGTATTTTTCGCAACTACCCATAGGCTTGGAATACCGTGTTCCATCGTTGCGTTAAAAGCATGTAACTCATACCCAGTAATCGTGTACAGCCGCTGAATCATTAATTGTAATTCCGTATCATTTGCTGAACTAAGATCAAGGCGGGGGAGAGGTAATTCCGCATACCAAGTGAGCAAAAAGGCGTCGCGCTCTGCAATTTCTAAAATGCCGTGAAAAATTGCTTCTTCTAAACTACCACCAATTGCACATCCATTTGATGTTTCATACACGAAAGCATCTCGATGACCGAGGCTATAATAAGCGATTGATTCAGGAATTAAAATCGGCCGGTTTTGTAATAAAGAATAGCCCCATACCCAGTTTTGTTCATAGTCAGGATCAAACGGTTTAAACGGAAAACTATTACGATTATAATGTTCAGTTGTATGTACACCGAGCGAGAGGGGATTAAGCGCATAATCCTCTAACTCACGAAAACTGCCGTGTACATTTGTCTTTTTTCCTCGAGGTGACATACCACAATATCGTTCTAAACCTTCTAAAATAGCAGTCGCTTCACTCATTGCAAATGAAAGAGTTCGGCCTGCAACCCCTTCATTTCCAAACATTAATGGCATGTTTATAATCACATCAGCAAAAGGTAATAAAGAATGCTGCATTTTTCCGTTCAACATACCGACGCGATAATCTAAATAATCTCTCGTTAAAAATGTGTTTAGTTCATGAATGGAACGACAGCGATATGTTGCATCACTTGTTTTTAAGCTCGGTTGTAACGAAATCACAGCTGCATCTGCTGTGTCATCAGGCAAATTGCTACATACAGGGCAGAGGGGATCTGCAAGAAAGGAATGACGTGTACATTGCAGTGTTTGTAAGTTTAGTAAAATGAGTTCATTTTCTAAAGAAGAATGGTGATGAGCTAATATTTTCTCTGTTCCTGCGCAAATAAGATGGCACATTTGTAACATACCATTTTGGGTGGCACGTACATCACGTCTTGTTACATGATCTGCCTTTAACTCATATTTCCGTTGTAGTTCCCACATTTCTTGTTGATCAAAGCCAGCGATAAATCGGCGCCCATCAGAGCAGTTGGAACAGCCAGTTACAAGAGGATGAATGTAAGGACCGATAATACCCTCACCAAATGAAGTAAACCCGCGTAACCACGGAATCTGATTCGACCGAAACATTAGCTCGGCATCATGATGAATAGAAGAAGGAGAGCCATCATGTAATACGAGAGCGAGATGAATATTTTCAGGGAGTTCTTCTGTAAGACTATGTTGACGAATGATAGAATATTGTTTGCATAATTGATCGTGTACATAGTTTGCCAGAAGGCCATCTCCTATAAGTAATATATTTTGAGTCATAGACTGTCCTCCTTTGCAATTAATACCCCGTACACACCATCTAAGTTCTCTTTCAAAAATGGTTCAATAGCTAAATCAAACACGAATGGATAAAAATTATGTTCTTCTAAATGTTGCAAGGCAAGCTGTACAGATTGCGTGCTTGGAATTTCTTCTTCCGCCTGTATTTCTAATCTAAAAGAATCCGTGTCATATAAAATAATAGAGGATTCCGGCAAGATATTAGCTCTGTATGGAGTCTCTTCATTTTGAATATGAAGAAGGGATAGTTGTAGTGCATTTCGTAACGCTAACGTTGTATTAATATTAGATGCGCCGTACCATCGATCATTTATACCGACCCAAACGACTGGAAAACTGAGAATCTCTTCACTTACTGCTATTTGAGGTGTTTCATGAATTGTAGCGAGAGCATCGTAATAAAATCTACAATGTTTATCATGAATTTCGGTTAAGTCGACCGTCGTAATTTCTTCTAGCATATGTGACTGACGCTCATACAATTTATTATTTAAATGTTGTTGTAGTGCCCGGTATACACCTTCTGTCATCGTTTCCCCAGCGCCAATACCAATATCGTTGTGTTCAGGAATAAGGCGGTGCATAATTTCCGCTACATATGTTTCAATTCCTGCTAAACCAGCTTCTCGGCGCGCTTCATTATGAGTTAAACCACCACAAGTCATAAGAGGCAGGAGGGAAGCAGGACCATCTGATAGTGGAGTAGCTACTTGAATATGGCATTGTGATAACGGTAATTGATAGGAATCTTGTTCATCCCATACATGGAATAAACCAGCTTCTTTAGAAGTTAATGAGTCAAAAAAGCGGAATAAATCAGTTGAGGTATGTTGGTTGGACCGATGCTCAAGTTGTTCAGAAAGATTTTCTATCGTATCAATTGTAAAACTTTCATCAGTTGCGAGAGGATGTTTTATAAAAGGATGCCATGCTCCTTCGAGTGTTTCGTAATTTAATAAAAAGAATTGTGGTTCTTTTTCTCGGTAAGAATCATCAGCGACATGCTTAAGTAATTCAAATACGATTATATTTGCTAACATTGCAGATGGAAGTGGTGAAAATGATGCTGATGAATGTTCATTTTGTAAAGTCGTTTCATGTAGCCGGTGCCATGCGGATTCCCAGCATTCTTCATGATTAGCTGTTACAATAGGACCAGCTATACCAAGTGTTGATAAACAGACGGCTGGTATGAAGCTCTTTCCTATTTCTCTACAAATCGTGTGAACTGCTCTTAAACCTTCAATATCTCCATTTTGAGAAACGTACAAAACCCAGTCGAAAGGCTCGAACACTTCATGCAGGGGACGATCAATTGTCGTATCAATTTCTTGAACAAGTACAGTATCATCAACTTCATATGCAAGTTCTACTAGCTCATGGATGCGGTCGTAATTTGTTTCCTCATAATCTGTAACAAGGTAATGAAAGGTAGGTAATCCTGATTCTAATAAAGAAGAAACTAGGGAAGTAAGCATATCTCCAGAACCAATTATAAGGACGTTTGCCGCGCGATACGTTTCGAATTTTAGAGCGCCTGAATGAGAATCAGCTTCTAAAAATTCAATTTGTGAAGCGTATCTATCAAGTAATGCACTATTTAATTCATGAGGTGCATCTTGACTTACATCCCGAACGAAGCCATTTTCATATAAAATCTCTCCGATTTCAAATACACGATTTTGATAGGGGAGAGGGAGACCGTCGGTTATTTCTGCTAAAGAGTAGTTACCGTTAAACATTGGCATTAATTTTTCAATCCAATTGTAAATTCCATCACCGTCCATACGAAATGAACTGGCGTTATTTCGAAAATAGACACCCCCGTTTGAGTCGGGAAGGAAGAAAGTATCCTTATTTGCTTTAAGTTTTGCATGAATTGGAAGGTTATTCATTTTAATCCTCCTTACGTTTTAGGCATACATTATTAGCTTATGTTATGAAATTTGTCCCGTATGAATGCAATAAAAAAAGGATGTAGAATGATTCATTCTACATCCTGTAATAGATTAATAATCTATCAACCTTCTAATAATAATGATTTTGGATCTTCAAGCATATCTTTAACAGCAACAAGGAAGCTAACTGCTTCTTTACCATCAACAATACGGTGATCGTAAGATAAAGCGATGTACATCATTGGACGGTTTTCCATACGTTCTGCATCAATTGCAACTGGACGTACTTGGATTTTGTGCATTCCTAAAATACCAACTTGTGGGCTGTTTAGGATCGGTGTTGACATTAGAGAACCGAACACACCACCGTTTGTAATTGTGAATGTACCACCTTGTAGTTCTTTTAATGAAAGTTTGTTGTCACGTGCTTTCATACCTAAATTACGAATTTCACTTTCGATTTCAGCGAAGTTTAATTGGTTAGCATCGCGTACAACTGGAACAACTAATCCATCTGGAGCTGCTACTGCAATACCGATATCATAGAATTTTTTAATGATAAGCTCGTCGCCTTGAATTTCAGCATTTAATAATGGGAATTGTTTTAATGCTGCAACAACTGCTTTTGTGAAGAATGACATGAAGCCAAGACGTACATCATGTTTTTTCTCGAAAGCATCTTTACGCTCTTTACGTAATTCCATGATTGCAGTCATATCAACTTCGTTAAATGTTGTTAACATTGCAGATGTTTGTTGAACTTCTACAAGGCGTTTTGCAATTGTTTGACGGCGGCGGGACATTTTTACGCGCTCAACTGGTTTTTCGAATTCCGTTTTTGCAACTGGAGCAGGAGCTGGACTTTTTGGAGCAGCTGGTGCTTCTTTTGGTGCTGTAGCATGAGCTTGTACATCGTGTGGTCTCACACGTCCAAGTGGATCTGTGCTACGTACGTCGTTTAAGTCGATTCCTAATTCACGAGCCATTTTTCTAGCAGCTGGTGATGCGATAGGACGGTTTGTATTTGGTAAACCTTGTAGAGTTGCAGCTTGCTCAGTAGTTGGAGCCGCAGCTTTCGGTGCTTCAGTTGTTTCTTGTTTTGGCTGCTCAGCCACTGGTGCAGGTGTACTTACTGCAACTGGTGCTCCGTTTGCATCTAAAATTGCGATAGTTGCGCCAACTTCAACTGTATCCCCAGGTTCGCCTAGTAACTTCGATACAATACCTGAATCTTCTGCAATGATTTCTACATTGACTTTATCAGTTTCAAGCTCAACAACGCTGCCACCTTTCTCAACTTTGTCGCCTACGTTGATAAGCCATTGTGAGATAGTTCCTTCAGTAATAGATTCTGCAAGCTCAGGTACTTTAATTTCGATCATTTTAAATGTCCTCCCCTTATTTGCCTAACGGTGTGTTTTTTCTTCTTTTGTCTTCGGTAATCTCCATTTGTTAGCTTGTTCCCCGGGCAGAATATCTGTCCGGGGAACAAGCTAGAAACCTTCATTGTTACTTTCAGTTGCTGAAAACTTCAATCTCTTGTTTATCTTGACGGAAGTTATACTTCACATCTAAAGCGTGAGCAACAATTAGTTCTTGCTCAGCTTTGTGAGCGAATGGATCGCCGCCAGATGGGCTAGAGCGATCTGGGCGTCCAATATAACCTGTTTTCACTTTATCTCCAGCAAGTTCGAACAGAATTGGAGCCATGTAATGCCATGCGCCCATATTACGAGGTTCTTCTTGAACCCAAATAATTTCTTCTAAGTTTTTAAAGCGTTTCATAATAGATTGAACTTTCTCAGCAGGGAATGGGTACAGCTGTTCAACACGAACGACATGAACTTCATCTAAGTTATACTCATGTTTACCAGACTCAATTTCTGCTGCTAAGTCAATCGCCATTTTACCTGTGCTTAAAACAAGACGTTTTACTTTAGTTGGTTTTGTACCAAGGTTTTCTTGTTCTAGAGCAGGCTGGAAACGTCCTTCGCTTAACTGACTAGCAGTTGACAGCGTAAGTGGGTGACGTAATAAACTCTTCGGCGTCATCAATACTAATGGTCGAACAGCTTCTGTTCCTAAGATAGATGCTTGACGACGTAAAATATGGAAGTATTGTGCCGCGCTCGTTAAGTTTGCAACTGTCCAGTTATTCTCAGCAGCTAACTGTAAGAAACGCTCTGGACGTGCACTAGAGTGCTCTGGTCCTTGACCTTCATAACCGTGTGGTAATAGAAGAACTAAACCAGACTTTTGACCCCATTTTGCTCTTCCAGCTGAAACATATTGATCAAATAATGCTTGCGCAGTATTTGAGAAGTCACCATATTGCGCTTCCCACATAACAAGAGTTTCTGGAGCGAATACGTTATAACCATACTCGTAACCAACAACGGCAGCTTCTGATAACGGACTGTTATGAACAGAGAATGATGCATTAATGTTTGGTAAACGATGTAATGGTGAATATGTTTCATTTGTATCAGTATCGTGTAATACGATATGACGATGCGCGAATGTACCACGCTGTGAATCTTGACCAGTTAAACGAATTGGCGTACCTTCTTGTAAAATAGAAGCGAATGCTAATGACTCAGCAAGTGCCCATTCAATTTTACCGTTCTCTTCAAGAGCATCTTTACGGCGCTCAAGAATTTTCTTCACTTTCGGATATACGTTAAAGCCTTCTGGCCAAGATAGTAGACCTTCATTAATTGCACGAAGTGAGTCAATCTCAACACCAGTATCAATTGGCTGAATACCTTTTGCAACAACATCTGGCACTTTAACATGAATTGTTGCATCGCTCGTATCAGCTGGTGGTACTTGTGCATAGTCAGATTTTAATTGCTCTTGTATAAACTGAGTAATTGTTTCAACCTCATCTGCATTTAGAACGCCAGCAGTTTGTAATTGATCTGCATAAATTGCTCGTACAGTTGGGTGATTTTTAATCTTTTTGTACACTTGTGGTTGTGTAACTGCTGGGTCATCCATTTCGTTATGACCGTAGCGGCGGTAACCAATTAAATCGATTAAGAAATCTTTTTTGAACAATGTACGATATTGAATCGCAAGGTTAGCAGCAGCAAGACAAGCTTCTGGATCATCAGCGTTCACGTGAACAATCGGAATATCGAAACCTTTTGCAAGGTCACTTGAATATTTCGTAGAACGAGAATCATAGCTATCAGTTGTAAAACCAACTGCATTGTTTGCGATAACATGAATTGTTCCGCCTGTTTGGTACGCATTCAATCTGCTTAAGTTCAACGTTTCAGATACAATACCTTGACCAGGGAATGCAGCATCACCATGAACTAAAATTACGAATGATTTTGAAGTATCTTGTTCTGGAAGACCAGATTTTTTACGATTCTCTTGAGCCGCACGTGCGAAACCTTCTACAACAGGATTAACGAACTCAAGGTGACTTGGGTTATTTGCTAATGTAACGCGAGTGCTAACTTCTTCGTTACTAACGACTTGTTCTCTACCTAAATGGTATTTCACGTCGCCAGTCCAGCCAGAGTTTGCCACTGCGCCTTCTATTTTTGCATGTTTGAACTCAGCAAACATGTGACTATATGGTTTTTCTAATACGTGTGCAAGTACGCTTAGACGACCGCGGTGAGCCATACCAATCATGACATCTTCTACGCCGTCCTTTGCACCTTCTAGAACAATTTCATCTAGAACAGGTACAAGCATATCAACGCCCTCGATAGAGAAACGTTTTTGCCCAACGAATGTTTTATGCAAGAATTGCTCGAAACCCTCAACAGCTGTTAAACGTTTTAAAAGAGCAGTTCGTTTTTTATTTGATAGTGGTTGACGCAATGAATTTGATTCCACCATTTGATGCAACCATGCGCGTTCTTCACTATCTTGTATATGAGAAAATTCATAAGCTAAAGATTTTGTATAAACGTCTTTTAATCTATGAATTACATCAAGTGCAGTGTGAATACCCTCTGGTGCCTCTTGCCATACTGTCTTTGCTGGAATCGCTTTCAAGTCAGCATCGCTCAGTTCGTTCATTGCTTTCTCAAGAAGAGATTGTCCATTTGCAGCATCTTCCATCGGATTGATGTGAGCCAACGTATGCCCGAAAGAACGAATCTGTTCAACAAGCTGAACGACTTTAAGAATTTTTTCAATGTTCCCTGTGTTTTGAGGAGAAAAATGTGTTGCTGTGTTGTCCCCTGTTACGACATCATCTTGAAACGAAGGAGCTCCAAAAATTTCAAAAAGCTCTTGTAATTCCGGATCAACAGAACCTGTTCCAGTTACGTAAAGATCATACTGTTCAATAACATAACCAAGGTTCGGACCATGGAACTTGGCCCAAGGGTTTGTCGTTGTATTCTTCCTCGTCATTTGTTTAAACCTCCCAATGCATATAATCCTTTTCCTAACAAAAGGTGCATTTTGCTCTTTTTCAATAAGTGATGAACTAATAATTAATGTAAATGTTTTCTTTACTCTTATGTTATTACAATAATTTACATAATACCAAACACTATTACTTATCTGTTTTGTAAAAAAACATTCACAATAACTTATCACCCAAGTTAATCTTTCATGTTATAAAGTAATTTTACAGAAAAATGGGGTGGATATATTTGGTATACCTATACAGATAACTAAAATTGTTGCATGTAAATATAAGTATAATAGTTAGAATGTTTTGATAAAAATAAGTTCGAATTATGTATATTGAAATAATAAGCGCTTTCATTGATATTATACAACAATATAACGGAATATAGTATAAAAAATAAAAAATTATGAATTTATCGTAAACTTTATTTAGATAGTGTTAAATATTGAAAGGAAAGTGAAGGATTTCTACAAAAAAAGTTGCTAAACATAAAAAATGCTTCATAAACAGTTAGTTTCTATAAATATGACGAAAAACACCGTAAAACCAATAACACATTTCGTGGAATAAAGAGATAAATGAAATATTTTAAAAGGATAAAACAAATAGGGAGATATTAAATTTTAAAAAAAGAGAGGAGGAAATATAGTAACGATTACATACAGTGTTCCATGTTTTATTACAAAATAGACGTGCAGAAATCGAACAAGTTTCTTCTATATAAATAGAACGAAAGCTGATTGAAAGAAATGTAAAGGGAACTTGACGTAAAGTTTACTTTACATATATACTCGATATATGGGAGGAGGGAGAAATTTCCTTGGAAAATAAAATGGTCGAATACCGCAAAAAATTTGGACTATCTCAAGAAAAATTGGCTGAGAAACTCGGAGTTTCTAGGCAAACCATCATTTCAATTGAAAAGGGAAAATACGATCCATCACTTCCGTTAGCATTTGAAATAGCAAAAACATTTCAGACAACGATAGAACATGTATTTATTTATGAAGGGAAAGAAGAGGGGGAATAGGGATGAATTATTCACAAAAGTATTTTGTTATTATGGGTGTTATTTTTCTATTCATGAGTGGATTTATGATATTATCAGGTATTATGACGCATTCCGCACCACCAGCTCCAACGTATACAGTGCTTGCGATGATGATCATGTGCTTTTGCTTAAGTTACTTACATCCACAATTTAAAGAAAAAGACGAGCGGATGAAATTAATTCGTTATAAAGGCATGTTCTTTAGCTTTTTTGCGTTAACAGCATATTATCTTCTTTTCTCTTTCGGCTTAAACTTAAAAATAATTACACTATCTGCTACTGAACTATTGAACATACTTATGGCACTTACGATGAGTACCGTCTTTATCTCATTTGTTGTTTTAGCGAAAAAATATTAAGATGGAAGAAAGAAAGGAAGATTAACATATGCAAATGTTGTATGCTTTTGGAATGGGGCTTGTATTATTTTTAGCCGTATTCTTGTTTATTCGTAAAGACGTGCAAGGTGGGACGTTAACGAAAAGAGGCTTTTATAAAATGATCGGCTGTTTAGTTGTTATGTTTATAGCGATTATCGTAATGATCGTTTTAATAAATCAGTCACTATAAAATTAAAAAATGGAACCTTACTTTAGTAAGGTTTTTTCTTTTTGTGTAAAACCCTAAAAATCCCACTAAATCCATTTACTACATATAATTGATATTATATAATTTAATAAAATGATAGATAGGGAGAATAGTATATGAATAAAAAAACTATCTTCTTTTTATTAACATGTCTACTACTTATAGCTAGTATTACTTATATAATATGTAACAAACGAGAACAAGTGCCACCTATGTTAGTATGGGAGAATCAAGAATACTACGTTACGAATGAACCTGCCGAAGCTGAAAAAGTTGGAAAAAGGCTCGGAGAAGTAACGAAGAAAATCAAAACAAGTAAAAAACCTACTAAAAACAGTGAATCTAACATAGTACAAGAAAAAACAGAAGTATTCACAATGGTAGAAGAAAAAGGTCCTCACTCACCTTTAATCATAAAGGAGCCTCATAGTGACAAATATAGAATAGTGAGACCGATGTTACATGTACTATAAAGTGGAAAGGAGACTCATATGCATACAGTAACTTCATATCCATGGTCGTTAAGAAAAATGTTTGTTTTTTTCCTTTGCTTCATCCTTCCGCCAGTCGGTGCGATTTTCATTGTAATGAATAGAGAGGCGCTACAAAAGAAAGATTTCATTTTATACTTATTATTTGCTGCTATTAATATATCGCTTTGGTTATCGCTTATGATCTTTGATCGGAGTATGTGGATGGTAGCGGGGCATTATGTGCTGGGAGCAATTGTGATTGTGTTTTCGAATATGAATAAGAGATAAGCTAGCAACCTTAAAGTTATTGGTTTTTATTTTGTTATTTATAATGAAGAAACAAATTTTTAATAGAGAGTAGTGGGCGTTATGAGATGGAAAGAGGGAACGTTTGAAAAAATAGAAGCGAATGACTCATCTATTGAGCGACTCATACATACATTTAAGGAACAAAACGTAAATGGCGGAGCGGTTATAAGCTGTTTTAAAGTACATAACGAAAATTTTTTCAAAGAAATACCATATTGGAAAGATGGACACGAGCACTTCTTTAGAAGAATCTGTAACTCTTTAGAAATAATCAAAAGCTTAGAAGAGTTAAAAATACATACGTCAGAAAAATATAAGTTTCATTTTAAAGAGCAATGGGCAGTCATGCTTGATGGTAGCATTGCCGCTCAAATTTTGTCGGGCGGAGCATATGAAACATTTAAGGAACGACCAGTTATCGCAAAACAATTAGCAGTTAATCTATGTCAATATATGTTCCAAGATCGATACGAAGATATTAAAGTTTTTGAAAGCTATAGCCCTTGGACAGATTGGTTTTATGATGTTGCGTGGGATGTTACTTGGATGGTGTTAGATAGTAAGGAGCAGAAAATGTGGTTAGTTTGTGCTACGGATACGGATTGAGAGAAGAGGGCCTTGTAGGAATGCTGCAAGGCTCTTTATTTTTTTGGGGTAAATAGAAAATAAATCATATAAATGCTATACTAAAAAATGTTTGTAATGTCAGTTTCATACTATTATATAGTGCTAACTTACTAGAAAAGATAAGAGGAGAATAAACGTGAAAAAGATACAGAAATTATTGCTGTTAATGATGGTAGTAGGATTAACAGTAGGTGTTTTAGCAGGGTGTGCAAATCCGAAAGATACGACAGAAGAATTTTTAACAGCGATACAAAAAGGTGATGTAGAAAAGGCTCGTACATTTGTTGAGAGTGACAAGGAATTTAATAAACTAAATGAAAAAACAGATGATGCTGAGGCAAAAGCAATGCTGAGTGCAATTACAAAAAACTTTAAATTTGAAAAGCTAGAAGAAGTATCGAAAAAGGATGACAAAGCAGAAGTAAACGTGAAAATTACATCTGCAGATCTATCCGTTGCTGTAACAAAAGCAGTGGGAGAAGTTATGCCAATGGCGTTCGCTAGTGCCTTTAGTGAAGACAAAGAACAATCTGAAAAAGCAATCGAAAAAACAATGACATCAACTATCGTCAAAAACTTAGCAGATAAAGATGCAGCAATGGCAACTCGCGAAGTTACATTGAACTTAAAGAAAAACAAAGATGGCGATTATAAAATCGTTGCAGATGATAACTTGAAAGAAGTATTGTTTGCTAATGCGAAGTCGTTGGAGAAGATGTTTGGTGGGAAGTGATTGACTTAGATAAAAAAGAGACACCATATCACGTAGAAGGTTGATATGGTGTCTCTTTTTTTATGAACTTAGAGAGGTTTGAACTCACGAAATTGATTCTATAAATTTTATATTATGATTTTTAAATTTACGACATAAAGCTAGTTGTAACAGAAGAGGTACTGTATTCTATGTTTTCTTATGCGGATCCTGTAACGTAGAAAGGTAAAATTTCTGAACCAGATTTTAATTAGTTTTCCTTCAGCTTTAATGAGGAGGTGTACGAAGATGTTGTGACTATGCCTGCTGAATACTATTAATTGTGAAGTTAAATAAGACAACAATTTATTAGAGGAAGATCAGTTAGTTTAAGTATTAGATTTAGGTGTTTAACAGGGAGTACTAATTAAATTCAGTTCTTCCATGAAAAATTAAAGAAAAAGTATGGATAAACAAATTTTTGTTTTAAGTGAATTTTGTGAATGTGGGGGACTGCTTTAAATAAAGATGGTCAACACTATGTAAATAATTGAGAGTGTTAAAATATGCAAAATTGCATATTGAATATTTCGAATCTTATGCTAACCTTATAATGCGAAATATAACATTTGTTGGTAATGATTCATTTTTGAAAGATAAAAAATGAATCATTACAGTGAATTGTATACAACTGTCCTATAGTATAAACGATAATAACGAAAGCTATTTGAAGTCCTTTGAAGGAAATAAGTTATTAAAAAAGATTCCATATAGGAAATTTGTTGAAATTTCAGATGTTACAAATGTCATCTTATTTTTAATGTCTGATAAAAGTGATGCCATTAGAGGGCAAAATATTGTGGTTGACTATGGATATACAATTGTATAAATAAATCATCTTGGGAATTAAGGGTGTGGATAATGAGTTTACTAATTAAAGATTTAACAAAGAAATTTGACGAGCATGTTGCAGTGAATAATTTGAATATCGAGATACCAAAAGGTGAAATTTTTGGATTCTTGGGTGGGAATGGAGCAGGTAAAACGACTACATTTCGAATGATACTTGGCCTTTTATCGAAATCAAGCGGAACCATTTCATGGAATGGTAAGCCTATAAATTATGATGTAACGGATAAGATTGGGTATTTACCCGAAGAACGTGGGCTTTATGCGAAAATGACTGTCAAAGAACAAGTTAATTTTTTTGCAAAATTAAAGAACATGAAAAGTAAAGATGCAGAAAAAGAACTTCACTATTGGCTGGAGCGTTTTAATATTACTGAGCATCTGAACAAAAAGGTAGGAGAACTTTCAAAAGGGAATCAGCAAAAAATTCAGCTTATAACAGCGATTATACATAAGCCTGAACTTTTAATTTTAGATGAACCATTTAGTGGTTTAGATCCAGTAAATGTTGAAATGTTAAAAGAAGCTGTTCTTGATATGCAAAAACAGGGGGCGTAGATACTTTTTAGTTCACATCGTATGGAACATGTGGAAGAGTTATGCCAACACATTTGTATCATGCACAAAGGAGTACCTGTTGTTCAAGGAGATATTGCCAAAATTAAAAGTGACTTTGGTAAAAAGAATGTTGTAATCGTTGGCGATCATGACTTTGATCATTTGAAAGAAATAAAAGGTGTAGAAAGTATGAAGAAACGTAAAAATGCAGTTACTCTTAAAATTTCATATGAAGAAGTTTCGCATGTTTTATTTAAAGAGATAACGAAATTAGGTTTTGTTAAAAAATTCGCAGTAGAAGAACCTACATTAAATGACATCTTTATTGAGAAAGTAGGTGCACAGCATGAATAGTTTCTGGACGATTTTTTTACAAAACTATAAATCTAAGGTAAAAGCTACATCATATATTGTTATTACAATCATGATTTCTATGTTAATTATAGGAATGATGAATTTTGAAAAAATTTATAACTATTTTGTAGGTAACGAGGAAGAGCAAGTTGTCGTTGTTACAGAAAAAGAAGAATTATATACAACAATTCAACAAGTGTTTAAAAATGTCGATAGTAAGATACATGTTAAACATAGTACGGATAAACAAAAAGCAGAATCAGGTGTTAAAGATGGTGATTATACATATGCAATCGTTGTAGAGGAATTGGATAATAAGCAACTAAAGGCTACGTATATAACTGAGACAGATACAAATCAGCAAGATGTTAGTAAGGTTCAAACGATTTTATCTCAAATACAATCTTCTAATTTCGCGCAGCAATTAAATCTATCACAAGATGAATTAAAGGTGTTAACAATGCCAGTAGAAATTCATACCAAAACGGTTTCAGATAAGGTTAAAGATGGAGAACATACTGAGGGTGTAGGGATTTTAATTAATGTCTTTATCATACTAAATTATGTAATGATATTAATGTATGCTGCACAATTAGCAACAGAGAAATCTTCTCGTGTTATGGAGTTAGTTGTTTCAAGTATTTCGCCTACAAAACATTTATATGCGAAACTTTTTTCAACATTATTGGCAGGTATTACGCAAATCATAATTTGGGGCTTGGTCGCAACTGTTGGATATAAAACAGCAATTAATGATTCGAAAAATGATATTTTAAATAGTATTGATTTAAATTCTGTTGCTCCTACTCTAGTGTTTTATGGGATTCTATTCTTCACATTAGGATTCTTATTATATGGCTCATTATCTTGTCTATTTGGCTCTATCATTACTCGTATAGAGGAATCTTCTCAAGCTGTTATGCCGCTGATGTTTATGTTACTTGCTGCTTTGTATATCGCAATTTATGGAATGTCAAATCCAAGTAGCACGGTTGTTACCGTTACTAGTTATATACCTTTCTTTACTCCTATTGTTATGCTCGTACGAATTGGATTCCTCAACATCCCAGTATGGGAGATTGCGCTTGCATTAGCGATTCTAATCGCAACAATATGTATGATGATTGGTTTAACGAGTCGTGTTTACCGCGGTGGCGTATTATTATATGGTAAAGGCGCATTTAGTAATATCAAAAGGGCAATCAAGTTAGGGAAAAAATAAGATTCATCTATTCATTTTTAAACTTAAAGTTACAAAGATCTACATAGTTAAACTGTGTAGATCTTTTTGTTGAGAACTTTATATAGATAAATATAAAAATTGCCGTATTAGGCTATTTTTCAAAGAGAACTTTAAAAAGCTCTCAAAAGAGGGTAAAGAATCGAGTTCTGGCGAACAACGCAGAGCGATAATTAATATAATTTATGTCTTTCTCCAAAATGAAGAAAAGAAGTAGGGAAAAAATCTAGTTTTAATAATAATCATTTATCTGCTACATAAAGAAAACCCCTTGACTATCAAGGGGTTTTTCATATGATCCCGACTGGCCTCGAACCAGCGACCTCCACCCTGTCAAGGTGGCGCTCTCCCTGCTGAGCTACGGGATCCCAACTATAAATATTACGACCAGCAACGTGTTTTCATTTCATTCGTGTAATCGGAGGATTTGTATAATTTGTGGAATATTGTAACATTTGATGTATTTCTATAATAGCAACAAACTTTAATAGTGTAAAGATGTAATTTTCTGAATATTGTTATTCCAATTTGTATATAAAAAATAAGCCCCGAAGAGCTTATTTCAATAATAATAATATCACCGCAATTATCAATGATATTATCAAAAATACAAGCATAAATAATGGAGCTTGTTTATGAGCTATCTTCCTGTAAGTGTCATTGAAGCTGTATAAATTGTATCTACAGAACCGTCAGCATTTGTAATTTTAACTTTGTAACGATATTCCCCGTTTTCTGGAAGTTGTCCACCCCAACCAGTTGTATTGTATAATTCTTCGTTTGTTCCAGCTGGTAATTCGGAGCCAAAATTGAAGTCAGTTTCATAGTAACCCCAGCCACTTGCCCATTTCTTTTCAATAGTTACACGATAGCGCACATCTTCAGCTCTATCATTTGTGATTTTTGCAATCATATTTTGGCCGTAGCTGTACTCTGTAGCGTGTAATTGAATTGTGAAGCCATCCAACGTTTCGCTAGGACCACAAATATAACGACAGAACTCGCTCGCTCCGTCAGCATGTGCCTTCGGTGTATCAATGTTTATAGCTGTTAAACCGCCTAAAGCTAAAGCTCCTGTTAATAATACTTTACTAAATGCTTTCACTTGAAATTCCCCCCTAAGTATATTCTCAATTCGTTCGATAGATGTCACATTAAGTAGTTTTATAACATTAATCTAATCGAATGCTTTTTTCCTCGAGTGTATTCGCTATGAATCTTTCATCTTGTAGTAATCTAATCTCTACATAAAATTTCATAGTTTTGATTCCATATATGTATCATGATTTACATAGAACAAATCTGTTAATACGTTCTGGTTATTTACTTATCCCACTTCTCTATTCTACCTTTTTTTGGTAAAATGTTGATTTTATTATATACCATTATTATCTATTTACAAGAGAAAGTAATCCTGTATGCAAAAATGCATAATAAAAAAGACTGCTTGTATTCTGAATTACAGAATACAAGCAGCGTTGGGTTTCAATTAATATTTGAGTGGAACCTAATGCTAATTTTTTATGTTTAACAGTATAAATCTATCAATGTTTATTAAAGTCATAATTGATAAACATTGTCCAGGGGACGCCCTTCCTGCTGAGCTACAGGATCTTCAAAAGGGAAAGTATAAGCGATTATGCTCGTAATGTATGAAGGGATAATGATGAGAAGAAAATTCAGTAGAAAATAGTTTTTGAATGTAGCTGTTATATTATTTCTGGTATTTATCTAAAGGATCTTCGTCGCTTAAATCAACAAGTAAAGGGCATAAAAATAACAATGGTAAAGCGGCGTTAGCTTGATGAAAGGTATCATTAGACATATATTGCCTCCCAAAACAATATGGACAATCTTTTTCAAATGTTATGAGAAGCGACCATACGTCTTTTACTTTCCATTTCGTTTTACAATATGTACAACGCGCCATTGAGTTCCTCCTCAATTTAAGGTGTTTTCTAATATATTCTACTTGATTGTACGAAAGCCATTTGAATTTGATGTGGTAAAATGCAAGTTGTTTTGTTTTTTGTAAAAAGACAATAAAGCTATTATATTTCAACACGTAAAACAAGCCTAACCTCGTTCTACATGTAGGAAGGGGTTAGGCTTGTTTTAATTCCGCTTAAAGTCTCTATGTATCAGGCTGCTTATACATTACCTAGATAGCTGCGCGTTAAATTTGGGAGAATAATTTTTCCATTTTTACTGTATTTTTCGAATAACTCTGATAGGAGAAGAACAAAGTTTTTATACTCTTCGTCATTTTCTTTCGGAGCATAGGACGCTGATAAATTTCTTCCTAAAAAACCTTCAATATCAAAAAGTAAATCATTTTGATATTCTTTAAACTCGTACTTCCCATCTTTAAAAAAGCTATTAAACATTTCTGGAGTTTCCTCGATTCCACCGCTAAATCCTTTGAAATTCGGGCAGGTCTTCTGGCAAATTTCTGCATTCTCTTTAATAATCGGACTAGTTACATCTCTACTATTCCAAACAAGAGCAACGTTTGCTTTTTGTTTCAAAATTCGTTGGCATTCGATTTTGAAAGCATCTTTATCAAACCAATGAAATGCTTGAGCAACAGTTACTAAATCCACACTATTTTCTTTTAAAGTGGTATTTTCAGCAGTTGCTTTTATTGATTGAAAACGAGAATATTGGTTTAACGATTGCTCTGCCATTTTTCTCATGTCATCATTTGGCTCAACTCCAATAACATGCAAACCATTTTCAAGCAGCTGGTGGGTAAATATCCCTGTACCTGAACCAATATCGGCCACAATCTGATTCGCGTTTAGTTGGTTAGCCGAAAGCAAATAATTAATATATTCATTGGGGTAACTAGGGCGATATTTCGCATATATATCGGCCTTGTCAGTAAAATTTTCTGTTGTTTTCACAGTACTACCTTCTTTCCAGCCATATTATGTACAGAAATAGGAACCAAATAGTAATTTCTGCATCAATCTCTAAGTCTACAACATAAGAGTCCAGCTAAATGGAGCTGCCTTAGTTCCCTTATTCAAATTATACTATTTTACATGATATCTTCCAAAAGACCATGATTTTTTATTCATCTAAATGGTCTAATTGTTGAATAATATGACCATTTGTATATCGTACGAGGGTTATGTAGGATAAGAGGTTTCCATTTTCAATATCCCAATTGGCCAATATATCCTTTTTACAATTTACTTAAAATCATGTATAACAGAGATACAAGATTATTTTATAATTATTCAAGAGTAGAGGGAGAATTATTGTAATGGTAAGGAAAACGTTCAAGATGCGTGTATCTAGAAATAGAACGATTTCGATTAATGGCTCGATTCTTGATGTGGATGTTACACATGATGAGTTTTTACAAGAGTTTGTTGAGTGGGTCGATTCTAAAGGTTGGTCGTTTATGGGGATAACAGATGAGAGTACACCCGAGGAAGCTAGTCAAAACTTAATAGATTCATTGATTGATGAGAAGGATAAGAAAGAATAATTCCTTCTTATTTTTTGTTGTATATTTATGTTCTTTATCGTAAAAGTATGATATAGTAAAAAACAGTGAATATTCTTCCAATTTAATACAAATTACATATAGATTGGTAGATTTAGTTTGTAAGCTGTGAGAGTATAATGAAAAGGGAGAGTCATATGGTAAATTTTAAGAAAATTTTGGCTTTTATTACCGTTATTTGTTTATTTTTTTTGACACCTATGACGTTACGTGCTGAGACGAATATTGGAGTGAATCCAGAACAAATGGCACCACCACCTGCGGAAGGACCAAATGTTTTTAGTCAGTTTGCAACTGCGATTGATGCGAAAACTGGAGATGTTTTGTATGACAAAAACGCACATCATCGTGCATTTCCAGCTAGTATGACGAAAGTGTTAACAGCAATTTTACTTATGGAGCATACGAAGCCAGAAGATCAATTTACGTTTTCACAATTAGCATTAGATCAAGAGAAGAGTAATTATCAAATTGAGTTTCAACCTGGCGAGACGATTAATCGTAATACTGCGCTTATGATTTTAATGGTGCTGAGTGCGAATGATGTGTCGTATGCAATTGCGGAGCGTATTGGCGGCAGTGTTGAGAATTTTGCTAATATGATGAATGAGAAAGCGAAGCAATTAGGTGCTACAGATAGTCATTTTGTTACACCAAATGGATTGCATGATCCGAATCATTATACAACACCATTTGATATGGCTATGATTACGAGAGGTGTACAAAAGTATCCTGAGATTTTACAAGCGATGAATACGAAAAGGACGACAGTTACGACATCTAGCCAGACGGTTTCTATTTTTAATAAGTCTACTTATTTTGAAAATCCATATAGCATTGGCGGGAAGACGGGTTTTACAAATGAAGCGCGTAATACACTTGTTTTATTAAATGAGAAGGATGGCAATCGTATTATAAATGTAGTAATGGCTTCTCAAAGGCCTGAAATTTATGAAGATTTGAAGCAGATGGCGGACTATTCTTTCGGTCAATTTGTGAAGCAAACTGTACTAGATAAACATAGCTGGCATCAAAAGGCAACGTATTTAAATAAAGATATCGATAGCGAGCTTGAAAAAAGTGCAGAGCTTATGCTTAAGAAAGATGAAGGGAAAAATGTGAGGACGATTTTCCGTGCGGCTTCATTAGATAAAGAGTCTTTGTATCATAAAGGAATTCATCGTGGTGAGGTAGTTGGTGCAGTTGATATTACGAAAAATAATCAAACAATTGCGACGATAAATGTTCTTTCTAAAGAAGATGTTACTTTTGCGATGCCTAAAAAAGATACGGCTACGCCTGAAGTAAACGAATCAAATGTGAAAATAATAAGCATTGGAATAGGTGCCGCTCTATTATTTGGAGCTATTTTATTTGTAGTGCTACGCCGAAATACAACAGGAATGAAATCAGAAGAAAAATAAATTACTAGTTAAAAGGCTGTGAAGAGACTTTGTCACAGTCTTTTTTTTTTACATTAAAAATAACTAATAATTGTAAATTTTCTTATTGCATTTCTGTTTTGTTCGTTATATTATTTACTTGTGTTCTTGTTAAAGAACGAGAGTGGATATTGCATACTTCAAATAATATAAAACAACGGAGAGGGAGAGAAACGATGAAATTAATTTGGAAGGTGATTAGCAACGTTATCTCATTTGTTTTATTTGCAGTAATGGTTTTATTAGCTTTTGTAGTTATTTCTTCAAAAGCGAGTGGTGGGGATCCAACATTGATGGGGTATCAATTTAAGAGCGTTCTTTCAGGATCGATGGAACCAACATTTTTGACAGGGTCAATCATTGCGATAGAGCCAACAAAAGATGGTTCTAAATATAAAAAAGGTGATGTTATTACGTTTAAAGAGAAAGATGACAAAATTGTCACTCACCGTATTATCGGTGTGAAGGATGCAAATGGAAAAGTAATGTATGAAACAAAAGGAGATAATAACAACGGACCAGATTTAGCACCAGTACTTGCAGAGAATGTAATCGGAAAGTATGCAGATATTACAGTTCCATACGTTGGTTATGGACTGAATTATGCGAGTTCAAAAGCGGGAGCAGCATTACTTCTTATTATTCCAGGAGTCTTTTTACTTGGCTATTCCGCGATTTCTATTTTTGGCGCTATTCGTAGCATCGACGGAGAAAAGAAAGATAAAAAAGTAGAACAATCCGTCTAGTTATTTTAGTTATAATTTCCTACTAGGAAATTAACAAATATATATTATGGGGGATTTGGACATGACTTTAAAGAAAAAATTAGGGATGGGTATCGCATCAGCAGTACTAGGAGCAGCATTAGTTGGTGGAGGAACATTTGCATTCTTTAGCGATAAAGAAGTGTCAAATAATACATTTGCGACTGGTACGCTTGATTTATTATTAAATCCATCAACAGTTGTTAATGTATCGAATTTAAAGCCTGGTGATACAGTTGAAAAAGAATTTAAACTAGAAAATAAAGGTTCTTTAGATATTAAAAAGGTTCTATTAAAAACAGACTATAGTGTAGAAGATACGAAGAAAGATAATAAAGATGATTTTGGTAAACATATTAAAGTAACATTCTTAAAAAATGTAGACAAGCATGAAACAATCGTAAAAGAAACAACGTTAGATAAATTGAAGGGTGACACACTTACTGCGGTAA
Source organism: Bacillus thuringiensis (assembly GCF_022095615.2). NCBI lineage: Bacteria > Bacillati > Bacillota > Bacilli > Caryophanales > Bacillaceae > Bacillus > Bacillus thuringiensis. The sequence goes on from NZ_CP155559.1 coordinate 1,248,960, forward strand.
ATAACGATTTAGCTGCTTGGTTCTGGGATGAAAAAGGTATTTCTGCAGGTAAATCTGATAAATTCAAAGTAAAATTTGAGTTCGTTGATAATAAAAAAGATCAAAATGAATTCCAAGGTGATAAGCTACAATTAACTTGGACGTTTGATGCACAACAAGGCGATGCTGAAGTGAAATAATAAGGAAAACAAAAAGAGACTATCAAAAATGATAGTCTCCTTTTCTGCTAAAAGGGAAATGTAAAAAGAAAGATAATTTCTTATATCATTTTATATTTCACTTTATTATAATAAAGGTATAGTTCTTGATAAAGAACAAGTTGTTCGATAGGAGAGATTAAAATGCTGAAGCCACCTCGCAAATTCAAAAAGATGCTTATATTGCCATGTTTGTGTTCTATTACTTTTTATTTAGGCTCTCAAATGATGACTTATACAGAAGCGGCTTTCGTTCATGAAACGAAAGTAACGGCTACAATTTCGACAGCAAGTATTTTTCCAAAAACAGTTGATCAATTAACAGAACAAGCTAAGCAACATAAGGAAGTTATTTTGCATGAGTATGAAGGGATGAAGTCAAAATTAACTGTCACCTCCACTCAAGAGTTAGAACAGGCGCTTGTTACGTGGAAGCAAGGGCGTGAGAAAATAGTTGCTGAAAGAGAATTGTTACAAAAAGTATATGTATCAATAGAAGATCCTTACAATCAAGTGCAAGAAGAGCTAAAAGGAAATAAAAGCGGATCGAATAAGCAAGTATTCTCGTATGTGAATACTGGTTTCCATATAGTGAAAGAAAACTGTGAGTATGTTGATAAAGAGGTTAATTTACAAGTGATTGATAAACAAATTCAAGGTTTTGAGAAATTACTAGTAGAGAAAACAGTACAACAAGTGAGTGAAGCTAAGAAACAAGAAGAAGCGAAAAAGCTGGAAGAGAGTAAAAAACAAGAAGAAGCGAAAAAGCTAGAAGAGAGTAAAAAACAAGAAGAAGCGAAAAAGCTAGAAGAGAGTAAAAAACAAGAAGAAGCGAAAAAGCTAGAAGAGAGTAAAAAACAAGAAGAAGCGAAAAAGCTAGAGGAGAGTAAGAAACAAGAAGAAGCAAAAAAGCTAGAGGAAAGTAAGAAACAGGACGAAGCAAAAAAGCTAGAAGAGAGTAAGAAACATGAATAGCAAGTAAAATACAGCAACATTTCAGAGCGAATAGAGGTTATAAAGCCGAATAGGTGAGAGGGCATTGCGACTCACCTATTCGGCGTGTCTTCTTTATTTTAACAATACACGTCAAAATCTAGCGGATACGAGAAAACTAGTTGGCCGCATAATGGTGAAAGATATTAATTGGTATAGATAGTGAAAATTAATTGATGTTTTTATTTATTCCTCATTTTTTCGAAAATTCAAAATAATATTGAGAAATAAAAATAACTGAAAATACTAATAAAAAAATGTTGTATTTATATAGTGTTGTTCGTTATAATGAACTTAAGGTTTTTAAAAGAGAACGAACATTAGCTAAGCTAATATAGTTTTCTTTATGTCCCTTATTGAAAAATTATAGGGGGAAAAATATAAAAAACAGCTAGGGGGAATTGATTGTGAGTCTGAAAAAGAAATTAGGTATGGGAGTTGCATCAGCAGCATTGGGGTTATCTTTAATTGGTGGAGGAACATTTGCATTCTTTAGTGATAAAGAAGTATCAAATAATACATTTGCAGCTGGGACGCTAGATCTTACATTAAACCCTAAAACGCTTGTAGATATTAAAGATTTAAAACCAGGGGATTCTGTTAAGAAAGAGTTCTTATTAAAGAACAGTGGTACGTTAGCAATTAAAGACGTTAAATTAGCGACAAAGTATAGTATTACAGATGCAAAAGGTGATAATGCTGGTGAAGATTTTGCTAAGCACATTAAAGTAAAATTCCTTTGGAACTGGGATAAGCAAAGTGAGCCTGTATATGAAACAACTTTAGCGGATTTACAAAATGCTGATCCTGATCTTGTAGCTAAAGATATCTTTGCTCCTGAGTGGGGAGAAAAAGGTGGCTTAGAAGCTGGAACAGAAGATTATCTATGGGTACAATTTGTATTTGAAGATGATGGTAAAGACCAAAATAAATTCCAAGGCGACGCATTGAACTTAGAATGGACATTCAATGCTAACCAAACAGATGGCGAAGAAAGATAATAAATAAAAAAAGCGGGGAATCCCCGCTTTTTTTTATAAAGAAAAAAGAAGTGCCGGTTGTAAGCACTTCTTTCTATTTATTATTTTTGATCGTGCTTCCATTTTGTAAACTCAAGAAATTCACGAAATTGTTCTTTGGAGACACCTGAGCTCATCGCATCTTTAACGAGTTGTGTCCATTCGGAGTCTAAGTGATTTTCCTTTGCTGTTTCATCATGAAGTAGAGTATCAACTGGAATTTGTAGAACTGCTGCAATTTTTTCTAGAAACTGAATGGAAGGGTTTTTTTGTAAATTTCGTTCTATAGAACTAATGTAAGATTTAGCAACACCAGCTTTTTCGGCAAGTTCAGTTAATGAAATACCTTTTTGTAAGCGAAGGCGTTTTATACGTTCTCCAATCATATTTGCGCACCTTTCTATCAATATGTAGTCGTCTTATGATGTCATTATTATAACATAAACTTCGTTAAAAAGAACAAGCCTATTGAGCCTGACTGGATGGCTTCATACGTTGGAAAAAATGTTCGATCTCTTGCAGGGCGATACCAGCGTCTAGAGCTTCAAGTATTAAATCAATCCATTCTTGGTCCAGTGCGTCAGTCTTATCTTTGTACAAATGTAATTCCTCCCTAATTATCGGTCATAACTGCTGCTACAGAATATATGATAATGCAATCGCATTTTGTGTTTTATATAGTGAATTATCAAATATTTTGTAGATAAAACAAAGATAAAATCCCCATTAAATTCCCTCTATGGCGATTATAAAGTTTTTGACAAATATTTTCAATATTTTCAGAAAACATTGTTGAATTGTGATATATTCGTATGCTAACTATGGAATTTTTACAAATATATTAAAAACATTACATAATATAACTAAATATTGAAAAAATATTGAATTTTTAATAAAATTCAATTTGTAATACATATTTTTTATTAGGGGAGGAAATAAGGGATGAACAAGAAACCGTTCAAAGTTTTGTCATCAATCGCTTTGACAGCTGTGTTAGGTCTTTCATTCGGAGCGGGTGGCCAGTCTGCATATGCTGAAACACCTGTGAATAAGACAGCTACGAGCCCAGTCGATGATCATTTAATTCCAGAAGAACGTTTAGCAAATGCGCTAAAAAACCGTGGGGTAATTGATTCGAAGGCTTCAGAGACAGAAACAAAGAAAGCCGTCGAAAAATACGTAGAGAACAAAAAGGGTGAAAATCCTGGGAAAGAAGTATCAAATGGGGACCCACTTACGAAAGAAGCATCTGACTTTTTAAAGAAAGTGAAAGATGCGAAAGCGGATACGAAAGAAAAGTTAGACAAACCAGCAACAGGAACACCTGCAGCGACAGGCCCAGTTAAGGGTGGTCTAAATGGTAAAGTACCAACTTCTCCAGCAAAGGGAAAAGAATATAACGGTGAAGTTCGTAAAGATAAAGTACTCGTTTTACTTGTAGAGTACGCTGACTTTAAACATAACAATATTGATAAAGAACCTGGTTATATGTATACTGACGATTTTAACAAAGAACATTATGAAAAAATGTTATTCGGTAATGAGCCATTCGCATTAGAGGATGGCAGCAAAATCGAAACGTTTAAACAATATTACGAAGAGCAATCTGGCGGTAGTTATACAGTAGACGGAACAGTTACAAAATGGTTAACAGTTCCTGGTAAAGCTGCTGATTACGGTGCAGATGGTGCGACAGGTCATGATAATAAAGGACCAAAAGGACCACGTGATTTAGTAAAAGATGCATTAAAAGCAGCTGTAGATAGCGGTATTGATTTATCTGAGTTTGATCAGTTCGATCAATATGATGTAAATGGCGATGGAAATCAAAAACAACCGGACGGTTTAATCGATCACTTAATGATTATCCATGCGGGTGTTGGACAAGAAGCAGGCGGTGGTAAATTAGGTGATGATGCAATTTGGTCACATCGCTGGACTGTTGGACCAAAACCATTCCCAATTGAAGGCACACAAGCGAAAGTTCCATATTGGGGCGGAAAGATCGCAGCATTCGACTACACAATTGAACCAGAAGATGGCGCAGTTGGTGTATTCGCACATGAATATGGTCATGATTTAGGTCTTCCAGATGAGTATGATACAGACTATACTGGTGACGGTGAACCAATTCAAGCTTGGTCTGTTATGAGTGGCGGAAGCTGGGCTGGTAACATTGCAGGAACAACGCCAACGAGTTTCTCACCACAAAATAAAGAGTTTTTCCAAAAAACAATCGGTGGTAACTGGGCAAATATCGTAGAAGTAGATTACGAGAAATTAAATAAAGGTATCGGTCTAGCAACATATTTAGACCAAAGTGTTACGAAATCTAACCGCCCAGGTATGATTCGTGTTAACTTGCCAGATAAAGATATAAAAACAATTGCTCCAGCATTTGGTAAACAGTATTACTACAGCACAAAAGGTGACAATCTTCACACAAAAATGGAGACGCCACTGTTCGATTTAACAAATGCAACGACTGCGAAATTTGATTTCAAGTCATTGTATGAAATTGAAGCAGAGTATGATTTCCTTGAAGTACATGCTGTAACAGAAGATGGTCAACAAACATTAATCGAAAAACTGGGTGAGAAAGCAAATAGTGGAAATGCACATTCAACAAATGGAAAATGGATTGATAAATCATACGATTTAAGCCAATTCAAAGGTAAGAAAGTAAAATTAACATTTGAGTACATTACAGATGGTGGTTTAGCATTAAACGGTTTCCTACTTGATAATGCATCACTAAATGTAGACGGTAAAGTAGTATTCTCTGATGATGCAGAAGGTACACCGCAGTTCAAATTAGATGGATTCGCTGTATCTAATGGAACAGAGAAGAAAAAACATAACTATTATGTAGAGTGGAGAAACTATGCTGGTTCGGATAACGCATTGAAATATGCTCGCGGTCCAGAATACAACACAGGTATGGTTGTATGGTATGCAGACTCAGCTTATACAGATAACTGGGTTGGTTTACATCCAGGACATGGTTTCCTTGGCGTAGTTGATTCTCATCCAGAAGCAATTGTTGGAACTTTAAATGGTAAACCAACAGTAGCAAGTAGTACACGATTCCAAATCGCTGATGCGGCGTTCTCATTTGATAAAACGCCAGCTTGGAAAGTTGTATCTCCAACGCGCGGAACGTATACGTATAATGGCTTAGCAGGCGTACCGAAGTTTGATGATTCGAAAACGTATATTAATAAACAGATTCCAGATGCAGGACGTATTTTACCGAATCTTGGCCTGAAGTTTGAAGTAGTAGGACAAGCTGATGATAATTCTGCAGGTGCTGTTCGTTTATATCGTTAATACAGTAAAACTACCGGGAGATTTTCTTTCGGTAGTTTTTTTTGAGCAATGAATTTTAAATAAAAGAAGAAATTATATATAATGTAACTTTACGAATAGAAATTTATTATATATGAAGTCTATATAAATAATGAAAGAATTGGATAAAAATAGTGGGAGAAGGTGAATGGATGAGTGTTTCTTCTATTGTAAATAAACAAAAAGCATATTTTTATAATGGCCATACGAGAAGTGTAGAAGTGAGAAAGAATAATTTGAAGAAGCTTTATAAAGGCATTCAGCGTTTTGAAGAAGAAATATTTCAGGCATTGAAATTAGATTTAAATAAGTCAGTTCATGAGTCGTTTACAACGGAAGTTGGATATGTATTAAAAGAAATTTCCTTTCAATTGAAGCATATTTCATCGTGGAGTAAACCGAAGCGGGTTCGAACAGCACTCACTCATTTTGGATCAAAGGGGAAAGTAGTACCTGAACCATACGGTGTGACACTTATTATTGCACCGTGGAACTATCCATTTCAATTAGCAATTGCACCTCTTGTAGGAGCGTTGGCGGCTGGAAACACAATTGTTTTAAAGCCGTCAGAGTTAACGCCAAACGTTTCCAAAGTACTTACGAGAATGTTAGAGGAATTATTCCAAGAAGAGCTTGTAGCGGTAGTAGAAGGCGGTGTAGAAGAGAGTACGGCATTGTTAAAGGAACCGTTTGATTATATTTTCTTTACAGGTAGTGTCGGTGTTGGAAAAGTTGTGATGGAAGCAGCAGCGAAACGGTTGACGCCACTCACGTTAGAGCTTGGCGGAAAAAGTCCATGTATTGTACATAAAGATGCAAAAATAGATGTAACAGCAAGAAGAATTGTGTGGGGTAAGTTTTTAAATGCAGGGCAAACGTGTGTAGCGCCTGATTATATGTATGTGCATGCTTCGGTGAAAGAACAGTTAATTGAGGCATTACGACACGAAATTGCGGAGCAGTATGGAAAAGATCCACTGAACAATGACAATTATGTACGAATTGTGACTGAACGTCATTTTGAACGTTTATGTACATTTTTGAAAGATGGTAAAACGGTAATCGGCGGGAACTATAAAAAAGAAACGTTACATATAGAACCAACAGTGTTAACAAATGTTACATGGCAAAGTACTGTTATGGAAGATGAAATTTTTGGTCCGATTTTACCAATTGTAGAATACGACAACATAGAAGAGGTAATTGGCACAATTCAGCAACATCCGAAGCCATTAGCGTTATATGTATTTTCTGAAGATAAAGAAGTACAAAAGAAAGTGACAAGTAATATTTCATATGGCGGAGGCTGTATTAATGATGTTGTCTATCATCTTGCAACGCCATATTTACCTTTTGGTGGTGTTGGAAGTAGTGGATTAGGTAGTTATCATGGGGAAGAAAGTTTTCGGACTTTTTCACATTATAAAAGCATTTTAGCCCAATCTACGGCATTCGATATGAAAATTCGTTACTCTTCTACAAAAAGTGCTTTAAAATTCATACGAAAGTTGTTAAAATGATGATGGTGTTTATCAGTAGGCGTAGCCGTATGATAATAGCCCCTTCGCAATGGAAGGGGTTTTTCTGTTCGACATATGTATCATGCAAAAATGAATCAAACATACTACATAAAGAATAGAAGAGAACGCTGCTAAACAACCATTTTTGTTTGGATCGAAACAAAAAATAGTCTATAGAACATAAATATTTATTCATGAATATAAAAATTAAAATTTAAGGTAGATAGGACGGGAAAATGAAAAAGATTATTAAAGTTGAAGCAGTAGAAAAACATTTTGGAAATCAAGTGATTATCCCACCTCTTTCTTTAGACATTAAAGAAGGGGAATTTTTAACGATTTTAGGGCCGAGTGGTTGCGGGAAAACAACGTTACTTCGTATGATCGCAGGTTTTGAAACGCCAACTAAAGGGAATCTTTTATTAGATGATGAAAAGATTAACGATTTGCCACCATATAAGCGTCATATGAACTTAGTGTTCCAACATTATGCGCTATTCCCACATATGAATGTGGAGAAAAATATTTGTTTTGGTATGAAAATGCAGAAAGTACCGGCAGCAGAACAAAAAGAGCGTGCTGAAGAGGCAATGCGTTTAACGCAGTTACTTGAGTTCCGTAATCGTAAACCTGCAAAGCTTTCTGGTGGACAGCAGCAGCGTGTAGCGATTGCGAGAGCAATTGTAAATAACCCGCGTGTATTATTACTAGATGAGCCACTTGGGGCGTTAGACTTTAAGTTAAGAAAAGATTTGCAACGTGAATTGAAAAACTTACAACGTAATTTAGGAATTACATTCATATACGTAACGCACGATCAAGAAGAAGCGATGAGCATGAGTGATCGTATTGTCGTTATGAATAAAGGACATATTGAACAAATTGGAACGCCGAAAGAAATTTACAATAAGCCGAAAACAATGTTCGTTGCGACATTTATCGGTGAAAATAATATTGTGAAAAACGGGGAAGGCTATGTAGCAATTCGTCCTGAAAACGTAAAGGTACGTTCGGTTGAAGAGCCAATTTTAAAAGAATACCATCTTGGACATATTGAAGACGTTGAGTTTGTTGGAAATATGGAAAAGCTATATGTACGTGACGAGAAAACATCAGAATTACTAATGGCATATCAGACTGCTGAAGAAGCAGCGCAGTGGAGCATTGGAGATAATGTATACGTAGGCTGGGAGCAAGAGGACGAGGTGACCTTAAATTGAAAAAAGGGAAATTACTCGCACTACCGACAGTCGCGTGGCTGTTAATCTTCTTCCTAATTCCCCTTCTGTTTGTATTGGCATTTGCCTTTATGCAGCGCGGGGCATATGGGACAGTGGAAATGCAATTCACGTTAGAGAATATAGCTCGTGTGTTTGATCCACTATACATGGGAACGTTATGGGAAACTGTTAAGATTGCAGTTATTACAACAGTAATCTGTTTAGTAATTGGTTATCCATTTGCTTATACAATTACAATTGTTGATCGTAAATACCGTTCAATTCTTTTATTATTGGCAACGATCCCGTTTTGGATTAACTTCCTTGTTCGTTCATACGCATGGATTGTTATTTTACGTTCACAAGGTCTTGTAAACACATTGCTATTGAAACTAGGTATTATAAGTGAACCTTTAAATTTACTATATAACACACCTTCTGTAATACTCGGAATGGTCTATTCTTTATTACCATTTATGATTTTACCGGTGTATGCAGCGATTGAGCAGCTTGATAAGCGTAAGCTAGAAGCAGCTTATGATTTAGGAGCAACACCAGCAAAGGCATTTTGGAATGTAACAGTACCGATGACGATGTCAGGGATTGCTACTGGTTCTATTTTAGTGTTTGTTTCTTCTATTGGAATGTTTGTTGTATCAGACGTTATGGGTGGATCGAAAGTAGCATTAATCGGAAACGTAATTCAAAATCAATTCTTAGGAGCGCGTGACTGGCCGTTTGGATCTGCGTTATCTATGATTGTTGTTCTATTCTCTGTTCTGTTAATTTACTTATATTATCGTGCAACGAAAGTATATAAATATGATGGGAACGGAGGGGAATAGGCAAAGATGAAGAAGTTTTTAGTTTCTTATTCTTGGTTAATTTTATTGTTCTTGTATTTTCCAATGATGGTTTTAATGGTATATTCCTTCAATGATTCTCGCATTAATGCGGAATGGGAAGGTTTTACATTCCATTGGTATACAGATTTATTTCAAAAGCAAGATGTTATTGATGCGTTTATAAATAGTATGACGATTGCGATCGTAACGACGATTGTAACGACAGTTCTAGGTGTGATTTTCGCAATTGCAGTACATCGTTATAAATATCGTTATGAAGGGGCTATTAACGGTCTTGTGTATTTACCAATTTTAATTCCTGATATTTTAATGGGATTATCTTTACTTATCTTATTTAGTCAATTAGGTATGGAACTTGGCAAAACAACAATTATTATTGCGCACATTACATTTAGTATTTCATTTGTTGTCGTTATTTTAGCAGCACGTCTTTCTGGTATGGGACGTGATTTAGAAGAGGCTGCGAACGATTTAGGAGCAACGCCGTGGCAAACGTTTCGTTATGTAACGTTCCCAGCAATTGCACCAGGAGTTATTTCAGCAGCATTATTAACATTCACATTATCAATTGATGATTTTGTAATTAGTTTCTTCGTATCAGGACCAGGATCAACAACATTGCCATTATACATTTACAGTATGGTTAAGCGCGGAGTATCACCAGAAATTAATGCACTTTCTACAATTTTAATTGTAGCTATCGTCGGATTAATGGTTCTATCTGAAATCTTCCGTAACAAAGGTGCAGATGGTGAAGAAAACTCTGGAGGACACCTTCCTTTATAATACGAACGATATAGAAAGTACGAGGGGGTAATAAACCGATGAAATTAATGAAAAGATTAGCCGGCGCAGCAATTAGCTTTAGCCTTGTTGCTGGTGTACTTGCTGGTTGTGGTGAAAAGAAAGAAGAATTAAACATTTATAGCTGGGCTGACAATTTTGATGAGCAAGTACTAAGAGATTTTGAAAAGAAATATAACGTGAAAGTTAACTATGATAAGTACGCAAGTAACGAAGAAATGCTTGCGAAATTACAAGCTGGTGGCGCGAAGTATGATTTAATTCAGCCGTCTGATTACATGGTTAAAACAATGGCAAAAATGGATTTATTAGCGCCGTTAGATAAAAAGAATATCCCGAATATCGAAAATATGGTTTCTAATTTCAAAACACCTGCGTTTGACCCAGAGAATAAATATTCTTTAGTATATACTTGGGGCGTAACAGGGATTGCGTACAATAAAAAGTATGTGAAAGAAGCACCTACAAGCTGGGCTGATTTATGGAATGAGAAATATAAAGGGCATGTAACTTTATTAAATGATTCTCGTGAAGTGTTAGGAATGGGTCTTAAGAAGCATGGATTCTCAAACAGCACGAAAGACGATGCACAGTTAAAGACAGCTGCAACGGATTTACAGAAGCTACTTCCAAACTTATTAGCATTTGATACAGATAATATTAAACAAAAATTCATTACAGAAGATGCTTGGATTGGAACAGTTTGGTCTGGAGATGCAGCATTTATCGCAAAAGATAATAAAGATGTAGAGTACGTTGTACCAAAAGAAGGCGGCACAATTTGGGCTGATACGTTAGCAATTCCAAAAGGTGCAAAAAACAAAGAGCTTGCAGAGAAGTTTATGAACTACTTACTAGATGAGAAAGTAAGTGTGAAAAACTACGAGTCAATTGGATACAGTAATCCAAATGAAAAAGCTCATCCTCTTCATAGTAAAGAATATCGTGATAACCACATGATCTTCTTAACGAAAGAAGAATTAGATCGTACGGAATGGCTTGTTGATGTAGACGATAAGTTAAAAGACTATGATCGTTACTGGACAGAGTTAAAAACAAAAGGTAAATAAGTAAGGAAATGCGGTTTCTAAAATAGAAATCGCATTTTTTCATAGTAGGAGGAAATCGCTTGAAAAAGAAGTTGCATCAATATGAGGTAGTATGTATCGTGTTATTACTTGCTGTATTTGGCATTGTTGCTTGGCGCGTACATGTGGGTGGCGTTACAGTGATGGATACATATGTCCGAGGATTAGTAAAAGGATTACAAACAGAGGATTCACTTACATTTTTCTCACACTATACAAAATTAGGGTCTGCCATTGGGATCGTAACTACGCTCGTTATAAGTTTACTTGTTTTTTGGAGAAAACGTTATTATGCTGCGATGATCGTATATCCAATGGGCATTTTAATAACACATCTTGTGAATAAAGGGATAAAAGAAGTTGTGAAAAGAGAGCGTCCGTCGTTAAATGAAGCGTTGGATGCTCTTGGATATAGCTTCCCTAGTGGGCATGCAATGTTATCTATTATGACATTCGGGTTTCTTGCTTATATCATTGCGGCAAATTTGAAGAGTGTAACTGGGAAATATGTTATAACAATTTTGATGGGAATAGTAATTGTATTGATTGGATTAAGTAGAGTTATTTTAAATGTACATTATCCAACTGATATTTTAGCTGGTTATTGCGTAGGTGGTATTTTGTTAATTATGACGATTTATTGCCATCGTTTACTTACCGAGAGATTGGGGCTTAATAAAGAGAGATAAAAAAACGTCTGGAAAAACTATCATTATAGTGTTTCCAGACGTTTTTTGTTTGCATGAAGATGTGATACAGTATAAATGACAATTGAATTATGTAAAGTAGGTGAAAATGTATGAAAACAAATGTACATAAAGTAGATAAGTGGGGAAAATTAGGAGTTTTTTTGTATCAGTTTCGTTATACAGTAATTGTAGTGTTAGTTTTACTTGCGGTAGCACTTGGGATTTTTGCTCCAAAGTTACCGGGAGTATTAGGCGGTGATGGTTTCCAAACAGAAGGGGACTATCAAAAAACGAAAGAAATTTTAGATAAAGATTTTAAGAGGTCCCAAGATACGCTCCTACTCGTTTTTGAAAAAAATAAGGGTGTTTCATATGAGGAATTTCAAAAACAAGTAGAGGGTATTGTAAAAAATGTACAAGAGAAAGAGACATATGAATCTTTCCATCATCCAGTGCAAAATAAAGAAATGTTACAAGATGATATCGGCTATGCGACAATTTTATTTTCCGGGAAAACAAATAAGGAACGAATGGAAAAGACATTACAATTTGCTGATAAAATCGAAAAGGAAAGTAATACAGCATTAAAAGTAACGCCTACAGGGTTTCCAAAAATTAATCAAGAAATTAATGAAAGAACGCAAAATGATTTAAAAGTAGCAGAGATGATTGGGTTACCGATTGCATTTCTCGTATTACTATTTTCATTTGGTAGTCTTTTGGCATCTATTTTACCAATTGTAAATGGGGCACTTAGTGTTATTAGTACGATGGGCATATTATACTTTATAGGTAGCGATAAGGAACTATCTATATTTGTGTTAAATGTTGCACCGATGATTGGACTTGCGTTATCTATTGATTTTGCACTATTATTTGTAAATCGCTTTCGAGAGGAAGTTGCAAAGCGAACGGTAAAAGAAGCGATAGCAATTACATATCAGACAGCAGGGCGAGCAATCGTATTTTCAGGATTATGTGTATTTGTTGGATTATCCGGCTTGTTTTTCTTTAAGATTGATTATATTCAGTCTGTCGCAATTAGCGGGATGATTGTTGTGATTATGAGTATTTTATTCTCGCTCACACTTCTCCCAGCGCTATTATCATTAATTGGGAAACGAATATTAAAAAAGAATCAAGTAGCACATACACCGGCAAAGGCGTGGCGTACATTTGCGCAATTTGTAATGAAACATCCAATTGCGATGATTATTGTTGTTACAACATTTATTATTATTTGCTTATTACCATTACGCACTGCGAATTTGCAGTTCCCTGATGTGGAAGCTCTACCTAAACAAAGTGATACAAGACTTGCATATGAGAAGTACGAAGAGGCATTTAATAAAACTGCAAAAAAACATGCTGATGTTACGTTAGTGGTAGAGACGAAAAAAGATATGAAAGAAAAAGAAAGTTTACAAAAGATAGAAGAAGTCGTTCAAAAGTTAAAAGATGATAAGAAAGTATATGAAGTGAGAAGCTTATACGACGGGTTAACTGGTATGAAAGCAGATCAAGTCGCTGGAATGTTAGAGTCGCCAGAAGCAGCGAAACTAGCGCCTATATTTGAAGCATATACGAAAGAGAATAAGACGACGGTAGAAATCTTTTTGAAAACGAAACCACGTACTGAAACTGCTAAACAGTGGGTTCGTGATTTTAAACAAGATTATAAAGAAACAGATGTTACGTATTATTTAGGCGGGATGACGACGTTCCAACAAGAGTTAGAAGATGAAATTAAAGATAAAGTTGCAATTGGTATGTCTGTTATATTTGGATCGACCTTTGTTATATTATTATTTGCATTCCGATCTATACTCATTCCGATTAAGGCGATTATTATGAATATACTTAGTTTAAGCGCAACAATCGGAATCGTTGTTTGGTTATTTGAAGGTGGGCATTTTGGTTTAGAAGCGAGTCCTGTTCTATTTGTCTTACCAATCTTCATTTTCGGTCTCGTATTTGGGCTTAGCATGGATTATGAAGTCTTTCTTATTTCACGTATTCATGAGTTATATGAAGAAACAGGAGATAATGATCAAGCGACGTTAGAAGGGCTTGTGTCAACCAGTAGGATCATTACATCAGCTGCGTTAATTATGATTGTAGTAACAGGTGCGTTCGCCTTTACTGATATTTTACCGGTACGGCAAATGGGGCTTGGCGTTGCATTAGCGATATTCCTTGATGCAACAATTATACGTCTTATGCTCGTACCAAGTTTAATGAAATTATTTGGAGACTGGAACTGGTGGTTACCATTTCGAAAGAAAAGAGAAAAATCATCGTAAAAAATACTCATCTTATAGATGAGTATTTTTTTATGAATAGCAAGACCTACATTTTGCAAATAGTATGTGATAAGAACATTACATATAAGTAGGTGAAGGCAATGTTTCGTTATTTTAAGTTCAAGCTAAATGATACAGTACAGTTTGCAGAAAACGATGGGCATATGTATCGCATTGTCGGTTATCGGTTAGAAAAAGGATTTTATCCAAAAGATGAATGGACTCATATTATTTATGAATTGTTGAGAGATTTTGATGGGTATACGATGGATGCGGAAGAGGAGGAGCTTGTAAAGGTCATTCAAGTAGAGGATGAGTATTACAAAATACAAGAAGTATCGGGCTATCGTTATCCAGTAAAAATGAAGCAAAAACAACAAGTGATGAAAGTAGAAAAAATTGATGACTTATTAGATACGTATAATGATTATAAAAGATTGGCGGATTTCTTTAAAGATTTATCGTATGAACAAAAAGCGGAAGAAGTATTGCAGGAAATGAAAAGACGTAGAGCATGAGCGGGCAGTCTATTATAAGACTGTCCTCTATTTTTGACGGTGCATCAAAGTGTATTTTCCGTTACAATGAGAGAATCAATAGAAATAAGGTGATACAGTATGGAAACGAACAAGAAGGGCGAATGGTGCGAAATTACTGTTCCAGCTACATGGAATGGTATAAGCATTGAGTCGTTATTAAAAATAGAATGGGAAATACCGAAAAAGTTGTTACATCATCTTCGTATGGAGAAAGGTGTTACCGTTAACGGAGAACAGAGAAGATGGAATGATCTTTTAAAAGAAGGCGATAAGTTACAAGTTCATATGTTTATGGAGGAAGAGTACGGTGTGGAGCCTGAATATGGTGAATTAGATGTAGCATATGAAGACGATCACGTACTCATCGTAAATAAGCCGGAGAAGATGGACACACATCCTGCTGAAAAAGGTGGAACGGGAACACTTGCAAACCTCGTTGCCTTTCATTTTCAAATGCAAGGTTTAGAGACGAAGGTTCGTCATATTCATCGGTTAGATAAAGATACGACAGGTGGTGTCGTGTTTGCTAAGCATAGAATTGCTGGTGCAATTATGGATCGTTTATTAATGGAACGAAAAATTAAAAGAACATATGCGGCGCTTGTGGAAGGGAAAGTAAAAAAGAAGCAAGGCACAATTGACGCAGCTATTGGAAGAGACCGTCATCATGCGACGAGAAGACGTGTTTCTCCAAAGGGAGATCAAGCTATAACACATTATAAAGTAGAGAAGTATTTTAAAAACCAAAATGTTACGCTTGTAACGTTACAATTAGAAACAGGTAGAACACATCAAATTCGTGTTCATATGAGTTATAATGACAATCCATTAATTGGGGATGTATTATATGGCGGGCAAACGAAATATATGACAGGGCAAGCATTACATGCGATGAAGATTCACTTCTTACATCCAATCATGAAAGAAGAGATTGAAGTGGATGTGCCATTTCCTGTAAAATTAAATAATACAATGAAAGAATTTCAAAGAATGAATGCGTAAAGTGTAAGTTTAAATTTGAGAAAAATAGATTCTTGCAGGAATTTCTCTAAAAGAAGCGAAGCCGTTAAGAGAAAAGAGAGGTGAGAATCACTTGGTCAAATATAAATATATACTAGGAATATTTTTCGCTTGTCTTTTAGTTACTCTATGCCTCTATCCATATTTACCAAACCTTATGGCAGTACATTGGAATGAAAATGGTGTGGCGAATGAGTTTATGAGTAAACAAGTTGTTTTAGCATTTATTCCTTGTCTTATTATTTTTTTACATGGATTCGTGTATATTATTTCACATAATATATATAAGTTTAATGAGGGCGAGCATGTCATTACAAATGGATTTATAAAAACAATTACTTTATTTATGTTGTTTATCCATATGCTAATTCTTTTTATTAATTTTGAAAGCATGATATCCTTTCAGACAGGACTAACAATTGGAATTAGTATGTTTCTTTTTATGCTTAGTAAAGGGTTTAAAACAGTTAAGAGTACGGAAAAAGACCCGATTAAATTACAAAAAATTCGTTTAGTGAGTAGGCGGATTTTCCAAGTGATGGCATGTAGTATATTATTTTCATTGTTTTTGAACTTGAAATGGGGATTTTATGTGTTGCTTAGTGTAATAAGTTGTGGCTCTATTTTGTTTATGTTCTACATATTGTACTCATATATAATAGAAAGTTATGAAACATAAAAAAGGGTCTTCTCATCATGAGAAGACCCTTTTAATCTATTTATTTCGTAATAAATTGTTGTGTCCAGTAGTTGCCGCTCTCTACATAGCCAACACCGATGTGAGTGAATCCGTTATTTAAGATGTTTGCACGGTGTCCAGCACTGTTCATCCAAGCTTGTACTACTTCTTCAGGTGAACGTTGGCCTTGAGCGATGTTTTCACCTGCAGATGTATAAGAAATACCAAATTTCTTCATCATGTCAAACGGAGACCCGTATGTAGGGCTATTATGATCAAAGTAGTTGTTTTTTTGCATATCTTCAGACTTGATACGTGCTACTTTGCTTAATTCAGTATCGATTTTTAGTGCTGGTAAGCCTTGTTTTGCACGTTCAGCGTTTGTTAATTCAACAACACGTTGTTCGAATTCGCTTAAAGATTTTGCTTCTTCAGCAGGCTTTTGCTCAGCAGGTTTTTGTTCAGCAGGTTTTTGAGTATTGTTGTTTTCAGCAGGTTTTTGAGCTTCTGGTTTTTGAACTTCTTCAGCAGGCTTTTGCTCAACTGGTTTTTGCTCAGCAGGCTTTTGAGTTTCTGGCT
Source organism: Bacillus thuringiensis (assembly GCF_022095615.2). Lineage (NCBI taxonomy): Bacteria > Bacillati > Bacillota > Bacilli > Caryophanales > Bacillaceae > Bacillus > Bacillus thuringiensis. The sequence continues at coordinate 1,265,824 of NZ_CP155559.1, forward strand.
TAGCTGTTGGTTGCTCAATTACAACATTTTCAGTTGGTTGTTGACCAGGAATGAAGCAGTTTGGTTGGAAATTACCTTGTTGCCATTGTGCTAATGACTCAACGCCCATAGATTGTAAGAATGCTTGTAATTCTTGTTGGCTCATTTGCTTCATCATCACTTTTGAATGCTGAATATTTTGAACCTTTATGTTAGATGGTTGTACTGTTGCAGCTTGTGCATCTAAAGATGATACTCCTAAAGTAAGAGCTGTTGCAGCAGCTACAGATAATAAAACACGGTTTTTCATGATGTGTGTCCCCCTATATAAAGTTTTAATTTGTTTTCACACGATTTGTTTTGACAGCCTGTCTGACTGACCAATTCATCGTAGCATACAATTTACGAGAAAAAAGATGGAAAAAAATTCATAGACTTTAAAATTACCTAATTTATCCTAAGTGAAGAAAAGGGAGAAAATAAGAGAAACATAGAGTATAAAAGGAATTTTCAGCATTTTTATACTTCGTTTTAAGCGGGGATTTCTGGATAAATGTACCTATATTGAAAATGAAGAATCCTATTGTATCAATGATTTGAGCGTTTTTTTGAGGAATATACTGGATTGATTTTTACAAAACTGTAATGTTTCTGTTGTTCTTTTTTATAATAAAGTAACATATTCTTAATCTTGTAGCGGACAAAAAAGCGGCTATCTCTTTACATAGACGAAGGAGATAGCCGTTTTCCTATTATTACGTATGTTACGAGTTATTACGAGTTGGTTTCAATTGCTTCTAATAATAAATCTACAACGTGAATTCCTCTCATTTTATGAGAAAGTCCTTCTCGTTCAATGCCTAATTTCATTTGTAGTAGACAACCTGGATTTGCAGTAACAATAGTTGCTGCTTCTGTTTCATGTACACGATCCATTTTATAATCTAGAAATTCCATGGATAGTTCTGAATGAACAATATTGTAAATACCAGCAGAACCACAGCAGCGATCAGCATCTTTCATTTCACGGTATGTTGCGCCTTGAATTGCTTCTAGTAACATACGAGGTTCTGAAGATGTTCGCATAACATTGCGTAAATGACAAGAGTCTTGATACGTAATAATTTGCGGTGTGAGTCGTAAGTCAGTTCGTTTATGGAAATCTAGTTCTACTAGAATAGCGGTAATATCTTTAATTTTAGAAACAAACTGCTTTGCACGTTCTGCCCACTGTGGATCGTCTTTTAAAAGATAATCGTAGTCTACGAGGTAAGCTCCGCAACCACCAGCATTGGTAATAATATAGTCGATATTTAAATCTTCGAATGCTTTTATATTGAGTTTTGCTAATTCTTTTGCTCCACTTTTCTCACCAGCATGCCCATGTAATGCCCCGCAGCAACTTTGTGTTTTCGGAATAACGATATCGCAACCAGCTAACTGAAGAAGTTTCATCGTTGCGTTATTTGTTTCTAAAAACATCGTATCCATTAAACAGCCCGTGAAGAATGCAACTTGTTTCTTTTTTGTACTTTCAGCGGGTAAAAATTCAGGACGATCTTTCATTGCTTTCATTTTAGGGACTTTTGGTAAAACGAGATCCATTGTTGCAAGTGTTTCAGGGAATAACTTCATGATCCCTGTTTTATGTGTTAGCGTTTGTAAACCAGAACGCTGATAAAATCCGATTAGTCCTGTTAAAGTTCTCATTCGATTTTGATGCGGGAATAGTCCTTCAAAAACGATTTTACGAACGGCTCTCACTGGCACCGAGAACTTTTTATTTTGATTTATAATATTACGAGCTTCTTCTAATAAATGTCCATAATTCACACCAGATGGACAAACAGGTTCACAAGCACGGCAGCCGAGGCAAACATTTAATGTGTTTTCAACATCTTCATCTGGCTCAATTAAACCGTCAACGACCGCTTTCATTATTGCGATACGTCCTCGTGGTGAATGTGATTCTTTATATCCAGATTGGATGTAAGTAGGACAAGTTGGTAAGCAGAAACCGCATCGCATACAGTTTAGTAGTTCATCTTCACTTAATCGTTCTTTAAATTCCTTTTGAATGTTTTCTTTATTTAATGTTGTCATCGTTCAACCACCACTCTTTTGCGAGTGTCTTTCGCGAACATCTTGCCTGGATTCATAATGTTATTTGGGTCGAAGGCTTGTTTAATTCCTTGCATAGCAGCAATACCTTCTTTACCTAATTTCATTTCTAAATAAGGAGCTTTCATCGCACCAACACCATGTTCACCAGTAATTGTGCCACCAAGTTCGATTGCTTTCGTAAATATTTCAGCAAAGGCTTGTTCAGCCCTGTGCATTTCTTCTTCATTACGAGCATCTGTCATACAAGTTGGATGTAGGTTGCCATCGCCAGCATGCCCAAACGTACAAATAGGAATATTATATTTTTTGGCAATGGCATTAATAGCTTCAACCATCGGAGCAATCTGTGAACGTGGTACCGTTGCATCTTCCAATATTGTTGTAGGTTTTAGTCTTGCAAGTGCTGATAGTGCACTACGGCGAGCTGTCCGAAGTGCATCTGCTTCCGCTTCATCTTTTGCAACGCGAACATCGACTGCATTCATAGAACGACAAACGTTAGCCATTTTTTCAATATCTCGATTGACAACTTCGGGCGGGCCGTCTTGTTCGATTAATAAAATTGCTTTTACGTCAGTTGGTAAACCGATTTGTGCAAATTCTTCTACTACCTCGATTGTTGGCTGATCTAAAAACTCAAGTGTCGCTGGAATGATTTTATTTGCAATAATAGAAGAAACAGCACGTGCAGCTTCATTAATATCTTCATATAGTGCAAGCATCGTTTTCTTCGTTTCAGGCATAGGAACAAGTTTTAATATGGCTTCAGTTACGACGCCAAGCGTTCCTTCAGAACCGATAAATAAACGAGTTAAATCGTAACCAGCTACATCTTTTGCTAATTTACCACCAGTACGAATAATATCGCCATTTGGTAGGACAAGTTCAAGACCCATCACATAATCACGTGTTACGCCATATTTTAATCCGCGTAATCCACCTGAGTTTTCATTAATGTTACCGCCGATTGTAGAAATTTTCATTGAGCTTGGATCTGGTGGGTAAAATAAACCCTTTTCTTCTACCGCTTTAATAATATCAAGCGTAATAACACCAGCTTGTACAGTAATTGTTAAATTCTCTTCATCAATTTCTAAAATGTTATTCATATGGCGGAAGATAAGGACGATACCGCCTTCAAGTGGACATGTCCCTGCGCAAAGGTTTGTGCCAGAACCACGAACATATACAGGAATTTTGTGAGTGTTACATACTTTTAACACGTCAGCTAATTCATTTGTATTACGAGGAGCAATGACTGCATCAGGCATTGCTTGGAAGTTTGGAGTGGCATCATAACTATACGTTAAACGCCCCATATTGGATGTATCTACATTATCTTTGCCAACAATGGATACGAATGAATGAATAATTTGCTTTTCTAACATTGGAAATCCCCCTCAAACTGTTAACGTAATTAGTCATAATAAAAAACGTTGTCACAGTGCTTTCATTATAATGATAAAAAAGTTGAGGGATTCTTTCTATGTATAATCATCTAAAGATTAATCTATTTTATCGTTCTTTTTTGTATAATTATCTAATAAGAGGAGCGAGAAGTATAAAATGTTTAAGTCTTTGAATTGTTTCGGGTCAAGTCCTGTATGCTCCTCAATCTTTTTAAGTCTGTAATGCAATGTGTTAATGTGTATATGTAATTGTTCAGCTGTTTGTTTATAGGATTGGTTATAATCAATAAATAAGCGTAAAGTGTGCATAAGCTCAGGAGATGATAGTAAGTTTTCGATGGTGCGCCTTAGAAACTGTTCCCGCGTTTCAGTAGAAATATCTTGTAAGCACATTTCTAAACGTAAATCTTCATTAAATACAATTTTTTTCGTTTCAAGTGATACAGAAAGAGCTTGTAATGCTTGCTCGTACGATAAGTTCATATTGCTTGGTGTAGCGGATTTTCCAATCCCAATATATAAAGGAATAGAAAACAAAGTTTCACAGTCTTGTTTTAATCTTTTTAAAAATTGATACGTTTGCTCTTTGGAGTTTGTGGCTGTAAATAAAATGAATCGATCATTTCCCCAGCGAACAAATAGATGCTCCTTTGTTAATAGATTGCGTACGTGTTGCCAAATCTTACGCTGAAGCATCGTGTCATTTTGATCGATAGAGAACAAAATAAGTTGTTTCTTCTTATATAAATCAATACCAAGTGTTTTTGCGCGATCGAGAAAGCTTGGAGACCAGTCTGTATTTTGGAGCCAATCAAAGACAAATGCTTCATAAGAACGGTGTTCAAGTTCTAGTTGTTCTAAAAAGTAGTTTTCGTGAATGAGTAGTTCGGTCATTTTACGTAATATTTCTCCGTATTGTGAAATATTTTCAGGTTCGCCTGTAATTCCAATGACACCAATTACTTCGTCATGGAATAGTAAAGGGAGGTTCATACCCGCCTTTACGCCTTGCAAACGTTGTTCATCTTTTTTTGTAATAATGACAGTTTTCTTTTGTTTTGCACAGCGGAGTGCACCTTCATGAAATTGACCAATTCTTTCTATATCTGTACTTGCGATAATAACCCCTTGTATATTAATGATAATGATATTTTCTTTAATTAATCTGCGTACTTCTCGTACAATTTTATTCGCTAAATCAGGAAAAAGCATAATTTGCACACCTCAAATTCTATTTGTTGTACATTATATATGTAATTGAAGTAAGAAAGGAAAATTTCACACTTTCCACACATTTATTTGTTATTTTACAATTATAACGAAATCATCCGAAGATGGAGGGAATCTTTTGAGAAAGTATGTTTTTCTTCTCTGTTTTTTATTTCTATTAGTAGGGTGTCAAGGAAGTTCATATGCACCGATTGCTAAAGATAAAAGTGTTATTATAACAACGAATATAAAAGAAGGTAGTATTAGTTTTGTTGATAAACAAACTAAAAAGTTAATTACGACATGGGAACTTAATGAGCCAATGGCAGGAGTTGCACTACTTCCAAACGGCGAGGACATACTTGTATATGGCAAGCAGTTAGAGTACATGTATGTATATTCACTAACAGAAGGAAGGCAAGTGGACAAATATAACACTGGAAAAGGTATTGTAAATGTGATTGTATCCGAAGATAAAAAGCAATTATTTGCTGCCGATCAAACTGCTCAAAAGGTAAGGTTCTTTACGATAAAAGGGAAAGAGACAGGGAGTGTATCAACAGGAAAAGGACCAATAACGATGGTAGAGCACCATAACCAGTTATCTGTATTAAACTTTTATGATACGAAGCTAACGACCATTGATACAAAGAAAAAAGAAATGATACAATCCTTTATGATTCCCCCAGCATCAACGGGAGCGACAATTAGCCCAGATGGGAAAGAAATATGGATTGGCGGACATGGTGATGGAAATCAAGTCAATGAAAAAGTATTAGTGTATTCATTGCAGAGCGGAGAAATGGTACGTTCTTTACATGCTCCGTTTATGCCTGTGAATATAACGAAGGATAGTAAGTATGTATATGCATTAAGTCACGGTTCGAATACGCTTAGAAAGTTTGATGTTAGCACGTATACAGAGGTGGCTTCTGTAGAAGTAGGATCGAACCCATTTGCATTTTTGAAGAGCGGAGCAGAAGGATATGTAGCAAGCTATGATAGTGATGAAGTGTGTGTCATGGATATGAAGAATTTGAAAATAAAACAAACAATTAAAGTCGGAAAAGGGCCGTTTCAACTCATAGAGAGGGAAGGGAAGGACAATGAGTAAATATAGGGTGCTAGTTGTAGATGATGAAAGTGATATGAGGCAGCTTGTTGGAATGTACTTAGATAATTTCGGATACGAGTGGGGAGAAGCTGAAAATGGAAAAGAGGCTCTAAAAAAATTAGAGACGGATCATTATGATTTCGTTGTATTAGATATTATGATGCCAGAAATGGATGGACTTTCAGTTTGTAAAGAAATTAGAAAAACGTCGGATGTACCAATTATATTTTTAACAGCAAAAGGTGAAGAGTGGAATAGGGTGAACGGCTTACGTATGGGAGCAGATGATTATATTGTAAAGCCATTTAGTCCTGGAGAACTAATTGCTCGTATGGAAGCTGTGTTAAGACGTTATACAAAGCAAGAGCAACAAGAGGAGATTCAGTTTGGACCGATCCTTATTAATGAAAAAAGTAGGAAGATTGAGGCTGATGGTGAGCCGATTTCTCTTACAGTAAAAGAGTTTGATTTACTCTATTTTCTTTGCCAACATACAGGGCAAGTATTTAGCCGGGAACAATTGCTGGAAAAGGTATGGGGATATGATTATGCCGGAAGTACAAGAACAGTAGATACGCACGTGAAAACGATGCGTTTGAAGCTTGGAGAAAGTGGAAACTACATTCAAACGGTTTGGGGTGTAGGCTATAAATTTGAGGTGTAACGTATGTTTACGATGGTACAGAAGCTTTGGCTTACAGTAGTATGTGCAGTATGTGTAACAGTTTCCTTTCTTTATTTTGTATCTTTATATTCGTATGAAAAACTATACGTTGATAATTTAAAAGATTCATTAGTAATGGAAGGGAAGCGTCTTGCTGCGCAATATGATAAGCGTGAAGGAATAGCAACTTTTGAAGAGAAAGTAAGAGCATTTGATCAAATATCTAGTTCAGACGTTCTTTTCGTATCTAACCCGCGTGATTTAAGCGCATGTTTACCTTTTGATGTGCATCATCATTCCCTTATAAGTGAAGGGGACAGGCAAGCGTTATTAGATGGAAAAACTGTGACAAAGATAGGATATGAGGAACATTTTGACCGTAATATTATGGGGGTTGTCATCCCTGTTTTAGAAAATAAAAAATTAGTTGGCATTGTATATTCTTATATTCCTTTAAAAAGTATAAAAGACTTAATATATGATATGGGCCTTATTTTAGCACCGTTAGCACTTGCTATGACTTTACTGACAATATGGATTGGTAGAAAGATTATTATTGCTATCACGAGACCGCTTTCGCAAATGGAACGAGTTGCCAATCATTTGGCTACGGGAGATTTCTCAGAACGGATTACAATTTCTTCCGAAGATGAAATTGGACGATTAGGAAAAGCATTTAATAAAATGGCAAATTCTTTAGAGACAGAAGACGTAAAGCGAAAGGAATTTTTAGCTAACGTTTCGCATGAATTAAGAACACCGCTTAGTTATATAAAAGGATATAGTGAGGCTATTTTAGATGGTGTAGCGAAGGGGCCACAGCAGGAAAAAGTAACACAGCTCATTCATAAAGAAGCGGGGCGTATGCAGCGTCTCGTTCATGATTTATTAGATTTAGCACAATTAGAAGGTGAACATTTTCCGCTAAAGAAACAACCTATCGTTTTTTCACAACTGATTGAAGATGTGTTAGATACGTATGAGATTAAGTTTATAGAAAAGAAAATTCGTATTTCAACAAATCTAAATCCAGAAATCATTGTAATGATTGATGAGGATCGTATGCAACAAGTGCTTCATAACGTGTTAGATAATGCGATACGGTATACAAATCAAAACGGGGATATTCTGATAACACTCAGGCAGATAGATGATTACTGTGAATTGAACATAAAAGATACAGGAATCGGTATTGAAACAGAGCATTTAGAAAATCTTGGCGAACGTTTTTACCGCGTTGATAAAGCGAGAAGTCGTCAACATGGTGGAACAGGTTTAGGCCTTGCTATTGTCAGACAAATTGTTCATATACATGATGGACAGTGGCGAATTGAAAGTGAAAAAGGGAATGGAACGACAGTTAGTATTAAATTGAAAGTACAGGATGAGGGGAGCATGTTCTAATTTTTAGAGCATGCTTTTTATATTGAAGACAAAAGTTATACGTAAAGATATAAATTAATATGAAATAAATATCGGAATTTTGACGATTTTATGAACAAAACATTTGTACTTCTTACCAATTCGTTCTAAAATAGTTATGATGCAAAGTTCTTATAAATCGTTTCAATTGTTGTTTGGAAGATACTGAGGTGATTTAACTGGAGTACAAATCTATTAAACCGAAAAAAATTTACGAAGAAGTATCTGAAGCTATTTTAACAATGATTAAAAATGGTACGTTAAAACCTGGTGACAAACTACTTCCTGTACATCAATTAGCTGAGCAGTTTCAAGTTGGTAGATCTGCTGTTCGTGAAGCGTTAAGTGCGCTAAGAGCAATGGGCTTAATTGAGATGAAACAAGGAGAAGGTACATATGTGAAGAATTTCGATTCTTCTTCATTAACAAAATCATTAAACAATAAATTATTAATGAAGAAAGAAGATATTTTGAACTTATTAGAAGTACGAAAGGTGCTTGAAGTGGGGGCAGTTCGAGCAGCTGCGGCAAAACGTACAGAAGATAATTTGCAAAATATGAAGCATTGGTTAGATGAAATGGCAAAGAGCATTGGAGATGAAAAGGCTGGTGAAAAAGCAGATTTTCAGTTCCATATGGGAATTGCGGAGTCTTCGCATAACAACATTTTGCTTGAACTCATGAATCACGTTTCAGAGATGATCGCTGAAACGATTGGTGAATCAAGACGCATTATTTTATATGGTGAACAAACAACATCAGAACGACTTATAGAAGAGCATCAAGTTATATATGATGCAGTGTTAAAGCAAGATGTAGAATTAGCGCAGCAAGCAATGCTAGATCATTTAACAAATGTAGAACATATTGTCACAGGTAAAAACGATATAAATTCGTAATTTAATCTTTTAAAAATCAAATTTTTTGATAAAATAGAGAGAGATTAAGTAAGCGTTTTCTTTAGAAGAGGGAGAGGATAGGCCGTGGTTGAGTCTACTTCTTCTTTCCTTAGTCATCTGATGACCATATGTTTGTTGGTGGAGTTGTAAAAAGGGGGAGTAATAATTATGAAAGTTACTTTATTTGTTACTTGTTTAGTTGATATGTTTGAAACAAATGTCGGCAAAGCAACAGTTGAAGTGTTGGAGCGTTTAGGTTGTGAAATTGAATTTCCAGAAGCACAAGTTTGTTGCGGTCAGCCTGCTTATAATAGCGGCCATGTAGAAGCAGCAAAAGAAGCGATGAAACATATGATTGAAACTTTCGAAGATGCAGAATATATTGTTACACCATCTGGTTCTTGTGCGACAATGTTTCATGAGTATCCACATGTTTTTAAAGATGATCCGAAGTGGGCTAAACGTGCACAAAAGGTTGCTGATAAAACATATGAATTTACACAATTTATTGTAGATGTTTTAAAAGTTACAGATGTTGGTGCAAGTTTACCAGGGATAGCTACAATTCATAAATCTTGTCATATGACACGCCTACTTGGAGTAAAAGAGGCGCCAGGAATTTTATTATCAAACGTCAAAGGATTAACTGTGAGAGAACTGCCAAACGAGCAAAATTGTTGTGGGTTTGGGGGAACGTTTTCAGTGAAGATGACTCCAATTTCTGAGCAAATGGTAGATGAAAAGGTAGATAGTGCAATGGAAACAGGTGCTGATTATTTAATTGGTGCAGATTGTGGGTGTTTGTTAAACATTGGCGGACGTATTGAGCGTTTAGGAAAAGAAATAAAAGTAATGCATATTGCTGAGGTACTGAATAGTCGCTCATGAAGGGGGAACATAAGCTATGTCTATGAAAATCAGTGAGAAAAAATTTAATGATCGCGTTGGCGATGGAATTCAAGATTCGTTTATGCGCGGAGCAGTATCTTCTGCACAAACGCGCTTATATACGAATCGCTTAAAAGCAGCGGACGAATTAGGAAACTGGGAAGAGTGGCGTGAACTAGGTGAACAAATCCGCCAACATACGTTAGAAAATCTTGATTATTACTTAATGCAATTAAGTGAAAATGTATCAAAAAGAGGCGGACACGTGTACTTTGCGAAAACGAAAGAGGATGCAGCAAAGTATATTCAAGACGTTGCAAAAAAGAAACAAGCGAAGAAAGTTGTAAAATCAAAATCAATGGTAACTGAAGAGATTAGTATGAATCATGCCCTTGAAGAGATTGGCTGTGAAGTGTTAGAAAGTGACTTAGGAGAGTATATCTTGCAAGTAGATAACGATCCACCTTCACATATTATTGCGCCTGCACTTCATAAAAATAGAGCGCAAATTCGTGACGTATTTAAAGAGAAACTAGGATATGAAAATTCTGATGATCCATACGAAATGACAAAGTTTGTTCGTAAACAACTTCGTGAGAAATTTATGGATGCAGAAATTGGTGTGACAGGTTGTAACTTCGCTGTTGCAAATACCGGCTCTCTTTGCTTAGTAACGAACGAAGGTAATGCTGATCTTGTTATGTCGATTCCGAAAACTCAAATTGCAGTAATGGGTATGGAGCGTATGGTTCCGACAATGGAAGAATTAGATGTTTTAGTTGGTTTACTATGTCGTAGTGCAGTAGGGCAAAAATTAACAAGTTATGTAACTGTAGCGGGACCAATTCAAGAAGAGGAAGTAGATGGACCTGAAGAATTCCACTTAGTTGTTGTGGATAATGGCCGCTCTCAAATTCTTGGATCGGAATTCCGCTCAGTATTGCAATGTATTCGTTGTGCTGCTTGTGTCAATGTATGTCCTGTATACCGTCACGTTGGTGGACATTCATATGGCTCTATTTATTCAGGACCAATTGGTGCGGTATTAACACCACTTTTAGGTGGGTATGACGATTACAAAGAGCTTCCTTATGCATCTAGTTTATGCGGAGCATGTACAGAAGCTTGTCCAGTAAAAATTCCATTGCATGATTTATTATTAAAACATCGTCAAGTAATTGTTGAGCAAGAAGGACGTGCTCCACTTGCAGAAAAATTAGCAATGAAAATGTTTAGTATGGGTGCATCTTCAGCAGCTTTATATAAAATGGGATCAAAAATGGCGCCAGCAGCAATGAGTCCATTTACATCTGGTAACCGTGTATCAAAAGGTGTTGGGCCACTTAAAAACTGGACAGATATTCGGGAATTCCCGGCTCCAAGTAAAGAACGATTCCGTGATTGGTATAAAGATCATAAGAAAGGCGGGGACAAATAATGACAGGATTAATTCAAAACCGTGAGTCCTTTCTAGATAATATTGCAAAAGAACTTGGACGCGCACGTAAAACGGAAGGCGTAAAGCGTCCAGCATGGAAAAGTAATGTGAATGTAGAAACGCTAAAAGATTATTCACAAGAAGAATTGTTAGAAGTATTTAAAAATCAATGTACAAACATTCATACAACTGTAGTGGAAACGACAAATGATCGTTTGCGTGAAGATATTCAAAAAGTAATCGTGGAAAACGGCGGGGGACCTATTATGTTATCGGCAGATGACCGTTTTGATTCTTATGGATTGACTTCTTTATTTAAAGAAGAGCTTCCAAAGCAAAATGTTGAAGTGAATGTATGGGATCCTGAGAAAAAAGAAGAGAATATGCGTATAGCTGAAAGAGCGAATATTGGAATCGCATTTAGTGATTATACTTTAGCTGAATCTGGTACGATTGTTGTCCAAAGTCATAAAGGCCAAGGTCGTTCTTTACACTTTTTACCGACGGTTTACTTTGCTATTATTCCACGTGAAACACTTGTGCCTCGTATTACACAAGCAGTTCAGGATATGAACACACGTGTAGAAAATGGCGAGACAGTAGCATCTTGTATTAACTTTATTACAGGGCCTAGTAACTCGGCAGATATTGAAATGAATCTTGTTGTCGGAGTACATGGACCATTAAAAGCAGTATATTTCATTGTATAAAAGAGGGGAAAGCAGGCCAGAAAATGGCCTGCTTTTTTAGTAGAATAAAGGATAATATGAAGTAGAAGTTCTCTCCTTTTTTTGCTATGTTCTTCTGGAAAGGAGAGGAAGGGATGTTCACTTATTTATATGCATTGTTAGTGGGGATGGTGTTTGGTTCTTTTTTTATGTTAATTGCGATGAGAGTGCCACTAGGTGAGTCTATCATTACCCCTCGTTCGCATTGTCATTATTGTAAGTATGTGCTAAAGCCAAAAGAATTGATCCCAATCATTTCATTTTGTATACAAAGGGGACGTTGTACGAATTGTAAGAGGGAAATTTCAATTTTGTACGTAGTATTTGAACTTGTAACCGGAATGATATTTTTTCTTACTGTATATATGATTGGGATGGAACGAGAGCTTATCATCATTTTATCGCTATTTTCATTACTTCTTATTATTTCAGTTACAGATTACATATATATGTTAATCCCAAATCGTATTTTAGCTTGGTTTGCCTGTTTACTCATTTTAGAATGTATTTTTGTACCGTTAGTCACTTGGACAGATAGTATAGTTGGTAGTGGTGTTATATTCATTTTGTTATATTGTATGCAAAAGATATATCCAGAAGGGCTTGGTGGAGGAGATATAAAATTACTTTCGTTACTTGGATTTATAGTGGGACTCAAAGGGATTTTTCTGATTTTATTTTTAGCATCTTGCTTTAGTCTTTGTTTTTTTGGAGCTGCTATAGTATTAAAACGTATGAAAATGAGGACTCAAATTCCGTTTGGCCCTTTTATTAGCCTTGGGGCGATATGTTATATGTTGGTCACATATACAAAATAGAGAGGGGATAGAAAATGAATGTATATATGGATGATCAAAGAAGTTGTCCATACGGATATGTTTTGGCAACTACAGTAGAATCTGCGTTACAATTTGTTCGGAGTAATAAGGTAAACATCCTTTCTCTTGACTATAATATGGGATGGAGGCAAAAGAGCGGATTAGATTTTGTAGAAGCCTTTTGTACGGAAGGTTTATATGTTAATGAGATTTATCTTCATACAAATGATGTCATCGGTATGCACCAGATGAAGCAGAGAATTGAGGAAGGGAAAGAAAAAGGGGAGATCCACCCTCATATTGTCATTAAATATGTAGGGAGCTAAAAACTCCAAAGTGAAACTTTGGAGTTTTTAATGTTTCATATGAGCTTGTAAAGGAATGATTTCCTCTGTTTGAGCGGCTACTAATTCAGTCTCTTCCTGTTTAACATCAGGTGCTTTCTTTGTTAAGTAATGATATACCATGCCAACAAATACAGATCCGCCAATAATGTTACCGATTGTAACTGGAATTAAGTTGTGAATAGCGCCCGCGAAAGTAATTGTATCAGGATGTGGTGATAATAAAGATAAGGCAAACAATGATAAGTTTGCGATACTATGCTCATAACCAGATAAAAAGAAAGTGAAAACGAGCATCATCATCATTAGTATTTTGGCTGTGTCACCTTTCACTTGAGAAGGTAAGAAGCAAGCAAGACATACGAGCCAGTTACATAAAATCGCTTTAAAGAATAATTGCATTGTAGGTGTATTCATCTTTCCTTCAACAACTTTATTCATGAAATGACCGTGATCAATGGCTTCGAAAATGCCAGTTGCGTAAAATAGTAAGGCAAAGAATAAAGCGCCAGCTAAGTTACCCGCATAACAAGCAACCCAGTTGCGAAGTGTATCAGAAATAGTTGTTTCTTTTCTTAAAGTTGCTACAGTGAAATACATTGTGTTTCCAGTAAACAATTCAGCGCCACCATATATAATAAGAACGAGAGCAATTCCGAAAAACATAGAAGCAGCTAAATAAGTTGCTGGTGAATCTGCAATGTGAAAAAAGTTACCTAATTTAAAACATAGTACAATAATAAAACCGATATAAATACCCGCAAGTGCGGCACGAATGAAATATTGCATCGGGTTTGTATCTAGCATTTGTTTTTTGCTCTTAGCCAGTTTGACAACATAATCTAATCCTTGTTCTAGCATGAGTAATACGCTCCTTTAGTACATCATCTATAAATACTCCTTATATGAATAAAGTACATGGAATTGTTCTTAGTTTCAATAAGTTTGTGCAATGTTTCACAAAAAGGACATACATGCATTAAGAAAACGTTTACAAAAGATAGTATAATGGAATTTTTTCTGGACATTGAGAGGAGGAAGGGAAAAAAGAAAAAGCGCTGTAATTACAGCGCTTTTTCGTCTAAATTCTTTTCTACTTTTACTTCTACTTCTTTCGAGAAGAACCAACCGCCAACTGCGATTCCAACTAATACAATCCAGAATGTAAGTTTCCATGGTGTAGATTCTGGGAATGAATGCGGAATTACATTTAATGCAGGGTGTGCTAATGTATAGACTGCTAACTTCACACCAACCCAACCTACAATTAAGAATGCTGCAGTTTCAAGTCCTGGTTTACGTTTTAAGATTTGTACGAAAGCAGTTGCTGCAAATCGCATAATGATTAATCCGATAAGTCCACCTACAAAGATAACAACGAATTGCCCAGTATCAAGACTACCAACTGTACCTAATCCTGTTTTTGGTAAAGTCATTGCTAATGCAACAGCAGCTAAAATTGAATCAACCGCGAAGGCGATATCAGCAACCTCAACTTTAAATACAGTCCACCAAAAATTCTCTTGTTTTTTCTTTGCTTCTTTTTCTTCTGCTTCTTCATCCGTATTCTTTTTAACATACGTTTTAAATAAGTGATTACCAGCGATAAACATAAGGTAAATGGCACCAATTGCTTGCACTTGCCATACATCGACTAAGAACGAGATCATAAATAACGATCCGAATCGGAAAACAAATGCCCCCGCTAATCCATAAAATAGTGCTTTCTTTCGTTTTTCTTCTGGTAAATGTTTTACCATAATTGCAAGAACAAGAGCGTTATCAGCCGCTAAAATCCCTTCAAGTGCAATTAGGATGAGTAATACCCAACCATACTCCAATAATAATGATACATCCATGTACATTCTCCTCTCATTTCTATAAGTACTAAATAAGTGAAGAATTTCCCCACTATTTAGTTTCCCCATACTCCTACCTATTAACTTTGGAAGAATTTGGTAATGAATACAAAAAAGACCTCTGCCGTTAATAGGCAAAGGTCTTGCTAGACATATGTAATGAAAATGCCAACAAAGCCGGAAGAACTAGGTTCTACGTAATGACGACTTTGTTTCCAAGAAATATTCTTGGACGCTACTCCCCTTTGGAGATATGCTATTGTACTCTCATTATATGGATAATTTATACGGTTGTCAACCTGTTAAAATATCTTCATTCGGATATTTTATTTTTCGGTTCTTTTTACGTGCAAATGAAAAAGCCAATGTTAAAGGTCCCATTTTCCCAAAAAACATCATAAAGATGATAATAGCTTTTCCAATCATAGTTAAGTGTGGTGTGAAATTCATACTGAGACCGACAGTCCCAAATGCTGAAAATACTTCGAAAGCACTCATCAATAGAGGAACTCGCTCAGTAATACTTAAAATTAAAATAGCAAAAAAGATAAATGAAATGGAAATAATAGTGATGGTCAATGCTTTGACAATGAGAGTATCTTTAATAGATTTTTTAAACACGACAATATCATCTTGTTCTTGTAAAAATTTAAATACCCCAAAAAACATGATTAAAAATGTTGTTAACTTAATTCCACCACCAGTTGAAGCACTACCAGCGCCAATAAACATAAGGAGCATCATTAATAGTAGGGAAGGCTTTGATAATGCAGAAATATCAATTGTATTAAACCCGGCAGTACGAGTTGAAACCGCCTGGAAATAAGCGGCCATGCCTTCTTCAAATGGGGTAAAGCCTCTCATAGAAAGGGAATTGTGGAACTCGAATATAAAAATAAAAATAGTCGCAATAATATTGACGATTAGAGTAGAAGAGAGCATAAGTTTTGAGTGTAGTGTAAGGTTTTTAAAATTTTTCTTTCTTTTTATATCTACGATTACTGTAAAACCAATCCCACCTAAAATAATGAGGGAGGAAATAACGAGATTGACAAGAATGCTATGAGAATGGGACATTAAATTATCGCTCCACACAGAAAAACCAGCATTGTTAAAAGCAGAGATCGAATGAAAAAAGCTATAATAGATCCCTTTAGCAATCCCGTATTTTGGTACCCATTCAAAAGAAAGAATCAAAGTAGCGATACATTCGACTGTAAAAGAGAATAAAAATAATGCTTTGGCAAGACGAATGACGCCACCAATGTTTGTTTGATTTAACGCTTGTTGTAACAAAATTCGGTTTTGAAGACCAATTTTTCTGCCGAGCATAATCGCAATTAAAACGGCAAAGCTCATAATGCCAAGTCCGCCCACTTGTATAAGCGTTAAAATGACACATTGGCCAAATAAGGTAAATACTTTTCCTGTGTCTACAACACCAAGCCCTGTAACCGTACAAGCAGAAACGGTTGTAAATAAAGCATCGAGCCATGAAATAGACGTTGTTGTAGCAATTGGTAGCTTTAATAAGCATGTACCGATAATTGATAACATAATAAAAGACAAAGTAAGAACACGGGGAGGACTCATGCTAATATTAATCCGTTTCATGTTACATATCGTTCCTTTCAGTTTGCTCTTACTAGTATGTGAAAAAGCACGATTATGTATGTTAAAAATAGAAAGAGGCAGAGAATATCTGCCTCTAAGCCATATGGTATAGTATTATCCACGTAATTGTTGTTGAGCTAAAGCAACAAGTCGTTTCGTTACTTCACCGCCAACTGAACCGTTAGAACGAGATGCTGTATTAGAACCTAAGCTAACACCGAATTCTTGTGCGATTTCATATTTAAATTGTTCAAGCGCTTGTTCTGCACCTGGAACTAGTAATTTGTTTGTTTTTACCATGTTGATACACATCCTTATAAGTAGTCCAGTTCAGCTAAGTACCTATCTAAACTGGTAACGTTATTTTATGTGGAAACGACGTACTCATACGCGGAAGTAATCGGTGTGATTAGAAGTTATTGGATAGAAAAAAGAGTAGCAAATTTGCTACTCTTTTTTCAGTATTGTCGCTGTACCTTCCACGACAATATCACCGGATTGATTATATATGTTTGTTTGCAACGTAATGATTTTTTTATCGTCTCGTTTTTTAATGACTTCTGCCACAACGCGAAGTGTATCACCAATTTTGACAGGAGCACGGAATGAAACGTTTTGAGATAAATAAATCGTGTTTTTGCCAGGAAGTTTCGTTCCAAGAATCGTCGAAATGAAACTGGAAACGAGCATGCCATGAGCAATACGTTCTTTAAACATTGTCGTTTTTGCAAAAGAATCTAAAATATGAATAGGATTCACATCTCCAGTTAATTTTGCAAAATTAATAACGTCCTCATCCGTAATAGTTTTTGTAAGGGATGCTTGATCACCGACTTGAATCTCATCATAACGAAGCTCCGGAACAGTTTGTGCTTCTTGAAATGGATTCATTTTGGCCTCCTTCTTTTCCATATCGAAAAATGCTAGCCATCTTGATGTAGTAGGAGGAAGAAAGAGTTTTGTTTGTGCTGCAGTTAGCGCCCACATTTTCCTTACTTGATGGAAGTAAATAAATTTTTTGAGTTTTCCTCGAACTGCTTTGCGAGTTCTAGTTGTTTGGACTTGAACTCTCCCAAAAAAACATTTAGCTGTTTTTGAACCTCGTCACGTTGTAATTGTTGTTGTTCAATAAATTGTTTTGTTGTTTCTTCAAATTGACCGCTAGTTTGAGTAAGAATAGACAAAGATGTTTTCGTAGGAGAAACAGTAAGTTGATGCATTTGAGTAGAAAGTTCATTCCATTTCCCTTGCCACTCGTTAATTTGATCATTTAAGGAGTTTCCAGTTAATTGCTTCACGTAATCTGTATATTGGTTATTGAACTGAGCAGTGAATTGTTGTAGTTCTTTTTCTAGTTCATCTACTCCTGATGTTAATTTATGCAAAGCGTCTTGTTGTTGTTTTAAAGTTTCTAAAGTAAGTTGCTCTAATTGTTTCCCAGCTGAAGAGAAGAGGGAAAGAGATTGAGACCAGTTTTTCCAAAATGCATCGACTAATTCGTATGGCTTAGTTTCCATTGTTTGACCTCCAAATGTTTTTTTGCATATTGTGAACGCAGATTACTCTGCTGTACCACCAGGTGAAGATGAAGAATCCTTTTCATCCTTTTCTGGAGAAGTAGAAAATGGAAAGAATGCATTGGTGTATAACGTAAAGAACGTCCGCAACATATTTTGATAATGTTCAAAAGAAGTCGCACATGTTGTTAAATATTGCTCTCCATATTCTGTTAAAGAATAAATTCGTTTCGCTGGCCCGCCTTCGCTTGTATCCCAAGTAGAAGAAATAAGGTTTTCCTTTTCTAATTTGCGTAGTGTTCTATACACATTACCTTGGTCAACAGAAGAAAAGCCGATGTCCATTAGCATTTGAATGAGTTTGTAACCATGAAGACTCCAGTCTTTTAGACAGAGAAGTAAGAAAGGAACTAAGAAGTTTTTTGGCATGGAGTTTGGTTGTTTCGCTTGGTTTTTTTCCAAACTTTCTGGGTGTTCTGGTTCATTATGTAGCATGATTGTGCATCACCTCATGAATCAGTTAGATGGAATTTTTTGCTTATAAGTGCAATTTACACCTATCTGTTTTTAATGTCAATACATTTGTTGGAAAATAAAGAAAAATAAAATATAGACTTGAAGTTTTATTCAGAATATTAGAAAATAGTGAATAGGTTGAATTGTTTCAAAAACGAAAAAGGGAGTGTAGGCGAAGTGATTGATCAAAAATTCGATCCATTGCAAGCATGGAAAAATGCTTATGAACAAACCGAAACATTTTGGGGAAAAGCGCTCAATGAAACAATTAAAACAGAAGAATATTCTGCTTGGATGGGCAGCGTTCTAGATTTGAATTTGTTTTATCAAAAAGCATTAAATGATACGACAAAAAATTATTTAGAACAGGTGAATGTGCCGACGAGAGAGGATATCGCTAGAGTAGCTACGCTTGTTATCAACTTAGAAAATAAAGTTGATAACATTGAGGAAATTCTAGAAGAGAAAGTGGATTCATTAGGACAAGCTCCTACATTAAAGCGTGATGTTACGAAAGTAAAACAAGATATTCGCACGCTAGAAACGAAAGTTGATCAAATTTTAGAGTTACTAGAAAAGCAAAATGCAGTACTAGCGAAACTACAAGTACCTGCAAAAGAAGAAGTAAAGCCTGCGAATAAACTGGAAAATAAAAAATAATAATAGCGTTTGTTTATAACGTGAAAAAGGGAAAGGGAGAATCTCTTTTTCATGTATAAACAACGAAACATAATTAATATATGGACTCTATTCATATGAGTACCAAAATGATTCATAACAATCGTTCACAAATTCATTTAAGGGGGAAAAGAAATGGTTCAATTAAATGGCAAAGTAGCAATCGTAACAGGTGGGGCAAAAGGAATTGGAAAAGCAATTACAGTAGCATTAGCACAAGAGGGAGCAAAAGTTGTTATTAACTATAACAGCAGTAAAGAAGCAGCTGAAAACTTAGTAAATGAATTAGGAAAAGAAGGACATGACGTTTATGCAGTTCAAGCGGATGTTTCTAAAGTAGAAGATGCAAACAGACTTGTAGAAGAAGCTGTGAATCATTTTGGTAAAGTTGATATTCTTGTTAATAATGCTGGTATTACAAGAGATCGTACATTCAAAAAATTAAATCGTGAAGATTGGGAGCGCGTAATTGACGTGAACTTAAGCAGTGTATTCAATACGACAAGCGCAGCACTTCCATACATATCGGAAGCAGAAGAAGGAAGAATCATTAGTATTTCTTCTATTATTGGCCAAGCTGGTGGATTTGGACAAACAAATTACTCAGCAGCAAAAGCGGGTATGTTAGGATTTACAAAATCATTAGCGTTAGAACTTGCAAGAACAAATGTAACTGTAAACGCAATTTGCCCAGGATTTATTGATACTGAAATGGTAGCAGAAGTACCAGAAGAAGTGCGTCAAAAAATCGTTGCGAAAATCCCGAAAAAACGTTTTGGTCAAGCTGATGAAATTGCAAAAGGTGTAGTATATCTATGCCGTGACGGTGCGTATATCACAGGTCAGCAATTAAACATTAACGGCGGATTATACATGTAATGAAGTAAGAAAAAAGTGCATATCCATAGCAGGAATGCACTTCTTTTTTTAGAAAGAAATCGACCAAAAAGGAGATAGAAAAATGACTACATTCGTAACGGAATGGGAAAAACAATTGGAGTTGTACCCAGAAGAATATCGTAAAGCATATCGCCGTGTGAAAAGAGCGAGCGAAGTTTTATTACGCGAACCAGAACCACAAGTTGGTTTAACACCAAAAGAAGTTATTTGGACGAAGAATAAAACGAAGCTGTATCGTTACATTCCAAAACAAGAAAAAACACAGAGAGTTCCAATCCTATTAATATACGCGCTTATTAATAAACCGTATATTATGGATTTAACTCCAGGAAATAGTTTAGTGGAATATTTAGTAGATCGTGGTTTTGATGTGTATATGCTTGATTGGGGCACATTTGGTTTAGAAGATAGTCATTTGAAATTTGATGATTTCGTGTTCGATTATATTGCAAAAGCAGTGAAGAAAGTAATGAGAACTGCGAAATCGGACGAGATTTCTTTACTTGGTTATTGCATGGGTGGAACGCTAACTTCTATTTATGCGGCACTTCATCCGCACATGCCGATTCGCAACTTAATCTTTATGACAAGTCCTTTTGATTTCTCTGAAACAGGATTATACGGTCCTTTATTAGATGAGAAATATTTCAATTTAGATAAAGCGGTTGATACATTCGGAAATATTCCGCCAGAAATGATTGATTTCGGAAATAAGATGTTAAAACCAATCACAAACTTTGTCGGTCCATATGTCGCTTTACTCGATCGTTCAGAAAATGAGCGCTTCGTCGAAAGCTGGAAATTAGTTCAAAAGTGGGTGGGTGACGGTATTCCATTCCCAGGTGAATCGTATAGACAATGGATTCGAGATTTTTATCAAAATAATAAATTAGTGAAAGGTGAACTCGTTATTCGCGGACAAAAGGTAGACCTTGCAAATATTAAGGCAAATGTCTTAAATATTTCTGCGAAACGTGATCATATCGCTTTGCCATGCCAAGTAGAAGCTTTGCTAGATCATATTTCTAGCACAGATAAACAATATGTATGCTTACCAACGGGACATATGTCGATCGTTTACGGTGGAACAGCGGTAAAACAAACATATCCGACGGTTGGAAATTGGCTGGAGGAGCGTTCTAATTAAAAATAAAAATCCAACTAGCGTATGTTAGTTGGATTTTTTTATGGGTAATAACAAAACATAGAAAGGAGAAATTTATATTTTAGGAGTATAATTATGAAACTTATGACTGGTAAGTTGTTTTGGAATACAGGAGTTTCTATGCCTTGTTATCCATCATTAGAAAATGATATGATATGTGATGTGCTTGTAGTCGGAAGCGGAGAAGCAGGTGCTCATATAGCGTATTCGTTAGCGAAAATTGGAATGCGTGTTACGCTCATTGAAAAAAGAGCAATCGCCTGTGGTAGCACAGCTGCTAATACAGGTTTACTACAATTTCTTCATGATAAATCATTAACTTCACTTATTCATACATTTGGTGAAAAAAAAGGGGTACGAGCATATAAGCTTTGTTACGAAGCGTTACGAACAATGGAGCAAGTTATACCGACTCTCGATATTGATCCCCAGTTTATTCCGCGAAGTAGTTTGTATTATGCAAGTAGAAATGAGGATGTATCATTTTTACAAGAAGAATATAATACGTTACGCCATTATGGATTCCCGGTTGAATATTTTACCGATTCACATATGAAGAAGAAGTATTCATTTATAAAACAAGCAGCGTTATATACGCATGGTGATGCCGAGGTGAATCCGTATTTATTAGCGCATAGCCTTTTGCATAAAGCAAATCAAATGGGAGCTACTATACTTGAGTATACAGAGGCCATACATATAAAAAAATGCCAAAATGATTTAATTTGTTATACGAAAACAGGAAATCAAATTGTAGCAAAGAATATTATTATGGCGACAGGTTATGAAGCACTTTTCGGAAAGAAAGAAAAAAATACAACAGTGGAAACATCATATGCAGTTGTGACAAATAAGGTAGATTCATTTGAAGGCTGGCATGAACAATCATTAATTTGGGAAACAGCACGGCCTTACTTATATTTTCGAACGTATCAAAATCGTATTGTTGTGGGCGGATTAGATGAAGCGATGCAAATTCAAACAATTGGTGATACGAAATTATTGCATAAGCGTGATATCCTTATTAACATTGTAAAAGAGATGTTCCCGCAGTATAAGAATATACAGGCAGAGTACTATTGGGCGGCAGCATTTGGTGGTAGTCATGATGGTCTCCCTATTTTAAAAGAAGACAAAAAGATACATAATTTATTTTACGCATTGCCGTATGGAGGTAATGGAACTGTGTATGGAATGGTATTTGCCAAATTATTTGAGCAGTTATTTACAAATAAAGAAAGTAAAGATTTTTCTTTATTTAATCGATAGAAAAAAGGTAGCGAAGTGATGGAATGAGAGATATAAAAAAGTTTTTACAAAAATTACGTCCTGTACAACTCATTGTTTTGTTTTATTTATTAGCAGTAGTTGTATCGGTGATATTGCTTAGTTTCCCGTTTGTTACGAAGTCTGGTGTGAAATGGACATTTATCGATGCCCTCTTTACATCTGTTAGTGCGGTAAGTGTTACGGGACTGTCTGTTGTTACGATTTCAGATACATTTACTACGGCAGGAATTATTATGTTAGCCCTTATTTTACAATTAGGCGGCTTAGGAATTATGGCACTTGGTACATTCGTTTGGATTATAACGGGAAAAAAGATCGGTTTGCAGAGAAGAAGACTTATTATGGCAGACCATAATCAAGGGAATTTATCAGGCCTTGTAGAATTGATGCGTTCTATTTTAATTGTAATTATTTCGATAGAACTTATTGGAGCAATATTATTAGGTACAAGATTCTTACTTTACTTTCCAACTTGGCAAGAAGCTTATTTTCATGGTTTCTTTGCGGCAGTTAGTGCAACTACGAACGGCGGATTTGATTTAACAGGACAATCGCTAATTCCGTATAAAAAAGATTACATTGTTCAAATGATTCATATGTTACTTATTATTTTAGGAGCGATTGGTTTCCCTGTATTAATGGAAGTGAAACAATTCCTTAGTAAAAGGAGACAGCAATTATTTCGTTTTTCGTTATTTACAAAATTGACGACAACAACATTTTTTGCGCTCGTTGTCGTTGGAACAATCATGATTTTTTTACTAGAACGAAATCATTTTTTAGCAGGAAAGTCATGGCATGAAACAGTTTTCTATACATTATTCCAATCTGTGACGACGCGAAGTGGTGGACTTGCTACAATGGATATACTTGAATTGTCACAACCGACGCTTTTATTTATGAGTATATTAATGTTTATAGGAGCATCTCCAAGTTCGGTTGGGGGCGGAATACGTACAACAACATTTGCTGTTAGCATATTATCACTATACACTTTTGCAAGAGGCGGGAGAACAGTTAGAGTCTTCAAACGTCAGCTACATGAAGAGGACGTGCTGAAAGCATCTGTCGTTATGACGATGGGGATTTTATTATGTGCCACAGCGCTATTTATTTTATCTATTACGGAAAACGTACCGCTTATGAGTTTAATTGTTGAAGTATGTTCGGCTTTCGGGACGACAGGCCTATCGACAGGTATTACGCCAGATTTAACAACGGTTGGTAAACTTGTACTCATTGTACTTATGTTTATCGGGCGTGTCGGTATTTTAACATTTATACTAGCTAGTGGTGGAAGAGAACAGCCACCTCGCTATAAATACCCGAAAGAGAGAATTATTATTGGATAGTATGAAACCATTCTACCTAACATAGGTAGAATGGTTTTTTAGTCGTTAATGCCAAATTGCGGATGCATAAAAGCATCCTTCTTATTAGTTACTTCTTTTTTTAGCAACTCTTGATTTTCTTCTGAAATCCACCCAATATCATTTGTAGGATGGATCCATTCTTCTCCAGCCATAATGGCAGGATCTACTTCATCACTCCAATTGTGAAGTGGACTATTCTCGGAATCATATTTACTGTCTCCGATTACGACGTCATATTGATTTATGAAAGGTTGTTGCATCTTCTTCCCTGTTCCTTTAAAGGATGGGAAATTCATTTGATGCGGGAGCGTTTCATCTAAAATTGGTGACTGAATTTTATCTTTCTTCTTCAAAATAATCGCTCCTTTTTATAATGCTTTCTTCATAGGTAGTATTTCCATCTAGCGGTTCTTATGTACTTGTTAACACTTGCCAGGGATAATTATTGTATGTTGCTTCAAACTAGAGTAGAAAGTGAATCCTTGAGAGCAGGTGAATGTATTGGTAAAAAGAAAAGTGAAACAAAATGCGGCAATCAACAATAATAAAACTCCGAAAGAAAGCTTACCAGATGCAGAATTTGCATTAGAGTATGAAGGAGAGAATAGCGCAAAGTATGCGAATCGTAATTCAAAAAAAGGTAAACAAAAATGAGGCGTTTTTTACAAACGCCTCATTTTTTTGTGGGATTATAAAGGTTTTTTTAATTATTTGTAAATTTAGCGTTCTTTATTGGCAGAAAAATGCGAAAAAACATAGAAGTAGCAACGTATTACACAAAAACAAACAACAAACAAAAGATTAATGTTGGTTTAATACTGCTTTTACACTAGTTGTTTATATTTGAATTGTACATAAGATTTGTAAAAGGAGAGAGAGACAGTGAAAAAAACAATCTTTAAAGCTGTAGCAACTGGAATGGTATTTTCGTTATTAATGGGGTGTGGGGCAAAGAAAGAAGAAAGCGCTGGGGCAAAAGTGAAAGATGATAAACTATCTGGATCATTGACAGTTTACACAGCGATCGAAGAAGAACTTGTACCAATTTATCTTGATTCTTTTAAACAGAAGTATCCAGATGTAAAACTGAACATTGTTCGTGATTCAACTGGGGTTATTACAGCGAAATTGCTAGCTGAAGGAAAAAATACACAAGCAGATGTTGTATGGGGAACAGCTGCATCTAGTCTATTAGCTTTAGATAAAAAAGATATGTTAAAAGGATACTCTCCAAAAGGAGCAGATCGTGTTCTTCCGCAATTTAAAGATGATAAGCAACCAGAAAAATGGGTAGGAAACACTGCATTTATGACAGGGATTGCTGTAAATAAAGAAGAATTAAAGAAGAAAAATTTACCGATGCCAGAATCATATGAAGACTTAACGAAACCAGAATATAAAGGAACGCTTGTTATGCCACATCCAGCTTCTTCTGGAACAGGATTTTTAACAGTTTCTGCATGGTTACAAATTATGGGTGAAGATAAAGGCTGGGATTACATGAAGAAACTTCATGATAATATGGCAACTTATACTCACTCAGGATCAAAACCAGCGAAATTAGCAGGCGCGGGTGAATATCCAGTTGGCGTATCGATGGTTTATAGTGCTTTGAAAGAGAAACAAAAAGGTGCACCAGTTGAAGTTGTATTGCCGAAAGAAGGATTAGGATGGGAAGTAGAAGCGAACGCACTTATTAAAAAAGATAATGCGAAAAATGAAAAATTAGCGCAAGCATTTTTAGATTGGGCAATTACTGATGATGTAATGAAGTTATACTTTGAGAAAAATGGATTTGCGACAATTAAAAATGATTATAAACTTCCAGATGGATTCCCGAAAGATGTAACAGAAAAGTTATACAAAAAGAATGACTTTAAATGGGCAGCAGAAAATCGCGACAAAATTTTAGAAAAATGGGAAAAAGAGTTTGGCCAAAAAGCAGAACCGAAAAAGTAAGTGAGTGGGAGAGAGAAAAAATGAGCGAATATTTATCAATTCAACACATTCAAAAACAGTTTGATGCATTTACAGCGTTAAAAGATATTTCTTTTACTGTGAAAAAAAATGAGTTTGTATGTTTATTAGGCCCAAGTGGTTGTGGGAAAACGACATTGCTTCGAATTTTAGCAGGGTTAGAAGAGGCAACAACAGGTAGTATAGCTGTGAATGGAAAAGATATTACAGCATTACCTCCTGGAAAGAGGAACTTCGGAATGGTGTTTCAATCGTATGCATTATTTCCGAATTTAACAGCACTTGAAAATATTGAATACGGCTTAAAGACAAAAAAATATGGAAAAGCAGAAGTAAAAGAGAAAGCGCTAGAGGCGTTAGAACTAGTTGATTTACTGAATGTAAAAGATAAATATCCTGCTCAAATGTCTGGTGGACAACAGCAGCGAGTGGCACTTGCACGTGCGCTCGCTCTGTCTCCGGATATTTTGTTACTGGATGAGCCGTTATCTGCTTTAGATGCAAAAGTACGTGAAAAGTTACGTAGAGAAATGCGTGATTTGCAAGAAAAAGTAGGAGTAACAACTATTATGGTCACGCATGATCAAGAAGAGGCATTAACGATGGCTGATAAAATTGTTGTAATGAATCATGCGGAAATTATGCAGATTGGAACACCAGAGGAGATTTATCAAAGACCAGCCAATCCGTTTGTGGCAGATTTTATAGGTTCTATTAATTTCTTTTCGAAAAATAATGAAGAACATGCAATTCGTCCTGAACATGTAACAATTGTACAAAACGATGGTATTAAAACAGTTGTGGAAAGTATGGAATTTCGCGGATCTGTATATCGGACAGAAGTGCGAGTCGTAGAAGAAAAAACACATCTTTATAATGAGAAAATTGTAGTAGATATATTGGCATCAGAAGTAGAAAAAACAGCTATTAGAAAAGGAAAGCCGATTCAAATCTCTTTCTCAGAAAATCATATGTTGTCATATGGAAAGAAGGTCATTGTATAGATGGAGATGTTAGAAAATTTCAAGGTAGAAAGTACGAAAAAAAAGATTAAGAGACGTATTGGTAAAGAAGAGTGGATACAAAGACTATTAATTATTTGTATGCTTCTTGCTTTTTTGATCATGCTTGTATTACCCCTATTACAATTGTTTACACAAGCTTTTTACGATAAAGATGGAGCTTTCATTGGTGTTGCGAATTTCAGTAAATATTTCACAACACCAACGTTAGTTCAATCATTGCAAAATACGATATGGATTTCGGGCGCGACAACAATTATTGCAGTGACACTCGCTTTCGCTTACGCCTATGCGATTGCTCGTACGAATTTGTTTGGGAAGCGTGTATTTCAATATGTTGCGTTGTTACCACTATTCGCACCAACGATGATGCACGGTATCGCACTGACATATTTATTTGGTAATCAGGGGTTAGTAACGAAAGGAATGTTTGGTTTGTTTGAAGGTATACAAATCCCTTTATATGGACCAGTAGGAATTGTAATGGCTGAAGTCATGTATACATTTCCGCAAGCATTTCTTATATTATTAATTGCTTTTCAAGGCTCTGATTATCGTTTATATGAAGCTTCTAATATGTTAGGGGCGAGTAAAACAAAGCAATTTTTCACTGTTACTTTACCTAGTGTAAAGTACGGATTAATTAGTGCGATGTTCGTTGTGTTTACACTTAGTTTCACTGATTTTGGGGCACCAAAAATTGTTGGCGGGCAATATAATGTACTTGCTACTGACGTATATAAGCAAGTAATTGGGCAGCAAAATATGCCGATGGGTGCAACTGTCGGAATGATTTTATTAATCCCAGCTATATTTGCATTTGCAGTTGATCGCATTACGCAAAGAAAGCAGGCGAATCTCTTATCTTCCAAATCAGTACCTTATAGAATAATAACTAATAAGAAACGAGATGTTATTTCATTTGTATATTGTAGCGTAGTAACGCTTATGATTATTCTATTATTTGTGGCAGTTGGTATTGCTGCAAGTGTGAAAGTATGGCCATATAATATGAGCTTTACATTTGAGCATTTTAATTTTTCCAGTTTAACAGGAGATGGACTTGAAGCATTTAAAAATAGCGTAATTGTCTCAGCAATTACAGCGGTTATTGGAGCGGTTTTAACATTTATGTTCGCCTATGCGATTGAGAAAATAGATCAGCTGCAATTTTTCCGAAAAGCAGGTTACTTTTTCTCTATCGTCCCGTTAGCGATACCAGGTTTAGTACTTGGGTTAGGCTATGTCTTTTTCTTTAGTCAACCAACCATACAAATTTTTGGACTTTCAGTAACGAATCCGTTTCATTCTCTATACGGAACAATTGTTGTGCTAGTACTAGTCAATATCATTCATTTTTATTCTGTAACATTTGTTACGGCAACGACAGCTTTAAAGAAATTAGATCGAGAGTTTGAACTTGTTTCACAGTCGATGGGGGTTCCGTTTTATAAAACATTCTTTAGAGTGACGGTACCGATGTGTTTACCAGCCATTTTAGAAATGGTAATGTACTACTTCGTAAATTCAATGGTAACTGTCTCGGCAGTTGTATTCCTATATGCAGCTGATTTTAAACTAGCTGCCGTATCAATTGTAAATATGGATGATGCAGGAAATGTAGCACCAGCAGCTGCAATGAGTGTACTTATTGTTGTTACAAATATTGTAGTAAGAGTTGTATATGAATGGGGAACGAAAGCACTTCGTAACCGAACTTCACAATGGCAAAAAAGATAAATAAGAAGGGTGATGGATTGAATGAAAATAGAAGCAGTTATTTTTGATTGGGCAGGTACGACAGTTGATTATGGATGTTTTGCACCACTTGAAGTATTTATGGAGATTTTCCATAAACGCGGTGTTGAAATTACTGCAGAAGAAGCTCGTAAGCCAATGGGGTTATTGAAAATTGATCATGTTAGGGCACTAACAGAGATGCCTCGTATTACGAGTGAGTGGAATCGTGTTTTCGGACAATTACCAACTGAAGCAGACATTCAGGAGATGTATGCGGAATTTGAAGAAATTCTCTTTGCTATTTTACCGCGCTATGCGTCGCCGATTCATGGAGTAAAAGAAGTGATTGCTTCTTTACGTGAAAGAGGAATTAAAATTGGTTCAACGACTGGCTATACGAGAGAAATGATGGATATTGTAGCAAAAGAAGCAGCGCTACAAGGGTATAAACCTGATTTTCTTGTCACGCCAGATGATGTTACAGCGGGTCGTCCGTATCCGTGGATGTGTTATAAAAATGCGATGGAACTTGGTGTCTATCCTATGAATCATATGATAAAAGTTGGGGACACGGTATCAGATATGAAAGAGGGAAGAAATGCTGGTATGTGGACAGTTGGTGTAATTCTTGGCAGTAGCGAGCTCGGTTTAACTGAGGAGGAAGTGGAGAATATGGATCCAGCAGAACTTCGTGAAAAAATAGAAGTAGTTCGCAATCGTTTCGTTGAAAATGGGGCGCACTTTACGATAGAAACGATGCAGGGACTCGAAAGCGTAATGGAGCATATCGAGAAACAAGAACTTATTATTTCATAAAAGGGGAATAAGATCATGACTGAAAATCATTACTTATTATTAACACCAGGACCATTAACGACAACAAAAACGGTAAAAGAAGTTATGTTATACGATTGGTGTACGTGGGATGCTGAATATAACAAAATGGTACAAGAGGTAAGATCTAAACTTGTATCGTTAGCGACGAAAGAAGAAGAGAAATATACGACTGTTCTCATGCAAGGAAGCGGTACGTTTTCAGTTGAAGCAGTAATTGGTTCTGTTATTCCTAAAAATGGAAAGTTGCTTGTTTGTACAAATGGTGCGTACGGTAAGCGCATTGTACAAATGGCAGAGATGTTACATATAGATGTGGTGGTTAGTCAAACAGAAGAATGGGAGCCTACTAATATTGCAGAAGTAGAAAAGATATTGCAACAAGATAAAGAGATTACGCATATTGCAGTTGTTCATTGTGAAACAACTACAGGTATTATCAATCCAATTGTAGATGTATGTAAATTAGGGAAGCAATATGGAAAAGTAACACTAGTTGATGCAATGAGTAGTTTTGGTGGTATTGAAATAGATATCGCTGAGTTGCAAATTGACTTTTTGATTAGTAGTGCGAATAAATGTATTCAAGGGGTTCCTGGATTCGGCTTTGTTATTGCAAAGCGCGATGAATTGTTGAAATGTAAAGGGCAGGCACGTTCATTATCATTAGATTTATACGATCAGTGGGAAACGATGGAAAATCAAAATGGGAAATGGCGTTTTACGTCACCTACACATGTTGTACACGCTTTTTATCAAGCACTACTTGAATTAGAAAAAGAGGGCGGAGTAAAAGCGCGTTACAATCGATATTATAACAATCAAAAACTATTAGTGAATAGAATGAGAGAAATCGGATTTAAGCCACTAGTAGATGAAAAATATCAATCGCCTATTATTACATCCTTCATTTATCCAGAAGAGTGGTTTGATTTTGGACAGTTATACAATGAATTAAAGTGTGATGGATTTGTTATTTATCCAGGTAAAATTTCAAAAGTAGATACATTCCGCATTGGAAATATCGGTGATGTACATGAGGCAGATATTAATCGCTTAGTTGATAGTATTGCTAAAGGAGTTGTTATAGGTTGAAAGTATTTTGCTTAGGTGGAGCAGGTAAAATTTGTCGTGAAGCAATTTTAGATTTAGTGCAATTTTCATCTTTTGAGACGATTACAGTAGCTGATTTTAATGAAGAAGAGGGCCTGAGAGTAGTAGAATGGCTCAACGATCCTCGCGTTGATTTTGTGAAAGTAGATGTAACGAATCATGAGGATACGGTTGCAAAAATGAAGGGCTATGACATTGTAATGGATGGCACGACGATAAAGCTAAATGGTTTGTCAACTCGATGTATTGCAGAAGCAGGTTGTCATGGTGTGAATTTGAATGGATTTGGTGAAGAAAATGATTCGCATTCTATATTTGTTCAAAACGGAAAAACATGTTTACCTGGTTTTGGTATGACGCCAGGTGTAACGCAAATGATGGCAATGCATGCAGCAAATCAGCTAGATACTGTAGAATCAGTTCGTGTCAGTCACGGTTCGTATCGTCCGATTGCTTTTTCTGCATCAATTACAGAAACAACGACATATGAATATGATCCACATTTACCATCGCGTACAGTGTATGAAGATGGTGAGTTTAAGCAAGTACCTCCGTTTGCGCGTCCGAGAGAAATTGAATTACCGGCGCCTTATGGTAAGGGAACGCAGTATATAATCCCGCATTCTGAAACGATTACGTTAGCAAAGGCACTGAAAAATAAAGGCGTCAAACTGATAGAGACGAGAGGGACTTGGCCAAAGCAAAATATGCAGCTCGTACGTGCTTTATATGATTATGGTATATTGCGTAATGATCAAGTTGAAATAAATGGGGAAGAAATCGGCATTATGGATTGTATTTCGAAGTATTTATTGCAATCGAAAGAGGGACAAGAAACAGAAATTTACGGTTATGCACTTCATGTAGAAGTAATAGGTATGAAAAATAATGAGAAACAAAGGCACGTATTATATCATACACACCCGTTATCTGATGGATCTGTTGTAGGATGGGAAAAATTAAGAGCTTATACGAGAAACGTAGGTATTCCATTTGGGATTGCTACAGATTTAATCGCAAATGGAAATGTAAATAAAGTTGGAGTTGTGACACCTGAGGAAGCTTTTGTAAATCCACAAATTATTTTTGATGAACTAGTAAAGCGTGGTATTCATATTCATGAAGAAGTTTTTACTGAAAAAGAAAGTTATAACTTTGTATAAGTAAGGCTGTTTATGAGGTCGAAATCAATGGGGTGAGGCTATGTCTGTAGTAGGTGAAGAAAGAAAGCGAACCATTCTTGAGAAGGTAGAGTTTAAAGGGAAAGTAAAAGTTTCAGAATTAGCGAGAGAGTTTGCTGTATCAACAGAGACGATTCGCCGTTATTTAGAAGAATTGGATCGTGAAAAGAAGTTGAAGAAAGTGTATGGTGGAGCCGTCCAACTTCCGGGAGCTGGAATAGAGGCACCAATGTTAGAACGAGAGATGCTGCATATAGAAGAGAAGAAGAGAATTGGGTATAAAGCAGCAACGTTTGTGGAAGATGGAGATGTGATTGCGATTGATGATGGAAGTACACCACTTCAAATGGTGCCATATCTTGTTCATCGTAAAAATTTAACGATTGTAACAAATTCATTTCCAGTAGCTACACAATTAATTTCTTCTATTAATAAAAAGATGTTTCATGGTGAAGTTTTATTTATTGGTGGAAAAATATCTCCAAAGCATTCACGTGTGTCAGGGTCTATTTCGCAGCAAGTAATCCAACAATTTCATTTTCATAAAGCATTCGTATCGATTGATGGATTGTTACCTGGTTTTGGGGTTTCTAGTTTTGAATTAGAAAAGGCAAAACTGTCAGAAGCGATGGTGAAATTAGCAGAGAAAACATATATTTTATGTGATCATACAAAAGTAGGGGTAAAAGGAAATTACCGAATCGCAGCGTTTTCGCGTATTCAACATGTCATTTGTGATAAGAAAATGCCCTATAGTTTTGAAGAGGAAGTCAAAAAGCATAGTATTCAATGGACAATTTGCTAAATAAATTGAACTCCCACCTGATTTTGAGGTGGGAGTTTTACTGTCCGCAATAAGCGGGATAAAAGATTTGGATTTATGCAAAAAGTGGACACATTTTCACATCTCGTTCATATAATTTACCAATACAAAAAAAGTTGGTCGAAGGAAAGAAGGGAAAAGTATGTCAGAACGGATCTATAATAAACTTGTATTGTATGCAAATATTTTGCAAAAAATTGGTGTTATAAATGAAAAAGAAAAAAGTGAAATTCTTCATACGATAGGTAAAAAGGCCCTTTGAATAAAGGGTTTTTTATTTTTTATCTTTGGAAATATAAATTTAATGTAATATTCTCATTGACAATGATAATGAGATTCATTATCATTTATTTGTAGGTAATTGATAAGGGTTATCAATTATGAGAATTATATATGATAGGGGATATTATTTTGAAAAAAAATTATATGAAGGCGTTAGTAGTAGCAACAACATTAGCAATTCCATTTGCTGCGTATTCTACTCCAGCATTAGCAGCAATAAAAATTGAAGCAAACCAATCGGTAGCAGCAGCGAGTGATCGCACGTATGATACTGAGATTAAAATATATAAGGATCAAAAAGATGAGCCATCTATGGTTTCTCAATATATAAAAGATCCTAAAGTAGCGATTGCAGCTGGGAAAAAAATTGTTACTGTAACAATGCAAGATAGCGATTATTTTCAATATCTTAGAATAGAAGATAGAAACCAGCCTGGTGTATTTCATGATGTAAAAGTTTTGTCAGAAGATAAGAGAAAAAATGGGACGAAAGTAGTTCAATTTGAAATTGGTGAATTTGAGAAGAAGCATAATATGCAAATGCATATACTTATTCCAGCTATTGGATACGATCACAAATATCAAGTGCAATTTGAAATAAAAGATCCAACTGTAGGCGACAAAGAAACAGAGAAACCAGATGATAACTCTAATTCAGGCAATACGGAAACGGATAATCCAGTTGATAATCAAAATATGATAACAGATAACAAATTAAGAGAACTTGTTAATAAAAAAGTATTTAATAGAAAAGATTTAAATACACCAATTACGAAAGAAGAGTTATTACAAGTAAAGGACTTGTTTTTAAATACGAATGAGATTCTTGATTATAGTGCATTAAAATATATGCCAAATTTAAAATCTTTAACAGTTGCGAATGCGAAAATAACAGACCCGTCGTTCTTTGCGAACTTAAAGCAATTAAATCATTTAGCTTTGCGTGGTAATGAATTTTCAGATGTAACGCCACTTGTTAAGATGGATAATTTAGAATCTCTTGATTTAAGTAATAATAAAATTACAAATGTTGCACCATTAGTTGAAATGAAAAATGTAAAAAGTTTATATCTATCAGGAAACCAAATAGAAGATGTAACAGCATTATCGAAAATGGAACAACTAGATTACTTGAATTTAGCAAATAATCAAATTAAGAATATTGCTCCATTAAGCGTGTTGAAAAATGTAACATACTTAACTTTAGCAGGTAATCAAATTGAAGATATTAAACCGTTATATTCATTACCT
Source organism: Bacillus thuringiensis (assembly GCF_022095615.2). Lineage (NCBI taxonomy): Bacteria > Bacillati > Bacillota > Bacilli > Caryophanales > Bacillaceae > Bacillus > Bacillus thuringiensis. Next base: position 1,299,995 of record NZ_CP155559.1, read on the forward strand.
TTAAAGGACTTAGTATTAACACGTAATAAAGTTAAAGATTTATCGGGTATTGATCAAATGAATCAATTAACTAAATTATTTATCGGGAAAAATCAAATTGAAGATGTGACACCACTTGCTAAAATGAATCAGCTTACAGAATTAGATTTACCTAATAATGAGTTAAAGGATATTACTCCATTATCTAAGCTAGTAAACTTACAAAAGCTTGATTTAGAAGCAAATTATATTTCAGACTTATCGCCAGTTAGTAATTTGAATAAGTTAGTATATTTAAGTTTTGTTGCAAATGAAATCCGCGATGTTAGACCAGTAATAGAACTAAGTAAGAAGGCCTATATTAATGTTCAAAACCAAAAAGTCTTTTTAGAGGATACAGAAGTAAATAAAGAAGTAAAAGTGCCTATATACGAAAAAGACGGTGAGGTATCTACAAAAATCCGTCTGAAGAGTGATGCTGGTACGTATAGTAATGGTGTAGTGAAATGGAGTACACCAGGTGAGAAAGTATACGAATTTGGAGTGAAAGATCCATTTGCAGATACAGGAATCTTCTTTACAGGATCTGTAATTCAAAATGTAGTAGAAAGTAAAGAAGACAACACTTCTAAAGAAGGCAATACTTCTAAAGAAGATGAAAAAGTAGAAGTAGTAGAATTTAAAGATGTACCAAAAGGACATTGGTCAGAAGAAGCAATTCATTATTTAGCGAAAGAAAATATTTTCAAGGGATATGGAAATGGACAATTCGGATTTGGGGATCGTATTACTCGAGGACAAGTTGCGTCTTTAGTACAAAGGTACTTGAAATTAGAAAATAAAGTAGAGCAGAAAGAGAGATTTACAGATACGAAAGGGCATATGTTTGAGCAAGATATTGCTACAGTTGCGCAAGCTGGAATTATGCAAGGTGATGGTACTGGGGAGTTTCGTCCAGATGGAGTATTAACTCGATACGAAATGTCTGTAGTATTACATAAAGTATTTCAGTTAAAAGAAGATAGAAATAATAAAGTGAACTTTAAAGATGTACCAACTGGTCATTGGGCAGAAGGTTATGTGAAAACGTTAGCGGATAATAATATATCAAAAGGTGATGGAAAAGGAAACTTTTTAGGTGATGATTTCGTAACACGTGAACAATATGCACAGTTTTTATATAACGCAATAACGAAATAAAAGATGAAAAAATACGTTATTCTTTGATTTAAAAAGAATAACGTATTTTTTATGTATAAAATGAAATAGGCAATAGACAGGAGTATAGACATATGAATGGCCCATTTTAAAGAAGAGCTATGAAACTATATTGACAAAAAGGCATTCTCATGTGATAATTCAATTAAATTTTTAGAATAATCAAAAAAATACTCCTTTTACATAAAAAGGATTCGAACATTATATAAATATTACGCCGGGGGTGACGAAATGTTATTTTTTCTAAAGAAATGGAATGAATTAAAAGATGTGAAATCTGAATTGGCACTTCGTGATTGGTTTTATGGTACAAAAATTAGTTTATCACTCTGTACGTCAAAAGAGCCGTTAACTTTTTTAGTAAACGTTGAGGGAAGAGATAAAGGTTTATTTTCAGAAGAAGATTTTATTGTTGTAAATTGTATGTGTGAGCCAGTATTTGAAAACGAAGGAAAACCAGCTGCGGAATCATTTATGCACGCGGATATTTATAAAAAAAGTAGTGCAGAATGTATTTTACAAGTACAGACTGTAGATAGTCACTTAATTTCGGAGTTATATGGAGAAGAAGGAGAAGTAACATTCGATAAACGTAGTGTGGAACGTGTTTTTGGAAAAGAAGGTATAACAGAAATGACAATTCCCATTGTAGAAGATGAGAAAAAATTCGCTGATTTATTAGAAAACAATGTGCCGAATTTTATTGAAGGTGGAGGAGTAGTTCTTGTTCATAATTATGGCATGATTGTGTGGGGGAAAACTCCAGAAGAAGCGAAAAAATGGCTAGAGGGTATAGAGTATTTAATGAATTACCATGTGAAGTTGTTAATGATAAAAGGTGCAAAGAGCTCTGTTATATAAAATGTTTGTGATGGCGTTACAAGTCAATAAATAAATGAAAGCGTTTTAAAAATAATTTTACTCATAAAATATAGGTCTCCTTATTATATATAGATTACATGTTGACATGTAAGGAGGAACATATTTTGCGAGTTAAATATCATTTTCTGCCAAAACAGCAAGTAACATTTTGCAAAATAAACGATTCAGGTGAAGAGGCTTTGCACATTATGAATGAAACGGGATTTCGAGCAATCCCTGTATTAGCAGAAGATGAAAAGAAATTCATGGGGATTACTTATAAAGTAGATCTTTTAGAAAAGAAGTGTAATAGCGGATTAGAGAAATTAAGTACGAAACATATGCTAGAAGATTCCTCTGCATTTATTTTTGAAAAGGATTCTTTTTTTAGAGCATTTTATGTTATTCGTCGACTTCCATTTTTAGCTGTGCTAAATGATTATAATGAATTTGTCGGTATCTTAACGCATTCTAATATATTTGATGTTATTGAAGATTCATTCGGTATGCGGACGGGTGGTTATATATTAACAATTGCAACACAAGATTGTAAGGGAACGATTAAAGAACTTGGGACATTGTTGAAAGCTTTTAATATCGGTGGACTATTTACGCTAGATAACGGTGATCAATATATTCGCCGCGTTATCGTAAATATAGCAGATGAGTTAAATGAAAAAAGATTGAAGCAATTAATCGAAAAAATAGAGAAAAAAGGATTCAGGGTGAGTCATGTAGACTATATTTAAGGTGGAAAAGAAAGGTACCAATTCGCTATATGCAGATTGGTACCTTTTTTAGTGTGAGTAATGAATCTTATTTTGAAACAGGAGGCGGAGATAATGCTAAATCAGATAAAAAAATAAAATCTGCATGTTCACGAATTTTAGGAATAGAAGTTTCTATAACACGTGATGTAATTTCACCTGGAGGTCCAACGTGTCCGATAGCTACCATAATCGGTTTTTCTTGAAGTTTTTTAATGAGTAATTGGGCTTGTTTTGAAATATGTGCCGCCGTATACACATCATCAAAAAATAATTGGTTTTCAATAATAGGAACTCCTAATTCTTTCCCGATTTTTGGGACAACACTCTTAGGATTTGTTTTGCTATCTAAATAAAATAAACCGTGTTTTTTACAAGCTGCAAGTATAAGCCTTACAATTCTTTCGTCCGCGGTCACTTTTGATCCCATATGATTGTTCATCCCAATTGCATGTGGTACTTCTTGAATCGCTTGTTCGAGTCTGTTATTTATTTCTTCGTCGCTTAAATCAGTTGTAATTGCTTTTGGTCCAAGCCATTCTTTTTTACCTTTAATAGGTTCCATTGGCATATGTATAATAACTTCGTGCCCTTTTTTATGAGCCGCTATCGCATCTTCCTTTGTGGAAGGGAGAAAAGGCATAACCGCAACAGTCAGTGGAATAGGAAGTGATAACATTTTATCAGTCCCCTTCATGTTATTGCCGAAGTCATCAATGACAATAGCGACTTTGTTTGTATGGGCCTTTGCTTGAACAGGAAATAAGAAGGATGGTAAGAACATAGTAAATATAAGCAATGCAATCGTATATTTGCGCATATAAATAGTTCCTTTCTATTTTATCCCGCTATTTGCGAGCAGTGAGGAATGAACAAAATCCCCAATGATTAAATTTCACTTTATCAATCATCATTATGTTTTGCGTTTTTACATAAATTAAACAAAAAATGTCGAAGAAAAGTATATGGAAAATAGAGAATCCGCTATTTAATTGGTATTTGTAAAAAAAGAAGATGAAAAAAATGTCTATTATTGCGAATGTATTTACAAAGATAGAATAATTTGTAATAATTCTCAAAGTGAGGGTAAAGATTTGTAAATTACAGGGAGAAAATGTTAAATTTTCTGATTCTTCAAATTCAAATATGATTAAGTAGTTAAAAGGCCGATGGAGAAGTGAAGTTGAGAGCATGGAAGTATAATAAGGGGGATATGAATGTTTACTGTAAAAAGGAAGTACACATTAGAAAAGCTTTCACGTGATATTCATATGAAACGTGAAGAAATGATTCAATTAGGTTTAACGAGTGGGTTAAATAGTATGGAGACGATTCAAGTGAGTCAAGAATTGGACAAGCTTATTTTACAGTACCAGTGTTATAAAGAAAAACAAACACCAAAATGGTTATCAATTATAAAGGTACCTATTTTTCAAATTGGGTATGAAGGGAAATCGAGTAATTTTTGGCGAATGCTTGTGGCTGGTTTTATGAAATAAGTATAATTACCCTTTTGGGAGAAGGATAATTATACTAGGTGTAACGGAATTTCGATATGAACTGTCGTTCCTTCGTTTTCTATACTGTCAATAAAAATATGCCCATTGTACATCTCTACAATTCGTTTACATATGACAAGTCCAAGACCTGTTCCAGTATCTTTATTAGTAAAGAACGGATGAAAGAGGTGTTTTTGAATATGTTTTGGAATTCCTTTTCCAGTATCTATAATTTGCAATTGTGCGTGTGTTTCATTGTTTGTTACGGAAATAGTTAGTGTGCCACCAGAAGTCATGGCTTCAATTGCATTTTTTGTAATGTTTAAAACCACTTGTTTCATATGGTCTTTTGAGCAACGGATATGAACAGGATGGTCTGGCAAATGTAAATGGAATACAATGTTATGTAGATTCGCCTCAGATTGAATAATTAATGCTACCTCATTTAGAATATTTCTCACATCATATGTTTGTTCAATGATTGCAGTTGGCTTTCCAAGAATAAGAAATTCGCTTACAATTTCATTAATCCTTTCTATTTCTTGTTCGATGACGGAAAAATAGAACTGATCTTGTTCATCTTTATATTTCTCTTTTAATAGAGCGACGAGCCCTTTAATTCCGGTAAGAGGATTACGGATTTCGTGGGCTGTACTAGCTGCAAAAGTGCCAACCAATTCAATTTTTTGTAGTTCATTTTGTTGTCTTTCCAGTTTTGTTTGGCGTTTTAACAACATATATTGAGCGAGTAAAAATAAAATAGACATTAAAAATAAAGTGGCTATACACTCTATTGAAACCCACTGATATAAAGTTTTTTGATGGATAGGCAATGGAGAAACAGAGACCTTCCAATTTAATCTTTGGAGTGGGGTAGTAAGCATATTAGTATGAGCATCACTTGTTTCGTTATTATCATCGGTGAGAAAAACTACATCATGTTTATCAGTTACTTCAAAATGGTATTGTGGTTTAATGGCATTTAAAGATGATGAAATGTAGTCAAAGCGTAAACTTGCTAACAATAAGCCTGAGATTTCCTTCTGTTTATTGAAAATGGGAGAAGCAATCATAATAGCTTGATGTCCAAGAACACGATCTGTAATGACTGATGATACAGTTGTTTTCTTCGTCTGTAATACGTCTTGAATATATTTGCGATCTGAGACATCAACAGGTGGTCGGTCGCCTTCGGATGCGATTGTAATGATGCCTTCTGGTGTAGTGTAATATAAACCAGAAAAACGTGCATCGTTTCCATCTGTATCATGTACAATTTGTTTCACGCCATTTATATTTCCAGTTTCGGTTCCTACGACCTTTGAGAGCATTTCTAATGCGGAAATTGCTTCACCAAGGTGATGATCTAAATAGTCTCTATATAAAAAGAGAACCGTGTGAGCAGATAGTTTGTTTTGCTGTTTCATTTTATACGAATGGTATGAATAAAATGCAGCACCAATCCCTATCGTTGGTAGGATAACAAGCAATATATATAAAACTATGCTGTGGAATTTGACTTTCAAATTTGGTACTCCTTCTTTTTTATTATCATTATATATAAACTATGTTAAAATTGTCATGTTTTTATTCAAGAATCATTCATAATATATTTGGGGAGAGGAAATGAATGAGTGAATACTCATTCGGAATTTACATGAAGCACTAAGCTGTTTTTTCTTTTTATTACTGAGAATTTAAGTGAAGGGTTGAAAGTTGTATGACATCAAATAATGAACGAGAAGATATTTCTCAATCTTTAAAAGTATTTATTGCATTATCTCGTGTACATCGTTCTGTTATGGATACTACAAATAAATCTATACAAAGTAACGGGTTAAATCCAACTGAATTTGCTGTATTAGAACTGCTATATCATAAAGGCGGTCAACCACTTCAGCAAATTGGTGAGCGTATTTTAATAGCTAGTGGCAGCATTACATATGTTGTAGATAAGCTAGAGAAAAAGGGACTAGTAAAGAGAATTCCATGCCCAAATGACAGACGTGTTATTTATGCACAATTAACTGAGTCTGGAGAGAACTTTATTGCTTCTATTTTTCCAGGGCATGAGCAAGTTATACATCAGTCTTTTGAAATGTTAACGAAAGAGGAAAAGGATGAATTACTTGATCTATTAAAAAAGATTGGAAAGTATGAAAAATAATAGTATGTTCCAAAGGAGCTTTGGATAAAGAAATCCAAGGCTTTTTTGTTTACATGTAATTATGACAAAATATGCTGTATTTTGCTGAAGAATAAGAGGAGATTTGTAAGTAAGCATTGAATTATAGTAAGGATGCATATAATGGAGAGGAGGCTCGTTCATGTCATTTAAAGACTATGAATATAAACGGCCAAATATTGAAGAATTAAAAGAGAAGTTTACTGTTGCTTTAGAGAAGTTTGATAACGCAAAAACGGTAGAAGAACAAAAACAAGTCATTCATTCAATTAACGAAATTCGCAACGATTTTGGTACAATGGGGAATCTTTGTTACATTCGTCATTCTGTTGATACGACAGATGCTTTTTATAAGGAAGAGCAAGATTTCTTTGATGAATTCTCTCCAGTTGTACAAGGATATGGTACAAAGTATTATCATGCGTTAATTCATTCTCCATTCCGTGAAGAATTAGAAGCGTATTATGGGAAGCAATTATTTGCTCTTGCGGAGTGTGATTTAAAAACATATTCTGATGAAGTCGTGAAAGATTTACAATTAGAGAATAAATTGTCTTCACAATATACGCAGTTATTAGCATCTGCAAAAATTGATTTTGCAGGAGAAGAAAGAACGTTATCGCAGCTTATTCCATTTATGCAAGGGAAAGAAAGAAGTGAACGTAAAGCAGCAAGTGAAGCATATTACGGATTTTTAGCTGGGAATGAGGAAGAGTTAGATCGTATTTATGACGAGCTTGTTAAAGTGAGAACGAAAATCGCTAAATCTTTAGGTTTCAAAAACTTTGTTGAACTTGGATATGCAAGAATGTACCGTACAGATTATAATGCGGAAATGGTGGCGAATTATCGTCAGCAAGTGCTAGATTATATCGTTCCCGTTACAACGGAATTAAGGAAACGCCAACAAGCACGTATCGGTGTAGAGAAGTTAGCGTATTACGATGAAAACTTTGAATTTTCTACAGGTAACCCAACTCCAAAAGGAGATGCTGATTGGATTGTTAATCATGGGAAAACGATGTATAAAGAGTTATCAGCTGAAACGGATGAATTTTTCAATTTCATGCTAGATAATGATTTATTAGATTTAGTTGCGAAAAAAGGAAAAGCTGGTGGCGGATATTGTACATATATTGAGAATTATAAAGCGCCATTTATTTTCTCAAACTTTAACGGAACATCTGGCGACATTGATGTATTAACACATGAAGCTGGTCATGCTTTCCAAGTATATGAAAGCCGTAAGTTTGAAATTCCAGAATACAATTGGCCAACGTATGAAGCATGTGAAATTCATTCTATGAGTATGGAATTCTTTACATGGCCATGGATGAAGTCATTCTTTGAAGAAGATGCAGATAAATATTATTTCTCTCACTTAAGTTCAGCGCTTCTGTTTTTACCATATGGTGTATCTGTTGATGAATATCAACATTATGTATATGAAAATCCAGAAGCATCACCAGAAGAGCGTAAGACAGCATGGCGTAATATAGAGAAAAAGTATTTGCCGCATCGTGATTATGAAGATAATGATTATTTAGAACGCGGTGGATTCTGGCAACGTCAAGGACATATTTATAGCTCGCCGTTCTACTATATCGACTACACATTAGCACAAATTTGCGCACTGCAATTTTGGAAACGTGCAAGAGATAATAGACAAGAGGCGTGGGAAGATTATGTAAATCTGTGCCAACAAGGTGGAAGTAAATCATTCTTGGAATTAGTAGACGTTGCAAATTTAACATCACCATTTGCTGAAGGCTGTGTGAAAAGTGTCATTACAGAAATAGAAGCATGGCTACATGCGATTGACGACACAAAATTGTAAAAAACATGCGCTTTTTTTCACATGTTTAACATCGACATAATGAGAAAATGATGAGATAATAAAAGAAAATTCAGAATACTAAAAAGGTGTTTCTAATAGGGAGCACCTTTTTTCACCAACAAAAAGGGGGGAAAGAAGTATGCTTCAATCTAATATGGATGTGAGTTTAGAAAGTTTGGTGAACTCGTTACAGTCTACCCGAAGCACGCTATTATCAGAAATTGAAATGTTAAATGATACAGAAGTGAATGTAAAGCCGCGCCGTGATAAATGGAGTATTATTCAAATTTTGCATCATCTACATTTAGTTGAACAATCTGTCACGTCTGCCCTTGTATATGCTTTACAAAAAAATGAAAGAAACACGACTCCATTTAAAGACCTCCAACTTACGCTTGATCGCACACATAAACGAGAAGCTCCTCTGCAAATGAAACCAACAGAAACATTAATGAAAAAACAGCAAGGAATTCAATTACTAGAACATTCACGAAAAGAATTATTACACGCACTTCATAGTGTGATAGATGAAAAAGATTTATTTGAAAATGGATTAAAGCATCCTGTTTTTAACGATCTAAATTTGTATCAGTGGATTCAATTTCTTGATTTGCATGAACAAAGACATCTTACGCAGTTAAAAGAGGCGAAACACGCAATTTTACAGCGATAATTAGAAGGAAGTGGGAGACCACTTCTTTTTTGATACGTGCATAGTTTTCTTTCTTATTTTGGAATACTACATGGAGAAAGAAAAGAAGGAGTTGGAAAGTATGTCCAAGAAAAAGAAAGAAGAAGAGCGCGCGTGGAAAGCACGTAAAGAAAATCAAAAACCACATGGAAAAGTGAAAGCCTTTGCTGAATTAGTTGAAGGAACAGAAAAAACGTGATGATTATTTCATCACGTTTTTTGTATGAGTGGAAAAGTTAATAAGAAGGTTGTACCAGTACCTTTTTCGCTTATAATATCAATTTTTCCGTTCATAGCTTGTATAACACTGAATACGACCATCATTCCAAGACCAGTACCTTTTTCTTTTGTTGAGTAGAAAGGGGATCCAAGGCGTTTTACTTGTTCTTGATCCATACCAATTCCTGTATCTTTGATATACAATTGTATATGTTTATGGTCTGGAACTAAAGTAAGTACGAGATCACCGCCTGTAGGCATAGCCTCAATACAGTTTTTTAAAATATTTAATAAACATTGGTTTAGTTTTTGTTTTTCACCAGCGATATAGAAAGATGTACTTTGTTTGATGTAGTGGATACGAACGTTTGTTAAATTAGCAAGAGGTGTGATTAAAGATAGGGCATGCAATAATTCTTCCTCTACTTGTAACTGTTGTTCTTTTTCAATACTTGGTTTCGCGAAAGTTAAGTAGTCTGTAAGAACATGATTTGCTTGTTCGATTCCGTTGATGGCTATGTCGATATATAATTTTCGCTCTTGCTCAGTGCATGTATTTGACTGCAAAAGTTGTAAAAATCCTTTTGTTGAAGTTAATGGATTGCGAATCTCATGAGAGATGGACGCTGCCATTTCGCCAATTAAATGGAATTTTTCGGCATTCATAAGTTCGTTTTGAAGACGAACTTGCATTTGTAGTATGTGTAGCAAATATAAAATAAGGATTGTTCCAATTATTGTACATATTTCGTATACGATAATATGAGGTATGTAATCTGCACTATTTGTAACCTCTGAAAGGAAAGATGGTATCCAACCCAAGCCAAATATGAGACTGTAAAAGATAGCGAGTGCTATTTTTATACGATTAGAACTTCGGTTAAATAGTTTGTATGTTAATAGTAGAACAATAAATAGTAGAACCGAAGCGGTAAGAGATGGGAATACACCTATTCCACCTAATAAGAAGCGGTATATGTTTAATACAGCTAAGATGGAAGCACCAGCAATAGGACCTCCTGTTAATGTACCGACAATTAATACGATATGGCGCATATCAAATTGAAAGCCATAATTTGTTTTTGCTCCGAAAGTAATACATAGTATGGTAGTGAGGCAACACAATGTAATAAATATAGCTGAATTTAATTTAGGAGATCGTTTCCCTTTTTGATTCCAAAATAAATGGTATACGAGCATTGTAACAAGGATGAATAATATATTTAAAAAGAGATAAATAATAAAGGGTTTCAGTAGGATGCCTCCTCTCTTCTCACATTAAATTAATCATACTATAAAATAAAAGAAATGAAATGAGAAATAGCGGAAAAAATCAGAAATTTTTTCTGGTAGTATACAATATGTTACAATAAGCTTTGTCAATGAAAGAAGGAATTCCGTGCATTACACGGGAGAGGTTCGCGAACTCCCTCTATAAAAAACTATGGAAACAACAATATCTTTAGGTATTGTTTTGTTTTTTTATTGTGACAGTTCAAGAACGTTCTTTCTTCTTATTCGTAGTAGAGAAGGAGAATGAGTGAAATGAAAAAAGAAAAGGCAGTTGTTGTTTTCAGTGGAGGACAAGATAGTACGACATGTTTATTTTGGGCAATAGAGCAGTTTGCAGAAGTAGAGGCTGTAACGTTTAATTACAATCAACGTCATAAGCTAGAAATTGATTGTGCAGCGGAAATTGCAAAAGAGCTAGGAATTAAACATACGGTACTAGATATGAGTCTATTAAATCAACTTGCTCCAAATGCGTTAACGAGAACGGATATGGAGATTACACATGAAGAAGGTGAATTGCCATCGACGTTTGTAGATGGACGAAATTTACTATTCTTATCATTTGCTGCTGTATTAGCAAAACAAGTTGGGGCACGTCATATTGTAACGGGTGTATGTGAAACTGATTTTAGTGGTTATCCAGATTGCCGTGACGTGTTTGTGAAATCGTTAAACGTTACTTTAAATTTATCCATGGATTATCCGTTCGTAATTCATACACCACTTATGTGGATTGATAAAGCGGAAACATGGAAATTATCAGATGAACTGGGAGCATTCGAGTTTGTTCGAGAAAAAACATTAACATGTTATAACGGAATCATTGGTGATGGTTGCGGTGAATGTCCAGCATGTCAACTTCGTAAAGCAGGATTAGATACGTACCTACAAGAACGCGAAGGAGCGAGTAACTAATGGATAACTTCTTTGGATTTCGCATTGTAGAAAATTTGCAAAAAATGGACGAGGATATTCAGCGTAAACAGCTTAAATATCATAATAAAAGAGTAATGGTCAGCAAGGAATTTACATTTGATGCAGCACACCATTTACACTGTTATGAAGGGAAATGTAAAAACTTACATGGTCACACATATAAAGTTGTATTTGGGATTAGTGGATATGTGAATGAAATAGGTCTTGCAATTGACTTTGGAGATATAAAAGAAATTTGGAAGAATGAAATAGAAATTTATTTAGACCATCGTTATTTAAACGAAACGTTACCAGCAATGAATACGACGGCTGAAAACATGGTCGTTTGGATTTACGGAAAAATGGCAGAAGCATTAATAAAAGATAATCGTGCGAACGAATATAAAGGAGCTCGTGTTGAATTTGTTCGTCTTTTCGAGACGCCAACTAGTTATGCGGAAGTAAGACGGGAGTGGATGCTCGATGAGTAAAATCCCTGTCTTAGAAATATTTGGTCCGACTATTCAAGGTGAAGGAATGGTTGTGGGACAAAAGACGATGTTTATCCGTACAGCAGGTTGTGATTATAGCTGCGCATGGTGTGATTCTGCTTTTACGTGGGATGGATCGGCTAAGGATCAAATTAGACAGATGACAGCAGAGGACGTTTGGAACGAGCTTGTAGAGATTGGTGGCGAAAATTTTTCTCATGTTACGATTTCAGGTGGAAATCCAGCATTGTTGAAAAATATTGAGTTTCTTCTTTATATATTAAAAGAGAATGGAATGCGGACGGCAATCGAAACGCAAGGGAGTAAATGGCAAGATTGGTTACTTCAAATTGATGAGATAACGATTTCTCCAAAACCACCAAGTTCGACGATGAATACTGATTTTCAAAAGTTAGATGCTGTTATTCAGAAACTAGCAGGAAAAGATATTAGTTTAAAGGTAGTAGTATTTGACGATTATGACTTTGAGTATGCAGTTAAGATGCACGAACGTTATCCAGATGTTCCATTTTTCTTACAAGTAGGGAATGATGATACAAAAACTGTGGATGATTCGATGTTGATTAAAAAATTATTAGATAAATATGAGTGGCTTATTGAAAAAGCGGTTAACTGTAAAGAAATGAATAATGCAAAAGTATTGCCGCAGCTTCATGCGTTAGTATGGGGAAATAAACGCGGAGTATAATGAGAAGGGATGTTTAAAATGGCAGGAAGATTAGATGAAGATTTAAAAGATGTAACATTATTAGGAAATCAAAATACAAAATATTTATTTGAATATAGCCCAGAAATTTTAGAGGTATTTGATAATAATCATCCAAACCGTGATTATTTTGTGAAATTCAATTGCCCTGAATTTACAAGCTTATGCCCGAAAACAGGCCAACCAGATTTTGCGACGATTTATATTAGCTACATTCCAGAACAAAGAATGGTAGAGAGTAAATCTTTAAAGCTATATTTATTTAGTTTCCGCAATCACGGTGACTTCCACGAAGATTGTATGAACGTTATTATGAATGATTTAATTAAATTAATGGATCCACGTTATATTGAGGTATGGGGAAAATTCACACCACGTGGAGGGATTTCAATTGATCCTTACTGCAACTACGGTCGCCCAGGAACGAAGTATGAACAAATGGCAGACTACCGTATGATGAACCATGATTTATATCCAGAAACAATTGATAACCGTTAATATATAATAGAAAGAAAGGATCTGTATGACATACAGATCCTTTCTTTCTATTATATTATGCATTTTGATTAATGACAGTATAGTTTTTATGACTTACAACTGTAAGAGGTTCCATATCTAGTTCTCTAAAATTTTCCATAATTGTTATATCTACAATAACGGAGTTTTGATTTACTTTTTGAACACGGCCTTGCATTCCACCTTTAAATTCAATGATATCTCCAGTTTCTGCGATCTGCATAAGCAACTCTCCTTGTTACAGTTTTCCCAAAAAAGAATAATTTTGGTTTTTTTATTTCCTCTTATTTTGAACCATATTGTCCATTTTGTAAATGTTTCCAAAGTAAAAATTCGAAAAATATTCACATTTTGTAAGAAAATATGCAAGAACTCCATGTTAATAGAAAAAAAGAGCGGTTCAAATGCGGATATCTTCATATAGGGGTATAATAAAAATATACAATAACCTACTAAAGTGGGAGAAATTAGAGGCGGTAAAATGATGTTTGAATTTGCGGGGAGTGTTATAGCATTAATTTTATTTGTATTTTCTTATATAAATTTAAAAAAGATTCGTCATTATGAAACGACTACATATTTTGATGGGATGGATGGTATACATGCTGGGGTCACAAATGAGAGTGGCGGGGATATGTAAAGGTGTATAACTTTCTTTTTTTGCGTGGTATGATATTTAAAAATAGTACATAATAGAGTTCGTAAGTGATGAATGGAGAGTGGAAAGAATGAAGATTTCTTTTATTCGTCATGGTCGCTTAGATCGTACTATAGAACCAATGACGGTTACATCCTTTCATGAATGGATGAAAGGATATGACTTACATACTATAACAGAAAAAGCACCTATACCAATGGAAACAAAGGAAGCGGTTGAAGCAACAAAATTGATTGTAACGAGTGATCAAAAGTGTGCTATACAATCAGCAGCTGAATTAATGGATTCTTTATCTTTTATGCAAAATTCTCTTTTTAGGGAAGCTGAAATTCCGACGAGTTTTTATGCTCCAATATGGTTGAAATGTAAACCTAACGTATGGATGTTTATCGGACGAACGTTATGGATACTTGGTTACCGTAAAGATGTTGAATCTTATAAGGAAGTAAGAGAGAGGGCAAGGCAAGCGGCTTACTTATTACACCGTTACGCTCTCGTACATGGAAGTATTGCTCTTGTAGGTCATAATTACATTAATGCAATGATTGGTGCGGAACTGAGAGCGATGGGATGGTCTGGTACGCCTATTTTGCACAGAGAGCCATGGGGATGTACAACTTATACATTCCACGAGGCGATGAATGGAAATATATTGAATACGAATTTAACATAAAAGCACACGATTTATATAAATCGTGTGCTTTCTTTTTAAGATATAGAAACTTTGATGTTTAATGTTTTTACGAGATGTGCATAAGGTTCGCCTACGAGCATAACGATTTGATCTTTTTTATAACCTAGTTTTTCGTATAGTGAATAGGCACGTTTGTTTTCTAAATTAACAAGTAATGCGATTTTTTCATACACCTTTTCAGTTGCATAGATTTCAGCAGCTTCAATTAATTTAGAACCGATTCCTTTTCCGCCATATGCACTTGAGACCGATAATGTATCAATGTAATATTCATCAAGCTCAGCTTCTTTTTCTAATGTAATCGATTCATCTTTATGTAATTCTCTTAAGTGACGTACAATTGGTGCATCAAGCCTTGTAGCTTCACTACCGTGATAAGCGACAATAATTCCAATCGCAATTCCGTCTTGTTCATATACAAAACAGTTTTCGTAGCTCAGTCGATTTCCCTCTTTTGAGAACCATGTTTCAAGTCCTAGTAATACTTCTGCCTCAACAGTGCTACCTGTGATTTTTTCAGCAATTTCGTGCAGAGCGTTATATAATAAAGGCGCAATTGCCATCGCATCTGTCTTTTTTGCTTTCCGAATCATAGTATCCCTCCTAGTTCTATTTATATATTGTAGCATAGTGGTATGGAACTTTGCATTGTTGTATGTCGAAATGTTTGATATAGAGAAGTAGCTATGTTAGTATATGATATTTAGTGGACATATAGTAAAGCGATATCGTTTGCGAAATAATTAAAATGAAATGAAGGTATAGCACCTGGATAATTTTACAGTTGTTGACCTATAGAATATACGATAAAATAAAATATTGCATAGAGGTGAAATACATGGACGAACAATTAGCAAATACAATTTTGGATCAGCTGAAAAATGGTGAAATAAAGGAGTATGTTGCAACAAAAGATGTATTTTATACGTTTAGGAAAGTTGTAGTAGGGCGGGAAGATTTTAAACATATTATTGGGAACGCACAGCGCGGCGGACAAGTAATTTATACATATTCAGAAACGCCACGTTCGTAACTAGAAGAATATAGGGGGAGGAGAATTATGGGCGATTTTAAACAAGGCATATTACCACATTGGGATTATATGTGGAAAGATAGAGCTGGAAATCGGTTTATGGGGATGGTTATGTACCCAGAGAAAAGAAAGTGTTCGGCAAACATGCTTCAGAAAATAAAAAGAGCATATGAAGAGGCTATAGAAATTAAAGTAACTGTACAAGTTCAACATACATATCAGTACGTAGAAGGAATGATTGTGTACTTTGATGAAGAAGCTCCTGTATGTACGATGATTGATAAAGATGAAAATCCACATCATATATTTGTAAAAGATATTTTGCGTATTAAGCACTCTGAATAATCTTTTCATAAATAAATTGAATTTCCATAATAATAATCTTTTTCTATAATAGTTATCTTTTAGTATGTAACGCGAACCGAAAGTATATGTATAATATTTAATAAAGTAAAATTGATAAATGTAATCGTTTTTTAGAACAGATTATCGTTTCATGTCTGTTCTTTTTTGCGTGATGCTGGAGAAATATATTCCTCCAGCATTTGCCGTTTTATGACAAAATATATTGGTAACTTTTTTAAAAATAAGGTTAAATTCGTTGACAACTTTTTTGAAAAGCACTTTATTGACATGAGTTTTAGAATGTTGTTTCATAGTCATTGTATTGAAAAAAATCGACTGTCTTGTCGAAAAGTAAAATTTAAAAAAAGAAAGAATTTATACATATATCTTGTGTCTTATTTTGAAACGTAATACAATATATAGAGAAATCAAGAAACAACATACAGAGAGTATAGATTGGAGAGGGAGGGTCGGAAATGATAGTTGCATATGATTCTATGACAGGAAACGTGAAGCGTTTCATTCACAAATTAAATATGCCGGCCGTTCAAATTGGTGAAGATCTAGTAATAGATGAAGACTTTGTTTTAATTACGTATACAACAGGTTTTGGCAATGTACCAGAACGTGTTTTAGAATTTTTAGAGCGCAATAATGAAAAATTAAAAGGCGTATCTGCAAGCGGCAATCGTAACTGGGGAGACATGTTCGGTGCAAGTGCTGACAAAATTTCTGCTAAATATGAAGTGCCTATTGTATCAAAATTTGAGTTATCAGGAACAAATAACGATGTAGAATATTTTAAGGAAAGGGTGCGGGAGATTGCGACACATTGAACTGAATAATGAAATCACGCAAATGCAGGACGGTTTTTATCAGCTTCATAAAGATAAAGAGGCATTGGAAGTCTTTATGGAAGAAGCTAGAGAGAATACCGTTCCTTTTAATAGCGTGGCAGAGCGAATGGAGTATATGAAAGAACATGATTACTATTACAATGTTCTGGACGAGTATAGCTTGGAGGAAGTAGAAGAAGTATATAACATCGCTTATGGTGAAAACTTCGAGTTCCAATCTTATATGGCAGCATCTAAGTTCTACAAAGATTATGCGTTAAAAACAAATGATCAAAAACAATACTTAGAAAGCTATGAAGATCGTGTAGCAATTGTGTCATTATACTTAGGACGCGGTGATGTTGCGAAGGCAAAACAGTTCGCGAGCATGATTGTAAAACAAAACTACCAACCAGCGACACCAACCTTTTTAAATGCGGGAAGAAGCAGAAGAGGAGAAATGGTGTCTTGTTTCTTGTTAGAGATGGACGATAGCTTAAATTCAATCGGCTTTAACATTAATACTGCAATGCAATTATCAAAAATCGGCGGGGGAGTAGCTTTAAACTTATCTAAGCTACGCGCACGCGGTGAGCAAATTAAAGGTATCGACAACGCTGCAAGTGGTGTAGTACCTGTTATGAAATTACTTGAAGATTCGTTTTCATATGCGAATCAGCTTGGGCAACGAAAAGGTGCCGGCGCAGTATACTTAAACATTTTCCATTGGGATATTATTGAATTCCTTGATACAAAAAAAATAAATGCCGATGAGAAGAGCCGTATTCAGTCTCTATCGATCGGAATTATCGTTCCAAGTAAGTTCTTCGAGCTTGCTGAGAAAAACGAACCTTTCCATGTTTTCGCGCCTTATACAGTGTATAAAGAATACGGAAAGCATTTAGATGATATTGATATCGATGAAATGTACGATGAATTAATGAGCAATCCGAAAGTGAAGAAGAAGCCGCTAGATATTAGTGCACGTGATATGCTTATTAAAATTGCTATGATTCAGCTTGAGTCTGGTTACCCGTACTTAATGTTCAAATCAAATGCAAATAACCAACATCCACTGAAGGATATTGGAACTGTGAAGATGTCGAACTTGTGTTAAATATGTAGCACCTTCTAGTAGAAATGCTAGTCGAAAACTCCGTTAAACGGGGAAAGCCTCAAATTTGAGGTAACCTACCGTGCTAAATCTTATCTTAGAATGAAAATATAAAAGTTCAGAATGTATCTTATTATTTTGTATAGCAGAGTTATTGAACAACATAAAGTAATAAGAGACTTTCTGAAAAATCAAGATAAGTAAAAGCCTAACGACTATCCCTTATGGGAGTAGAGCGCAAGCGATTGGCGTTCGAAAAGCGGAGCACCTAATCAGGTAATGCTGTAGGTGATGATATAGTCTGTCCTGTATGGTGACATACAGCAGTTGCATGAGCAACGGACTGAGGAGTAGCGAACTCGGTTGAACATTAGAGACAGAAATCTTCCAGCTTCAAGAAACTTCTGAAATAAATGATTACGGTACAGATGACATTATCCGTCGTGATATTAACTGTAACTTAGGATCGTTAAATATCGTAAATGTAATGGAAAATAAAGAAATTCGTGAAGCAGTTCATGCGGGAATGGAAGCTTTAACAGCTGTTTCTGATATGACAATCATTCCGAATGCACCGACTGTGAAAAAAGCTAATGATGAGCTTCATTCAGTTGGACTTGGCGCAATGAACTTACATGGATATTTATCAAAAAACAAAATCGCATATGAAAGTGCAGAAGCGAAAGAGTTCGCTCGTACATTCTTTATGATGTTAAATTACTACTCTATTGAGAAAAGTATGGAAATCGCTAAAGAAAAAGGCGAAACATTTAAAGACTTCGATAAGTCAGATTATGCGAACGGCACATACTTTGAAAAGTATGAAACGACAGATTATAGCCCAGTAACTGAAAAAGTTCAGCAACTATTTGAAGGAATTCGTATTCCGACAAAAGAAGATTGGACAAGTTTAAAAGAGCAAGTACAGAAGAATGGTTTATACAACTCATATCGTCTCGCAATTGCTCCGACACAATCGATCAGTTACGTTCAAAATGCAACTTCAAGCGTAATGCCGATCGTAAGTCAAATTGAGTCAAGAACGTATGCGAATGCGACAACATATTATCCAATGCCGTATTTATCAAAAGATACGTTCTGGTACTATAAATCGTCTTACGATATGAATCAGTTTAAATTAATTGATTTAATCGCAGAAATTCAAGAACATATTGACCAAGGAATTAGTACAATTCTTTACGTTAACAGTGATATTTCAACACGTGAATTAGCACGTTACTACATCTATGCACATAAAAAAGGCTTAAAGAGTCTGTATTATACGAGAACACGTAAATTAAGCGTGGAAGAGTGCGTGGCTTGTACCGTTTAATATAAAAAGTGAGACAACATGAGCAGGGTTTTCTGAACCCTGCTCATGCTTAGTTATCAATTTTTCATGTTTATTTAGAGAAGGGGCGATTGAATGCGTGCGGTAAACTGGAATAAAAAAGAAGATGATTTTAGTTTAATGTTTTGGAAGCAAAACATCGCTCAGTTTTGGACAGAAGAAGAAATCGCGGTATCTTCTGACAAAAATACTTGGGCACAATTATCAAAAGAAGAGCAGGTTGCTTATAAGCGTGTATTAGGTGGGTTAACACTTTTAGATACGAAACAAGGTGGCGAAGGGATGCCACTTGTACTTGTTCATCTTGAAAATTTACAAGCGAAAAGTGTATTAGCTTTCATGGGAGCTATGGAAGAAGTACATGCGAAGAGTTACAGTCATATTTTCACAACGTTAGCTACTGAAGAAGAAATTGATGATATTTTTGAATGGGTAGACAATCATCCATTACTTGAGAAAAAAGCTGGTATTGTTACTAGTTACTATCGTCGTTTATTAAAGCCTGAAGTAACGAAAAAAGAGTTATACATGGCAATGGTAGCAAGTGTATTCTTAGAAAGTTACTTATTCTATAGTGGATTCTTCTACCCACTTTACTTAGCAGGTCAAGGTAAATTGACGGCAAGTGGTGAGATTATTAACCTAATAATTCGTGATGAGTCAATTCACGGCGTATTCGTCGGTATTTTAGCACAACAACTCTTCGCAGAACTTTCTGCAGAGGATCAACAAGAAGTGCAAAAAGAAACACAAGAGTTATTAATGGAACTATATGAAATTGAAATGGCATACACAGAAGAAATTTACACTTCTATCGGTCTTGTAGAGGATGTAAATCGTTTCGTTCGTTACAATGCGAATAAAGGGCTTATGAACTTAGGACTTGAGCCGAAGTTTGAAGAAGAAGAAATTAACCCGATCGTTTTAAATGGTTTACGTACAGATACGAAAAACCATGATTTCTTCTCGGTAAAAGGAAATGGTTACGTAAAAGCAACGAACGTTGAAAAGTTAGCTGACGATGATTTCGTGTTTAATTTTTAATATATTCTTATAAAGAAAAGCTGTCTTATCAATGAATAAGACAGCTTTTCTTTATGATTTTGTTTACATAACACTATTATTTTCATATAACGACTTTTGTTTAAAAGTTCTATTCAGTTAATGGATAGAACTTTTTTGTAATTAAATGGGTATTTACAAACTTTTTGTATCAGTGTATTATTTAACTAGTACACCGATACAAAAGGAGGGAAGAAATGAAAATAGAGTTTTCTCCAAATACACCAATTTACATTCAGGTAATGGAATACATAAAAAAAGAAATCGTAACAGGACATTTATTGCCTGGTGATAAAATTCCCTCCGTACGTGAATTAGCGAGTGAATTACAAGTGAATCCGAATACGATTCAGCGTACATTTCAAGAGCTAGAACGGGATGGAGTTGTTGTAACACGTAGAGGAATGGGACGATATGTAACGAATGAAGGGGAGAAAATTATGGAGCTGCGAAAAGAGATGGCGAAAGAATTACTTCATTCTTTTATAGATGGAATGGACAATTTAGGTTTTTCAGAAGAAGAAATTCTTACAATCCTTCGTTCTTCATTACATGAGAAGAGGGAGGAGAGCGAATGACAGAGCTATTAAAAATAGAAAACTTATGGAAGAGATACGGGTTAAAAGCAGTAATCCGTGAATTAAACATAGAGGTTACAGAAGGGAAAATCGTTGGGCTTGTTGGAGATAACGGGAGCGGGAAAACGACGTTATTGAAAATGATTGCCGGTCTGCAGCATCCTTCCGAAGGGAGTATTACAATCGCTGGTAAACAGGTCGGATTAGAAACGAAAGAAATTGTTTCCTTTATGTCGGATAAACCAGTATTTGATGATTGGATGATGGTAAAAGATTCTTTATTTTTCTATCGAGATTTTTATAAAGACTTCGACATTCAAAAAGCGGTAGATACGATTGCGGAATTTAAAATACCGTTAGAAGAAAGAATTACAGCTTTATCAAAAGGTATGGTTGAAAAGCTACAAATTATTTTAACCTTTTCAAGGAAAGCGAAGTTATACGTACTAGATGAACCACTAGGCGGAATTGATCTTGTTTCTAGAGAACACGTATTGAATCTCATTCTACAATTTTATCGAGAAGATTGTACGATACTAATCTCGACTCACTTAATAAATGAAGTTGAAAATATTTTTGATGAAGTAATCTTTTTAAAAGATGGGGAAATTGTATTGTATGAAAATGTAGAAGAGTTACGTTTTCAGAGAGGAAAAGCTGTTACAGAGGTGTTTAAGGAGGTGTTTAGTAGATGAAGCCGAGCTTAATATATATGTACAATATAAATAAAAAGCAAATAATTATTTCTTTGTTATCATTTATATTCGTTGTCGCTGTAGCTTTCGTAAGTTTGGGGAATTATATTAAGCAAGAATCAGGAGAAGTAAGACAAACAATTATAGTTAGTTTCGTTATTCTAGTATATATAACCTTTTTAGCAATGATAGTTATTCAGTCGGTGTCTGCATTTGGAAAAATGACTGAAAGTACATTATTTCGGTTAACATCGATATCTGGCAAAAAGATTGTTTTAGCAATATTGTTATACGCTGTAATTTATTTACTTATTTTCGAATTAATAGGTTCTATTTTTTTATATGGTATTTCTATGAAAATAATAAAAGGTACAGAGCTCTATGAAGTATTATTTACTCAAAGTGTATTCAATCCACTAAAGCATCTCTTTAGTACTATGTTATATGTATTTAATTTATCTAGCATATTGCTAGTATTACTTTTTTCAGTAGCAAGCGTTAAAGTGTTTTCTTTGAAAAAGAAGAAGTTAAAATATCCAATTGTATTTTTCTTGTTTTTACTAGTAACAAAATTATTAGGTACTATATATGAAATGCTAGGAGGACTTGCACCTACATCTGCTTTTATTACAAAGTTAGTGTATATAGATGAATCATCAGAAGCAAATGTATTTCTCTATCCAGAAAAACTTATGAATTTATATAGTATTGCTTTTTCAATCGGTATATTTGTTTTACTTGTTCATATAACAGGTCGCATAATCGATAAAAAACTAGAAGTCTAAAGGAGGAATCAGCATTGGGAAACGTAGTAGTAAAATTAGAAAATGTTCGAAAAAAGATTGGTGGAACGGAAATTATTCGTGGTTTATCATTTGAAGTTCGTGAAGGGGAAGTGTACGGGTTTCTTGGACCGAACGGTAGCGGTAAGACGACGACGATCCGCATGATGACAGGTCTTATTTCAATGACAGAAGGCGATATTACAATTTGTGGTCATAGTATTCGCTCGGAGCGTGAAAAGGCACTAGAGCAAATTGGAGCGATTGTAGAAAATCCTGAACTATATGATTATATGACAGGAATGCAAAACTTAAAGCATTTTGCGAACATGGCAATTACACCAATTAGTAAAGAGCGCATTGCTGAAATTGTAAAACTTGTTGAATTAGAGCATGCGATTCATAAAAAGGTGAAAACATATTCACTTGGTATGAAACAACGTTTAGGAATTGCACAGGCATTACTTCATCAGCCGAAAATTTTAATTTTAGATGAACCGACAAATGGATTAGACCCAGCTGGTATTCGCCAAATTCGTGATTATTTACAACGTTTAGCGAAAGAAGAGAATATTGCTGTAATCGTATCAAGTCACTTATTAAGTGAAATTGAACTCATGTGTGATCGCGTCGTTATTATTAAACAAGGTGAGTTTGTACAAGAGTACAACTTACATGAAGAAGCGAAACATGATGAGGCAGTAGGTGTAGCGTTTGAAGTAGATGAAATTCAGAAAGCAAATGAAATCATTAAAGGTAAGGCGCAAGGAAATATCATTGTAGTATCTATAACGAAAGAAGAAATTCCACAGCTTGTAAAAAGACTTGTAAATAACGATGTGCTTGTATACGGAGTTACTGTTCAAAATAAAACGTTAGAGGATGAGTTCTTAGCGATTACAGGGGGAGTGAAAGCGTAATGTTTAAATTAATTCAAAATGAATTTTTAAAGTTACATGCGAAAAAAGGTATGTACATTTTAATTGGTGTCATTGCAGTATTGGAGATTTTGGGAGTTTTAGCGATGCTGAAATGGGGAGACGGGAGTGAATTTAAAGGATCATATTTAGATTTTGCAAGTTCAGAGATTGGTTTAATTACTTTGTTTGCAACAATTTTTGGGATTACGATTGCTTCTCGTATGATTACTGATGAGTTCCAAAAAGGTACAATTAAGCAGTTATTAATCCGTCCAAGAAAACGAATTACAGTTTTATTCTCTAAATATATTACAGTGTTACTTACTATAGTAGGTATCATATTTGCTAGCACTTTAATTGCAATGATTATTGGCGGAATTGTAATGGATGGTAGTAAAACAGAATTAACGGTAGGAATCGTAATGAAATCTACTTTATATCAAGTACTTTCACCGTTCTTCTTTGCGACACTTGCATTTTTCTTAGCGAACGTATTTAGAAAGTCTGTATTACCATTAATTATTACGATGTTCCTCTTCTTCTTACAAGGACCAATTAATATGGTACTGATGATGTTTGCAAAAGGTGTAGCGAAATTTGTAGTGTTTTTCCATTTGAATTTAAGTGTGTACGATAGTAATAAACTAGTAAGTGGTGGAACGGAACCAACATTTACAGAGTTTACATTTACAACTTCATTATTACTTGTAGCTGCATACTTTGTTGTATTACTTGTAGCATCAAGTGCATTATTCCAAAAACGTGACGTATTATAATAAAAGAAATCCCCGCTTGTAAAAACGGGGATTTTTATTACATAGCTTTCTCATAGATTTCAATTGAAAGAAAAGAATGATTACTATATATGTTGTTCAAAAATGATTGAGACAAACAGGAAGAATTTCAACTATATTCATATTATAATTTAGTTATCACACCATTTATTTTACTATCTTTGGGGGTGTTCTATATGCACTATGCATTTTCACGTATAAGACTACGTAGTTTTTTTGGATGGATGATTATAGGGTTGTTCCTTACGATGATCCCATTAGATCTAGCAAATGTTTCTGAGAATACGATGGAAGTTATTTCACAAATAACTTTATTTTTTGTATTTCCGTTATTTTGGTTATACGTAAAAACAAATAAAAACAATGTTGTATTTAACAGTTTTTTTGATAAGCCAGGACGTTTACCGTGGGGATTAATTGTATTAGCAACGATAATGGGAATGATTTTTTCTGTCGGTATATCTCATATTCAATTTTACATATTAGCACATACGTTACCGAATTTCTTAATTACTATGTTAGAAGACGGAAACGTTATTAATACAAGTAACATATATATGACGATATTTACTTTCATTTCAGCATGTGTATTAGCACCTATTATGGAAGAGGTTATTTTTAGGGGATTCTTTTTACAGCGAATGGCTTATAAATGGGGAATTAAAAAAGCTATAATCATATCTTCACTTATTTTTGGTTTAGGACATTTTGATGTTATTGGTGCATTTATGTTTGGTGTTGTTATGTGTCTTTTATACATAAAGACGAAAAATATATGGACGAATATCGCTGTACATGCTCTAAATAATTTAATTGCAACAAGTATGCAATTTGTAGGTGGAGAAGAGAGCGGTGCAATTTCAATTCCTGAATTACAAGCACAAAGTAATTTATGGATCGGTATTGGTCTTACAGTTGTTGGGTTACTTTGGTTAATTCCTTACGTTTGGAAACAATGGCGTACAGTAAAAGAAGTGGGTGTGCCACCAGTGCGCTTCATAAATGAGGAAAAAGTAGTGAGTGCATCACAAGAAAATGAAGTGTATAGTCAAGTGATCGTAACAGATAGATTGATGGCCGTAGAACTACCAGATGAGGCTGTAAATAAGCTTCGGTTAGAAGAAAATGATTATGTAACAGTATCTGTAGAAGAAGATAAAATTGTTATAAAGAAAGCGCATGATAGATAATTAAAAAGTAGCTCTTAGGAGCTACTTTTTAATTTGTAATAATTTCTACACGAAAATTATTACCGTTCTTTACATATTTAATATCTGTAACAGTGCGGACTGTTTTTAAAATTTCCACTTTTTCACCAATTCGAGGGATAGTCGGAACATTGTCCCAAATGCCAAGCAAGTCATCTAATTGTGCCGTTTTTTCATAAAACCAGATTTTCAATGTAAAGCCCCTTTCTCGAACTTTATGTATTTTAATACATAATATATTATTTTTATTCTTATTGTAAGGGGTTTTTTTTATTTTATGAATAAAAATAAATTAATCTTCTGGGAAGATGTGTTCAATATCAGGAGTAAGAGATACTTCTGATAATACGATATGAGAAACAGTCGTTGCATATGAGGAAACATCATTGATAAAATCTTCAAGTTCAACGAGTGAAGGAACAGAAATTTTTACAATGTAGCATAAGCTGCCTGTTACTCGGTAACAAAAACTTGCAGATGGATAAGACTGAATAAACTGCTGCATACGTGTTGTATCACCATTTTTTAAAGTGATTTCTAAAATACAATCTAAAACAAGTCCTGCTTTTTTATAATCGATATCGATTGTATATTTTTGAATAACGCCTTCACTTTCAAGTTTGCGAACACGTTCTGCAGTAGACGGAGCAGATAAGTTTACTCGTTTCGCCAATTCACGCATGGAAAGGCGACTATCATTATATAATTCATTTAAAATTTTTCGATCGACACGGTCTAGTTGCATTTGTAAATATACCTCCAGTAAAATAATGATTTTTGTAAAGGAAAAATGTAAATTAAGATTCATATGAAATGTAAAGTGAACTTTATTTATTTTACAATAAAACGGAAGGAAATAGGAGGGGAAATGATGGAGAGAATTTCATTATCAAATGTAGGAGTTACAAAGTTTCAAAAGTTATTAGGGCATAATCCAGATCTATTACATTCATGGAGTATGGTAGAGAATACACTGTATAGTAAAGGAACTCTGTCGGCAGAGTTGAAGGAGCAAGTAAGAAGAACATTAGCGTACGGGAATGAATGTCCGTACTGTATGGCAAAGGGAAGGCCCGATGATATGCAAAAGGTAGAAGAAATGAGTGTCGCAGTTACTTTTGCACATATATTTGTTCATGATAAAAAGGCAATAGATGATAATATGTTTCATGTATTGAAACAATATTGGACAGAAAAAGAAATTGTAGAGCTTTGCGCTTATATTTGTTTTATCACTGCGTCGCAACAACTTGGTTTTTTGTTTCAATTACAGCCGAATGAAGGAGAAAATGATGACTAATCAAATAGCGCTTATCATAATTGATGTACAAAAGGCGTTTCAATTACCATACTGGGGCGAGAGAAATAATCTTTTTGCTGAAGAAAACATGAGAATGTTATTAGAACAATGGAGAAAAAGGAAACGACCAGTTTTTCATATTCAACATGTAAATAAAGAAAATGCACAGTCGATGTTTTATGAGGGAGCGGAAACGGTAAACTTTAAAGAAGAAGTGCAGCCACTACCAGGTGAAGTGATTATTCAGAAATCTGTTAACAGCGCGTTCATTGGGACAAATTTAGAAGAGCAATTAAGAGAGAAGAAATGTCATACGGTAGTGGTTGTAGGATTAACGACAAATCATTGTGTGGAGACTACGACACGAATGGCAGGAAATTTAGGATTTACAACGTATTTAGTGAGTGATGCGACGGCTACTTTTAACCGTAAAGGTCTAGATGGTAAAGATTATAGTGCAGAAGACATTCACAATATGACACTTGTAAATTTATATGAAGAGTTTGCTGCGATTGTGACGACAAAAGAAGTGTTAAAATTATTTTAAGAAAATAATTGCGATTTATGTAGAAAAAAATAAGAATATTTCGTATAATCTAAGTACAATCATTTTGAAATAGGGGTGGCATCATATGGAGCAAATTCCGGTAAAGAGAATAGAAGAAGTACTTGTTATAGCAGGGGACGATAAACAGAAGCAAAAGGAATTTTATGAATTGCTCTTATCTACTGAGTTTTATGTTGCTGGTTCACTAGAAGCAGAGAACGGAGCAACAGAAGGAATACTTCGTTTGCGTCACTTCCAAGGAGAGGATAGATGGATCGTTCCGTTCTTTACACAAATGGAATTTGTAAAAGACGTGTTGCCAGAAGGAACACCCCTTATTACGATACGTGGGAAAGAGTTATTTGGTAGCATTGAGAAAGATGCTACAGCCGTATTAAATGTTGGTACTGATAGAAGTAAGACATTTATTCCAGAAGAAATTGCAGATATCGCATCTGGACGAATTTTTAATTACTATAAGTAAAAGGAAAAGCGGAATCGCTTTTCCTTTTTAATTTGAATATGGAGTGGCTACGCCAGAAGAAATAGAGAGTGTTTTATTATTTGTACTTATGGTTGCTGTAGTTCCAAGAGGAATCCCGATGTTTGGACTTATATGCCCAATCGGTAAGCCGAATAGAACAGGTATATGATATGGTGCGAAATATTCATATAATATTGTTTGTAATGATTGAGATGGTTTAGAAGGCGTGCAGTCGTGACAACTTGTAAAAATAACACCGCTACATTCATTAAACTTTCCAGATAAAAGTAGCTGATTTAACATACGATCAACACGATACGGTTCTTCCCCAATGTCTTCAAGCAACAAAAGTTTATTCGCCGTATTTATCTCATAGGATGAACCAACTATACTCGTTAACACAGCTAAATTTCCTCCCGCTAATGTGCCTGTAACTGTACAGGAAGAGGTAGGTACGATACATTCTGAAGCAGATAAGATGGTAGAATACGGATGAAATAGTTGATTGAAAGAAGATAAAGAGAGAGAATCTACACCTTTTCCTAATTCTTCCACCATTGGACCGTGAAAAGTAACGAGCTTTGCATAACGTGAAAAGGCAGTATGTAAAGCTGTAATATCGCTATATCCCCAAAAGATTTTTGGGTTTTGCCTAATGATTTCATATTGAATGTGAGGGAGGAGACGAGCACTCCCGTAACCACCTCGTGCACAGAAAATGGCCTTTACTTCATGATTTGAAAATGCTTCATGTATATCATCGAGACGAACTTGATCACTTCCAGCTAAATATCCATATTTCTCATAAACACTTTTCCCGATTACTACAGATAAACCCATTTCTTGTAATAGGTTTACACCTTTTAATACATTTTCAATTGTTGGTGGACCGGATGGTGCAATAATCATTACTGTATCACCTTGTTGTAACGCATTTGGATATATCATCGCTTTCAGCCTCCTTCACTTTCAATATATTCGCTTCCTATGAAGTTCAACCCTTGTAAAAGAAGGGTAAAGTTTGTCAAATAAAGAAGATATAAGGGGAATAGGAGGAGAAATGATGTTTACAAGTCGCGTAATAGATCTATTACAAATTAAGTATCCCATTATTCAAGCAGGTATGGCAGGTGCTATTACGACGCCTGAGCTTGTTGCAGCTGTAAGTAATAGCGGAGGACTAGGAACGCTTGGAGCAGGCTATATGAGCCCTGAGCAAATTCGTGAAGCGATTTATAAAATAAGGGAACGAACTGATAAGCCTTTCGGTGTTAATTTACTGTTAACGAAAGAGGTACAGATAGAAGAAGAGAAAGTAAACTTGGCAAAGGTATTACTTAGCGGAGTGAATAGAGAATTCGGTATAGGGGAAGAAGAGACGATAAAGCTTCCCAAAAGCTATAAAGAACAATTACAAGTGTTAATAGAAGAAAACGTACCAGCCGTTAGCTTTGCATTTCAAACGTTAGAAAAAGAAGAAATAGATGACTTAAAAAGAAGAGGAATAAAAGTCATCGGAACAGCTACTCATGTGAGAGAGGCGAGGGTACTTGCTGAATTAGGAGTAGACATTATTGTTGGTCAAGGTAGCGAGGCAGGAGGGCATAGAGGAACGTTTATTGGGAAAGAACAGGACGCTATGATTGGGACGTTTGCATTAATTCCACAGTTAGTAGCAGCAGTCCCGCATATCCCAATTGTTGCAGCAGGTGGTGTAATGAACGGACAAGGGCTTGTTGCGGCATTTACACTGGGGGCAGAAGCTGTTCAAATGGGATCAGCCTTTTTAACGAGTGAAGAAAGTATTACGCATGATGTGTATAAAGAAGCAGTTTTACGTAGTACAGATACGAGTACAACTGTGACCCGTGCGTTTTCCGGGAAATATGCGCGAGGTATTCGTAATGAATTTATAGAGAGACATGAAGGGAAAGAAGAAGGGCTTCCAATGTATCCAGTGCAAAATGTATTAACCTCTAAAATACGCCAAGAAGCAGCAAAACAAAATAAAGGAGAATACATGTCGCTTTGGGCAGGGCAAGCGTCATCGTTAGCACGAATAGAATCAGCTCAGCATGTAGTGGAGCGAGTTATGAAAGAAGCAGAGAACGTAATCGAACAATTACAACATATATATAGAAAAAGACCACTTGAATAATTCAAGCGGTCTTTTCATTAGTTTGCTTTATAAAATTGTTGGATGGCTTCATCGATATAAACCCAGCCTTTCCAACCTAAGTGCATATGATCTTTTAAGAAGTATTTATCATATTCATGATTTGAGAAGTCGGCAATTGGATAGCCAGCTTTCTCAATTTGCTCATGAACTTTCTTGTAGTACAACTCGCGACGTTCTTTCGGGAAGCCAGCGTAATCGTACCAAGGACCTTTTACAGGAACAGAAATGAAGAGTGGTTTTGCACCAGATTGTTTTAATAAATCAAGCACAATTTGTAAATCTTCATATTCTGGCGATTGATCATAAGCATCATTTTTTAAGTAGCCTTCACGTTGCTTTAATTTCTTCTTGATTTTGCTGTTGAAGTAATCATCTTCGATACCATATTCGTTAGAACCTGATTCTACTGCACCCGTTTGATCTGCATGTTTACGAGCCTCGTCCCAATTCATTTGTTTTAATGAAGGGTCAAGTTTTTCTTTATGCGGTTTAATATCAAACATTGCTGTAAATAAATCTTTACGATCTAAAATGTTACGATAAATATAAGCGAAAGGTTTAGCAGCAAGTGCTTTTACTTTATGCTTTGTATCATCATAAACGATGCCTTCAAGCGAAATTTTTAATAAAGTTTCTTTTTTGACAATCTCAAAGTTTAATAAACGTTTTGCAATTTGCTTTTTCATTTCAGGCTTTAAGTCATCATTGAAAAGCAAGTGATAGCCTTGTTGTTTTGAAAAGTTAGGTGCAAAGTGTGTTTCATCAATACCTTGTGGTACAAACCATTGAGGAGAAAGAACGAATACCATTTTCTTATCCTTCAATTGATCCATTGTAGATGCAAAGTTTAACACATGTACAAGGTCTTGTGTTCCTCCGCGTCCAAGTAGGAATGGTGTGAACCCTTCAGGCTTTACTTTGAAATAATTTGATGGATGGAAAGCATCCATACGTGCGAATTCCGATGAACCGTACATCGGAAGGTATTTCGGGTCTGCTAACATCTTTTGCTGTAATATCATACTTTGAATCTTTTCTTCTTTTAAAGAAGTGGCAGCTTGTTCTACTTTTTCATCACTTAAAAGTGGAAGTAGGAAGCGCGTTGGAATAAGTAAGAATACAGCAAAAAGGGCCAATGCTAAAAGCATCGGACCAAATTTTGCTTTGTTCATCGGATTTCTTCCAACTTCTTAATAACCATGTTTGGTGTAGCCCACTCGTCACGGTCAAAATCAGAAATAGAAACTTCAATATCTAAACGCTCTTGGAATTCAACTAATAAAGATACTACAGCGAAAGAATCAAGAATACCTTCTTCAAATAATTGAACATCTAAGTTTTCTTTCACAATATCGTTTTCACATACTTCTTCTAAAATATCTAATACTTGCTCTTTGAATTCTGCCATTTTTAAAATCTCCTTTATATCCGAAATATATTATATGTGCAACTTCTTACTAGTATAAGAAGGGTGCATTAAAAGTATCTGTTAAGGTGTCCAGAGAAAATGAGGAAACCGAAACATACAACGTGGAACGTAATTACAATCGCAAGGACGTGTGTAAATTTATTGTTTGGCCAAAACTTATGCTTCTTGTTTTTTCGCTCGAAAATATCGAATAAAATAAACAGTGCGGCATGATAGAGACCATAAATAACATACTGTGCAACAGCGCTTCCTTGGATGTGCCAAATCCCCATAATGAAGAAGTTTAAAAATGCACCGATATACGAAATTGTGTAACGGTTCTTAATTAACTTTTTCTTCGTTGCAAAAAAGACGAAACGCATGTAGATGAAATCACGGAACCAGAATGATAAACTCATGTGCCAGCGGTTCCAGAAGTCTTTAATATTACGACTAAGGAATGGCTTATTAAAGTTTTCTGGAGTTTTAATTCCCATCATGTAACTGATACCAATTACGAATGCACTATAACCTGCAAAGTCAAAGAATAATTGCATGCTAGTAGCATACATAAAAATCGCATTAGATAAAAGTGTATCTTGATTGGCGAATACTGCCTTTACAAGATATGTTGTTATCAAGTGCGCGATTATAAACTTATACAGAAAACCTTGGAAAATACGGTTAAGCCCTGTATATAGTAACTTTTGATATTCCTCAGCACTAGGTGGCTTTTGAATATCTTTTTGGAATCTACGGTAACGATCGATAGGCCCACTTGAAATCGCAGGGAAGAATAAAACAAACTCCCAGAAATTAAAGAAGGAAAGTTCTTTAATTAAATTATCACGAACTTCAAAGACCATCTGTACAGCTCTAAATGTTACGTAAGACATACCTGCGAAAACAATAAAATGTAATTCAGGTACAAATGGTGCGATTTTTGCCAAAATAAGTGGCAAAATCGATAAAATAACAGCTATACAAAACATGAATGTACTATTATTTTGTTTTCTTAAAATTAAATAGCCTTTAATTAGGGCATATTGCCAAATAATAAATGCGGCTAACATAATCGCTTGCTTCGGTTTATCCGAGAAGATAATAGCAATCATGACTAATGTTAAAACGGCATTATATTTACGCAACATTTTACCTTTTAATCCAGCTATGATAGTAGGTATTAATAAAATGCCCACTATAGCGAAAAAATAAAATGATCCATATGCGGTCATGCTGTAACCTCACTCAATAATTTTTTGCGATCTACCTTTCCATTTGGTGTCATAGGAATAGAAGATTGATACATGAATTTACGTGGAATCATGTAGTTTGGTAATCGCTCATTGAGTTCTTTTTTGATTGCAGATGTTAATTTGAATTCTTTTTCAAATGAATGTTCTCCAGGAACAACAACCGCTAATAAATAATCGTATTTTTCACCTTTTTTAATTGGAACGATAACTGCACCTTCTACGTAAGAACACGCACGAAGGTGATGCTCAATTTCTTCTAATTCCATTCGATAACCATGCAGCTTAATTTGGAAATCAAGACGACCATTATAGAATAGAAGACCATTTTCAACATAGCCAGCATCGCCTGTTTTATAGGCGCGCTCACCGTCAATCATAGTAAATGCTTTTTCTGTTAATTCAGGGCTTCCTAAATATCCAACGCTTACGCTTGGACCGACAATTACGATTTCACCTTTTTCACCATCAGGTGCAAGCGTACCATCTTCTTTCATAATAAGAAGGCGACAGTCTGATTTACAGTAGCCAACTGGAAGTGATTTGTATTGATCAAGCACTTCTTCTGTAACGTGAATACCTGTTACAGCGACAGTAGCTTCTGTTGGACCGTACGTATTCATAATTGTTGCTTTTGGGAAACGCTCAATTAATTTTCTAGCTACTTCATTTGGTAACACTTCACCGCAGAATAAGAATGTTTTCATATTCGGTAGCATACTCTCAGAGAAAGATGCTTCCATTAAACACATCTCTGCGAAAGAGGGTGTTGAAGTCCATACTTGTATATCCGATTGCTCTAAAGAAGCAAACAAGTCTTTTGGACGTGCAATCATATCTTTATCGATTGCCCAAAGTGTACCACCGGTTACTAATGATGGGTAAATATCCATGACAGATAAATCGAATGAGAAAGGTGCTTGGTTTAAGAATACTTGCCCTGTTTGTAAGTTGAAATCTTCTACAGCCCATTTTGTAAAGCTTACAAGGCAGTTATAAGTAATCTGAACCCCTTTCGGATTACCTGTGCTTCCTGATGTGTAAATAATGTAGAAGTTCTCATCACCTTTTACCGCATGTTCAGGATTTGGAGTGTTCCCTTTATGAGTAAAGAAAATATCTTTTAAGTTGTCTTCACTTACAATGCGAACTGGTAAATCAGTTACAGTTACTTCTGTTCCTGATAAAAGTAATTTCGCACCAGAATTTTCAGCGATACGTTGTACACGATCAGCTGGGATAGATAAATCTACAGGAATATAAGCATGTCCAGCTTTTACACAACCTAAAAAGTTAATAATCATTTCAGGTTGCATATGGCCATACACCATAATTGGTGAACGATCATCTGGATACTCAGAAGAAATCCAATGTGCTAACGCATCAGAATCTTCCTTTAATTGTTTGTACGTAATTTTCGCATCTCGCCAAACAAAAGCAGTTTGATCAGGCGTTTCAATAGCCCACTTTTCAATTTGTTCTAATAACTTCATAACGTTCCCACCCTAGAATTCATTGTAAATAAATGTACTTGTGTTTGTATCATGGAATCCATACAACCAAAGTAATGCAAATAAAATTGCAAGGTAATAAACCGTCTTTGCAACCCATTGTGTGAGTGGTTGAGACCATATCTCTTTTAATCTTTCCATGTCTTTCCCTCTCTTAATGAAATAATAGCTCTTTGTAGGTATCATGTCCTACATTATTGTGAAAAAAACAAAATCCCACATTTTAGGTAAAAATAAGTCAAAAGGCTCTTTTCTGATATTAGCACTAAATACTAAAAAAGAAAATCCCTAACTTAGCAATTATATTACATTCAGTATGAATTTGTAATGGGTTTGACATGTAAATAGGAAGTGGATTGTGTGAATGTATAAAAGTGGTCTGGGAGAATGTATAGAAATGTAATATTTGTTTGAGTTTTTCATAGTTAATATATGAATTGTTAAAGTTTCATAAGAGGAGGAATTTCTGATGAAGAGGATGTGGAAGGATCTCATTTCAGAAGAAAACATTATTAAATGGAGACAGCATTTTCATAAATATCCGGAATTATCATTTCATGAAAAAGAAACTTCACAATTTATATATGATACATTATGCTCATTTTCTTCTTTTGAAGTAACGAGACCGACGAAGTATAGTGTACTAGCAATTAAAAGAGGGACGGGACAAGGGAAAGTAGTTGCGATTCGAGCTGATATAGATGCTTTGCCAATTCAAGAGGAGACAAGGAAATCTTATACGTCTGTGAATAAAGGAATGATGCATGCATGTGGGCATGATGCTCATGCAGCTATTTTGTTAAGTACAGCAGAGGTGCTATCAAATATAAAGGAAGATTTTGTAGGTGAGATTCGTCTCTTCTTTCAGCATGCAGAAGAGGTGTATCCTGGCGGTGGACAAGAAATGGTTGAGGCAGGCGTGATGGATGGTGTTGATTATGTAATAGGTTTACATGTTATGTCAGGACTTGAGAGCGGGAAAATCGGAATTGCGTATGGGCCGATGATGGCGGCACCGGACGTATTTACAGTTGAAATTCAAGGGAAAGGAGGGCATGCGGCGAGGCCAGAAGAAACGATAGATCCTATTGCTATCGGAGCACAGATTATTACAAATTTACAACATATCGTATCAAGAAATACAAGTGCTTTCATGCAAAGAGTTGTTTCAGTCACGCAGTTTCATGGGGGAATGGCTGATAATATTATTCCTAGTGCAGCAACTTTGATGGGAACTGTGCGCTCTTTTAATCAAGCGTTAAGGATAGAAGCAGAAGAGAAAATTGAGCAAATCGTGAAAGGAATTACAAAGGCACATGGAGGAAAGTATACATATACGTACCGATATGGATATGATCCGGTTATTAATGATGAATATATTACGAAAGTGGTAGAAGAAAGTGCACTACATTTGTTTGGGAATGAGCGTGTTGTGAAGCTGGAACCTTCTATGGGAGGAGAAGATTTTTCAGCATATTTAAGAAAGGCACCGGGTTGCTTCATTAAATTGGGGACGGGGAATGAAAAGGTAGATACTTGTTATCCGCATCATCATCCAAAATTTGATGTAGATGAATCAGCTTTAATTTATGGAGTGGAATTATTTCTAGAGACGGCGATAAGACTACTAAAATCATAGAAAAGTATAAAAAAAGGCAACTGCGCTCTATCGCAGTTGCTTTTATTTCTTTCCGTCAGAGAGGGCTGAGAAAGAACTATGCTCATTTATAGTATATGAATAGCTAACGGACAAGCTTGTACATTTTAATCATTTTTTTAAAAATATTTATTGACATTGATAATCACTGTCAATTAATCTAAGGGTAGTTGAAATTGATAATTATTATCAATAGGATGGATGAGACATGTTAATGAGAAAAAAATTTCACCTTCTGCGAAGGGGATTAAAAGATAAAAATAAAGATGTTGATCAGCATATGGAATGGCAACGAAATATAATTCGTTCTGAATATGTAGATGAGAAGAGTACGCTTCCAACAGAAAAAGAGATCCAAGGTAAAAGGAGAGATTCAGTTGAGTAAGTTAGTAATGATTTTTGCAAGTATGAGTGGAAATACAGAGGAAATGGCCGATCATATTGCGGGTGCAATTCGTGAAACAGAAAATGAAATTGAAGTTATCGATATTATGGATTCACCAGAAGCTTCTATACTAGAACAGTATGATGGAATTATTTTAGGTGCTTACACTTGGGGAGATGGTGACCTTCCTGATGATTTCTTAGATTTTTATGATGCAATGGATTCTATTGATTTAACCGGGAAAAAAGCAGCAGTATTCGGATCATGTGATTCGGCTTATCCGAAATACGGCGTGGCGGTTGACATTTTAATAGAAAAGCTACAAGAGCGCGGAGCTGCAGTTGTGTTAGAAGGACTAAAAGTAGAATTAACGCCAGAAGATGAAGATGTAGAAAAATGTTTACAGTTTGGAGCTGAATTTGTAAAACACCTTTCTTAATGGCAGAAGGGAGATGAAGAGCAAGTGCATGAGAA
This sequence comes from Bacillus thuringiensis, assembly GCF_022095615.2. Classification (NCBI taxonomy): domain Bacteria; kingdom Bacillati; phylum Bacillota; class Bacilli; order Caryophanales; family Bacillaceae; genus Bacillus; species Bacillus thuringiensis. The sequence goes on from NZ_CP155559.1 coordinate 1,336,461, forward strand.
AATCGCAATCAAAACGATGACAGATTATCATTTGTATGATTTTATGCGTTGTCCGCATAAATTTTATTTCCGTCATATAAAAAGAAGAGAACCTTCTTCATTTGAATGGCAACAAATCGCACAAATGATTGTGAATCGAATTATTAATGAATATTACACACTACCTGCGGGCCAACAAACGAAAATCGTACTTTTAATATTAATAGAAAAGTATTGGAAAAAAGTAAGGGTTAATATGTTTGCTTCAAAGACGGAGTATTATATTGTGTTAGCGAAGTTAACGGATCACTTATTACAGTTTGTTGAAAGAGATGATAGTCAGACACCGCCGTTATTTTTATATGAAAAATTTCAAACATATATGGAAGAGTTAGGTGTCCACATGTCATTGACATTAGAAGTTGGTGAGTGGAGTACTGAGTCGTTTGTAATTAAAAAGTATGTTGTCGATGCGGATGAGGGAATGCTTGCTCTTTGCCAAAAGTTAATGACAGTATTCAGTTATAAAGCTTTCGGAATTCTTCCCGGAAAAATTGAAGTTATTAATTTAATAGAAGGAACTAAGTATGAGTACATTCCGAAACAGGAAGATGTTATAACTGGAATGGCTGATTTATCTAGAATGAAAGAAATGTTGCAACAACCTGAGCATTATACAGAGCGTCATTTTCGTTCTGAGTGTATGAGTTGTGCGTTTCGTAGGGAATGCCAGGGGGAAGAAGTAAAGAAAGAAGCGAAGCAGAAGAAAAATATCGTACATTAAAGGATGCAACTTTGCATCCTTTTTTATTATTGACATGAAAAGCTTTTCATCATTTACCGTATATTTGTAGCAGATTTTAATAAAGTGAAACTTTAATCAGTGGGGGGGTTCTTCATCCCCACTGATTATTAGTTGAACCAATCGGACTTTTATGGGCAGTTGATCCCCCGCCTAACTTCTTTGCTTTCGTTGAATTTGGAGGTGGGGGTCTTACTGCCCATTAAAGCGGGATAAAGGGAGGAATAATCAATGAACGATGAAACGAAAGTATTTCAATGGTTAAAAGAACAGAATGCTCCTTTTGGAATTCAACTGCAAATTTTACAAGCATTTCAACTGTATCAAGTCATTGTTGAAATGGATAAAAAGTTAATGATGTATGAGGAGAGAGAATATCGGAAGAGAATGTAATCTCATCCCTGTAGTATTACTTTCAGTTGATCTGTACCTGTAATGAATTCGAGTTCATTCTCTGACTCAAAGTTATAAATCATATTATGTAGTAAAGGACTGTATTGATAAAAGGTAGTAATGCGGTGAATGAGTAATGGATCATGATGAGAAATAAGTGTACTGTACTGTTCATATACAGATGTAGTAAACTCACGTCCGAAATCATAATATAGCCCAGCAAAATCAAAAGCAGGATCGCCAATTTGAGCATCACCAAAATCGATAACACCTGAAATGTTTTTGTTCTGCTTATTAAATAAAATATGATGATGTGTAAAATCAGCGTGAATAATTGTATTTTGAAAAATGGATGTATTGATACATGTAAAGAAATTTTTGAATAAACGATTTAAAGATGATTTCTGGAACGAAGTAAGACTGTTAGTAACATACTGATTTAACTTAGTTTGTAGCTCTTTCCAGTAGGTAAGTGTTTTTTCTATAGGGAATCCTAATGTTTTCACACGTTTTAAAGGAATACTATGTAGAGCCGCAAGGAAAGTAGCTAATTGTGTAATAATTATTTTCCATTCTTTTTCATCTAACTTCGCAACTATTTCTGTTGTTAACGGTTCACCATGAATGAGAGCATAGTAACTACAGAGGGGAATAGTATCAGTATCCTTTTTATAGAATAGGTGGTACTTTGGAACCTCAATTTCATGTAGTGAGTAAGAGAGAAGTGTGCATAGTTCTTTTTCTAACGGGATTCGCAGTGCATATTCCTGTTTTCGCGGAAAACGAAACAGTAGCTCATCATTTACTATAACTGCTACATTATCCCATCCTTCTTCATTTTGTTTATATGAATGTATAGAAAGATTAGGTAGAGCTTCTTTTATATATTGTTTGTAAGAGTCCATAATTGTTCCTCGTTTCTGAATTAAGTTATTCCACTTTATGATATCAGAATTTTCTTTCTATATGTTAAAATATAACTATCATTATGAAGAAGGGCGGGAGTATTACGAAGAAAAGACTATTCATCATTTCTCTATGTATTGCTTTTGGATTGTTTTGGTCATATAAAGAAGAGGTTTTTGCTAGCTTTAAACCGATTGATCAGTACGGGTTAAAAAAGGAATTAAAGAATAAAAGTATAGAAACTTTAACTCATAATGAAATGAAAAAGGTAGGAGAACATTTTGTGACAGAGCAATTATCAGTGTTTGAGCTTCATAATAAAGAAGATGTGAAACGAAAAGGTGAAGAAATATTTTTAAATAGAGGATATGAACAATTAATAGGAAATTATTATCCAAATCGTTTTCGGGATTTAGAGTATAGGTTTACAAACGAGGAGATACGTGAAGTGACGGATGAAAGTTTTCTCTATCAAACTGTAGCGTACGTTGCGGGTACTGAAAATGGTAAGAGAAGCGAAATGAAATTGAATTATGAAATGAAAATTGTAAAAGTTAATAATATATTTAAGGTGTTAGAACAAAAGCAGTATGTACAATAAAGTGAAACATGAATGAGTACCACAAATAGCCGATAAAAAAATCCCCCAGTTCTTTGAGGGATTTTAAAGGTTTTCATTTTGCTGACCAAGTTCTTTTTGAGCAATGTATAAATTTCCTTGTTCGACTTGTTTCTGAGTAAGAACAGAATCACCTGCATATCCTTTTTCTGTTTTTACAGTTCTTTTCGTACGATTGGAATTTTGTTTCTTCATATAATATGTCACCTTTCCTTAAAAATAAACAAAAATGATAAGCACAAGTAGTATAGCAGCGAAAATGGTAATACCCATTAAAAAAGAAGTATTTTTATTTTTAGGTGGCTTATGTATATCTTGTCGATATCCAGGTGAAATTTCGGGGGCGAATTCTTCATCGAATGATTGCTTTTTTTCTTTTTCGTCCATATGTATCCACCTTTCTTTTTCATTATGTTATACGTCCAAAGAAAAAATATACATAAATAAAACCGCTGCTCTATCGTGAGTAGCGGTTTTCTATTGTATATTTTCTTTGAACTTGAAAGAGACGGACAAGAAGGAAGATAGCGCCAAATGCTAGACCGATGATAAGACCAATCCAATATCCTTTTGCTGCCCAATCAGTGTAAGTTGCTAATATGTAGCCGAGAGGCAGACCTATTACCCAATAAGCGATTAATGTCATAATTAAGGAAACATTTACGTCTTTATAACCACGTAGTGCCCCTTGTACAGGAGTTGCAATTGCATCTGAAATTTGAAATAAAATCGCAAATATAAGAAATTCTTTTGCTAAATGATGAACTTGTATATCTGTTGTATAAATAGAAGCAATTTCATCATCGAAGAAGTAGAGAAGAATTGAATATAATAGGGCGAATGCAAGTGCTAAGCCAATCCCGATAAATCCATATTGTCTTGCGTTATTATATCGTTTTGCTCCAACTTCGAATCCAACAGCGATGGTCATTGCCATTGCTAAACTTAAAGGAGTCATATATAACAAGGAAGCGAAGTTCATAGCTGCTTGATGAGCTGCAATTGTTGTCGTACTAAAATTACTCATCATAAGTGTTACTGCAGCAAAAATACTCGTTTCAAAAAAGATAGCAAATCCGATAGGGACGCCAAGTTTTAAGAATTCAGTCCAACTTGAAAGAGAAGGACGATATAATTGTTTAAAGATATTGAAAGATGCGAAAGGCTCTTTCGTACGAATAATAATAACGGTAATAATTAAAATGCACCAATAGGTTGCTGCAGAAGCAATTGCCGCTCCGACACCACCGAGTTTTGGAAAACCGAAATGACCGAAAATTAATACATAATTTAATACTACGTTAATTGGTAATGATAGTAATGTAATAATCATCGTTGTGCGAGTTTTTCCTAATGCATCAATAAACCCACGTAAAACAGTGTAAGTAAATAAAGGGACAATTCCAACTGCAATAATACTTAAAAATTGTGCCGCAATACGTTCCACAGGTTCTTCTAGGCGCATGCCGTTTAAAATAGGTGAAACAGCGAAGAAACCGATAAGGGTGACCACAAAACTAGCACAAATTGCTAAATATACTGCTTGTATGACAACTTGGGGAACATCCTCTTTTTTCTTTGATCCAACGAGCTGCGCAACAATTGGAGTAGTAGCCATTAAAATTCCTGTTAATCCGGTACTAACGGGAAGCCATATACTCGTTCCGATAGCAACACCTGCTAAATCAATAGGACTCGCGTGCCCTGACATTGTCGTATCAAAAAAGCTCATTGCAAATAATGACATTTGCGTTACGAAAATCGGAAAAAATAGTAATACAAATTGCTTGAATTTTTGTGAGAATGAAGTAGTTTCTTTCATAAAATCCCCTTTCCGCATAAAAGCAAACCCTCACTATCATACAATTTAATTAAAAAATAGAAAAGAAATACGCGCCTAGAACATATGGAATCGATAAAAAAAGGATGCACTTTGAAAAGGGATAAGGTATTATGATAAGGTGTGAAAAATTACATATTCGTTATTAAGGAGGCACTACTCGTGGCTGATTGGTTAATTGGAATAATCATGGGTGCTGTTGAAGGTTTAACAGAGTTTTTACCAGTTTCATCAACAGGACATATGATTTTAACAGGTCATTTACTTGGATTTGACGACGAGAGAGCGAAAGTTTTCGAAGTTGTTATTCAATTGGGATCGATTTTAGCAGTTGTTGTTATATTTTGGAAGCGCCTGTGGTCTTTAGTAGGTATAGGGAAAGTAACAGACGGACCATCGTTAAATTTATTACATATTATTATCGGGATGATTCCTGCCGGCGTACTTGGCGTATTGTTCCATAGTGCGATTAAAGAAGTTTTATTTGGGCCAGGCCCAGTTGTCATCAGTTTAGTGGCTGGTGGTATTTTAATGATTGTTGCTGAGAAGTTTTCGAAACCAAGTACAGCAAGAACATTAGATGAAATCACATATAAGCAAGCTTTTACAATTGGAATGTTCCAATGTTTAGCGCTTTGGCCAGGATTTTCTCGTTCTGGTTCTACAATAAGTGGTGGTTTATTAGCTCGCGTGTCACATACAGCGGCGGCTGAATATACATTTATTTTAGCAGTACCAATGATGGTAGCTGCAAGTGGTTTAGATTTAATTAAAAGCTGGGATATTTTAAGTACGGCTGATATCCCGTTATTTGCAACAGGATTTATTACAGCATTCGTTGTTGCGATGCTTGCAATTGTTTCATTCTTAAAATTATTAGCTCGTGTAAAACTAACACCGTTCGCTTACTACCGTTTCATTTTAGCTGCGGTATTCTATTTCTTCTTCATTATGTAATAAAAAAACTGCCGAGTTCGGCAGTTTTTTTATTTTACTACTTTTTCCATCATGCTTTCCATTACATGTTCCCAAAGAGAAGTATCATCAGCTAATGTAGCACGGAAATTAGCGTACATTTCTTTTTGTTTCTCTTCGAATGTTGGATCTTCTTTTTCAGGCAATGTAGCGCGCATTGAAGTTACTAACTCTTGTACTTTCGGAGCACGTGGTCCCCAAACGGCTTGTTCATTTCCATCTTTATCAATGAAAATAAAGATTGGAATGGCACGTGCTGTTCCATTTGTTAAATATTGATCCATTAATTCTAAGTTTTCATCGCGAATTAATAATCTCATATCAATATTTGCAACTTCAGAAATTCGTTTCATAACAGGTACGCATAAAAGAGCGTCACCACACCAATCAGCTGTTAATACGATAACACGCCAGCCATCATTTTGGCGTTCTTCTAATACAGGAAGTAATTCATTTGGAATTAAAAAGTTATTGTAAATGTGCAGTAGCTCGTATTGATTTACTTTCATTTCATTCACATATGTATCAAAGGACATACCTTTATCAGCCCATTGTTGTAAGTTCATAAGTAACACCTCTTTAGTATGATTTGTTTTCATTGTACCAATTTTTATATAGAAAAGCTTGTATTCTTACTCTTTCTTGTCACTTAATAATTGATTTAATAGGAAAAGGAATAGTACGACACATAATTCAGTAAGATTGGACAGTTGTACGCTTTCTATCCAATCATCGGCAGTATGAATGACGAACCAATCTAGCGTAATTTCAATGATTGAGAGTAGGGCGATTGAGAGCCAATTGGGCATACTTGTCATCATTGGATATAGGAGCACTTTAAAGAAAGTGAATATAAAATGTGTAATACCATCTAATAAAAGAATAAGTAAAAAAAAGAGTAGTAGTGCTGTTCTTGATGAATATTCTATACCTGTAATTTGAAAGATTCCTACATATACAAAGAATATAAATGCAAAGAATATAATGAGAATAAGAATAACAACACTAATAATAATAGTCTTATCTTTTAGGTTAAGATTAGAAAATTTGTCTTCTTCACTCACTACCCCAACTCCTTTTTTCTGGAAATTCAATTTTATTGTATCATGAAACATATATTAAAAAACTACGAATTATGGGAAAATAAGGTGACAAAAAGTAAGATTTCATGTAAAATTATTAATAAGGTTTTTATTTAACTAAATGAAATAAAAGGGGCTGTCAAAGTTGTCTCAAAATCGAGAGCAATTAATGGAAGAACTATCGACAAATGTTTTTGCTATGTTCCGCACGTTGCGTAATGATATCGGAAAAATATTTGGTGGTTACATACCGTGGAATGAGTTCATCGTCCTTAGAATATTGAATCGTACGAATAAAGAAATGGTATCACGTGTAGCGAATGAGTTAAATGTGTCGAATAGTCATATTACAGCTGTTACAGAAAAATTAATTAATAAAGGTTTTGTAACTCGTTCGCGTTCTACGTCAGATCGCCGAGTTGTATATTTGGAGATTACAGAACAAGGGAAAGATTTAGTTTCGAAAATGGAAGGTGCAAAAAAACAATATTTACAAGAAAGATTCTCTACACTTTCAGAAGAAGAAATGAATATAATGATATCAATTTCTCAAAAACTTATTTAATTCACTACAAGCGAGAAAACGCTTACGTAGTGAAGGAGAAGGCCTTCCTTATATGAGGAAGGTCTTCTTTCGTATGTAAAAGATTATAAAAAAGAAAATATGTAACATACTACTAGTAAAGGAAAGGGGGCAGAAATATGACAAATCGAAATGGTAGTAAAGGGAGCGGAAATCAAGGCTCACCGAAATCAGGGCAATTTCAGCAAGAGTTTAGTGCTGAATTTGAGACTGGAAATGATAACAAAGGAAAAGAATATCGTTCGAAAAAAGGAAGTAAATCAAAAAAGGAGTGAAAATAATTCACTCCTTTTTTGATTTAAGATGCTGCAGATTGATCCGTATTATATTTTTCTTCTGATTTTGCGACAATCATTGCGCAAATTGCATCACCAGAAATGTTTACAGCTGTTCTAGACATATCTAGAATACGGTCAATACCGATAATTAAAGCGATACCTTCTACTGGTAGGTTTACTTGATTTAAAACCATTGTCAGCATTACAAGTCCAACACCTGGTACACCAGCAGTACCGATACTAGCTAGTACAGCAGTTAATACGACGACAGCTAATTGGGACATAGTAAGCTCAACTCCGTATACTTGAGCGATAAACACAGTTGCTACACCTTGCATAATGGCAGTACCATCCATATTAATCGTTGCACCTAGTGGTTGTACAAAAGAACTTATCGCTTTTGGAACGCCAAGTTTTTCTTGTGCTGTTTTCATTGCAAACGGAAGAGATGCATTAGAGCTAGATGTACTAAATCCAATTGCCATTACTGGTCCGAAATGTTTAAAGAAACGGACAATGCTTTCTTTTGCTAATACCTTTAATAATCCGCCATAGACGAAGACGCCGTGAATAATAAGTACTAGCATAACGACAATCATATACTTGAACATCGCAGCGACGCCTGCAAGCCCCATTTTACCAACGGATGAAGCGAGCAATCCAAATGTTCCGATTGGAGCTAATTTCATAACGAGATTAACAAGATACATCATTAATTCGTTGCCCTGTTCAAGTAATGAATGGATACCTTGAACTCGTTTTCCTAAAACAGCTATACCGAGTCCAATCAATGCGGCAAAGGCAATAATTTGTAACATGTTTCCATCGGCCATAGCTTGTGCTGGATTATCTGGCACAATATTTAGCAATGTATCGACGAAAGATGTTTCTGTTTTTGCCCCTTCATATTTAAGCCCTTCGGTTTTAAAGTTACCGCCAGATCCTGGTTTTATGATCAGTGCAAATGTCACTGCAATTGAGATGGCAACAGCTGTAGTTACAAGGAAGAATGAAATTGATTTTAAACCAATTCTCCCGAGTTGTTTCGGATCGCCAAGCCCAGCAGCCCCGAGCACGATAGAGATGAACACAACAGGAACAACTAGCATTTTAATGAGGCGAATAAACAATTGACCGAGTGGATTGAACACATATTGATTTAATGGTTCAAAAATAGATGGTGCAGCTAAATTTAAAGTGAGTCCGACAACTAAACCGAGAAATAGTGCAAGTAAGATTGCTTTTGTTTGTTTCAAAAAATCCCTCCCTTATTTTTGTGAAATTGTTTTCTACATTAATTGTAACGAAAAAACTCTTATTTTGACAGAATTTTCTGAATTCTTTGTATGAAAATATCTATTTTAATGTAGAGAGAGTTAAGTTTTGTATTAAAAACAAAATAGGCCATCACATTGGATGACCTAGGGAAGGGGACAATTTATGTCAATTTAATTAGGGATGGAAGCTATTCAAAGACACTGGGGAATGTCTTATAAATTAGGGAGGAACAGCTTCGATACATATACTATAAAAGATAGATGTGACCCTGATGTGAATATAGAGTGAAAGAGAGAGGGAGTTTTAAATAGAACAGAGCGTAAACAAAAAATAAGACCATCATATAAAAGATGGTCAAGGGAAGGGGACAATTTATGTCAATTTAATTAGGGATGGAAGTTGTTCAAGACACTGGGGAATGTCTTATAAATTAGGGAGGAACAACTTCGATACATATACTATAAAAGGTAGATGTGACCCTGATGTGAACATAGAGTGAAAGAGAGAGGGAGTTTTTAATAAAAGATAGAAAGACAAAAAAATAAGACCATCGCATATGAGATGGTCAAAGGAAGGGGACAATTTATGTCAATTTAATTAGGGATGGAAGTTGTTCAAGACACTGGGGAATGTCTTATAAATTAGGGAGGAACAACTTCGATACATATACTATAAAAGGTAGATGTGACCCTGATGTGAACATAGAGTGAAAGAGAGAGGGAGTTTTTAATAAAAGATAGAAAGACAAAAAAATAAGACCATCGCATATGAGATGGTCAAAGGAAGGGGACAATTTATGTCAATTTAATTAGGGATGGAAGTTGTTCAAGACACTGGGGAATGTCTTATAAATTAGGGAGGAACAACTTCGATACATATACTATAAAAGATAGATGTGACCTTGGTGTGAACATAGAGTGAAGGGTATGAGAATTCGAGAAATGATACATATAAAATGATTGTTGCAAGAGTTATAGAGTAAGAATAAATAGAATAGAAAGTGTCTTGTCATAAAATGAAGTAAAGTTCGAGTATAAATAAAAGTTGAAATCTTTGAAAAAAAGGATTATGCTCAACTATATTATAAGAATATAAGGTTTATCCCACTATGTAAGGGCTCTTATAAGCCTTTAGTTACGAGGGGGAAAAGGGAGTTAGTGAATATGGAAGTAACAACAAGACAAGGGCTGTATAATCGTTTTATACGATTAAATCCACCACAAATATTAGCATTAGGTTTTTTCTGCTTAATTGTGGTTGGCGGTTTGTTATTAAAGTTACCATTCGCAACGAAAGTACATATTAGTTGGGTAGATGCTTTCTTTACAGCAACGTCAGCAGCAACTGTAACGGGATTGGGAGTAGTAGATACTGCAAGTACGTTTACGATGTTTGGCGAGATTGTTATTATGTTTTTAATTCAAACAGGTGGTTTAGGTCTTATGACAATTGCCATTTTAATTGTTTGGGTATTGGGCAAAAAAATCGGATTACGCCATCGATTATTAATCGGAGAGGCATTTAATCAGACAAATATAGGTGGTCTTGTAAAATTAGTAAAACGTGTCTTTATATTTTCAATTTGTATTGAGCTTATTGGAGTCATCTTTTTATCGTTTCGCTTTATTCCAGAGTTTGGCTTTGGAAAAGGTGTATACTATAGTATTTTTCATGTTATTGCATCTTATAATAATGCTGGATTTGCTCTATGGCCGGATAATTTAACTAGGTATGTAGGAGATCCTATTATTAATATTGGGATTTGCTCTTTAATCGTAATAGGTGGTCTCGGTTTTACTGTATTAATTGATATATGGTATAGCCGTAGTTTTCGAAAACTATCGCTTCATTCCAAAATCATGATTGTTGGAACAGTAGCGCTAAATGTGATAGCGATGATTGTAATTTTTGTATTGGAATATAATAATGTGAAGACGTTAGGGAATTTACCTTTAAATGAAAAGTTATGGGCTTCTTTCTTCCAAGGTATTACTCCTCGTACTGCTGGATTTAATACAGTTGACTACGGGGGAATGGAAGAATCATCTATATTATTTACGATGGTTTTAATGTTTATTGGTGCAGGAAGTGTATCAACGGGTGGAGGAATTAAATTAACAACGTTTGTTATTTTAGTTACATCTGTCCTTTCTTTTTTTAGAAAAAAAGAGGAAATCATTTTATTTCAGCGCACAATTAAAATGTCGACAGTAACAAGAGCGTTAGCGATTGCTGTTGCCAGTCAAATACTTATTTTTGCAGCAGTATTTGTATTAATGCTTACAGAAGACTTTAGTTTTATTCAGTTACTATTTGAAACAATTTCAGCTTTTGGTACAGTAGGGTTAACGATGGGGATTACTGCGAAGTTATCAGCGTTTGGAAAATGTATTATTATGTTTGTTATGTTTTGCGGATTAATTGGGCCGTTAACACTTGTCTTTTCTTTAGCACGACCAGCAAAACAAAAAATTAAATATCCATCGGAAGATGTATTTACAGGATAAGGTATCCCGCATAAAGCGAGATACCTTTTTCTTTTTAAAAAAGGGAGAACAATAATCCGACAAGCGCTACTCGAAATAAAATTGCAATGAGTGCAGCAATTCCGCCGACAATTGCAGCGATACCACCAGTTACAGTAGCTCCGCGATTATAAGCGTAAATCCCTAGCAATACAGAAACAAGACCAAATAGTGTTGGGAAAGTGAAGAGTGATAAGATAGATAAAGCAAGAGCGATAAAGCCAGCAGTTGATCCAGCGGCGGACGATCTTACATCATCTTTATGATCCTTCTCATCGTAATCATAATCAATGCGCTGAGGCGCAACCTCAGCTGCATATTCTTCTTTATAGTCACTATAATCACTATCTATTCTATCTCTTTTTTTATACTCATCAAATTTCTCAGTCAAAGTCATGACTCCTTTCATAACAAGGTTCAATAGTAGTATGTTTCTCTTTTTCTTTTTTATCCCGCTTTAATGGGCAGTAAGCCCCCCACCTCAAAATTCAGCGAAAGCAAAGAAGTTAGGTGGAGAATCAACTGCCCATAAAAGTCCGATTGGTGAGGGCTAATAATCAGTGGGGATGAAGAAAACCCCCACTGATTAAAGTTTCACTTTATCCGAGTATGTACAGGGAGTAATATCCATTTAAAAGGTGGAAATTGTTTTTTTGAAATAGGAAAAGTTAGTATGACTTCCTCTATTTTGGAAAGTATAAAAAAGAATAAGAAGGAAAGGGTGCAATACATAATGGAACATCCAATTGAAAATTTAATGAAAACAGCAATGACAAATTTAAAAGAGATGGTAGATGTAAATACGATTGTTGGGAGTCCAGTTTCAACAGCTGATGGAAATGTAGTATTAACAGTATCTCAAGTGGCTTTTGGTTTTGGAGCTGGTGGAAGTGACTTTAAAGGTGATTTTATTTCCGAAAAACATAATAACGGACAAGGGCAGCATAAAGAGAATAAGCAAAGTCATCCGTTTGGAGGCGGAAGCGGGGCTGGGGTTTCCATTAGCCCAGTTGCTTTTTTAGTAGTTGGTTCTAACGGTGTGCAAGTATTGCACCTCAATAGTAGTACACATTTAATTGAGAAGGCTTTAAATACTGTACCAAGTACTGTAGATAAATTTGTAAATAATCGTCAAAAGTGAACTTGCATTTTTTAGGAATTATGATATATTAGAAAAAGTGCGCTTTAGGATGATCGGAATAATTGAACTGTAAATATATATGATGTGTGGAATAAGGGAGAGGAATTTATGATTAATATTAAAAACTTAGTAGTTGGCTTATGTATGTTAGTAAGCGGTTTTGTTGTATATGTAATAAAAGAAAAAGCTCCATTCTAAAACAGACAAACCGTTACTGTCTGTTTTTAATTTGCAAAAAAATGTTGACAAGTTATTGTATTGGTGTTAAAATTTTAATTCGTGTCTCGGTTACAGCTAGTGTAAAGTAAATAAATCTTATAAATATAATACGAAAAGTTTGCGAAAGATCGGGTAGTCTTACCAACAACTTTTGTGAACAAACCCTATAAATTATTATTGTAGGCTTTATAGGTATACTAGTGAATCAAGGAGCGGTCAGTGGAACCGTAATGATGAGAGAGAGGTAGGGCTTTCATCCAGTATATGTTACTTTCCCGTTAGGTGAATATAAAAAAGAGGACTCTTTTTCAAAAGGAGTCCTCTTTCTTTTTGTATATTACATTTAAGTGCGGCTCTCAACTTGCTGACAAATTTCATCTGTTGTTAAACCATGAGCTGTAATTACAGATCCCTTAATTGATGCATCTGCAATACCCATCATATTGGAATCTTGCCCAGTTACAACACAACAATCGCAACCTTGTGCATCATGTTCGGAGCCCAGGGTAACAACTTCATATCCCTGTTGCTTAAGAGCTTGTTGAACATCTGTTAATGAGTTTTCAACGCCAATTCTAGCCATAATTCTCACCTCCTACCATCTAATTGCTAGTATGCTCAAGTACATCGCATATATTTATGCAAAGAAGGTAGGAAGTATATCTTTATTCTGCTATTTGCGGATAGTTTGATTAAAGTATCTATTTAGTCGTTATATACACCAGTAAGCATTTGACTTACGAATTGATCGTTTAAAGTATCTTGGGCGGAAGAAGTATTTGAATGAATGTCGATTGAAGCAATAAAATTGTTATGTTCTTTATTATTTGGTTCTACCTCTACATAATTATCGAATTTACAAAAACCTTTCGTATCCATTAGATCAAATAGTTGAAGCATTTCTACTACCTCTTGTCTCGTTCCTTTAATTTGTACACACGCCATATTGATTTCCTCCTTCATTTTGACAAATTGTTTTTTAAAAATAGGATTATGATTGCGAGATGAAAAATATGAATGTTATTTTTAGACAGCGTTATTTTTATTATTTTCCCCCTTTTTCAGCAAAAGTCGTTGTATATTCCCGAATTTATAAAAACGGACGTCCGTTTATTGAATACAATAGATTCGTATCAATTGATGAAAATCCTTCTTTTAAACAAATATTTTTTTTAGTGGAATTTGGCGAAAAAAATTTTTTGACTTTTTGTAAACGTTAACAACGCTGTTAAATCAGTATAACCAAAGATGTATGTACGATTAAAAATTATAAATTTTCTAAAAATTCACTTGATTTATTTAGAAAGGAGAGTAAACTAGGAAACAATAAAAAATTCATAGAACATAGGAGGCGCTTTCCAGTGAACGAGCAATGGATTTTCTTAAATGGAGAATTTGTTCCAAAAGATGAGGCAAAAGTTTCTGTATATGATCATGGTTATTTATATGGCGATGGAGTATTTGAAGGGATTAGAGTTTATAGCGGTAATGTTTTCCGTTTGAGAGAGCATCTTGTCCGGTTATATGAATCAGCAAAATCCATCATGTTAGAAATTCCATATTCTTTAGATGAAGTAACGAATATTGTTGTTGAGACGATTCGACAAAATAAATTATCTAATGGATACATTCGCTTAGTTGTATCGAGAGGTGCAGGGAATCTTGGATTAGATCCTGATTCTTGTAAGAAACCGAATGTAGTCGTAATTGCAGAGCAACTATCTTTATTCCCGCAAGAATATTATGAAAAAGGGATTCCGGTTGTAACAGTTGCAACGCGCCGAAACCGTCCAGATGTTTTGTCACCTCAAGTAAAATCTTTAAATTACTTAAACAATATTTTAGTTCGTATTGAAGCGAAATTAGCTGGAGTACAAGAAGCGCTTATGTTAAATGATCAAGGATACGTAGCTGAAGGATCAGGAGATAACGTATTTATTGTAAAAGGAAATAAATTAATTACACCACCAAGTTCTGCTGGAGCGTTAGAAGGTATTACACGAAACGCTATTTTAGAAATCGGTGAAAAACTTGGATATGACGTAAGAGAAGAGTTATTTACAAGACACGATGTATATGTAGCTGATGAAGTATTTTTAACAGGAACAGCTGCTGAAGTAATTGCTGTTACGACAGTAGATGGTAGAACGATTGGTTTAGGGCAAACAGGCCCACATACGAATCGTTTATTAGAAGAGTTCCGAAAGTTAGTTATAGAAGATGGAGAGAAGATTTACGAGGAAAATAAAGTTGGATAACAACTTTTTATAACATAAGAAAGCGTTGAGAGGGAGGAGTAGTTGATTGTGAAGCCTCACAGAGAGTCGGTGGTTGCTGAAAACCGATGGTTCACATCGACGAACATCGCCCTTGAGTGCTAAGCTGAAGCATTTGTCTAGGCTTAGACGGTAGCTCCGTTATTAGCTAGACTCATTTATGGGTCACTGAGGCAAGAGTATTCTTGCGAAGAAGGGTGGTACCGCGAAATCTTTCGTCCCTTCAGCACATAGCTGGAGTGTGGACGTAGGATTTTTTTTATTGATAAAAGTTTTTAAAAAGGGGGCTTATAAGAACAATGTCTTCAAAAACGGAAGAGCAACTGGCAACTGGTGCACAGTTATTGTTAGAAGCGCTAGAAAAGGAAGGAGTAGAAGTGATTTTCGGTTATCCTGGTGGTGCTGTTTTACCTCTTTATGATGCACTCTATGATTGTGAAATTCCGCATATTTTAGCGAGGCATGAGCAAGGTGCTATTCACGCTGCGGAAGGGTATGCCAGAATTACTGGCAATCCAGGGGTTGTCATTGCAACGAGTGGGCCAGGCGCTACAAATGTTATTACGGGTCTAGCAGATGCGATGATTGATTCACTACCACTTGTTGTATTTACGGGGCAAGTAGCAACAACGTTAATTGGAAGTGATGCTTTCCAAGAAGCGGATATTATGGGGCTTACGATGCCGGTGACAAAACATAACTATCAAGTGCGAAAAGCTTCAGATTTACCTCGAATTATTAAAGAAGCATTTCATATTGCTAGAACAGGAAGACCAGGCCCAGTCGTTATTGACCTTCCGAAAGATATGGTAGTAGAGCAAGGCGAACGATGTAGTGATGTGCAAATGGATTTACCAGGATACAACCCTAATTATGAACCGAATCTACTCCAAATAAACAAATTATTACAAGCAATTAGAGTTGCAAACAAGCCATTAATTTTAGCTGGAGCAGGTGTATTGCATGCGAAAGCTTCGAAAGAATTAACAAGCTTTGCTCGTAAATATGAAATTCCTGTTGTGCATACATTACTTGGTCTTGGTGGGTTTCCGCCAGATGATGAACTATTTCTAGGGATGGGAGGAATGCATGGTTCTTACACAGCTAATATGGCGTTATACGAATGCGACTTACTCATTAATATAGGTGCGAGATTCGATGATCGTCTTACTGGAAATTTAGCTTATTTTGCTAAAGAGGCGACTGTCGCGCATATCGATATTGATCCAGCAGAAATCGGAAAAAATGTGCCGACTGAAATTCCTATTGTTGCAAGTGCTAAGCGAGCGTTGGAAGTATTACTTCAACCAGAAGGAAGGAAAGAAAATCATCATGAGTGGATCTCTTTATTAAAGAATAGAAAAGAAAAGTATCCATTATCTTATAAACGAAATTCTGAAAGTATTAAGCCTCAATATGCAATTGATATGTTATATGAAATTACGAAAGGCGAAGCGATTGTAACAACAGATGTGGGGCAACATCAAATGTGGGCAGCCCAATATTATCCGCTGAAAACTCCAGATAAATGGGTAACTTCAGGAGGATTAGGAACGATGGGATTCGGATTTCCTGCAGCAATTGGTGCACAAATTGCAAAGCCTGAGGAACTAGTTATTGCAATTGTCGGTGACGCTGGATTTCAAATGACTCTGCAAGAATTAAGTGTGTTAAAAGAACACTCTTTACCTGTTAAAGTATTTATTTTAAATAATGAAGCTTTAGGAATGGTAAGACAATGGCAAGATGAATTTTATAACCAAAGATATTCGCACTCTTTACTGTCGTGTCAACCAGACTTCGTCGCTCTTGCGAATGCGTATGGCATAAAAGGAGTTCGCATAGATGATCCACTTCTTGCAAAGAAGCAAATACAGCATGCGATTGAATTACAAGAACCAGTCGTAATTGATTGCCGTGTACTTCAATCAGAAAAGGTAATGCCGATGGTTGCGCCAGGGAAAGGTGTTCACCAAATGGAGGGAGTGGAAAAAAGGTGAAGAGAATTGTTACAGCGACAGTTCGAAATCAAAGTGGTGTGTTAAACCGAATTACAGGTGTTATGACACGAAGACATTTTAATATTGAAAGTATTTCAGTAGGCCATACAGAATCATCGGACATATCACGGATGACGATTGTTGTACACGTTGAAAATGAACAGCAAGTTGAACAGTTAATTAAACAACTTCATAAGCAAATTGATGTTCTGAAAGTATCAGATATTACAGAAGAAGCGATGATTGCAAGAGAACTTGCACTTATTAAAGTCGCAACATCAGTAGCAAGAGCAGAATTATATAGTTTAATTGAACCGTTTCGAGCCGCTGTAATAGATGTTGGGAAGGATTCCATAGTTGTGCAAGTAACCGGTACGCAGGAGAAAGTAGAAGCATTAATTGAATTACTTCGTCCATACGGTTTGAAAGAAATTGCTAGAACAGGTGTAACAGCATTTACGCGTAGTATGAAAAAACAAGATAAGCAAGTTATGTTAATTCAATAATCATTTAAATATAGGGGGAAATGAAAATGGCAAAGGTTTATTATGAGAAAGATGTAACGGTAAATGTATTAAAAGAAAAGAAAGTAGCAATCATCGGGTATGGCTCGCAAGGTCATGCGCATGCGCAAAACTTACGTGATAACGGATTTGATGTAGTAGTAGGTTTAAGAAAAGGGAAGTCTTGGGATAAAGCGAAAGAAGATGGATTTTCTGTATATACAGTAGCAGAAGCGGTGGATCAGGCTGATTTAGTAATGATTTTACTACCGGATGAATTGCAGCCAGAAGTATATGAAGCGGAAATTGCACCAAATTTACAGGCAGGAAATTCTCTCGTTTTTGCACACGGATTTAATGTTCACTTTGATCAAGTGAAACCACCAGCGAATGTAGATGTATTTCTAGTAGCACCAAAAGGTCCAGGACATCTTGTGCGCCGTACGTTTGCTGAAGGTGGAGCTGTTCCTGCATTATTTGCAGTATACCAAGATGCAACAGGAGTTGCGACTGAAAAGGCACTTTCTTATGCCGATGGAATTGGAGCGACGAGAGCTGGTGTATTAGAAACGACATTTAAAGAAGAAACGGAAACAGATTTATTTGGAGAGCAAGCTGTACTTTGCGGAGGAGTAACTGCGCTAGTAAAAGCTGGATTTGAAACGTTAGTTGATGCCGGATATCAGCCGGAACTTGCATATTTTGAATGTTTACATGAACTAAAACTTATTGTTGACCTTATGTATGAAGGTGGACTTGAAAATATGAGATATTCAGTTTCAGATACAGCGCAGTGGGGCGACTTCGTATCAGGACCACGCGTTGTAACGGAAGATACGAAGAAAGCGATGGGTACAGTGCTAGCAGAAATTCAAGATGGTACATTTGCAAGAGGCTGGATTGCAGAGCATAAAGCAGGAAGACCGAATTTCCATGCGACAAATGAGAAAGAGAATGAACATGAAATCGAAGTAGTTGGACGTAAATTACGTGAAATGATGCCTTTCGTACAGCCGCGAGTAAAGGCAGGGGTCAAATAATATGAAGCAGATTTTGTTCATGGATACGACGCTACGTGATGGCGAACAATCACCAGGAGTGAATTTAAATGAACAAGAGAAATTGCAAATTGCAAGGCAATTAGAGAGACTAGGTATTCATGTCATGGAAGCTGGCTTTGCCGCAGCTTCCGAAGGGGATTTTCAATCGGTAAAACGCATTGCGAATACCATTCAAAATGCTACAGTTATGAGTTTAGCTAGAGCGAAAGAAAGTGATATTCGAAGAGCATATGAAGCTGTGAAAGGTGCGGTATCTCCTCGTTTACACGTATTTTTAGCTACGAGTGATATTCATATGAAATATAAACTTTGTATGTCAAAGGAAGATGTATTAGATAGTATTCATCGCTCGGTTACACTTGGGAAATCGTTATTTCCGACAGTACAATTTTCTGCAGAAGATGCGACAAGAACAGCAAGAGATTTTTTAGCTGAAGCAGTAGAAGTTGCGATTCGTGCAGGAGCAAATGTAATTAATATTCCAGATACAGTTGGATATACGAATCCAGAAGAATATTATTCTCTTTTTAAATACTTACAAGAATCCGTTCCTTCATATGAAAAAGCAATTTTCTCTTGTCATTGTCACGATGATCTTGGGATGGCTGTAGCAAATTCATTAGCTGCGGTTGAAGGCGGAGCATTGCAAGTAGAAGGAACAATTAATGGAATTGGAGAAAGAGCGGGGAATGCGGCGTTAGAAGAGGTCGCAGTTGCTCTTCATATTAGAAAAGATTTCTATAAGGCGGAGTCTTCTATGACGCTAAAAGAAATTAAAGCGACGAGTACATTAGTAAGCAGATTAACAGGTATGGTTGTACCGAAAAATAAAGCAATCGTTGGAGCGAATGCTTTTGCTCATGAATCAGGAATTCATCAAGATGGTGTATTAAAAGAAGTGACAACGTATGAGATTATTGAACCAGAGCTAGTAGGCGAATCTCAAAATTTATTTGTGCTTGGAAAACATTCTGGACGTCACGCGTTTACAGAAAAAATGAAAGAGCTTGGTTATGAATTTACAAAGGAAGAACGAGATGCGGTGTTTGAAGCGTTTAAAAAATTAGCTGATCGTAAGAAGGAAATTACTGAGGAAGATTTACGTGCACTTATGCTTGGGGAAGCAGCATTTGCGGCTCAGCAATATAACATTACGCAACTACAAGTACATTTCGTATCAAATAGTACACAATGCGCGACAGTTGTGCTAAAAGACGAAGAAGGAAATGTATACGAAGATGCAGCCACTGGTTCTGGTAGTATTGAAGCGATTTATAATGCAATCCAAAGAATTTTAGGATTAGAATGTGAATTGGCGGATTATCGCATACAATCTATTACACAAGGTCAAGATGCACTGGCTCATGTTCATGTTGAATTAAAAGAAGGAACACATCAAGTATCAGGTTTTGGTGTTGCACAAGACGTATTGGAAGCGTCGGCGAGAGCATATGTCCATGCAGCAGGGAAATTGAAATCTTTTATCCAGCTTGTGAAATAAGTGTTTGATAGGTGAGGGGAGCTTTCCTCACCTATCAAATTAAAGTTCTGAAAATTCAGTTAAAAGGAGTGTTAAAATTGGAAAAACGTATCGTTTGTTTAGCTGGTGATGGTGTTGGCCCGGAAGTTATGGAAAGTGCGAAGGAAGTATTGCATATGGTAGAGAGGTTATATGGGCATCATTTTCATTTGCAAGATGAGTATT
The DNA here is from genome assembly GCF_022095615.2 of Bacillus thuringiensis. Taxonomy (NCBI): domain Bacteria; kingdom Bacillati; phylum Bacillota; class Bacilli; order Caryophanales; family Bacillaceae; genus Bacillus; species Bacillus thuringiensis. The sequence goes on from NZ_CP155559.1 coordinate 1,356,626, forward strand.
TTGGCGGGAGTGCTATCGATTTAAATGGGCAACCATTACCGCAACGAACGCTTGCCGCCTGTTTAACAAGTGATGCGGTTTTACTAGGAGCAGTTGGTGGACCAAGGTGGGATAGCGCGAAAGAAAGACCAGAGAAAGGATTATTAGCTCTAAGAAAAGGACTTGGTGTATTTGCAAATGTTCGCCCTGTAACGGTAGAAAGCGCAACAGCACATTTATCGCCATTAAAAAAGGCTGATGAAATTGATTTCGTTGTCGTTCGTGAATTAACAGGCGGAATTTATTTTTCTTATCCGAAAGAACGAACGGACGAAGTAGCAACAGATACACTGACGTATCATCGTCATGAAATTGAACGTATCGTTTCTTATGCCTTTCAATTAGCGAGTAAGCGGAAGAAAAAAGTAACATCGATCGATAAAGCGAATGTTTTAGAATCTAGTAAGCTATGGAGAACTGTGGCAGAAGAAGTAGCACTTCGTTACCCAGACGTTGAACTAGAACATATTTTAGTAGATGCAGCGGCTATGGAGTTAATTCGGAATCCAGGACGGTTTGATGTAATTGTAACGGAAAATTTATTTGGGGATATTTTGAGTGACGAGGCTTCCGTATTAGCTGGATCATTAGGAATGCTTCCATCAGCAAGTCACGCGGAAAAGGGGCCTTCATTATACGAGCCTATTCACGGATCAGCGCCGGATATTGCCGGGAAAAATAAGGCGAATCCAATTGCAATGATGCGCTCTGTTGCAATGATGCTTGGGCAATCGTTCGGATTAACGAGAGAAGGGTGTGCAATTGAAGAAGCAATTTCAGCAGTCCTTAAATTAGGAAAATGTACAGCAGATATCGGGGGAACTGAAACGACAACTTCATTTACGAAGGCAGTTATACAAGAGATGGAAGAGCAAGCGCTAGTAGGGAGAGGGAGATAATGGGAAAAAGGCTGTTAGATAAACTTTGGGAAAGACACGTAGTTACGACAAACGAAAATGGATTAGATTTATTATATATCGATCTTCATCTTGTTCATGAAGTAACATCACCGCAAGCCTTTGAAGGCTTGCGGCTTACAAACCGAACAGTCCGTAGACCGGATTTAACATTCGCGACGATGGATCACAATATTCCAACGAAAGATGTTTGGAATATTACCGATCGAATTGCGAAGCAGCAACTAGATACACTCCGGGAAAATTGTAAACAATTTCAGGTGCCGTTAGCGGATATTGGGGATGAAGAGCAAGGGATTGTTCATGTTATCGGACCAGAACTTGGACTTACGCAGCCAGGAAAAACAATTGTTTGTGGTGATAGTCATACAGCAACACATGGTGCGTTTGGCGCGCTAGCATTTGGCATTGGTACGAGTGAAGTGGAGCATGTATTGGCGACGCAAACGTTATGGCAACGTAAACCGAAAGCGATGGGCATTGAGCTAAAAGGGAAATTACAGAAAGGTGTGTACGCAAAAGATATTATTTTGCATCTCCTTTCAAAGTACGGTGTAGCAGTTGGAACTGGATACGTAATGGAATTTTACGGAGAGACAATTGGAGCTATGGAGATGGAAGAGAGAATGACGCTTTGTAATATGGCAATTGAAGGAGGAGCCAAGGCTGGTATTATAGCACCAGATGAAAAAACAGTTGCTTATGTAAAAGGACGTCAATATGCACCGAAAGACTATGAAACATTCGAGAAGAAATGGTCTGAACTTTATACAGATTCAGATGCAATTTATGATTTGCATATTTCAATAGATGTGACGGATTTAGCACCGTATGTTACGTGGGGAACAAACCCGAGTATGGGTGTTCGTATTGATGAAAAATTGCCAGAAAAGCAGGATGAAAATGACGAAAGAGCATTTTCTTATATGGGATTAAGCCCTGGACAAAGTACATATGACATTCCGGTTCAGCATGTTTTCATTGGATCTTGTACAAATTCTAGGCTCTCTGATTTAGAAATTGCTGCATCTGTTGTGAAAGGGAAAAAGGTAAAAGAAGGTGTGCGAGCACTCGTTGTGCCTGGATCGAAAAGAGTAAGAGAAGCTGCGATGAAAAAAGGACTACATCACATATTTGAAGAAGCTGGATTTGAATGGAGAGAACCTGGATGTTCCATGTGTCTTGGAATGAATCCAGATCAAGTACCTGAAGGAGAACATTGTGCTTCAACTTCAAATCGTAATTTTGAAGGAAGACAAGGAAAAGGAGCACGAACACATTTAGTTAGCCCAGCAATGGCGGCAGCAGCTGCGTTATATGGTCATTTTGTTGATACTAGAAAGGAGAGTTATGATGGAGCCATTTCGTATTCATAAAGGTACTGCCGCAGTACTGATGAATGATAACATTGATACAGATCAAATTATTCCAAAGCAATACTTAAAGAGAATTGAAAGGACGGGATTTGGAAAATATTTATTTGATGAGTGGCGATATGATAATGAGCGACATGAAAACCCTAATTTCCCACTTAATGCACAAGACAGAAAAGGAGCAAGTATATTAATTACAGGTAATAATTTTGGGTGTGGTTCTTCCAGAGAACATGCACCTTGGGCACTTGCTGATTATGGTTTCCGCGTTATTATCGCCGGAGGGTTTGCAGATATTTTTTATATGAATTGTATGAAGAATGGTATGTTGCCAATTGTAATGGATAAAGAAATGCGAGAAAAACTTGTCAAAACGGATGCGAGAGAACAAATAGAAGTAGATTTAGAGAATGAAGTAATTACAACGAGTACGTACAGGTTTCATTTTACAATCGAGAAAATGTGGAAAGAGAAATTATTGAATGGTCTAGACGAAATTAGTATTACGATGCAATATCAACAGGAAATTGTAGAGTATGAAAGGAAAGTAGCTTTATATTAAGAAATAACGGAATGTTCAAAATGTATTTACATTCAGAATTAAGTATTATATACTATGTAAAAATCAGAGGAGAAAGGGAGTAAGTATTATGAATATCGTGCAATCTATTAAAATGCTTACACAACTACATCATCATACATAAAGCCCTTGAACCTAGCGTGAAAACGTGTAGGCACAAGGGTTATTCCCGTTGTACCTACACTCTACTAAAGAGCCTTGTAGGTATTTTGTCTACAAGGCTCTTTTTATTTTCGGTTTAGGTGAATGAAATAGGCATACATTAGAAAGGGAAAGGTGTGAGCATTTAGATGACAAAATGGAAACGAGCAAACCCAAATGGAACGAGAGACTATTTATTCGAAGAATGTACGTTAATTGAAGAAGTGGAGCAAAAATTAAGACGTACTTTTTTAGAGAGAGGTTATGAGGAAATAAGGACACCTACAATTGAATTTTATGATGTTTTTGCCTTTCAAAATAGACCGATAGATGAAGAAAAGATGTATAAATTTTTTGATGAAAAGGGACGGATTATCGTCTTGCGTCCAGATATGACAATTCCTTTAGCGAGAGTGATGGGAACGCAGAGGTGGGATACGCCGCTTAAATTGACGTATGGCGGGAATGTATTTCGAGCGAATGAGTCCCTTACCGGAAAATATAATGAAATTGTGCAAAGTGGTATTGAAATTATCGGGATTGATAATGTAAGAGCTGAAATTGAATGTGTAATAAGCGTTATTCAATCACTTCAAAAGGTGAAGGTGCAATCTTTTACAATAGAGATTGGGCAGGTACAGTTATATAAATGTATTGTCAAAAAGCTTTCCATTCATGAGGAAGAAGAGAGAGCCCTTAGGACATACATTGAAAGTAAAAATTATGCTGCTCTATCAAATTTTATTAGAGAAAAGAAATTAGATCGATGTGATGAAACAGTAAGATTACTTGAGAAATTACCAAGGCTATTTGGGAGTTTAGAAGTGATTGAGGAAGCAGAAAAACTCGCTTCAAGTAATGAAATGAAAATGGCGATTGCAAGAGTGAAAGAAATATATGAAGCAATTGAAAAACTAGGCTATGGATCTTACATATCAATTGATTTAGGTATGATCCAACATTTAGATTACTATACGGGAGTTATTTTCAAAGGGTATATATATGAAATTGGAGAAGAAATTGTTAGTGGCGGAAGATATGATGAGTTAATTGGAAATTTTGGGGAAATACTACCGGCTGTTGGACTCGCGGTGCAAGTCAATCAAATTGTGAAGGCGCTGCAAGAGCAGCAAGAACCATATGAACGAAAGAGAATAGATATTATCATTCATTATGAGTTAAATAGATTAGCAGAAGCGGAAAGATTACGAAATTTACTTCAAAAGGACGGGAAAAAAGTAGAGCTATCTTTATTCTCTAATATAAACGACACCTTTCAATTTGCAAGAAAAAATCAAATAGTAACAGTCGTTGAGGCAAAGAATGAATCATTGGTGGAATATGTATGGAAAGAGAAATGGGTAGTCCAGAAAGAAGGAGAAACCTCATGCGTAACATTCAAATTGCGTTAACGAAAGGAAGATTAGAGAAGCGTGTGATTCCACTCTTTGAGCAGATTGGAATTGATTGTTCAGAGCTCAAAAATAAAGGACGAAAGCTTGTCTTTCAAAGTAAAAATACAGATATCTCATTTATTTTAGTGAAAGCAGTAGATGTTGCTACTTATGTAGAACATGGAGTAGCTGATATTGGGGTCGTTGGAAAAGATATTTTAATGGAAAACGAGAAAGATATTTATGAAATGTTGGATTTAGGAGTAGGCGTATGTAAGTTTTGTGTAGCTTCTATTCCTACTTATAACCCAAAGAGTTACCGGAAGAAACGTATTGCAACGAAATATCCACATATTACTTCTAACTATTTCCATGATAGAGGAGAGGATGTAGAAATTATTAAAATAGAAGGTTCTGTAGAAATCGCTCCTATTCTTGGATTAGCGGATGCAATTGTTGATATTGTTGAAACGGGAAAAACATTACAAGAAAATGGACTCATTGTATTTGAGGAAATGTGTTCTATATCTGCTCGAATGATTGTAAATAAGGCTGCATTAAAAACTAAAAAAGACGAAATATTCAGTATTATAAATATGATGGAGCAAGAAATTTTGTCAGGAAAATAGGGGGACTTGTAATGGAGATAGTTTGTGAAGATTTTCAAAAGGCATTATCGAAAATAAAATTGCTACGAGAAAACGCTAATATAATAGAAGAAACTGTTCAAAGAAGTGTAAGCGAGATCGTTCAAAATGTAAGGGAGAATAGGGATGAGGCCTTATCTTTTTATACAAACAAGTTTGATGGTGTGGAGATGGATGAGTTTCGTGTAAGTGAAGACGAAATAAAACGAGCGAGTATATTTATAGAAAATTCATTTTTAGAAGCGTTACAAGAGGCGAAGAAAAACATTATTTCGTATCACGAAAAGCAAAAAAGGCAATCCATATTCGATTGCGAGAGTAAAGGCATCATTAGGGGACAAATCATTCGGCCGTTAGAAAATGTAGGAGTATATGTGCCAGGGGGAACTGCTTCGTATCCTTCTTCAGTATTAATGAATGTATTGCCAGCAAAACTCGCAGGTGTGAAAAAGATTGTAATGGTAACACCGCCGAGAGAAGGAGGTGTTGACCCCTATATTTTAGTTGCAGCAAGTCTTGCAGGGGTAGATGAAATTTATACAATAGGTGGTGCGCAAGCAATTGCTGCTTTAGCATACGGGACGGAATCGATTCCGAAAGTAGATAAAATAGTTGGACCAGGAAATTTGTATGTCGCTCTAGCGAAACGAGAAGTATACGGAATAGTAAATATCGATATGATTGCTGGACCGTCAGAGATTGTAGTTATTGCTGATGAAACCGGTAATGCAAAATATATCGCTGCTGATTTATTATCACAAGCAGAACATGACGAGAGAGCAACGGCAATTTGTATTACAACGAATATAGAGTTAGCAAAAGAAGTGGAAAAAGAGATAGATAGACAGTTAGAAACATTACCAAGAAGCGAAATTGCACGTGAATCGATAAATAGAAATGGAGCCATTTGTATCGTTCCTTCTTTAGATGAGGCACTCCAATTATCGAATGAAATTGCTCCAGAACATTTAGAGTTACATATAAAAGAACCGATGAATGCTCTAGCTTATGTGAAACATGCAGGATCTATCTTTCTTGGACCATACGCACCGGAACCGCTCGGTGATTATTTAGCAGGACCGAATCATGTGTTACCGACAAGTGGAACGGCAAGGTTTTTCTCACCGTTATCAGTCGATGATTTCGTGAAAAAATCAAGCTTTCTGTCTTATACGGAGGAAGCGTTAAGAGATGTACAGCATCATATTGTAGAACTTGCCAATAAAGAAGGGTTACATGCGCATGCGAGAGCAATTCAAATAAGATTTGAGGAGGAAGAATAATGCGTGAGTCTAGTCAAATACGTGAGACGACAGAAACAAAAATAAAGTTAAGTTTGCAGCTTGATGAAGGAAAGGATGTTTCTGTACAAACGGGAGTAGGGTTTTTTGATCATATGCTAACTTTATTTGCAAAGCATGGAAGATTCGGCTTGCAAGTGGAGGCGGAAGGCGATGTATTCGTTGATGCGCATCATACAGTTGAAGATGTTGGAATTGTACTCGGGAATTGTTTGAAAGAAGCATTGCAAAATAAAGAGGCGATTAACCGTTATGGCTCTGCGTATGTACCAATGGATGAATCTTTAGGTTTTGTCGCAATTGATATAAGCGGACGCTCGTATATTGTATTTCAAGGAGAATTAACGAATCCGAAGCTAGGGGATTTTGATACAGAACTAACAGAAGAATTTTTTAGAGCAGTTGCGCATGCTGCAAATATTACGTTACATGCTCGCATTTTATACGGAAGCAATACACATCACAAAGTTGAAGCATTATTTAAAGCATTTGGTCGAGCACTTAGGGAAGCGGTTGATAAAAATGCCAACATTACTGGTGTAAATTCAACGAAAGGGATGTTGTAATTGATTGCTATTATAGATTATGGAATGGGAAATATTCGTAGTGTAGAACAAGCATTAAAATATATTGGAGCAGCGTACATCGTAACGAGTGATAAAGAAGAGATTTTTAGAAGTGATGGAGTGATTTTACCAGGAGTAGGTGCATTTCCGAGAGCGATGGATGTATTGGAAGAAACAGATTTAGTGCGTGTATTAAAAGAAGTAGGGCGTTCAGGAAAACCGCTTCTAGGCATTTGTTTAGGAATGCAGCTGTTATTTGAAAAAAGTGAGGAACTACAAGACTGTAACGGATTGAGCTTATTACCAGGTGTTATTCGAAAGCTAAAAGTCCCTTATAAAATTCCACATATGGGATGGAATGAGCTAAAGAAAGAGGGAGAAATAGCGCTTTGGAATGGAGTAGAGGACGGTTCTTTCGTATATTATGTCCACTCTTATTACGCAGATTGTCCAAATGAAATTGTGTATGGAATAAGTGAATATGGGGTGAAAGTACCTGGTTTTGTAGCAAAAGGAAATATATACGGCGCACAGTTTCATCCTGAAAAAAGTGGTGACATTGGGATGCAAATGTTGAAAAATTTCAAAGGGGTGGTAGAAGCATGGAAATCTTCCCAGCTATCGATGTAAAAGAGGGGCGATGCGTTAGGCTTTATCAAGGAGAGTTTAGTAAAGAAACAGTAATGAATGAAGATCCGGTTGCGCAAGCGATTATATTCGAAAAATTGGGAGCAAAAACACTACACATTGTTGATTTAGATGGTGCAGTTGCTGGCGAGTCAGTAAATTTGCTCGTTATTGAAAGAATTTGCAAGGCAGTACGTATTCCTGTGCAAGTTGGAGGCGGAATTCGATCACTTATAGCGGTAGAGAGGTTATTGTCAGTAGGTGTAGATAAAGTGATTTTAGGAACAGCTGCTCTTTATGATAAGGCATTTTTAGAAGAAGCAGTTCTTCTATATAAAGAAAAAATCATTGTTGGCATTGATGCGAAAAATGGTTTCGTAGCAACGAGAGGCTGGCTTGATGTGTCTGAAATTTCTTATATTGATTTAGCAAAGCAAATGGAGAATGTAGGTGTTCAAACGATTGTGTTTACAGACATTTCGAAAGACGGGACACTTGCAGGGCCGAATATAGAGCAATTGGGGTTACTACAAAAAAGCGTTGCTATTCGTCTTATTGCTTCTGGAGGAGTGGCATCTATTCAAGATGTGAAAAAGTTAAATGATATGAATATATACGGCGTCATAATTGGTAAGGCTCTTTACGAGAAAACGATTGATTTAGAAGAAGTGTTAGAGGTAACAAAGTTATGTTAGCGAAACGTATTATTCCATGTCTAGATGTAAAAGAAGGGCGAGTTGTAAAGGGGGTAAATTTTATAGGGTTACAAGACGTCGGTGATCCTGTTGAAATAGCTGCTTTATATAATGATGCGGGAGCAGATGAAATTGTATTTTTAGATATTACGGCAACGCATGAAGGACGAAAAACGATTATAGATGTTGTAGAAAAAACAGCTTCGAAAGTATTTATTCCTCTTACAGTTGGCGGCGGGATTTCAAGTGTTAAAGATATGTACAATTTACTAAGAGCTGGAGCAGATAAAGTTTCAATCAACTCAGCAGCAGTACGAAATCCAAAGCTAATCGAAGAAGGGGCAGAACACTTTGGCTCACAATGTATTGTCGTAGCAATTGATGCTAGAAAAGTAGCAGAAGGTAAGTGGAATGTATATGTGAACGGCGGAAGAGTTGATACGGGAATGGATGCAATCGAGTGGGCAAAGCATGTTACCGAGCTAGGCGCAGGCGAAATTTTATTAACGAGTATGGATGCAGATGGAACGAAAAACGGATATGACCTTCGTTTAACAGAAGAAATTTCAAAAAGTGTTTCCGTACCAGTCATTGCGTCAGGCGGATGTGGTCATGCTGATCACATTATAGAAGTTTTTCAAAAGACAACAGTTGATGCAGCACTTGCGGCATCAATCTTTCATTATGGTGAGGCGACAGTGCAGGACGTAAAGAGAAAATTAAGAAATGCAAATGTTGAGGTGCGGTTATGAAACCTAACTTTTCAAAAGGATTACTACCGGCAGTTGTCATTGAAGAGGATACGAAAGAAGTTTTAATGCTAGCTTATATGAATGAAGAAGCGTATGAAAAGACGCTAGAAACGAAAAAAACGTGGTTTTATTCCCGTTCGAGACAATCGTTATGGAATAAGGGAGAAACATCGGGAAACATCCAATATGTTCAATCCTTGTATTTAGACTGTGATCAAGATTCAATCGTTGTTGTCGTAAAGCAAGTTGGGCCTGCTTGCCATACGGGAGAAAAAACGTGTTTTCACTACAAAATTATATAGGGGGATACATATGGAAAATGTTTTTAAGTTGCTGTATGAAACAATTGAAGAACGAAAGGAAAATCCACTTCCTGAATCATATACAAATTATTTATTTTCAAAAGGAGAAGATAAAATTTTAAAGAAAATTGGTGAGGAGTGTACTGAAGTAATCATTGCTTCTAAAAATAACGATAAAGAAGAACTAGTAAAAGAAATGGTCGATGTATTGTATCACTGTTTTGTTCTCTTGGCTGAAAAAAATATTGCACTGGAAGATGTCACGCGAGAAGTGAAAGAAAGAAATGGAAAGCTTTCGAGAGTAGGAGATCGAAAAGAAATAGATACATTATAAGGGGGAATACATATGAAAGTGGATTATCACCTTCATTTAGAAGAAGGACCTTATTCAATAGGGTGGCTTGCTAAAATAAATGAGGCTCTGGAATATTATGAGCCGCTTCAAGAAGAAAGGCATTCTATCGATTGGCTTATGAAAACACAAGAACGCCTGCAAAGACGTGTGAAGGAAGGGCCGTTTACAGCAAAGTGGATTGATTTATATTTAGAAGAAGCGCTGCGAAAAGGTATAAAAGAAGTTGGCATTGTGGATCATTTCTATCGTTTTCATGAGGCGAAAGGATATTATGAAAAATATGTAGATATTAGTGATTCAAAGCTTGGTCTTTTACAGAAGGAATGGTTAGACCAAGTAAGAGTAGTTTCACTATATGATTTTACAAAGGCAATTGAAGAGGCGAAAGAACGATGGAGTAAACGGGGGGTAACACTAAAACTTGGAATTGAAGCGGATTATTTTATTGGTGGTGAACAAGAATTACAATCTTTACTGGCATTAGGAGACTTTGATTATGTAATTGGTTCTGTTCATTTTTTAAATGGATGGGGATTTGATAATCCAGATACGAAAGAATATTTTAAGGAACATGACTTATATGCTTTATATGATACGTTTTTCAAAACGGTTGAGTGTGCAGTTCGCTCTGAGTTATTTGATATTATAGCTCATCTTGATAACATAAAAGTATTTAATTATCGGTTAGATGAGAATGAGCAACTTTCGTATTATAAGGAAATTGCGCGTGCATTAGTAGAAACAAATACGGCAACGGAAATAAATGCGGGATTGTACTATCGCTATCCTGTGCACGAAATGTGTCCGAGTCCGCTATATTTACAAGTATTAGCTAAGCATGGCGTTCCGATTACTCTCTCCTCAGACGCTCATTATCCGCATGATTTAGGAAAATATGTGGAAGAGAATATAAAGACGTTACGTAATCATGATATAGCTCACTTAGCTACATTTACGAAACGAGTCAGAACGATGAGATTACTGGAAGAAGAAGTATCAATTTCAAAATGATCACGATTTTTTGATGAAAACTCTCCTTTTAGTTCAAAATAAGAAGGAATAAAAAGGAGGGTAAGAAATGGCGAAACAACAAAATAAACAAAATGTACAAGGTGTACAGCAACAAGCTTATACTTCTGAAACGAATGCTGCATCTCAATCAGTTATTGAGGAGCAAATTAGCGATACAGTTGCAGAAGGAACAATTGATGTGAAGCTCGGAAAAGAATCGCAGGAAAAAGCGTAAGAAGAGGGGGGAGTTGCATCTCCTCTTTTTTCATGGAAAAGTGTCGATTTTCAAAACTATAATCAAATTCCTTGGTTTTTATAAGTGGATTTCTTACAATGAAATATAAGAGATATCTTATTTTCTATAGAAGAGGTGTTAGTAGTGGCGAAAATATTAATAGCAGGAAAAATTCCACCAATCGGATTAGAACTATTAAAGGATCATGATGTAGAAATGTACGATAAAGAGGCTTTAATTTCTTTAGATGAATTAACAGAGCGTGCAAAAGATAAAGATGCATTGTTAAGCCTACTTTCTACAAAGGTGACAAAAGAAGTGATTGATGCGGCACCTAATTTGAAGATTGTTGCAAACTACGGTGCTGGTTACGATAATATTGATTACTCGTATGCTGGAGAAAAAGGGATTGCGGTAACGAATACACCGAAAGTATCAACTGAAGCGACAGCAGAATTAACATTTGCACTTCTTTTAGCAGCTGCACGTAGAATTCCGGAAGGCGATACGCTATGTCGTACAACTGGATTTAACGGATGGGCACCATTATTTTTCTTAGGCCGTGAAGTACATGGTAAAACAATTGGAGTTATTGGCCTTGGAGAAATCGGAAAGGCAGTTGCAAAGCGTGCGAAAGCGTTTGGAATGAAGGTTTTATATACAGGACCAAATCGAAAACCTGAAGCTGAAAGTGAACTAGAAGCAACACATGTAACATTGGAAGAATTATTACAAACAGCAGACTTTATCACAATTAACTGTGCGTATAATCCAAAATTGCATCATATGATTGATGAAGAACAGTTTAAAATGATGAAGAAAACAGCGTATATTGTAAATGCTTCACGTGGACCAATTATGCATGAAGCGGCACTTGCTCATGCATTAAAAACGAATGAAATTGAAGGGGCGGCTCTTGACGTATTTGAATTTGAACCGAAAATTACTGAAGAGCTAAAAGGATTAAAGAATGTAGTACTTGCTCCTCACGTAGGAAATGCAACATTCGAAACGCGTGATGCGATGGCTGAAATGGCAGTAAGAAATATTTTAGCCGTATTAAACGGTGAAGAGCCTGTAACACCTGTAAATCAAAAGGTATTAGTTACAAAATAAAGTGCAGCTTTAATGAGAGCGGGCATCCCACTCTCATTATTCCCCTACACCAATCGGGCTTTTGCGGCATAAAAAGAAACCTTCCGGAGTCGGAAGGTTTTTCTTATTTTTCTTTATTTGCTCTTTTAGATGGTCTTTGTCTAAGAAATTGAGATAGCATATACAAAATATATAGTGGAATAGCAATGAATAAGAAAACAGAAAAATTACCGAACCCTGTTTGGTACATTGTGATAATGATTCCAACTAAAAATAGTGTAATAATGATGCTATATCGTGGAATTGGTACATCTTTTAAACTTGGGATACGAATGCGGCTCACCATTAAAAATGCGAACGTTACAAATACTGTAATAAGAACGATTTTTGGAATGGTATGTGAAAATAATGTTAAGAAAGCAACAAGCCCTCCCGCTGCTGTAATCGGTACCCCAGTGAAATATTTCATTGAAGTAGAAGATGGTGTTACATTAAATCGTGCTAAACGGTATGCCCCGAAAAGAGGGAATAGTCCCGCTATGTATAGTCCGATGATTCCATAATTGGAGAAAGATGTGTAATACATGAGAACAGCAGGTGCTGCACCAAATGTTACGACATCCGCCAGCGAGTCAAGCTCTTTTCCCATTTGAGAATCAACACGTAGTAAACGAGCAACACGTCCATCAAGACTATCTAACATCATCCCGATAAGTACTAAAATAGCAGCTGATTTATAATATCCTAAAGATGCATAGCCGATTGACAAGAATCCACTATATAAATTTCCGAGCGTAAATAAGTTTGGAATAGCTGCTCTATACAAAATCTGATCCCTTGCTTTCTGTAATAAATTCTTAATTAGTGTATGAAATTTTACTTATTTTATCATACCATAAATTTCTTCCTCATACGAAAAAAATTCCCAATTTGTGAAAGATTTCATGGGAGAATGATTTGAAAAATAAGTAAAAAAAGAAGCAACTTTTATAAAGTTGCTTCCTGCACTATTCAAATTTCGTTGTCATTGTTCCGGTTTTATACCGATTGTTAGGATCGAAACGTAATAAATCTCCATAAATGAGTTTGTCGGAGAGTTTCAATTCAGTTTTTGCTTTTTCAATATTCGGTTGACATAATGAAATGTCCGCTTCTTCACCTGTATTTCGTTTATAGCACATGTTTTTTGTATAAACATAATCTTCCGAAACGAAGCTACCATCACGCATTACCATAAGTGGGTCTTTTTCTTTAATAAATAAGTCAGTCCCAAATTCAACGGATTGATTTGTTTTAATACCAAGTAAATGAAGTAGCGTTGGTTTAATATCAATTTGACCAGATACTTTAGAAATGACTTTTCCTTCTTGACCAGGTACATGAATAATGAGAGGGACGCGTTGTAATTGCATAGAATCAAACGGTGTAATAGCGTCTTTCCCAAGGAACTGAGCCATAGCTGCGTTATGGTTTTCGGAAATACCGTAATGATCTCCATAAATGACAATAACGGAATTATCATACAGTCCTTCGTCTTTTAATTGTTTAATAAATAATTTAAGAGCTTCATCTGTGTAACGAACGGTTGGGAAGTAGCGGTTTACAACACCACTTTCCGAATTAAACTCATCAACATATTGATCTTCTGGATTTAGAAGAAATGGAAAATGGTTTGTTAAAGTAATAAATTTTGTATAGAACGGTTGTGGTAAAGATTTTAACTTTGGAATCGATTGTTCAAAGAACTCTTTATCTTTTAATCCCCAGCCGACAGACATTTGTTCTGTGCCTACGTAATCATTTAAATTAAAGTAACGATCATATCCGAGTGCAGGATACATTACATCCCGATTCCAAAACGTTTTATCGTTTGAATGGAAGACAGCAGAAGAATATCCGTATTTCTTTAATTGCTCTGGTGTAGCTGTATATTCATTTGTTGCGTGAGTAAAGAATACAGAACCGCGGTCTAACGGATAAAGTGAATTTTCAACGATAAATTCAGCATCAGAAGTTTTACCTTGTCCTGTTTGATGATAGAAGTTATCGAAATAAAAACTATCTTTAATAAATTCATTTAAAAATGGAGTAATTTCTTTTCCATTTATTTTTTTATTTATAACAAAACTTTGTGTAGATTCCATTGAAATCAAAATTACATTTTTACCTTTTGCAGCTCCAAATAAGTTTTTATCAGCTTGCTTATCTTTTGAGTCTGTATAGTTTTTAATTTCAGAGAATCCGTCACCGCTTGCAAATACACGTTCAGCTGAAGATTTAGATTGAAGTGTAATATCGAATAGATGGTATGTGTATAAACCTAAATTTTTCACGACAGTTTGACGATCAAATGAGCGTGAGAACATTTGTGGTTTATAAATAACTGAAACAACAATTTGTAGTGCTAATAAAGCTGTTACACCGCTAAAGAAAGTTCGCTTCTCAGAGCGAGAAAGCGGGGTCTTGTCACAAAATGCCGGAAATTTACGCGAAAGAAACATTAAAATAATTGCATCTGCAAATAAAAGTAATGTTTTATACGTAAAGAGCTCTTTTATACTCGTTCCTAAATCAGCCATATTATTTGTTTGGAATAAAACTGGGAATGTAACAAAATCGTTATAAAACCCATAAAACATTGCATTTCCAAATAAAATAAAGGACAGTATAAAACTGGTTCCAATAATAATTCGGTTTCGGTGCTTAGATGCAAGTAAAGCAAAACCGAAAAATAAAAGTAACGCAGCTATTGGGTTAATAAAAAGCATAAATTCCTCAAAGAAATTATCGATTTTAATATCAAATGCTAGCTTGTACACAATATATGTTTTTATCCATAATAAAACGACTGCAACGAGTGCAAATCGCAGTTTTGGAAACAGACGTTGTAGCATAATATACTCCTCTCCTAAAAAGCATGACGGTTCTTGTGAGCCGGTTTGATTAGCGCCTCATTTTCTATATACGAACAGTCCTTTGTTATTATGTTTATTATACTATGAGTATCATTATACGAAAATAAAAGAGAGTTGTGGGCTTTTTTATAATAATTGAGTAGAAAAAGGGCAGTGGGAGACAATAAAACGGAGTTTCTATGTATGATAATTATTGTGCGCAGAAAGAATCGAGTAATAAAACGGAGGTTATAATGCGAAAATTATTATATTTTATAGTATGCAGTAGTGTTATACTTTTTGCCTCACCGAGTATGTCGGTAGCCGAGTATGATGCACCTCTTATGGAAGATGCCCTTTATTCTGTTTTATTTCCGAAAATAAATAAAGCAATTGAAAAACAATATGGGAGCTTGAAGCCTTATGAATGTCCTAAAATTATTAGTTTAAAAAAAGTGTATAGTGGTACATATTTATTTCAAGCGAGTATTGAAGTAACGAAGTATGAACGTGTTGCTGGGAAAATTGCTCCACCATTTGAGAAGGTAACGATTACATTTAATAACGAAGAGGGCGAATGGGAAGTGACAAAGGTTTCAGTAAAGCGCTTACCAAATGATACGAAATTAAACTGTAAAAAAACAATATAAAAAATTGTTTGACAAATAAAATGGTCCTTTGGTATTGTTAATAGCAACAATTAGATGTTTGAAAATTAAATAGACTTACCTCATCTACTCTCAAAGGTAGAGGCCGCAATAGGAAAGAGTAAGCTATGGGAGATTTAATGGAATCTGTGATCATAGGTTGAAAGGGACTATTGCCGAAATATAAGAATAACCATCTTATTCATATATTGGGACTGCATTGAATAAATGTAGTACTGTCATAATATTTATTTTATGGAGAGCTATTTGGAGATGTTGATGCGGTTTCTTATTTTGAGGAGATAACAACTCGTTTATTTTTTCAATATATATTTTTCCTAATAAGAAACGCGTGTGAACATTGTTCCGCGCGTTTTTTGTCTATCTAAAAGCGTGCTGCAATGAATAGAAGATTGGGGTTATGAGTTTTAGAGGAAATAAGGGAGGAATTCAAATGTATTTACACGGCACAAGCCGAATCAATGGGCAAGGACACTTAGAAATTGGTGGGTGCGATACGACGCAGCTAGCAAAACAATACGGAACACCACTTTATGTATACGATGAAGAGTCTATTCGAGGAAAGTGCCGCGCGTTTCATCGTGCTTTTAAAGAAAGTGGTTTCTCTTATCAAGTAGCATATGCAAGCAAGGCGTTCTTGTGCATGGAGATGTGCCGAGTAGCTCGTGAAGAGAATATGTCTTTAGACGTTGTTTCTGGAGGGGAATTATATACTGCGCTCCAAGCTGGTTTTCCGGCATCGCGTATTCATTTTCACGGAAATAATAAAACAGAAGAAGAAATGATTATGGCTCTTCAGGCGAATATCGGTTGTTTTGTAGTAGATAATTTCTTAGAATTAGAAATCTTATATGATTTAGCAATGCAACATGGGAAATTTGTGAACATATTAATCCGTGTAACGCCTGGAGTAGAGGCACATACACACGAATATATAACAACAGGTCAAGAAGATTCGAAATTTGGATTTGGTGTTTCAAATGGTCAAGCGATGCAAGCGATTGAGTTAGCTTTGCAAAAATCAAATTATAATGTGCTAGGAATTCACTCGCACATCGGATCACAAATATTCGAAACGGCTGGTTTTGTTCGAGCAATTGAAGTTCTTCGCCAATTTTTAGAAGAAGTGAGAGAGCAAATGAATTATGTAGTAAAAGTGTTAAATGTGGGCGGAGGATTCGGAATACGCTACACAGAGTCAGATACGCCATTAACTCTTGAGACATATGTGCGAGCTGTAACAAATGCAGTGAGAGAACAATTTACAGTATGTGAATATCCGCTGCCAGAAATATGGGTTGAACCAGGTCGTAGCATTGTAGGTGATACTGGAACGACAATTTATACAGTCGGATCTGTGAAAGACATTCCTGGTATTCGGAAATATGTATCAGTGGATGGCGGAATGACAGATAATTTAAGACCTGCCTTATATAGCGCGCGTTATGAAGCGATGCTAGCGAATCGAGGGAATGATGCGAATGAGGAACTCGTTTCGATTGCTGGGAAGTGCTGTGAGAGTGGAGATATGTTAATTTGGGATATTACTCTACCGAAAGTTGCTTCTGCCGATTTACTAGCAGTTTCTTGTACGGGGGCATATGGGTACTCGATGGCCAATAATTATAATCGGATTCGTAGACCAGCTGTCGTCTTCGTGAAAGGTGGTACATCACAAATTGTTGTAGAACGCGAAACATATGAAAATATTATTGGGAACGATCGCATACGTATTAAAGAACTTGTTTAAATAGAGAAAAGGAGTTGTTCGGATGGGCAATTCCTTTTTTGTAAAATAAAATAATTAAAATATATCGGAAAACTAGGATTGAAAAAAATCAGAATTGTGATAAAATACAAATACAAAGCTTATCAAGAGAAGCGGAGGGAACTGGCCCGATGAAGCTCGGCAACCTGCTTATAGAAAGCAAGGTGCTAAATCCAGCAAAATGGAATCCATTTTGAAAGATAAGGTAAAATATATTACCGAACAGTCTTTTCGAAATGGGAAAGATTTTTTTTATGAATAAAAAGGGGGGCTGTTCGCGTGAGTGTACGAGAACATTTTGAGGAAGTATCTGAGAAAATTCAAGCGATGCTTGCTGATATGAAATATGGTTCAATTACAATTGTTGTGCAAGACGGAAAAGTCATTCAATTAGAGAAAAGTGAAAAAGTACGTTTAAAGTAAAAAGCGCTGACTAGAAAAACTAGAGGCGGTTTTAACCTATTTTATTAGGTTAAAACCGTCTTTTTGCTTTTACAGGGGGAAAAAACATGTTGACGTATGAAACGTGGGAAGAAAATAGTGTTTCATTTTCAGAAGAAGATGAAACAAAAGGCGCGCTATCGGTATTAAGTTGGGCTTATAAAGAATATAAAAATGAAATTGTATACGCATGTAGCTTTGGAGTAGAAGGGATGGTATTACTGCATCTTATAAACCAAGTAAATCCATCTGCTAAAGTTGTATTTTTAGATACAAATGTTCATTTTCAAGAAACGTATGAATTAATTCAAAAAGTGCGGGGACGATTTCCTTCATTAAATATTATAGAAAAACAGCCGGAACTTACACTTGATGAACAAGCGAAGTTGCATGGTGAAAAATTATGGGAAAGTAATCCGAATCTTTGTTGTAAAATTAGGAAAATTTTACCGTTAGAAAAATCATTAGCAGCGGAAAAAGCGTGGATATCGGGCTTAAGGAGGGAACAATCAGAAACGCGTAAGCATACAAAGTTTATAAATCAAGATCATCGCTTTCAATCTATTAAAGTTTGTCCGCTCATTCATTGGACGTGGAAAGAAGTATGGCGATATGTATACAAACATAGCTTGCCATATAACCCGCTGCATGATATTGGATATCCAAGTATTGGGTGTGAGAAGTGTACGTTACCTGTAGGAGAGGGTGGCGATTCGAGAGATGGTAGATGGGCTGGGAAAGTGAAAACAGAATGTGGTCTTCATTACCAATAAGAAGAATTTGAAAATAAAGCTAAGAGAGGGTATAGAAAATGAGTACAAGAAACGAATTAATAAATCGAATAGACGAGACATACGACGTATCACAAATTGAAAAAGAAATTCAACTAGATAACATTGCGTTAAGTGATTTAGAGCTATTAGCAACAGGGGCGTATAGCCCGCTTACTGGTTTTTTAGGAAAGAAAGATTATGATTCGGTCGTAGAAACGCTTCGTTTAGATAATGGGAGCGTTTGGAGTATACCAATTACATTACCAGTAACAGAAGAAGTAGCAGAGAGTCTGAAAGCTGGAGAGGAAGTAAAACTTGTTAACGGTGGAAATGTATATGGTGTCATTCAAATAGAAGATATTTTTGTGCCTGATAAGGAAAAAGAAGCGTTACTAGTGTATAAAACGACGGATGAGGCTCATCCTGGAGTGAAAAAATTATACGAAAGACCGAACGTTTACGTCGGAGGAGCTATTGTTCTTACAAAACGCTTTGAAAATAATCCGTTTCCTTCTTATCATTTAGATCCAATTGAAACGAGAAAAGAATTTAAAAAACGTGGTTGGAAAACAGTAGTTGGATTCCAAACGAGAAATCCGGTACATCGTGCCCATGAGTATATTCAAAAATCTGCTCTTGAAATTGTAGATGGCCTCTTTTTAAATCCGCTTGTTGGGGAAACAAAGTCAGACGATATTCCTGCTGATGTAAGGATGGAAAGCTATGAAGTATTACTTCAAAACTATTATCCGAAAGATCGTGTCTTTTTAAGTGTATTTCCTGCAGCAATGCGTTACGCGGGACCAAGGGAAGCAATATTCCATGCATTAGTCAGAAAGAATTTTGGATGCACCCATTTTATCGTAGGGCGCGATCATGCAGGAGTAGGAGATTATTACGGGACTTATGAAGCGCAAGAAATTTTTACAAACTTTACGTTGGAAGAGTTAGGGATTACACCGTTATTTTTTGAACATAGTTTTTACTGCACGAAATGCGAAGCGATGGCTTCGACGAAAACATGCCCGCACGGAAAAGAGGATCATGTCATTTTATCAGGTACAAAAGTAAGAGAGCTATTAAGAAACGGTGAGGTTCCACCGAGTACATTTAGTCGTAAAGAAGTAGTGGAAGTGCTAATTAAAGGTTTGAAAAAAGAAGTAGTAACAGAATAGGGAGAGAATGAGATGGATACGAATATTACTTGGCATACAGCATCTGTTTCAAAAGATGAGAGAAGAGTAAAAAGTGGGCATCATAGTTTTGTAGTTTGGTTTACTGGTCTATCAGCTTCAGGTAAATCTACGGTGGCGAACGCGGTTGCTCGTAAACTATTTGAAAAGAATATTGGAAACTATGTACTAGATGGGGATAATATACGCCACGGTTTAAATAAAGACTTAGGTTTTTCTGAAAGTGATCGTATGGAAAATATAAGACGGATTGGCGAAGTGGCGAAGTTATTTGTAGATCAAGGTACTGTTGTTCTTACAGCGTTTATTTCACCATTTCGAGTAGACCGAAAACAAGTTAGGGATTTATTAGCTGTAGATGAGTTTATAGAAGTGTTTGTAAAGTGTCCAATTGAAGAGTGTGAGAAGCGTGATCCGAAAGGGCTTTATAAAAAAGCAAGACAAGGTGATATTAAAGAATTTACTGGTGTTGATTCACCGTATGAGGAACCAGAACAAGCGGAATTAATTGTAGAAACGCACAAGTATTCTATTGAAGAATGTGCAGAACAAATCGTGAAGTACCTACAAGAGCGTAGTTTTATATAGGGGGATTTAAAAATGAGTTATGAAAAAGCATGGGCTAACAATGAAAAGTTAAATCAAACTGAGAAAAATAAATTAAAAAAAGATGGATTGGAAATTTTTAATGATATTCCTTACTATGCGGAGAATGGGTTTGAATCTATTCCGAAAGAAGAGTGGGACGCATTCAAATGGGCAGGGTTGTATTTACAAAGACCGAAAGAAGCTGGTTATTTTATGATGCGTGTAAATATTCCTTCAGGGATTATTACGAATGCACAGGCAGAAGTGCTTGCTTCTATCGCTGAGGATTATGGGCGTGACGTAATAGATATTACGACAAGACAGGCGATTCAGTTTCATTGGTTAGAAATTCATCAAATCCCAGATATTTTTAAAAGATTAGCGAGAGTTGGGTTATCTTCAGCTGGGGCTTGTGGTGATATAACGCGTAATATTACAGGGAATCCACTTGCTGGCATTGATGCAAATGAACTGTTTGATACAACTGGTATTGTGAAAGAGGTATATGACTATTTCCAACATAATGAAGAGTTTTCTAACTTACCACGTAAATTTAAAATGTCTATTAGTTCTAACATTTATAACTCAGCAAACGCAGAGATTAACTGTGTTGCATTTACACCTGCAACGAAAGAAATAGATGGTGAGAAAAAAGATGGTTTTCATATAAAAGTAGGTGGTGGATTATCAGCTCGTCCATATTTAGCTGATGAATTGAATGTATTCGTTTTACCAGAAGAAGTGAAGACGGTAGCAATTGCAATTGCTACGATATTCCGTGATTTTGGATATCGCGAAAAACGTCATTTAGCTCGTTTGAAATTTCTTGTTGCAGACTGGGGAGCAGAGAAATTTAAAGAGAAACTAATAGAGTATACAGGGCCTTTACAAAGTAAGGGAGAAAGTGCTCTCAAAGGATGGAATGCAGGATATTTCTATGGTGTTCAAGATCAAAAACAAGATGGACTAAAATATGTAGGTTTTAATGTGCCGGTAGGACGTTTACATGCAGAAGAAATGTTTGAGATTGCAAGAATCGCTAAGCATTATGGAAATGGGCAAATTCGTACATGTAACTCGCAAAACTTCATTATTCCGAATGTTCCGCCAGAAAATGTAACGGGCTTACTAAATGAGCCGTTGTTTGAAGCGATATCAGCAAGTCCGAAATCATTTATTGGTCATGCGGTTTCCTGCACTGGGATTGAGTATTGCAATCTTGCTTTAGTAGAAACGAAAGAAAGATTACGTCAAATTGCCGAATACTTAGATACACAAATTGCACTCGATGTTCCGGTACGCATTCATATGGTAGGATGCCCGAATTCATGTGGGCAACGTCAAATTGCTGACATTGGATTACAAGGGGTGAAAATGAAAACGAAGGAAAAAGGAATTGTTGAAGCATTTGAAATATATGTAGGTGGAACGTTGTTGGATGGCGGTGCTTACAATCAAAAGTTAAAAGGTAAAATAGATGGCGAGGATCTACCTGATGTACTTGCATCATTTATAGGTTATTTCAAAGAGAATAAATTACCAGCTGAAACGTTTTATGATTTTGTCGGTCGTGTTGGTGTAGAGACATTACAAATAGCGTTAAATATTGTTTTAGAAGAAGTAATAGCGTCTTAGGAGGGACAATATGGATTTATATCGATTTGAAGCTGTGTTAGTAAATAGTATTGTTCCGATTGTTGTTGTTGCTCAAAGTGAAGAACAGGCATTTAAGCTCGCGGAGATGGAGCTTGAAAAGCATTTTTTACCGCTGCCAGAAGTAAAGGAGATTTCCCTATTTGAAAAGAAGAAGATTCGAAAAGGTGCGGCATTTGTTATTCATGAGTAGGGAAAAGGTAATACGAAATAATGAAAACTTCCATTCGTATATAAGGATGGAAGTTTCACTTTAATAATAGAAATGAGGAGAGATGATGGGGAAGGTTTATATCGTTGGTGCAGGTCCTGGTGATCCAGATTTAATTACTGTGAAAGGGTTGAAATGTATTGAGAAGGCAGATGTTATTTTATACGACCGTCTCGTGAATAAAGAGTTGCTTTCCTATGCACAGCCTGAAGCGGATTTAATTTATTGCGGAAAACTACCAAATTATCACACGATGAAGCAAGAGACAATTAACACATTTCTTATTAAATATGCGAAAAAGGGAAAAGTTGTAACGAGGCTAAAGGGCGGGGATCCATTTGTATTTGGTAGAGGGGGAGAAGAAGCTGAAGCGTTAGCGAAGCAAGGTGTACCATTTGAAATCGTACCTGGTATTTCAGCTGGAATAGCTGCTCCTGCTTATGCTGGTATTCCAGTGACACATCGTGATGCAAGTGCAAGTTTTGCTATTGTGACAGGGCATAGGAAAGAAGATGCTGAAGAGGAAGTGAAGTGGGAAAATTTAGCGAAAGGTGTAGAGACTTTAGCTGTATATATGGGGGTTAGTAATTTACCCTACATATGTGAACAACTGATGAAGTATGGAAAAGATAAAAGTACGCCTGCTGCTATTATTGAGCGGGGAACGACATCTATGCAGCGCACAGTTGTTGGGACGTTAGGAACAATTGTAGATGTTGCAAAAAAAGAACAAATTCAAAATCCGAGCATGATTGTAATTGGAGAAGTGGTCCGTTTTAGAGAAAAGATTCATTGGTTTGAGAAACAGACAGAAAGTACGTATCAAGTAAGCGGAGTGTTATAAAATGAAAGCCATCTTATATATATGTCATGGAAGTCGTCTGAAAGCAGCTAAAGAAGAAGCGGTTGCATTTATTACGTCATGCATGAACCGTGTAGAAGCAAGTGTTCAAGAGGTTTGTTTTTTAGAGTTAGCGAGTCCAACTATTGATGAAGGGTTCCGTACATGTGTGAAGCGTGGTGCTACAGAGATTATTGTTATTCCAGTTTTTCTGTTAGCGGCAGGTCATGTAAAAAAAGATATCCCGTTTGAATTGAAAAAGTTAAATAATCAATTTTTGAATGTTAAAGTGACCTATGGTAATCCGTTTGGTGTATCAGAAACACTTGTTAAATCGGTGTATAGCGGAAGCGGTATCGAACAGGAAGATAAGAATGAAGTGACGCTACTTCTCGTTGCAAGAGGGAGTAGTGATCCTGAAGTATTAAAAGATATAAACTGGATCGCTTCTTTATTTCAAACGGAAGAGAAAATTAAAAAAGTAGAGGTTTGTTTTTTAGCGGCTGCTGAGCCGAAATTTGAGGAGAAGTTAAAGGAAGTTGTTGAACGAAAAGAAAAGAACATCGTTGTGCTGCCTTACTTGTTATTTACAGGTTTACTTATGAAACATATTGAAAAAGAAGTGTGCCAATATGAGGTGGATGAGATAAAAATAAGTCCGTATTTAGGAAAGAATGAAGCGTTTCAATATATGTTAATTCAGAAAACGAAGAAATTATTGAAGGGAGATCAATATGTATCCACTTACAGTGCGAGTTGAGAAGAAACGTGTTGTTGTCATTGGTGGAGGAAAAGTCGCTGGATTCAAAATTATTCCTTTACTAAAACAAGGTGCGGATATAGTTGTGGTAAGTCCTGAATTGGATGCGAATTTAGTGAAACTTGTGGAAGAAAAGAAAATTCGTTGGTATCAAAGGGAGTATGAAAAAAGTGATATTAAAGCTGCTTTTTTAGTTGTTGCAGCGAGTGGTGATGCTGTATTAAATGAACAAGTTGCTGAAGATAGCACAGAAAATCAATTAGTAAATGTTATTACGAACCCGGAAAGTGGAAATGTTCATTTTCCGGCGGCGATTCATCGTGGTTTGCTTAATATAGCAGTTTCTACTGGGGGGGCGAGCCCGAAGCTTGCAAAAAAAATTCGTGATGATATCGCAAATAAATATGATGAGGCGTATGAAGCGTATCTTGATTTTTTATACGAAGTTAGAATGAAAGTGAAAGAATTACAAATAGAGAAAAGGCAGAGAAATATATTGTTGCAAGAAGTATTAAAGTCGATATACGTTCAAAGTGAACAAAAAAGAGAACTGTTTTTACAAGAATTAGAGAGAAAAATTCATGTCGGCTAGTGAATGAATTGTACTTTACAAATATAAAAATATAATTTATAATCACAAGTAACTTCAATAGATGAAATCGATGAGCAAGAAGAGTATGTATATTTGATACGTTCAGAGAGCTGGGGTAAGGTGTGAGCCCGGTACGATAAAATATACGGAATGGGCTTGCGAGAGGTATGTTGAACATTGTAGTAGGCAACCCGGGTTCCGCCGTTAAAAGGATAGAGTATCGGAATTATTCCTGTACTTGAACAAGTGGGATTTATCAATCCAATTGAGGTGGTACCACGGTATTTATATTACATATATCGTCCTCTACATGCATATTTGCGTGTAGGGGACTTTTTTATTTTCTAAAGGAGGTGTGCGAGTATGAAATGAAAGTGTATAATTAGTAAAAGTTTAAATATTCAGAAAAGGAGAATTTATGATGAAAGAAACACAGCAATGGACGTCGAAAATAGGCTTTGTACTCGCAGCAGCCGGAGCCGCAGTAGGTCTTGGTGCAATATGGAAATTTCCGTATGTTGCAGGTAATGGTGGAGGAGGCGCATTCTTCCTTGTATTTTTACTATTAACTGTATTTATAGGTATGCCGCTTCTTTTAGCTGAATTTGTTATTGGACGTAGTACGCAAAAAGAGGCAGTTACAGCGTATAAAGTATTAGTGCCAAATAGCAAGTTGTATCCTTGGATTGGCCGCATGGGAGTTGTGACTTGTTTTAGTGTACTCTCGTTCTATAGTGTTGTAGGTGGATGGATCTTACTATACTTATACTATAGTGTTACAGGAAGTTTCTGGAATGGTGTTGCTGATTATGGACAATTGTTTGGTGAAACGATTTCAAATCCAGTAAGTGCGATTGGAGCGCAATTTCTCTTTATGCTTTGCACGATTTTTGTCGTAAGTAAAGGAGTAGAAAAAGGGATAGAGAAGGCAAGTAAGTACATGATGCCGCTATTATTTATTTTATTTATTGCGATCATTGTTCGTGCGTTAACACTTGATGGTGCTATGGCTGGGGTAGAATTCTTCTTAAAACCAGATTTTTCAAAACTGACAGCAGATACGATTTTATATGCGATGGGACAATCTTTCTTCTCACTAACAGTAGGTGCCTCAGTAATGGTCACGTATAGCTCGTATTTAAAGAAAGAAGAACATTTAGCTAAATCAGCAACATCTATTGTAAGCTTAACGATTTTTGTTACTGTACTGGCAGGATTAGCAATTTTCCCAGCGATTTTCGCATTAGGCGTTAAGCCGACTGAAGGGCCAGGACTACTGTTTATCGTCCTTCCAGCAGTATTTGCGAAAATACCATTGGGACAATTTTTCTTCATTATGTTTTTAGTTTTATTCTTTTTTGCGACTTTAACATCTGCGATTTCCATGCTTGAAATTGTAGTAGCATCTGTCGCGAAAGGCAATGAAAAAAAGCGTCCGTCAGCATCATTATTAATTGGTATTCTTATTTTTGCAGTTGGAATTCCATCAGCCTTATCGTTTGGCATTATGAGTGATGTGAAAATATTCGGGAAAACATTCTTTGACTTAGTCGACTTCTCGGTAAGTAACGTATTGTTGCCGCTAGGAGTACTGGCTATTTCATTGTTTGTACCAAATAAAATGAGTAAAGAGTTATTAATGAAAGAATTAGAAGTTACGGAAACGAAAGGGAAAACATTATTTAATATTTGGTTCTTCTTGCTTCGTTATGTTATTCCGGTAACTGTAATTATTGTATTTTTAAATGCGATAGGCGTATTTAAAATGTTTGCATAATAAAAAGACGGAGATTTCTCCGTCTTTTTATTATGTTGTAGGTGTATTTAATAAACGATTATATGCTTTATAGGCTGTGATGACTGCGAGAAATGAGCCGATTAAAAATAACGCGGAGCCGCCAAATGTAAATAGCCGGCCAATGTAAGTTTCTCTAGCTTCTTCTATTTCTTGTAGTAATTGTGTATTCATAGTCGATCACCCCGTAAACTATAGGCATTTAGTTATAGTCTATGTGGGAAGCCTATATTGTGTGAAGTGTAAATAAAAAACTCGGTATGCACCGAGTTTTTTATAATCCGATATAAGGAGATGGATCAACTGCGTTTGTCTTGCCGACATTCCATTCTCCAAGGTGAAGTTCAAAGTGTAAATGTTGTCCGTATGATTGACCAGTATTACCCATAAATCCAAGTTGAGTGCCTTGTTTTACAGTTTGTCCATTTGATACAGAACGGCTACTCATATGAGCATATACTGTCGTATATGTTTTTCCGTTTATACGGTGGGATAAGTACACAACGTTTCCGTAACTAGATGATAGTTCCGAGCGAATAACAACACCATCTGCAGCAGCGATAATTGGAACAGTTCCCGAAGCTGCGATATCGATTCCTTTATGATTATCTATAGAGCGCACGCCAAACCCAGAAGTTTTTGATCCAGCTGCTGGCTTAATAAAGCCGCCAATATTTGTATCGTGTGGTGTTGGGGCTGCTTGAACAGCTTGAGTTGTTTGGGCAGATGTAGCAGCTTGTTTCCGAGCTTCTTCAGCTTTGCGGGCTTCTTCAGCTTTACGAGCCTCTTCGGCACGTTTTTCTTCTTCAATTGCTTTTTGAACAGCTTGACGCTGATTTTCTAAAATACCTTTAGATTCTTCTAATCCTTCAATCTCTGAATCTACTTTTGCTACTTTCGTATGTAGATCGCTAATAAAGGTTTGCTGTTGCTGCTGATTTGTTTGCAACTCTTGTTGTTTTTGAACTAATTTCTGTTCAGCTTCTTTTAGTTGTTGCTCTTTTTTCTCGACAGCCTCTTTTTCTTTCGTCACAGCATTTTGGTCAGTTGTTTGTTTTTTCACAATATCAGTATCGTTGTTTAAAATTAAACTGACAGAATACATATTATCAACAAGATCAGCAATGTTTGTAGAATTTGTTAATACCTCTGTAATGATATTTGTACGAGGTTTTTCTTGCATAGATTGTAAACGTTGCTTAATAACTTCCTGACGTGTATCTATGTTTGTTTGTAATTGCTCTATATGTTTCTTTTTCTCAGTAATAACTTGTTGTGTTTTACTAATTTCTTTTTTTGTATCGTTTAATTCAGCTTCGTTTTTATTAATAGAAGTAGTTAAATCGTCGATTTTCTTTTGTAATTCTTGAATTTCCTTTTCTATTTGTTCTTTCTCGGCTGATTTATTTTGTAAGTCATTTTGTTTTCCTTCTAATTCAGATTGAATATTAGATAATTTATCTTGATTCGTTTCAGCGTATGCAGGTGAAAGTAACGGAGAAACAAAAATCGTTCCTGCTGCTAAAACACTGAACGCTGCAAATTTCTTTTTCATGGTTGTCTGGCTCCTTTCCCTATGAATGTTATATATCATAAGAAGAAGGGTGTCTATCATTGTAACCATAATGTAAAGAAAATTTTATAATTTTGCTAAGTTTTGTCGGAATTTATCATTTTTTAGCCTTAATTGTTATGTGTTTGCATTTTTTATGCGTGCCACAAAAATTTGGTTTTGATTAAATTTGTAAAATAAAGGTAAATGGAAGGCTGTTTTATATAATGAAAGGTTATTTAGGAAACCAATAAAACACTGGTGAGGAATCGTTCTCATGTGAGGTTTTCTGACATGGGTTTTGTTTTTGTCAAGAAAATTATTTGCATTCGGGCAAACTTATTTTGTTGTCAGATTTTAAATTTTGATTTATGATTTTTAACAGGGACAAAATGTAGTGAATTGTCGAATAATATGTAATACTCTTAATTTCAAGTTTTATAGAGATAGAATGAGATATAGAGTGACACATCGAAGAGGGGGTTACAACAAGTATGAAAAGAATAGGACTTGCATGGCAAATTTTAATAGGACTTGCCCTAGGTATCGCGGTTGGGGCAATTTTTTATGGCGATAGCACAGTTGTAGGGTACCTAAAACCAATTGGTGATATTTTTATCCGATTAATTAAAATGATCGTTGTGCCGATTGTTGTAGCAAGTATTGTTGTTGGGGTTGCTGGTGTTGGCGATGTTAAGAAGTTAGGCCGACTAGGCGGAAAAACAATTATTTACTTTGAAATTATTACAACACTTGCAATTGTTGTTGGTCTGTTAATAGCGAATATTTTCCAACCGGGAAAAGGCGTGAATATGGATCAATTAACAAAGACTGATATTTCTAAATATGCAGAAACAACATCTCAAGTACAAAGTCATTCGTTTGCAGATACATTTGTGAATATCGTTCCAACGAATATTATGAAATCATTGGTTGAGGGCGATATGCTTGCGATTATCTTCTTCTCTGTACTATTTGGTTTAGGAGTTGCGGCGATTGGTGAAAGAGGGAGACCGGTTCTTCAATTTTTCCAAGGTGTAGCAGATGCGATGTTTTACGTGACTAACCAAGTTATGAAATTTGCACCATTTGGTGTATTCGCATTAATTGGTGTAACAGTTTCGACGTTTGGCTTATCTTCATTAATTCCATTAGGGAAACTAGTCATAGTTGTATATGGTGCGATGATTTTCTTCGTTGTAGTCGTACTAGGACTTACAGCGAAACTATTTGGAATTAACATTTTCCAATTCTTTAAGATTTTAAAAGACGAGCTGATCTTAGCATACTCTACAGCGAGTTCAGAAACAGTTTTACCGAAAATTATGGAGAAGATGGAAAAATTCGGTTGCCCAAAAGCAATTACATCTTTCGTTATTCCGACAGGTTATTCATTTAACTTAGATGGATCAACTTTATATCAAGCAATTGCAGCAATTTTCTTAGCGCAAATGTACGGTATTGAATTATCCATTACACAACAAATTACATTATTACTTGTATTAATGGTTACATCAAAAGGTATTGCGGGTGTACCGGGCGTATCATTCGTTGTATTATTAGCAACACTTGGTACAGTAGGTATTCCAGCTGAAGGTTTAGCCTTCATCGCTGGTATTGACCGTATTTTAGATATGGCTCGTACAGCAGTTAACGTTGTAGGTAACTCTTTAGCAGCTGTAGTTATGTCTAAGTGGGAAGGTCAGTATGACGCTGAAAAAGGACAAGCTTATTTAGAGGAAATTTCCAATAAACAAGCAGCTTAAATTATAATTTGAACAAGCTCTCACATAATATGTGGGGGCTTTTCTATATAGAAGGGGAGCGGACGTAATGAAACGTAAATATGGTGACGGTTCTTCGTGGAAGCGACTAATAGAGAAAGATTATACGGTTAAGCAAATAGAAGAGGGAATGCTAGGAATACTGGAAATAAAAAAGGTTAGGGAACCTAGTTATAAAGAATATGATGGGAAAGAACTTTGTATTGCAGGGAATCAGTATACGTGGATTCAATATTTCATAAACGGGAAAAACTTTGCGATTACAGCCATGTTAGATGATCAGAAAAAATTAGTGCAATATTACATCGATGTGACGAAAGAATATAAAATAGACGACCGTGGTTTACCGTATTTTGATGATTTATATTTAGATGTAGTGTTATTACCGAACGGTAAGATGTATGTACTCGATGAAGATGAGCTAGAGGATGCTTATAAAAGTGCCGATGTTACAAAAGAAGAGTATGATTTAGCTTGGTGCACTACGAAATGGATAATAGCCGCAATAAACAATAGTGAATTTTATTGGATTTCAATATTGGAAGAAGAAATCAAAAAGTTAAAATGAGTATTGTATTCAAATTTTTGCATAATTACCAAAAAAATCTATACAAAAAATAATTGACTTTTGTTTTGTAAGCGAGTAAAGTTAGGGAAGAAATTATTATTAAAAAATAAATATGAAACCTTCTTATAAAGAGAGGCGGAGGGACTGGCCCTACGATGCCTCGGCAGCGGACTCGATTTCAGAGTGCTGTGCCAAATCCAGCAAGCATGTGCTTGAAAGATGAGAAGAGCGTTTCTTATAGATGTATAAGACCTCTTCTTGTTGGAAGAGGTCTTTTGTTGTTCAGTAGAAAAGGTTTAAAACTAGGGAGAGATGATACTTTGAAAGAAACGAGAGGAAATGGTTTAGCTTTATTACCGCTTGGAATATTTTTGGCACTATTTATTGGTTCTGGAATTATTACAGGTGATTTCTATAAATTGCCGATACTTATAGCGATTTCAATTGCTGTAGGAGTCGCTTTAGCAATGAATCGTAAAGAAAGCTTTAATGTAAAAGTGGAACGATTTGCTAAAGGTGCAGGGAATCCAGATATTATGATTATGGTTTTAATTTTTGTACTGGCAGGAGCGTTCTCTGAAACAGCAAAAGGGATGGGCGGCGTTGATTCTACAGTTAACTTAGCGTTATCAATTTTACCGCAAGGATTTATCGTAGCTGGAATTTTTGTTATAGGGGCATTTATTTCATTAGCGATGGGAACTTCAATGGGAACAATTGCTGCATTAGCACCAATTGCTGTAGGTATTAGTGGGCAAACTGATATCTCAATTGCACTTACGATGGCGACAGTTGTTGGCGGAGCGATGTTTGGTGATAATTTATCATTTATTTCAGATACAACAATCGCAGCTGTACGCTCGCAAGGAACAGAAATGAAAGATAAGTTTAAAACGAACTTTTTAATTGTATTACCGGCAGCTATTATTACAATTGTACTATTAGTAATCATTACTTTAGGAAGCGACACGCAGATTAAAGCGCATAGCTTTGACTGGATAAAGATTTTACCGTATGCAGGAGTACTTATTACAGCGCTACTGGGTTGGAATGTACTTATTGTGTTAACTGGTGGAACTGTACTATCCGGCGTTATCGGTCTTTTAGATGGTAGCTACACGTTAGAGAGTTTCTTTAAAAGTGTAACGACTGGAATGGGCGGTATGATGGAGTTAGTATTACTTGCTATTTTAATTGGTGGTATGGTCGAACTGATTCAATATAATGGTGGTATTCAATATTTAATGAATATTTTAACTCGTAACATTCGTTCAAAAAAAGGAGCGGAGTTCGGTATTGCTGGATTAGTGAGTATGACGAATATGTGTACAGCGAATAATACGATTTCTATTATCTTTACAGGTCCGCTTGCGAAAAACATTGCAGACCAATATGAAATTGATCCTCGTAAATCAGCGAGTGTATTAGATCTTTTCTCGTGTTGTGTGCAAGGATTAATTCCGTATGGTGCGCAAATGTTAACTGCAGCAGGATTTGCAGCGTTATCTCCGATTGAATTGTTACCATATGCGTTTTATCCGATTTTAGTTGGAGTATGCGGAATCATTTCTATATTAATTGGTTTCCCGAGGTTTTCTAAAGTAGCGGGAAAGAAAGAGTATCATAAAACAGCATAAGTAAAATGAAGTTTATGAAATAGTAACGAAAGCCGTACAGAGAATGTTCTCTGTACGGCTTTTTATGTGCGATAAAAGAGTGAATCATCCTATCCTACCGTATGTTTTTACAAAAGGCTGAATGCAACTCGGTCTTAAGTCTGAGTCGAAAACGGTTCTTAAGCTCGTTATGGAAAAATGAAAAAATAGTTAAGATAAGAGTATCAAATCGAAGGGAGGCAAGCACAAGATGAAACAATTTCTAGCGTTTATCGCGGCCGGTATTTTGGCTTTAATTGCTCTTGGTAGCCTTGCTGGTATTGTAGGATTCGCAATCGGAGCAGGAGTTGTGTACTGGAGCTATAAATCATTTGTGCGAGCACAATCATTTTTTGGAAAGTTAGCTTGGGGTATTGTTGGTTTAATCGGTTTATCCATTGCACTTTCGCACTCCCCAGCATTAATCGGTATCGCAGCATTAGTAGTTTTATACTACGGATACCGTGAGTGGAAAAAAGAAAAAAATGTAGTTGTTGATTCTGCATCAGAAAGTTCTAAACCATATAGCAACTTTGAAGATGAGTGGAACAAGTTAATGAAAAACTAATAAAAAACTAATAAAAATCAAATTTATAAAGTAGAAGAGAGGAAGATTATAATGAAACAAACTTTATTCGGACGTGTACGCGATGCAATTTTAGCAGATTTTCATAATGTGTTAGATGAGAAAGAAAGAAAAAATCCAATAGCGATGTTAAATCAATATTTACGCGATAGTGAGCGTGAAATAACAAAAATTGAGAAGTTAATTGAGCGCCATAAAACATTAAAATCAAATTTTGCTCGTGAGCTTGAGCAAGCACGTTATTTCGTTAATAAAAGATCAAAGCAAGCTATCATTGCTCAAGAAGCAGGCGAATTACAACTACATGAGCGTGCGTTAGAAGAAGTAGCGTATTATGAAGGGCAAGTAACTCGATTAGAAGAAATGTATGCAGGTGTTGTAGAGCAAATTGATGAGTTGGAGCGTCGTCTTTCTGAGATGAAAAATAAATTAAAAGAAATGCACGCGAAACGTATGGAATTAATGGCACGTGAAAATATGGCACATGCAAATCGTCGTATGAATACTGCTATGCATAAAATGGATGAGAATAATCCGTTCTTACGCTTTGAAGAAATTGAAGATCATATCCGCGACTTAGAAACTCGTATGAATGAGGAGCATGAACGTGACACATTTGATATGAAGATTGCAAAGCTTGAACGTGAAATGAAAGAAAAGAATGATGTATCGTTAACGAAAGAGTTAACAAAATAATAGTAGTATATTATAAAACAGGCTTATGATATAGTGATAGGAGAAAAGGTGTTGGAAAGCAATGCCTTTTCTTCTATGTATATGTAACAAGAAGGGGGGAGCTGAAATGAAGAAACAATTTTCAAAAACACAATTAATGGGGATGCTCCTCATCATATTTGGATTCGGTCTTTTTCTTGATATGATACTTGGACATTTTGAACCAGGTGGTCTCATTTTTGCATTTATTATGCTTATGTTCGGAAGGCATTATCGTAAAAAGAATCGTTACGTACGGGGAAATGTATTTTTATTTGTTGGTGGTATCGTATTTTTATTCTTCTTATTTTCATCAGCAGCATTTGTTCTTGTCGTATTTGCTTGTTTAGCTTTAATTGGTTATCAACTGATTCAACAAGGACATCAGCAAAAAGCAATGAAGGTTGAAATTAAAGAAAAAGGGATTATAGACGAAGAGAAGCAAATATATCGTACAGAACCATATTTAAAAAATATGTTTGTAGGGAATATACGAATGATGGATCATATTTATGAACTTGAGGATATTAATGTTCAATATGGTGCTTGTGATGTGGAAATAGATTTAACAACTGCTATGATCCCAGAAGGGGAGACAGTAATTGTTATTCGAGGTGTCGTTGGTAATATTCGTTTATATGTGCCATATGATATTGAACTGTCTTTAAATCATTCTGTTATTGTCGGACGTGTGCTCTTGCCAGGTCATGAAGAGACAGGGTTTAATCGCAATGTTACATTTAAAACAGAGCAGTATAAAGAGGCTCCTCGTCGTATTAAAATTATTTCTTCGCTTGTCGTAGGCGATACGGAAGTGAGGAAAGTATAATGAAAAAACAAAAAAATATTTCGTGGATGTATATTCGTTATTCTATGTTGTCCTCTGTTAGTATCGCACTTATTTGTACAATTGTATATGTATGGAAAAGCGAGCAACAAGTGTATGATTTATTATGGAAGGAATCCATCGCTTCTGTTCCAATTGGCTTGTTTATTATGACTACAAGTTTACTTATCGGGGGAATTGTAGGATATGCAATCGGTTACTATATAGAGCAGCGTATACAAGGATTAAATACTTTTCTATTTGAAGTAGAGCGAGGGAATTTTCCGAGCGATGTTTCATTTACTGCAGATGATGAGTTTCATGAAGTGGAACGAAAAGTAATCGTTCTGGCTCGTCGATTAGAGGAGCAAGCTGGACTCTTTCAAAAAGTAACGAATGAACGAGCTCATTGGAATGAAGAGATGAGACAAGAAGCGATTTCCCAGGAAAGGCATCGATTGGCGAGGGAGCTGCATGATTCTGTAAGTCAGCAGCTTTTTGCAATGTCGATGATGATGTCGGCTATTAATGAACAAGTAGCTGAAATTCCAGAAACGACGAAAAAGCAGTTGCAGCTCGTTGAAAATATGGTTGTAAATGCACAATCAGAAATGAGAGCATTGCTTCTTCATTTACGCCCAGTGCAGTTAGAAGGTAAGAAACTAACAGAGGGTATAGAAGAATTATTAACAGAACTGTCTAGAAAGCAACATATGAAAATTGAATGGTTAATTGAACCAATTCAATTAAAAAAAGGTGTAGAAGATCACTTATTCCGTATTGTACAAGAGGCGCTGTCTAATACTTTACGGCATGCGAAGGCAAAGAAAACGGAAGTACGTCTACGCAAAATTGAGCAATATGCAATATTGAAAATTATAGATGATGGTGTCGGTTTTAAAGTAGGGGTTAATAAAGCTGGTTCGTACGGATTAAGATCAATGCAAGAGCGAGTTCATGAAATTGGTGGTACATTAAAAGTGCTTAGTTTTCCAAATAAAGGTACACAAATAGAAGTGAAAGTACCGATTATAATTGAGAGAGGGGGAGAGTCATGATAAAAGTATTACTAGTTGATGATCATGAAATGGTTCGAATGGGTGTATCGGCATATTTATCAACGCAGCCAGATATTGAAGTAGTTGGAGAAGCTGAAAATGGAAGAAAAGGTTCAGAGTTAGCTTTGCAATTAAGACCAGATATTATTTTGATGGACCTTGTCATGGATGAAATGGATGGGGTTGAAGCAACACGTGCAATTATTCAGGAATGGCCAGAAGCGAAAATTGTAGTTGTAACGAGCTTTTTAGATGATGAGAAATTGTATCCTGTTATTGAGGCGGGAGCGACAAGTTATTTATTAAAAACATCAAGAGCGAGTGATATAGCAGACGCTGTACGAGCTACTTATGATGGAGAAACGGTATTAGAGCCAAAAGTTACTGGTAAAATGATGTCTCGTATGCGTCAGAAGAAAGAACAACCTTTGCATGAGGAGTTAACAGATAGAGAGTCTGAAATTTTGTTATTAATTGCAGAGGGGAAAAGTAATCAAGAGATTGCGGATGAATTATTTATTGCCCTCAAAACAGTAAAGACACATGTGAGTAATATATTAAATAAGCTAAATGTAAGTGACCGGACACAGGCGGTTATTTATGCGTTTAGACACCAATTGACGAAATGATAAAGTGAAACTTTAATCAGTGGGGGGTTATCCCACTGATTATTAGTTTGCACCAATTGGGATTCCAAATCTTTTTATTGACGCCAATAAATGTAAGCGTTATCATTGAGTTGTTAACAGTACATACAAAGGGGAGAGAGTGTATGTTAGTTCAAACGATATTTGGCATGGATAAGTCTAAAAAATTAGGGGATTATGTGAACGCATTACAAGCGCTTTGTGAACAATATGATGTTGAAACAGATAAAATTGCAATTGTCGAGGCGACAGAAGAGTACTATTTATTTTTAGTGAAACAAGAAGATTGCTATGATGTTGTCAAAGTAGAAACAGTGGATACAAATATCGACTATTATACGAAAGTGTATAAAATAAGCAGTTTTAATCATACTGCTTATCAAATGTAAAAAAACTCCCTTTCGGGAGTTTTTTTAGGATGCTTTTACTTCATGAGATTCGGTTAGTAAGGGCACTTTTTTCGCACCGCTTAGCTTAGCGATTATAAGGCCGATAAGCGCTCCGGCTAATGCTGGTATTAACCAGCCTATTCCTTCCGTATATAAAGGGATGAATTCAAAATATGGTGTGATAAATGAAACTGAAATACCACCTTGTTTTAATCCATCAAATATGCTTACGATTGCTGCTCCAATTAAAGCACCTATATAAACAGAGCGATATCCACCGAAATATTTATGCAGTAACGATAGTAGAACGAGTACAATTGCAATTGGATATACAACAAGTAAAATTGGAACAGAGATGGCAATAATTTTTGTTAAACCTAAGTTGGCAACTAATAATCCTAATGCACAAATGATGCTAGCGAACGTTTTGTATGAAAGTGTAGTCAATAATGTTGAGAAATATTGACTACATGCAGATACAAGTCCAACACATGTCGTTAAACAAGCGAGTGTAACGATTAGAGATAATAGAAGCAAACCGTATGGACCGAATAATTGCTGTACGATAACAGTAAGTAATTGTCCGCCATTTTTTGCATATCCGAGAGAGACACTAGTTGCACCAAGCCAGCCAAGTGCACCATATACAAGTACGAGACCAGTAGCGGCAATAAGTCCTGCTTTCGCTGTTGCGATGGCAATGGATTTACGATCCTTCACACCTTTAGAGCGAATGGCATTTACAACGATAATTCCAAATGCAAGCGCAGAAATGGTATCCATCGTTAAGTATCCTTCCATAAAGCCTTTGAAGATTGGAGAAGTTTGATACTCTTGCATTGCGGGTCCTGATTGCCCGAGTGGTGTAAATACACTTTTAACAAATAATAAGAAAATAGAGAGTAATAAAATAGGTGTTAATATATTTCCGATGCGATCGACAAGTTTAGATGGATTTAAACTAAGCCAAAATACGATAGCGAAGAAGATGACCGTGTATAAAAAGAGTGCTAGGTTACTAGAGCGAATTGTTTCTGGTAAGAAAGAACTAACACCCATTTCATAAGCGACATTTGCAACGCGTGGAATTCCCATAGAAGGACCGATTGCGATGTATACAACTACAGTAAAGAAAATTCCGAATAATGGGTGGACATGACTTGCGAGTTGTTGCATACCGTTTCCTGATAAAGAAATTGCAATAACAGTTAATAATGGTAAACCGACTCCTGTTAGTAAAAATCCAATCATTGCCGGCCAAAAGTTTTCACCTGCATTTTGTCCAAGCATGGGAGGGAAAATTAAATTACCTGCCCCAAAAAATAAAGAAAATAGCATAAGACCCGTGAAAAAAATATGTTTTTTTGATACAGTGTTCATTGTTTTTCCTCCTTTTTTAAAATTCATTTGTAAGAACACAAAAAACTCGTCCCTAAAGAAAGGGACGAGTTATATTTACCCGCGATACCACCCTAATTTATACATGTAGAAACGAGTCTATATGTATACGGCTTTACAACGTACAACATGATACGTGTTCCTTGTAACGGGGGACAGCCGGTAAGAACTTACTGTAACATTCGGTTCTACTTCTCGGAGATGATTTTCCGCTACGCACTGAACGTTGGCTTTCAGCAAATCGCCAACTCTCTGGGGGACAGTCCTATAACGTACTCGTTCTCGTCAATGAATTTTTATTCAAGTATTCTGACAGTATTGTTGCATGTTTTTTTTTGAAAGTCAATATTTTTTTTGGAAGATATATTTATATGCAGAAATATCGAATGTGATATTCGTTGTAGTAAAAGGAATGGTGAATTGTAAAAAGGGAGTAAAATTTTGTAGAGAATTGTAAAGTTTATAGAGAAAGTTGATATTTACAGGAGTAAAGAAGGTATTGTTTGAATTTACAGAGAATAATACATCAATCCACTTGCTGGAAAGAACAAACCAAAAGAGGTGACTGAAATGCTTGCGATGGGAGTATTATTTGGCATTATTGCTATAATTGGTTTTATGTGGTTATATTATTCGCGTTCGTTTAAACAAGCAGAAGTTTTACTCTTTCAAAAAGGTAGTTTGTTGACAAATCAGTCTAGATATTTAGTATGTCCGAAGTGTGGAAGTGCACAGGCCAGAAGTGGAGGGTATCAAGAGTGTTGCAAAAGTAGATTATGAAAGAAGGAAGCCTCACATTATTTTGTGAGGCTTCCTTCCTTACAATTTCATGGCACTCCAAATTGTCCACCGATCTCTTTCAATTATAGGAGAGGTGTTTTGTAATGCGATCTGGACCTGTTGTAGAAGTTGAGAAAGTTCATGATCTGTTAATTCGTAAAGAATGGATCGACCTGTTCGAGGTGATAAATCTTGTAGCAATGCCTCTACAGAATCATGTATTTTTCGTACTTCCCATTGTGTTTGAGTAGGGAACACGTGAAGAAAATATTTTTGTAATTCTTGTTGTATCGTGGTGGTTTTTGGACGTCTTTTTGATTCAATTTCAATAAGTTTTGGAAAGATAGAGAAAAAATATCCACGAATGTGTTCGGGGCTTCCAGGAATTATGCAATCTTCAATAGTTCGATCTTGTACAATGAGTACACCGTTTTTCTTTAATATACGAGAAGCTTCACGTAGAAATGTAGGAATGTCTTGTAAATGATGAATAACTGCGCGCGAAATAACAATGTCGAATGTATCATTAGGATATGGGACGCTATGTGCATCACCGTGAATGAAAGAAATGTTTGGAAAATCGCTACAATTTTCTTTTGCGGCCTGTAATATTTCTTTTGAAAAATCAAGCCCAACAACACTTTTTGCTCCCAAAAGGGCAAGTTCTTTCGTATAAATACCGCCACCACAGCCGATATCGATTATTTGCTTGTTTTGTATATTTGTAATACTCTTTATCATTTCGTCCCAAGAAATATGGGCGTTTCGCTGTGCGTATGTGTATTTATTATTTGCATCGTGAAAATTAATGGACATGAAAAAGACCTCCTTTCAATGCTTAGTATAGCGTATTTTATAGTGTTTCACGTTTTTGTTTTTTGTATGAAGATTATAAGGATTTCTTATTGTAAAAGGGAGGATTAAATTGAAAAGGAAATATGTATTATTATTGTTGTTGTTTGCTATGCTACTAGCATCTTGTAGTCAAGTTGAGCCAAAAAAAGAAACAAAAAAAGTAGAAGAGACGGTGAATGAAGTGAAAGAAACAATAGAGGTAACCGTTATACAAAAAAAACATAAAGAGAAAAAGTTACAGGAATCAGAAGCGAAGTTAGTAATAGATATTATAGATAAAGCGGAAAAACAAGACATAACAGGTAGTTTTGGTGAGCCGGAATATGAAATACAAATTAGTAGAGATGGAAAAAAAGAAACCTATTATGCATGGCTAAGAGGAGAAGATAGACGAGGATGGCTACAATATAAGAACGCTATGTACATGCTAAATAAAAAAGATACGGAAAAGCTTTTAGCTATATTTCCAAATGTTTCAGAACAAAAAGAAGATGAGATGCAGGCAGGTCCTTTAACGGAAGTCACAAAAAAAGATTTGCAGATTACCGCGTTTCATATTAAAGCAGGTGATCAACAAGTGAATTATACGGTACGATATACGATTTCACAATCACTATACAACAAGTTAGAGAAGGAACAAGAATATTATTTGCAAGTTATTTTCCCAGAAAAAGTTCAAAAATTAATTGGAGCAAAAGAGAGTGAAAAAATTTTAGGTGAAAAGGTAAAGGAAGGGTATAAACAGTATGAATTGCATGCTACTGTTCCGATAAAAGATGCTTCAGAATCACAATTAAAGTCATTAGAAACATATTATGAAAATTATGATTTGAAAATATTAAATAGTAAAAAAGAAAAAATAGGTGTTTTTCAAAATATCATTCAAATTGTTAAAGAGTATGGTGAAAAAATGAATTTACAAAGATAAAGTGACACTTTAATTAGCCCTGACGGATCAGGATGAATGTAATTTGTAAAGTTTATATGGCCTTTCCTAGGAAATGATAATAGAGAGGGGGAAAAACACCCCCTCTCTATTACTTTGCTTTTGCAGATGGCTCATTCATTGATTTTCGTGTAATAAGAAAAGAAATCATAAGAGCGGAAAGGATGATAAGAGCAATAAATACGTGATTGGGCAACAAATCTAATAATAATACGTAACTAACGGTATAAAAAATAAGAGTTGAAGCTAAAAACGATAGAGCACCTATTATGAGAGATTGCAAATTCATCTGTATACACCTCCTTTTATTTATATTTTTGGCTAAAAATGGATTAAATAAACGTTATTTCTAACAATAGAAAAAAATATGTCATAATAGAGAAAAGAACAAGCTTTCATGAATATGACTCATTAATGAGAGATAAAGGAGAGAAATATGAAAAAAAATAAAAAAGGATTATGGGGAATTATAGTTGCCATAGGTTTGTTTCTACTTTCTAAGTTAAAGTGGGTATTTGCAATTTTTAAATTAGCGAAATTTTCAACGGTATTTAGTATGTTTCTATCACTTGGTGCATACGCAGTTATATATGGTTGGAAATTTGGAGTAGCGCTCATTTATTTATTGTTTATTCATGAAATGGGTCATTTATGGGCTGCGAAAAGAAAGGGTATACCAACATCGCCAGCAATATTTATTCCATTTATGGGCGCTCTTATTGGGATGAAAGAGATGCCGAAAAATGCAAAAGATGAAGCTTACATCGCCTACATGGGACCTCTTTTCGGGTTGTTGTCATTTTTACCTGCGATTCCACTTTATATAATAACGAAAGAGCCATTTTGGGCATTAATTATTTTACTTGGAAGTATGATTAACTTCTTTAACTTGATTCCAGTTTCTCCATTAGATGGTGGGCGAATTATCTCAGTTGTAAGCACAAAGATTTGGGGAGCGGGCCTTATTGTATTGCTCGGTTATTCCATTTACTTTAAAAGTATTTTGGGAGGATTTATTTTTATTATCGGCTGTATGGAATTATATAGAGTAATAAAGAGAGATGAGCCAATCAAGGAATTAGGATATAGAATTGATGGAATGAAAGAATATGTTGCAAGGCTTGAAGAGGAGTTAAAAGAAACAGGTGCGGTGCATCGAAATATATATATGATGCAACATGAAATAAATATATTAAGGCAAAAAGAAAGAGAGAAAGAATTAAAAGTAGGAGAACTTCAAAAGATTGAAGTGTTAGAGCACCTTTTACCAAAGTTTGAGCCGCTTGATTACGTTCCATATGAAGATGAAAAAGAAACGCATACAATTCATATAAGAGAAGCATTTGAAGTGTCAGAAAGGAAATTACAGGAATGGGATACAGAAAAGAGACAACAAGAAAACTATTATAAAGTGGATACGAAAACGAAATGGACGGTATTTGCTTGTTATATCGGACTAATGGCTATTCTTGGTTATACAGCTTATGAAGGGTACATTGTTTTACAAGAGCATTTGCCAAGGCGAAGTGTGTAGAAAAATAGTGTCGAAATGATGGGAAGGATTTGTACAGGAATTATAATTCTACGAGAGAATGTTACAAGTATAGTCATACATTGTAATATCTTTAGTAGAGAAGGAGTTCTGTATATGAAGAAATTGTTACGTGTATTCGGGGTTATTATCGTGATGATCATTGCGAGTTATAGTCTTATGAAAGTGCTGTTACATTATGCGAATAAGCCTGCTGAGGTAAATACAATAGCTCAAATAGAAGATGCGCAAGAAGAGACGAAAGTGCTAGATTTTATTCGTATGACGCATGAGAGTTATAATAATTTCTTAAATTATGGTAAAGCAGAGAATTATACAGAAGGGGACTGGAACCAATTTAAACAATGGTTTCAACAACAAGAACCATCTTTAAAAAATATACATACGGAAATAAAGAATGAAAAAATAAAACGCGATGTAAATAGAAGCTATGAAATTGTGAAAAAAGGTGTGGAACTTCAAAATATTGAGTATGTAGTGTATGCCCACCGTGTATATCATGACTTAGATATTATCGTAAATAAATATAGAGGTGAAACGAACATCTGGGGGTATACAGAGTTTGGCGATGGGAAAGATATAAGGGTAATTGAACAAGCAATACAGTCTAAATAATAAGCTAGCTAGCATTCTAGTTGGCTTATTTTCTTTTTGTAAGTGCAATGTTCATATATTTTTCACAAAAACACCGTGTTAATAGTGATTAAAATCACAATCTGTATTATACAATTCAGTTAAACTAAAAACAGTTAAGGAAATAGAGGAGTGGGATACAATGTTAAGTGCAAAAACAATTGAAATCGTAAAGTCAACAGTACCATTATTACAAGAAAAAGGCGTTGAAATTACAACGAGATTTTATGAAATTTTATTTTCGGAACATCCGGAGTTATTGAACATTTTCAACCATACGAATCAGAAAAAGGGAAGACAACAACAAGCGTTAGCGAATGCTGTTTATGCAGCTGCAACGTACATTGATAATTTAGAAGCAATTATTCCAGTTGTAAAGCAAATTGGTCATAAGCATAGAAGTTTAGGTATTAAAGCTGAACATTATCCGATTGTAGGTACATGTTTACTACGTGCAATTAAAGAGGTTGCAGGTGCACCTGATGAAGTTTTAAATGCATGGGGAGAAGCATATGGTGTCATTGCTGATGCATTCATTAGCATTGAAGCAGAGATGTATGAAGAAGCAGCACATAAAGAAGGTGGATGGAAAGATTTCCGTAACTTTGTGGTTGTTAAAAAAGTGAAGGAAAGCGATGTTATTACATCATTTTATTTAAAACCTGAAGATGGAGGGGAAGTTTCTTCATACATCCCAGGACAATATGTAACGATTCAAATAAATATAGAAGGTGAAACGTATACACATAATCGTCAATACAGTTTATCAGATGCTCCTGGAAAAGAATTTTATCGTATTAGTGTAAAGAAAGAAAAAGGTGTAGATACACCAGACGGTAAAGTGTCTAATTACTTACATGAACATGTGAAAGAAGGAGATATTTTACCAGTAAGTGCACCAGCAGGAGATTTCGTATTAAATATGGATTCAACATTACCAGTTGTACTAATTAGTGGTGGAGTAGGGATTACACCGATGATGAGTATGTTAAATACGTTAATTGAACAAGATTCAAAACGTAATGTATATTTTGTTCATGCAGCGATAAATAGTAATACACATGCAATGAAAGAACATGTTAAGGCAGTAGACAATGAATATGAACAAGTTAAAGCCTATACTTGTTATTCTGCACCAACTGAAAAAGATTTGGAAATGAAGAACTTTGATAAAGAAGGATTTATTGAAGCAGAATGGTTACAAACTATTATTCCGACAACTGAAGCAGAATTTTATTTCTGTGGTCCAGTAGCATTTATGAAGCATATAAATGCTGCACTAACTGATTTAGGTGTGAAACAAGAGCATATTCATTATGAATTTTTCGGTCCAGCCACAAGCTTACAATAAGACGGGTGAGAATAAGCAAAAAAACGAGGTATTTATTTTACCTCGTTTTTTATTTGTTCTCGTAATAAACGGTTTACTGTTTCGCGACGTATACCTATGAGTTGACCAATTTCAGTTTGCGTTAATATTTCATATATAGGAATGTCACCCAAATATAATGTGAACCATTCTTGTAAACGATGAAGACGTTCTTTCGGAGAGACGGTTGTCAATTGATCGATACGCTGCTGCATCATTCTTAATTTTGATTGTAATTGCATAGCAATATTTGCGTATGATGCGGGATTTGCCTGAAGTTGATCG
Source organism: Bacillus thuringiensis (assembly GCF_022095615.2). Classification (NCBI taxonomy): domain Bacteria; kingdom Bacillati; phylum Bacillota; class Bacilli; order Caryophanales; family Bacillaceae; genus Bacillus; species Bacillus thuringiensis. The sequence continues at coordinate 1,400,430 of NZ_CP155559.1, forward strand.
TACCATTCACTACTAATGATAGGTTCAACTTCTGTTTTCATTAAAGCGATTGCTGTACCGTGATACTCCTTTGGTGAAATTAAAGAATGGTGAGGTATCGTTTCACCTGGAACAATAATGTTGAATAAAAATGGTGTTCCATCTTCTTCGATCCTTACTACTTTTAATAAGCCTGTTTTTATAAAATATAAAGGACCGTCCTCGCCTTGACGGAATAGTACATCTCCTTTGTGTAGAATCAATGTTAGCCCCCCATGTAAACATTTCTATTTCTTTTATTGTAGCGTATATGTATAAAGACAATATGCTATTTAAACAGCAATTTCATTGACGAAATGTATGCTATTACAGTAGTATACTATTTAGTGTGTCATAGTACTAGCAATGAATACGCTGTAGGGGGTTTAGTATATTGTTAGATGCGATAAAAATGACGGATATGAGAATTCCGGCGAATGCTATCATTCATGTAGAAGAGATGAAAGGTGGAGTCGTATTATCCGTTGAAGTAGATGGCCAAATTATTTATACGATGGCTTATGATGAAGAAACAGATAGTTATGCTGAATTATATGATCGAAACGATAAGAGGGCGTGCCAAGTACATGAGGATTTTATGGGATGGTCACTTCTTCATTAAAAAAGATGTCAATATGACATCTTTTTTTATTAAACCGATAGAATATACAAAGAAATGAAATATAAGGATAAAATTTGTAATAAATGATTTTGCATTGTTAGCACTTTGTAACTGCAAGTAAACTATTTTTTCGCTATCATAAAGATAACAGTCGCAGTTATAGGAGTGGTCAACTTGAAGAAAGTACATATTTCAAATTATATGCTATTATGTGTTTGTTTAATTTTATTTGTTCTCTTAGGAGGATTTTTATATTCATGTGTATAAGAAAAAACGTATTCTAAAAAGAACACGTTATAAAAAAGAAGTAATAATTAATCTAGTCCCGAGAATAATTAATGTGATACGTAATAAATTAATTACGGCTTTACCACTTAATTTTGTATTGATATAAGCCCCGATTTTTCCGCCAATCCATGCACCAGGAATAAGAATTAATGCATAAATCCAGCTGACATTTCCAAGGGAGATGTGAGTTGCAGAACTTACAATGGCTGATAGAAATACGATAAACATCGAAGTTGCTACAGCGATATGTGCTGGGAATGCAAAAAGTAGCATCATTGCTGGAACAAGTAAGGCACCGCCACCAATTCCGAATAACCCAGATATAAAACCAACTATAAAGGCGATAAAGATGGCGAGAAGCGGTGGAAATTGATAGTGTACAGTGTTTCCTTCGTTATCTGTAAAAGAACGTTTAATTACAGTCATATTTGATAAAGAAAGAGGGTTTAATTTGTCTCGTAACATAAGAAGAATAGAGACAAAAATAAGGAAAATCCCAAAATATAAAGAAAATGTATCTTGGTTTAAAAATTTGTTTGCCCACGAGCCGATGATACCACCAGGGCCACTTCCGATAAATAAAATAAGTCCACTTTTGTAATCTACTCGTTTATGCTTCATATAAGTAAGGGTGGAAGATAGTCCTGTGAAAACGACTGTTACCATTGAAGTTCCTACTGCAAGTTGTGGTGATAGACTGTGTAATCCGATTAATAACGGAACAATAATAATTCCGCCACCAAGCCCGACTAGACTCCCGACTGTCCCGGCGATTAGCCCGATGAAAAGTAACATGATGTATTCCAAAATTGCCAACTCCTCTATATAACTTATCCACCAATTATTATACACGCTTTTTCATGAGAAAAAGGTTTGTTCACAAAAAAGTCGTCTTCCTAGAAAAATAAGGAAGACGACTTTTGATTAAAAGATTAAATGTAATAAAGAGTAAAATAAAGCAGCTAAAGAAGCTGAAATAGGAAGTGTGATAACCCAAGTAATTAACATGCGTTTTGCAGTTCCCCATTTTACACCTTTCACACGATGAGAAGCACCAACCCCTAAAATAGAAGAAGAGATAACGTGCGTCGTACTAACTGGTAAGTGAATGAATGTTGCACCGAAAATAACAAGTGATGATGATAAATCGGCAGCTACACCATTTACAGGACGAATTTTCATAATTTGTCCACCGACAGTTTTAATAATTTTCCATCCACCGACAGAAGTACCAAGACCCATTGCAATCGCACAACATAATTGTACCCAGAATGGGATGTCGCTAGAAGTATGATAGTTATTAGCCATAAGAGCCATCGTAATGATTCCCATTGCTTTTTGCGCATCATTTGTACCATGTGTATAAGCTTGTAATGCAGCAGTGAAAATTTGGAATATACGGAAGTTTTTGTTCGTCTTCGTTAAATTAAAGTTTTTAAAGACTACTTTAAATATACTGTATACGATATAACCAATAACAAAAGCGATAATCGGTGAAATGATTAAAGCTTCAAGAATTTTTATGAACCCTTTAAGATTTAATGAGCTAATACCGGCCGCAGCGATAGCTGCACCTGCGATTGAGCCAATGATTGCATGCGAAGAACTACTTGGAATACCATAGTACCAAGTGATCAAATTCCATGCTATTGCCGCAAGTAAAGCAGCTAAAATTACAAGAGAACCATTTTGCAAGGCAAATGGATCAACGATATCTTTTGTAATTGTTTTTGCTACACCTGTAAATGTCATCGCACCTAAAAAATTCATAATAGCTGCCATAATAATTGCATGTCTAGGCTTTAGAGCTTTCGTTGAAACAGCCGTTGCAATAGCATTTGCTGTATCGTGAAATCCATTAATAAAGTCAAAAGCTAAAGCGCAAATGACTACTAAAACGGTCAGTAACAAGAGTGTATCCATGATCAAACTCCTTACGCGTTCTTCATAATAATTGTTTCTAATACGTTTGCAACGCTTTGGCAGCTATCCGCTACTTCTTCAAGCTCTTCGTAAATCTCTTTGTATTGAATAATTTTAATCGGATCTTTCTCACGAGAGAATAAGTGCTTAATCGCATGACGGCGAATATCATCACATTGTGATTCGTAATCCTTAATCTTAATCGCGTTCGTACGAATGTCGACTAACTTCTTTTTAGACAGTAGTTCAACAGAATTTGCAATCTCAATCGCACATTGATTAATTGCTTCAACGAATTTAATCATGTATTCATCAGCTTCTGTAATAGAATACATTTCGAATAGACCAGCACTATGATCTAATCCGTCTAATACATCATCCATACTCATTGCAAGTTGTAGGATGTCCTCACGTTCAATTGGAGTAATAAACGCTTTGTTTAGCTCCATAATGATTTCGTGAATAAATGAGTCACCTTTTGACTCATACTCTTTCATGCGCATAGAAAACTCTTTTAAATCGCTAGCATTTTTAATTTTATACTCCACGAAAAACTGCGCGCCTTCTTTTAAATTTTCTGAAACATTCATTAACATTTCAGAAAATTTATCTTTTTTTGATTTAAATACCATTATTAGTTACCCCCACAAAAGTAATATATGTAAAATATATTGGCTAATCAATTCTAACAAAAAACTGTCGTTTTTTAAAACATTTTATCGAAAAGTTTACAAAAACTTAACATAACTCTTATTGTTGTATTAATAATATTAATAATCAATAATGAATATCTTACTTGTAGAATGTCCTTTTCTTGCAAAAAGTATGAATGTGAAAGAAAAGCTTTACACTATAGGAAGGACTACGTTATTATAATAAATTTAAAAGGAGGTATATTCTTCCTTTTGAAAAGAAGAGTGTAAACAAACGAAGGAAGTGAACGAATGAAATTGAAGAACACTCACTTAAAAAAAATGCAGGAGTGGTTCAACAAGAGGAAGAAACTTCGTAACTCATTAATTGTATTAGGGAGTTTACTCGCTACTCTATTTATTGCTATAAATATAATAATTTCCATTCAAGACATATCTGAATTAAAACAAGCTGTTCCGCAACCGACCTTAATTTATGATGCAAATAATGAAGTTGCGACTAAATTAGCTTCTTCTAAAACAGAAGGTGTTAAAAGGAAAGATATTCCTGACATTATGGTTCAGGCAATTGTTGCAGTAGAAGATAAGGAGTTTTTTAACCATCACGGTATTTACTATAGTGGAATTATAAGTGCAGTTTTTAAAAATATTACAGCAGGAGAAGTTGTAGCGGGGGGAAGTACAATTACGCAACAACTTGCGAAAAATGTATTTCTGACACAAGACCGCACGTTCTCGCGTAAAATAAAGGAATATTTTTTAACCAAAAAAATAGAACGTACGTATACGAAAGATGAAATTATCGAAATGTATATGAATCAAATTTATTTCGGTGAAGGTGCTTGGGGCATAAAAAGGGCAGCTAAGTCTTATTTTGATAAAGATGTAAAAGATTTAACAATTTCAGAGGCTGCAACGATTGCTGGCTTGATTAAAGCACCGTCTGCGTATTCGCCTTATAAAAACTTTAATAAATCAATCGAACGACGTAATGTTGTATTAAGTTTAATGAAAGAGCAAGGATATATTTCTGACGAACAATATAATAAAGAAAAAGAGAGCGGTCTTGTGTTAAAACGTGGTGTTGATGATAAATACAAGGGAAAATACTCTCAATATGTAGACTATATTGTTAGGGAAGCAATGGACAAGTACGAATTAACACAAAATGAAATTTTAGCAGGTGGTTATCGTATTTATACAGAACTTGATCCGAAAAAACAACAAGCTGTAGAAGACGTTGTGAATAATGAGAGTTATTTCAAAGATAATGGCTCAGACCAGCTTATGCAGACGGGTGTAGTTCTTATGAATCCAAAAACAGGTGGTGTACCAGCTTTAGTTGGAGGTAGAGGACCGTATCAGTTTTTACAGTTTAACCATGCAACCCAATTAAAAAGACAACCTGGATCAACGTTAAAGCCTCTGGCTGTATATGTACCAGCGTTAGAGCAAGGGTATGAAGTATACGATATATTAAAAGATGAACCATTTAATATTAAAGAATATAAACCGCAAAATAGTGATCATACTTTTCACGGTGATGTGACAATGTATGAAGCTGTGGCAAAGTCGTACAATGTTTCAGCTGTTTGGCTATTAGAGCAAATTGGATTAGATAAAGGATTGAAATCTTTAGAGCGATTTGGTATTCCATTAGTGCCAGAAGATCGTACGTATCCAATTGCTCTAGGCGGGATGCATGTGGGAACCTCTCCATTTGTAATGGCTCAAGCGTATAGTACATTTGCAAATGACGGTGTTCAAGTGGAAGCTCATGCGATTAGGGAGATACAAAATGCTGAAGGTGAAACGATTGGAAAGTGGTATAAGAAAGAGACTCGGGTTACGAGCGAGAAAATTGCTCAAAAGATGACATATTTATTAAAAGGTGTTGTCGAAAAAGGAACGGGCGAAAAGGCGAAAGTTAATAATGTTGATACGGCAGGTAAGACAGGAACAACTCAAATTGTAAATGGACCAAGCACCGGTGCAAAGGATTCGTGGTTTGTTGGATACACACCAGATTTAGTAGGTGCGATTTGGGTAGGATATGATAAAACAGATAGCGATCATTATGTTCCGGGCGGGAGTCAAATTACGACGACAATGTTCCGGGATATTATGAAAAAAGCGGATGCAAATCCAGCTCAAAAAGCATTTCAGTTATCGCTCATATCTGAGGCTGATTATAAAAAACAATTGAATACAATAGAAGAGGAAAAACGAAGAAAAGAAGAAGAGAAGAGAAGGAAAGAAGAGGAACAACAAAGAAAAAAAGAGCAACAAGAGTGGCTTGATAAAGTGAAAGAATGGATTCCATCATTTTGGTAAAAGAAAGAGGCGAATAACGAAATTCGCCTCTTTTTCGTATGAAAAATAAAATGCAACTTTAATCGGTGGAGATTTTTGTCGATTTCTACTAGCTATTAATCCATATCCATTGAGATAGATGATATTAATCGTTAAGTAGAATGTTTGTACTGCCAAACGATTCGGAATCGTAGGTGATGATTATTTTGCCTTTACTAATAGGTTCGTAAGGTAATTCTTCTTCATAATCACCATTATTTTCATTGTGGATAGAAAGTGTAATTTCATCGATTTCTTTATTTGTATATTGATTTTTAATCGTTTCAGCAATTTGAAGTAACGCTTCGGAACTAGAAGCTTGCGTAATAAGCATTCCTTTTATAACTTTTTTTTCATTTTTTGTAGCATTGGAATAAGGGATGTTGCTTTGTTTTGTATACAAAAGTTTGTATGGAACAGTTTTTCTCTCTGCTTTTGATATAGTGGAATATTTTAGAGTTAAAAAAAATCCTACACATAAAATAATGCATACCATAAGAGCAAACCAAATGCGCATTAGTGACATCCCTCTCATTTTCATCCCTCTTTCATATCTTTGACTTCACTATTTATCATACAAAATGAGGATTAAGATAGAGTAAATTTGAGGTAAAGAAACGTAAAGAAAGAGCACTTATCCTCCCAAATAAGTGCTCCTTTTTATTAAAAGAGAGATTTAATAGACAATCGACAACCTATTACTTATAAATGTGCTTGGTCACTTCAAAATAGTATTGAAAATTGTGATTAGTAAATTCGGAAGACCGAAAGTATAGCAGTTGTTTCGCCTGTGTTAGGAATAGAAATAGTATTTGCTGTAGGTTGTACAGAAATTGTTGTACCAGCTTGTAAAGTAACGATTGTAGAGAAAGAAACTGCACTACCGATAACGTTAGTTGAAAAATTACGACTAGGTGGTTGGCCGTTAAATGAAAGACCGAAGCCAAATGGTGAAGAACCTGGGAAAGTTGTAGATGCAGAGAAACTAATATCATATACACCAGTTTCTAAAACAGTTAGAGTATCAGAACCATTAAAGGAGATGTTTGTTAATTCAAATGTTTCATTGAATTGTACATTGCTTCCCGGTGATACTGTTTGTGCAATTGTGTTTCCTAATACAGCTGTAGTTACAGGAATTGGAGTACCCGCTGCTCCTGTCGCGCCAGTAGCGCCAGCCGGTCCTTGAGCACCAGTAGCACCAGTAGCACCTTGAGCGCCAGCTGGTCCTTGAGCACCAGTAGCACCTTGAGCGCCAGCCGGTCCTTGAGCACCAGTAGCACCTTGAGCGCCAGCTGGTCCTTGAGCACCAGTAGCACCTTGAGCGCCAGCTGGTCCTTGAGCACCAGTAGCACCTTGAGCGCCAGCCGGTCCTTGAGCACCAGTAGCACCTTGAGCGCCGGCTGGTCCTTGAGCACCAGTAGCACCTTGAGCGCCAGCCGGTCCTTGAGCACCAGTAGCACCTTGAGCACCGGCTGGTCCTTGAGCACCAGTAGCACCTTGAGCGCCGGCCGGTCCTTGAGCACCAGTAGCACCTTGAGCGCCGGCTGGTCCTTGAGCACCAGTAGCACCTTGAGCACCGGCTGGTCCTTGAGCACCAGTAGCACCTTGAGCGCCAGCCGGTCCTTGAGCACCAGTAGCACCTTGAGCACCGGCTGGTCCTTGAGCACCAGTAGCACCTTGAGCGCCGGCCGGTCCTTGAGCACCAGTAGCACCTTGAGCGCCGGCTGGTCCTTGAGCACCAGTAGCACCTTGAGCGCCGGCTGGTCCTTGAGCACCAGTAGCACCTTGAGCGCCAGCCGGTCCTTGAGCACCAGTAGCACCTTGAGCGCCAGCTGGTCCTTGAATACCTTGAGCACCTTGAGGTCCAGTAGCGCCTTGAGCACCAGTAGCACCTTGAGCACCGGCTGGTCCTTGAGCGCCAGTAGCACCTTGAGCGCCAGCTGGTCCTTGAATACCTTGAGCACCTTGAGGTCCAGTAGCGCCTTGAGCACCCGCTGGTCCTTGAGCACCAGTAGCACCTTGAGCGCCGGCTGGTCCTTGAGCACCAGTAGCACCTTGAGCGCCGGCTGGTCCTTGAGCACCAGTAGCACCTTGAGCGCCAGCTGGTCCTTGAGCACCAGTAGCACCTTGAGCGCCAGCTGGTCCTTGAGCACCAGTAGCACCTTGAGCGCCGGCTGGTCCTTGAGCACCAGTAGCACCTTGAGCGCCGGCTGGTCCTTGAGCACCAGTAGCACCTTGAGCGCCAGCTGGTCCTTGAATACCTTGAGCACCTTGAGGTCCAGTAGCGCCTTGAGCACCCGCTGGTCCCTGGGCACCTTGAGGTCCTTGAGCACCAGTAGCGCCTTGAGCGCCAGCTGGTCCTTGAGCACCGGTAGCACCTTGAGCACCAGCCGGTCCTTGAGGTCCAGTAGCACCTTGAGGTCCAGTAGCACCAGTAGCACCTGTTGCTCCTCCTCCAAGGCAACCTGATCCGTATTGGACTAGGATAGTTTGAATCTCTGTTATGAGTTTAACTAGTTTGTCGATAGTGGAGCAATCTACTTTGAATAACTTAGCGATATACAATAAATAATTAAGCAAGCTTTGTAGCTCAACGTACAATGCTCCGCATGAGAAAGGTTTTGTTCTTAGAATAGTTAATAGATTAGCAATAATAGAATTTCCAATTTGTTTTTGTGCTGGAGATAAATCTAAGCAATTGAGGAATTTTTGTAGGTTATTTAGGGCAGCGATCAAGTTATCGATATGATTTTGAGAAGGGTTTTGAAAGACCGCTTGAATAGCTTGGCCAAGAGCTTGAAGAAGTCTAACGAATTCTGTAAGTTCGGACTTAGAGATGTTAATATAACTACAAGCTCTTACTTCGCAACAATCATTACCATAAAATACTTTTCCTTTATTTTTATTGTTCATCTTTTCATTCCTTTCTTTCATAGAATCAATAGTCATTACTATATATTAAAATGAAATTTATACTAAATTCGTGATGGACAAACTACCATTTCTAAAAAAATAAGAAATCGGCCCTCTTAGCAAAAATAAGTAAGATAAAGAGAAGGTTTATATAATGTAAAGACGAAAAGTTCAACATAAAAAACTGCATGCTAATTGTTGTAGGTATTTAACAATTGGCATGCAGTTTGTGGAGGAGTACCTCATTTGTATTCATTCAATTTTTCCAAAGTCGTTTTAGGTAAAATTGGAATTGAAACGGTAAAAGTTGTACCATCTTGATTACTAGTCATTTTTAATGTACCGTTATGATTTTGAATAATTTTCTTCGTTACTGACAAGCCCAGTCCTGTGCCTGAATCTTTTGTTGAGAAGAATGGATCAAAGATATATTCTTGAATGGCTGGAGGAATACCAATTCCATTATCAGTGAAAGTAATACGAACAAAGTTATTAAGGCGATAACTAGTGATTTGGATAGAAAGTTTTTTTTCGCCTTGAGCGTCGACAGCGTTCTGAAATAGGTTTAAAAAAACTTGCACAAGTTCATGACGATCAATATGGACTAATACATCATCTAATTCGGTAGAAAAAGTATAGTCAATTGAAATATTATGTAAAAAGACTTCACTAGCTAGTAACTGTTGAATATACTCACGTAAAAATGTATTAATAGGAAACGGTTCTCTTGTAAAATCGCGTGTTTTTGAAATAGCTAAAAATTTTGTAATAATACTATTTGCGCGGTCTAATTCAGGAATAAGTAAGTTTTTAAATAATTCTTTATTAGATGAAGAAACAGTTTCTTGTAAAAATTGTAAATAACCTCGTACGGTTGTAAGAGGATTACGTACTTCATGCGCAATACCAGCTGCGATTCGCCCTGCTAAAGAAAATTTCTCTGCATCACGTTCCGTGTTTAAATAATGAAAGACACTAATAACTCTAAAAATCTCTCCGTTATAATCACGAATAATTCGGTTATTTAAAATGCCATAGTTTTTGTCTAACACTTCTTCATTATATATTTCTGTACCCGTTCTTAATGTTTCAAGAGCTTTAATTTTTTCTTCTGGCAATTTTAGTAATTGTTGGATTGGTTTTCCGATTATATCATTTCGTATTACACCAAAATCATCTGCTGCAGCTTGGTTACATAAAGTGATATTTCCTTTAGCATTAACAAAGGTTACATGATGTGAAAAAGCATCAAAAATATGAACAAAGTATGTTTCAAGTTGCTCAAATAAAAATAATGAATCACAAGTAAGTTGAAAATCAGCCTCTTTATTTTCTTTTTGTATGTTTTGGATGGAATGAGTCGTTCTCGTTTTCTTTATTTGTAAACCAATATGTGGATTTTTGTATGTGAAATGATGTGGTAATTGATTCACAAGCTCTTCATAAAAACGTACTTTATTTTCTAGTTCTTCTATTCGTTTTTCATGAGATACAATATCATCGTTTGGAAGCATAAATAAATAACCCCTCAATTCAAAAATTCTTCCATCTAGTATATCATATTTTTATACGGATACTCTTAAAGAAGGGGCTACTTAATGAAATTGATTAGCCGAAGTGTTCGGGAAGTGAAAAAGGGAGGGATATATTTGCTTTTCATTGGAGTGACAGGGTGGGGAGATCATGATTCTTTATATATAGACCCCTATGAAAATAGAAATAAATTACGAACATATAGTGAGTATTTTCCTATAGTGGAAGTGGATAGTTCATTTTATGCGATGCAACCTGCACGAAACTATACAAAATGGGCAATGGAAACACCGAAAGATTTTGCTTTTATCGTAAAAGCATATCAAGGAATGACAGGACATATGAAAGGTGAAATCCCTTTTTCTACGTTTGATGAGATGTTTGATGTGTATAAACAATCTATTCTTCCTTTAATAGAAGCTGATAAATTAAAAACGATTTTATTTCAATATCCACCATGGTTTGATTGTAAAAAGAAAAATGTAGATTTTCTTCGATATACGAAAGAAAAAATGGAAGGTTTGCCGTGTGCTATAGAATTTCGAAATCAAACATGGTTTTATCCAGAAATGAGAGATAAGACGTTACAGTTTCTAGAGCAGGAGAAATGGATTCATACAATTTGTGACGAGCCACAGGCGGGGATAGGTTCGGTACCGCTCGTTTTAGAAGTAACGAATGCAGAGATGGTGTTAATACGTTTTCATGGTCGAAATGTTCATGGATGGCTTGATAAAGGGGAAAATTGGAGAGCAGTTCGCTGTTTATATCGCTACAATAATAAAGAACTAAAAGAATGGGTAGAGAGACTAGAGCAATTAAAAAAGAAGACAAAGGGCATATATGTACTATTTAATAATAATTCGGGCGGAGATGCAGCGGATAATGCGAAACAGCTTATGAAAATGATGAACATTACATATGGTGAGCCGAAACCTGAGCAATTAAATTTGTTTGAATGATGATAAATAAGAAAGGCACTGTACAAACAGGGGGAATGTACAGTGCCTTTCTATATGAAAAAGAGGGGTAACAATGTTACTGAGCGTTTGGTTGATTCATCAATTGTTGGCTTCGTAATAAATGATAATGGTTATCATTATCATTGTCAATAGTTTTCCGAAAAATAAATAAAAAACTTTTTATGAGACATTAACGGGTAGGAAGATACCTGATAAAAAGTTTGGCTGAAGTAAAGAAGTTTTTCGGGGTAGAATGCTAGTAAACTCCTGATAAAGTATCAAAAAAAAGAACAGCAATTAATGCTGTTCTTTTCCAGTGACGAATTGTTGTAAATCAAAAGGAGTTATCGCTTGGATAAATTCTTTTGAGATAAGTGTTTGAACAAGAGTACTCTCAGAAATGGAAGCACCTGTTTTCTTTTCATAAGCTTGTTTTAATAAATCAAGTTTTTCAGCCGTTTCTTTCGGTAATTCGATTGTTAATGTGTTCATAATTTCTCCCCCTTACTATTAGAGTACCACTACAATATAGGAGAGACAAGGAAAGAGAATGTGAAACATAAAAAAGGTTACCATTTATAAATGGTAACCTTTTTTATGTATAAGAGTTATTAAGCAATACCGATGTACTTTAAAGTTTTTGATGGAGTACTATGATCAAAGAAGTGTTGTAAAAATGCGATGTCAACACCTGATTTGTATGCACAATATCCCCAAGTTTTTCGAAGTGTATGTGAGCTAATCCCTTCTAATCCAACTTCTTTTGCAGCTTTGTTTAAAATGTACCATGCATGTTGTCTCGTAATAGATTTTGTTCCTTTTTGAGACTTTAATAATGGTTCATTACGTTTCCAAGTTTTACGTTCTTTCATGTAGTCTTCGATCGCGTGCTGTAAGTCTTCATTTACAGCAAACCATTTATGTTTCTTTACCTTTTCATTGTAAAATAAAATGGAATGGCGAACATTTTCATTTTCATCGATTACATCACTAACTTTTAATTGTAAGATTTCACTTACTTTTAAGCCAGAATTTACAGCTAATACGAATAATAAGCCATCACGTTTCGAAGATTGTAAAAGTATATTTTTGATAGTTTCTAATTGTTTTTCATTTTGAATAGGTTGTCCTGCTTGTTTCATTTCACGCACTCTCCTCTTTTATGTGTGTAAAGGAAAGGATTAACTTGTTTCTAACTATAAAGGGAGAGTGTGAATTTCATGTGAACTCCTAGTGAAATTAAGACAAATTATTTGACTTCTTTTACTTTTTGTAAATTAAAGTAGAATATAACACTATTAGTCGTATTATATACACCGTACTCGGCATGATGGAGATCTAAAATGTTTTTTACAATAGATAAACCGAGACCGGTACCTCCAGTATGACGGCTACGGGATGCATCTAAACGGTAGAAACGATCCCAAATTTTTTCAAGACTTTCTTCTGGGATAGGGTTTCCTGTGTTTTCGATTTCGACTTTTACTGTATCTTTCATTGCTATAACGGAGACTTGTATTTTTTCTCCATCTGGCGTATAGCGAATTGCATTGCTAAGTAAGTTCACAACGACTTGCTCAATACGACTACGATTAGCTTTAACAAATATCGAAGAGTCTACATCTATGTTTACTTGTAAATGCTTTTCCTCCATGCTAAATAATAACTTTGTATAGACTTGTTGAATTAATTCACCGATTGAGAATGTCGTCATATCTAGTTTGTACGTACCTGATTCTAATTTTGCCAATTCTAACATTTCAACAATAAGTCTGTTCATGTTTTCTGTTTCTTCTAAAATAACATCTGTGTAATACGTCGTATCTTTACTAACGCCATCTTTAATTCCTTCTGCGAAACTTCTAATTACACTGAGTGGTGTTTTTAATTCATGTGATACACCAGAAATGAATTCTTTTCGCGTTTTTTCCAATTGACGTTCACGTTCAATATCTTGTTGCAATTTTGTATTGGCAACATTTAATCGATCGATTCGGTCTTTTAAGTTTACAGATAACGTATTAATACTGCCGGAAAGCCCACCAATTTCATCGTCTGCTGTTACAGGTAATTTCTCACTAAAATCAAAATTGGCCATTTTCTTTGTAACGCGATTCATTTTAATTAATGGTTTCACAATGATTTTTGAATAGTAGAAGGATAATAAAATAATTACGAGAAATACGATTATTAAGGCATAGACATAATAATCCTTTAAAACGAGCATTGCTTCATTAACAGGTTGTAAAGACGCTATCGCAAAAGCGTATTCTTTAATTTTTCCATTTTCAATAATAGGTTTTACAAAGATACTATTTTTTATATTTTCTCCGCCATCTATTATATAAGTGTTTAATTGCTGCGAGTTAGCAGTGCCATTTCTAATAATCTCTGCAAAATATTGAACGGCTTGTAATGTTTCAAAATCATTTGCAAGGCGAACATCCGCTTTGGATGGAAGCTGTAACTTAGATACAATACCAGTAAACTCAATTTGAGTCACAGTTTTGGATCGGCTTGTAAGTCTATTTTTAGCAGGGTTGCCATTAATGGATTGAAAATCTGAATTGACATTTTCGTTTTGCCATCGATTATAGTTTGTTGTCAATTCTAGCGGTGTTATGGTGGAATCTTGTACAAAACCGACGACGTTTATCATCCCATCTTTTTTCAATCCTAAGTTTTCAAATTTATTATATTCTTCGGGCGTTAAAACATTATTGAGTGGAATGGAATATGCTTTATTATTTTTAGGGTTAATTACATCAATGTAAAAATTATTGTCGCTTTTAATAATGCCGTTCGCATTTAAAAACTGCATTTCAGCATTTGTTTTATCATGAAACTCTTGTTTTAGTTTTCGAACTTCCTCATAAGTTTTACCACTTTCTTCGTAAGTATCTACAAACTTCTCAAAAGCAGTTTGAACTGTTTTTACTTTTTTATTAATATAAAATTTCTCTAAAAATAGAGATTGTCCTAAGAAAAAAAGGAGGAATATGATTGTAAATAATGTTGATGTTAATAAAAATAGTTTAAAGACGATACTTCTGTTTTTCACTGCGTCACCTCTTGTGAGAAATACTGTAAATGATTTCTTTATTATAACAAACGTTACAAAAAAGTAGAGGAGAAAATCTGTCTCTTCCGAAAGTAGTTTTTAATAAAAAGTCACATAAAAAGAACTCGACAGACGTATGACGAGTTCTTTAGTGTATTATTGTTGAATTGCTGCATCTAAAGCAATTTCAATCATTTCGTTAAATGTAGTTTGACGCTCTTCAGATGTTGTTTCTTCACCAGTGAAAATGTGATCGCTTACTGTTAATACAGATAAGGCATTTACACCGTATTTCGCTGCTAATGTGTAAAGAGCAGTTGTTTCCATTTCTACTGCTAGTACACCATAATCTCCAAGTTTTTTAACCATGTCCATGCTTTCACGGTAAAATACATCTGCTGTTAAAACATTACCAACACGAACGTGTAAGCCTTTTTCAGTTCCAGCATCGTAAGCTTTCTTTAAAAGGTCAAAGTTTGCAGCTGGTGCAAAATCAAAACCTGGGAATGTTAAACGGTTCATATTAGAATCCGTACAAGCTGTCATTGCAATAATAACGTCACGTACTTTTACGTCTTTTTGAATCGCACCACAAGTTCCAACGCGAATTAAATTTTTAACTCCGTAGCTTTGGATTAATTCGTTTACATAAATAGAAATAGAAGGAACACCCATACCCGTACCTTGAACAGATACGCGTTTTCCTTTATAAGTTCCAGTGAAACCTAACATACCACGCACGTTATTATAGCATGTAACGTCCTCTAGAAATGTTTCCGCAATATATTTTGCACGTAATGGATCACCAGGTAATAGAATAGATTCAGCAATTTCGCCTTGTTTTGCTTCAATATGTACACTCATGAAAAGTCCTCCTTATAATGTATTGATAGAAATCAATATCATTTGCATTATACACTACGAATCCTTTCAATTAAAATCTTTTAATTATTTGTAATATGTGCAAAGCAGGAGGATTTCATAAATCATAATCTAGAATATATATGTAAGAAGTTTTGTATGAACAGAGACAATAAAAATGGTAGGTGATATTTTGAAAAATCTTGTCATTGGACTTGTTGCTTTATTATTTATTGTACTAGGCGGATTTTACATAAAAAAGTATCAGGAAACTACAGAGACTGTAGGTGATGTTCAGGAAGTAAAATGGGATGTGTCAAATGGAAAAGGAAATGAGAAAGTAGATATTTTGTTTCAATTACTAAATCATAAAAATAACGAAGTTCGTGGTGTGAATGATCAAATTCGGGCAGTTATTGTAGACGGACAATTAAAACAAGTACAACAAATGAAACCTACATTTGCAGGAAATGGATCCTATAAGGTATCTTCCAAAATAGCGAAAGATGAAGGCTATACAATATTTTTATATGAAGACAAAAATAAGTCTGTGCAATCATTTGCGAAGAATGATTTTGGGAAAGAGATGGACGAAAAAAATAAGAAAAAAGCAAAATTCCCAATCGATAGTGTACTTACAAAAAAAATAGGGGAGTATGAAGTTTCTCTTTTGTTTGGTGCATTGCATCCAAATGAACCAGCGACATTAACGTTTCAATTCCAAGCGAAAAAGGGTGAAAAATTGAAATTACATTCAGAGAGAGGAGAAGTCGAGGCGCTCTATATTGTGGACGAAACGAGAGAAAACTTTTTATACGCAATACCTGTTGATACAGATGAGCAAGTACAATATCGCATTACATTTCCTGCCGAAGGAGCGTATAAAATATGGGGAGATTTCTATATAAATGGTAAGAAATATGAAAAAGAATTTATTGTACAAGTTCAAAAAAGAAAAAACAGCTAAATGTTTAGCTGTTTTTTCTTTTTCCTATTAATTTTGTTACAGAGAGCATTGTAATTGGTAAAGAATGATTCTTTCTAAATGCTAAATATTTACCGCTCCATGCTGGTTTATATTTTTCTTTAAAATGACGTAGCCCGCTGAAACTATACGTATAACGAACATTATTAAAGATGGCAGCAGCAACTCGTTCAGACCAGAAAGATTGTGTCGATAAACCTACATTTGAAAGTGGTGCCATACCAATATTAAAGGAATGGTATTCATTTTCTTTTGCCCACTGGAACAGGTGGATGAAAATTGCATCCATAATGCCACTAGGTGCATCTGGATAATAGCGCATTAAATCAACAGACAATGATCCGTCTTGATATACGGGCATAAAGGTTGTAAATGCGATGATTTTTCCATCTGCATCAGATAATGTAGCGATAGGTGCTCGGCTAATATATTCGCGATCAAAGTATCCGAGTGAAAAGCCTTTCTCTTTTTTACCGCCGAGCCACGCATCTGAAACTTTCTTTAACTCTTCATATAGTTCATCTGAGAATGGTGGCTGGTGAATAGAGAATGTATAGCCTTCTCTTTCAAAACGGTTGAAAGTCGCTCGCATACCAGCGCGTTTTTTCCCTGTTATTGTAAATGTATTTAAATCAACGACAGCTTCTTCACCAAGCTTAAAGAAGTTATAACCAAAATCATGATATAAACTCATCCATTTACTTTCGATTTGGTAGAATACACAAATGTATCCAAATCGATCAGCCTCAGCTAAAAACTCTTGTAACACAGTACGGTAGGAGGAAGGATCTCCAATTGGATCACCTAGCACAACAAGACGTTTTCCTGTTATAGAGAAGAGAAGGAGCGCTTTCCCATCACTACTGAAGAAGAATTGTTTATCACCTAAAAATCCTAAATGACTAAGTACATTTCCGTCATGTTCATCTAAAAAGTTTTGCAATCTTTTATCATTAGCTGGTTGCCCGGGAAATTCATTTCGATAACGATTGGCAATGAGTGAGCCAATCAGTAAAAAGGTAGGAACGAAAAAGGCAGCTGCTAATGCACTTCGTTTCACTTGTGTAATATTACGAACGACAAAGTCAGGTTTAAAAGCTTCTTTTGCACCTGCAAATAAAATACCTAAGTTTTTATATAAATATAAAGTTATAAGTAAGAATATAAAAACTTTTACCATATCAGAAAGCGAAACTTCCATTTTCTCTCGTACAAATCTTTTACGAAGCATATATAATACAGCGAGTACGATTAATAAAATAAACGTCTCTTCAATATCAATTCCTTTGAGCGTATTAAAGATGGCTGCCCCGATTAAAGAAATAATCGTCATATAGTAAGAACGTTTTGTTCCATAATATATCCCTCGCGAAAGGATTAGCAGGAGAATACCAAATGTTAGTGATAAGCTAAAAGAAAATTGAATAAGATGTTTTGGAGCTAGAATATGTAAGGCGTGTGCCCTGTTTATACTTGTTGGTAGAATGGTCGATAAAATAACCATTAAGCCAGCAAATACTGTTAAAGCAGCAGATGCCCATGAACCTAGTTTTCCTAGAAAGTCACGCTGCAAGGTCCATATAACACCAGTTGTTTCTAGTGCAGGCGCAATAAAAGGTTTATCTTCAAACTTTTTAATGGCCACGCCTGTCATTTCAAAAGCTGCAAAAATAAGACCAAGGCAGAAAGGTAAAATGTAATAGACAAGGCGATATAATAACATAGCAGGTAGTAATACGCCTGTATCAATGCCGTATTGTCCGAGTCCAGTTAAAAAGACAAGATCAAATGACCCAAGTCCACCAGGTACAAGGCTAACAACGCCAGCTAAAGCAGCAATTACATATACACCTAAAAACTTTTGAAATTCGATATCGATGCCAAATAATATTAATATAACGTACATAACAATACCAGCAGATACCCACTCGACTAATGAAACTAATGAGTATAAAACAGTTGGGTTTTTCTCTTCTTCTTCTTCTTGTCCTTCAGTTTGGTTTGTTTTTCTATTTTTAAGTTTAGAAAATCCAATATATATAGGGACGAAAAGAGCAAAGAAGATAAGAACAGGCCATAGCCACGGTTTTTCATGCAAAATAAAACTTGTGTCTAATATTCCAATAAGACCGAGGAATGAAAGAATGGCTAATCCGTTAATAAAAGCAGTTGTCATCCAGGCGATACTTTTAATAAGTTTGCCATTTTCTTTTATGTATGGACGATAAAGCATTGTGCGTACACCAGCTCCAACGAGACCACCAAATCCAATAAATCCATTTAAAGTATTAGCAATCCATGAGATACGGAAAATCTTTTGGACTGGTATATCAGCTTTTAAATAACGAAGCATAACATAGTCATAAAAGAACATTGTTGATACGGCAAATGCGCCAAGTGTAATTGCTAAAAAGACTCCTCCGGTTGGAATGTTTTTAATTGTATTGATTGCTTCTAAAAAAGAAATGCCTGCTAATTCTTTTTTTGCTTGAAAGAATACAATTGTTAATACAATAAATGGGAAGATAATTTTCCCAATTTGTAAGAAACGTTTCCATGAAAACGACATAAATACAACTCTCCTTGTATAAGAAAACTGAGACAATAATATTATTATGACAAACTTCAAGAAAAATAAAAAGGTAAATTCCTTTATAGGGAAGCTATTTTTTATAACGGTTATATTTAAAAGAGTATTCCGTTTGTCAGAAAATTAAGTTAAAATAAATTGAAAGAAGGAAGAGAGGGGAAGTAGATGATTATAATAGGTTATGCGGGATATGAGTTAGAGAAAGCAAAACCTAATACATCAGAAGATTTCTTTAATAGATCTGAAGTGACATATATATTAAATAATGAAGAGAGAACTTTTTCCGTTTTATACGTTCGATATTTTGAAGAAGTTTTACAAGAAATTACTTCTTTTGAAGGAAATCCAGTATGTCAAGTAGAAGAACAAGACATATATTTGCGGGAAATTGTAGCGATATGTTGTTTACTGAAAGAGAATGAGCTTCGTACACAAAAACGTTTGTATGTAAATAATATAGAAGAATTCCAACAATATTTTGATGCGGGAACAGTGGTGAAAGTACAAGAAATATTGGCTGAATTACATAAAAATAAAAGAGTAGAAATAGCGTGAAATGGCAAAGGAGAGGGAAAAAATGTCTAATCTAATGGTTGAAAATCAAACAGAACAAGTTTCTATGTTTTTAGAAGATGTTATTACTTTGATAACCAATTATGTAAATTATCATACGTTGCCTTCTTTATTAGAAGAAACACCAGCAGGGAACGAGCGATATTATAAAGGGTTATTAGCATCAATGAGACGTCTTCTCGTTTTTTGTGAAGAAGGACATGATGCATGTTTTGTTCTGTTAAATAGCCAGCCATTTCGAAAAACAGCAGCTGAAAAAATTTTATATAAAATTTATCATCAAGTAATTGCAGAGTTTTTCTCACCAAAGAGTGATCATTGGTATGAAAATAGTCGGTCTGCCTATACAGGGAAAAACTCCATTGTTTTTCAACAAACGCCACCAGCATCTGTAGAGCAAGTGATGAAGAGTTTAGAAGGTAAATTTCAATTGATGCGTGAAGAACTAGAATATTATGAGACGGATTACCAAACAAAGATGTTACACAAATATTAATTGCGAAAAAGAAGCTAAGGGGACTTAGCTTCTTTTCCTTTTGTAAAGTTATATAAGGGATTTCCTTTGAATATATTTATGGGGATAGCATTAAGGAGGTGTAACATGAGTCAGCAAGGTGTATTTACAGATTACTTTCATGAAGTAGAGAGCTGGTGTGAAAGTGTTCTTCACGTATTAGATAGCCGTGCAATGGAAGTGTATGATGTCCATATGCTTGCTTATAAAATTCAAACGTTATTGGATCGTATGAAAGAGCATGAGTATGATACAGATGCAGAGTTTATGTATGAAATAAGTGATGATGTAGAACATATTCAGCATCACTTGCAGGAAGTATTCGTGCAGGGAGAAGAGGAATATGAACTATATGAAAGAGGGGGTAGTGAACGAGCTGTTCCAATTGGAGGGCACACACTTCCACCATTACCTTATCCGTATAATGCGTTAGAACCTTATATTTCTAGAGAAATTATGATGTTACACCATGATAAACATCATCGCAGTTACGTGGAAGGATTAAATAAGGCAGAGAAGATGATGGAAGAAGCGAGAAAAACGAATCAATTTGATTTAATTAAACATTGGGAAAGAGAAGCGGCTTTTCATGGATCAGGTCATTACTTACACACGATATTTTGGAATAACATGAAAAAAGATGGTGGTGGAAGTCCAAGAGGGGCTCTTTCACAGCAGGTTGAACAAGACTTTGGGAGTTTTTTACGTTTTCAAAAACATTTCACAGAAGCAGCTTCTAAAGTGGAAGGATCAGGATGGGCGATTCTCGTTTGGGTTCCACGATCTGGAAGATTAGAAATTTTGCAGAGTACACTTCATCAATTATTTACACAATGGGATACGATACCGCTCCTCGTACTAGACGTGTGGGAACATGCGTATTATTTACAATACCAAAATCGAAAAGATGAATATATTAAAAACTGGTGGAATGTTGTAAATTGGCCTGATGTCGAAAAAAGATTTGAAAGTGCGAAACAAATTGAATGGACACCGTATTAGACGCAGGTTTTCTGCGTCTTTTTTATTGGAAGGGGCAAGAGATTTCGTTCATATTTTAAAAGGCCAAGCATACACTTGTACAAAAAGTGCCAAAAGGACGTGGGGGGAAATATGAGACGAATTTGTGTAATAATCACGCTTCTTATTATGTATGCAAGCGTTATGCCAATTCCTACATATGCAAAGATGAACAGTAATGTCAGTGCTCGAAATGCTGTATTAATGGAGCAACAGTCAGGTCGTGTATTATACGGGAAAGCAGAACATGAACCACAAAAAATTGCTAGTATAACAAAAATTATGACAGCCTTGTTAGCTGCTGAATCAGGAAAAATGAAAGAAATGGTATCGGTTAGTAATGAAGCGGTGAGAGTAGAGGGATCAGCAATTTATTTAAAGCCTGGACAGAAAGTGAAGTTAGAGGATTTAGTATACGGACTCATGCTTAGATCTGGTAATGATGCAGCACAAGTAATTGCTGAAAATGTAGGAGGGAGTATAGAAGGGTTCGTATATTTAATGAATGAAAAGGCGAAACAAATTGGAATGAAAGATACGCACTTTTCAAACCCACATGGTTTGGATGGAGATGGGTCCCATTATTCGTCCGCTTATGATATGGCACTTTTAACGAAGTATGCAATGGGGAACGAAACCTTTAAGAAGATTTTTGGAACAAAAACGTATAAATCAGACTCATGGGATTATCCGTGGAAAAACAAACATAAACTTGTGACGTCGTATTATGAATTTGCAACAGGAGGAAAAACAGGTTTTACGAAGAAAGCAGGACGGACGCTTGTTACAACAGCATCAAAAGATGGACTAGATCTAATTGTCGTGACTTTGAGCGCTTCTAGCGATTGGGATGATCATATGAATTTATTTGATAAGGGTTTTGAACGTTTCAAGCAAACGAACGTTGTAGGACAAGGAGCTCTTGCTGAAATAACTGAAAAGAAATATGCCAATCATGTCTATACAAAAAATAGTTTTGCGGTGCCATTAACTGAGCAAGAAAGAAAGGATGTCGTATTAAAAGTTGAACTCGATAAAAGTGCAAAACTTAAGGATGGTGTAAAGGTTGGGAAGACAGAAATTTATGTTGGCAATGAGAAAGTTGGAGAACGGAATTTATTTTATAGTAAACGAAAGTTAGTAGCTACAACGGGAATGTACTGGAATAATGTGAAAGAAATTTTTTCTCATATGATAGGTGTTGGAAGCGATGGTTAATCTCGTATGGGTAGCGATGGCAGTCATAGGGATCGTATATGCCATGATAAATGGAACGATGGAAGCAATAAATAAAGCTGTATTTGACGGAGCAAAAGACGCAGTAACAATTTGTATAGGACTGATTAGTGTTTTAGTGTTTTGGCTTGGTTTAATGAAAATTGCAGAGGAAGCAGGGTTGTTAAAAAAGTTAGTGTCACTTTTTATGCCGATCGTAAAAAGGTTGTTTCCAGAAATACCGAAAGATCATCCGTCAATGGGATTTATTTTATCGAATATGATGGCAAACTTTTTTGGGTTAGGTAATGCAGCGACCCCTCTCGGTATTAAAGCAATGGAACAATTGAAAGAGTTAAATGGAGGGAAGGACTCTGCGAGTCGTTCTATGGTAACGTTTCTCGCGTTAAATACATCAGCGATTACTTTAATTCCTACGACTGTCATTTCGATTCGAATGACGTATGAATCAGCGAATCCTACTGAAATTGTTGGGGTAACATTCATTGCACAAGTACTCTCTATGATCGGAGCGATTTGGATTGACCGCTATTTTTACCGAAGAAGGAGTAGGAAGGGGCGGAAAAAATGAGCATTGTCAATACAATTTCATTATGGGTAATCCCTTGTGTAATTGGTTTTATCCTTTTATATGGCACGATAAAGAAAGTGCCAACGTATGAATCATTCGTTGAGGGAGGAAAAGAAGGAATTCAAATTGCAATCTCCATTTTACCGTTTATGGTTGGAATGCTCGTATCTATTTCTATATTTCGAGCTTCAGGTGCGTTAGATGCAATGATATCAGTAATGAAACCGATGTTAGATTTAATTCATGTCCCAGCAGAAATTGTTCCGCTAGCACTTATACGCCCTATTTCAGGCTCTGCTGGTTTAAGTATTACGACCGATTTAATTGCCACATATGGGCCAGACTCATTTATTGGAAGATTGGCTTCTACGATGCAAGGGAGTACAGATACGACTTTTTATATTTTAACAGTATACTTCGGAGCTGTTGGAATTAGAAAAATGGGAGATGCATTAAAAGTAGGACTTTTTGCCGATTTGATCGGAATTATTTGTTCAATTGTGTTTGTTTCTTTAATGTTTAAGTAATGCTATTCATTTTTTATGCTATTTCGCTTATAATACGTATACGACCACTATTAAGGTGTTGCTTAATAGTGGTTTTTTTATGCGGTATTTTTGACAAAATGATGAACTTTTATTGTGAGCAATATGAAGAATATGGACAATAATAAAAGGTAAAAACATGATTTGACCTTTATATGTTTATTATCATCGCTATGTTGTTTAAGTAAGATGAAGCGAAAAGCCGTCAAGTGTATGCGGTTGCCAAGTCTTTCTAATGTAAGGTAAGATAAATTCGAGGTGAAAAAAAGAAATGGAACGATTACAAAAAGTGATTGCGCAAGCAGGTATTGCATCAAGAAGAAAGGCTGAGGAATTAATTCAGCAAGGAAAAGTGAAAGTTAACGGAAAAATAGTGAAGGAGTTAGGAACGAAAGTCACTCCTCAAGATAAAGTAGAAGTAAATAACATCCCTCTTGAAAAAGAAGAACCTGTTTATTTTTTACTATATAAACCAACTGGCGTAATTTCAAGTGTATCAGATGATAAAGGAAGAAGTGTTGTAACAGACTTTTTCCCTGAAATTAGACAACGTTTATTCCCAATCGGACGCTTAGATTATGATACGTCGGGCGTATTATTGATGACAAATGATGGGGAATTTGCAAATGTATTAATGCATCCGAGATATAAAGTTGAAAAAACGTATGTTGCAAAAATTAAAGGGCCATTAACAGGTGAGAAAATTCGCATGTTAGAACGAGGTGTTGCATTAGAAGATGGGAAAACAGCACCAGCACAAGTGAAAATTATTTCTTGGGACAAGCGTAAAGAAATGGCGATTGTACAATTAACAATTCATGAAGGACGTAATCGTCAAGTACGTCGTATGTTTGAAGCGTTAGATTGTAAAGTAGTGAAACTAAAGCGTGAACGCTATGCTTTCTTAGAAGTAGGAAGCCTGCGACCTGGTGATGCAAGAGAATTGACACCACATGAGGTAAAACAATTACGTGCATTGGCTTCTACAAAGCCTCGCTAATCGATCTTGTGAAAATTTCACCAGTGGAATGC
Organism: Bacillus thuringiensis; assembly: GCF_022095615.2. NCBI lineage: Bacteria > Bacillati > Bacillota > Bacilli > Caryophanales > Bacillaceae > Bacillus > Bacillus thuringiensis. The sequence goes on from NZ_CP155559.1 coordinate 1,424,685, forward strand.
TCCGCTGGTGATTTATTAAAAAATACATATATTCATCACTCGTCGAAGAGGGGAGACAATATGAAAAAAAATCGCTTATTATTTCGCGTTATTATTCTGCTCATTTTATGTGGTGCTGTAGGATTTACACTTTATCAAGGATTCTTTGCTGATAAAGAGAAAATGCAAATCGGAAAAGAAGCACCTAACTTTGTTGTGACAGATTTAGAAGGAAAGAAAATTGAATTAAAAGATTTAAAGGGAAAAGGTGTATTTTTAAACTTTTGGGGCACTTGGTGTAAACCTTGCGAGAAAGAAATGCCTTATATGAATGAATTATATCCAAAGTATAAAGAAAAAGGCGTTGAAATTATTGCGTTAGATGCAGATGAAACAGAAATTGCTGTTAAGAACTTTGTGAAACAATATGATTTGAAGTTCCCAGTCGCTATTGATAAAGGAACAAAAATCATAGGGACATATAGCGTAGGACCATTACCGACAAGCTTCTTGATTGATAAAGATGGAAAAGTAGTCGAGAAAATTATAGGTGAACAAACGAAAGAACAGTTAGAAGGATATTTAAAGAAAATTACTCCGTAATAAAGAAAGCCTTTACATAAGAGGTGCTCACCTATAGCACCTTCGGTTTAAAAATTCTGAGTATTGCGGTAACTTGAGGTTAGAATATACAATAGTACATATAGATACAGGGGCGGTGAGAGTGTTGAAAGAAATTAAGTGTGAATGTGGACATGTTAATCCAATAGGAACTGTTTTTTGTGAGGCTTGTGGGAAACCATTTGAAAGCAATGAAAATATAAAACTATTGGATATGCGCTATGAGGGGAGTGCACGAAGATCTCTCACGCAAACAAAAACGATTGTCGATAAAATTTGGAGCTTTTTCTCTTCTGTAAAAGTGGGTGTATGGCTCATTGTAATCACTTTAGCTGCATCGGCGATTGGAACTATTTTTCCACAAGAAATGTACATAACTCCAGGGATTGCACCAGCTGAATATTATAAACAAGAATATGGATTTTTAGGACAATTATACTATCAATTAGGATTTAATAATTTATACGGTTCGTGGTGGTATATGATTTTAATTGCTTCAATTGGTATTTCACTTGTGATATGCAGTTTAGATCGTGTCATTCCGCTTTATAAAGCCTTAAAGAAGCAAGGGGTGAAAAGACACCCTAGCTTTTTAAAGAGACAACGATTATACGGCACTGGTACACCCCAAGATGGTGATTTGGAAAAAATCCAAATGAATTTAAAGAAAACGAACTATAACGTGAAAGTGGAAGACGGTAACATTTTAGCTGAAAAGGGACGGTTTTCACGCTGGGGTCCATATGTGAATCATATCGGTCTCATTATCTTTTTATTCGGTGCAATGCTCCGTTTTTTACCGAGTATGTACGTAGACGAAGCGCTTTGGTTACGTGATGGTGAAACGAAAGAAATACCAGGAACGGATGGGCAATACTATCTAAAAAACGAGAAATTTATAAAGGAAGTTTACGATAAAAGTAAGGACAAGGAAGTTTTTGATGAAGCAATTGACCGTGTAGGTGATAAAATGATTGCGAAAAACTTCCAAACGAATGCGGTATTATATAAAGTGGTTGGCGAAAATATAGCAGGACAAAAACCGAAATTGGAAAAGATAAAAGAAGCGGAAATTCGAGTAAATGAGCCGATGAAATTTGATCAATTTGCTGTTTATCAAGTGGATTACAAAGAAAGTGAATTTAAAAGCATGTCATTCCATTTGCAAAACAAAGAAAATAATCAAAAGTGGGGACCAATCAAAGTTGATTTAACGAATCCTACAGAAAAATTCGATTTAGGAAATGGTTATTCTTTAGAACTATTAAGCTATTTTCCTGATTTTTATTTTGACGAGAATGGAAGACCGAATACAAAAACGAAATTGCCAAACAACCCTGCATTTGTGTTTAAAATGTTTACGCCTGAAACACCAGATGGTGAAGTGAGTTTTGTTGGTATTCAGCAAAATATAGAACCAGATGGGAATAACAAATATAAAATGTCGTTTGCAGGTGTTGAAATGCAAAATGCAACAGCACTTACTGTAAGGAAAGATTTAACGCTTTGGATTCTCGGTATTGGAGGATTTATATTTATGGTTGGTGTCATTCAAGGGATGTATTGGAATCATCGCCGTATTTGGATACAACGCGTTAATGATGAATGGTGGATTGCAGGACATACGAATAAAAATTGGTTCGGTTTAAAGAAAGATATTGAAAGAGTACTAGAAGGTACAGCAATTCCGCAGCCAAGCGATAAAGTAGTGGATAAAAAAATTAGTTAAGGTGGGGAAACGATATGGTGCAAATAAGTAGTAACTTCCTCTTTACCGCATTTATTTTATATTTAATTGCAACTCTATTTTTCGGGGGAGCCATTAAAGAAAAGGGTCATAAATGGGCAAATATAGGAATAACGATTACAATTTTAGGGTTTATTGCACAGACAGTATATTTTGTTACAAGATGGATTGCATCAGGACATGCACCAGTTAGTAACTTTTTTGAATTCGGTACATTTTTCGGCATGATGCTTGTCGGAGCATTTATTGTCATGTATTTTATGTATCGCGTAAGTATAATCGGACTCTTTGCATTACCAGTTGCACTTTTATTAATTGCCTATGCAAGTATGTTTCCGAGGGAAATTTCGCCGCTTATTCCTTCTTTAAAAAGTAATTGGTTACATATTCACGTGACGACTGCAGCGGCAGGACAAGCAATTTTAGCAATTAGTTTTATTACGGGCGTTATGTATTTATTGAAAAATGTAGATCAATCAACGAGAAGTAAACGTACATTTTGGTTAGAAACGGTAGTGTTCACACTTGTTTGTACAGTTGGTTTTATTGGGGTGACAACGGTATTTTCTAGTATGAAATATGAAGCGAAGTTTCAATGGATTGATAAAAATGAACAACAAGTGGAAATGAAGTACAATCTTCCGGCTTTAGTAGGACCGCACGAAGGAAAGTTATTGACAGAAAATAAATTAGAACCGACAGTTGAAGTTCCAGCGATTGTAAATGCGAAAAAGTTAAATACTGTTATTTGGTCAGTGTTAGTTGGGACATTACTTTATATTGTATTAAGACTTGTTTTACGGAAACGAGTATCGGCAGCACTTCAGCCGTTAGTAAAAAATACAAATAGTGATTTACTGGATGAAATCGGATATCGTTCTATTGCAATTGGATTCCCAGTTTTCACATTAGGTGCATTAATTTTCGCCATGATTTGGGCACAAATAGCGTGGACGCGTTTTTGGGGCTGGGATCCAAAAGAGGTTTGGGCGCTTATTACTTGGCTCTTTTATGCGGCGGTATTACATTTACGCTTATCAAAAGGATGGCACGGAGAGAAGTCAGCGTGGTTAGCGGTAATTGGTTTTGCAATTATTATGTTTAACTTTATTGTAGTAAACTTAATTATCGCGGGTTTACATTCATACGCATAGAGAAATAAAATAGGAGAGTGAATGTCACTTTCCTATTTTATTTTTGTCAACTTTTCTTCTTTTTTGAGAAAAACATGACAAAGTAGCGGTTGATTTTGTAAAATGATGTCGAGGACATTATATACTGTTCAAAAAAAATACATAGTTTTGGAAAAAAATTGAACAAACTTTATTATTCTTGTGAAGCATAATATGGGAAGTGAAACATTTAGAAGATTGCTTAAATAAACGAGAATAGCGTAACATACTAGTGTAGAAGGGTAGGTGTAAACCGTTGTGGTAAAAGTACGCGACGGGTAGAAATGGAAAATGAATCAAGAATTTTAATTGTAGACGATGAGGATCGTATTCGTCGTTTGTTGAAAATGTATTTAGAAAGAGAACAATACACAATTGAAGAAGCGGACAATGGTGATACAGCTTTAGAAATGGCACTGCAAAATGATTACGATTTGATCCTACTAGATCTTATGATGCCTGGTAAAGATGGTATTGAAGTGTGTAAAGGAGTTCGTGAGAAGAAAGCGACGCCAATTATTATGTTGACAGCGAAGGGTGAAGAGGTAAATCGAGTACAGGGGTTTGAAGTAGGAACTGATGATTATATTGTGAAACCATTTAGCCCACGTGAAGTAGTACTTCGTGTGAAAGCGGTCTTACGCCGTTCAGTACCAACAACATTCTTTACACAAGATACAACGACAAAAGATGTTACTGTGTTCCCTCATTTAACAATTGATAATGATGCACACCGTGTTACAGCAGATGGTAATGAAGTAAACTTAACACCGAAAGAGTACGAATTACTATTATTCTTAGCGAAAGCGCCTGATAAAGTATTTGATCGTGAGCAATTGTTAAAAGAAGTATGGCAATATGAATTCTTCGGAGATTTACGTACAGTTGATACGCATGTAAAGCGTTTACGTGAGAAGTTAAGCAAAAAATCACCAGATGCTGCGAAGATGATTGTTACCGTTTGGGGCGTAGGTTACAAGTTTGAGGTTGTGAACGACTGATGCTTTGGAGAAGTGTAGTAGGGAAGTTATGGATGACCATATTACTTCTCGTTTCGTTTGTGCTTGGATTTGTTGCGATTTTACTTTCACAGTTTTTTAGAACATATTATGTTGATATGAGTGAAGCAAGACTTCAAAAGGTTGCAACAAGTGTCTCAGAGTTAATTGAAGAAGGTGCCGATGTAAAAACGATTGAGAATATCGCGTACAAATTCTCTGATCCCCTTTCAAGGATTATTATTGTAGAAGATGGTAAAGAAATATCTTCTTCGCCGAAACAAGAAGGGTTAGTCACTCTTACAATGGATGATTTGAAAGAAGATAAAGAATTAGCGGCTGTTTTTACAGACAAAAAAGAAATTAAGAATAACATTAGAAAAGCCTCTAATAGTAGAAAGAATAAAAACACTGAAAATGATATTATGATTGTCGGAAAACCAGTGCAGTCAAAAAATCAAAGTGCAGTGTTCGTATACGAATCTTTAAAAGTTCCGATACAAGGTATGGAGAGAACGACTGATTTCATTTTCTTATCAGCAGGGATTGCGATTATATTAACAACTTTCTTTGCATTCTTCTTATCTACTCGAATTACAGCACCACTCCGTAAAATGCGTGAGGTTGCTTTTGAGGTGGCGCGTGGGAAGTTTGATGCGAAAGCTCCTATGGTATCTCAGGACGAGATTGGTGAGCTTGCAACGGCCTTAAATCAAATGGGGAAACAGTTGAAGTTTAATATGAATGCTCTGCAGCAAGAGAAAGAACAGCTAGCTAGTATTTTAAGTAGTATGGCAGATGGGGTTATTACGTTAAATCAAGAAGGTGAAGTCGTTGTAATCAATCCGCCGGCTGAACATTTCTTACAAGTTTGGCAAGAGGAAAAAGAAGTAGAGCTCAGTAAAAAGCTGCCTTCTGAACTTGTTGAATTATTCCATCTTGTTGTAGAAAGTGAACAACAACAAGTGGTTGAAATTAATTTACAAAAAGGGAACTATGTAGTTCTTATGACGCCGCTTTACAACCAAACGAAAATTCGTGGTGCTGTAGCTGTATTACGTGATATGACGGAAGAACGCCGTCTTGAGAAGATGCGTCAAGACTTTATTGCAAACGTATCACATGAACTTCGTACACCGATGGTAATGCTTCAAGGGTATAGTGAAGCGATTTTAGATGATATTGTGCAAACGAAAGAAGAAATTAATGAGTTTGTTCAAATCATTTATGATGAATCTGTTCGTTTAGGTAAACTTGTAAATGAACTATTAGATTTAGCGCGTATGGAAAGTGGTAATGTAGAGTTACATATAGGTGAAGTTGATATTCATCCTTTCGTTGAAAAAATAGGTCGTAAATTCCAAGGAATTGCAAAGGATAAAGAAGTCGCATTAACGGTTGATTTCCAGAATCCAATTGAACAATACCCGTTTGATGCAGATCGTATGGAACAAGTATTGACGAATTTAATTGACAACGCAATTCGTCATACGAATGCAGGCGGACATGTAACGCTTGTAATTGATACGAAAAATAATGGTCTTACTTTTGAAGTACGAGATTCGGGCGCTGGTATTCCAGAAGAAGATATTCCATTTTTATTTGATCGTTTCTACAAAGCTGATAAAGCAAGAACACGTGGAAAAAAAGGTGGAACGGGGCTCGGGCTTGCGATTGCAAAAAATATTGTGCAAGGCCATGATGGTAAAATTGCTGTTTCAAGTGTTGTTGGAGAGGGAACTACATTCTCTGTATATTTACCGAATCGTATAATTTAGATATACGTTTTTAAAGTTGATAATGAATAAAGTTCTACTGTTTTTTATTTTTTTGTAAAATCAATTAAATAAATAATAGTAGAACTTTTTTTCTATCTTAGTCGAATGAAGAATAGTAAGAGGGGTGTCGTGAAGTGATGAAATTATACACGAAAACAGGAGATAAAGGGACAACGAGTGTAATAGGCGGCAGAGTGGATAAAGATAATATCCGAGTTGAAGCATATGGCACGATAGATGAGGCGAATTCTCATATTGGATATGCAATGACTAAGCTACAAGGCGGATCTTTTGGAGATATTTACAATGAACTTGAAAATATTCAACATGAACTATTTGATTGCGGGGGAGACTTGGCGATAGTAGAGGGGAAAACACCTCATAAAGTAACGATTGAAATGGTTGAAAGCTTAGAAAGAAGGATTGATTCGTATATAGAAGAAGCACCGCCGTTAGAGCGTTTTATTTTACCAGGTGGAAGCGAAGCGGCAGCTGCTATTCATATTGCGCGTACAGTTGTAAGGCGAGCAGAACGATGTGTAGCGTCCTTGCAAAAAGAAGGGGAAATAAATGGAGTTGTTCTAAAGTATGTAAATAGATTATCTGATTATTTGTTTGCGGTAGCTAGAGTAATAAACGCTCGATTACAAGTAAAAGATGTGGAGTATAATCGCAGTGCAATCGTTTTCCGTAATAAAGAAGAGAAGGAAGTGGAGTGATTCACTTTCTTTTTTTGTATACTTTTTTCTGTAATATACCAAAATAGAGAAGGTATGGTGTTAATTAGAAAACGGAGGATGTATATGAAAGTGTTAAAATGTGGTGTCATGTTATTGACGGTATTGTTTTTATCTCAATTACATGTGTACGCAGAGGGAAATCGATGGACATGGCCTGTTGAAGGGCAGATAAGTGATTATTTTGGGACAAGGCATGGAAAACACTACGGTATAGATATAGCGGCACCGATTGGCACGCCTGTGGCAGCTATTCAAGAAGGTAAGGTAACGAAGTCTTATTATTCAAGTAGTTATGGAAACGTTGTATTTATTAAACATGGAGAATATGAGGCTGTGTATGCACACTTAAATAAGAGATATGTAGTTCAAGGGGATTATATTTCAAAAGGAGAAATAATTGGAGAAGTAGGAAATACAGGAGAATCGAGAGGTGCACACTTACATTTGGAAGTTCATCAAGGAAGATGGACGATAGCAAAAAAGAATGCGATGAATCCATTGCTTGTTTTACATGAACAGAGAAATGAAGTCGTTTCTTCATCGTTATATGTCGTGCAAAAAGGGGACACTTTAGTTAGTATTGCACGGAAATTTAGTATGTCAGTTAAGGAAGTTAAAGAAAAAAATGGATTGCAGCAAGATCGGATTTATCCAAATCAACAATTATACGTAAAGTAAAGAAGAGCTAGTTTAACTAGCTCTTCTTTTACCAAAAAATAAAGACACATATAAATCCAGAAATAGCTAAGTAGCTATATAAGTAAAATACTTGCGTTCTTGTTTTTTCGTTTGTCCGAAACAGTACAATTGTTGGTTCAATTAAACCGATTGTCAAACAAAGTAGACCAAGAAGCATACAACCGATTGAAATGGAGTACAGGGCAATTTGTGGTGCTTGAAATGGAATCATCCATTTTAATAAAAATGCAATAAGTGCAGTGTAGCAAATGCTGCCGATGTATTTATTCAACGGTGCATTAGAACGGAACCCTGGAAGTTTTTTTAAGAAAGAGCGGGAAACAACTTCAGTTTGTAAAGATGTATGCTCTTCAATTATTTTTTGAGCTTCTTTTCCTTTTTGGAAAAGGGATAATATCCAGTTTCGCTCCCCTTGAAAAATAAATTGTGAAGTTGTCAAGTAGTGATCAATCTTCACTTTATTCCAACTCTTCCACGGATGACGCTCGCATAATTTTAATTTACTCTCTGTTTTTTTATCATACTGATAAATACTGATGCCATCTTCATCGAAAGCAGCATAGTATGTCTCGCTTGAGAATGTGCCTAGATCAATTGGACAGTAGAAAAGTAATTCTTTTTTTAAGTAAAAGTATTCTTTTCTTAAGTTTTTTTTCATTGCTTCTCGAATAGAGTGTCTCTTTTCTTTCTTCATGACATTTCCTCCATAATCCAGAAAATGTTCTTATCTTAACAATTCAACATCTTATCACTTTTAACTATATATGACTAGTGGATTCATAGGAGAAATACCTAATACTAAAAAATATGGGGTGTATTGTAAAATATAGCGATTGGTTTCAATTATATAAAATTAATAACTTATTTTTAATAAGTTACACTTTTTTTGTTCACAACACGATCATGTTGTTGTATAATGAAGTGGAAAATAGAATATCGGTCTATCTTCGGGGCAGGGTGAAAATCCCGACCGGCGGTGATGAACTATATGTGATTTTGTTCTAAGCCCGCGAGCCGTTAAGGCAGGATTTGGTGTGATTCCAAAGCCGACAGTACAGTCTGGATGGGAGAAGATGGAGGTTCAAGCGTTCAAAAAAGATAGGTATTTGAACGTCTGTTTGATGTGCCTTAAATTCTCCCTTTGTGTAAAACACAAAGGGTTTTTTCATTCTATGAAAAAATAGGCATAGCAGAACCTTTCCACTTTCCATGAGATGATCGATGGAAAAGGAGAGAGAAAGATGAAACAAAAAAACAGTGTAGTGCAGATGGTGAGTGTAGCGATGCTAAGTAGTATTGCATATTTACTGATGATGTTGGATTTCCCGTTTCCAGGGCTTCCGCCATTTTTAAAAATTGATTTTAGTGATGTACCAGCTCTAATTGCTGCGATTATTTTCGGGCCAGTTGCAGGGATAATTGTAGAAGCGATAAAGAATATTTTACATTACGGGATTCAAGGGAGTTTAACGGGAGTACCAGTTGGAGAAATTGCTAACTTTATTGCAGGATGTTTATTTATTGGACCAGCAGCTTTCTTATTTAGGAAGTATCGTACTGTTAAGAGTTTAACGACAGGATTAATGCTAGGTACAATTACAATGGCGCTCATTATGAGTGTATTAAATTACATCATCATATTCCCAGCTTACACTTGGTTTTTAAATTCACCAGCTATGTCTAGCGAAGCGATAAAAACAACGGTTGTAACGGCAATATTACCATTTAATTTGATTAAAGGAATTGTTGTGACAATTGTATTTGTAGCGTTATTCTCACGCCTGAAAGTATGGGTGTTTGCAAAAATGAAAAATGCATAAAATATAAAGTGAAACTTTAATTAGTGGGATTTTTGTTTATCCCCCACTAATTATTAGCCCTTACCAATCGGGCCTTTACGGACAGCCCGTCCCTCATCTAACTTCTTTGCTTTCGTTGGATTTTGAGGGGGGGATCTTACTGCCTGGCAAATAGCGGGGAGAAATAAAACCATTAGTAGTATGGAACTACTAATGGTTTTTTATTAAGTAGAATGAAAAAAGAAAACAAAAAATATCCCTCATATTAATGAGGGATATTTTTTGAAGTTAATAAAAGACTATTCGAATTTTAAAGAGTCGCCGTCGAATGATTCGTCAGCAACTTTAATTGAGTCAGTTGGACAACCTTCGAATGCATCCATCATATCTTCAATTAATACATCTGGAATTTCAACGATACCTTGGTTATCGTCTAACGTTACAAATGCAATACCTTCATCATCATAATCATAAATGTCTGGTGCAGCAGCGCCGCAAGCACCACATGCGATACAAGTATCTTTATCAACGATTGTATATTTTGCCATCTTTTATCCCTCCTGATAATATGTATGTGAAAAGCTCGCCATAAAAATTATAACCTTATTGTAAAACGGTTTTTAAAACTTTTCAACATAAAATTATAATGATAATCCTTATCAATTAGAGTGTCAACTAATTTTTGTATTATGTCATAAGATTTTCAAAATACGTAAATGTTATTTCGTTTGGTACAATATACTATATACAAGTACATAGTGCCAATATGATAAGTTTAATGAGTAACGTAGATAGTGCAATCATACTAAAAAGTAATTAAGTTAGAAAGGAGGAAGCGGTAATGCAACTACAATATACTTTATTGTATTGTTTAAAACAATTGAATGGTGAAAGGACCGTTTCTTCTATTTATTATTTATTAAAAGGAAAACGATCTTCGCAAACGTTCCAAGATGGAAATATGTTCCGAATTTCTTTTTTATTTGGAATATATAAATCGTTAAATAGAACAGACTATGATCGTGAAGTTGCAAAGTTGTTGCAAGCAGACTTGATTCAAGAAATACATGAAAATACATATTTGTTAACATCTAAAGGTAACATGCAGTTGCAAACATGGGAGGAAGTGTATGCTTTTCCCGCGCATTTACATGGTTTGCACTATGGAGAATTAGGTGAAACATTTTGGAAAAGGTTATCATTAATTATTCAAACTATATCTAATTTACAACAGAATAATACGAAGTTTATTCCCATTCAACAAGATACAGAAATAACGGTGTGGGTGAAACGCTTTTTAACAGGTATACCGTATAGGAGAAGTGAATTGGCTAAAAGATTATGGAAAGAAATACATAATCTTTTAGGAAAAGGTGATGTAGTAGAAGCGACAATTGTAACATATCGATTAACAGGATATGAACGTATCGGTTGTACATTGCAGCAATTAGTGGAAATTACGAAACAAGATATATTTCGGGTGTATTTTTTATTTTGGGGTACAATTCACTTCTTTATACAAGAAGTTCGCGATAAAGAAAATGAATTTCCGCTGTTAGCTGAAATTATATCTTACCCAAATGAGAGAGCTGAATTATTTAGTTTATCAACGAAAAAAACATATAATTTTTGGAGACAAGGACGTTCTTTAGAAGAAATAGCGACAATTAGAAATTTAAAGGTTGCAACGATAGAAGATCATTTTGTTGAAATTGCTTTACGGGAAAAAGAGTTTTCAATCGAGATGTTTATGGAAAAAGATAAAATAGATAAAGTAACAAAAGTAATTGAGGCATTACAAACACGTAAGTTGCGTGAGTTGAAACAAGCGGTTGGAGAGGGGATTTCTTATTTTGAGGTCCGTCTTGTATTGGCGCGGATGGAGGGTATAAATGAAGCTTGAGGAATATTTATATAGATGGTTTGGATATTCTGAATTTCGACCAGGGCAAAAAGGGGTAATTACAGATTTATTGGAAGGAAAAGATGTTATAGCGATGCTCCCGACTGGAAGAGGGAAGTCTATGTGCTATCAACTTCCAGGGCTAATGCAAGAAGGAACAGTACTTGTTGTATCACCGTTATTATCTTTGATGGAAGATCAGGTTGCACAATTAAAATATGTTGTGAAAAACCGAGTAATAGCATTTAATAGTTTTCGGACATTACATGAAAAAAGAGAAGCGATGAAAAAATTAGCTTCATATAAATTTATTTTTGTTTCACCAGAGATGTTGCAGTCGGAAGTGCTAATAAGAGAATTGAAGAAAGTTCATATTTCATTATTTGTTGTGGATGAGGCTCATTGTATTTCACAATGGGGTTATGATTTTAGACCGGACTATAAAAAACTAAATGTGGTCATTGAGAATATCGGGTCTCCTACGGTGCTAGCATTAACGGCAACAGCGACGAAAGATGTGCTACGAGATATAGCGGATAGTTTAGATTTGAAGAAAGTGACGCAGCATGTATACTCTATTGATCGTCCAAATATTGCAATGGAAGTCCAATTTGTGGAGACGATAGAAGAGAAGAAAGAAGCGCTTTTGGACCAGGTGATGTATTTACAAGGGCCAGGGATTGTATATTGTTCAAGCAGAGCATGGACAGAGCGCTTAACGGAATACTTAAGAGGAAAAGGCGTGACTGGTGTCGCTTTTTATCATGGTGGTATGGAACATGAAGAGCGTATGTTAATTCAACAGCAGTTTATGAATGACCAGTTGCAGCTTGTAATATGTACAAGTGCTTTTGGTATGGGAGTAAATAAGTCGAATACGAGCTATATTATTCATTTCCATTATCCGACCAATATAGCTTCCTATTTACAAGAAATCGGAAGAGCTGGAAGAGATGGTGAACCGAGTATAGCTATCTTACTATGTAGTCCGTTAGATCACGATTTGCCAATTTCAATAATTGAAGATGAATTGCCAAGTCAGTCGCAAATACAATTTCTATTTTCTTTACTACAAGAAAGAATGTTTCAAACGAAAGAATTACCAATAGAAGAGGTAGAAGAAATTTGTTATAATGCAGCAAGATTTAATGAACAATATTGGCGTTTCATCCGCTATCATCTTGAGCAGCTTGGAATCATACAACAGCGAAAATTAAAATTAGAGAGCTTGTCAGATGAAATTATGAACAGATTAATAGCTGAAGTAGAAATAAGGCTGCGTAATAAATATAGTGAGCTAGAAAACATGAAATCATGGATACATGTGAAAGGATGTAGACGTGAATATTTGCTGCAACAGTTCGGTTATAGAAAAGAGAACGAGTTAAAAAATTGCTGTGACTATTGTAGTATTACAAAAACAGATTATAAAAAAAGACAAGCGCAGCAATCGGATTTCGACTATAATTGGGAAACAGAGTTACAAAAGCTTTTCGGTCTAGAAAAGATGGGGGAATGATGAACATTCAAAGGCATAATATTGAAGATATGAGTCCGAAAGAAATAAGGCTGAATCTGTATATCACACAGTTCATTATTATCGGTATCGGTTGTTTACTAGCATATATATTATTCCGAGATATAAAATCGGTGTATAGTCTATGGAAATGGGAACCGGTGTCTATACTTATAATAGGCGGCTTATTAGCAATTGGTATTGTGTTATTAGATTATGTTGCAATGCGAGTATTTCCAGAGTCTTGGTTTGATGATGGGGGTATTAACGATAGGATGTTTCAAGGAATGTCAGTTATGCATCTACTCGTTATTACGTTCATTATCGGTTTTGCAGAAGAATTTCTATTTAGAGGTGTAGTGCAGACGCACTTTGGAATTGTAATAGCGAGTTTAGTATTTGCAGTGTTACATATTCGGTATATAAAAAAGCCATTTTTATTTTGTTTCGTATGTTTCATTAGTTTTGTCTTCGGTTATGTATTTGAATGGACAGGAAATTTGTTTATAACAATCTTTGCACACTTTCTTGTTGATTTTATAATGGGACTCCAATTAAGAAAATAAATGGAAGGTGGTGGTGAACAACATGAGAAAACGAATTCCTGATTTTGAAGAGGAATTAGAAGTTGAGCGAGTGGAAGAAAAAGAAAGTTTACCGCCGCGTAGTGAAATTCATAGAAATAAAGAGAAAAAAGAAAAGTTTAAAATGAATCATATTTTCGTCCGAGTTTTAACATTTCTATTCATATTACTACCAATTAGTATCTTATGGTATACAGATAAATATATTCAGGTGAAAAGTGATGGTAATAACGCTGGGAAAAGTGCGTTTGAGGTCATTTTCTTTGATTCAGCTAAATCTGAATCAGGGGCACCATCTGAGAAAGTAGTAACGCATACGGTGAAAGAGGGAGAAACTTTAGAAAGTATAGCGAAGCAATATTTTTCAGATGAAACTGGGATCGAAGTGATTAAAAAGTATAATGGTTTACAAGAGGATGAAGTGAATGTAGGTCAAGAAATAAAAATTCCGATAAAAGATAAGTCCGCAAAGCAGGAGAGCTAGAACATACTTGCTATAAAAACTGAGGATTATCTTTATGAGGAAGGGAGTAAAAAATATATGATATGGATTATCTTATTAAGTACTCTCATATGTATTGGTATTATATTTCTTCTTGTAATGTATACAGAAGCGATGCGTAATACTGTGTTAGAACATACTTTAATATTTGAAGAATTTCCGAAAAGTTTTCAAAAAGTAAAGGTGTTTTTTATTTCTGATATTCATAGAAGGGTCATTTCAAGTTCATTAATTGAACAAGTAAAAGGAAATGTAGACCTTGTAATTATTGGCGGTGATTTAGCGGAAAGAGGCGTCCCTTTATCGAAAATCTCTGCAAATATACAAAAGTTAAGAGTTATAGCTCCTGTATATTTTGTATGGGGAAATAATGATTATGAGATTGAATATCATGAATTAGATGCTTTGTTATTAGAAAATAATGTGAAAGTTTTAGATAATACAAGAGTTGTATTTGAGTCTGAACTAGGAGAAAAAATTTGTTTACTCGGTGTAGATGATGTTGGTTTGAAACGTGATCGTTTAGATTTAGCGTTGGCTGATTGCAAAGAAGATGGTTTTCGCATATTAATTAGTCATAACCCTGATATAATAAATAAAATGTCTGGAAAAGAACAAATTTCACTTGTGTTAAGTGGACATACACATGGAGGACAGATTCGATTATTCCCATCTAAAAAATATTTAAAAGGTGGCGTATATAAGCATTCAAATATGACTCTTTTTGTTAGTAATGGGTATGGAACAACGTTGATCCCACTTCGCTTCCGAGCACCTGCTCAAACACATATTATCACGTTATGCGGAGGGAAATGATGCCAACTCTAAACGGGAAATATAACATAAAAGCTGTTTCGAATATAATTGGAATTCAGCCGAGTACGCTTCGTGCATGGGAGAGACGATATCAAATTATTGCTCCAAAGCGGAATCATGCGGGGCATCGATTATATACAGAAGAGCATATTCAAATTTTGAAATGGTTAATGGACAAGGTTTCTTCCGGCATGATGATTGGACAAGCAGTTCAATTATTAGAAGGGAATCGTTTGCAGCGTAATGTTCAAAAAGAAATACATTACGATAGAGAAGTTGTTTTAGTGGACGATTTACTACAAGCTTTGTTAAAATTTGATGAAATTACAACTTCTGCATTGTTAAACGAGGCTTTTAGTATTTATGCAACAGAAAAAGTTATAGCAAGTATTGTTCTTCAAGTGTCAAATAAATTGTTAACGCTAAAAAATAATAATGAAGTTACATTGGTGCAATTCCAATATGTCGTATCATTTTTACAAACTCGTCTAGGAATGGTGTATCATAATGCATCATCATTTTCTTCTATACACAAAGTTGTTGTGTTAGAAAATAATATGTTGAAAGGGTTTGTTTTCTCAACGTATTTACGCTTAAAAGGATATGAAGTGATATATATTAGGTCAAGCTTAGCGGAAGATGGCATTTTGTTAGCTGTTGAGCAAATACAACCTACATATGTAGTAGTCTCTTTTAATGAGGAACAAGAACTTAAGAACGCGATGAACGACACGAATTTGTTGCAAGAAAAAAGTGAGAAACTTTCTGTTGGGTTTATAGGAGAAATAGGTGCTCGAGATCAGTTGAACATTCAAACATGCCTAATTGGTGATACGAAAGAAGAATGGGATGATTGGTTAAAAATGTTAGAATAGTTGTTCGAAAAGAACCATCTATTTTCTATTTCATATAATAAAAATTATATTCATTGGTTACGTAGGGAGGGTATGAGATGAGGCTGGAACGATTAAATTACAATAAGATAAAAATTTTCTTAACATTTGATGATTTATCTGAACGAGGATTAACGAAAGAAGATTTGTGGAGAAATGCACCGAAAGTACAGCAATTATTTCGTGATATGATGCAAGAAGCAAATAAGGAACTAGGGTTTGAAGCGGATGGTCCGATTGCAGTTGAAGTATTTTCTCTACAAGCGCAAGGAATGGTCGTAATTGTAACGAAAGAACATCAAGATGTGGATACAGATGATGAGTTCCGTGACGAGTTTATTGAAATGCAAGTGACTCTAGATGAAAGTGAGCATATACTTTATGAGTTTGCTACACTAGATGACGTAATTAACCTGTCGAATCGTTTATATAACCTTGATGTAACTGGCGGAAAACTATATACGTGGGATGGGCGTTACTATCTTTGGATGGAAGAAGAGGAGCAAGTTCAATTACTGAAGGCAGATTTTATAGCTATTTTAGCGGAATATGGTAATCCGTCTACAGCAACTATTTATCGTCTAATGGAGTATGGTAAAGAATTAATGGCTTCTCAAGCAATTGAACAAATACACAATTACTTTGTGAAAAAACAAAACCTTAGCTAATATAACAGAGCTAAGGTTTTGTTTTTTATTTGGAAAAACCTAAAATGTTGGTCTGAAAATGTCAAAACGATTAATGGTATAGCGGGAATCATAAATACTTAAGCATTCTTTATTTTATTTAAATGTATCTTTTTAAGGTGTTGTATTTAAGTGAAATAAAAAATATTTAAATATTTAAGTATTTTACTTTTCTAAAAGTAATAAAAGGACTATAATGATAGTGAAAACGCTTGCAAAAGAAAAAAGTTTGTATATATTTGTTAGCGTTTTCTATTGCATTCCAAATTTAACGGTGTATACTAGGCAATGAAGGTTTACTAAACAAGTGAAATTACAGGGGGTTTACTTACTATGGTAGCCGAAAAGGGAACTCAAACAAAAACACAACAACAAAGGGAACAACATTTTGAACTATTGAATTCGACACAAATTGTTATTAGTGAAGCATTAGAAAAATTGGGTTATCCAAACGAAGTATATGAATTATTAAAAGAACCAATTCGTATGATGACAGTGAAAATACCAGTTCGTATGGATGACGGGACTGTTAAAATATTTACAGGATATCGTGCACAACATAATGATGCTGTTGGTCCAACGAAAGGTGGAATTCGCTTCCATCCGAATGTAACAGAAAATGAAGTGAAAGCACTTTCAATCTGGATGAGTTTAAAATGTGGTATTGTTGATTTACCATACGGTGGAGGTAAAGGTGGAATTATCTGTGACCCACGTGAAATGTCATTCCGTGAGTTAGAAAGATTAAGCCGCGGTTATGTACGAGCAATTAGCCAAATCGTAGGACCGACGAAAGATATTCCAGCTCCAGATGTATTCACAAACTCTCAAATCATGGCATGGATGATGGATGAATATAGCCGTATTGATGAATTTAATTCACCAGGATTTATTACAGGTAAGCCACTTGTATTAGGTGGATCACATGGACGTGAAACAGCAACGGCGAAAGGTGTAACAATTTGTATTCGCGAAGCTGCAAAAAAACGCGACATTGATATTAAAGGTGCACGCGTTGTTGTTCAAGGATTCGGTAATGCTGGTAGCTTCTTAGCTAAATTTATGCATGATGCAGGCGCGAAAGTTATTGCAATCTCGGATGCTTACGGTGCATTGCATGATCCAAACGGATTAGATATTGATTATTTATTAGACCGTCGTGATAGCTTCGGTACAGTAACCAAACTATTTAATAATACAATTTCAAATAAAGAATTGTTAGAACTTGATTGCGATATTTTAGTTCCAGCTGCAATTGAGAACCAAATTACAGAAGAAAATGCTAATAATATTAAAGCAAAAATCGTTGTTGAAGCTGCAAATGGTCCAACAACATTAGAAGCAACTAAAATTTTAACAGATCGCGGAATTTTACTTGTTCCAGACGTATTAGCAAGTGCTGGTGGGGTAACAGTATCTTACTTTGAGTGGGTACAAAATAACCAAGGTTACTACTGGACTGAAGAAGAAGTAGAACAACGTTTAGAAAAAGTAATGGTAAGATCATTTGATTCTATTTATGAAACAGCACAAGTTCGTAAAGTGAATATGCGCTTAGCTGCGTATATGGTCGGTGTTCGTAAAATGGCTGAAGCAAGTCGCTTCAGAGGTTGGGTATAATATTATATCGTGAGAAAACGTGATTCCTTTCGAGGGAATCACGTTTTTTTGTTGAAGTATTAGTGTGAGGTGTTGTATATGGAAAATGAAATGATGGAACGAGTAGAACAATTAGAAGAAAAGGTTAAGAGGTTAGAGGCAGAACTCTCAAGAACGATGAAAGCCCGAAAAACAAGTAACGTTCGGATGTTCGGAGAAGGACTACTGTTTTTAATATTTGGTGCAGTTGTAGTAGGGCCGATTATCGCTTTTGTAATCTCGATTCTTACTTGGATTGTTGAAAAATAAAATAAAAATAAAAAAGAACGCTTGTTCTGCACGAACAAACGTGCTATACTTTCCTTAGATAAACAAAACGGAAATGATTTTAAGGAGAGATAAATGATGAAAATGACAGTAGACCAAAGATTTATGATGCCAGCAGATGTTGTAGAGCGAGTGGAAGTATTACGAAACAAACAAAGTAAGCGTGGCACATTATTACAATCAGTAAACAAATTTTTCGGTTTAGATACGAAAGAAGATTGTGTTTGGTTTTACGGTTTTTATGGAGTGGCTGTAAGTATTTTGTTGTTTATGGTGTTCACTTCAAATATTTTCGATTTTCTCTTCGCGTAAGAAATATGCGATAAGGACATTACTGCCGAATACATATATAAGGAAGTAAGGTAATCTTCTAGAGCGGGAGTTGGTAGTAATGGCGATGTTTCCTATAGAGCGTAACTATATTGGGTATGGAAGTTCACGACCGGGAATTCCTCTTTCTAAAGTAAGGTTTATTGTAAGTCATGATACGGGGAACCCTGGTAGCAATGCGATAGGGAATCGGGATTATTTTAATGAAATACAACCGAAAGCTTCGGCACATACATTTATAGATGATAAAACAATATTGGAAATTGTTCCTATAAATGAAGTTGCGTATCATGTTCGATATGGTGTGCCGACGGATAATGACTTATACGGCTATGACGCGAATAAGGCGGCCATTGGAGTGGAACTTTGTTATGGTGGTGATGTTAACTTTTGGGAAGCATATAATCGTTTTACATGGTATCATGCGTATTTATGCCAAAACTTTGGCTTAAATCCGAAAAAAGATATCGTGTCACATAAAACGCTTGATCCAGCTAGAAAGATTGATCCTGAGAATGTATTAGGGAAACAAGGTATTAAATTTCAGCAGTTTTTAGCAGATGTCTATCGGATGTACGTTTCGTTTAGATGACAAATATATGAAAAATGAATACAATAAAGATAGGTGCCTACTGCTGTAAGTAGGTTTTTTCTTGTTTTTATAAATAGCGTATTGGTAGAAGACTAGGAGTGAGCTGAGTATGCAGAAAGAAACAGCTATCATAATTGGAGGCGGTCCGTGCGGATTAGCAGCAGCAATTTCGTTGCAAAAGGTAGGGATAAATCCGTTAGTAATTGAAAAAGGAAACATTGTAAATGCGATTTATAATTATCCAACTCATCAAACATTTTTCTCTTCTAGTGAAAAATTAGAAATTGGTGATGTAGCTTTTATTACAGAAAATCGTAAGCCAGTCCGAAATCAAGCGCTTGCGTATTATCGTGAAGTAGTAAAGCGTAAATCTGTACGTGTAAATGCTTTTGAACGAGTGGAGAAAGTTCAAAAGGATGGAGAAGTGTTTCAGGTTGAGACGACAAAGCGTGACGGAAGTACAACAATATATATAGCGAAATATATTGTTGTAGCAACTGGATATTATGACAATCCAAATTATATGAACGTTCCAGGTGAGGAACTGAAGAAAGTAGCTCACTATTTTAAAGAGGGACATCCTTATTTTGATCGAGATGTAGTAGTTATAGGTGGGAAAAACTCGAGTGTAGATGCTGCGTTAGAACTTGTTAAAGCCGGTGCGCGTGTAACGGTTTTATATCGCGGAAGTGAGTATTCACCAAGCGTTAAGCCGTGGATTTTGCCGGAGTTTGAGGCGTTAGTACGAAGCGGCACGATTCAAATGCATTTCGGGGCTCACGTGAAAGAAATCACTGAACATACATTAGCGTTTACAGTTGATGATGAGGCATATACAATTCAAAACGATTTTGTATTTGCGATGACTGGTTACCATCCTGATCATAGTTTCTTAACGAAGATGGGTGTTCGGATTGATGAAGAAACAGGACGTCCGATTTATACAGAGGATACGATGGAAACGAACGCTGAAAATATTTTCATTGCAGGTGTAATTGCTGCTGGAAATAATGCGAATGAAATATTTATTGAGAACGGTCGATTTCATGGAGATGCGCTTGCACAAACTATTGCAACAAGAGAAATATAAAAAGAAGCTGTCGAAGTCTATTTCGACAGCTTCTTTTTTAACTGTGCATAAACATATTTTGGATTGTTTCATGAGAATTTGTGTTCTCTAATGCAACTAATAATTTAATACGTGCTTTTTGAGCATTTAAACCGTATGTGAATACAATACCCATATCTTTTAATTGCTTGCCGCCACCTTCATATGAATATACATCTTGAACGATGCCATTGAAACAACGAGAAACTAATACGACAGGAATGCCTTTATTTATTAATCGTTCTAGACTAGGAAGTGTTCTTGGAGGTAAATTACCTTGTCCAAGTGCTTCAATAACAATCCCGTCTACTGGAAGGGTTTCGATTGCTGCTAACAATGTATCGTCCATACCAGCGTATGCTTTTAGAACAACTACGTTTTTAGAAACTGTATTGACTGAATATGTTTCGTGATGTACTAAAGCGTGATGGAATACAACGCCTCGCTTTGTTACCATACCAATTGGTCCATACTGTGGACTCTGGAATGTTGCCACGTTACTTGTATGTGTTTTCGTTACATTTGTAGCGCAATGAATTTCGTCGTTTAATACGACTAGAACACCTTTTTCAGCAGCTTCACTACAGCTAGCGACTTTTACAGCTGATAAGAAGTTATATAGACCATCAGCACCTAATTCATTACTAGAACGCATTGCGCCTGTTACAACGATTGGAATAGTTGCTTGCACCGTTAAATCTAAGAAATAGGCTGTTTCTTCTAATGTATCCGTACCATGCGTAATGACTACGCCATGAATGTCGTCTTGTTTTACTCTTTCATCAATGATGACTTGTAATTGTAACATTTCGCTCGGTGTCATATGAGGAGATGGTAGATGGAACACATCTTCAACGATTAAATCAACATCGCCTTCTAAATCAGGAATAAATTTTAAAAGAGGATTTTTTTCACCTGGTTGTACGACCCCAGTTTCTTTATCTTCCTCCATTGCAATTGTTCCACCTGTGTGTAAAACTAGGATTCTTTTCAATGCTTATACCCCTTTCAAGTTGAAAAATACATTTAGAACATAACATGTTTTGAGTAAATTCGACAATGGAAATGTATAAAAGTATGCCTCGAAAATGACAATAAAGTTAGCTGCTATATGTACGATGTATAAAATTGCGAAACGAAATGTGTAAATATAGGATAGGAGGGAGCAATTACGTTGAAAAAGATGGAGAGAATTTTTATTCGTATATTAGTAATACAATTCATTTGTCTTTGTATTGTACAATTGTTATTTATACATAAGTCATCGGTGAAATATTTATCTAAAATTGTTTATTATGAAGGTGTCATGGTAAAAAACAAAGCAGAAATCTTACAGGTGAATAGGTAGTTTTCATTTTCTTCTATGAAGGATTATGCTACAATAATTGAGGATTTAATGACGTGAAGCAAATGAGAAGAAGCAGGCGAATACCTGCTTTTCATTTTGTTTTATAAGTGAAAAAATGAGGTGTTACAATGGATAAACGAATTTCAATTGCTATAGATGGTCCAGCAGCTGCTGGAAAAAGTACGGTTGCAAAAGTAGTGGCAAAGAAGCTTTCTTACGTTTATATTGATACAGGCGCTATGTATCGTACGATTACATATGCAGCCCTTGAGCAAAAAGTGGATATTGAAAATGAAGAGCAGTTAATGGAAGTTGTAAAGAATGTGAAAATCGAGTTTCAGCAAGGAGAAAATACACAACTTGTATTTTTAAATGGACAAGATGTTTCTGAAGTAATTCGTACACCTGAGGTGACGAATCGAGTATCTATTGTAGCGAAACATCGCCTTGTTCGTGAAGAAATGGTACGTCGTCAACAAGAGTTAGCCGAAAAAGGCGGCGTTGTAATGGATGGTCGTGATATTGGTACACATGTGTTGCCAGATGCTGAAGTGAAGATCTTTATGCTTGCTTCTGTTGAAGAAAGAGCAGAAAGAAGACATTTAGAAAATATGAATAAAGGTTTCGATTCTAATTTAGAGCAGTTAAAAGAAGAAATTGCTCAGCGTGATAAATTAGATTCAGAACGCGAGGTTTCTCCTCTAAAGAAAGCTGATGATGCATTGGAATTAGATACAACTTCTTTATCAATTGAAGAAGTTGTCCAAAAAATTATGAGTATTGTTTCAGGAGTGTTTGCGAAATAAAGAAAGGGGATAACCTCTTTCTTTTTTGTTTATATAGAAATGTAAAGGATACGTGAATTGTGAGTCTCTTTCCTTGACAAATGATGGGATTTGTAAGAAGTTAGTAAAAGAGAGATAAAACTTTCAGAATATATTCGCTATTATATTTCAAAACATACTTTCTTCAAGATGATTTTGCTGTATACTATTTATATAGGTTTAATATATTTTCTAGTGAAATGTATGAAAACTGAGTATGTGATGATAAATTCTTAAACATGCAAATGAAAACACATGTTTTCATTTCGTATATACATAAAAAATGCTTTGTCAATTCTGTAGGGAGGTATTTCCATGGTAGAGAAAATGAATGAAGAAGTTATGGATTCAAAAGAATTACAAGTTGGTGACGTTGTTACAGGTTCTGTAACGAAAGTTGAAGAGAAACAAGTGCTTGTAAATGTTGGATACAAAACAGATGGCGTAATTCCAATTAGTGAATTAGCTAACGTTCATATTGAAAAAGCAAGCGATGTTGTAGAATTAGATCAAATACTAGAATTAAAAATTATTAAATTAGAAGAAGATGATCTTGTCTTATCTAAACGTGCTGTTGATGCAGAAAAAGCATGGGTAGAATTACAAGAGAAATTTACTTCGGGTCATGTATTTGATGTGACTGTAAAAGATATCGTGAATGGTGGATTAGTTGTGGACCTTGGTGTTCGTGGTTTTATCCCAGCTTCACTTGTGGAAGTACATTATGTAGAAGATTTTACTGACTATAAAGGCAAAACATTAGCCGTGAAAATTGTTGAATTAGACCGCGAAAAAAATCGTGTAATCCTTTCGCATAAAGCAGTAGTAGAATTAGAACTAGATTCTAAGAAAAAAGAAGCAATCTCTTCATTAAAAGAAGGAGACATTGTTGAAGGAACAGTACAACGATTAACTGATTTTGGTGCTTTCGTAAATGTTGGTGGTGTGGACGGTTTAGTTCATATTTCACAAATTTCACACGAACGTGTAGAGCAACCTTCTGAAGTATTAGAGCAAGGGCAAAAGGTAAAAGTAAAGGTGTTATCTGTTGATGCTGATACACAACGTATTTCTTTATCAATTAAAGCAGCTCAACCAGGACCTTGGGAAAATGTTGCTGGCGAACTAAAAGCTGGAGATATTCGTGAGGGAGTAGTAAAACGTCTTGTTACATTCGGTGCATTCGTTGAAGTTTTACCTGGCGTTGAAGGTCTTGTGCACGTATCTCAAATTGCAAATCGTCACGTGAAAAATCCAAGTGAAGTATTGGAAATGGGACAAGAAGTAAAAGTGAAAGTGCTTGAAGTCCATGTGGCAGAGAAACGTATTTCTTTAAGTATAAAAGAAGCGCTTGAGGAAAATAATGTAATTGAAGATTACAGTCAGTATGAACCAAATGCTGATTCTGCTACTTTCCAATTAAGTGATATTATTGGTGAACAACTGAAAAAATTAAAGAAATAAAGAGGGGTACAAGTGGTAAGGGCAAAACGTAAATTAGATCATATTGAATACGCTCTTTCTACTGGTCAGTCTCGTACGCATGGCTTTCATGATATTGATTTTGTGCATCAAGGTTTGCCAAATTCAAGTTATGACACAATAACATGTGAAACAAAAATCGGCGAACTTTCACTAAGTTCGCCGATTTTTATCAATGCGATGACTGGTGGTGGAGGAGAGAAAACGTTACATATTAATGAGCAATTAGCATATGTAGCGAAACATCATAAACTTGCTATGGCCGTAGGGTCGCAAATGGCGGCGTTAAAAGATGAAAGTGAGGCTGCTTCTTATAAGATTATCAGAAAGGTAAATCCAAATGGTATTTTCTTTGCTAATTTAGGTAGTGAGGCAACTATCGAACAAGCAGAGCGTGCCGTTGATATGATTGAAGCGAATGCATTGCAAATTCATTTAAATGTCATACAAGAGTTAACGATGCCAGAAGGAGACCGTGACTTTACTGGTGTACTTCAACGCATTGAGAAAATTGTTTTAAATAGTAAGGTTCCTGTCATTGTGAAAGAAGTTGGATTTGGGATGAGTAAGGAAACAATGCAACAGTTAGCGAGCATAGGTGTCACGGCAATTGATATTGGCGGACAAGGTGGTACGAATTTTGCTGCTGTTGAAAATGAAAGAAGACAACGAATGCTTTCTTATTTTAATAACTGGGGCATACAAACGGCAACCTCGATTATTGAAGCAACCTCTACAAATAATAACCTCTCTTTTATTGCATCTGGGGGCATACAAACAGCGCTTGACGTAGCGAAAGCAATCGCATTAGGGGCGAATACAACTGCGTTTGCTGGATACTTTTTACGTATTTTAATGCAAGATGGTATCGAGAAGTTAGTGGATGAAATTGATCTTTTACATACAGATTTGAAATTTATTATGACAGCTCTTGGTGCGAAGACGATAGAAGAGTTACAGGCTGTACCTCTTGTTGTAAAGGGCGAAACATATCATTGGTTAACGCAGCGTGGTATTGATACTGCGCATTATAGTAGGAGATAAAGAAATCAACCGTTTGGTTGGTTTTTTTATTTCCTGTTCTTTTTTAGTAATATAAAGTGAGGAACGAATTAATATTCTATAAAAATAAAAAATGAAATTATTATGTATATAAACATTAGCTTGAGAAAATTGCGACTGAAATAGAGGTTGAAAAATGTAGATATTGTACTGATGAATGATTGGGAAGGGTTTAATTTTGTCAAAGAAAATAGGTGGAGGTAAAAAAACCTAGAAAGACTTATACATGAAATATTATTTCGGTATAAATAAAAATGTAAAAGACGGTTTCGTACAATATCGAAACCGTCTTTTTGTGTTCATTAGTGCTGATTTTGTTTTCGGGCTTGCTCTGGTGTATCCAGTCCAGTTGCACCGGGATATTGTAATGATTGGTCGCGGTCAGATTCGACGCGTCGTGATTCTCTTAGTTTTCGTTCTTGACGATCTTTACCCATAATGAATAGCACCTCCTTATTAAAAGTGTTGCTGTTATGTGAAAAAACTATGCGTGAAGAAAGTGGATTAACTTTCATAAAAAGTTCCCATAATGGAAAACATAGGAGGTGAAATGATGGAAGGGAGTACTTTTTATTTTGTATCTTGGATAGGGTGGATTGTTGTAACTTTTTTTATGAAAAAGGACTCTATGCGGTGGAAGATAAGCGCTTGTATATTGATTTTTATTATTTGCTCTTCGTTACATGTAACGATTGCTTCATTCACGGTATCAGTAAATGCACTTTTGCTTTGTATTGTTGCTTTTATAGGAATCACACTATATTCGATTTGGAAAAAATTATATACCTTACTTTCGGCACTTATTATTGCAATGCTATATACAAGTTTTCATTTGTTAGAAGTATATGATCCGATTTGGATTGTGGTGGACAGGTTGTTTTTGTTAAGTAGTGCTCTTGTGTATGCATCAGTTTTATTACATGGGGATCGCATATTACGATTATGTTCTCTTTATATAGGAATGTTACAGGGAGAATTGTTTGTGACACTTATTTTTCGGAAACTACACTTTCCTTATGATTACGGGAGTTTAGCGTTTTTTGATATCGTCGCCGTTTCTACATTTTTCATGGCAATTTTGTTTTGGATTGCAAAAGCATCAGTATACATGGAACAGTTCAAGAGGAAAGCACGTAAAAGAAAGGCGAGGGTAATACATGACTGAATATACACCGGCCATTTTATGCGGAGTAATAGCGGGGACAGTAACGAGAGTGCTAATGCTCCGGACGGATACGCGTCAATATCCGACGAGGCTCCACGGGAAAATTATTCACGTTGCGATGGGGTTAATTGCAGCGGCTTTAGGAGCGATTGCGATTCCGTCAATTTTGAAAAAAGATTTTTCTGCTATTACATTTCTGACATTAGCAGCAACACAGTTTCGTGATGTGCGTAATATGGAAAGAAATACACTTCAACAATTAGATGGATATGAGCTCGTACCGCGTGGTAATACATATATTGAAGGGATTGCATTAGTTTTTGAAAGTCGCAACTATTTGGCGATGTTAACGTCGTTTGCAACGACGTTTGCGTATATAGGGTTCCGTTCATGGGTTGCTGGAGTAATTATGGCTATCATCGCATTTATTATCGCGAAAAAATTAATGTCGGGCAGAAGGTTACATGATCTTGTTGATATCGAGCATGTTCCACTTCGTTTTGAAGGAGCGGGACTGTATATTGATAATATTTACATTATGAATATTGGATTGCCAGCAAGGCAAGAGGAAATTATGAAATATGGAATGGGCTTTATTTTAAGGCCGAAATCAATTGATGCCATGGTGACAATCTCAAACTTAGGACAACGACAAGCTATTTTACATGATGTTTCTGTTGCTTTAGGGATTTATAGAGATTCTGGTACGCCAGCGCTTGTGCCGTTAGCAAAGCGTGATTTAGAAGATGGTAGGGTGGGGATTTTTGTCTTGCCACAAGATCAAGATGCAGAGAAAGCGATAGGTGTCATAGGGAACGTACCGACGTTAGAAAGTGCTGTTCATATGTCATCGGAAGCCCCGAAAGGAAGGGGAGATAAAAGATGATGTTAGAAAGTGTAATACTCGCGGTTATTACCACAGCGCCGGAGAAATTTGCTGGTGGTGCCCCTTTGTTTACTTGTGAATCGACAGATGAATTAGAGTTTGTTGCAAATAATTTAGAGGCAATTTTGGATGGTATTGCGCATCGCTTACAAGAGAATGTATATATTATTGTGAAACATTAGTAACGTGTGGTATAATGTGAGGTGTTTTGATACGCTGAGAAATATTCTGGAATGCAAATCCCTTCTTGCACAAAGAAGGGTTTTTTACATAATAAACAGAAGCAAGTTGAAAGGATGAAAGTATATGCCGAAACCAGTAATAGCAATAGTAGGCCGCCCGAACGTAGGAAAATCTACTATTTTCAATAGAATTGTTGGAGAAAGAGTTTCAATCGTAGAAGATATACCAGGTATAACGCGAGACCGTATTTATAGTGCGGGAGAATGGTTAAATCATGAGTTTAACATTATTGATACAGGTGGAATTGATATTGGTGACGAGCCGTTCTTGACACAAATTCGTCAACAAGCGGAAGTAGCGATTGATGAAGCAGATGTTATCATTTTTATGACGAATGGTCGCGATGGTGTAACTGCAGCAGATGAAGAAGTTGCTAAAATTTTATATCGTTCTAAAAAACCAATTGTACTTGCGGTAAATAAGGTTGATAATCCAGAAATGCGTAGTGATATTTATGATTTTTATGCATTAGGATTTGGCGAGCCATTCCCAATTTCAGGTACACACGGTTTAGGACTTGGTGATTTGTTAGATGAAGCTGCAAATCATTTTCCAAAGATTGAAGAAGAAGCTTATGACGATGAAACAATCCGTTTCTCTTTAATTGGACGTCCGAATGTAGGGAAATCATCACTTGTAAATGCACTTCTTGGTCAAGAACGTGTAATTGTAAGTAATATAGCGGGAACGACACGTGATGCTGTTGATACACCATATAGTAAAGATGGTCAAGATTATGTAATCATCGATACAGCTGGTATGCGTAAAAAAGGGAAAGTATACGAAAGTACAGAAAAGTATAGTGTACTCCGTGCACTAAGAGCGATTGAACGTTCTGACGTTGTTTTAGTCGTTTTAGACGGAGAAGAAGGAATTATTGAACAGGATAAAAAAATCGCTGGATATGCTCATGATTCAGGACGTGCTGTTATTATCGTCGTAAACAAATGGGATGCAGTGAAAAAAGATGAAAAAACAATGAAAGCATTTGAAGAAAACATCCGTGCTCATTTCCAATTTTTAGAGTACGCACCGATTGTATTCTTATCTGCGAAAACGAAAAAACGTACACAAACATTATTACCAGTTATTAATGAAGTAAATGAAAGCCATAGTATTCGTATTCAAACGAACGTATTAAATGATGTAATTATGGATGCGGTAGCGATGAATCCAACGCCAACTCATAATGGTAGCCGTTTGAAAATCTTCTATGCGACACAGGTTGCGGTAAAACCACCAACATTTGTTATATTTGTAAACGATACAGAGTTAATGCACTTCTCATATGAGCGCTTCTTAAAGAATCGTTTACGTGAAGCGTTCGGTTTTGTAGGAACGCCAATTCACATTATCGCTAGAGCAAGAGACTAATGGAGAGGATGTGATTTTATGACAAAAATCACAGTAGTAGGAGCAGGTAGCTGGGGAACAGCGTTAGCGATGGTATTGGCTGACAATGGACATGATGTACGAATTTGGGGAAATCGCTCTGAACTCATGGATGAGATTAATACGAAACATGAGAATAGTCGATACCTTCCAGGAATTACATTGCCAAGCACAATCGTAGCCTACTCTTCTTTAGAAGAAGCATTAGTAGATGTAAATGTAGTACTTCTTGTAGTACCAACGAAAGCGTATAGAGAAGTATTGCAAGATATGAAGAAATATGTAGCGGGTCCGATTACTTGGGTTCATGCAAGTAAAGGAATTGAACCTGGTACGTCAAAACGTATTTCAGAAGTGATTGAGGAAGAAATTCCAGAGAACTTGATTAAAGACGTTGTTGTACTGTCTGGACCGAGTCATGCTGAAGAAGTCGGTTTACGTCAAGAGACGACGGTTACGTCTGCAGCAAAGCGTATGGAAGCGGCTGAGGAAGTACAAGACCTGTTTATGAATAGTTACTTCCGTGTATACACAAATCCAGATATCGTTGGAGTTGAACTTGGTGGTGCGTTAAAAAATATCATCGCATTAGCTGCTGGGATAACTGATGGACTTGGATTAGGTGATAATGCGAAAGCAGCATTAATGACACGTGGTTTAACGGAGATTGCTCGTTTAGGAAGAAAAATGGGCGGAAATCCATTAACTTTTGCTGGTCTAACTGGTATGGGAGACTTAATTGTAACTTGTACAAGTGTTCATAGCCGAAATTGGCGCGCTGGAAATATGCTTGGAAAAGGACACTCTTTAGAAGAAGTGTTAGAAAGTATGGGTATGGTTGTAGAAGGTGTAAGAACAACGAAAGCTGCTCACGAATTAGCAGAGAAAATGGAAGTTGAAATGCCGATTACAGCTGCTTTATATGACGTGCTATTCAATGGGAATAATGTGAAAGATGCAGTAGGCTCATTAATGGGACGTGTTCGAAAACATGAAGTGGAAGCTATACCTGACTTACTTTAAAAAAAGCGACAGAAGTACATTTGTACTTCTGTCGCTTTTTATTTTTATGGGTCTTTTCACCATTTTTTTAATTTTGCATAGGATGAAGAGTAACTTGAGGAGAGGGTGAAAAGAATGGATAATAACATTTTTAATAACATTGAAAAAGAAGCGAAAGTGAATAAAGAAGATATTTTTAAATTAGCATCATCTGTACAAAATGCGAATTTACGTGATGAGACTGTGCTTCGTCAATTGATTCATCAAGTGGCTCTTATGGCAGGACGTGAAGTGCCGAAAGAACAAGAGGATCAAATTGTAAAAGCGATCATTAACAATAATATGCCCGCTGACTTTGGCTCGTTAAGCAAAATGTTTAAAAAATAAAATATAAGAAACAAAGAGTTTGTAGATTGCATATGATAGCCATGAAAGTATGGGAATAGAGCTGTTTTGGGCATATTTGGTCAACCGAAGCGAGAGATACACTCGCTTCGGTTTTATTTTTATCTAGATTAGAGGAAGATGCGAAAAAATATGTGGATTAAAGTTATATATTCGTAATTTGTAATAAAATGTTCTTTTTTTTATTTGTTTAAAAATTTTAATTTGTTAAAATAGTATAAAAATAGATTAATAAAAAGGGGTGTGTATATGTCAGATGGGCTTTTAAAAATGTGGTTTGCTTTAGGAGCAATTGGATTTATGTTTTTTGCAGTAAGTTTTATTTTACTAAGTAGATACAAAATAAAGAATAAATTTTTGAAAGGGATTACAGCGTTAGTAGCGTACACCCTTATGGTTGTGTCAGGAATTGTTATTTTTCTTGTTGTATTTAGTGGACCAGTACAGCAGTAAAGGGAATGGTCTCGAAAATGCTACATACGGAGCAAGTTATATTAGTATGAAAAGGTGATTGCTAGTGAAAAAAGTCCATATTATTTTAATATTTTGTTGTATGAGCCTTTTAACAGGTTGTCTGTATCCGAAAGAAAATATGAGACAAAATGCTGTTCCTTATGAAGATCAGCTACAGGTTGTCCAAAAAGCTGTAGAGACATTTAAGGAGAAAAATGATGGGATATTGCCAATTAAGACGCGGGATATGAGTACGCCTATTTATCAAAAGTATCCAATCGATTTTCAAAAGATTGCTCCGCGTTACATACAAGAAGCGCCAGGAAATGCGTATGAAAGCGGAGGGGTGTACCAATACGTATTAATAGACGTTGAAACAAACCCAACAGTAAAGTTAATTGATGTTAGGATGGCTGAACAAATCCAGGAATTATCATTAAAGCTTAGGATGTATCGGGATGAACATCAATATCCACCATTTAAAAAGGTAATTTCAGATGGTGTGTATGAATTAGATTTCAAAAAACTAGGATACAAAGATGTGCCACAAGTAACAAGTCCGTACTCTGGTAAAGGGCTTCCTTTTGTAATCAATGAAAAGGGAGAAATTTATGTTGATTATCGAATCGACTTATATGAAGCGTTGAAAAAAAATGAAGGGCAATTTCAGGAGGGGGAAGATATTCGGAATATACTTTTGAAAGATTCTCCATTTGTACCTGCGTATTCTTTACCGTATACGGTAAAGAATGGAGAACCAATTTTTTTAAAATCATAAGTCATGAACCTTTCTTTTAGTGAATAAGTTCTAGAAGAAAGGTTTTTTATGTTACACAACTTGCGATGCAAACAAAAGGTATTTTTTAATAGTCATATGAAATTGGACAAAATTATATGATATATTGTCCGAACTTCTAGAATACCATTATATTATATCAGATATTATAGGCAACGTTAGAGAAGGTATTAGTTGACTATAAACGTGGAATTATTCCCAAAAATATTGAGGGAGGGAATCACTTGGAAAAGGTAGATATTTTTAAAGATATTGCGGAACGCACAGGCGGTGATATTTATTTTGGAGTTGTAGGAGCTGTTCGAACAGGGAAATCAACATTCATTAAAAAATTTATGGAACTTGTAGTTATTCCTAATATTGAGAATGAGTCTGACCGTCAAAGGGCGCAGGATGAACTGCCTCAAAGTGCTGCTGGTCGTACAATCATGACGACGGAACCGAAGTTTGTTCCAAACCAAGCGGTTTCTATCGAAGTAGATGAAGGTCTTGAAGTGAATATTCGATTGGTAGATTGCGTTGGATATACGGTTCCAGGAGCAAAAGGCTATGAAGATGAGAATGGCCCACGCATGATTAATACTCCTTGGTATGAAGAACCTATTCCATTCCATGAAGCTGCAGAAATCGGAACACGTAAAGTAATTCAAGAACATTCCACAATTGGTGTTGTAATTACAACAGATGGAACGATTGGTGAAATTCCAAGAAGAGATTATATAGAGGCAGAAGAACGCGTAGTAAATGAGTTAAAAGAAGTCGGAAAACCTTTCATTATGATCATCAACACTGTACAGCCGTATCATCCAGATACAGAGCAATTGCGCCAAAGTTTATCTGAAGAATATGATATCCCAGTCATTGCGATGAGTGTAGAAAGTTTAAGGGAAACAGATGTGTACAATGTACTTCGAGAAGCATTATTTGAGTTCCCTGTTTTAGAAGTGAATGTTAACCTTCCGAGCTGGGTGATGGTGTTAAATGAAGGGCATTGGTTGCGCCAAAGTTATCAAGAAGCGGTTCAAGAGACTGTGAAGGATATAAAACGTCTTCGTGATGTGGACCGTGTCGTTTGGCAGTTTAGTCAGTATGAATTTATTGATCGAGCGAGCTTAGCTGGTATTGATATGGGGCAAGGCGTAGCAGAGATTGATTTATATGCACCGGATGAATTATATGATCAAATTTTAAAAGAAGTAGTAGGGGTAGAAATTCGAGGGAAAGATCATTTATTAAAGCTTATGCTCGATTTATCTCATGCAAAAATAGAATACGATCAAGTGGCGGATGCCTTGCGTATGGTAAAGCAAACAGGATATGGTGTAGCAGCGCCTGCGTTAGCTGACATGAGCTTAGATGAGCCAGAAATTATTCGTCACGGTTCAAGGTTTGGTGTGAAATTAAAAGCTGTAGCTCCGTCTATTCATATGATTAAAGTAGATGTGGAGTCAACGTTTGAGCCAATCATTGGTACTGAAAAGCAAAGTGAAGAACTAGTTCGTTACTTAATGCAGGATTTTGAAGATGACCCATTATCAATTTGGAATTCTGATATATTCGGGCGTTCACTTAGCTCTATTGTTCGAGAAGGCATACAAGCGAAACTATCTTTAATGCCAGAAAATGCGAGATATAAATTAAAAGAAACGCTAGAGAGAATTATTAATGAAGGATCTGGCGGATTAATTGCGATTATATTATAAGAAAAAATCCCTCTCATCGTAGAGGGATTTTTTTGATTTTTGCGTATGGAATAGAAAAATAAACAGTCATTATCTAATATATTGTTGTAAATTGTCAAGTTTCATCAGATTTTCACATTTTAAGAGTAACAATTTCCTTAAAAATATTGAATTATAAAGGAGAATCGTATAATATAGGCGTTGATAATGATTTATCTACATCTTTGTAGTATAGAATTTGTAAAAATTGCCTACAAATGAAAGTAAGACTCATTTTATGATCATTATACAGTCTTATCTTTGGGAGGAGGTGAATGGCATGAACAAGACAGATTTAATCAATGCTGTTGCAGAAGCAAGTTCCCTTTCTAAAAAGGACGCAACAAAAGCAGTAGACGCTGTTTTTGATTCTATCTTAGAAGCTTTAAAGCAAGGTGATAAAGTACAACTGATCGGATTCGGTAACTTCGAAGTTCGTGAGCGTGCGGCTCGTAAAGGTCGTAACCCACAAACAGGTGAGGAGATTGAAATCGCTGCAAGTAAAGTACCTGCATTCAAACCTGGTAAAGCGTTAAAAGATGCGGTTAAATAATCCTTACATATTAACAGGGAAGAAGAGTTTCCTTTTTGGGAACTCTTCTTTTTGCTTTTAAAAACATAAATATGCTAGAATGTGTTCGTATCACTTTTAGGTTTTCGGGAGGGCTAGCGGATGGCAAAAGTTAATTTAGAACAAATTGAACATGCAGTACGCCTTATTTTAGAGGCAATCGGAGATGACCCAAATCGTGAGGGAGTACTTGATACACCAAAGCGTGTTGCAAAAATGTACGCAGAAGTGTTCTCGGGTATGCATGAAGATCCGAAAGAACATTTGCATAAAGTGTTCGGAGAAGATCACGAGGAGCTTGTACTAGTAAAAGATATACCGTTTTATTCGATGTGTGAGCATCATTTAGTTCCATTCTATGGAGTTGCTCACGTTGCATATATTCCGCAAGGCGGAAAAGTGACAGGGTTAAGTAAATTAGCTCGTACTGTAGATACAATTGCACGTCGTCCACAACTGCAAGAACGTATTACATCAACAGTAGCAAACTCTATTATGGAAGTACTAGAGCCGCATGGTGTAATGGTAGTAGTAGAAGCGGAACATATGTGCATGACGATGCGTGGTGTGAAAAAGCCAGGCGCGAAAACAGTAACAACAGCAGTACGTGGTGTGCTAGAAAATGATGCAGCAGCACGTAGTGAAATTTTATCTTTTATTAAATCGAAGTAAAGAAAAGTAGGAAACTGCTTTTCTTTTTTTTTTATGTAAATAAATGATATAGTTTTAGCAAGGAAGAGTGAGAATAGAAAGACTACTAAAAAGAATGGAAGATGTTATTTCGTTCGGTGGAAGTTTGGAAAGAGTAGCCAAGTTTTGGTTATAGAAAATAGTATGTATGTGTTATAATAAGTTTTATGAATTAGAAAACAAGGGTGATTTTTGTGTGTGACATCTACGGAGGGTATGCGGGTATAAGAGAGAAATTGATGGAGAAATTACGCCATCCTTATTTTATAAACTATATTGAAGAACCATTTATTGATGAAGAAAAAATAGCATTGTTATATGGTGCTTTAAAAGGTGCAAATTTACATATAGAACAAATTGAGCATTATGTAGTAACGATTATGCTTGTGCAAATTGCGCTTGATACACATGAAAGAGTATCAAATAAAGCAGGGGAAGAAGCAAATGAATCGCATAAACGTCGTCAGCTAACAGTACTTGCTGGTGATTACTATAGCGGGTTATATTATTACTTATTGTCTATGAATCGTGATATTGTTTTAATCCGTGCGCTTGCTGAAGGAATTAAAGAAATTAATGAACACAAAATAATGTTATATCAAAAAGCGCATGAAACGATGGATGACATAATGGAAAGTGTAGTTACGATTGAGTCTGCACTCTTGCAAAAAACATGTGATCATTTTCATTTATCGCATTGGAAGCCGTTTATAACATATGTACTAGGAAAAAACCGTCTTCAAAAAGAATGTGAACTGCATGCTGATAAACGACATTCACCTGTTTTTCAAGCAGTTCAAGGGATTGCGAAGGATAAAGCGGAGGCAGAAACAGTTATACATGGATGGATGATGGAACTCAGAAAGAAAGAAAATCAGTTTTTAGAAAACCACACAGATATAAGCGAAATAAACTCTGTGTTAAGAGATAAATCGAAGACATAAGCTATTTTACATTGGAAGAAGGTACGAGCATGCAACAATCAAAAGAAGAAAGAGTACATGATGTATTTGAGAAAATCTCTGATAAATACGATGTGATGAATTCTGTAATTAGTTTTCAAAGACATAAAGCATGGCGTAAAGAGACGATGCGCATTATGGATGTAAAACCAGGTAACAAGGCTCTTGATGTATGCTGCGGGACAGCGGACTGGACAATTGCGCTAGCTGGAGCGGTAGGTGAACAGGGCAAGGTTGTTGGTTTAGACTTCAGTGAAAATATGTTATCTGTCGGTAAGCAAAAGGTAGAGGCGTTAC
The DNA here is from genome assembly GCF_022095615.2 of Bacillus thuringiensis. Lineage (NCBI taxonomy): Bacteria > Bacillati > Bacillota > Bacilli > Caryophanales > Bacillaceae > Bacillus > Bacillus thuringiensis. Next base: position 1,460,373 of record NZ_CP155559.1, read on the forward strand.
AATTAAAACAAGTAGAACTTCTACATGGGAATGCAATGGAACTTCCATTTGAAGATAACACATTTGATTATGTAACGATTGGATTTGGTTTACGTAACGTACCAGATTATATGCACGTATTAAAAGAAATGACGCGTGTAGTAAAGCCAGGTGGAAAAGTAATTTGTTTAGAAACATCTCAACCAACAATGATTGGTTTTCGACAAGGATATATTTTATACTTTAAATATATCATGCCGTTATTTGGAAAGTTATTTGCGAAAAGTTATAAAGAATATTCATGGCTGCAAGAATCTGCTAGCTCATTCCCAGGTATGAAAGAACTGGCTAATATGTTTGAAGAAGCTGGACTTGAACGTGTACAAGTGAAGCCGTTTACTTTTGGAGTAGCAGCGATGCATTTAGGTATGAAACCAGAATCAAAATAGAAAAAAGAAGTTTTAGGTTAAGGTGAACAATATGAAGTTACAACTTATGTACTCTTTTTTACGATCGGATATTAATGTGATAGAAAAAGAATTAAAAAAGACAGTTGCTTCTGAACAACCATTAGTAGAAGAGGCAGCATTACAACTTATTGAAGCTGGTGGGAAGCGAATTCGTCCTGTATTTGTATTGCTTGCGGGAAAATTTGGAGATTATAAGTTAGATGCAATTAAGCATGTAGCTGTTGCGTTAGAACTTATTCATATGGCTTCTCTTGTTCACGATGATGTTATTGATGCTGCATTTTTACGACGTGGTAGTGCGACTGTGAATGCGAAATGGGGAGATCGTATTGCAATGTATACAGGGGACTATCTATTTGCTAAGTCTCTTGAATGTATAACAAATATCGAAATTCCAGAGGCGCATCAGGCGCTATCGCATACCATTTTAGAAGTATGTAAAGGTGAAATTGAACAAATTAAAGATAAATACAATTATGACCAAAATTTACGAACGTATTTAAGAAGAATAAAGCGAAAAACAGCATTATTAATTGCTGCGAGTTGTCAACTAGGAGCAATTGCTGCTGGCGCTAATCGTGATACGGTAAATCGACTATTTTGGTATGGGTATTTTGTAGGCATGTCGTATCAAATTATTGATGATATTTTAGACTTCGTTTCTACAGAAGAGAAGCTTGGAAAACCTGCTGGCGGAGATTTACTACAAGGGAATATTACGCTTCCTGCCCTATATGCTATGGAAGATCCCGTACTTCGTAAGAAAATCATATCTGTACATGAAAATACAACAGCGGACGAAATGAAAGAAATTATTGAGGCTATAAAAAATAGTGACGCTATTGATCAAGCATTTGCGTTTAGTGAACGTTATTTACATAAAGCATTAGAAATCATAAAACCACTTCCGCGTGGACAAGCGAAGTATGCATTACAAAATGTAGCAAAGTATATTGGGAAACGAAAATTTTAGTGTTTTTTCTAAAAAATAAAATAATCTCTCTATTTCAAAACTATTGCACAATTGTGATAAGGGTGTTAATATGTGTGTGGGGATATACAATTACATACATAATTCAGAAGTGGAGAGATTTTTTATGGAAAAAACATTTCTAATGGTAAAACCAGACGGTGTACAACGTGCTTTCATTGGGGAAATTGTAGCTCGTTTTGAGAAAAAGGGCTTTCAATTAGTTGGTGCAAAATTAATGCAAGTCACTCCAGAAATTGCTGGACAACACTACGGTGAGCATAAAGAAAAACCTTTCTTTGGTGAATTAGTAGACTTTATTACATCAGGACCTGTATTTGCAATGGTATGGCAAGGTGAAGGTGTAGTAGATACAGCTCGTAACATGATGGGTAAAACAAGACCACATGAAGCAGCTCCTGGAACAATTCGTGGAGATTTCGGTGTAACTGTTGCAAAAAATATTATCCATGGTTCTGATTCGTTAGAAAGTGCAGAGCGCGAGATTGCTATTTTCTTTAAGGAAGAAGAATTAGTTGACTACTCAAAATTAATGAATGAATGGATTTACTAATTATTTTGAAATAATTTGTAAACGCTTTAATCACTGTGATAATAGTAGAAAGTGCAAGGAGAATAGGGGTATTCTTCTTGCACTTTTTTTTGTTTCAATTAGTTACGAAGTTAGAGCTGTTATGATATATTGATATGTAAAGTAAAAGGCCTATCGGAGAATAAACGAATGGCTGATTAATTATATAATTTCTTTCATATTTTTAGAGTAAGGAAAGATAATATCATTGCTTAATATAGCGAGATAAATACATATACGAAAAGAGGAATAACGTATGCGATATATTACAGCTGGTGAATCTCATGGTCCACAACTTACGACGATTATAGAAGGTGTTCCGGCAGGACTGCCTTTAGTAGCGGATGATATAAATGAAGAGTTAGCTAGAAGGCAAAAGGGGTATGGGCGTGGTAGACGCATGCAAATTGAAACAGATCAAGTGCAAATTGTAAGTGGTGTTAGACATGGAGAGACATTAGGTTCTCCAATTGCACTTGTTGTTGAAAATCGTGATTTTGCACATTGGACAAAAATTATGGGCGCAGAGCCTTTAACGGAACAAGAAGAAAAAGAAATGAAAAGGAAAGTAACAAAACCAAGACCGGGACATGCTGATTTAAATGGTGCGATTAAATATGGTCATAGAGACATGAGAAATGTACTTGAGCGTTCTTCAGCACGCGAAACGACAGTGCGTGTTGCTGCTGGTGCGATTGCTAAAAAAGTGTTAGCAGAAATCGGTATTACAGTGGCGGGCCATGTAATTGAAATTGGTGGTGTTGAGGCTAAGGAAGTTACGTATAGTTCAATTGAAGAATTAAAAAATATTACAGAAGCATCACCTGTACGTTGCTTAGATAAAGAAGCAGGTAACCAAATGATGAAAGCAATTGATGATGCGAAAGCAAATGGTGATTCAATTGGTGGAATCGTTGAAGTGATTGTGGAAGGAATGCCAATTGGGATCGGTAGCTATGTGCATTATGATCGAAAACTGGATGCAAAATTAGCAGCCGCAATTATGAGCATTAATGCTTTTAAAGGCGTCGAGATTGGAATTGGTTTTGAAGCAGCGCATAGACCGGGAAGTGAAGTTCATGATGAAATTTTGTGGAATGAGGAACATGGATATACACGAAGAACAAATAATGCAGGTGGATTAGAAGGCGGTATGACGACTGGAATGCCAATTGTTGTGCGAGGTGTGATGAAACCGATACCTACACTATATAAACCTCTTCAAAGTGTAGATATTGATACGAAAGAGCCTTTTACAGCGAGCATTGAACGTTCAGATAGTTGTGCTGTGCCAGCAGCTAGTGTCGTTGCAGAAGCGGTTGTAGCTTGGGAATTAGCGACAGCTTTAATAGAACAATTCGGATTAGATCGTATGGACCTTATTCGTGAAAATATTGAGAAACATAATGAATATGCGAGGGGATTTTAATGGGAAACATACATATTCAAACGAAATCAAAAGAATATGATGTACATGTAGGAAAAGAATCGTTGTCACATTTGACAACAATCGTTCAAAACATGCAGCCATCTGTATCAAACATTATGATTATTTCAGATGAAGCTGTTGCATCTTTCCATTTACAGACAGTTGTAGATGCATTGCAAATAGAGCAAAAAGTATTTTCATTCGTTGTACCGAGTGGCGAAAAAGAGAAGTCTTTTGAAAACTTCTATGCAGCTCATACGTCAGCTCTTGAAAATAAATTAGATAGAAATTCTTTAATTATTGCACTTGGAGGCGGGATGATTGGAGATTTAGCTGGCTTTGTTGCTGCGTCGTTTATGCGTGGAATCCGCTTTGTTCAAGTTCCAACAACTTTATTAGCTCATGATAGCGCAGTAGGTGGGAAAGTAGCGATTAATCATCCGTTAGGTAAAAATATGATAGGGGCATTCCATCAACCAGAAGCAGTTGTATATCATACGCCGTTTTTACAGTCTCTTCCTGAAAAAGAATGGCGTTCAGGTTATGCAGAAGTGATAAAGCATGCTCTTATTGGTGATGTAAAGCTGTATCATTGGCTAAAAGAAGAAGTGCAAACATTAGCAGACCTTCGTGATGAAAAGTTAATTCATATATTAACGAAGGCGATTCCTGTAAAGGCGAATATTGTAGCGCAAGATGAAACAGAAAAAGGTGTACGTGCTCATTTGAACTTTGGACATACGTTAGGCCATGCGCTTGAAAAAGAGCTAGGATATGGAAATATTACTCACGGTGACGGAGTAGCGGTTGGCATGCTATTTGCTTTGTTTTTAAGTGAGCAAGTGTACAAGGTTGACCTTTCCTATGGAGAGATGAAGCAGTGGTTCTTAAAGTACGGCTATCCAAAAATGCCAAGTGATTTGAATGTAGAGCGCCTCGTCCAGTTGATGAAACAAGATAAGAAAGCAAATGCTGGAGCAATTCATATGGTGCTAATGCAGGAATATGGGGTAGTGAATGTCGTATCTATTCCAGATGAGACTGTTCATATTGCGTTAGAGGCATTTCAAAAGGATATGGTTTAAAAGGTGCGAAGTGCTTGTTTAGATGTATTCTCGTAATAGTGACGGTAATGATAAACGATTATAGTAAGGGATTATAACCGTATTGTAATTGAATAAAATGACTGGGGGAAGAAAAATGAGAGTGAAAGAGCAATTGTTAACTTTGAGAGCATATGTACCTGGGAAAAATATTGAAGAAGTAAAAAGGGAGTATGGGTTATCAAAAATTGTGAAATTAGCATCGAACGAAAATCCATTCGGTTGCTCAGCACGCGTAACAGAAGCATTAACTTCTTTAGCGAGTCAATACGCACTTTATCCAGATGGATATGCATTTGAACTTCGGACAAAAGTAGCAGAGCAGTTAAGTGTCAAAGCAGAACAACTGTTATTTGGTAGTGGATTAGATGAAGTTATTCAAATGATTAGCCGTGCATTACTACACGAAGGAACAAATGTTGTAATGGCGAATCCAACATTCTCACAATACCATCACCATGCTGTTATTGAAGGAGCAGAAGTTCGTGAAGTACCACTTAAAGATGGCATTCACGATTTAGATGCGATGTTACAGCAAGTAGATGATAAAACAAAGATTGTATGGATTTGTAACCCGAATAATCCGACAGGTACATATGTAGAGAAACAAAACTTACTTTCATTTTTAGAATCAGTTCCTAAGTCAGCGCTCGTTATTATGGATGAAGCATACTATGAATATGCGGGAGAAGAAGACTATCCGCAAACATTACCACTTCTTGAAAAGTATGAAAATCTTATGGTTTTACGTACGTTTTCAAAAGCATATGGTTTGGCTGCTTTTCGTATCGGGTATGCGGTTGGTAATGTGAATTTAATCGGGCAGCTAGAAGTAGCAAGGTTACCATTTAATACATCGACTGTAGCGCAGGCTGTAGCACTCGCTGCATTAGAAGATCAAGTATTTTTACAAGAATGTGTGAAAAAGAACGAAGAAGGATTAAATCAATATTACGCATTTTGTAAGGAATATAATGTATTCTATTATCCATCTCAAACAAATTTCATTTTCTTAAAGCTCGGTATTCCTGGTAATGAGGCTTTCGAACGATTAATGAAGAAAGGCTACATTGTTCGTTCTGGTGCTGCATTTGGTATACATGATGGTATTCGTATTACTGTCGGTTTGAAAGAAGAAAATGATGAAATTATAGAATTATTGACAGAGCTTGTAAAAGAGCAAGTAAAGAAAGAAGAAACATATTCTTAAGAAATTGTGAAGGCTCCTATTATAGGGGCCTTTTTTATCGCATTAAAAATAAAGGTTGAAGACTGGTAATTAAGTTGTTCTGTAAACCACGGTTTGTATGGCTCGATAATTAGTGAGAGAAGTTATTTGCACGGTCATAAAAGAAAACGGTACAATAGAAAGTAGTAATGCGGTATCGGTGTCATATTCGAATCGTTATCAGTGAAAGTACAAGAAGAAGTATGCTCATTCTAGAGGTTGCGTTCTTACACCTAGTTGCTTATGATAAAGTGAAACTTTAATCAGTGGGATGTTTATCCCCTACTGATTATTAGCCCGCACCAATCGGGGTAAATGACCAGAAAATAATATTTGTTAGAATTAAAGGAGACGTTTATGCAAAAATTTGAACAAGCTGTTTCACATATTGAAAATGGTGAAGCGGAAAAAGGATTACAATTATTAAAAGAACAATTAAAAATTGCGAATGATGAAGAGAAGTATGATATCGCTCGCTATTATCATACACTTGGATTTACGGATGAAGCGTTAGCAATTACAGAAGATTTGCGTTTATTGTACCCAGAAGAAAGTGAATTCACTGTATTTTTAGCAGAATTATATATTGATCTAGACAAAGAAGATGAAGCAATTGAAGTGCTTCATGATATTCCCGAAAATGATGATTTATATGTTCAATCGTTATTACTTGTTGCGGATTTATTCCAAATGCAAGGTTTCGATGATGTAGCAGAACAAAAACTATTAAAGGCGAAAGAAATGATGCCTGACGAGCCTGTTATTACGTTTGGATTAGCAGAGTTATATAGTAGTAAAGGGGAAGAACAAAAGGCAATCACTTATTATGAGGCGCTATTAGCGGAACATAAAGTAATGGGTGGTGTTGTCATTGCACTTCGCCTCGCAGAAACGTTAAGTGCGATTGGAAATTGGGAAGAAGCGATTTCTTATTATGAAGCAGGTTTAGAGGAACAAAAAGATATCCACTCATTATTTGGATATGCCTTCACATTATATCAAGGTGAAGAATACCAAAGAGCAATTGGTGCTTGGCAAGAATTAAAAGAATTAGATCCGGAGTATGCATCGCTTTACATGTATTTAGCGAAAAGCTATGAAAAAGAAGGAATGCTTCAAGAAAGCTATGAAACACTTCAAGAAGGAATTAAAGTAGATGAGCTTTCTGTGCCATTTTATGTAGAATTAGCGAACATTGCGGCGAAATTAGGAAAAATAGCGGAAGCAGAGGAAGTGCTTCAAAAAGCGCTTGAGTTAGATCCAGGACATTTAGGGGCGATATTAAAATATGCGTATATCCTAAAAGAACAAGAAAAGTATGAAGAGTTAATTGCAGTTGTAGAGCGTGCGATTGATAGCGGAGAACCAGATACACAACTACTTTGGGATCTTGCATTTGCAAAAAAACAATTAGAAATGTATTCGGATGCATTAAAACACTATGAAAGTGCATATACTTCTTTTAAGAATCATCCAGACTTCTTGGAAGAGTACGGTTATTTCTTATTGGAAGAAGGTATGCGAAAAGAGGCGAAAGAAGTATTTACTCAGTTAATACAACTAGACCCGACACAAATTCATATTGAAGAATTGTTATATAATTTAGAGGATTTTTCATAAGTTGGAAGGAAACTGAATACCGCTTCTTGAATCTAAAAAGAAAAGAGAAAGACAGAGGAGGGACTTAATTGCTATGAATACCCCTGTTTCTGTAAACGAGAAGAAGGATTTTGTAAAATGGTTTTTGAACAATTACCAACTGAAACAGCGTGAATGTGTATGGATTTTGAATTATTTAATGAGTCACGACCAATTGATGCATAAAGTCCACTTCGTAGAGCATGCAAAATATTGTCCGCGTGGCTTAGTGATGTCCGCGAATTGTGTAAAAGATACACCGTTTCACTTTTTTAAACAAAATGTTATGACAACAGATGCTGAAAAATCGTTTCATGATATTCGTTTAAATCGAGATGAGGATATTTATATTCAACTCAATTTTAAATCATCGTTTCAAAATGCCAATTATGTAGCTGTATTAGAAGAAAACCCGTATTTACCGAAGCATATTGAAGTAAATGAAAAAGATCGTTTACTTGCAGAAAGATTTTTAGAAGAAAGTGTATTTTCTTTTAGAAGAGAACGCCTTTTGAAACAAATTGATGAAGCGCTGGATAAGCAAGATCAGGAAGCGTTTCATAGGTTAACAGCTGAGTTAAAGATGTTATAGAATTCATTTGGATTCATAAAATTTTAAAAATTTCAGACTTTTTAAGAAAAACTACCTATATTAAGGTAGTTTTTCTTTTTTTACCTCTTTTAGTATGGTTTAATATATATAAAGTGAAAGTTCTGTCATTTGCAGGTGAGGGGAGGGAAGAAATTTGAAATGGATTGTAAAAGATGTGGAACAGTTTGAGCAAGCAAGAGAGTATGTAGATACAGGTGTTATACCACTTTTATCAATTTCGGCAGCAAAAGAAATGAAAATGGTAGTAGAACAAGGGGAATTTATCGAATTGTTGAGTATGGAGTTGGAAAGGGAATATAAGGGAAGAGTGCTTTTACTACCATCATTTACGTATTTGGTAGAAAGTCAAAAAAATGAAAAAGGTCGTTTGCAAGAATGGACAAATCATTTACAAGAGCAAGGTTTTAAGCATATTGCTTATGTTACTAGTGATTTTTCATGGAAAGAAGATATGCAAGAATTGCAGGGAGATTTATTTTGGTTTCCTTCATTAGCGTTAGAACAATTTAGTGATCAAGCGAAAAGAGAAGTTATTCATGCGCATATAAAAAATATAATGGTGATGTTAGAAGAAAAATGGGGAAAAAAATAATAAACAGAAAGTTCTTATTATTATGAGTAGTATGATATTGACCTGTGCATGAGCGTATTATATCATGATAGTGTCCTAGTTTTTATTTTTTATATAATTTATCACGAGGGGACAATTTCTGATAGAGGGGGGAAATTTTCGTGAGCGAGAAAGAACATCGTGTATCAAGAAGACAGTTTTTAAATTACACCCTTACCGGGGTAGGAGGCTTTATGGCAGCGGGTATTTTAATGCCGATGACGCGATTTGCGCTTGATCCGGTGTTAAGAAAAGAAGCGGGAACGGATATGGTTGCTGTTGCGCAAGTAAAGGATATTACAACAGAGCCGAAACGTTTCGACTTTAAGGTGAAGCAGGTTGATGGTTGGTACAAGTCCGAAGAGCCAAAATCAGCTTGGGTTCATAAAGATGAAAGCGGAGACATTGTTGCGTTCTCTCCAGTATGTAAACATTTAGGATGTACAGTGAACTGGAATTCGGACAAAGCACATCCGAATCAATTCTTTTGTCCATGTCATGGGGGCCGTTACACAAAAGACGGGATGAACATTAAAGGCACGCCGCCCCTTGCTCCACTTGATGTATATGAATCTAAAGTGAAAGATGGAACGTTGTATTTAGGAAAAGCGAAGCCAAGAGGGGGTGCAAAGTAGATGCTAAATAAAATTTATGATTGGGTAGATGAAAGGCTAGATATTACACCAATATGGCGTGATATCGCTGATCATGAAGTACCTGAACATGTAAACCCGGCACATCACTTTTCTGCATTCGTTTATTGCTTTGGAGGACTGACCTTTTTCGTTACCGTAATTCAAATTTTATCTGGAATGTTTTTGACGATGTATTATGTGCCTGATATTAAAAATGCTTGGGAATCGGTTTATTATTTACAAAATGAAGTTGCATACGGACAAATTGTTCGTGGTATGCACCACTGGGGTGCTAGTCTCGTCATTGTAATGATGTTTTTACATACACTTAGAGTTTTCTTCCAGGGTGCGTATAAAAAGCCTCGTGAGCTAAACTGGATTGTTGGTGTTCTTATTTTCTTTGTTATGTTAGGTCTTGGATTTACTGGATATTTATTACCGTGGGATATGAAAGCTTTATTTGCTACGAAAGTAGGGATTCAAATTGCAGAGCAAACGCCGCTCATTGGTCCTTATATTAAAACATTACTCGCTGGTCATTCCGAAATTGTTGGCGCTCAAACATTAACTCGCTTCTTTGCTATTCACGTCTTCTTCTTACCAGCAGCACTTCTAGGTTTAATGGCCTTCCACTTCATCATGATTCGCAAACAAGGTATTTCCGGTCCACTATAAGAGATTGCTAAATTAAAGGGGAAAGAACTAAAGGAGGGAGATTATGCATCGCGGCAAAGGGATGAAGTTTGTAGGAGATTCTCGGGTACCGGTAGCTCGGAAACCAAATATTCCAAAAGACTATTCTGAATACCCAGGAAAAACAGAAGCATTTTGGCCGAATTTCTTGCTAAAAGAATGGATGGTTGGTGCAGTTTTTTTAATCGGTTATTTATGTTTAACAGTGGCGCATCCGTCGCCACTTGAGAGAATGGCGGATCCAACTGATGCCGGATATATACCACTTCCAGATTGGTATTTCTTATTCTTGTATCAGTTGTTAAAGTATTCTTATGCTTCTGGCTCATTTACTGTAATTGGAGCGTTTATAATGCCAGGGATTGCGTTTGGCGCATTACTATTAGCTCCATTTCTTGATCGAGGACCAGAAAGACGCCCGTTAAAGCGTCCTGTAGCAACTGGATTTATGCTTTTAGCAATTGCATCGATTATCTTTTTAACTTGGGAATCTGTAGCACACCACGACTGGGAAGCTGCAAAAAAACAAGGAGCAATTGTAAAAACAGCACCAGTTGATAAAAATGATGACGGCTATAAATTAATGCAAAAAAATACTTGTTTAACATGTCACGGTGACAATTTACAGGGCGGGGCAGCAGCGCCTGCACTGCAAAACTTAACTTTAAAGCCAGAAGAAATTGCTAAAATTGCGAAAGAAGGAAAAGGTTCAATGCCTAAAGGCGTATTTAAAGGTACGGATGAGGAATTGAAGAAGCTTTCGGAATTCGTTGCAAAGTATAATAAAAAATAATAAAAAGCTGACTACAAAAATTTGTAGTCAGCTTTTTATTTTGATGAAAGAAAGTTTACTATATAATAGAGTAGTGTTTGAGAAAAGAATGACTTTGTTTGAAAGGTGTTGGACATACAGCTTGGTTTACTTGTATGCAATGTTAAGGCAACGCTCCGTGTTATTATTTTTATTAGTTGTTAACATATTAGGTACAATATACGGATTTATATGGTATGGAAATCAATTAAAAGAAACTTCACCTATATTTTGGCCATTTGTACCTGATAGCCCGATGGCGAGTCTCTTTTTTGTCTTTGTTTTAATTGCTTTTTTAATAAAGAGAAATTGGGGATTAATAGAGGCGTTAGCGATTGTTACTTTAATAAAATATGGTATATGGGCTGTTGTTGTAAATGGGGTTTTGATCTATGTAAAAGGTCCTATTGGTGTTATGGGATATATGTTAATGCTTTCGCATTTTGCGATGGCAGTACAGGGATTGTTATATGTACCGTTTTACCGTATAAAAAAATGGCATTTTGCGGTAGCGGCTATATGGACATTACATAATGATGCAATTGATTATTTATTCTGGCAAATGCCGAGATATGGAATTATGCATTTGTTTGTAGAAGAAATTGGTTATTTTACGTTCTGGCTAAGTATTGCAGTTCTTTGTATTACATATTATTCTTGCTTACGTGAGAACCGAAAACAGTTTTCTTTATAATAGTTAGAACATGTAGGGGGAGAAAATGAAGAAAAATAAGAGTGGTACAAAAATATGGGATCGATTGGTTACAATAGTTGTTTCATACAGCATAGCATTTTCTGTATTTGCACTCGCAACAACGGCGGTTGTATACGGAAAATGGCTGTATTATTTTGAAATTGATTTTTTAAACATTCCAGATTTAGCGGATATGACGAAGGGTGATATTAAAAGAAATTATGATGTGCTTATCACATATTTATCGCCGTTTTATGATGGTGCATTACAGTTGCCAACATTAGATATGTCTACAAATGGCCGTATTCATTTTGTAGATGTTAAAAATATTTTAGTCAAGATTCAATATGTAATGTATGCAACAATTATGATTGCAATGATAGGCGGCATTTATTTATTAAAAAAGAAAAATGAAAAGTTTTTACTGCACGGATCGATTTTAACAATTATCTTTCCGATCGCGCTGATGCTACCAATCGCTATTAATTTTGAAAAGAGTTTTGTATTATTCCATAAACTGTTATTCAGTAATGATTATTGGATGTTTGATATTGAAACGGATCCGATTATATTAATGCTACCAGAAGAATTCTTTATGCATGCTGCGTGTGCTATTTTATTATTTATTTTATGCGGCAGCATAATTTGTTACAGCTTGTATAGATATTTTGTAAAAAAGAAAAGGGTTTCAAAGGAAAAATTCTCTGTTTAAAGAGAATTTTTTTGTTTGTAAAACGATAATATATTTTTCGGTCCAGTTCTGTTCTATTCTTGTCCAAATTAACATATTTTGTACTAGTAGTTATAGGGGGGACCGTGATGAAGAGAACATTAATTGGATTGATAGCATTTCTAATTATAATGTTTCCGTTACGTATATATGCTGAAGAGTGGAGTGAACTAACCGGATTGTTAGATGACTCATTACAATTAGTGAAGCGTAATGAAGATGAAAAAGCAGTACAAGTATTACAACATTTCTCGGAGCAGTTTGTCATAAAGGGGAATGAAAAGAAGCAAGAAGTAACGCCAGATCAAGTTAGAGTTATTTCTTTGGCATATGACAAGGCAAAACAATCTCTCGCAGAAGAAGATTTAGGTAAACAAGTTAAAATTGATAATGTGTTAGCCCTACAGCTCGCGGTTGATGCGCAAGTGTCGAAATATCAACCACTTTGGATGGAGAGAGAAAAAAAAGTAATGGGTGCCTTTTCTCAAATGGAAAAAGCGATGAAAAAAGAAGATACGGGACAGTTTCAACAAACGTTAAACACATTTTTGCATGAATTTAATATTATTTATCCAAGTTTAATGATTGCTTTGCCAGAAAACGAAGTGCAGCGTGTAAATGCCCATTTATCTTATTTGGATGAATTTCGTAACGTTATGTTAAAAACAAAAGGTGGGCAAATGCAATTAGGGATCATTAAAGGGGATTTGCAAAAAATATTTCACACAGTAAAAAAAGATGAAATTGCACCCTCTCTCATTTGGTTTATGACAATTACTGGAGGTCTTATTTTATTCACATTAACTTATGTTGGGTGGAGAAAGTATAAAGGAGAGAGAGAAAAAAGGAAAAGTAATGTACACTCTAAGAATAGATAATGCAATAAATAAAGATATGGATTGTAAGGTTTATTCATTGACAATGATGTCAGAAGAAAATAGAATGAGAAGTACTATAATTAAAACTTCAATGGAGGTTCAGAGGTTCATGATGTTTTATTTAATTTACTTCGCGATCATAATGATCATACCGTTGTATGCACAGTCAAAAGTACGTAGTGCCTATAGCAAGTATTCACAAGTTTATTCAACATCAGGTATGACAGGAGCGGAAGTGGCTCGAAAAATTTTAGATGAGAATGGATTATACAACGTAGCTGTAGAAGAAACACCAGGTCATTTATCAGACCATTATGATCCAACTGCCAAAACAGTTCGATTATCAACAGACAACTATTACGGTCATTCAGTTGCTGGTACAGCAGTTGCAGCACACGAAGTAGGACACGCAATTCAAGATGCAAAAGATTATAACTTTATGCGTATTCGTCATTCGTTAGTGCCAGTTGCAAACTTTGGATCGAATATTTCTTGGGTATTTATTATGATTGGTGCCTTTGCATCTATGTCTAACTTATTGTTATTAGGTATTATCTTAATGGCAGCAGGTGTTGTGTTCCAACTGGTTACATTACCTGTTGAGTTTGATGCATCAAAGCGTGCAATGCAACAAATTGAAGCGTTAGGTATCGTATCAACAGATGAATATGGGCAAGCTCGTAAAGTATTAAATGCGGCAGCATTAACATATGTAGCAGCTGCAGCTGTAGCGGTATTTGAATTATTACGTCTCGTATTAATGTATACTGGTATGCAGCGTAGCGACGACTAAAGACTATCATTTGATAGTCTTTTTTTGTTTTGTGGATTGGATTATATAATGTATTGTAAATAGAAATAATAGAAGTAATGCGGAAAGGTGGTGAGGGAAATGAAATATCCAAGCCATTTAGCAAAACAAGTGAGAGAACAAAGTGCCTCTTATCAGCTAGAAGGCTTTTTAAGTGGACAAGGTCCTGAAAATCCAAAATTTATGTTGCTAGGAGAAGCGCCAGGTGAAACAGAAATTCATAATGGGATTCCGTTTAGCGGGAGAGCAGGAAAACAATTAATGGTTTTTCTAGAACGGATTCCCGTTACAAGGGAAGAAGTATATATTACGAGCGCTGTTCGGAGTAGACCTTATAAGTGGAGAGAGAAAAAAGAACGAAATGGTGAAATCATACAGAAAAAGTATAATAGAACGCCAAATCAAGGAGAAATACTTGCCCATGCCCCTTTGTTGGATTATGAATTAGAGGAAATAAACCCGAAGCTTATCGTCACACTTGGAAATATCGGCCTTCAACGTTTAACAGGAAAAAATAAAAAAATAACTGATGTGCACGGACAATTATTAAAACAGCCCATTCAAAAATTAAAGGATATGCAAAGTACAGAGTTTATATGGTCAGAGAAAGAATATCATATTTTCCCGACTTTTCATCCTGCTTCCATTTTTTATAATCGGAGTTTATTGGAGCTTATTTATGAGGATTTAGGGAAACTAAAAAAATATGTAATAAAAAACTAGAAAAGCTAGAGAGCTTTTCTAGTTGCATTTATGTATGTAACGGGTTTTTATTTTCATCTAATGTAAAACCTTCACCAACTACATCATGTACATCACTTACAGCAACAAAGGCATGAGGATCTACAGAAGTAATAATATTTTTTAATTTCACGATTTCATTTTTAGCAACAACGCAATATAATACGTTCCGTTCCACTTTTGTATACGATCCAACAGCTTTTAAAAAAGTAGCTCCGCGTTCCATCTCAGATAAAATTTTGGCTGCAATTTCATCATTTTTATCTGAGATAATAGTTGCTCCTTTCGCTGCATAGGCTCCTTCTTGCATAAAATCAATGACTTTCGCACCGATAAAAACAGCAACTAACGTATACATGCCCTCGCGGTATGATAAATATGTAAGAATCGAGACGATAATGACGATAGCATCAAACATAAACATCGTTTTCCCCATACTCCAGCCAACGTATTTATGAGCGAGTCTCGCGATAATATCTACACCGCCGGTAGTCCCGCCGTATTTAAATATTATTCCAAGACCGATACCGATAAATGCCCCGGCGAATAAAGCCGCGAGTGTCATATCATTTTGTAAGTTTAAATGTAAGTTGAGAACTTCGTAACGCTGAAAAATCCATAGAAATAAAGATACGCTAAAGGTGCCGATTAGTGTATAGATAAATGTTGTTCTGCCAAGTAACTTCCAACCAATGAAAAATATAGGGATATTTAAAATTAAGTTTGAGTAAGAAGGATCAAACTTAAATAGAAAATACAATAATAGTGTAATACCGGTAAATCCACCTTCTGCAAGGTGATTTTCAATATTGATATTCACAATACCGAAAGAAAAAATAGCGGAACCGATTAAAATGAAAATGATATTTCGAATCTTCAAATTTGATGTCATATAGAAATCCCCCTAATTATGTAGATTGCATTGCTCCGCTGATACGGTAAAACATAATGATAAGTAATTTCTAGTTGTTAGTAAAAATAGTGAAGGCTACAAAAATCCGATTGGTTCGGGCTGGTGTTTTGCGAAAATCATGCAAAAGAAGTTTCACTTTACCCCGTTCCAACGGCTGGTAGGAGATAAAGCTCTGAAGAAAGTCAAACCAGCCGTAGGAACCCGATTGGTTCAACTAATCTTTTGCAAAAACCGCAAAAGAAAGTTTCACTTTATTATAGTCTATCCAAAAAAGGGTCGCAAATAGGTGTTTGGCGGGGAATAATATTTGTCAAATCGCGATGAATTGGCTAACATGAAAGAGGAAGGATTAGAGGTGAATTGTATGGAAGCGAAAACGATGAAGGATATGCAGAAAGAAGTAGATGCATATATTGGTCAGTTTAAAGAAGGTTATTTCAGTCCACTTGCAATGATGGCTCGTTTAACGGAAGAAATGGGTGAGCTTGCAAGAGAGGTTAATCATTATTATGGTGAGAAACCGAAGAAAACAACTGAAACAGAACGTAGTATTGAAGAAGAGCTTGGAGATGTATTATTTGTTATGATTTGTATGGCAAATAGTTTAAATATTGATTTAGAAACAGCACATAACATTGTAATGAATAAATTTAATACTCGCGATAAAGATCGCTGGACACGTATTGATGAGGGAGAGAAAGAATAATGAAAGAAATTAAAGTAATTATCGCTGGACCAAGAGGACGTATGGGACATGAAGCAGTCCTTCTTATGGAAAGAACGGAACATTTTAATTTAGTAGCAGCGGTGGATTATAAGCATGGCGGAGAGAAAATTTCTGATTTACCGGGTATGCCAGCGCTAGATGCACCTATTTACGCAGATTTACATACTTGTTTAGAGGAAGTAGAAGCTGATGTGTTATTAGATTTAACAACGCCAGAAGTTGGGAAACAACACGTTACACTTGCAGTTGAGCGTGGACTTCGTTCTGTTATTGGTACAACTGGATTTACAGAGGAAGAACTAAAGCAATTAACAGAGAATGCGAAAGAAAAAGAAGTAGGAACAATTATCGCTCCAAACTTTGCAATTGGTGCAGTTCTTATGATGAAATTCTCACAAATGGCAGCGAAGTATTTCCAAGATGTTGAAGTAATTGAATTGCATCATGATCAAAAGTTAGATGCACCATCTGGTACAGCGGTAAAAACAGTAGAATTAATTCGTCAAAACCGTGAATCAAAACAGCAAGGTCATCCAAATGAAGTAGAGCAACTAGAAGGAGCTCGTGGTGCAAATGTAGACGGCATTCACATTCATAGTGTACGTTTACCAGGACTTATTGCACATCAAGAAGTAATGTTTGGTGGAAATGGACAAATGTTAACGGTTCGTCATGATTCATTCAATCGTGAATCATTTATGTCGGGTGTAAAACTATCAATTGATACAGTAATGAATCTAGATCATCTGGTGTACGGTTTAGAAAATATTATCGACTAAAGGGGAGACAACGGATGAAAATTGCCTTAATCGCACATGACAAAAAGAAAAATGACATGGTTTCGTTTGCATACGCATATAAACCAATTTTTGAACAACATGAATTATTTGCAACAGGAACGACAGGACTTCGTATTATGGAAGCGACTGGCTTAGTTGTAACAAGATATCAATCGGGTCCTCTTGGTGGCGATCAAGAAATTGGTGCAATGATTGCAAAAAATGATATGGATATGGTGATTTTTTTCCGGGATCCACTAACTGCTCAGCCGCATGAACCAGATGTAAATGCATTGCTTCGTCTATGTGATGTATATGCGATTCCACTTGCAACGAATATGGCAAGTGCTGAAATGTTAATGCACGCATTAGAGCGAGGAGATTTAGATTACCGCAAGTTAAGAAAATGAGGGGAACAATTATGAGTGGATTACATATATTAGCGTTTGGTGCTCATGCCGATGATGTTGAAATCGGCATGGCTGGTACCATTGCTAAATATACGAAGCAAGGGTATGAAGTAGGTATTTGTGATTTAACAGAAGCTGATCTTTCTTCTAATGGAACGATAGAGTTGAGAAAAGAAGAAGCAAAGGCGGCAGCTCGTATAATGGGAGTAAAAACGAGACTGAATTTAGCGATGCCAGACCGTGGTTTGTATATGAAAGAAGAGTATATACGTGAAATTGTAAAGGTGATTCGTACATATAAACCAAAACTAGTTTTTGCGCCGTATTATGAAGATCGTCATCCAGATCATGCAAATTGTGCGAAACTTGTGGAAGAAGCTATTTTTTCAGCGGGAATTCGTAAATATATGCCAGAGGTTTCACCACATCGCGTGGAGTCTTTTTATTATTATATGATTAATGGTTTTCATAAACCGAATTTTTGTATAGATATAAGTGAGTACCTTTCTATAAAAGTGGAAGCATTAGAAGCATATGGAAGTCAGTTTTCAACAGGGAGTGATGGTGTGAAAACGCCGTTAACAGAAGGTTATGTTGAAACTGTGGTTGCTCGTGAGAAAATGTTTGGAAAAGAAGTTGGAGTTTTATATGCCGAGGGATTTATGAGTAAGAAGCCGGTTTTATTACATGCTGATTTAATAGGGGGATGTAAATGAAATTAAAAATAGGTATTACATGTTATCCTTCTGTAGGTGGTTCTGGAGTTGTTGGAACAGAATTAGGAAAGCAATTAGCGGAACGCGGGCATGAAATACACTTTATTACATCGGGTTTACCATTCCGGTTAAATAAAGTGTATCCAAACATTTATTTTCATGAAGTGACGGTAAGTCAATACTCTGTATTTCAATATCCACCATACGATTTAGCGTTAGCGAGTAAAATGGCAGAGGTTGCACAAAGAGAAAACCTAGACATTTTACATGTGCATTACGCAATACCACATGCAATTTGTGCTTATTTAGCAAAACAAATGATTGGAGAGCGTATTAAAATTGTTACAACCTTACATGGAACAGATATTACTGTGTTAGGTTCCGACCCTTCGTTAAATAATTTAATTCGTTTTGGTATTGAGCAATCTGATGTTATGACGGCTGTCTCGCATTCATTAATTAGCGAAACGCATGAGCTGGTAAAACCAAATAAAGATATTCAAACGGTGTATAACTTTATAGACGAACGTGTATATTTCAAGCGTGATATGTCTCAATTAAAGAAAGAATACGGTATAAGTGAGAGTGAAAAGATACTCATTCACATTTCAAATTTCCGTAAAGTGAAACGTGTGCAAGATGTTGTTCAGGCATTTGCTAAAATTGTTACAGAAGTAGATGCGAAGTTGCTTCTCGTAGGAGATGGACCAGAATTTTGCACGATTTTACAATTAGTGAAAAATTTACATATTGAAGATCGCGTCTTATTCTTAGGGAAGCAAGATAATGTTGCTGAGCTACTAGCGATGAGTGATTTAATGTTGCTTCTATCAGAGAAGGAAAGTTTTGGGCTTGTTTTATTAGAAGCGATGGCGTGTGGTGTACCTTGTATCGGAACAAGGGTTGGAGGTATTCCAGAAGTCATTCAACATGGTGAAACAGGATATTTATGTGAAGTTGGCAATCCAGCAGGAGTGGCAACTCAAGCCATTCAGCTATTAAAGGATGAAGAACTTCACCGTAATATGGGAGAGCGAGCAAGAGCAAGTGTTTACGAGCAGTTCCGCTCTGAAAAAATCGTCTCACAATATGAAACGATTTACTATGATGTACTAAGGGATGACAAAAATGAAAAGATTTAAAAAAGCTAGTTCTATTATTGAGACTTTAAAGCAACAAGGACATGAGGCCTACTTTGTCGGTGGAAGCGTACGAGATCTTATGATCGATAGGCCGATTGGAGATATTGATATTGCGACATCTGCTTTACCAGAAGAAGTGATGGCTATATTTCCAAGACATGTTCCTGTTGGTCTTGAGCATGGAACTGTAATTGTGGTAGAAAATGGTGAACCTTATGAGGTAACCACTTTTCGAACAGAGAGCGAATATGAAGATTTTCGAAGACCTAGTAGTGTTCAATTTGTTCGTTCATTAGAAGAGGATCTAAAACGTCGTGATTTCACAATGAATGCAATTGCGATGACAGAAGAAGGCGAAATGGTTGATTTATTTGCTGGACAGGAAGCGATTCAAAAGAGAGAAATTGTGACAGTCGGCAATGCTGCGGATCGTTTTCAAGAAGATGCCCTGCGAATGATGCGTGGTATTCGTTTCGTAAGTACGTTAGGTTTTTCTTTAGAGATGAAAACGAAACAAGCAATTGAAACATATGGGCATTTACTGGAACATATTGCAATTGAGCGAATTACAGTGGAATTTGAGAAACTGTTAACTGGAACATATTGCGTGAAGGGCTTGCAAGAATTAGTAGAAACGAAGCTATTTTCTCATCTGCCATATTTACAAATGTCAGAAGAGAGATTATTAAAAGCTACGCAATATAACTGGGATTCTTTTGAAACGGACATTGAGGCATGGGCATTCTTCTTATACTGTATCGGAGAAGAGCATCCATCTGTCTTTTTACGTCAATGGAAGTTTTCGAATAAAAAAATAAAAGATATCGTCGCAGTTTTATTAACAATCCGTACGAGAAAGGAGAAGGATTGGGATACAGTCCTTCTTTATAAAACGGGACTTCATATCGCTGAAATGGCTGAAAGAGTATATGAAGCGATGATTGAAAGCTATGATCATACATCTGTTAAACGAGTACAAACGTTGTTTGAAGCATTGCCAATCAAGAGTCGCCAAGAAATGAATGTGACTGGGAATGATTTATTAAACTGGGCAAATAAAAAGCCCGGTCCATGGGTTGCTGAAATGATTCAAAAAATTGAGGAAGCAATCGTACAAGGAAACGTAGTTAATGAGAAAGAGTGTATAAGGGAGTGGCTGCAAGGATGCAATCTACTATAAGAAAGCAGTTATTGCAAGTTTTTTCGGAAGCGGATGGCGCGTTTGTATCTGGCCAAACGATTAGTGATAAACTTGGTTGTTCAAGAACCGCTGTGTGGAAACATATGGAGGACCTTCGGAATGAGGGATATGAACTTGAAGCTGTGCGTCGATTAGGTTATCGCATTGCGGGTAAGCCAGACAAAGTAACTGCTAATGAAATTCAGTTAGGGTTACAAACGAAACGTATTGGTAGAACGGTATATTTTGAAGAAACTGTTGAATCTACGCAGCATATTGCAGCAAAACTTGCTTATGAAGGCGCAGAAGAAGGAACGATTGTTGTGGCAGAAGAACAAACGTCGGGCAGAGGTCGTTTAAGCAGGAAATGGTATTCACCAAAAGGAACAGGAATTTGGATGAGTATTATTTTACGTCCATCAATCCCGGTTCATCATGCACCACAACTTACTTTGTTAGCAGCTGTTAGCGTTGCACAAGCAATTGAAAAGTGCGCGGGTGTAAACGTAGGAATAAAATGGCCAAATGATATTTTAATTCAAGGTAAAAAGGCTGTAGGTATATTAACAGAAATGCAGGCAGATCCTGATAAAATTAATGCTGTCATTATGGGTATTGGTATTAATGCGAATCAAAAGCAAGAACATTTTGATGAGGAAATTCAGCATATTGCTACTTCTTTAGCGATTGAGTCTGGTAAGCCAATTGTTCGTGCAGAGCTTATGCAACAAATCTTTTTACAACTAGAAAAATTATATGAAGAGTATTTACAAAATGGTTTCTCTGTTATTAAAATTCTTTGGGAAAGTTACGCTGTTAGCATCGGGAAAGAAATTACCGCTCGAACGATGAGAGAGACAATTATAGGGGTAGCAAAAGGAATTACAGAGGATGGTGTATTGCTTCTGGAGGATCATGAAGGTAAAGTACATCACATTCATTCTGCGGATATTGAAATTAAGTAAAAGAAGTTCCTTTTTGGAACTTCTTTTTATTTGACTATTACTTTGCCTTCCATTCCTTTAAGAAGATGGTACCGGCATATTAATTCATATGTACCAGTATTTTTAGGTTTCACGGTAATATTTCTTTCTTTTCCTGACTCGACTACGACGTCAATGCCAAGTTTTTTCACTGTAAAGGTGTGTTCATTCTTACCTTTGTTTTTTAATAACAATGTTGTTGACTCTTCAATTGGAATCGTGATGACGTTTGGCTGAAAGTAATCATCGTTTAATTCAACTTCAATGACTTTCGTTGAATCGATAGGTTGTGTTACGACGTTAACTGAGGCAAATGCATGGAAGGAGCTAAAAGTTATCATCCCTGCAATCATCACAGGCAGAACGGTGAATCGAAATAACCATTTGTTCATAGACATTCGCAATTCTCCTTTTGTTAAGTATGTTCTTCCATTAACCTGCATCATTAGTTTAAGAGTTATACACGGCTTAAACAAAGGTTTGCCTTTCTATGATTGAGTTATTTATAAAAAAATTTCACATACCGTAATGAGAATAAAAAATTATTTTTTCGAAAAAATGTAGTAATTCCTTTTTGGAGTTTGCTATAATTAGTTCGAATGTGGGCAGTATCAGAGCGAACTGCACCATGATTCGAAGCAATCCGAAAAAATAATAACTTGGATTCTGCCTTGATCCAATAATGGACTGGGACAGAGGGATGAATAATGCCGACTAACACACAACCCTTCTGCCCTTTTATGGCCAGAGGGGTTTTTTATATGATTTCGGCCATCTCCTCTCTCCTGCATAAAGGAGGAGTAGTTTTTGAAAACAAAAACAGATTTTTTGAAGATGAAAGAGCAAGGTGAGCCGATTACGATGCTAACGGCGTATGATTATCCATCTGCTAAATTAGCAGAAGAAGCTGAAGTTGATATGATTCTAGTTGGAGATTCCCTTGGGATGGTGGTGCTCGGATACGATTCAACAGTACCTGTAACAGTAGAGGATATGATTCATCATACGAAAGCTGTACGCCGAGGAGCGAAAGAGACGTTTATTGTAACTGATATGCCATTTATGTCGTATCATGTGTCGCCTCAAGATACGATGGTGAATGCACGCCGCATTGTTCAAGAGAGTGGTGCTCATGCACTGAAGGTAGAAGGTGCAGGGGAAGTAGTATCAACAATTCATTACTTGACGAACGCGGGAATTCCTGTCGTGGCGCACTTAGGCTTAACTCCTCAATCTGTAGGAGTACTAGGTGGGTATAAAGTACAAGGAAAAGATGCTGAAAGTGCAAAAAAATTAATAGAAGATGCGAAGAGATGTGAGGAAGCTGGTGCGATAGCGCTTGTGCTAGAATGTGTGCCAATGCAATTAGCAGAATTAATTTCGAAGCAACTAACAATTCCAACGATTGGAATTGGAGCAGGGAAAAAAGTAGATGGGCAAGTACTTGTTTATCATGATCTTATCTCATACGGTGTAAATCGTGTTCCGAAATTTGTGAAGCAATATACGTCTGTTCAAGAGGAGATTGTGCGAGGGATTTCACAATACGTTACGGAAGTAAAGACAGGGCAATTTCCAGAAGAAAAACATTCATTCACAATGAAAGAGGAAGAATGCTTAGCGCTATACGGAGGAAAACAATAATGAAAATCGTTACTACAGTACAAGAGATGCAGCAAACTACAAACGAACTTCGTACCAGTGGAAAAAGTATTGGTTTTGTTCCAACGATGGGTTATTTACATGAAGGTCATGCGACTTTATTACGTAAGGCAAGAGCAGAAAATGAAATTGTAGTTTTAAGCGTGTTTGTCAATCCGCTACAGTTTGGGCCGAATGAAGATTTAGATCGATACCCTCGTGATATTGATAGAGATGAAAATGTAGCAAAAGAAAACGGTGTAGATTATTTGTTCTATCCGAGCATAGAAGAAATGTATCCAGCAGAACAAACGACAACAGTAGCAGTTGTGAAGCGTACCGATGTATTATGTGGCAAACAAAGACCTGGTCATTTCGCTGGTGTTGCGACTGTACTAATGAAACTATTTAATATTACATTGCCAACGCGTGCTTATTTCGGTATGAAAGATGCACAGCAAGTTGCTGTCATTGAAGGATTTGTCGCTGATTTTAATATTCCGGTTACGATCGTACCAGTGGATATTGTAAGGGAAGTGGATGGATTAGCGAAAAGTTCTCGTAACGTGTATTTATCACAAGAAGAGCGTAAAGAGGCTCCTCATTTATACCGCAGTCTATGCATAGCAAAAGAAAAAATTGAAGCAGGCGAACGTAATGCAGAAATCATTACAAATCTTGTGAAAGAGTATATTGAGACGTATACGAAAGGCACCGTAGATTATGCGGATTTATATGCATATCCTTCACTACAAGTAATAGATAAAATTGAAGGACGAATCATTTTAGCAATTGCAGTTAAATTTGAGAATGTACGATTAATTGACAATATAACATTAACGGTTAAATAAGGGGGAGCATCTATGTTTCGCACAATGATGAGAGCGAAGTTACATCGCGCAACAGTAACAGAAGCAAATTTAAATTATGTAGGTAGTATTACAATTGATGAAAATTTAATGGATGCAGTAAATATTGTAGAAAATGAAAAAGTACAAATTGTAAATAACAATAATGGTGCCCGCTTAGAGACATATGTTATTAAGGGAGAACGCGGTAGCGGTGTTGTTTGTTTAAATGGTGCAGCTGCAAGACTTGTACAGCCGGGGGATAAAGTTATTATTATTTGCTACGGTTTAGTGGCAGAAGAAAATATTCATAAACAAGAGCCGAAAATTGCAGTATTAGACGATGATAATCAAATTATTGAAATGTTAGGTGCTGAAAAAGCGGGTACGATATTATAAGTAAGAAGGCTATCTCTATTACGGAGATAGCTTTTTTGCGTATCTTTTCATTAAGATGAGATAAAACGTGGTATAGTAACATTATATAATTTTGTGTTTGATAGGTAAGAAATTGAGGTGTTACATATATGAGTAAGCGTTATGTTGTTGTGGATTTAGAGACGACAGGGAACTCCTGGAAGGATGGGAAGGATAAAATTACCCAAATTGCAGCTGTTGTAGTGGAAGATGGAGAGATATTAGAGATTTTCTCATCTTTTATTAATCCGAAGAGAGAGATTCCGCCATTTATTACAGAACTAACAGGGATTGATGAGAGTATGGTAAAGCAAGCCCCGTTATTTCAAGATGTAGCCCCGATGGTTGTTGAGCTATTACAAGGTGCAGCTTTCGTTGCACATAACGTTCACTTTGATTGGAATTTTTTAACGGAAGAATTAAGGCAGGCTGGATATACAGAAGTACATTGTCCGAAAGTTGATACAGTTGAGTTGGCGCAAATTCTTTTGCCGACGGCTGATAGTTATAAATTACGTGATTTAGCTAAACAACATGAACTAGAGCATGATCAACCGCATCGTGCGGATAGTGATGCTCTTGCAACAGCGGAATTGTTTTTGCAATTTTTAAATGAAATTGAAAAGTTACCCCTTGTCACCTTGCAATCGCTCTATGAATTGAGCGATGTTTTTCAAAGTGATATAGCGGATGTACTTTCTGAAAATATTTTAAAGAAAATGATGCATGGTAAAAAAGCGGTAGAGGGGTATGAAGTGCATCGAAATATTGCGCTTCGAAAACGGAATTATGCTTTAAATCTCAGTGAAACATGTTCATCTAAATTTGATGCTTTCTTGCATAAGACAATCGATAAACTTGAATTGAATATGCCAAAGTTTGAAAAAAGAGAAAGCCAACAGATTATGATGAAGGAAATATATACAGCACTAAGAGATTCTAGGTTTTCACTCATTGAAGCGGGAACAGGAACAGGGAAGACTCTTGCATATTTACTTCCAAGTATTTATTTTGCAACGAAAAAAGAAGAACCTGTCATCATAAGTACCCAAACAGTACAACTGCAACAACAAATATTAGAAAAAGAAATTCCATTATTACAGAAAATAATGCCATTTTCATTTGAAGTAGCTCTTTTGAAAGGAAGAAAGCATTATCTTTGTCTACATAAATTTGAATATGCTTTGCAAGAGGAAGAGAAAAATTATGATATGGCGCTCACAAAGGCAAAAATTTTAGTGTGGTTATTGCAAACGGAAACTGGCGATCGTGATGAATTAAATATTCCTGAGGGCGGAAAGTTACTTTGGAACCGTATTTGTAGTGATGTACATAGTCCAGGCGGGATGCAAAGCAACTGGTATAGCCGTTGTTTTTATCAACGAGCAAAGAATAAAGCATTATTTGCAGATATCGTTATTACAAATCATGCGTTATTATTTCAAGATTTTTCAAGTGAAGAACCACTATTTGCTTCATGTGAACATATTATCTTTGATGAAGCTCATCATATTGAGGAAGCGGCGAGTAGAACATTAGGTGAACAGTTCTCCTGTATGTATTTTCAATTAGTTTTATCTCGTCTTGGCACGCTAGAAACAGATGATGTACTTTCTAAAGTATATAAAATGATGAAAAAATCAGAGCAAGCTTCTCGTTCGACTTTCCGTATGGTTAGTCATAGTTTAAAGGAATTGAAATTTGATGCGGATGAGCTATTCCAAATGTTACGTGCTTTCATCTTTAAACAAACAAAGCAGGAACAAGGGATAAGCAATATGCCACTCATTTATCGATATAACACGGAAGTAGAGAAAGGTAAGTTATGGGATAGCATTACCGAGATAACAAATCGTTTTGTATACGATGTAAGGAAATTATTGACTACACTTGAGAAGCAAGTTGATATATTGCAAAGTAAATTAGAATGGGAGATGCATGTTGTTACAGGTGAATTTATGCATTTAATTGAGTTGTTGAGAAAGATGGAACAATCTTTACAATTACTCATTTTAGAAAAAAATTCATACGTGACATGGATGGAGACTGAAACAAAGGGAACAATTCATTCAACAGTTTTATATGCACAGCCTGTTCATATTGGTGAAAGGTTTGCGGATGAATTTTTAACGCAGAAAAAGAGTGTTATTTTCACATCAGCAACGTTAACAGTAAACGATTCATTTGCTTATATAAAAGAGGAGCTAGGTTTACATGATTTTTCTCCAAATACATTACAGGTCCCGTCACCATTCCGTTTTGAAGAACAGATGAAATTAATGGTTTCAACAGATGTGCCTTTTATTAAGCAAGCAAGTAATGAAGAATATATTGAATCTGTGTCGGCTCATATTGCAAAAATAGCGAAAGCTACAAAAGGTAGAATGCTTGTTTTATTCACTTCGTATGAAATGTTGAAAGAAGCGTATACGAATTTGAAAAATGATGAGGAATTAGAGGGATATTTATTATTAACGCAAAGTGTGAATAATAAGAGCCGAAGTCGTCTCATTCGTAAATTTCAAGAGTTCGACAAATCGATTTTGTTAGGAACAAGTAGTTTTTGGGAAGGGATAGATATACCTGGAGATGCCCTTAGTTGTCTTGTTATTGTCCGGCTTCCCTTTACGCCTCCCCATCAACCGATGATGGAAGCAAAAGGAGAATGGTTAAAAAATCAAGGAGAAGACGTATTCGCTAAGTTAGCACTCCCGCAAGCAATACTGCGTTTCAAACAAGGATTTGGTCGTCTGATTAGAACAAGTACAGATACCGGAACGGTATTTGTGTTAGACCGTCGTTTGACAAGCGCTTCTTATGGAAAACGTTTTTTACAATCAATCCCAACTGTCCCACTTTATGAAGGCCCTTTAGAAGAATTATTAGAACAATTAAAGGAACGGCCAAATAAATAAAATTGGAAGAAAAATACGCCTGAAGTACATTTAAGCTTCAGGCGTAAAAAATGTGGGTAGGAGGAATTTTATTTTTCTTACTTCTTGTATACAAAATGTATTGGTTTTCGACTTGAAACCTTTTTTTGCAGTACATGTCCTGCTATAATAGATGGGTGATGAAGCAGGGGTTGTAAAGAATGTACTCTTATTGTAACCGCATTGCGTTCTTCTATAATTAGAAATTTTTGTGTAACGGAGGAGTTTTTTCATGGATAAGAAAATCGAAGTCCTATCAACGACGCGTCTTAAATATTCGTCTGACTTGTATAAAATCGTTGATAGTTTGAATCGTACGTTAAAAGAGCAGGACCTCATGTTCGGATTAGCATTAGACGAAAAAGACAAAGAAACAGCTGTATTTACGATTTACAGAACGTAGTGATACAATGAAAAAGTGGATCTTTGCAATCGTTATCGTAATCGTTGCTAGCGGAATATATGGGGCGTATGTTTATAATAAAGCAATGGAAAAGAAACTTCCTAAAGAGGCAAAATCTGTAGAAATTGCGAAAGAAAAGGCAAAGCTTATAAAAGTAAAATCTGTTGATTATTATAACGGAGAATCTTCATATACAGTCGTACAAGGTACAGATGAAAAAGGAGAGCAACTTATCGTTTGGGTGCCTGAGAAAAAAGGGGAAACAATAGTAAGGAAAAAGAGCGAAGGTATTTCTGAAAAAGATGCTTTACAAAGAACGATTGAACAAGTCGGAGATGAAAGTAAAGAATCAAAAAGCAAGCCGAAAGAAATTTTAAAAGCAAAATTAGGCTTTGAAAACAATATACCATTATGGGAAGTTACATATATTGATGATGAAAATCGTTATAGTTATTACTATCTTGCATTTAAAGATGGTCAGTTTTTACGACGATATAGCATTGAAAAATAGATGTAGGGGGAACTACAAATGAAATTAGCAAAGCGAGTAGCTGCTTTAACACCATCTGCAACTTTAGAAATTACAGCAAAGGCACAAGCATTAAAAGCAGAAGGTCATGATGTAATTGGATTAGGGGCAGGAGAACCTGACTTTAATACACCAGAACATATTATGGATGCTGCGCATAAAGCGATGTTAGAAGGACATACGAAGTATACACCAACAGGTGGATTACAAGCGTTAAAACAAGAAATTGTGAAGAAGTTTACTCGTGATCAAGGAATTGCGTATGATCCATCTGAAATTATTGTATGTAACGGTGCAAAGCATGCATTATACACATTATTCCAAGTATTACTTGATGAAGGAGATGAAGTTATCATCCCAACTCCTTATTGGGTAAGTTATCCGGAACAAGTAAAGCTTGCTGGTGGTAAGCCAGTTTATGTAGAAGGTCTGGAAGACAATGAATACAAAATTACAGCGAAGCAGCTGCGTGAGGCAATTACAGAGAAAACGAAAGCAGTTATTATTAATTCACCGAGCAATCCAACAGGAATGATTTACAGCAAAGAAGAATTACAACAGCTTGGAGAAGTATGTTTAGAACACAATATTTTAATCGTTTCAGATGAAATTTATGAAAAATTAATTTATGGTGGAGCAGAATATACTTCGGTTGCCCAGCTTTCTAATGCATTAAAAGAACAAACACTTATTATTAATGGTGTATCTAAATCTCATTCTATGACAGGATGGCGTATTGGATATGCAGCAGGAAATAAGCAGCTTATTAAAGCGATGACGAACTTAGCGAGTCATAGTACGTCAAACCCTACTTCAATCGCTCAATACGGCGCAATCGCGGCATATGCAGGCTCACAAGAACCTGTAGAAACAATGCGTCAAGCATTTGAAGAGAGATTAAACATTATTTATGATAAATTAATTCAAATCCCTGGCTTTACTTGTATTAAACCACAAGGTGCATTTTACTTATTCCCTAATGTAAAAGAAGCTGTAGCTTTATCAGGATATGAAAACGTTGATGATTGGGCAAAAGCTTTATTAGAAGAGGAAAAAGTGGCTCTTGTACCAGGTACAGGATTTGGTGCTCCAAATAACGTTCGTTTATCATATGCGACATCTCTTGAACAAGTAGAGAAAGCATTAGAACGCATTCATACGTTTATGAAAAGTAAAGTGAAAGCTTAATTGTATATTTTATTAACGCAATACAAAAAACCTTCCTATATAATAGGGAGGTTTTTTTGACGAATTGTGGCAAAAAGAAATAGCGAAAGGTGTGTTATACTAGAGAGCGAGGTGTTTGGTGATGAAAAAGAAAATGATGTTACAGTGGTTTGAGCAGGGAAGCATTGCAATTCCAAAATTACTTATGATGCATTATAAAAAATTAGGGTTAAATGAAACGGAATTTATGGTTGTACTTCATGTACACACATTTTTAGAATCGGGCAATACGTTTCCGACTCCGTCAGAGATTTCAGAACGGATGACGATTACTGAAATGAAATGTATGGAAGTAATTCAGACATTGATTCAAAAAGGTTTTTTATCATTAGAAGGTGGACAAAAATCAGAAGCGATGATGTGTGAAAGTTATTCTTTACAACCGCTTTGGGAAAAAATATTGCATTTCTTAATGAATGAATCAATAGAGGAAGAACAAAAAGAAGTAAAACAATTGCAAGTAAATTTATATACAGTATTTGAAAAAGAATTTGGAAGACCACTTTCTCCATTTGAATGTGAGACGTTGGGAATGTGGGAAGATCAAGATCAACATCATCCGAATTTAATTCAAGCGGCCCTCAGGGAAGCTGTAATGAGTGGTAAGCTTAATTTCCGATATATTGATCGTATTTTATTTGAGTGGAAAAAGAATGGTATTAAAACAGTAGATCAAGCCCAAAACCAAGGACGAAAATTTAGAGAAAATCAACAACGAACGCAGCAAACGACAAAACAAGAGACGAAATTTACTGGGAAAGTGCCTTTTTATAATTGGTTGGAGCAGTAATGTAGGAGGAAGTATATGTTAAATAAAACGCAAATTCGCTATTGTTTAGACACAATGGCGGATATGTATCCAGAAGCACATTGTGAATTAATTCATGAAAATCCGTTTGAACTAGTAATCGCGGTAGCATTATCTGCACAATGTACAGATGCACTTGTAAATAAAGTGACGAAAAATTTATTTCAAAAATATAAAACACCAGAAGATTATTTAAGTGTTTCTCTAGAAGAGTTACAACAAGACATACGTTCTATTGGATTGTATAGAAATAAAGCAAAAAACATTCAAAAATTGTGTCAGATGTTGCTGGATGATTATAACGGAAAAGTCCCAGAAGATCGTGACGAGCTGACGAAATTACCAGGAGTAGGGAGAAAAACAGCAAATGTAGTTGTTTCGGTAGCGTATGGCATTCCAGCAATTGCTGTTGATACACATGTAGAGAGAGTGAGTAAACGGTTAGCGATTTGTAGATGGAAAGATTCAGTGTTAGAAGTAGAAAAGACATTAATGAAGAAAATTCCGATGGATGAATGGAGCGTTACACATCACCGTATGATTTTCTTTGGACGTTATCACTGTAAAGCACAACGACCACAATGTGAAGAGTGTCGCTTACTAGAAGTATGTCGTGAAGGAAAGAAGCGAATGAAGGGGAAATAAAGGATGGAGCGAGTTATAGAAATACCGAAAGAGTTTCGGTGCTTACCATTTTTTAAAGAAAGTATAAATTCGGTTGCGTATCATACAGAACAATCTTTTGAAGAAATAATACAACGTACTTACTTTATATATGATATGGAAAGACAAGATGAGCCGTGGAGTGAAATTGAAAATAGTATTCCTGTACTGTTGAAAGTATGGAAAAGTAAGCATGAAGACATTGCTACACTATTTCGAAACAGAAATAAGCAAGAAGCTGAAGGTCCAATGATTCTTTTTGCTGCACATTTGTTATCGATTGTATTTTGGTTAAATGAGCAACCTGTTCATAGTTTGAATGAAATGGAAGCTCATACGAGTAAATTGGAAGTACAACCAGTTAATTTTATGGAGCGCTATTCGTTCATTATAAAGAAACCGAATAATTATCATTCCTATATTCAGTTAGTGCAGTTGTATATTGAAATAGAAAAGCTATATGTAAAGAAAATGATAACAAAAAAGAAGTCCTTTTCTCGTTAAGAGAAAGGACTTCTTTTTTTGTATTAAGACTCTGTTGTAACAACATTTCCGTCTGCGTGAGGTGTATCTCCTCCGGTATTTTGTTGTTGTTCTTGTTGCTTGTGTTGTTCTTCTTCAGCTTTTTTTCTAGCAGCCTCTTCTTCAGCTTTCTTTCTAGCAGCTTCTTCTTCGGCTTTCTTTCTAGCGGCTTCTTCAGCAGCCTTTTTCTGAGCTTCTTCTTGTTGTTTACGTTGTTGTTCTTGTTGCTGTTGTTGCTGTTGCTCTTGTTGTTTACGCTGTTCTTCAGCAGCCTTTTTCTGAGCTTCTTCTTGTTTTAGTTTATCTTCATTAGCTTTTTTCTGAACTTCCTCATCAGCTTTTTTCTTAGCTTCTTCGTCAGCCTTCTTCTTAGCCTCTTCTTCAGCTTTCTTCGGGTCTGGAGTTCCGCCAGGTGCAGTGAAGGATGCACCAACTGCAGGGCTTGTTCCAGTGCCTTTTTTCGCTACTACAGAGAAGCTGTAAGTAACGCCTGGTTTAATACCACCAAGAGTAGCGTTCGTACCACTTATTGATAGGCTACCACTTGAACCGTCAGTAGCTTTATAGCTTGCTGCATACGCATCAACTTCTGCTGGTCCAGACCAGTTTAGTGTAACTGTGCTAGCGCCATCGAAAGTAACATTAAGACCACTAGGTGCATCTACTTTAATTTGTTTAATTGCATCTTTTTTCGCACCTTTTACGTATAACTCTCCGTTTATTTCTTGTACAGAAGAAGGACGCTCGAAACGAGATTTATCTGTAGCGAATTTGCTCATCATTACTTGGAACATTTGTTGTGCAATTCTAGTAGAGCGATCACCAATGTAATTTTCTGGACTATCTTTTTCGTAACCAGTCCAAACAGCCATTGTATATTGTGGTGTATATCCAGCGAACCAACTATCTCTGTTTGCATCAGCTGGAATACCATATTTTTTAATAACGTCTTCATCAAAGTTTTGTGTTCCTGTTTTACCGGCTACGTCAACACCAGAAACGTATGCTGTTGGACCTGTACCACCAGAACCAGGTTTTACTACGTCACGAAGAACGTCAGTAACCATGTAAGCTGTGTAGTCTTGCATCACACGTTGTTCTTTCGGTTTAAAACTTTTCTTTTTCCCGTCGGGGAAGATGACTTCTTTTACGAAGTGCGGTTTATTATAGTTACCATTATTACCAAAGGCTGCATATGCACCTGCTAATTGTAACGGAGAACTATCGTTACTACCAATTGCTGTTGATTCATATGTTTTGCCGTCTTTGAATGTCATACCCAAGCCTTCAGCAAACGCTTGGGATTTAGGAAGCCCAACCGCTTGAGCTGTCTTTAAAGCCGGGATGTTTAATGATTTTTTCAAAGCTTCACGTAGTGAAACGTCACCTTTGTAACTATTTGTTGCATTTCGTATTTTTTTACCATTGGAATACGTATACTCTGAGTCATTTAATTGATGGTATGTAGACCATTGTAAATTCTCAATTGCTGGACCGTAGTCGAAAATTGGTTTCATTGTTGAACCGACTTGGCGTTTTAAATCAGTTGCCATATTATGACCTTTGAAAGTAGATCTACTTTCTTTACGCCCAGCTCCAATTGCTCGAACTTCTCCAGATTGTGTATCCATAAATACGAATGATCCTTGGAATTGATCGTTCGGATACTTAATAAGGTTGCCATCCATAATTTTTTCAGCGTAATCTTGAGCATCTTGATCAAGTGTTGTATGAATCGTTAAACCATCTGAACCGATATTTACATCGGGATATTCTTTTTCAACTTCTGATACAACAGCATCTAAAAATGCTTGATACTTCATCTCAGTGATTTCTGAAGACGCTTGAAGACCTTCAGTTACAGGGATTTTCATCGCGTTATTCATTTCATCTTTTGTTATATAACCATGTCGATTCATTAAGGATAATACGACGTTACGACGTTGTGTAGCTCGTTCAACGTTGTCTTTTTTTGTTGGATCATAAATATTAGGACCTTGGGGTAAACCAGCGAGCATTGCAGCTTCATGTAACTGTAAGTCTTTTAAATCTTTGTCATAATATTTTTTGGCTGCTGTCGCGATACCGTACGAACGGTTACCTAAGTTAATCTTATTTAAGTACATTTCTAAAATCTCATGTTTAGAGTATTGTTGCTCTAATTTGTAAGATAGGTACCATTCTTGTACTTTTCTCTTTGCAGTTTTGTCCATCGTTAGAAAATAGTTTTTGACTACTTGTTGTGTAATCGTACTACCACCTTGAGATCCGAATCCTCCAGTGACATTTTCCATAACTGCTTTTGTAGTTCGTTTAAAATCAATTCCATTATGATCATAGAAACGTGAATCCTCAGTTGCAAGGAATGCATTTTCAACTACTTTTGGAATTTGATCATACGTAACGTGGGTTCGTTTTTCAGCACCGTACTCATAGAAAAAGTTCCCATTCTTATCAAGAAACTTTGTTGATAAAGGATTGACAAGTTTTGATTTGTCTAATTTTGGAGCGTCCTTCACCATAACAAAGAAAGCGGAAACGCCAGCTACAAGACCAACGATACCAAGAAGTAGACAACCTATAAGGAATTTTTTAAAAAAGGAGCCTTTTTTCTTTGGTTTTTTTTCTTTATTTGTTTCTTGCTGTTGATTTTTCACATGATTTCGTTCTGTACGAGAACGATAATTATCTGACATTATACTTTCTCCTACCTTTCATTCTCTCCCCCAAAAGTCGAAAAAAGAGCCTTAGTGATGACTCTATCACGAAAAATAAACCGTGTCTAGTACACGGATATAATCAATCCGAGGGTGATAACCGCATGATAATAAGGATCCATGCTCTTCTATTTCTTCTTTCGTAATCGATTTCCGTCCACCAGTATTTTGACGATTCCAAAATGCAATAATATGTTTTGCATCTAATAAATAAAGTTCATCAAAAAGTGTAAATTTAATAATAACAAATGCAATTCCATTATGAGCGATTACTTGCTTCATATGTTCAATTTGATGAAGGTGGAAGTTTTGAAGTGGAAAGCTGGTTTTATTTTTTGTCTCTTTCGCTTCAAAATCGATGTATTTCCCTTTATATACACCGTTGTAATCTGTTGTAGAAGGTTGTTTAAAATACGCTTCTTTTACCACTGCAGCACTTCGAGCGGGGTAATCTACTTTTACAATTTGAAGAGGTGTCGGTTTTTTATGTACACATGCAATATTATGGGTTAGGTAATATTCATTTGTTTCATTCAATTCCTCTTCAAGGGACATACCTCTATTACTATAAGTATGTTTTTTAATTGGTGTTTTATGAGGTTTTGAAGCTTGATTGTACCGTTTTCCATTTGGGTAACGAATGGTCATAGTGTGTCCACTCCCAACTTGCTAAGAATTACTTACAAAGGTGATTATAACAAAAAATGAAAAAAGATGTGACCTTTTTGAAGAAAGGTATGATGACTTGTTCATGTTTACATGGAATGATTATAGAGAAATTAAACAATATCGTAAAAATATGGTTTGCACAGAAGAGGAAAAAACAATCGTTTACAACATTAAGAAGGAAATAGAAATAGCTAATATGGATAACATTTCTCGTACACAGTCTTATCAAGAATATTATGTAAGAAACAGTGAAATCAGGTGGGCCTTTTTAGCGAGCATGGTTTCGAGAAATGCGGGATGGAATATGACTGATTTAAAAGGGAGAGATTATGCTACTGTTTTACCTCAATCAGTAAAACAACATTTGTTTCTAACGTATGAAAAAGCGAATTGGATTATTTTTTTAGATGCATTTCCTCAGTTGCTGTTATATGAAGAAAGTAAGAGGAGACAGGTGCCACTATTCTATTTGTTACAATATTTCAACGTATCAATTTTCATGGAAAAAGAATGGATATATTTTTGGGAGAAAAAAGATATAAATAGGCTTATGATAGCGCTTATTATAAATGAACAAAATAAAATTCAAAAACCAGTTATTGAGAATACATATTTTAAAAAACATGTATTCCATACAGCACTTTTTAAATTGCAAGAAATGCTTCATATTAGTGCTGTTATTTTTCCAACCGTTGAAGGGGGGATGTATGGTTTTTCAGTTTATCAATTCGAAACGTTACAAAAGCGTATAGAACTAGGGAAGAAATTAGCAGATTTACTGTTTCATCCGAATTATAAAAGTTTATTCCATAGGTTTGCATTGCAAACTATACACACAGGATCGAGAGCAGATTATGAATATTATGTAAGAGAAGCTAGGGAATCCTGTACGCCAGCCCTTAGAGAGGTTTATCCTGTCGTTGCACATAAGGAAATAAGTATGAGGGATTGGTTTTGTAGAGATACGGAAATAAATGAGCTGTTTTTACTGGAAGAGTATAAAGGTGAAGTTGATATAACAGAATGGTATAAAAGAAAGAGGGAGCAAATCTATGTTGCTTCTATCATAAATCGTTTTGTTAAAAGGATGGATGAGTTCGTGATATAATAAAAAAGAAGTCCCGTCTTCATTTATGAAGACGGGACTTCTTAATGTGAAGTAGTCCTGCCAAGTATGCGGAAAATTTAATCTCAAAACTTAATGAACATAAGAGATTAAGGATGCTTCAGAAATTAGCTTTTTATAAAAGTGCTAAAGTTACACTTTATGTAGCAGGGAAGTTTGGACCATCTAACTTTGGATTGCCAGTCTCGGGTTTATTTTGTTTGTTTTGTTTTTTCTTTTTTTCGTTTTTGTCCTTTGCCATTTTCATACACCTCCTTTTTGTATTGTTACCATTTCTATAAATGACATACAAAATGATTTCTTTGACGAATAACAACTAGTTTTGTCATGTGAGCAGGAGTGAGGAGTCATTCGGCGAAATTACATGACAAAGGAAAAGCAAAGAAGGGGGCGTTTTGTATATGGCGATGGTTCAGAAGGAAGATGTAATGAAAACAATGGATCAAATGTTAAGTTCTCTCGATTTGCTGGAAATGAATATAGGG
Organism: Bacillus thuringiensis; assembly: GCF_022095615.2. Lineage (NCBI taxonomy): Bacteria > Bacillati > Bacillota > Bacilli > Caryophanales > Bacillaceae > Bacillus > Bacillus thuringiensis. Next base: position 1,496,836 of record NZ_CP155559.1, read on the forward strand.
ATTAGAATGAATCATGCATTGAAGGATAAGAGTGAAAAAATATGCAATAAGATAGAAATAACAGAAATGCATATTGAGCATATGGAAAATAAATTAGTGCATCACGAAGAAAAAGGGAATTGGGTGAAGGCATTTCAAAACGTCGTAGTGAGTGCATAATAAGGTGGGAATAAAATGAAGTATGAACCATTAATACAATCTTCAGAAAAACTCATGCAGTATAATAATGAAGCGAATGTGAAAAAAAGAGAAATGATTGAGTACGATTTTTATAAGGATATGAAACCATTTGTAGATATGGTAGATGAGGAATTAAAAGTGTGGAAAGAATTAGCTTATAAATGGATTAAGGAAGAAAAACCGAAGTATATACATGTACAGCAAATTGATCAAGTGTACGATAATTTACAGACAAATGTATTGCAATGTTTTGTAAATAAAGGTAAAGGTAAGCGATTCTTTGAAACACATCAAGCCATTTCGTATACTTTGCAAAATATAATTGAGCAATGTAAGTAACAAGAGGGGGAACCCTCTTGTTTTTTTTATGCTTCTGTCATTGTTGTAGGTTTTGTTGCCCCGTTTATTTCCAATTCTTTTATTAATGTTCGATAATCTGAAATGCATATTTTTCCTTCGAGATACCAATGTCTCGCAAAGTCTAACAATTCATTTACATTCTCTGTGTAATACCCCTTTTTTTGTGAAAACGCTTGTTTTAAATCCCCTAATACCATGTTGATTCCTCCCCCATGAGAATCTTCTTCTTCATTATCATAGCATGGAAGGGTTTTCTTTTTTAATTTTTTAAAAATTTAAACTTCCGACAAAAATAGACAGATACTCCGTCACACAAATTATTTTACAAGTACATATTATATATGTAGAAACTTATGTGAAGGAGGAGAGAATGCATGTTTCAACAATCTAACGTATATCAGCAATCTAATCCATATGCACAGCAAAATATGTACCAATATAATACAGATACATATTTACGATATAATATGTATCCTTTCGAGCCTCATTATGGAAATCAAAATTATTACCAGCCATTTGAAGTGTCGTTTATGAATCAACAGCAACAACAGCAGCAACCCTATATGAATCAACAACAGCAGCCCTATATGGATCAACAACAGCAGCCCTATATGAATCAACAACAGCAGCCTTATATGGATCAACAACAGCAACCTTATATGAATTCACAATACTATATGCCACCATCATCTCCCTATGGAAATCAACAAGCGATGTTTTATCCACCAAAACAACCGTACCCGACGCAGAGTAAACAAAAGCAACAACAGCAACCAAGCCAATTTTCTAGTTTTGTTTCTCAATTTAAAACGTCAGATGGTAACTATGATGTAAATAAAATGATGAATACAGCTGGACAAATGATGAATGCGATGAATCAAGTGACAGGTATTGTAAAGCAAGTTGGAGGTTTTTTTGGTAAGTAATTTTGGAGGGTTGTCTATAAAGAGTATTGTATAGGAAGTGGGGACTAGACAAATTTCCTTGGAATAAATGGGTATATATAACAAACGGCTTTCCCTCTTTTCTCATACTGTAAAGTGTAATCAGATTTTCTTTAACGAGAGAGGAGAGAAAAAACTATGCATCATTGTCATCCTTGTTTTGGAGGGCATAAGCCTGTAGGACCTATTTGTACAACTGCTCCTGTCATTCATCCGACGAAACAGTGTGTAACACATTCTTTTTCAACAACGGTGGTGCCACACATTTTCCCAACGCATACAACACATGTACACCATCAACAAATTAAAAACCAAAACTTCTTCCCACAAACAAATTCGAATGTAAATGTTGTAGACCCAATCGATCCAGGATTCGGCGGTGGATGTGGACCATGTGGTCATGGACATCATGGACATCACGTATCTCCATTTGGTCCAGGGCCAAATGTATCCCCGTTTGGACCAAACGTATCACCATTCGGACCAAATGTATCGCCATTTTTACCAAACAATGTATCACCAGTAGGTCCGAATATTGGACCAAACGTTGGTGGAATGTTTAAAAAGTAAATGATATGTTAGAACTAGCAAAATGCTAGTTCTTTTTTTGTAATTGGAGTGTTGATATGAAAGTTATTGCTGTAACGGGATATAAGCCATTTGAACTTGGTATATTTAAAAATGATCATCCAGGGGTGGAATGTATAAAAAAAGCATTGCACCGAAAATTAACTACTTTTGTAGAAGAAGGTTTGGAATGGGTGATAATAAGTGGGCAGTTAGGGGTCGAATTATGGGCTGCTGAAGTTGTTTTTGAAATTCAAGTAGAATATCCAGATTTAAAATTAGCGGTATTTACTCCGTTTTTAGAACAAGAAGAAAGCTGGAAGGAAGATAACCGTGAATATTACGAATATATTCTTTCTCAAGCAGACCATATTGATAGTATTACGAAACGGAAGTACGAAAGCCCAGAGCAATTTAAATTAAAAAATCAATTTTTTATTGAAAAAAGTGATGCACTTTTAGCTGTATATGATGAAGAAAAACCAGGGAGTCCCAAATATATTGTAGAAGCAGCAAAGAAAAAAGGAGAAATAGAAAATTATCACAGTTATTTTATTCTTTTTTCCGATTTACAAGATATAATAGAAGAGGAACAGTGGAATAATGCTGAGTAATATGTAATATAGTACTCGTATATATGATTGACAAAAGGCATTGTTTCTGAAAAAATTTAGGTAATGAAAGTTTTGGCAAAAATTTGAGGTGAAGAAAATGATTTCGGATAAAATTAAATTAACGGCGAAAGATATTTTAGAAAAAGAATTTAAAACAGGCATGAGAGGCTATCAACAAGAAGAAGTAGACAAGTTTCTTGATATGATCATTAAAGACTATGAAGCTTTCCACAAGGAGTTTGACCAATTAAAGCAACAAAATGCTCGTTTAAAGCGTGAATTAGAGGAACAAAAATTAGTAGCAACGCAAGTGCCACAACAACCAGTTGTACAAACACCAGTTGCACAACCTGTATATAACAACACGAATACGGACATTTTAAAACGTCTATCTAATTTAGAAAAAGCTGTATTTGGAAGTAAGTTATACGAATAATTTCTAGTGGTAAAAGGGTTAAAGCATTTTACATAGAAAAAAACATTGCAAAATCTTTTTGTTTCCACTATACTAATGGATGTCATAACGTTTGGGTAATCGCTGCAACGCCAACGTTGTAGAGGAAAGTCCATGCTCGCACGGCCTGAGATGGCTGTAGTGTTCGTGCCTAGCCAATTCATAAGCTAGGGTATTCTGGCTGTAAGGCTGGTTTAACGGCAGGGAAAAAACCTAAGTCCTTTCGGATATGGTTTGACTACCTTTAAAGTGCCACAGTGACGAAGTCCTTGAAGAAATGATAGGAGTGGAACGAGGTAAACCCCACGAGCGAGAAACCCAAATAATGGTAGGGGAATCTTTTCCAAGGAAATGAACGACGGGAAAGGACAGGTTGTATAACTTGTAGATAGATGATTGCCACCGGAGTACGAGGCGTGGGCCGTTTGTAGTACAAAGGAACAGAACATGGCTTACAGAACGTTATGAACCAACTATGAAATAACTCAGCTCTCCTTTGTTAGAGGAGGGCTTTTTATTTGTATGAAGTTATAAATTATGAGTTAAAATGGTTAATGAGAAAATTTTTCGTAAAATGTAATAATTAATAGCTATTAATTATTGTTTGAATATACATAAGAGGTGAATGCAAATGGGAAAAGTTACTTTAATTGCAACAGCGGCAATGGGTATTGAAGCGTTAGTTGCCCGAGAAGTTCGCGATCTTGGTTATGAATGTCAAGTAGAAAACAGCAAAGTAACATTTGAAGCAGATGAAAAGGCGATTTGTCGTACGAATTTATGGTTACGTACTGCGGACCGTGTGAAAATTAAAGTTGGCGAATTTAAAGCAACAACATTTGATGAGCTGTTTGAGAAAACAAAAGCGTTAAACTGGGGAGATTATATTCCAGAGAACGGTGAGTTCCCTGTTATTGGTAAATCTTTAAAATCTGAGTTATTCAGCGTTTCGGATTGTCAACGTATCGTTAAAAAGGCTGTCGTTGAAAAATTAAAAACAACGTATAAACGTACAACTTGGTTTGAAGAAGATGGTCCGTTATTCCGTATTGAGATTGCAATGTTAAAAGATATTGCAACATTAACAATTGATGCGAGCGGCGTTGGACTTCATAAACGTGGATACCGTATGGATCAAGGGGAAGCTCCTTTAAAAGAAACATTAGCTGCGTCTTTAATCAAATTAACAAACTGGAAGCCAGATCGTCCTTTCGTAGATCCTTTCTGTGGATCAGGTACGATTCCAATTGAAGCAGCATTAATTGGGCAAAATATCGCACCAGGATTTAACCGAGGCTTTGCATCGGATGAATGGGGCTGGGTTGGTAAACAAAACTGGCGTGAAGCTCGTCAAGAAGCTGAAGATTTAGCGAACTATAATCAACCACTGCAAATCATTGGATCGGATATCGATCATCGTATGATCCGAGTTGCTCAAGATAACGCAGAAGAAGTAGGTTTAGGTGATTTAATTACATTTAAACAAATGCAAGTAAAAGATTTCACGACAAAAGAGGATTATGGCTATGTTGTAACGAATCCTCCATACGGAGAACGTTTAAGTGAAAAAGCACTTGTTGAACAACTATATAAAGAAATGGGACAAGTATTCCGCCCGTTAGATACATGGTCGGCGTATGTATTAACAAGTTACGAAGCATTTGAGAAGTGTTACGGAAAAGATGCATCGAAAAAACGTAAACTGTTTAACGGATTTATCCGTACAGATTACTACCAATACTTCGGAAAACGTCCACCGCGTAATTCATAGTATAAAACTCCTCCAGCGCGCATATACTGGCTATTATGTAATGCGTAAAGGAGGAACTGATATGGATGGTTTCCAATTATCAATGATTCAAAAAGCTATTCACCGTACGTATGATGAGCTCGGAAAAGAAATGGATAGTCAAGGTGCGATTGTAGATGAAATACAAAAAGCACAAGAAGAATATTTGTCAGCTCTTTCACATGAAACAGCGATTGATAAACGATATTTAAAGTCATTAATATAGAAGAAAATTTTCCTTTTTCGAAAGGGAAATTTTTTTTCGTGTATTTCTATGTATGGCAACAGGGGAAAGTGGCTGCACACATATGAGTAGCAGTTGCTATATCTTTTATAGAAAAACTTTTTGGTTGGAGGCTAAGGATGTTTACTGAGAAGAGATTACCATTTGAAGTAGGAAAACAAGATAATTTTTATGATAAGTTGAATGAGTGGATTGGAGATGTGTTTTACGACATCCTTCCGGAAAAAGGCTTTGAAGAGCGTGATGAACAAATTTTTATGGCGTTTCAATTAGAGCGTGCTTTCCAAGAAAAGAAAGTTATGTTCGCAGAAGCTGGTGTAGGAACTGGGAAAACAATTGTATATCTTCTATATGCAATTTGCTATGCACGTTATACTGGAAAGCCAGCTATTATCGCTTGTGCAGATGAAACGCTAATTGAGCAGCTTGTGAAAGAAGAAGGGGACATTGCTAAATTATCTGAAGCTCTAGGACTATCTGTTGATGTAAGACTTGCGAAATCAATGGATAATTATTTATGTTTACGTAAACTTGAAGATGTTATGAGTGGACGAGCTCCAGAAGTAATTGAAGACGTATACTACGAATTACCACAGTTTGTATTCGATCACGGTACGATGCAAAACTTTACTCACTATGGTGACCGAAAAGAATTTCCGCTTTTAAATGATGAGGAATGGTCAAAAGTAAACTGGGATTACTTCCAAGATTGCTTTACTTGTGATTCGCGTCATCGTTGTGGTCAAACTCTTTCTCGTGAGCATTATCGTAAAGCAGCAGATTTAATTATTTGTTCTCAAGATTTCTACATGGATCATATTTGGACGTACGATGCTCGTAAGCGTGAAGGGCAAATTCCGTTATTACCAGAAAGTAGCTGCGTTGTATTCGATGAAGGACATCTTGTAGAATATGCAGCTCAAAAAGCTTTAACATACCGTTTAAAGCAAACGATGATGGAGCAACTTTTAACGAGATTGTTACAAAATGATATTCGCGAGGAGTTTGCACATTTAGTAGAAGAAACAATTTGGCAAACAGAGCGATTCTTTGATGTGTTACAAGAGAATAAAAAGGAAATCGCCGGTTCTGATCGTTTAGGAATTACTGTGACAGAAAAAGTAACTGCTGAAGCAAAGCGACTTTATGCGAAAATTGGTGAAGTCGGTGATGCATTAGTGTTTGAAAGTGAAATGCATACAGTAAACACGTATGATTTAAATATTGTTGATGAACATTTAGATGTATTAGAACATTCACTTCGTCTGTTCATGCACGAGAAAAATGTAATTACATGGGGTGAAGAAGGTGATGGAGCCTTCACGTTAGTGATTATGCCACGTGCTGTTGAAGAAGTATTACAAGAGAAAGTATTCTCGAAGAAGATTCCATATATTTTCTCTTCTGCTACATTATCTAACAACGATTCATTCGCATTTACGGCAAATAGTCTAGGGGTAAAAGATTACTTATCATTCTCAGTTGCCTCACCGTTTGATTATGAGGAGCAAATGGCAGTAAACTTACTATCGCATACGAAAGAAAATGAATGGGAAAGAAAGTGTCAATATACACTTGAAAATATACAAAAGACAAATGGACGTACACTTGTATTATTCCGTACAACACAAGAGCTTGCAGCGTTTAAAGAATATGTAAGTAAAGAACAAATGTCAGTTCCGTTCTTATATGAAGGGGATCAAGAAATTAGTCAGTTAGTTTCTCGTTTCCAAAATGAAGAAGAGACTGTGCTTTGTGCCGTTCATTTATGGGAAGGTTTAGATATTCCGGGTTCATCATTATCACATGTTATTATTTGGTCATTACCATTCCCTCCAAACGATCCTGTGTTTGAAGCGAAGCGTAAACATGTAAATGATCCATTCTGGGATGTAGATGTACCATATATGATTTTACGTCTTCGTCAAGGGATTGGACGTTTAATTCGTACGAGCGACGATAAAGGTGCTATATCAATCTTCTTATCTGATACAGAAGATGAGAAAGTGATAGAAGCGGTGAAAAACGTACTACCAGTAGAAGGTAAAGAATTGTAAGGAAAAAGCTTGGCGCTTGCCAAGCTTTTTTTTTATTATAAAAGGAATTTAGATTTCTATGTCGAATTAAGTTTGAGGTAGAAAAAGGAGGTTTTTATACGATGACAGTAGCTACATATGAAGTAGAAAAACAATTTTTAACATATGTGAAGAAGATACAGAATTACGGAGAAGCATTAAGCTTAATGTTTTGGGACTTGAGAACAGGTGCGCCTAAAAAAGGTGTAGACCAACGTTCAGAAGTAATTGGTATGCTTTCATCAGAAGTGTTTGCCATGTCGACTTCAGATGAGATGGGAAATTATTTAACAGAGCTTGAAAATTTAATACGTGAAGACAAACTTTCTGAAACGACGAAGAAAATGGTTGAAGAGTGTCGTAAAGAATATGATAGAAATAAAAAAATACCACAAGCGGAATATGAAGCGTATGTGAAATTAGAAGCGAAAGCGGAAAGTGTGTGGGAAGAAGCTCGCGAAAAATCTGATTTCGAAATGTTCCGTCCTTATTTAGAGAAAATTGTTGAATTTAAAAAGAAATTTATTACATATTGGGGTTACGAAACATATAAATATAATACATTATTAGATATGTATGAGCCGGGTATTACAGTAGAAGTGTTAGACCACGTATTTGGTCAACTTCGTGAACGTATCGTTCCGCTCGTAAAAGAAATATCGGAGTCGCAAAAGAGATTAAAGACAAGTGCTTTATCAGAACATTTTTCAAAAGAAAAACAAAAGAACTTTACATTAGAGCTATTAAAGCAATTGAATTATGACTTTGAAGCAGGTCGTCTTGATGAAACGGTACATCCATTCGAGATTACATTAAATAGAGGGGATGTTCGTATTACGACACGCTATGACGAAAAAGATTTCCGTATGGCTGTGTTTGGAACAATACATGAATGTGGTCATGCTGTATATGAACAAAATATTGCGGAGAAATTTGAAGGTACACCGCTATGTAGTGGAACATCTATGGGTATTCATGAGTCACAATCATTATTCTTTGAGAACTTTATCGGTCGTAATAAATCATTCTGGAAGAAAAATTATGATTTATTAAAAGAGTATAGTGATGGTCAATTCAATGATATATCAGTAGATGAGTTTTATGATGCGATTAACGAATCGAAGCCATCGTACATTCGTATAGAAGCAGATGAGCTTACATATCCTCTTCACGTCATGGTTCGTTATGAACTTGAGAAAGAATTATTTGATGGTACATTACAAGTGAAGGATTTACCGGCGGCTTGGAATGATAAAATGGAAGCATATTTAGGAATTCGTCCAGAAAACGATGCACAAGGTGTATTGCAAGATGTTCATTGGGCTGGTGGTTCATTTGGATACTTCCCATCTTATGCGCTTGGTTATATGTATGCAGCGCAATTTAAGGAAAGAATGTTAAAAGACATTCCGAACTTTGATGCATTGTTAGAAGAAGGAAATGTAACACCAATTCGTGAATGGTTAACAGAAAATATTCACCAATACGGTAAAACGAAAAAGCCACTTGAAATTTTAGAAGATGTGACAGGCGAAGGATTAAATGCAAACTACTTAGCAGATTATTTAGAAGCGAAGTATAAAGAAATCTATGATTTATAAAAAAGAGCTGCTTACTTGCAGCTCTTTTTTTTAGGGGGTAGAAGAATGTGGTTTATACATATACAGTAATGACGCAAGAAGAAGCGGAAGAAATTGCATATAACTGGCATTATGAAGGGGAATATTCCTTTTACGATATAGAAGCAGATGAAGAAAATTTAGCTGAGTTTTTACATGAGGAGAGTAGAGGAAATCATACTTTTTCTGTGAAGGAAAATGGTACTCTCATTGGTTTCTATACTGTTTGTAAAATAAATAATGGAACGGTTGATATAGGTCTTGGAATGAGACCTAATATAACTGGAAACGGATTTGGTTTACAGTTTATAAACGCTATACTAGCTTTTAGTAAAGAAAAATACGGATGTAATTATATAACACTATCAGTAGCTACATTTAATGAGAGAGCGATTAAAGTGTATAAAAGGGCAGGATTTGAAGCAGTTGGAACGTTTATACAGAAAACAAATGGTAGTTGTTTTGAGTTTTTGAAAATGAATTATATATGTAAAAATGATTAAAAAACAGAAGAATCTCCTTCTGTTTTTTTGATGCAAAAATAAATAATACTTTTTGTAATTGGGAGCTTTGAAATTTTGGAAGAGGATGTGTATGATTGAACTTTAGTAGCAAATAGCAAGTTTAGTAAGGAGATGCAGTATGAGTACAATTAAAACGAAAAATGAAATAGATTTGATGCACGAATCTGGGAAGTTACTTGCGTCGTGTCATAGAGAAATTGCGAAAATGATGAAACCGGGTATTACGACAAAAGAAATTAATACGTTTGTTGAAGCGTATTTAGAAAAGCATGGTGCAATATCTGAGCAGAAAGGTTACAACGGGTATCCATATGCGATATGTGCATCTGTAAACGATGAAATGTGTCATGGGTTTCCGGCCGATGTTCCTTTAGCTGAGGGGGATATTGTAACAATTGACATGGTAGTAAACTTAAATGGTGGTCTTTCAGATTCTGCTTGGACGTATAGAGTTGGAAATGTTTCTGATGAAGCAGAAAGGTTGTTGATAGTAGCTGAGAATGCTTTGTATAAAGGAATTGATCAGGCGATAATCGGTAATCATGTAGGAGACATTGGCTATGCAATTGAAAGCTATGTAGCAAAGGAAGGTTTTTCTGTCGCAAGAGACTTTACGGGACATGGAATTGGTAAGGAGATTCATGAAGAACCAGCAATTTTTCATTTTGGGAAACAAGGACAAGGACCTAAGCTACAAGAAGGAATGGTAATTACAATTGAGCCGATTGTAAATGTAGGTATGCGATATTCGAAAGTAGATTTAAATGGATGGACTGCAAGAACGATGGACGGGAAATTATCAGCTCAATATGAGCATACAATTGTGATTACAAAAGATGGGCCAATCATTTTAACGAATCTTTAATATGATATGTAAGAGTTTACAAAACTCGAACGAAAATGATATTTTTATAAAATTTGTACGTGTTTTATTAAGAAAAGCTTTTCAAAGTATAAAAAGTGCGTTATAATCCTTCTATAAAATAAATAGTTAGCTACACTCATATAATCGCGGGGATATGGCCTGCAAGTTTCTACCGAAGTACCGTAAATACTTTGACTATGAGTGAGGACGAATATATTTGCTTGTTTAGCATTCTTTTTTGCGAAACTCCAAAAGCGCGTCTCTCACTTGTAACGAGTGGTGGCGGCTTTTGGAGTTTTTTATTGCATAAGAGGGGGAACAAACATGAAAGTATTACAAGAAAAGATTTTGAACGAAGGAAAGGTTTTATCTGGTGACGTATTAAAGGTAGATGCATTTTTAAATCATCAAATTGACCCAGTACTTATGCAAGAGATCGGAAAAGAATTTGCTAAACGTTTTAAAGAAGAGAACATTACAAAAATCGTAACGATTGAATCTTCGGGCATTGCACCGGCAGTTATGGCTGCATTAGAGCTTGGTGTAAAAGTAATCTTTGCAAGAAAACGTAAATCGTTAACGTTACAAGATAATATGTACGTTGCAAACGTATACTCATTTACGAAACAAGAAACGAATGAAATTTCATTATCTCGAAATCATATCGATGAAACTGATCGCGTTTTAATTATCGATGACTTTTTAGCAAACGGTCAGGCTGCTTTAGGTTTAATGAGTTTAGTAGAGCAAGCAGGAGCAAGTATTGCAGGTATTGGTATAGTTATTGAAAAAGCATTTCAAGATGGAGGAAAGAAGCTGCGTGAACAAGGCGTTCGTGTTGAGTCACTAGCAGAAATTGCATCACTTGATAACGGCACAGTTACATTTGTACAGCATGAAACTGCGGAGGTGAAATAAGCGATGAAGCAACATCCATTTAAAATCGCATCGCTTGGTATGCAGCATATGCTTGCTATGTATGCTGGTGCAATTATCGTTCCGCTTATTGTGGGCGGTGGGCTTGGTTTAAATCAAAAAGAGTTAACATATTTAGTCTCAATTGATTTATTAATGTGCGGCGTAGCAACAATTTTACAAGCACTATCAAATCGCTTTTTCGGTATTGGACTTCCAGTTGTGCTTGGTTGTACATTTACAGCGGTTGGCCCGATGATTGCAATCGGAAAACAATACGGGGTGTCTTCTATTTATGGAGCGATCATTGCTGCGGGGTTATTCGTTGTTATTTTTGCGAAATTATTTGGAAAACTTGTAAAACTATTTCCACCAGTTGTAACAGGATCTGTCGTTACCGTAATTGGAGTTACACTTGTTCCAGCAGCAATTAATGATATGGCTGGAGGAGTAGGAAGTAAGGATTTTGGTAGTCTTGAAAATTTAGCGTTAGCATTTGGTGTGTTACTATTTATCATCATTATGTATCGTTTCTTTGACGGATTTATTCGTTCAATCTCTATTTTACTAGGTCTATTGTTCGGTACAATCGTTGCAGCGTTTATGGGGAAAGTAAGTTTGCAAGCGGTTGGAGAAGCCGATTGGTTCCATGGTATTCAGCCATTTTACTTCGGTACACCAACATTTGAATTAACGCCAATTATTACGATGATCTTAGTTGCTTGCGTAGGGATTGTAGAAGCAACAGGTGTATATTTCGCATTATCTGATATTTGCAATAAAAAGATCGGTGAAAAAGAATTAACAAAAGGTTATCGTGCAGAAGGATTAGCGATGGTGTTAGGTGGTATTTTCAACGCTTTTCCATATACAACATACTCTCAAAACGTAGGACTTGTTCAATTAACTGGAGTAAGAAATCGCGTTATTATTTATACTTGTGGTGGTATGTTAATCGTTCTTGGTTTCATTCCAAAAATAGCAGCTATTACAACTATTATCCCGAAATCAGTACTTGGCGGTGCGATGTTAGCGATGTTCGGTATGGTTATGGCATATGGTATTAAAATGTTAAGTAGCGTTGATTTTGGTAAACAAGAAAACTTATTAATTGTGGCGTGTTCTGTGGGAATCGGACTTGGAGTTACAGTCGTTCCTACTTTATTCTCACAACTTCCTGAAAATATTCGTATTTTAACAGATAACGGAATTGTACTTGGAAGTGCGTCAGCAGTACTTTTGAATATTGTATTTAATATGGTGCCGCAGCGTAAAGTGAAAGTAAAAGAAGAGCCAGTGTCTATGCAAAGTGCAGTAAGAGAAGCGTAAAAAAGCAAGGTCTCATTATGAGACCTTGCTTTTCTTTTTAAGTGGCATCATTTTCCCGTACGTACCAAGACGCCAAATGTACTCAAGTGGCCCGTATTGATAACGTGACAGCCACCAGCGGCTAATAAAGATTTGTAACGTGTAGAAACCGACGCAGAATAGTGGTCCTACCCATAATGGAGCAGGATAATAATTTTTGAGTAATAGACCAAATACAAGTAATGTAACAATTGTATGCGAGATGTAATTTGTTAACGCCATTCGGCCAACGTATTGGAACGGGCGTAATATCTTTTGCCATCTTTCTTTTTGTAATAAACGCATGAGCGTGAAAATGTAGAAGATGAATAATGTCTTTCCGCTAAACATTGTAAAGGCCTGCATATAAATTGGTTCATAAGATGGTTTTGATAAGAAATAACGGACCATGAAGAACCACATTGGCAATGTTAAAATGAACATAATAATTTGCCATTTTTTAAGCTTTGGATCTAACTCTTTCGTACGGCGGAAAATATCCTTTTTACCGGCATATAAACCAAGTAAAAATAGCCCAACTGTTTCTGGGAGCATGAATGCGTTTAGTCCAATTCCATCAGCATAAAATGCATGGAAACGATTTTGTATTTGTGACACCCAGTCTTCAAGTGGCATGATTGGTAAGGATAACCCGAGTTCCTCCCTTGGCATCAAGGCAATACCAATACTAGCAATTAGCATAATAAACTGAAAAATACTTAATAAAACGATTGCCCATATTAAAATGGTACGAGGTTCTCTCTTATAAAATAAAAATAAGAAGAATCCAGCGATTGCATAAGTATGTAAAATGTCTCCGTCCCATAAAAGAACGTAATGTAAGAAACCGAATAATAATAAAATAAGTAAGCGACGAACAAATAAAGTTTTTGGACGATCTGTTTTCGCTTCAGCACGAGTCATAAAAATGTAAAAGCCTAGGCCGAATAAAAACGAAAAGATAGTATAAAACTTTGTTTGAATAAACATATCGTAGAATAGACGGATATAGCTATCTAGCCCCTCATAAATTCCTGAAAGATCACGTGAGTCAATCCCAGCGATAACAGGCCAGTTAACAAGAAAAATACCTAGTACAGCTATTCCTCTAATCATATCGATGGAGTGTATCCTCTCGCCTTGTGAAATATTTTGTGTCATTATTTTCCTCCTTGTTAATTAATTACCTTTTATTATACAAAATGTAAGATGGAGGGTATAGGGTAGATTTCCATTTTTTTTTAACTATTAAGTTATGTAAGATGAGATATAATAAGAGTGCACAACAAGTTTTAACCTTCTTCAAAACAGGCAGTGAAGCTCCTTCTTATAAGGGGCTTTCTTTATGAAAAGTGTTGATAATGATTCTCTTTAATGATAAAATGTATTTAAAAGTGATAATCATTATCAAAAAAAGGTTGGTGCATGAGTATGGTATATGCATTAGTAGCAGGTACAGTCGCTGTATATGCAGTTATTGCAAAGTATGTTTTAAATGGAGTAGGAACAGCAAAATGAGTGATATGACATAAAATCCCTTTCATTTGTAAAAAGAATGAAAGGGATTTTTTATTTTTAATGAGAATATGCTGAAAATTTAGTATGATAGTAAAGTGAAACTGTAATCAATGAGAGGATGTATGTCCCGTTGATTATGAGCTCGCAAATAGCGAGGAAAAGTATATACATCTTGGATAAAGGGGAACAAGGGGATGACAAACATAGTACAGACAAACGGTATGAAAAAACTTGTTTGTTTTTATGAAGAGTGGCAAAAACACGGCGATGCAGAGAATAGTGTAAAGTTGTTTGAGGTGATTCAAAAATATAAGCAAGAGCAGCTTATGATTGCGTTCTGCGGTCACTTCTCTGCAGGGAAATCAACGATGATGAATCATCTATATAAAGCGCAGTTGTTACCGACAAGTCCTATTCCGACAAGCGCTAACGTTGTCAAAATTGAAAAAGGGATGGATCGTGTTGTTGTAACGGTTAAATCTGGAGAACAGTACGAGTATGACGGTGCATATTCAGCTGAAGAATTAAAACAAATTTGTAAAGACGGTGATGAGGTAATTGGTGTTCACATTTATCGGAATGATGCGCCAATTCCTGAAGGTGTTATGTTAGTTGATACACCAGGGATTGATTCAACAGATGATGCCCACCAACTAGCGACAGAATCAACGCTGCATCTAGCAGACGTAATTTTTTATATGATGGATTATAATCACGTCCAATCGGAAGTGAATTTACAATTTGTTAAAGAATTGAAACAACGTAATAAAACGGTTTATCTCGTTGTAAATCAAATAGATAAACATAAAGAAAATGAATTATCGTTTGAGGATTATAAAGATAGTGTAAAACAATCGTTCTCTAACTGGGATATTGAAGTAGATGGAGTGTATTATACTTCATTACGAATGATGAACCATACACATAATGAAATTGGGAGCTTAGAAACATTAATTACTTCTATTATGAAAGAAAAAGAGCAGTATGTAAGAGATGGAATGGAGCGAGAAACAGAATATTTAATGGGAGAACATTTCTCGTTTATTCTTTCTGAAAATGAAAAAGCTCTTTTGAAATATGAGGAAGAGTTAGCATCACCGCTTTCCGTTTCAGAGATAGTGGAAAAGAAAGAAGCGCTAACGGAAACTAAACAACGCGAGGCTAGTAAAGAATCTCATGTGAGAAACGAATTTATAAAAGGCTTACAAGCTATATTAGATAACGCGTATTTAATGCCATTTGAAATGAGAGAATTGGCAAATGCGTATTTAGAAACGAAATTAACTAAGTTTAAGGTCGGTTTGCTATTTGCGAAAGGAAAGACGGAGCAAGAAAAACAGAGACGTTTAGATGCTTTTTATTCTGCCTTACAAAAGATTGTTGAAACGCAACTTGATTTCCATGTGAAAGAATTTATTGTTACCTTCTTAAAAGAAGAAGGATTGTTTACAGAGGAAATTGGGAAAGACATATATGCTTTAGAAATAGCTTTCGGACCAGAAATGTTGGCTGAAGTCATTAAACAAGGAGCAGGTTTCACAGGTGATTACTTACTTCTTTATACAGCGGATGTAGCGAATGAACTGAAGAAACGTTATTTTACAAAAGCACAGCAAATTTTTGATAAAAGTGCAGTTGTTTTAAAGCAAAAAGTGAAGGAAGAAGTTACTCGTATTGAAGAAGAGATAGAAAAATATACGATGTTGCAAACGGCAAAAGAAACGAAATTGCAATACAGTAACAATTTGGAGACATATGAAAGTTATTTGCAAAATGTTTGGCACGAGCGTATTGCTACGCCAGAAGGATTGCAAATAGAGGAGATATTGCAAAGTAAAACACAAATTGTTAGTGAGAAATTCACACTACAAGAGCAGGAAAGCGTGAACAGTAACGTAATGGCTCGTGAGGAAGAGATAAAAGGAACGGCAGCTTTAAATATTCAGCGTATATTAGAGAAAGTGAAGAAAGCTGAAACGATATTAGAGCCATTGCCAGCGCTGAAACACGTACAGCAAGAGGTAATAGAAAAAAGGCGTCGTGTGGAAACGAAACAATTTACAGTAGCGTTATTCGGAGCTTTTAGTGCTGGGAAGTCATCATTTGCTAATGCATTGCTTGGTGAGAAGGTACTTCCTGTGTCACCAAATCCGACGACGGCAACGATTAATCAAATTTTGCCAGTTACAGAGGAAAAACCACACGGAACAGTAATCGTTCAATTTAAATCAAAGCAAGCTCTATTAGAAGATATGAAAGCTGTTTATAAGCTGTTTCATTATGAGATTACTACGTTAGATGAAGCGTTAGCACAAATTGATAAAGTTATGAAACATCCTTCACCAACTGGGAAGCAAAAAACAACATTTAGCTTTTTACGAGCGGTACAAAAAGGGTATGATACGGTTTCTGTTCATTTAGGGGAGCAAGTACAAGTTACATTAGAAGAGTTTTCTGATTATGTAGCGAATGAAGAAAAATCATGTTTTGTTGAGTACATGGAGCTTTATTATGATTGTGCTTTAACAAGGCAAGGAGTAGCGCTTGTAGACACACCTGGAGCGGATTCCATTAACGCCCGCCATACGGATGTTGCGTTCCAGTATATTAAAAACGCAGATGCTATTTTATTTGTAACATATTATAATCATGTGTTCTCTCGTGCTGACCGTGAATTCTTAATCCAGCTTGGTCGTGTAAAGGATACGTTTGCTCTTGATAAAATGTTCTTCTTAATTAATGCGGCCGATTTAGCAGAGTCTGAAGAAGAACTTGAAATGGTAAAAGGGTATATCGCAGACCAGCTACTGCAATACGGTATTAGAAATCCGCGTTTATTTGCAATTTCAAGTTTATGTGCGCTTGAAGAGAAGCAAGGAAAGAATATTGAAAAAGAGAAGTACGGTATTTTACAAAACTCTGGGATTGCTAAGTTCGAGGAATCATTTACATCCTTTATGATGAGAGATTTAATGCTCGTATCTGTTCATGCTTTATATGGTGCATTGCAAGGAGCAGATCAGCTTTTAGTAAATATGATAAATGGTGCAAAGCAGGGGAATGAAGAGAAAGAGAAGCAAACGAAAAAATATGAAGCAGAGCGTGATCAACTACTTCATATTATTTCATCATATAGTGTGCTTGCTGAAGAGCAGGCGATGCACAATGAAGTGAAAGAATTGCTTTACTACGTGCAACAGCGTCTATTCCTCCGCTATAACGATGTGTTTACTGAATTTATTAATCCAGCATCGCTTCGAACGGATGGAAATGTGAAAGTGCAGTTGCAACAGTGCGTTATGGAATTAGTAGCATTTATTCAGCATGACTTATTACAAGAAATGCGTGCGACATCATTACGCCTTGAAAAATGGATAGATGAAGCGATGAAACGTGCAAAGAATGAGATTGTGGTGAACTGTAAAGTAGAAAATGAATCAATTTCTATGAGTGGAACAGTGGATTATGAATATAAAGATATTACACATAAAGAACCGTTCCCTTCAGTTGAAATAAAAGATTTCAAAAAAGCATTGGCACATTTTAAAAATGAAAAAAGCTTTTTTGAAAAAAATGATAAAGCTTTCATGCAAGAAGAGGCTAAATTTGTATTAGAGCCTTTCGTATCAAACTATGTAGCTGATGAAAAAGATTTATTTGTTCATCATTATAAGCAAGAATGGGATATGAAATGGAACTTATTCCAAAAAGTGATGCAGCAAGATGTGATGAACTACTATGAAAGTATATTATTTGCATTGGCTGAAACGATTGATGTATCACTATATGAACAAAGTAAAGAACAATTGCAAAAGCAGTTAGTGGAGATTGAAAAAGAAATTTATGTGATCTAATTATTATGAGAAAAAGATTCGTTCAATTTTCTTTTGCAGTACTGTATCTAAAGATTTGACAAACCCAGCAAATTCATCGGTAGAAATCATATGAGTAAGAACGAGTCGTCTGCCGTCTGGTGTTTCACCGCATAAGACGAATGAAGAAAATTCATATGTTTTGTTTTCTACTACTAATTTTGGATAGGAATACGTGTCGCTTTTCTTCTTCTTTCCATCAATAGAGATGACGTTGCATTTTTTCTCATTGTTGTCCATGGTGAATCCCTCCTTTCTATTACTTATGGTAGACAAGGAGGGATTAGAACAATAGAGAAAGGGGAATTTTTTATGAGTGTAGTAATAGAGTATATTTCGAAAGAAGCTATACCGAAACCTTTATTATTGCTTGCTGATCCAAGTGAGGGGCAAATTGATGCATATGTACAAAGAGGCTTAACATATGTAGCTAAGCAAGAGGAGCATGTTATCGGTGTATATGTTCTTTTGGAAACAAGGCCGAAGACGATGGAAATTATGAATATTGCGGTTGTAGAGCATTTGCAAGGAAAAGGGATTGGGAAGAAGCTAATAAGTCATGCCATAGAAACTGCTAAAGGATATGGTATGTCAAAACTTGAAGTTGGTACAGGCAATTCTAGTGTTTCACAACTTGCTTTATATCAAAAATGTGGATTTCGTATTTTTTCTATTGATTTTGATTACTTTTCGAAGCATTATGAAGAAGAGATTATTGAAAATGGGATTGTATGCCGTGATATGATTCGGCTTGCAATGGAATTGAATCAGAACGTATAACTTATTTAGGGGGAAGAGAATATGGAAGTACATAAAGCAATTACAGCACATTCTCGTAAACAAAATGAAAGTGTAAAAGCATGTTTACAATTAGATGCGCAGCGTGAAGCAGCGATTGAAGCAGCCGTATCTCTTGCGTCAAATGGGAAAGAATTTTCGGTTGATGTCATTAATGTTGTAACAAAGCAAATTAATGCTCTTGCAAAAAATGGTGTTACCTTGCAGCGTAAATATGTTACAGAAGAAATGGTTATGGAGTATGTAAGTCGTTTGCAAGAGAAAGAAGGTCGTTAAAGATGATAGTTACAGTCGAATGGTTACGTGAGCATATAGAAGATGAGAATGTCCGTATAATCGATTGTCGTTTTGATTTAGCGAACCCTAATTGGGGTAGAGAAAAGTATGAGGAAGAACATATTCTCCATGCGTTATATTTTGATTTAAATTTAGATTTATCAAGTCCAGTAGCAGAACATGGTGGTCGTCATCCATTGCCGAATATTGAGGAGTTTGCAGACAAGCTTTCACAAGCTGGTATTGATGAACATACGACAGTAATTGCATATGACAGTCAAGCGGGTGCAAATGCTTCTCGTCTCTGGTGGTTATTAAACTATGTAGGGCATGAGAAAGTATATATATTAGATGGCGGATTTCCAGCTTGGAAAGAGAATGGACTACCGACAACAACGGAAATTCCTGTTGCTAAACGAAAAGCATTCAAAGTAAATGTACAAGATTATATGCTTGTAACGATGGAAACAGTGAGAGAGAATATTCATGCAGGTGCAAATGTTACGTTAATTGATTCTAGAGAACCAAAACGTTATGCTGGTGTAGAGGAACTAGTTGATCCAAAAGCAGGGCATATTCCGACAGCAGTAAACTATTTTTGGAAGGATGGAATTGTCCAATCAGGACAATTTAAGAATGAAGCTGGGCAACAAGAACGATTCCAAAATCTTTCGAAAGATAAGGAAACAATTGTATATTGTGGTTCAGGCGTTACAGCCTGTCCAAATATTCTTGCATTGAAATTAGCTGGATTCCAAAATGTTAAATTGTATGCAGGTAGCTGGAGTGATTGGATTTCTTACCCAGAAAATCAAATTGCAAAAGAAGAAGATTAATCACTTGCATGCAAAAATAATTTGTATTAAAATAAGGTCACAAGCAAGAAATTGCTCGAAAAACTTTGTATTTTACACATTGGAAACAATGTGATAATATAACGACAAGTAAATAATACATCCTGCGGTGTACGTAACTTATTTATGTCTAAAACCGATGTTAGTTATACGGAAGCTCAATATTTAGCGACCATCATCAAGCCTTCCTTGTGGAGGAAGATGTACGGTAACTGTGAGGGCATCCACCTGCGAGTAGCGGGTTTTTGGACATTTACGAGGAGCGGCACGTGCGGGGGTCTTATTTCAACTAACATTATATGAAATTCCTACGGTGTACGTAGCTTATGTATGTCTTAAACCAATAAGTTTAATATGGAAGTTCAATATTTAAATGTAGCTAACATGCCATCTTTTTAAGAAGGAAGTTACAAACATTTGTGAGAGCATCCACCTGTGAGAGCAGGTTTATGGACATCTAGAGAGAACGGCATATGTGGGGCTAAATAAAAACCTTACGTTTTATACGTAAGGTTTTTTTGTTGCATATATATATTCATGTTATCTCGATTCACCTGTGAAATTTCCATAATAAATATAGCACTTTCTGTCTTCATCAATCTCTCTTGAATCTAAAGTGAACTCCATATGCGTGCCGTCGCGCTTAATATATATAATATCTGAATGAAGAGATGGTAAAATTTCTTCATAGTTCCATACATCTTTACTTTCAATCAAGTTTGAACTCGTATCCTTTAGCTCTCTAATTTCAAAACCGATGTGGAAGTAAGTAGGATCTGAAGGATCGTTAGAAAAGGTTTCTTGTTGAATATATATAACTGCTGTTCCGTCTGGATCTACTGAAGTTGCAGTAACAACATATGTATTTTTATCTTTTATAAAATATTCACAAGTCATGCGTGCGATGATTTCAGAATTAGAAATATTTGCGTAGTTCCATAAAGCTGGATACCCTTTCGTTTCATCATTAAGTCGATATTCTAAGTGCATTTTATCCCTCTTCTTCCTTTTTCTTCTACTTTATCATGCCATCCTATATAATAAAAATAGAATTTAAAAAGGGGAGTGCGAAGGTGACAAAAACGAAATGGCTAGTAGGTGGTGTCGTAACATCTTTAATGACTGGCACCTTATTTGGCTGCGCACAAGATCTTCCCTCAAAACCGAATGATACTAGTTGTTCAGATTGGGATTGGGATGATGAACTTGGGGTATGGCAGTGTGATGATAGTAGTTCAGGTTACCGTGGGCATTATTTCTATGGTGGGCGATACTATCAAAATAAATCCGCTTTTAAAAATTCATCGGCGTTTAAGTCGTATCAATCGTCTGCGGAATTTAAAGGTGGAATTGGAAGTGGTTCAAAGGGTGGATTTGGGGGCTAACATATGTCGCAATACATAAGAGAACGAAAAGAGTTTTATTCGAAATATCCGAATTTCTGGTCGAATTTATATGAATGTGAGTATAGTTTGTTTCATGTTTTCTCTATAACAAATGAGACTATGAAACAATTACAAGTAGCGACTGAACGGATGGGGAAAATATTTTTTAAGACTGCTAGACTTTTGCGTAATTTAAGTGAAGAACAGCTTCTTGAACTTGGTTTTCCTCCTGCGAGCTTAACGTTCATTAGAATGAAAGGATTGTATCCTGAATCTGTTATTTCACGATTTGATTTCGTTGTAACTGATGATAACCAAATTAAAATGCTTGAGTTTAATAGTGATACGCCAACTTTTATTATGGAATGCTTTCAAATGAATGGAAAAGTTTGCGGAAAACTAGGCTACGATGATCCAAACTTGGATCAAGAACGGTTGCTATCTTCTGGTGTTACAAAAGCTGTTATGGAGGCGACAAAGGGAATAGATAACCCAAATGTTGTTTTTACAGCACATCATGAACATATTGAGGATTGGAATACGACTATGTATTTGAGTCAGTTATGCCATGTTGAAAATAAAGTAGTGCCAATGTCAAAACTTAGAATTACAAAAGATGCTTTAGTGGATAGTGATGGAGTAAAGATTGATGTTTTATATCGTCAAACTTATCCGATAGAAGATTTAATTGAGGATCAAGATCCTGAAACAGGAGACTTGGTAGGTGTGGAACTGTTGCAACTTGTAAAAGCCGGAAAGCTTTTTATAATAAATCCTTTGTCAGCATTTTTACTTCAGCCCAAATCAATTCAGTGTCTAATTTGGGGGTTAGCAGAAGAAGAGGCCTTTTATACAAATGAGGAACAACAGTGGATTAAAGAATATATGTTACCTACATATTTAGAGCCAGATTTATTTTTAGGAAAAGATTCTTTCGTTCAAAAACCTTCATTTGGTAGAGAAGGGGACACAATTACCGTTCGAGATAAGGACGAAAATATTATGATGCAAAATGCATATCAGACGTATAAAGCGTCACTGCCGATATTTCAAAAATATATAGAACTTCCAGTTGTATCCTTGGAAACAGAAAAAGGGATGGAGACAATGTCGTATGTGTTTGGTTCGTTTTTAATTGCTGGAAAAGCGAGTAGTATCGGTATTCGCGCTGGGGAAAAAATTACGGGGAATGAATCGTACTATTTACCGGTAGGTATAAAAAGGAGGAAAGTACATGATTAATTTTTTATTATATTTAGCAGTAACATTGGGACTTTTATGCATTGGTCTTTTCCTAATGGAAGTGACAACGAAAGTAAAAGAATTTAAGTTAATGGCCCAAGGAAATAAGGCGGTAAGCTATGTACTTGGAGGACGATTACTTGGGTTAGCTATTGTTTTATATTCGACAGCAGCTAATTCTATTTCACTTCTTGATATGGTTTCGTGGGGAGCAGTTGGGATTTTGGCTCAAATTATCGTCTTTTATTTAGCTGAGTGGCTTACACCGCGCTTTAATATAAACAAAAGTCTCGAAGAAGATAATCAAGCAGTCGGTCTTTTTCTTATGTTTTTATCGCTTTCCATTGGGATTGTAATTGCTGGTTGTATAACTTATTAAAAACTTTACGTTCAAACGTAAAGTTTTTAATTTTTATAGATGTTAGTTTGCCATACCTTTCGAAAAAATTGTAGGCTACTGTTGACATCTATTTTAAATAAGAGTAACATTTTCTATGTAATAAAATATAAGTCTCTGTTAGGTGAGGCTCCTGTATAGAGAAATGCTACTGCCCAAAAATGTCGAGAGACGCCAATGGGTCAACAGGAATGATCGAATTAAGGTTTTTCTTAACGTAGCTGGTAATGTACCTATGCTATACAGTGCTAAAACTCGGCGAGGGAGAGGTCCGTAGATTTCTAATTGTATTAGGAATCGTTTATTTGTGTATGTAATGGCCTTTACTCTTTTCGGAGTAAAGGTCTTTTTGTTACCAAGCTATGAGTAATTTCATAGTATAAACTATAAAATTAAACGAGGAGGTGAGGAGCATGTCAAATTCTGACTCGGTTCCGTTACCCATATACTTCAATTCAAAAATATATGATGTAGGCAGGAAACGACTTGTTCCTCCCTCTATATTTATCATAATGTAGCGTTTATATGGATGTTTAAGCGCTAGACACTGTTACGATAAAGTGGATAATTTGAGAAGCAAAGCGTTTCTTCTTATGTTGTACAGGAGGAGACGATAATATGTTATATGCAAACAAAACTGTGGGTAACACGTCATATAAATTAAGTAAAAAATCAATGAAAGAACAAACAATGCTTCAGAAAAATAAAGATTTATTAATTGAAATCGCAACGAGAGATGTAAAATCTGTATTTGCGTATTTTAAAACAACAAGAGACGGATTATCTATGAAAGAGGCACAAAAACGTATTCAAGTATACGGCCGAAATGAATTAACTTCAAAAAGAGCGCGTATTGCGGAATTGATGATGAAGCTAAGCGGAATGATTCCAGGTTTTTCAAAACAACATGTGCGTGATGGATCACAATGTGAGAAAATTACTGTGTCTCGAGTAGAATGTTCTAGTGTAATAGGGGTAAACGGTGAATTAAAAATGATGAATTTGCCAGTACAAGAGCTTGTTCCTGGTGATATGATTTTTCTTTCAGAAGGTGATATAGTACCAGCAGATGTACGTATCATTTACGCGAATGATTTATTAGTAAATGAATCTGTGCTAACAGGAAAAGATGCAAGTATTGAGAAATTTGAAAGTTGCTATCATCTTGAGCGCAAACGATTTATTCCTTTAAAACGAATGAAAGACTATAATCCACTTGAACTTGAAAACGTATGTTTCAAAGGGACGTATATTGTTGGTGGAAATGCAAAGGCTGTAGTTGTTTCGACTGGGAAAAATACGTATTCAGGAATTCTTCATACTTGTTGTAGTAGAATGTCTTAATGTGTAAATGATGCTAAATATACAAAAACAATGTATAATAGACAAAGTTGAAAAAACGTAGAATGGTAATCTATTTATATAACCTTACGTGATGACGTGGGGTTATTATTTTTTGTAGTAGGAGAGGAATTATGAAAAAAGTATTATTAGTTGATGGTATGGCACTATTATTTCGTGCTTTTTACGCAACAAGTGTCTACGGACAATTTATGAAACGACAAGATGGTACCCCTACAAACGGGATTCATGGTTATATGAAACATTTATTAACAGCTATGCAAGCAATTGAACCAACACACATCGTAACATGCTGGGATATGGGAAGTACGACATTTAGAACAGAATCGTTCTCAAATTATAAAGCGAATCGTGCAGCGCCGCCTGAAGAATTAATCCCGCAATTTGATTTAGTTCAAGAAATGACTGCGAAATTGTCTATTCCAGTTATTGGTATGAAAGGGTATGAAGCGGATGATTGTATCGGCACGCTTGCAAAACAATACTGTAATGAAGCGGAAGTGTATATTTTAACAGGTGATACGGATTTACTTCAGCTTGTTGATAAGAACGTTACAGTAATGCTCTTGCGCAAAGGAATTGGAAATTACGAATACTACACACCAGAGAAAATCATGGAAGAAAAAGGTGTGGAGCCTTGGCAAATCGTGCATGCGAAAGCATTCATGGGAGATACGAGCGATAATTACCCAGGTGTAAAAGGTATCGGGGAAAAAACAGCGTATAAATTGATTCAAGAGCACGGAACAGTAGCAACTGTACTAGAAAATGTAGCATCATTAACGAAAGCGCAGCGTACAAAGATTGAAAGTGATCTAGAGAACTTAAATATTTCATTACAATTGGCACAAATTCATTGTGAAGTTCCTATTTCTTGTTCATTAGAAGAAGGATTACACACAATGGATGAAGAAAAACTTAGATTCGTTTGTGAAGAAATGAATTGGGGAAGACCTGAAATATTAATAAATATGCTGTAAATAGTTTTGAAAGAGGGATGTTGTATAAGTCAAACTTTGACTTATACAACATCCCTCTTTTTGTTTTTACGAATAGGATCGTAGTAAATAAAATTATATCGAACTCAATTTTAAATATATAAATGTTTTGACAAAATATATTGGTAGAAGTTGATGACAATAACAACTTTTATAATGAAATGAAGCAATTTCAAAATGGTTTTAGGATGATCACATTTTTGCATGTTCACAAAGTTGTCAGAAAATAAACGGAATTTTCATATGAAGTTCAAATAGAATTCACAACAATCAATTATTATAAGGGCACACAGATAATTCCTTATCTTTTATATAAACCATCCCCCAAGGAGGACAATGAAAATGAGAAAAAAAGTGAGAAAATCTTTTAAACAATTATTAATTGAAAATAAACAATCACTATTAAATAATAAAGAAAATATGAAAGAAATTGAAGAGAGAATTGAGAAACGACATGTAGCATATAGTGCTGCTAGCAATTGATAATTTTGCTTATGAAAAAAGCTTGTAGTTTGGATAGTATCCAAACTACAAGCTTTTTCTTTTTTATTACTTCCACCAAATCCAAGCCCAAAAGTAATTTCGTATATTTCGAGGAGTAACGTGTATAAAACGTTCACCGTCAAAGAAGCAATTTAAATTTGGAAGTGTTTCATCTGGATTTTCTGAAATAAAGGCGACGATGTTTTCGTTGCTTGTAACGGTTACTGTAATTGGTGGATCGGTAGGTGAGACCTGAAGTTGTAACGAAATATTCGCCGTGTTTTTGAATTCATTATTAACAGGTGGACGTATCACTTGTACTGTGAATAACACGATAATTGTTTCGTTTGGCTCCAAATTAGTAGCGACTAGGAAACCGATATTCGGATTCGCTAGTGGAGAGCGTTCGCCGTTAATAAAGACAGTGCCGTTCATAAATTGTAAACCTGGTGGGATGGTATCTTGTAATGAAACATTTGAAAGTGAAATATCAGAAGTATTTGTAATACGCACCGTATAATCAAAATATTGGTTTAAATAAGCGGAGCTGACGGAAGCGTTTTTTACTACTGTTGCAGTTATAAATTGAACTGGTATACGAACGATATTTGAATTAACAATAAAAGTAATAATTGGGTCTTGTGGTGTCAACTGGAAGGCAACTGTAACCGTTGCAGAATTGATAATTGTGCTGTTTGAAGGAATAGAAGTGACGAGAACTTGAAATGTTATAGTTGCTATTCCATCTGCAGGTAAAGCGCCAATATTCATACCAGTGTCTGGACGAACATTTGGAACCGGAGTACCGTTAATTGTTACGCTGTTTTCTATAAATGTTGTACCAGATGGAATGATATCTAGGACAGAAGTACTGATTGTAGGAATTGGTGAATGATTTATTACTTCTAATGTGAAAGTTATCGTCTCTCCTGTTGTTACGATAGATTTATCAGCTGTCTTTTCAATGCGAACCATCGGATCAACTACTGTTGTTGTAACGGTATTTGTTTGCTTTGTAATTGTAATAGGCGGTTCATTCGGATCAATGGTAACAGTATAGGAAACAGAAGCATCATTATTGATTGTAGATTGAAGAGTTGAAGAAGATATTGTTACTTGGAAAGTAATGATAGCAGATGCATTAGGAGCAAGGTTTCCTAATGTAATACCATTTTCAGGGTTTGCATTAGGTTGATTGATTCCGTTAATCGTAACGCTACCCGTAACGAAGGTTGTATCTACTGGTACGGTGTCTATGACAAGAAGATCTTCAATCGTTACATTACCGCTATTCGTAATCGTAATTGTATACGTTAAAGTTTGACTAGGTAATGCATTCGTAGCATTAACAGACTTTATGGCAACGACATTATCATTTTGGACAGTTGTTGTGACGGTATTTGTTGTAGTCGTATTTGTAACAGGTACGTTATTTGGGTTGACTATATAGCTAAAGGTAGTAATTGCTTTGTTGTTGAGTTCATTTGGTGTTGGAATAGAAGTTACGGATACTTGGAATGAAGCGCTAGCATCTCCACCAACAGTTATAGTACCAATTGGTATACCACTTACTGGATTAACTCCTGGAAGAACTTCTCCGTTTACAATAACGCTATTCTCTACAAACGTAGTACCTTGAGGAATCATATCTTGAATGATTACATCATTAGCTGCAACATTACCAGTTTGTTTGAGTGTAATCGTATATGTTAACGTGTCATCGACTGTTGCAAATGCACGGTCAACTGCTTTATTACTATTCAAATTCGCATGATTAATTGTTGTTACGGCAGCTGATGAAATAATAGTTTCTGTAATAGGTGGCTGGTTTGGTACCGTGTATTGGTATTCAATTGTACTTGTGTTAGAAATTGGATTGGTTTGCGGAATCGAAGTAACCCGTACTTGGAATAGAATAGTTGCTGTCGTATTAGGCGGAATGTTATCAAGTTGTATCCCGCTAAGTGGATTGTCATTTGGACGAGCGTTTCCATTCACAATAACACTATTCTCTATAAAGCTCGTATTTGCTGGGATGATATCTGTAACAATAATATTTTCCACTTGTATATTTCCATTATTTATGATTGAAATTGTATAAGGGATAATAGTTTGTAGGTCAGCATATTGGATAGGTGTTGTTTTTGTTGCAATTACAGTAGCAGAAATAACTTCAGTGAAGGTAATATTACTAGTCGATATTTGTTCCTCACCATTAATTGTATAACGAGAAGTCGATTGATTTTGAATACGACCGCTAGCTGGAAGAGCTACGATGGTAACAGAAAAGGTGACTGGGATAGAAACGTTAGGAGCAATCGTTCCTACAAGTATACCAGCACTTGGATTGGCGTTAAGTTGAGGAATGTTATTTACTAAAACGCTACCTTCTATAAAGATTGTTCCATCAGGTATATTGTCTGTAAATACAACAGCAGTAGCATCCGTATTTCCTATATTCGTTAAAGTTGTTGTATAAGTTAAAATGTTACCAATCGTTACAGAAGTCAAATCAACAGTTTTCAGTGAAACGATATCAGCATCATTAATTTGAATGAAAGTAGTATTGGAAGTAGTAGATTTTTGAATTGGTGCAAAATCAGGATTGAAAATAAAGTCGTAGACGATGTTTGTCGTATTAGGTGTTGGATTTACAGCAGGTAAATTCGTAACGGAAACTTGGAACGTTATTGTAGTCGCTTGACCTGGCGTAATATTAGGAATGGAAAAGCCGATATTCGGATCTGCTGCAGGAAGTACAGTGTTGTTAACTGTTACACTTCCTGGAATAAATACTGTTCCATCTTCTATAGTATCTGTAAAAAAGATGGAGTTAGTTGTAGTGGATCCATTATTTTGAATGAATACTGTATATGCAATGGTTTCACCAATATTAGCTAATACTTTATTAGCGGATTTTGTAGCGATAAGAATAACATCAATAAATTGTATATTTGTAGTATTGGAAGAGGTCGTTTCTGAAATTGGTGGTGCGCTTTGTTCCGGTTTATATTCATAGTGAATGACAGCGATATTATTAATATTATTTTGTGAAGGTATAGAGACTACATTTACTTGGAACGTAACAATAATCGTATTATTTGGAAGGATAATACCAAGATTGATACCGGTAACTGGATTTTCATTAGGTCTCGGTACGCCATCTACAAGGATGCTATTTGGAACGAATGTTGTACCAGCAGCAATTGCGTCAATTAGGAGAGTATTTGTAATAGGTATTGTACCAGCGTTTGTAACGGCGACTGTATATGTGATAATTTGGCCGATACGTGTAACAGATCTGTTAGCGGATTTAATTGCACTAACATTCGCCGTCCGCACTTCAGTATTTACTGCATTTGATAACGATCTACGCTGAATGATAGGGGAACTAGGGTCAATTTGGTATTCGTACGAAGTGTCTGAAATGTTAATGACTGTGTTGCCCTCTGGTATACTTGTAAGTTGTACTTGGAATGAAATAGTGACTGTTTCATTTGGTTGTATCGTGCCGAGAGTTACTCCATTTTCAGGGTTCGCACCAGGATGCATCACATTATTGATTGATAAGCTATCTTCAATGAATATAGTACCTTCTGGAATGTTATCAATGAACACCGTATTGTTAGCTGGAACGGTTCCTATATTTTGTAGTGTATTTGTGTAGGTAATAATTTGCCCGATTGATACGAAAGTTACATTCGCGCTTTTAACAGAAATAATATTTGCATTTTGAAGTGATGTTGTAACGATATTAGAATTTGCAGAGCGATTCACTGGTGGAGCTGTAGGGATACTTACATATTGGTAAGTTGCTGAGGATTGATTTATAATTTCGGTTTCAGTAGGTGGGGTATTTGTTTGCACTTGAAATAGTATCGTTTTGGAACTGTTTGCTGGAATTGTTCCAATCGGTATTCCGTTTTCAGGATTTACACCTGGCTGTAGGACACCGTTAATTGTGACACTATCGGGAACGAATGTAGTGCCAGGTGGAATAGAATCTGTGAAAATAATATTTATTGCATCAACATTTCCAGTATTTTTCACTTCAGAAATATAAAGTATAGTTCCGCCGATATCTACAGTTATTGGATTGGACGTTTTTGTAATTGTCAATTGTGCTTGCACGAAATTTGTAATGACAATATTACTTGTAGATGTTTCAGTAATAGGCGGTTGTCCTGGATCTGGTTGGATTGTATATGTTGTATTGGATTGATTTGTAATCGATTGTTGCAAGAATGGATCGTTAATAAAAATTTGGAACGAAATAAGGTGAGTAGCGTTTGCTACTAGGTTAGGCAAAGTAACACCTACATTTGGATTTGCACCAGGTATAGTTGCTCCGTTAAGCGTAAAACTATTTTCAACGAATGTAGTCCCTTCTGAAATAGTATCTGAAAATATGAGATTAGTAGCTGGAATGTTTCCGGTATTTTCAAGCGTTATCGTATAGGTTAAAATATCACCTGTTGTTGCTTGTTGTGCATTGACTGCTTTTAAAGAAAGGATAGTTGCATCCGAAATTTGTGTGAAAGCTGGATTAGACGTAATTGTTCGAGAGATGATAGGAGCGTTTGGATCGGCGATAAAAGTATAGTCAATACGGGCTATATTAGAAATTGGATTCACGCTTGGAATGGATTGAACGATAACTTGGAATGTGACGGTGACGATTTCTGAAGGTGTAATGGAGTTTAATGAGATCCCTATGTTTGGATCGGCACCTGGAGCTGAAACGCCATTAATATTCACGCTATTCGGAATAAATGCAGTTCCTTCTGGGACCAAATCTGTTAAAGTAACTGTATTTGCAGTAGTATTTCCGTTATTTTGAATGACTACAGTGTAAGTGATTGTACCGTTAGTAGACTGTACGAGGGAATCTGTGTTTTTAATTACAGATAGCGATGCATCAACGACAGCTGTAGTAACCGTATTAGATGAAGATGTTGCTGTAACTGGAGGTTGACTTGGGTCGACAATATACGTGTAACTTGCAAGTGCTTGATTTATAATCGCTCCTTGTGGTGGAATAGAGCTTGCAAGAAATTGGAACGTAATAGTAGCAGAATCACCTGGTGCGATAATACCAACTGGAATACCGAGAGTTGGACTTGCATCTGGCAGTGAAACCCCATTAAGCGTGACACTATTTGGAACAAATAATGCCCCTTCAGGAACTCCGTTAATGAGTAATACAGAATTTGCTGGGAAGTTTCCAGTGTTTGTTAATGTTGCAGTGTACGTAATTATATCTCCAATAGATACAATTGTTCGATTTGCTTCTAAAACAGTTGTAACAGTCGCGTTATTAATTTGTGTTGAAGCACTTCTAGAATTTATAGTGCCTGTAATAGGAGGGGCTGCGGGGTCAACGATGAATGCGTATTGAATAGATGCAACGTTTGTAATTGGGTTCGAAGGTGGAGTAGATGTAACTATGACTTGGAAAGTAACAGTTAAGGAATTACCCGCGTTAACGGTTCCGATATTAACTCCGTTATTTGGATTTGCACCTGGAATGGTACTTCCATTTACAGTGAAACTATTTTCAACAAAGGTCGTTCCTACTGGAATGAGGTCTGAGAAATTTAAATTCGTAGCGTTTGTATTTCCACTATTTTGAATTGAAACGGTATAAGTGATCGTGTCACCGATATTTGCAAAAGCTGTATTAGCAGTTTTTACAGCTGAAAGTATTGCTGAATTAATAGAAGTAACGAAGACGTTCGTTTCCACATTGCCAGGCTGAGCTTGTAATGCATTGCCTACGTTATATTGGAAGTTAACAAATCCTAAGTTTTGGAGTTCAGGAGTGAATGTTGTTGGATTGCTTACAATTTGAACTTGGAATATGATTGTTACAGTTTGATTTGGATTGATTGTATTTATACCAACACCATCAATAATAGAAGCGGATGATAATGGAGTGCCATCAACAACAACTGATCCTGCAACAAATTGTGTCCATGTCGGTAAAGGGTCTGAGAAAACAACATTGTTAGCTGGAATATTTCCTGTGTTCGTAATCGTAGTTGTATACGTAATTGTATCACCGATCGTTGCAAAAGCTTTATCTCCGATTTTAATCGTGTTTAAAATAGCACTTTCAATTTTTGTTGTGACGTTGTTAGAAGTAATATTTTTTGAAACTGGAGGGTTTGCTGGATTAACGATATGTTGGAAGCTAACGCTAGCTTGATTCGTAATTGGATTTATAGGCGGAATTTCATTGGCATTAATATGAAATGCTACGATGACAGATTGGTTTGGCGCGATATCACCAATTGGAACACCTGTAATTATATTTGCATTTGGGATGCTAATTCCGTTAAGTGTAAAACTATTCGGTTCAAAGGAAGTTCCGTCTGGAATAAGGTCGGTAAAAATAACATTCGTTGCACTAACATTTCCGCTATTTGTAATTGTAACGGTGTAGACGATATCCTGCCCGATATCTACCGTTGATACATTTGAATTTTTTTGTGCAGTAAGGATAGCACTATTAATTTGTGTGGTCGTTGTATTAGATTGATTGGAAGTTGTAATAGGTGGCTGGCTAGGATCAACGACGTAATGATATGCGGTTAAAGTAGAATTAGATATTGGATTCAGTGTTGGAAGTGTAGTAACAGCTGCTTGGAATGTGACGATTGCCGTATTACCACCATTAATGGAACCTATATTTACACCAGTAGATAAATCAGCGTTTGGAATGGTTTGCCCATTAACTGTGAAACTGTTTGGAACAAAAGTTAAATTGCTATCAAGTATATCGATAACGGTAACATCAGTTGCAGTCATATTCCCAGTATTAGGGAGGTTAAGTGTAAATGTTATTGTATTACCAACATCCGCAAAAGTAAGATCTGCTGTTTTTGTACTTATAATATTTGCGTTGTTTATTTGAAGAAGCGTAGTGTTGGAAGTAGCTGAACTCGATACTGAAGGATTAACAGGATCAACAATAAACTCATATGTCGTTGATGCTGTATTCGGTGTTGGATTAATAGATGGAATGCTGTTAACCGTAACTTGAAAGACGATACTGTATATTTCATTTGGTGGAAGTGTTGCAAGTAATACACCTGTATTTGGATTCGCATTCGGTTGTAAAACGCCATCGACAGTTAATGTGTTAGGAACAAATGTGAGTCCGCTTGGTAATACATCTGTGAATACTATATTAGCTGCATCCGTATTTCCTATATTGGAAATAGAAATAGTGTAAAAAGCAGTTTGCCCGATATCTGAAAAGGATGCACTTTCATTCTTCGTCATTGATAATATGGCTTCTTTAATTTGCGTTGAAACGGGATTGCTAATTGAAGTTTCTGCATCAGGCGGTGAGACTAATTGATACGATGTCGATGAGAAATTTACAATTGGGTTTTCAGTTGGTAATGAGGTCACGTTTACTTGGAAGGAAACATTTACTATAGCCCCAACTGTTATAGGCCCAATATTTACACCGTTTGTTGGATTCGCACCACTTTGAGGAATTCCATTAATGGAAAATGTGTTTGCAATAAATGTAGTACCGCTCGGCACAGTATCTGTGAATATAACATTTTGTGCGGATGAATTTCCGTTGTTTGTTAAAGTAACAGTATAAGTGAGTGTGTCTCCGATGTGGCTAAATGATTTATCAACTTGTTTAGATGAAAGAATAGTAGCTGTATTAATTGTAGTAAACGTTGTATTTGAAGTAACATTTCTTGAAACAATCGGTGCATTTGGATCAGCGATAAATGTGTAAGAAGCAGTAGCGGAATTGGCAATAGGATTTTGAACAGGGGTAGAAGTAGCGGTCACTTGAAATGCTATAGATATCGAGCTGTTAGCAGCAATTGATCCAATCGTTATGCCAGTATTAGGATTCAATCCAATTTGTGTGATGCCATTTATTGTAACGCTATCAGTAATAAACGTTGTACCATTTGGTATAAGATCAGTGAAAGTAATATTCGTTGCATTTGTATTACCAGTATTCGTTAAAATTGTCGTATAGGTAATCGTATCACCTAGTGTTACAAGTGTTTGATCGACCGATTTTACCATTGTTATCATAGCATCTAGTACCGGATTTGTAACGATATTCGTTGAAGTAGAAGTTGTAACAGGAGTTCCGTTTGGATCAACAGTATAAGAGTATAAAATTGTGTCATTACCCATAATCGAATTTGAAGGGGGTACAGAAAGAACAGTTACTTGGAAAGTAACAGTTACTGTTGCGCCTGGCGCGATATTTGGTATAGTTACTCCAAGTGCTGGCTGTGCACCAGGTTGCTGTATGCTATTGATTGTGACCGAATTTGGTATAAATGTAGTGTTAGCTGGAATAGCGCTTGTGAAAGTAATATTGGTTGCTGGTGTATTACCGGTATTCGTAATAGTAGTTGTATACGTAATCGTATCTCCAACTGAAACTATAGATTTATCAGCACTTTTTGTGGTAGCTAATATTGCACTATTTATTGTCGTAGTAACGGTATTAGATGAAGCGGTTTGAGTGATAACCGGTTGACTTGGATCAACAATATGCTGAAATTGTACAGAACTAGAATTAGAGATTGGATTTATACTTGGAATGTTTAGGACAAGTGCGTTAATAGTAATAACGGCCATTCCGCTTGGGTTTATATTTCCAATTTGTATTCCGTTCGCAGGATTTCCGATTTGCTGCGCACCAGAATCATTTACAAGAGTGCCAGATATAAATGTCGTTCCATCAGGCAAAATATCCGTGATATTGATATTTTGTGAAGTGACATTTCCAGGGTTACTTAATGTAATTGTATAAGAAATTGTATCGCCAATCGTTGCGAAAGTTTTATCTACAGATTTAACTGCCACAATTTCTCCAGAATTTATTTGTGTCGAAACGGGATTGGATGTTGTACTTCTTGAAGCAAGTGGTAAATTAGGTCCTGTCATAAATTGATAATCAATCGAAGCGCCGTTTACAACCGGTGAATTTGGACCCCCAGGTCCAATTGTGAAAATCGGATTTGGAATACTAACTACTTGCACACGGAAGGTGACGTTTATAAAATCTCCTGCAATAATATCCCCAACAGGTATCCCATGCGCTGGATTTACCCCAGGTAATAAAACTCCCCCTACTCGAACGCTATCAACTATAAATACTGTATTATTTGGAATTGGATCTGTAAAAATGATGTTAGTAGCAGTCGCGTTCCCGATATTTTCTAATAAAACTGTATATGTTAAAAATGAATTTCCAGGTGCTACGTCAGAAAATAGTCGATCCACACTTTTCGTTGCTTGAATAATTGCTTCGTTAATTTGCACTAAAGTTGGATTACTTGTAGCTGTTTCTGTCACTGGCGGCTGGGTAGGATCCACAATAATAGAGTATGTCGTACTAGATTGATTCAACGTTGGATTGGAAGCTGGTATTGAGCCAACGATAGCTTGAAAGCTAATTATTGTCGTTCCTCCAACTGGAATTGAGTCTAAAGAAATCCCGCTATCTGGTCTAAATCCAAGTTGTGAGATGGTATTGATTTGTACGCTATCAGGAACGAATGAAAGTTCAGGTGGTAATATATCGATAAAAACAGGCGAGTTTGCGATAGTATTTCCGCTGTTAGTGAGGGCAGTTGTATACGTAATTGTATCTCCAACAGCAGCAAATGCACTGCTCGCAGTTTTGGTTGCGATAACGGAAGCGGTATTTACTTGTGTAAAGGTTTTATTAGATTTAACTGTTCGTGAAACAGGTGGTTCATTTATATCTACAATAAAGCTATATTGAAGTGAGGATTTGTTAGGGATTGGATTAGGGTTTGGAATTGTTGTAATGTTTACTTGAAAACTAAGTGTAACGGATGCATTTGAATTCAAGTTACCAATATTGATACCATTTTGTGGATTTGCATTAGGAATAGTTGTTCCATTTACCGTAAAACTATTTGGAATAAACGTTGTACCATTTGGAATTGCATCTGTAAAAATAACATTGTTTGCGGTAGTATTACCAGAATTAGTAATGGTAGAAGTGAAAGTAATTGTATCTCCAATAGTAGCGAATGTTGAATTGACAGTTTTATTTATAGAAAGAGTAGCATCAATAATTGGAGTAACCGTCGTATTCGTAATTGTACTGCTAACAGCAGGTGATTGGTTTGGGTTCACGGTATATTCATAATTTACAAGAGCATTATTTGTTAATGTGCCACTAGGTGGTATCGCTAAAATTTGTGCTTGAAAAGTAATGAATACAGTATCTCCTGGCGAAATATCTGCTAAGTGAACACCAAGTGATGGATCTAATCCTGGTTGTGGAACATTATTGATCGTTACGGAGTTTTGGATAAATGAAGCTCCTGCGCCAAGCCCATCCGTTAAAACAGTTGCACTAGCAGGGATATTACCTGTATTTGTTACTGCAATCGTATAGGTCACGATATCACCAATTGCAGCTGTCGGTGTATTCACAGACTTAGTAGCGACAATAGTAGCATTATTAATTTGAGTTGTTATTACGTTACTTAACGTATTGGCGGATGCTGGAGGTAAGTTAGGATTTACGACATACTGGTACGTTGTATTGCTTTGGTTCGGGATAGGATTTGGATTCGGGATAGAATTTACTTGTACTTGGAACGAGATGGTCGTATTTGCATTGGGGTTTATTGGATCAATTGCTATGCCATTTGCTGGATTTACATTAGGGAGTGTATTCCTGTTTACTGTAACACTATTAGGAATAAAAGACGTCCCGTTTGGAATTACATCTGTAAATATTACATTTGATGCAAGTGTGTTCCCGCTATTCGTTAAAGTAGTCGTGTACGTAATAATATCATTTACATTCGCAAACTGTTTATCTGCAGATTTCGTAGAGGTAATCGTAGCGTTATTAATAGTTGTTTGTACAGTGTTAGAAGCAACCATCTGCATTACAGCAGGTTTGGATGGATCGTACGTGTATTGGAATGTTGTGCCCGATTGATTCGTAATCGGATTTAAAGTAGGGATACTTGGTACAGAAATTTGGAATGCAACAGTACGTGATGAATTTGCTCCTATCGTACCGATAAAAATGCTGTTAGCAGGATTTGCATTTGCTATAGGGACACCGTTAATCGTTACAGTATTAGGAATGAAGATGGTACCCGCTGGAATGATATCTGTAAACGTTACATTAGAAGCAGCGATATTCCCGTTATTCGTTAAAATAGTTGTATACGTAATGACATCACCAACATCAGCGAAGTTTGTGCTTGTTAGCTTCGTTGCAACAATATTAGCAGTATTAATTTGTGTCGTTACTATATTACTAGTAGCGTTTCTCACAACAGCAGGTAAATTTGGATCGGCGATAAAGCTATATTGAAGTGCAGCGCTGTTTTGAACTGGATCTGGTAAAGGTAAACTATTTGCACTAATTTGGAAAACAATGGTTGTAATACCACCTGCTGGAATCGTACCAACTTGAAGACCAACACTTGGATCTACACCTAGCTGTAAAGTACCACCTATAAAAATACTATTTGGTACGAGAGTCGTACCAGGAGGTAGAATATCTGTAACGATTACATTATTTGCTGGAGTATTCCCAGGATTAGCTAGGGCAATAGTATATGTGATCGGTTGCCCAACATCTGCAATAGTTAAATCTACCTGTTTGACAATAACTACATTTGCTAAGTTGATTTGTGTACTGACAGTATTACTTAAAGATGTTTCTATAGTTGGTGGATCGCCTGGATTTAGAATAAAGCTATATTGTGTACTAGCTGAATTTATTGTTGGGTTTTGTGTTGGTAAAGAAGTGACAGTTACTTGATAAGAGACTGTCAGTGAGCCGTTAGCAGGAATGGAAGGTAACGGAACACCGAGATTTGGATCGGCGTTATTTTGGAGTACACCATTAATAAGGAAAGTGTTTTGGATAAAGGTAGTACCGTCTGGATTCGTATCTACGAAAGTAGGACTATCAGCAGAAACGCTTCCTGCATTCGTCAAAACAACGGTATAAGTTAATATATCCCCTACAGTAGCGAACGCTCGATCCGCTGTTTTGGTTGAAATGACATTTGCATCGTTTACTTGAGTAAATGTAGTAGTTGAAGTAGTGTTCTTACTTACAGGTGAAGCGTTTGGATCAACGATAAAGTTATAGGAAATGGAAGCGCTATTTGAAATGGGATTTGGGTTTGGAATGCTAGTTATTACTACTTGGAATGAAGCTGTAATTGTAGTAGTAGCATTGATGCTACCAATGCTGATGCTAGCTGGTGTTGCTCCCGGCTGAGTGATACCGTTAACTATAACACTGTTCGGTACAAAGGTAGTACCGTTCGCAATTGGGTCGGATAGTAATACGTTGTTCGCTGTAACATTTCCATTGTTTGTAAGAGAAAAAGTGTAAGTTAATATATCTCCAACTTCCGCAAATGTTTTATCTACAGATTTAATAGCTTGAAGGTTTGCTAGTCTAATTGCGGATGTAACAGCATTAGAATTTGCAGTTTTTGAGGTGGGTGGCAGACTTGGATTTACAGTATATAGATAAGAGGCGAAAGCATTATTAATGATAGGGTTTTGGGCGGTAATATTGATGACTGTTACCTGGAAAGAAAGGGTAAAAGTAGCTCCGCCAGGAATTGTGCCGATAGGTAAAGCAACTAGAGAATCTACATTTTGCAAAACTCCGTTTAGTGTTACAGTACCAGCCGTCAATATCGTTCCATTTGGAAGTGGATCTGTTAGTTGTACGTTAGTTGCAGCTGTATTTCCACTGTTTGTAATAAGAATTGTATAATTGATTGTTTCGCCAATTGTAGCAAATTGTTTATTTGTTGATTTTGTTAATGTTACATTGGCATTGTTAATTTGAGTGGAAACGAGATTAGAAGAAATGTTTTTTATAATGGGTGATTGACTTGGATTGACAGTGTACTGATAAGAAGCACTTGAACCATTAGATACGGCATTTGAAGCTGGTATTGTGTTTACTACTACTTGAAATGAAACATTTTTAGTTGTGCCAGTTGGAATCGATCCAATGTTCACACCGTTAGCGGGATTTGCTCCCACTTGTGTCGTACCATCTATCGTTAAACTGTTGAGAACAAAAGTTGTTCCAGTAGGAATGATATCTGTAAAAATAACGTTGTTCGCATTCGTATTACCTGTACCTGTAAAGGAAACGGTGTACGTTAGTGTATCACCAATATCTGCAAAATTTTTATCTACTGCTTTCGTCATGGTGACAGTAGCATTATTCACTTGAGTGGATACGGTATTAGTTGTATCAGTCCCGCTTACTGCCGGTTGATTTGGCACAGGAATGTATTGATATGTTGTTGTACCACTATTTAATATTGGATTTGTTTGGGGAATAGAAGGAACGAATACTTGAAATGAAACAGTAGTCGTAGAATTAGCAGCAATAGATCCAATTGATATACCAGTAGCGGGATTTGCTCCTGCTTGAGTAACCCCGTTAACAGTTACACTCCCTGGAATGAAAGTAGTCCCGCTAGGAATCGGATCCGTATATATAACGTTCGTTGCAGCGATATTTCCTATATTAGCTAAGGAAATACTGTAAGTTAATGTTTCACCAATGTCAGTAAAGATTTTGTTAACTGATTTTGTTCCATTAATATCGGCGAGGTTAATTTGTGTTCCAGCAGAGTTGCTTGTTGCAAGACCGTTAAAGGTTGTTCCTCCAGCAATTGGTGTATATTGAAATGTAATATTAGCAGTGTTAGAAATCGGATTTGGGTTTGGAAGAGAGACGACAGTCGCTTGGAAAGTTACGGTACGAGAAGCGTTGTTATTAATTGTTCCAAGAGATATACCAGCAGCAGGATTTGCATTTGTCTGTGGTACGTTATCTACTGTTACAGTGCCAGGTATAAAAGAAGTACCGTTAGGGAGACTATCTATAAAAATAGCATTATTGGCGGGAAGAAGCCCGGTGTTAGGGATAGTAACGGTATAAGTGAGAATATCTCCAATTGCAGCAACACTTTTATTCACGCTTTTCGTTGCTTGTATATTAGGTGAATTTATGTTGATTTGTAAGCCGACTGTATTTAACATATATGCATCTCCGTTAGTTGTTAAACGGATTGCGGCGGAGACTTGAGAGTTTGTTAAATAAGGAGAAATATCAATAGAAGTAATGTCCCAACCTTGCCGGCCTGCGGAGATATTTGTACTTGTAGAAGCACTTTGATTTCGTGTTCCGAATGTCCCCGTTGTATCTAAATTTCCGGCAGCATTATTAATTTGAGAACCAAAGAAATTATTTATAGCATTATTTGGTCCAGATAAAGCATTTAATGAACTGAAATTGGGTCCAAATAAAGCTTGATCCCCGGTTAAATCAGCATCTCCTTCGGTAGAACTTAAAAATAATCTCCCGCTTACAGGTCCTCCTGAAGGTGTTAAAAATCCTGAGACTGATACATCGGCACTACCAGTTTCCACAGAAACACGGTTACCAGCTACGTAAATTGTTAAATTTCTTGCAGGTAAGGAACCGTTTTGATAAGCGACAATGAGCGTCCATCCAGAAGAATTGATAGCCCCATTAGAAGCATCTAAAGGATCAACAAGTCCAGGGACAGAGCCGGTTGTATAAGAGCCAGATCCAGCAGCTTGGACGAGGGATGTTACATCTGCGGATCGCGTATAGAATCCAAATGTGACAGATCCAGAAACGAATGTTTGATTTGAAGCTGTAACAGCTGAAGGAGTAATCGAGTATGTTGATACAGGTGTTGTGAAAGAAACAGGATTCCCTAAAACACTCGTAATATTTTGATCACGAGATAAGTAGTTTCCGCCCCAAACAAGTTCTGCGTAAAGAATAGTACTACCAGCAGGGATATTTAAAATAGCGGTAGAACTATTTTGTGTATAGTTTAACGTAGTACCAGCAGGAAAAGTCGTAACTTGTAAAGCGGTATTCGTAGTTATAAACGCCCCAATTGCACCGATTGTACCAGCACGGTTTTGATTACTAATTTTACTTAAGCCTAAAGTGTTTCCTGTAATAGCGAGTGCGCCGTTAGTGGTGGTAGAAAATCGATTTGTAATTGGCATGTTGTCACCTCATTTACAATATAGTTTTGGTCAAAATAGGATATGTGTGTGACAAATAAAGGGAAACATGTACAAGTTGATTTGGTAATAATGATTTAAATGTCTAGATAAGGGGATGGAGTATGATTGAATTAGAAATTAGGTTGGAGCGTCTTAAGGAAGAACAAATAGGCGATATTGTAGCGTTATCTTCTTATATTGGATGGGATTATAACAGAGAAGAAATTGAGACTATTTTTGATTCAGGTATCGTATATGGTGCGTGGAATGAGAGGGAGAACCTAATTGCTAGCGCAGCAATAATATTATATGGGGAGAAATTAGCGTCTATCGGAATGGTCATTGTACATCCAGATTATAAGGGGAGAGGGATTGGAAAGGCGATAACGAATTCATGTATTAAGAGCGTATCGGTTCAAACTCCCATTATGCTTATTGCTACGGATGAGGGAAAGCCTCTATATGAAAAATTAGGATTTAGAGTAGTAAGCTATGTTTCTAAATACATATGTAACTCGTACAATGTGAATGATTATTGTGTAGGAAATGAAGATTATATGATGAATTATGAAGAGTGTGATTTAGAAGAAATAATAAAATTGGATGAGTGTGCGTTTGGAACAAATAGAGAAGAGTTTTTAACGAAAAGAATGATGCAAAGTGAACAGTGCATCGTTGTAAAGGACAAGGAACAAAATGTATTAGGTTATGGTTTAAGTATACAAACACCAGAAAATAAAATAATAGGACCAGTCGTTGCAAGAGATGATGCGATGGCAATGAGGATTGTACATTATTTAGCAAGAGGGCATCATGGTAAATTAAGAATGGATGTACCAGAAGGAAAGAAAGATTTTGTGAAAGAATTAGAGATTACTGGTTTTCAAAAGGTTAATACACCACCAATTATGATGAAAAATAGCGATAAATTATTAAAAAGGAGTAATGAACTGTATAGCATTGCAGCACAAATTTTTGGATAAAAAAGAATCCTTCTGAATGAAGGATTCTTTTTATTAATCACGGTATTGATCATGAATAGGTTGAAAAAGGTCTTCCTCGACATCTCTAACAACTGAAAAATGATCAACATTATAATGACCATGTAGAGTTTTATTATGATGACCAATGATTTGCTCTGCAGATAATACGTTAGAATCAGTTGTGGAATGACCGTTTTTAATTAATGTAACGTCAAATCCTTGTACAGTCGCCGTTCTAACAGCGGTATCGATACAATGTTCTGTTTTACATCCACCGATAACGATATGGCTAATTTTTTCTTCTTTTAAAAGTTCGAGTAAAGAGGTGCCATAGAATGCGTTTGTTGCTGCTTTATTAATAAGGATTGCAGACTTAGGTACTTTAATTTGATTATGTACTTCAAATCCTTCTCCGCTGCCAGAAGCAACATCAATATCTCTTACGAAAACAATAAGGGCATTTGCATCTATTGCTTTCTGTACGGCTGTATTTAATGTAGATAATAACTCGGTTTTACGAAAAACTTCTTTTTCTTGTTCATTTCCATCCATTAATTCTTGCTGCGCATCGATAATTAATAGTGCCTGTTTCATCGTGTCTCCCCTTTAATCTGAAATAAGTTCCACTGTACATATTCCGTTATATTGATAGGAAATCCTTCATTGCAAGCGAAGTAGACGATAGATTTACAAAGTTGTCAAATAAATTTCATTCTCTTAGCGTGTAAAAACATGTATGATAGGAGATGGAGAATTTTTGAGTAGGTGGGAATAACATGCAAACAGTAGAGGATTATCTTTCATTCTTACATACGAAAGGATTTAAATTATCAGAGGAAGCACAAGGGTTTATTATGTTCGGACAAGGATATACTGGTGCATCTGATGGAATTGTGAACGCGGCAATAGAAGCGACAATTAAACATCAATTACAGTTCGATGGAAGTTATTTTGTTGCGTTATTAGAACGATTGAAAGAAGAAGATATTACAGATAAAAAAAGCGCTAAGGCTTTTATGCGGAAGTTACAAGCGTAACTTCACGCAGCCTGCGCTTCTTTTTTTGTTTTGGAAGGTAATTCAACAAAAATCATGCCTAGGAAAATACATAAGCATCCGATAATAGCAGAAATAGAAAGTTGTTCGTTTGCAACGAGAACGCCTGTTAAGGCAGCAAAAACGGGCTCCATTGCGAAAATAATTGCTACTCTCGTTGGAGACGTATGTTTTTGTGCGGATGTTTGAATGAAAAAAGCAATGGATGTCGCGAATAGGGAAGTTAGGAATAGAGCAAATAAAAAGGAAGAATTCGTCCATAGTGCTACTGAAAATAACTTTTCCCAATCTTCAAACAAAAAGGCGCAAATAGAAGAAAAAATCCCGACAGCTAATACTTGCGACGTGCTTAACAATAAAGGTGATATTTTCTTAGAGAAGAAGCCGTTAACAAGAATATGAGCAGCGAAAGCAACTGCACAACCGAGAACGAGTATATCTCCTATATTTAATTGAAAAGAATCACCAGCTGTTAATAAGTATAGCCCTGCTGTTGCTACAGCAATGCCAATTACGATAAAAATGGTAGCTTTTTGCTTTAAAAAGATAAAAGACAAAATTGGTACCATAACGATACTAAGCCCCGTTAAAAAACCAGC
Source organism: Bacillus thuringiensis (assembly GCF_022095615.2). NCBI lineage: Bacteria > Bacillati > Bacillota > Bacilli > Caryophanales > Bacillaceae > Bacillus > Bacillus thuringiensis. The sequence continues at coordinate 1,540,254 of NZ_CP155559.1, forward strand.
TTTTGAAGAAGTTGTATAAAGTAAGCCGAATGTTTGTAATACATAGCCAACGCATAAAAAGAATCCAACGATTAATCCAGCGAGACTACTCTGTTTTATATCTTGTTTTGAAGTTTTTTTTGAGAAAATCATTTGAACGAATAATAAAATAATTCCAGCGAATAAAAAGCGAATACCATTAAAAGTAAATGGACCAACGAAAGACATAGCATTTTGAACGACGACAAATGTAGCTCCCCAAATAAAAGAGACAAATAATAAAGCAAGAGGAGCAACCCAATCTTTTTTCACACTCATACCCCCGTTAATTTTGTAAGATAGCTTTTCTAGCTAATTCATCAGCGACTTTATTTTGACTACTTGGAATCCACTTAATAAAAAAGAGATCAAAACTTTTTATGTACTGCAGTGCTTCCTCTAATAGTGGTGCAAACATTTTATTTTTTGCGTATTCTTTTTCAACAGCTCGCTCGACAAGTTGCGAATCTGTACGAAAAGAGACAATGTTATAATTATGCTCCGTGCAATATTTTAATGCCGCAAGTAAAGCGTGGTATTCCGCTTCATGATTGGACATTGTCCCAAGGGGTAATGATAATTGTACAGCTGGTTGTACCCCTTTAATAAATACTCCTGCACCAGAAGGACCAGGATTTCCTTTTGATGCACCATCAATATATACTTCAATCAAAATGAGAAACCTCCAAATAATAAGATGATCCCCTACTTATATGTTTCCTTGAAGTAGGGGATAGGGTACTTAGCCGATTGTAATACTATAACGACATGTAAATGTTTCATTCGCTTGTAAAGATTGAATTCCTTTTTTTTCCTTGAAATCTTTTGCTGGATTTACTTCATCAGCAATTCCGTACCAAGGTTCAATACATAAGAAAGGTGCGTTCTCACCTGGTGTCCATACGCCGACAAATGGGAACCCATCAAATTCTACCTTTACAAATTTATTATGTTTATGAGAACGAATAGAGATTTCATCCGTATTCATATTTTCAAAAATAAGTGCATCATTTTTGAATAAATCGTATGTAAGTGGCAATTCATTCGTATTTTCAGCGATTAATTGCTTTTTACTAGAAAGGTAAGGTCCTTCTAATACACTTGTTTCTAAGCGTTCAGAACCATTAAATGATAAATGGTAATCTGTAAATGATTCACCCTCTAATAACGGGAAGTTGAATCCAGGATGCGCCCCGATTGAGAAGAACATTTCTTTTGAAGTAGGGTTATTCACTTCATATGTTACATGAACGATTTGTCCGTCTAGCTCATAAGAAACAAGTAACTCAAATTCGTATGGGTATTTTTTTAATGTTTCTTCATTACTAGTTACAATATAAGTGATTTTCGTTTCACTTTGTTCTTTTACAGAGAATGTAAGATCACGAGCAAAGCCGTGTTGTGTTAAAGAATAAGGTTTACCATCTACGTAGTATGTATCATTTACTAATCGGCCGACAATTGGGAACAAAATTGGTGCGCGGCGCCCCCAATAAGTAGAATCGCCTTGCCATAAGTATTCAGTGTTGTCTTCTTTTAAGCGAACGCTTTGTAATTCTGCACCTTTGTCAGAAATGGAAACGATCACTTTTTCATTTTGAATTGTTGCAGTCATGAAGTAAAACCTCCTAAATTTTTCATATATTTCATTATACGTTGTCTAAAAGAAAAAAGGTAGTTCATGATAGGAATCTATTGACGAAAGGGGGGGCTACCGCGTAAAATATAATCTTGTTGCTTAAAAAACGAATAACGTGGTTCGAAACCATCCCACGTAAAAAAACTAAGGAGATTTTGTCATGAATATTAGAACTTTAGTCGGTAATGGTATTTTAGCGGCATTATATATTGCTGTTTCTATGCTTATTCAGCCATTTGGCTTTACGAGTGTACAGTTTCGTATTTCAGAGATGTTTAATCATCTCGTTGTATTTAATAAGAAAGCAATTTACGGAATTGTATTAGGTGTATTTTTAACGAATCTCTTTTTCTCACCTATGATCGCTTACGATTTAGTATTTGGAGTAGGGCAATCTATTCTGGCATTAGTTGCGACGATTATTTCTATGCGATTTATTAAAGGTGTTTGGGCTCGTATGGTTTTTAATACAGTTATTTTTACAATTACAATGTTTATGATTGCAATTGAACTTCATCTTGCATTTGATCTACCATTTATGTGGACTTGGTTAACATGTGCAGCGGGTGAATTCGTTGTAATGGCGATTGGTATGCCTGTAATGTACTGGATTAATAAACGAGTACGATTTGAAAGATTTATGTAATAGATAAAAGAGCTATTCCTATAGGGATAGCTCTTTTTGTATGGAGTCAAATTGAATATAATACTGTGACTCTTGATAAAATATAATAAAATAAAGTGAGGCTTTCATTAGCTGGCTACATATAAGAAGTCTTATATAAGGGGAATCTGGTATGAAATATAAAATCCATTGGTTGTATAAAACGAAGCGCGGTTTGCAGACGGAATTAACGACAGGTTATATGAACATAGAAGATGTATTGCAATTTGCAGAGGATTTCGAGAAAACAGGAAGAGTGAAAGAACTATTATTTTATGATGAAATGAATGCAGAATGGTCATTAAAGGAAATGAAAAAGCTAAGTAAGCAAGTGGAGGAAGAGCCCCAAGAAATACTCGTTTATTTTGATGGCGGGTATGATGTTCAGACGAAAGAAGCTGGAGTAGGTATATGTGTATACTATAAAAAGGGAAATACAAAATACCGAATTCGCCGTAATGCATATATTGAAGGTATATATGATAATAATGAAGCAGAATATGCATCATTATTATACGGCATGAATATACTCGAGGAATTAGGGATTAAGTATGAAGCAGTTACACTTCGCGGTGATTCTCAAGTTGTACTGCAGCAATTGGCGGGGGAATGGCCTTGTTATGATGAGCATTTAAATCATTATTTAGACCAAATTGAACAAAAAGCGAAGCAAATGAAATTAAAACTTGTATGTGAGCCGATATCTAGAAAACAAAATAAAGAAGCACATCAATTAGCAACGCAAGCATTAGAAGGAAAAGTCATTGATAGTCATAAAGAAATAACCGAATAGAGAGGTGCAACGGTGGATAAAAAGCAACTCATTACAGAGGTAAATGACTTATTAGAAACATATTGTGAAGGGTGTTTTTTACGAGAACATAATCGAAAGACAAATAGTAAATATTATGCTCATTCTTTTTGTATTAGGCAATGTACAGTTGGAGAAACATTGAAAAAGTATGGAGAACAGTTGTCATGAAAAAACATCCAGAGAAAATTCTCTGGATGTTTTTTAGTGTCTTGCTTCGTTTAGTTGATGCTCGCATTTGCTTAATTTTTTTTCCTCATTCATTAAAAATGGCTCATCTAAATCTGTCGCAACAGATTTCATAATTTCAAGCTGAGAGCGAGCGGCTTCTACGGCAGTAGTCGCATGCTCTAATGTATCTGGATCCATTGAAATTGTCGCTGACCCTACCATTTTTTGTGCTGTTTCTACACGGAATTTCACTTCTTCAAAATCATTTACTTCTGATCCCATTATTACTTCCTCCTTTGTATATTGCGCATTTCACATAGTTTTTGCTCTGTAAAACGGAAATATACAAAGGAATAACAAAGGAGGTTACCAAGTAAGGTAACCTCCTATTATATGTTGGATTAAAGTTTTACTACGTTAGCAGCTTGAGGTCCGCGGTTTCCTTCAGTAATATCGAAAGATACTTCTTGACCTTCTTCTAAAGCTTTATAGCCGTCACCTTGAATAGCAGAGAAATGTACGAATACATCGTCAGCGCCTTCCATTTCGATAAATCCAAAACCTTTTTCGTTGTTAAACCATTTTACTTTTCCTTGCATGTTACAATTCCTCCTAAAAACATTTGCTTTTTTCATTTAGTGAAATTCATTTGAAAGATAATATAAACTAAAAATGCTATAATCTTGAATATTCTGCTAAATGATTAATTTAAATATACATGAATTGGTAGAAATTAGTCAAGTAAGCGATTTTATTTTTTTGTATTTTTAAATAATTTTCCAGCCGAATTTTTAAATAGGTATAGGACAGGCCGAGTATGTAATATTCTTAATTGAATGCTATACATAATGAGGTGAAAGAAAGAATGAATGAGTCTTATTTATTAGATAATGAAGGAATGAGAACGAGAACTGACATACCAAATTGGGTTACAAAAGAATTTCAAAATTTTTCGAGTGTTGTGCTAGAACCAACTTTCCCATGTTATTTCGGCTTAACAGCTTTGAAAAAGAATGAACTTCGTTATTCATTTCTCTCTCATAATGATTGGAGTCATTTGCCACATACAATGTTATCTTTTTTAGAGTTAATGAAAGAGCGCCCAATTGTAAGAAGAGGATTCTTTCTTTTTGTGGAACCGGAATGTGAAGAGCAATCACTGGAATATTATCGTGATTACTTTTGGAAAGTACTACAATATTTACATGAAAACGATGACCAAACATGGCCGAAGCAAATTCCTGAAGACCCAGACCATTACTTATGGGAATTTTCATTTGGTGGTGAACCAATATTCGCATTTGGAAATGCGCCAGCTTATAAACAACGAAAAACTAGGCATTTAGGAAATTCTCTCGTTATTGGGTTTCAACCACGCACCATCTTTGATGGATTAGAAGGGGATCGTCCTAAAGGAGCATATTCAAGACAAACGGTCCGAGATCGAGTTGAAAAGTGGGATCAGCTGCCGAAACATCCTAACATTAGTCATTATGGTGATCCAGATCATCGTGAATGGAAACAATACTTCATAGGAGACGATGTAGAGCCGATAAAAGGAAAATGTCCTTTTCTTCATAAGTTAGAAAAGTAAGAGCCATCATGCGGATGGCTCTTTTGCATATTTTGGATAAAAAAGGGTATTTTAGTAGTAAATATTTTGATGAAAGCTAGTCTATTTTTAATCATTACATCATTACTTAATAGTAAAGGAAGTAGAAAGGATAGAGCGATGTTTGGAGCGATTATACAACAAATTGTATTAGGTATTTCATTAGCTGCACCAGTAGGTCCGATTAATATTGAAATGTTAAAACGAGGAATTGAACGAGGTTTTTGGCATGCGTGGGTTGTTGGAATTGGTGGAATGACTGCAGATATTTTGTTTATGCTTCTCATCTACTTCGGTTTATCTTCTGTGTTTATGTATACATATGTACAAGCTTTTATGTATTGCACAGGTTTTTTCTTATTATTTTATTTAGGATTTCAAAGTGTAAAACAAGGAATTTCCCACTCGAATATGGAATATAAAAAGGAAGAGGTAGGTGGTCTTAAACAATCGTTTATGGCAGGTTTTTTAATTGCGATATCCAATCCATTAAATCTTGTTTTTTGGTTTGGTATATACGGAAGTACACTTAGTTCATTGCTTACGAAGGTAACGAAACAAGAAGCCTTTTTGTACAGTCTGTGTATTATCATTGGCATTATTTTATGGAATTTAAATATTGCTTTTTCTGTCCATTTTGGCAGAACTTTACTAAAGCCAAAAGCACTTGGCTATATAACAGCCGGAGCAGGTATTATTTTAGTAGGATATTCTATCCATTTTGCATACAAAGCTTTACAGTTGTTCACATAAGATTGAAGGGGAGATTTTTATGTATCGAACCACTATTGACGGAAAAGAAATTATTATTACGTTGGCACCAAAAATCCGAAAAGAAATTACTGATAGGAATCCACTATATGAAGCGGTATTTCATAATGCAGCAAGATTACTACAAACAAAGCAACCAACGTTTGCGCTGAATCATGAAATATTTGGGCTCATTATTGGAGAGGTACAAAGAGGAGAAGTAACAGTGTTTGCGGTGGAACATATTATTCCAAAACAAAATATATTTGGATCGAACAATTTTTTCTCGACAATAGAGCAGCAGGCAAATTTGTAAAGTGAATAGAATAAGAATAAAAAATAAAAGAAATAGTCGTAACGATATGTTGCGGCTGTTTTTTTAGAAAAGGGGGAAGGAAGATGAAGAGAGTGGGGAAAGAGTTCTTTTTACAACATGATATCGTTATTATGTATAGTATTTTATTTATTTTCATCATTATTTTAAAAATGCAATTATTCACATGGATTGGTATGTTAGCGTGTTTATTTGGGATTGCTTTTTATACGCTTAACGAATATATGACACATCGATTTTTATTCCATTTAAAGCCACCTAAAAACGTATTTTTATTAAAAATGTTAAGAAGATTACATTATGATCATCATGTATATCCAGATGATTTAAAACTATTGTTTTTGCCTGTATGGTTTAGTATACCTAGCTTTACTATATATTTACTTATAGCATATGGTATAACGAAAAGTGTTACTATTACACTTTCATTCGGAATTGGAATGATTATTATGCTTCTCGTTTATGAATGGAAACATTATATTGCACATAAGCCGATTCGTCCGTTCACTAAGTTTGGACGATGGCTCAAAAAACAGCACATATTACACCATTATAAAAATGAAAAGTTTTGGTTTGGTGTTTCCAATCCAGTATTCGATTTCCTATTTGGAACACTTAAAGACGGAAAAGACGTTGAATTAAGCGAAACAGCACGTAATTTAGAAAAAGAGAAAAAAACAGAAGTGGTGCGATAAGCACTACTTTTTGTTTTGTTTTAACGAGAATAAAAGCTTGATTGGTACGGGTTGAAAAGCAAAAATTTTATGTTGAAAAAGTATATTAAAAACTTGGGGGAAATTGCCGAAAAATGTCTATCGAAAAATCTTTGCAGGAATGTATGGATTGTCTAAAATGAAAATAAGTTTCTGAATATTTATAAAATTTAGTCTTTAGGTATGCAAGGGGGAATTGTATTTCTAGTAAGAGAGGGGAATGGGAATGAAAAGAAATGATACGTCAGCACGTAAGTTACAAAATGAAGTGAATTATACAGAGGTTGTTCAGTCAGAAGAGTTTCAATTGCTATTAAATACGAAAAAGAAGTTTATCGTTCCGATGAGTATTTTCTTTTTAAGCTTTTTTATTGCATTACCTATTTTAACATCGTATTCAAAGGTGCTCAATACATCGGCATTTGGTGATGTTACGTGGGCGTGGGTGTTTGCATTTGCGCAATTTATCATGACGTGGTCATTATGTATGATTTATAGCAAAAAAGCAGAATCCTTTGATAAAATCTCGCGAAAAATTCTACAAGATATGCAAAAAGGGAGGGACTAACTTTGAATGTAACCGCTTTTGCATTATTTTTAATCATTGTTCTTGGTACACTCGTCATAACTTATTTTGCATCGAAGAAAACGAAAAATGCGAGTGAGTTTTATACAGCTGGAGGGGGATTAACTGGTTGGCAAAATGGTCTGGCCATTGCGGGAGATTACATGTCTGCTGCGTCTTTTCTTGGTATAGCCGGAGCGATCGCATTAACTGGGTTTGATGGGTTCTTTTATAGTATCGGTTTTTTAGTTGCTTATTTAGTTGTTCTATACCTTGTTGCAGAACCGCTTAGAAATTTAGGGAAGTATACGTTAGCGGATATGATTGCAGCACGTTTTGATGCGAAAAAAGTTCGCGGCGTTGCAGCACTTAATACGATGACGATTTCGATTTTTTATATGATTGCACAATTAGTTGGTGCGGGTGCACTTATTAAATTATTATTAGGGATCGAATATACGACATCTGTTTTAATCGTTGGTACATTAATGACAGTGTACGTTATTTTTGGCGGAATGACTGCGACGAGCTGGGTGCAAATTGTTAAGGCTGTATTACTTATGGCTGGTACGTTTATTATTTCTGTTATCGTTTTCTCCAAATTTAATTTCAGTGTGACGGAAATGTTCGCTCAAATGAAAACTGCTACTCCATTAAAAGATTCGTTTTTAAATCCAGGAGTAAAGTATAAGGATGGTCTTGATACACTTTCTTTAAATTTAGGACTAGTTCTTGGTACAGCTGGATTACCACATATTCTTGTCCGCTTTTTTACAGTGCGTGATGCAAAAACAGCACGTCAATCTGTTGTATACGCTACGTGGTTAATTGGCGCATTTTATATTATGACAATTTTCTTAGGATTTGGGGCAGCGGCATTTGTAGGGAATGAGGCAATTATGAAAGCAAACCCTGCTGGTAATATGGCAGCACCTTTATTAGCTAAAGCGTTAGGTGGAGATTTCTTATTTGCTTTCGTATCGGCCATTGCCTTTGCAACGATTTTAGCTGTAGTGGCAGGTCTTGTATTAACAGCAGCATCAGCATTTGCACATGATTTTTATAATGAGATTATTCGTAAAGGAAAATCAACGGAAAAAGAGCAAGTGTCAATGGCTCGCTATGCGTCTATTGGAGTAGCGGTATTATCCATTATACTAGCGTTATTTGCTCAAACATTGAACGTAGCATTTTTAGTTTCATTAGCATTTGCAGTTGCAGCGAGTGCAAATCTACCAGTTATATTATTCACAATATATTGGAAGCGCTTCAATACAACAGGTGCCATTTCGGGTATGGTTGTTGGTCTTGTATCAGCAATTGTTCTCGTAGCGTTAAGCCCGAATGTTTGGAACCCTATAGCTGGAAAAGCTATATTTGTTGGAGAAGCGATATTCCCATATACGACACCTGGAATTATTTCAATCCCGCTCGGATTCCTTGCAGCATATTTAGGAACCATTTTATCTAGTAAGAAAGAAGATGCAGCGAAATTTGATGAAATTCTCGTGAAATCTAATACCGGTCATGGCATTAGCGATGCGTCTTCGCATTAAATAAAAGAAGAGCTTTTCGATAGATAAGAAAAGCTCTTTTTTCTTTTGTCATTTTCTTGTAAATATTACTGTATTGTTAGTAGGATTTTGTCTTAATTTTGTGGAATGAAAATAGCAGGGAGAAATTTAAATCATCATGGTACCAGCGCAGCTTTTGTGAAAAATAAGTTGTTATGGAAGGTGGAAGAAATGATGAAAACGAAACAGACTGATGAATTATTAGCAAAAGATGAGCAATATGTTTGGCACGGAATGCGTCCCTTTAGTCCAAATAGTACAATGGTAGGGGCAAAAGCAGAAGGGTGCTGGGTTGAAGATATAGAAGGGAAAAGATATTTAGATGGTATGAGTGGTCTTTGGTGCGTGAATAGTGGATATGGAAGAAAAGAACTCGCAGAGGCGGCATATAAGCAATTACAAACATTATCATACTTTCCGATGTCACAATCGCATGAACCAGCTATAAAGCTTGCAGAAAAATTAAATGAGTGGCTTGGAGGGGAGTATGTTATTTTCTTCTCTAATAGTGGCTCGGAAGCGAACGAAACGGCTTTTAAAATAGCAAGGCAATACTATGCTCAAAAAGGTGAACCGCATCGTTATAAGTTTATGTCACGTTACCGTGGGTATCATGGAAATACAATGGCAACGATGGCAGCGACGGGACAAGCACAGCGTAGATATCAATATGAGCCATTTGCTTCAGGATTTTTACATGTAACGCCGCCAGATTGTTATCGTATGCCTGGAATAGAAAGCGAGAATATTTATGATGTAGAATGTGTAAAAGAAGTAGATCGCGTTATGACATGGGAATTAAGTGAAACGATTGCAGCTTTTATTATGGAACCAATTATTACGGGCGGAGGCATTTTAATGCCGCCACAAGACTATATGAAAGCTATTCATGAAACGTGTCAAAAACACGGTGCACTTCTCATTAGCGATGAAGTGATTTGCGGTTTCGGACGTACAGGAAAAGCATTTGGATTTATGAATTATGACGTTCAGCCAGATATTATTACGATGGCAAAAGGGATTACGAGCGCATATTTACCATTATCAGCGACAGCTGTGAAAAAAGAAATATATGAAGCATTTAAAGGGAAGGGAGAATATGAATTCTTCCGTCATATTAATACATTTGGTGGAAATCCTGCAGCTTGTGCATTAGCGCTTAAAAACTTAGAGATTATGGAAAATGAAAATTTAATTGAGCGATCTGCACAAATGGGCTCGCTTTTATTAGAGCAATTAAAAGAAGAAATTGGAGAGCATCCACTTGTTGGGAATATTAGAGGGAAAGGTCTACTAGTTGGAATTGAACTAGTAAATGATAAAGAGACGAAAGAGCCAATTGATAACGACAAAATTGCAAGTGTTGTAAATGCTTGTAAAGAAAAAGGTTTAATTATTGGACGAAACGGTATGACAACAGCAGGATATAATAACGTCTTAACATTAGCACCACCGCTTGTTATTTCAAGTGAAGAAATTGCTTTTGTTGTTGGAACGTTGAAGACAGCGATGGAACGCATTTAATGAATGAAGCGAGCTGTAGATTACAGCTCGCTTTTGTTTAGTATGACGGGCTTTTATGGAGAAACATGATCTGAGTCAACATTATCACATCGGATATTATGAAGATGGATATGATTTAGAAGTAACGGCGTACAAAAGAATAAATGAACCAGTTTGGGATGCTTATATTCCGCACTATGAGGTAGGCGATTTTTACAAAAAAGTGGAGAAAATGAAACTGGGTGAATATACGGATGATTACGGCATTATGGTGTATTCATTTAGTGATGATATGGATGATGAAGAAGCGCGAATTATGTTTGAAAAATGGTTAAAAAAGAACGGGATTGTTTAAAGATACAATGAAAAAGGAGATTACTATCTTATAAGATAGCAATCTCCTTTTATTATATGAAACTTATTTACTTGCTTTCATTGCTTTATCTTTTGCACCAAAAGTGTATTTTAACATTGGTGGTGTAATCATTGTAGTTAAAATAACGACAATAACGATAGCTGTAAAGTAATCTTGTGCTAGTAGACCTGAAGAAAGTCCTGTTCCAGCGATGATAAGTGCAACTTCACCACGAGAAACCATTCCAGAACCGATAATGGCAGAAGACTTAGCGTCAAATCCAGTCATTCGTGCACCCAATCCACAACCAATTAGTTTCGTTAATACAGCGATTACTGTTAATGCTAGGATGAACCAAATTTGATTGCCAATACCGTCAAATGTAATATTCATACCGATACTTACGAAGAATACGGGAACGAACATAGCGTAAGCGATTGGTTCTACTTTCTTTTCTACTTCATGTTTGTAGTTCGTTTGAGAAATAGCGATACCAGCTGCGAAAGCACCGATAATACCAGCAATTCCTAATAATTCGCCGAAATATGCGAATGAGAAACAGATGATAAGAGCCGCGCTCACGATAGACTCAGATACGCGTAGTGGTGATAACCAGCGCATAATCGCAGGAACACCTTTCCATCCGATTAAAATAATAGAAGCGAAGAATACAACTTTCTTCAAGATAATCATTGTTAAGTTAACATCATCTGTACCTAAGAAGCTCATTGCAAATGCTAATAAAATAACGACAAGGATGTCATCAAATACAGCCGCGCCAAGCATCGTTGTACTTTCACGTGTTTTCATCTTTCCTAAATCGCGAAGTGTTTGTACGGAAATACTAACACTTGTCGCACATAGAAGTAATCCTAAAAATACAGCATTTCCTTGTTCCATTCCGATAACAAGACCAGAAACGTAACCACCTATGAATGGAAGAAGGATACCTCCAAGTGCAACTGCTAAAGAAGAATTACGATTTGCGTTTAATTCCTCTAAGTCTGTTTCAAGTCCTGCCATAAACATTAAAAGAATAACACCGACATTACTTAATTGTGTTAGAAGCTCTGAATTTTCAATCCAACCTAATATAGCTGGACCGATAACGATACCGACAATTAATTTACCTAGTACAGAAGGTTGACCTAATCTAACACTAAGATCACCAGCGAGCTTTGTACTTAATAAAATAAGTGCAATTTGAAAGAAAAATTCGAAATCCATCGGATCCTCTCCTCATCATTTTTATTTTTATCATACGATTTCTCGGAATTTGCCTAATGAAAATATGTAAAACCCATTAAACAAAGGGTCTGATTACAAGTTCTTTTGAACTCGTAATTTGAACCTGTAATTAATATATAATAAAATGTATGAAAAATCAATGAAAAAATAGCAGATTTTCATGATAGGATTCGATTTAGGTATGGAGAGAATCACTATATAATAAGAAGAAATAAGGATATATTTTTTATGAATTGGAGAAGGGTATATGTTATTAAATAAACGTTTTACAATTGGAGAAATGGCAAAAATGCAAAATATAGCGGAATCTACTCTACGCTATTATGATGAAAAGGGGATTTTTCATCCGTCCATTGTGGACCCGAAAACAAATTATCGCTACTATACAATCGATCAATTTTCACTATTAGATACGATTAAATTTTTACGCCAATTAAATATTCCATTAAAGGAAATTAAGAAATATATTGATGAAAGAAATCCAGCATACGCACTCAATTTACTGGAAAAACAACAAGAAATGATGTTGAAAAAACAAAGAGAAATTGAGTATGCTTTGGCGAAAATGGAGCATAGAATTCATTTAATTAAGGAAGCAACAAAAGTAAAAGCTGAACAAATGGTAATTAAAGAGATCCCGCAGCGAAAGATAACAGCCATTGCTGTTGCCCCGAATACGACGGATGATATGTTTGAGTACTATATTCATTCGCTGCAAAAAAATATGAAACAAATGGATGATAGTTTATTTTCTGGAGATATCGGTGTAACGGTGGCAAAAAAAGGATTAATGCAAAATGAGTTTCAAGCGTATAGCAGTGTTTTTATTCTGCTGGATTACATGCCTTTTCAAATGCATAGTTCAGATGAAATTAAAGAAGGTATATTTGCCTGTGTATATCACCATGGACCATATGAAGAAACGGATGAAACATATAAGAAGGTAATGAAATATATTGATCAAGAAGGATACAAAGTAAGTGGAGATGCGATTGAGATTGCATTAATTGATTGGTCTGTAACAGAAAATCCAGAGGAGCAAGTAACAGAAATTCAAATTCCTATCATGAAAAAACAAAGCAATAAGTTGTAGGGCTCGTATCATAACAAATTGGCATCAAACACAATAATTAAGTTACCTATTTTTTAATTCTCTATTGACCTTCAAGTAACTTTAAGGTTTAAACTGTGAACAGAGCATTGAAAAAAGGAGCATTTATATGATGGAAACAACAGAAAAGTTAAGAGAAAAACCGATAAAAAGTTTATTTATTTCATATTTAATACCAGCTGTTCTTGGAATGGTATTAATGTCAGTTAATATTGTGATTGATGCGGTTATGATTAGTAGAGGAGTTGGAGCAAATGGATTAGCAGGAGTAAACGTGGCTATTCCAGCGTTTTCAATTTTCTTCTCTATTTCATTATGGATTGGAATGGGCGGGGCAACGTTATATTCCATTGCACTAGGTGAAAATAAAGTAGAAAGAGCAAGGTCTATTTTTACGCAATCTATGACCGTAGCAGTAATGATCGTAGGTGTGTTAGCAGCGATTTGCTTATGGAGAATAGAAGATATAGCATACTTATTCGGTGCAAACGAAGTGATTTTACCGTATGCGTTAGACTATTTACACGTATTATTAACATTTGGAATGATATACGTTTTAGAAAATATTTTAAGTACATTTATACGAAATGATGGAAATCCTAATTTAGCAATGGCAGGTCTAGTTGTAACGGCTGTATTAAATATAGTGTTTGACTATATCTTTATTTTCATCTTTGGATGGGGCGTAACAGGTGCTGCTTCAGCGACTATTCTTTCAGCAGCGATTGGATTCCTTGTATTATTAACGCACTTCTTTAGAAAAAGTAGTATTTTAAAATGGACGAAATTCCATTTTGAATGGGATACAGTTAAACAAATTATGATCATAGGTTTCCCGAGCTTTACAGCAGAAAGTACAGTAGCGATTGTAACGATTGGTTTTAATATTGCATTCGTTCAATATGCAGGAGAAGTAGGAGTCGCTTCTTATGCGATGGTGAATAGTATTCACGCTATGACATTACTATTATTCTTCGGTGTCGGTGCTGCATTGCAACCAATCGCTAGTTTCCATTACGGTGCAAATTTATCAGAAAGATTGCGTGAAGGATTAAAGTTCGCTGTAAAAATTGCGGTAGTACTTGGTGGTATTGCAATAATTGTCGGATTATTCTTCGGGAAATATATTATTGGTCTATTTGATGTCCAATCTCCAGAGTTATTGGAGTTAACATTAACGGGTATTAGCTTGTTCTTTATCCAATATGTATTTTTAGGCTACAACATTGTGTATGGAGAGTACTTCCAATCAGTGCGACAAACTACAAAATCAGTGCTTATTATAATGAGCCGAGGGTTACTATTTATTATTCCATTATTATGGATTATGCCAAAATTATTTGGGATAAATGGAATTTGGCTTGTTATGCCAGTAGCTGAAGTATTGACAGCAATTATCGTATTTACGATGAATCGTATGAAACATCCTGTTCCATTAAATATGGCGGGAGAGAAAGAAGCAATATAATGAAGAGAATCCCCTTGAACAAGTAAGGGGATTCTTTTATGCTTTTAAACTAATCGCAAAAGATCCATCTGTTTCTTGAACAGACGCGAAAGCAACGTTTTTAATATTTGTAATTCCTTTTTCTTTTAATTCTTTATATAACCATTTTTCGTCCTTATGAATTAACTTTAAGTTATCGTATTGAATTTGCGAATCAACGATAAGGACAATTGGTAATCCGGCATACGTAACATCTATGTTCAAATCTTTTGGAGTTAATGGTACAAGCTCACGCTTAGGTAAAATACTAATGGCTCCATTCGCTTCTAAAATAGCGTATTCAATTTCATGAACACTGGGGTATCCTGCGACGCGAAGGTTAGAAAGTAGTTCAGCAATTGGATATCTACTTTTTTGTAAGTTCTCAAAAATAATGTCACCATGTTTAATTAAAATGATAGGATGTCCGAGAATGAAACGATTTAGTTTGTTTAGTAAGCTTAATTTTGTAAGAAGCAAATGCAAACATGTAATAACGACCATACCGAGAAAGGCTTGCAAAGCACCAGAGACTGGTATGGCCTGAAACGCTAAATAAGATAAAAAGATAATAGCACCAAAATCATGAGGAGTTAGTTGGGCTAAAGCTGATTTACCGAGCATCTTAAGTGATAGTAAAAATAAGATAAAAAAGAACGATACGTTACATAAAAAGAGAAGCAATAGAGACACTCCTTCGTGCAAAGTTGTACTTACTTTTCCCGAAAGGAATATAAATATTACTTCCCAGAGGATAAATTAGGGTGAACTGGAATTTGTCTGTATACAAACAAATAAATGGATATTATCATGAAAGAAGCAAAGAACTTAGGAGAATATGGATATGAAAAAGAAGAAAATAATTAAGTATATGATAGGAATTATAATGGTTTGCGCCGTTTATGCGGGATTTTTACAATATAACATTTATAAGCATGGGCAAATGAATGCCACCTACGATGCGGATTATATAATTGTATTAGGATCGAAAGTCAACGGAACGAAACCATCATACTCATTGCAATATCGTATTGATAAAGCAGCTGAATATTTACAATCACATGAGAAGACAATTGCGATTGTATCTGGAGGGAAAGGAAAAGGGGAAGATATTTCAGAAGCATTAGCAATGAAAAATGGATTAATGAAACTAAAAATTGCAGAAGACCGCATTATAATGGAAGATAAATCAACGAGTACAGATGAGAATATTAAATTCTCAAAACCGTTAATTTCGAGCGATATGAAAAAAGGAATGATCGTAACAAACGATTTCCATATGTTTAGAGCGAAAAAAATAGCAGCAAAACAAGGTTTACAATTAGAAGGCCTTCCGGCTGAAACACCGAAGCGAATTGTCATTCCATCGAATATACGAGAGTATTTAGCCATTACGCAATATTGGTTTATGAATCGAATATAGAGAAAATAATCCCGCCTGGAAATCTAGGCGGGATTATTTTTGATGGAAATCTTACAAATATGTCATGTTTGTGAAAGGTAAAGCGATAGTTTCTACAATGGATTCCTGACATAATGAAGATAACAAAAACTATTTAGAGGTGAATCGGATGAAAGGAAATAATATATTATCTTCACTATGTTACTTTAGTATCTTTTTTGCACCATTTTTACTGCCAATTATCGTGTACTTCGTTGCGGAGGATGAAGTGAAATACCACGCGAAAAAAGCATTTTGGTCACATATTTTCCCGTATGCGATTTTATTTGGTGGCTTAGCAGTATCCGGCATATATGGCTTAAGCTTCAATCAATCTGATGGTGCTGGAATTGGAATGATGATCACGTATGCGGTGTTCATTCTTGTAGGGATTTATTACTTCATTTGGAATATCGTAAAAGGTATTAAAGTTTTGAAAACAGCGTAGTAAAATAAGGAATAATTCGATGTGAGTTCGTCGTTATTTGTCGGTAAGTCGATATCTCTTGTCGAATCGTCGATATATTCGAAAAATCGTTGATATAGTGCAAGGAATCGTTGATATATCTGAAAAATCGCCGATATATTTAAATTATCGCTGATATAATTTCATTTACCGTATTAATAGACGTTTTAAAAAGAGCAATTCAAAAAGAATTGCTCTTTTTGTGCTTATAAGTTGTGAATATTGAAAAAGATATGTTAATTTTTCATTATGAAGAGAAAAAAGGAGTGTTTTTCATGAATGAGATTATACATAAAATGGAGCAACACGTTTCAGTTCGTAAATATAAAGAAGAATCAATTCCGAAAGATGTAGTAGACAGAATGGTACAAGCTGCGCAGCATGCCGCTTCCTCACATTTTGTACAGGCGTATTCAGTTATATATGTAACAGATCAAGACCTAAAGGCTAAACTAGCAGAGTTATCCGGAAATCGTCATGTGAAAAACTGCGCAGCATTCTTTGTTTGTTGTGCAGATTTAAAACGACTTGAAATAGCATGTGAACAGCATAGTACAGAGATAAAACATGAAGGAGTAGAAGACTTTATCGTTGCGACGGTAGATGCTTCACTTTTCGCACAAAACTTAGCGTTAGCAGCAGAATCGTTAGGATACGGCATTTGTTATATTGGTGGTATTCGTAATAATCCGAGAGAAGTAAGTGAATTGCTTCATTTACCAGATAAAGTATATCCTGTATTCGGAATGACAGTTGGTGTACCAGATGAAGAACATGGAGTGAAACCACGTTTACCAGTAGCAGCAATCCTTCATGAAAATGGATATGATGAAAAGAAATATGATGAATTATTAAACGAATACGATGAAACGATGAGTTCGTATTACAAAGAAAGATCATCAAATAAGAAAAACATAACATGGACGGAATCAATGAGTTCGTTTATGGCTAAAGAAAAAAGAATGCATATGCAAGAATTTTTAAGTGAAAAAGGATTTAATAAGAAATGAGTAAAAAGGCAGTCCTGTATGCAGGTCTGCCTTTTTTGGAGGAGAAATATGATTGTCTTCGAATAAGTATAGGGGGAGGAGATAATATGAAAAAAGCATTAATCTTTTTATTTGATGGATTTGCAGAATTTGAAGTGAATATAGCGAGTTTATTTTTAATAAGTAAGGAATTCGAAATAATAACAGCAACAATAGACGGCAAAACAGTTACAGGAGAAGGTGGTTTTTTGTGTCAACCACATGTTTCTATCGAGCTTATTGAAGTAGCGGACTATGAAGTGCTTATCGTACCAGGAGGACATATTTTTGACCATTTAGAAAATGAAAAGTTGTTATCTATCGTGAACGAATTACATAAGCAAAATAAATGGATAGCGGGTATTTGTGCAGGGACATCTTTACTACATGCAGCAGGAGTACTTAATAAGAAGAAATTCTCAACATCATTAACACCAGATGAAAAACAATTAGCGCATTTACATGAATGGGAATATATACAAAATAAAGATATAACCGTTGATGGAAAAATTATAACAGCGGTAGGGTCTGCGTACGTTGAATTTGCTGCTGAAATAATGAAGCAGCTCAATTTATTTAATGAAGCTGAAGTGAAGGAGAACTTGCAATACTTTAAAAATGTAACAGCGGTTTGTGATGAAACGTTAGTTTAAGTGAAGATAAAAAGCGGCATAATAGCCGCTTTTTATCGTTTAGTTAGTATTTTATTTATGATTTTGTATCTCTAAAATATGTTTTTTATTTATGATGTAAAATACTCCACCACACGTAATAATATAAAGCATCTTTTATATTGAAAAACTTACTTATAACAAATGTAAACTTTCAATAAGAAGATACATCCCCGTACAACTCAAAAGGATATATGTAAATATTTTGAAAATCCGTTGATTAAGCCATTTGAAAATAATTTGACCTATATACAAACCTAGAAATACGATTGGAATAGCATAAAAACTGGATTCCCAAATTGTTTTGTTTGTCCCAGTGAAGAGTATTTGAGTTAGTAGACTAATGAAATATATAAACAGATAAAAGGCTAATGTAGTTGCTCGTAACTTCTCCTTTTTCGTATCAGTTCCTGTAAAATAAAGTAACAGGGGAGGACCTGGCATACCGATACTTGTCGTTAAAAGACCAGATAATCCGCCAACTATGAAATCTCTAGATTTTGTTGATTGAATCATAAAGTTGCATATTAGCATCAACGTTAATAGTAAGAGCAGGATGCTAATTGCTAATTTAAATGTGTTGATGTTAATGGAAGTGAAAATGATAATACCAAACGGAACACCAACTATGCTTCCGAAAATTAATCTTTTCAGTAGAATAAAATCAATGTCTGTTCTTATTTTCCAAATGAGTGATATGGAAATAATTAATGATAAAATAATATTTATTTGAATAGCTTCTTGTGGTAGAAATAGCATGAGTAAGAAAGGTGTTGCCATAATAGAAAAGCCAAAACCTGTACTTGTTTGTAAAATAGAAGCTACTAATATAATACATATGAAAGTGAATATAATCTCCAAAATAACCCTCCTACATAATCAAATCCAATACATATTTTAACATAAAGTGAAACTTAAATCAGTGGGGCTTACTGTCCTTTAAAACGGGAAAAAAGCGGCTAAATAGCCGCTTTTTATGATGCATTTAATATTCCAATGATGATCCTGTAGCCTTAAAATATTTTTCTCGTGAAGGCGTCATTACCCGGATTGCTAATAAACAGGAAAGGAGAAGAATGAGTAACGAGCTAATGATTACAGTAATTTGAACGGAAAGAAATTGTGCGGATGCCCCAATTGCTAAAATGAAAAAGATTTGGATGAAATTTTTTATAGAATCAAATACGCTATCAATCCGTCCTATCATGTCTACAGGGATGTTATTTTGATAAAATGTGATAAAGCCAGTACCAGCAAATGATGAAGAAATGCCCAGTAAAATGAAACCGCCTGCCGCGACTATAAATGAATTTGAAAAGGCAAAAATTACATAACCTATTGCTGTAAAAATCATACCGAATCCGATACAATGTTGAATCGGTAATCGTTTAGCAAAGAGAGAAACAAGAAATGAACCGAAAATATATGCAGCACCAGTTATACTAACAAGCATGCTATATTTCATGTCGGATAAAAACAGTACTTGTTTTGTGAATACAACTTCTTGTGAATCGAGCGCCATAGACACAAGCATAGTAGCTTGAAATAAAACGAATATGAGAATGATGTAAGTTTCCGTTCGAGCAAATGAAAAAACTTGTTTCAAATCACTTCGTAATGTTTGTACGAAAGTATTTGCAACTTCTTCGTTTTGCTTTGTTTGTAATGTAATGTTTGGCAAGAAATAAATGAGAATAGTAGAAAGTAGAAAGGAAAGTGAGTTGCAGTAAATTACAAAGGATGCTGAGTACGTGGTGAGAAGTATTCCAGCAAGGGCTGGACCGATAATAAAAGCCCCGCTTGTACAAAAGTTATTCCAAGCATTGAATTGAGCGCGTTCTTCAGCTCGTATGAGCATTGTTCTATAAGAAAATGATGCTGGATCGAAAAATGATGTAGCGATGCGAGTTAAAAAGATAAAAATATAAATGGCCCAAATAGAATCAAATAGTGGAATACAGCCAATGAGAGCTGCCCGAATTATATCTGTGATGAGCATAATAGACCGTTTGTTTAATCGATCTACTATGCTACCAGACCATATTTTTGTAACAACGGTCGCAATTGGACCTACAATCCATAATCCTGCTACAGCAGCAGGGGAGTTTGTGCTATTTAACACCATTACGTTTAGGGCGATGAGATACATAAAATCACCTAAACGAGAAATTCCTGTTCCCGACAATAATAATAATTTATTTTTCATGAGCGGCTGGACCTTTCTTTCATTGTTTTTTTATCCTGCAGGAAATAGCGTATTCCTCTTCGGAGTTTGATTGACGAGCGGTTTTGTTTTCCCAGCGTAATAAAACTTGTGTAACTTCCCAAGTAAGCTGTTGTAATTCCTCTGGAGTTAAAAATAAATGAGATACAATATGACTACCTGTATTCGTTCCTTCTGTGCCGCTTTCTTCAATATAGAAATGAGCAGATTTTGCCTTGTAATATTTTTCAATAATTCCCCGTTTTTCTTTCGTTTCTACTAATTCAAGTAACCCTCCATCATATAAAATTTGAACGTGATAATGTACGCTACCAGCAGATTTATTTAGTTTAGTAGCTACTTGTTTTGCAGTGAGTGCTTCGTCTTTTAAAAGGTGAAGAATTTGAATGCGAGTTGCGTTGGAAATGAGCTTCTGCTGCTCAGCTGAAATAGTAAGTCTATCGTCAAACATTACGACATCTCCTTTCTTACAATCTAAATTTATTGTACATTCTAAAAAATTAGAACGTAAGGAAAATAAATCGCCTTTTTCCTTTAAATTTCGACATAAATAAAAATAGCATGTACATAAACATGCTATTAAATGATAGTGGATTCTTTACTCAGTTTCCCTCGATAGAATAAGTAAAGCCATATAAAACTAACAAAAATACAGCATATAGCCAACAAGGTACCGATAACTTGCGGAGAAAGAACTTCTAGAAGCGCTCCTGTAAAAAACATAGATAACTGAATAAGAGATCCATAAATGGAATAATGGAATGAAAAAACTTTACCCATCATATTTTCCTTCGTGTAAGTTTGAAGTAATGTCGTATCAAGTGGAACGATGATTCCTCCTGCTATGCGCATACAGAGTAATGTAATAATACCGACAATAAGCTGATCGGATAAAATGAATGCGAGAAAGAAAACTCCTTGTAGGAAGTAGGCCCAGCCAAATGCTTTTTTCATTCTTTCTTTATGATGAGATATATAAAGATTAACGAGGAGACTACCCATCATAAGCCCAGCCCCTTGAACCGTATATAAAATTCCGATATTCGTGTGAAAAATTTTTTCGGCATAGATCGTTAGAAGTAGCTGATAAGCACCTCCAATCATGCCCCATGAAATGCCGACAAGAATTAAGGTTAAAATGATTTTTGTTTGTAATATGTATGTATAACCATCTTTTATATTAGTAAAAAATGCTTTTTTTGTGTTACAAGTATCATGAGAAGGGACGCTCATATTATAAATAAAATAGGCTGAAATAAAGTATGACAGGCTATTTACTAAAAAAGCGAACTCAATATGTAAAGATTGTGCAAGGATTCCGCCTAAAGAAGCCCCCATAATAGACATAAAACCATTCATTATACTAGAAAGAGAGTTAGCAGTTACGAAATGATCTTGGTGTACGATATTTTTTAAGGTTGCTTGTTTAGCCGGCTCAAATAAACAAGAAAGTACAGCTAAACATATATTAGAAATGAAAATAATCTCAATTTTATATATTGCAAATAAGTAAGTGAGGACGATTATGCTTCGTAAAATATCGGTAAAAATCAGAATCTTCTTTTTAGAAAAACGATCTACAATCCCGCCTATGAAAGGACTAAGCAGAAGTTGAGGCAATCCTTTACTTATAAAAGTGAGTGCAATCATAAACGGAGATTCCGTTATGCTATAGACGAATGTTACTAAAGCTACAGTATGAAACCAATCTCCAAGTACACTTAACGTTTGACCGTAAAATAGTTTTTTGAAGTTATTATTTGTTTTTAGAAGTGCGGAATAAGAAACTGACATAAAAAGATTAATCCCTATGTAATGATGATGCCTGAACTTGTTTTTTCCACTCGCTTACATACACTTTCTCCGCTGTAGGAAGTCCAACAGGTAATTGTGCAATCAATTCTAAACTATTTCCGTCAGGATCGTTAAAGTATACGGCGGCATGTGCTAATTCTGGAAAAACAATCGGTTCAATTGGTTCCATTCCGAAATCTTTTCGTGCTGAAATGCCTTTTTGATTTAGCCAATGAATCGCATTTTCTAAATCATGTAAGCTTACTTGAAAGGCGATGTGTCGTAAAGAGGGATGATAATTAACTTTGTATTCTGTGCCTTCCCAAAGGCCGAGCCAACTTTCATTTTCTTTAATCCAAAAGAAAGCAATATCATCTCCTCTTTTGTATAATTTCAGTCCAAGTGATTCATAAAAAGGTATTGATATCTCTAGGTTGCGGACAGGTAAATGTGCTTCGTAAAGACCTTTAATCATTGTAATCCTCCTTAGTAAAGTATTTCTTAATTTCATAGTAAACGTTTTTTTATTAGTTGAAATCGCAAAAAAGAGGGATATTCATTCATACGAAAGTATGAAAAAACAGCTCAAATATGAGCTGTTTTCGTATAGTTTTTCGTTCATTTGTTAAGGATAGGATATATTAGTATCCGTATCCGCCGCCACCCCAACAGCTACATCCGATGATGATTAGAAGGATGAATAGTACGATAAGCAAAGCAAATCCACCGCCGAAACCAGCGCAACTTCCACCATAGCTCATATGTTTTCCTCCTTTTGAGTAAGTTAATCTATATAATTCATGGACTACTATATACAATATGTTTTTTGTATGGAAAAGGAGCCAGTCTCTTTTGGAATTAGACAAACGCCTGTATGGTTATTTTGATTGTATGTTGGGCTAGTGATATGTGAATGAATTGTTATATAATTTGCGATTTGTTCATAAAAAATATAAAAATTGTAAAAAAAACCATTTTTATATTTTTTTATGAGAAGATTTGTACTATAATTTTACAAGTAATATTATGGGAAAAGGGAGTTTTAGTAAAGAGATGGAGATGGGAAAATTACACAATAAAATAGAAAACAAAAAGAAAGAGCTAATCCAACTTGTTGCTAGACATGGATTGGAACATGATAAAGTTTTGTTATTTAGCCGAGATTTAGATATACTTATTAATAAGTTTATGAATGTAAAAGATAAATTACATAAATAATTTGTAGTTTTTTATATTAGGATATTTTGCGAAAAAGGAGAGAAAATTATTTGGAACATTTACAAGAAGAGTTATATAAACAAATAAAAGAAGAAAAAGGTATTGTTACAGTTTTTTTAAAGAGTGGCGTTAGAATAGTAGGAGAAATTGTTGCGATAGACAAATTTACCGTTTTAATGTTAGTTGATGGAAAACAACAACTGATTTACAAGCAGGCTGTATCAACGATAATGAAATAAGACACTCAATTTGAGTGTCTTTTCATTATCGTTTGCAAGCTTCCACGTCAATGCCGGCTGCTAGTAATTTCTTTTCTCCATCTTGTTCAATCATTTTTTGTAATTTAGATAGGAAAGAATCAAAGTTTGTATGCTTTGCTACTTGGAATGTCATTTTATGCTCAATTGGAAGCCACGTATCAATATCAGCTTCGTTATGTTGAATTTTCACCTCAAGCTTATCAAGTGCGTTAGCTACTTTTGCTTCGTACGTTTCTTTCGCTTCAAACTCCATCCATAAATCATATAATTCCTGACCGAGAGAACCTTCTAATGTTCGTTTAATATTTAAAATGGCTTCTTGCTCATTTTTTTGTTTTTGTAATTGTAATTCATGACTATTCATTGTATCAAAAGCAGGAATATCACCAGCTTCAGCTTCGACTAGGTCGTGAATAATGACCATTTTAAGTAATTTTTCAATGTTTACTTTTTGATCTAAATAAGGCTCAACTAAAATGGCCATTAGAGACATGCGCCACGTATGTTCAGCAACACTTTCTTGACGTCCGTTAGAAAGCCAGCTGTGTCGCATTTCATATTTTAGTTTTTCTGCTAGTGCAATGACTTGTAAAATATTATGTTCCATCGTGATCCTCCTCATATTTCCATACTATAATTCTAATATGGAAATGAAATGTGTCAATTCTATGAGTATATTGCGATAAATAGATGATAAGCGTATAATACTTAATATATGTGAAAACACATTATTAAAATAAAAAAATGTTTTATAAAAATGAAAAGGGAAGGGCCGGAATATGGGAGACGAAAATCAAGTGTTTGCTAGACCAGAAAGAAAAAAAAGGAAGTTTGATATTTCTAGCCCAGTGGGCATAATAGTAGGTTTTGCTATTGTAATAGCGGCAATTATGATTGGCGGCGGCGGAGTAAAAGCTTTTAAAAACTTTTTAGATGTTTCATCTATTTTAATTGTCATAGGGGGAACTACAGCGACAATTGCTGTGGCATATCGATTTGGAGAAATAAAAAAATATACGAAAAGTATTTTTACTGTTTTACATAGAAAAGAAGAAGATTTAGAACAGTTAACGGATTTGTTTGTCGATTTTTCGAAAAAGTCTAAAAAACACGGTTTGCTTTCTTTAGAAGTTGATGGAGAGCAAGTAGACAATCCTTTTATTCAAAAAGGAATTCGATTAATGTTAAGTGGTTACGATGAAGATGAATTAAAAGAAGTGTTAATGAAAGATGTTGAAACGGAAGTGTATGAGTTAAGAAAAGGGGCAGCATTACTAGATAAAATTGGCGATTTCGCTCCAGCTTGGGGCATGATAGGGACTTTAATCGGTCTAATCATTATGCTTCAAAACTTGCAAGACACATCGCAAATTGGTACAGGGATGGCAGTTGCGATGTTAACGACATTGTATGGGTCAGTACTTGCGAATATGATTGCAATCCCTCTTGCTGAAAAAGTGTATCGTGGTATTGAAGATTTATATACAGAGAAGAAGTTTGTTATTGAAGCGATTTCAGAATTATATCGTGGTCAAATTCCTTCTAAATTAAAGTTGAAACTCGATACATATGTATACGAAACAAAGATAAAAAAGGTAAAACGAGCAGCCTAATATTTCAAGGAGTGGTATGGTTATGATGCAACGACCGCAAAAGGGATCGCCTCGTTGGATGACGACTTTTACAGATTTAACGATGTTATTATTAACTTTCTTTGTATTACTAGTTGCTACATCAAAGCAGGATGCAGTAAAATTGTCACAGATGCTTGAAAAGTTTAGTGACGTGGAGCAAGTAGATGCAAAAGTAATGGAAAATACAATACCAGATATTTCACATGAAAAAAATGATGAAAAAATGGTCTCTAAAAAGAGAATGGACGAATTATATAAAAAGTTAAAAGCATATGTAGATAATAACGGTATTAGTCAAGTGAATGTATATCGAGAGGATACGGGAGTAAGCGTCGTTATAGTAGATAATTTAATATTTGATACGGGTGACGCGAACGTTAAACCAGAAGCGAAAGAGATAATAAGTCAATTAGTTGGGTTTTTCCAATCAGTACCAAATCCGATTGTTGTTGAAGGGCATACAGATAGTAGACCTATTCATAATGACAAATTCCCTTCTAACTGGGAGCTGTCTTCAGCAAGAGCAGCAAATATGATTCATCACTTAATTGAAGTGTATAATGTGGATGATAAAAGGTTAGCTGCGGTAGGATATGCAGACACAAAGCCAGTAGTACCAAATGATTCACCGCAAAATTGGGAGAAAAACCGTCGCGTTGTCATTTACATAAAAGAATAGTATATTATCATTTTAATAATAAAATAATGAAAATACGAAAATTCTTTTAAAAAAATATTAAATTTTATCATTTTATTTTGTATAATGAGTGAGAATGATAAGGTGAAATATTAAGATATATTTATACATAGAAGGAGAGAATTAAAAAGAATGGCACATAAAATTTTAGTTGTAGACGATGCGATGTTCATGCGAACGATGATTAAAAACTTATTAAAAAGTAATTCTGAATTTGAAATTATTGGTGAAGCAGAGAATGGAGTAGAAGCAATTCAGAAGTTTAAAGAACTTCAACCGGATATTGTAACATTAGATATTACTATGCCAGAAATGGACGGACTTGAAGCATTAAAAGAAATTATTAAAATTGATTCAAGTGCAAAAGTTGTTATTTGTTCTGCAATGGGACAACAAGGTATGGTATTAGATGCAATTAAGGGTGGGGCAAAAGACTTTATTGTAAAGCCATTCCAAGCAGATCGCGTAATTGAAGCTTTAACAAAAGTAGCAAACAGCTAATATAGAAGGGGCGCCACAAGGAATCTAAACATTGATAGCGGATATGCGTGTGGCCCCCTTTTTTCTTGCTTTAAAACACTAAATTGTTATACATGAATGAAATGTTTGTTAGACAGGTAGGGGATTAAAATGCAAACAGATCTATTAAATATATTTTTTGAGGAATCAGAAGAACATTTACAATCGCTAAATGAAAATGTGCTAACTTTAGAACAAAATCCCACTGATATGGATGTTGTGGGAGAAATATTCCGCTCAGCCCATACATTTAAAGGTATGTCAGCGAGTATGGAATTTACGGAAATGGCGGATTTAACGCATAAGATGGAAAACGTTTTAGATGAAATTCGTCATGGGAATATAGTTGTAAATGCAGAGATTATTGATGTGATTTTTGAGTGCATTGATAATTTGGAGAAGATGGTTGCAGATGTGCAACAAGGCGGAATGGGCAATATTGATGTAATTACAACTAAGCAGAAATTAGAAGCATTATTGAATGGCAATGTAGAAACTCCTGCGGAATATATTGAGCAAGAACCTATAAATAATGATGCAGTTTCACATGAAGTGCATATAACTGTTGAGCAACAAGCTATTTTAAAAGCAGTACGTGCAATTATGTGTATTGAAGCACTGCAAAATGTAGGTAATGTACAAAAAACAGTTCCAAGTATTGAGGAAATTGAAGCAGATGCTTTCGGGTTTGAGTTCACAGTATTTATGGATACTGATCAAAGTGAAGAAGAATTAAAACAAGTAGTGCTTCATGTTTCTGAAATTGAGAAAGTAGAAGTGAAGCAAGGACATACATTAAAAGAAGTAGTCTCGAAAGAATTGGGTACACAAGAAGCTGTGCAGGAAGATTTACAAGCGGCTACGCATGTGGAACCAACTAAAGAAGAATCGAAGCAATCAGCTAATGCTACACCAGCTAAAAGCGCTGCAAAAACGAAAAATGGTAAAGTGGAAAATCGTTCCATACGTGTTCAATTAGAAAAAATTGAAAGATTAATGAACATGTTTGAAGAAAGTGTAATTGAGCGTGGCCGTATAGATGAATTGGCACAAGCAATTCAAAACAAGGAATTAATTGAGCATTTAAATCGATTAGGCGATATTTCAAAAGATATTCAAAATGTACTACTAAACATGCGTATGGTACCAATTGAAACGGTATTCAATCGTTTCCCGCGTATGGTACGTATGTTAGCGAAAGATTTAGGGAAGAAAATCGATTTACAAATTACAGGTGAAGACACCGAAGTTGATAAAATTGTTATTGATGAAATCGGTGACCCACTCGTTCATTTAATTCGTAATGCAATTGATCACGGTGTTGAAACAGTTGAACAACGTCGTGATGCAGGTAAAAATGAGACAGGTACGATTAAATTAGAAGCGTTTCATAGTGGAAATCATGTCGTTATTCAAATTACGGATGATGGAAATGGTATTCATAAAGGGAAAGTATTAGAAAAAGCGATTAAAAATGGTGTTGTAACAGAATCTGAGGCAAATAAATTAACGGACCGTGAAGTATTTGATTTAATCTTCCAACCAGGATTTAGTACAGCTGAAGTTGTATCAGACCTTTCTGGGCGTGGCGTTGGATTAGATGTAGTGAAACATACGATTCATAGTTTAGGTGGACATTTAATTATTGATTCTGAAGAAGGAAAAGGTAGTACATTTAGAATTGAACTGCCATTAACGTTGTCCATTATTCAATCTATGCTTGTTCAAACGAATGATAAACGTTATGCTTTCCCTCTTGGTAATATTGTTGAAGCAATTCGGATTAAGAGAGAAGACATCCAATCCTTACAAGGAAAAGATGTGTTAAATTACCGTAATCAAATTATTGAAGTGAAGCATTTAAGTACTGTATTTGGTGAGAAAACAGTAGATGAGGCGTTTGCGTCATATGATGGTCAAATGGTTCCTGTGTTAATTGTTCGTAATACACATCGCAGCTATGGACTTATTGTAAACACAATTATCGGTCAAAGAGAAATAGTCCTAAAGTCATTAGGTGACTTCTTTGCAGAGAGTTCTAACTATTTCTCTGGTGCGACGATTCTCGGTGATGGACGAGTGGTCCTCATTTTAAACCCAGAAGGTTTATAATAGGAATGAAGGAAAGCTCCCCACTTGTATACAATTGGGGAGCTTTTTGGTTAATCGTTACTAATCTAAAAATGGGAATAAATACATATTAACGTTTTATATAATAAGTTTGTTAAAATAAAATGAGAGTTTATATCATTTGATAGAAAAACAGAAATGAGGAGGCAGAGAAAATGCCTGAGCAACACACAAAAGGGGATACGAGCACAATTGTGCTAGAAAAAGAAAATGAGCATTTAACGCCTCAAGAATGCGATATTCTTGGCGAAATTGCAAATATATCATTTGGTTCAGCTTCGACTGTATTATCAACAATCTTAAATAGGCAAGTAAGCATTACTGCTCCTCGTATAGAATTGGTAGATTTATATGATTCAAGCGACGTCGAAGTTCCACACGTTGTATTAAACATTCATTTTACAAAAGGATTAGATATGGAAAACCTTCTTGTCCTTAAGCAAGATGTTGCATTATCCATTGCTGATTTAATGATGATGGGAACAGGTGAAGTGGAAGACGGAAAAGAACTTGGTGAATTAGAGCTAAGTGCTGTACAAGAAGCGATGAATCAAATGATGGGGTTCGCAGCTACATCTATGTCTGAATTCTTCCAAGATACAGTAGATATGTCTCCGCCGACAATTAAAGTTGTAAAGTTATCAGAAGAAATGGAGAAAATCTCTGAAATCGATGGGAATCATACGATTGTTAAAGTATCGTTTGATTTAAAGATAGATAATCTTGTAAGCTCTAAACTTGTGCAAATTGTTTCAGTTGAACATGCGAAACGAATGGTAAATAAATTAATGCAATTATCTGGTGACGTAGAAGAGCAAGACGAGCCAGCAGAAGTAGTGGAAACTGAGATTGTAGAAGAAGTTGAAAAAGAGCATTTAACACAAGAAGAGAAGGATGTCCTTGGTGAAATTGCAAATATTTCAATTGGTTCCGCTTCAACAGTATTGTCAACACTTTTAAATCAGCCAGTTACAATTAGTACGCCGAATGTAGAATCAATCAATGTTCGTCATTATGACGGAGTACCAGTCCCATTTGTTATTTTAAATGTTGATTTTGTTGAAGGACTAAAGAATGAGAATGTATTCGTATTTACGAAAGATGTCGCTTTAACAATGGTAGATTTAATGATGATGGGAACAGGAGAAGTTGATCCAGAGAAAGAACTTAGTGAATTAGAATTGAGCGGTATTAAAGAGATCATGAACCAAATGATGGGGCATGCTGCGACGGCGATGTCAGAAATGTTTCAAGAAAAAATGGACATGACACCACCAAATGTTAAATTCGTAACGTTAAAAGAAGAAATGGAATATTTGGGAGAGTCAATGAAAGTGGACGAACTCGTCCAAATTACGTTCAACCTTGAAATTGGCGACCTGCTTCAATCGAAAATGTATCAAATTTTACCGATTTCAGAAGCGAAAGAAATGGTTAAAAGACTTCTATATCCAATGATGGAAGAGGAAGAAGAGATTGTTACGGAAGAAATTGAAGAAGAAAAAAATGTAGAACCTGTTGTGCAACCTATTGAATTTAAAGAAGTAAAACAAATGGAACCAGTATACATGGACACATCCATCTTACAAAATGTAGAAATGAATGTGAAATTTGTATTTGGAAGCACAGTGAAAACAATTCAAGATATTTTAAGTTTACAAGAGAATGAAGCGGTTGTACTAGATGAGGATATTGACGAGCCAATTCGTATTTATGTAAATGATGTATTGGTGGCGTATGGTGAACTTGTAAATGTAGATGGATTTTTCGGAGTAAAAGTGACGAAATCACTATAAGGCGTTGAAATAGTAGATGAAAAGCGTAAAGGTCTTTCTAATTTGCTGGCTATGCATACATGTATGCTTGCTCTTCCCGCTGCAAAGTCAGGCGGAAGAGCAAAATGTGCCAGAACAAAAATTAAATGAAGTGAATGTGCAAGAAGAAAATAAAGAAGTTCAAGAGCAGCCAGAGCAAGAAGAAATGAAGCAAGATAATGAGAAACAACAAGAAGTAGCAAATGAACAAGAAATCGAAAAAAAGATAGAGACGGATCAAGGGGTTATTACAGTAAATAAGCCAGAATTAAAAGTTGGCGAAGAAGTGCGGCTTATTGTAGAACCGAAAGAGCAAAATGTTCAAAGTATAAAAGGTATTTTGCGCTTGCCAAAAAAAGGCGATCAGTATGAACAAGAAAGAATTCTATCGTTTAAGTATGAAGAGGAAACGAAGCGATGGATTGCTAACTACAAGGTCGAGACTTTTGATTTGCAAGGTGATTGGAACCTTCAGCTCATTCAAAGTTACAAAGAAAATGAGAAAGAAGAGCTTGTAGAAAATGAAGTGAAAGTCCCGCTCATTCGTATAAATAATGAAGTGCCAACTCTAGATAAAGAGTTACCGAAGTTGCATAAAGTTACGATTGATGAGACGAAGGGAAACGTAATTGAACGAAAACAAGGCGATTCTATACGTGTGCGAGTGAAGGCGACAGACGTAGAATCAGTTGTGAAAGAAGTCCGTGTGATATTAAAGGGGAAAGAAAATAAAGAGATTACCTTTTTATTAGATTACAATAGGCGTGATATGGATTGGCAAAAAGTATTTGAAATAACGGATACGTTGCCAATTGGCACATACGAACTAGTTGTAGAGATAGTGGATGCGGCCGGCAATAAACTGGTTGAGGCAAGTGAGTATATCGTTTCTGTTTTGGAGCAAAAAACAGAAGAGGATAAAAAGGTAGAAGAACGAGAGAAAGAAGAGAAATTAGAAGATAAGAAAGAAACTGAGAAGCAGGAAGACTCGAAAGTAGAAATCCCGCTTCCAGAAGAAAAACCGCCAGTTGTTCAAATTCCGAAAAAAGAAGAGAATGTAAACGGTCTTATAAAAGAACCATTGAAAGAGAAAGAAAAAATTACTTATGTTATAAAAGAGCCTTTCACAGACAACAAGGAAGTAAATAAAGCGAAGGCACAAATAGATAAAGATAATAACAATCAAGTCATTTCGAAAAAGAAAGAGAAAAAAGAAAAGCCAGAAGATAAGAAAGAAGCTAAAAGTGAACAGGGAATACAAGCTTCTAATGTATTTGCCATCATGTCAGGTTTATTCGTATTGTTTTTAGTTTTAAAAAGTAATAAAGAATGGGGCTAATAATTTCATAGTAGTGGAGGCGCTTAGATGGAGATTAAACGTACGACAATTGAAAATAAGACGCTACAACCATTAAAACAGCCTGCAGCTATTTCGGAACATGAAATCCAGAAAGAACGAAAGCATAGTAATCTAGTGTTTACTGGACAGTCTAAGATTATTTCGAGAAATAATGAAATAGGGATTTTACTTGCGAGTTTAGGTGATGGAAAGGTTATGAAGGAAATGCTTTCTAAAGAGATGGATACAGTGTTACAACTCTTTAAAAAGTTGCATACGTTATCTGGAGAAGGGAAGCAAACAGAAAAAGTATTTGAACAAGTAATGAGAAGTTTACAAGGGCTTGTTAAGCAGGCGCATATAAAAGAACTTCCTTTGTTAGATGGAACGTATGATTTCGCAGAAGTACAACTATCATTTGGTAGAAAGGTACATATTCCGTTATTAGATGTAAGTGCACTCATTTCTAGAGTGGAAAGTGATTCTTCAGAAGGAAATATAAATTTAATGGTAACGGTTATTACTGCTTACATAACGAAATTGTCTAACGAAACTATTTTAATTAGCGTTACAGATCGCACTGCTAAAGAGCGGGATGTAAGTGTATGGAGAGCGCTCGCAGAAATGAATATGACACAATTATCACAGGCCCTGAAACAAACGATGCAAGAACATAAATGGTCTATGACATTTCTTTTTCTCTTTGTATGGATTGTTGCTATTATTTTAATTCGAGTTATATAAAAAGGTCGTCACTTTACATTGTGACGACCTCTTTTATATTTTTTCGTAGAAGAATGTATCAAATCTCTGAAGATTATAACGTTCGGGTGTTAAAATTTGTTCTGTGCTACCAACAAATAGCACCCCGCCTTTTCGTAAAGAGCGACTAAACTTTTCGTAAAGTTTTACCCTTGCTTCTTCAGTAAAGTATATCATTACGTTGCGACAAATGATTAAATCGTAATTTGTATCGAACGACTGCATTAACAGGTCATGTTGTTTGAACGTAACGTTTTGCTTAATGTTTTGATGTAATGAATATATATCATTCTCTTTTGTGAAATGACGTTCTTTCAAATCGGTAGGTAATTCTTTTAAAGAACGTTCTGTATATTGACCGCGTTTTGCAGTTTCTAAAATGTGAAAATCAAGATCTGTTGCTTGTATTTCAAAACGAAATGGAGCTAAATGTTTCGATAAAATTAAAGAGAGTGTATATGGTTCTTCACCTGCGGCGCAAGCGGCACTCCATACTTTTAATTTTCCGTTATTTTGTTCAAGTAATTTTGGTAGTGCTTTCGTTTCTAACGTTTGCCAACGTTCTTTATTTCTGAAAAATTCTGAAACGTTAATTGTAATATAATCAATAAAACTTAAAAATAAATTTTGATCGGTACGTAAATTACTTAAAAAATTAGTGTAGTTCTCAAAACTTTTTCTCGAAATAAAAGCATCGATTCTACGACGCATTCTATCTTGTTTATATGAAGCGATATCCATATTAAATTGTTGTTTAAAACTCGCGATAAAATGATCATAATCTTGTTCAATTATCATATTTATAATAGGCACAATAACGATATTGTGCCTCCCCCTTTACATCATACGGATTTTTTGTTCAAAGTTTTTTTTCATCTGTTTTTCATGTAAACCAGGTAAATCATAAATAACAGCATCAATTCCTGCATCTTTTGCAACGTCAACGGGAATGACAGATGTATGCTTGTCCCCATTATAAAAACAGAGAACTAAATCGGTATCTTCAATTATTTGTTTTACAAAAAACATATAATCCGATCGGTAAATGGAGTCGGAAGGATGATCAAAAGCGACATACTCGGCTCCGTGTCTTTTTAAGTAATCAACGACCTCTTGAAATTCATCTGTTAATGATTGTAACGGCTGTAGTGTGTAAAGGCATAAATTTTGAGCGAGTCTTTCGTTTTCGATGAAAAAACGAAGAATCTCATTTTCGATAGATTTATAACATAATATGTAAATTTTATGTTTGTGAGCATAGTCAGTTAAAAATTTTTTTATTTCTTCTTGATCTAATGCTGTTAATTGATTTGAACCACAAAGAAAAATATTCATAGATTTGTGCCACCTCATGCTAAATTGTAACATATCTTTTATAAAAAATAACTGCAAAATATTAGTGTTCAGAGTATAATTATAAATAACTGGATTTTACGATTAAGTTTAGGAAGAAATAAAAAAATAAATAGGTGATATATATATGCTGCGTTCGATCTCACATAATCCGATTTTATCGCATATACCGCCTGCTACTCAAATGCCGAAAGAAGCAAATGTCAGGACAGGACTTGCATTTTCGGATAATTTGCATGCAGATCCGAAAAAAGATAAATTGCTAGAACAAATGGAAGCATTTGTCGATAACATTGGAGAAATTAAAGAGAAAATTGAAATGGAATTAACGCTTGATAATGTAATGGAATACAAAAATACAGTAAAATCATTTTTGAATTTTTACGTAGATAATGTATTGCAATATAAAGACGTCATGTCTCGTCATCCGCGTTACGGATATTCACAGAAAATGACGATTGTGAAACAGGCGGAAATGGGATTAAATGAGTTAGAAGATGTTATGAATTTAATTAATACGAAAACGGGACATTTAGAAATGTTAAATCAGATTGGAGAAATCCACGGCTTAATTGTAAATTTAGTCTTGTAAAAGGGAAGGAAGCTATATGTACATACAATTATATGAAAAACTCGTTATTATTCAAAAAGCATATGAAAACATTCAAGTGCTTGGAGAACAAATATATGAGAATTTAAAACATAAAAATGTAAATGCAGTTCAAAAGTTACAAGTAGAGCAATTGCAGTACATTGATGGTTTAAAAAAGTTATCAAGTTCATTTGAAGAAATGGTTGTTCAGTTTTGTAAAGAACAGGGCGTGGAATCATTTCGCGTAAGTGCGTTATTTTCGTATTTTTCTCATGAAGAAATAGAAAAAATGGAAGAATTACAAAAAAATGTAGCTGAATTAGAAGAGAATATAAAAATGATTCTTTTGAAAAATCAATATTACTTAAACGTACTATTAAAAACTACAGAAAGTATTGTGGATTCCGTTTCTGAATATAATTTAGAGCGAAACAATAATTCACAAATCTTTATGAACGAACTATTGTAAAGGGGAAGTGAAACATTATGAGACTATCTGATTATAATACGCCGTTATCGGGTTTGTTAGCGGCACAAATGGGATTACAAACGACGAAACAAAATTTATCTAACATTCATACGCCTGGTTATGTGCGTCAAATGGTGAATTACGGATCGGCTGGAGCAAGTCAGGGCTATTCACCAGAACAAAAAATAGGTTATGGTGTACAAACGTTAGGCGTTGACCGTATTACAGATGAAGTGAAGACGAAACAGTTTAACGATCAATTATCTCAACTCTCTTACTATAACTACATGAATTCGACTTTATCACGTGTAGAATCTATGGTTGGAACGACAGGAAAGAATTCATTATCTAGTTTAATGGATGGCTTCTTTAATGCCTTTCGTGAAGTTGCAAAAAATCCAGAACAACCAAATTACTACGATACATTAATTTCTGAAACTGGGAAGTTTACAAGTCAAGTAAATCGTCTAGCGAAAGGCTTAGATACAGCAGCAGCACAAACGACAGAAGATATTGAAGCGCATGTCAATGAATTTAATCGTCTTGCTGGCAGCTTAGCGGAAGCGAATAAAAAAATTGGACAAGCAGGTACACAAGTGCCAAATCAACTTTTGGATGAACGTGATCGTATCATTACAGAAATGTCTAAGTACGCAAATATAGAAGTGTCTTATGAATCTATGAATCCTAATATCGCGAGTGTTAGAATGAATGGTGTTTTAACAGTAAATGGACAAGATACGTATCCGCTTCAATTAAATAAAGAAAAAGAACCAATGACTGCTGAAATTTACGGTTCGGAAATTCCTTTAACGAGTGGAGCAATCCAATCAGCGATCGATACGAAAGCGAAGATTGCTAGTTATAAGAAAAACCTTGAAGAATTAATGAGCTCTGTAAAGAATGAAGTGAACACAGTAATGGGAAAAGAGTTCTTCGTTGGAGATCAAGCGAAAGATATGAAATTAAACCCTGAATTTGCAAAAGATGTTTCGAAAATGAAAATATCTGCTGAAACAGCAAATAAACTAGCAGCAATTACAGATGGAAATTATAAAGAAGGTCTTTCTTATAAACAAGCATTAGACCAATTCGTAGTTGGTGTTGCATCCGATAAAAGTGCAGTGAATGCTTATCAAAAAATTCATGGGGATTTATTAGAGGGGATTCAGCAAGAAAAAATGGGTGTTGAAGGCGTTAATATGGAAGAGGAAATGGTTAATTTAATGGCCTTCCAAAAATATTTCGTTGCAAACTCTAAAGCTATTACTACGATGAATGAAGTGTTTGATAGTCTATTTTCGATTATTCGATAAGTGATAGTAATTGATTGGAAATATATAAGGAGGAGATAGAAATGAGAGTATCTACATTTCAAAATGCAAGCTGGGCAAAGAATCAGTTAATGGATTTGAATGTGCAACAACAATACCACCGAAATCAAGTAACTTCAGGGAAGAAAAACCTTCTTATGAGTGAAGATCCACTTGCAGCAAGTAAATCATTTGCGATTCAACATTCATTGGCAAATATGGAACAAATGCAAAAAGATATAGCGGATTCGAAAAATGTGTTAACACAAACTGAAAATACTTTACAAAGCTTGTTGAAGTCTTTAACAAGAGCAGATCAATTAACAGTACAAGCATCAAATGGAACAAATAGTGAAAAAGAATTGAAGGCTATTGGTGTAGAAATTGATCAAATTTTAAAACAAGTTGTATATTTAGCGAATACGAAAGAGCAAGGCCGTTATATTTTCGGTGGTGATAGTGCAGAGAAGCCACCGTTTACAGAAGATGGTACATACCAAGGTGGAAAAAATGATGTGAACTGGCAACTAAATGACGGTTATGAATTCAAAGCGTTCCGTAACGGAGAAGCATTATTATCCCCAGTTATAAAAACGTTAAAACAGATGAGTGAAGCGATGCAAAACGGTGACCCAAAAGCGTTAAAACCGTTATTAGAAGGAAATAAGCAAAACTTAGATGGCATCATTAATCGTACAACTGAAGTGGGTTCGACAATGAACACAATGGAGACGTTTAAAACAATTTTAAGCGAGCAAAATGTAGCACTTCAAGAAAACCGTAAAGAAATTGAGGATGTTGATTTAGCGGTCGCAATTTCTGATTTAGCTTATATAAACGCAACATACGAAGCAACATTAAAAGCTGTTAGTACGATGAGTAAAACGAGTATTTTAGATTACATGTAAATGATAAGGAGTGAAAAATATGGCAGGGACAATATCTAATTATGGTGACAGACAGCAAATATGGAATTTAGGAAATAACATGATAGATACAAAGAAGTTAGTAGATTTAGAGTTACAAGCATTGGAAATGAAAAAATCACCATATACTACACAAAAACAAACGTTAACAAATGAAAACAAAGTGTATGCGAGCATGAAAAAAGAGTTTGCAAGTTTTGTGCAAGTATTCAAAGATTTAAACACATTTAAAGGTGATGAAAAGAAAACAACTCTATCCAAAGATGGTTTTATGACAGCACAGGCGGATGCTGCTGCAATTCCTGGAACATACACAATTACAGTAGAGCGAGTAGCAGAAAGGCATCAAATAACTACAGCGCCACTTACTCCCCCAAAAACTCCTGAAGGTACGGAGCAAAAATTCAGTTTAGATTTAAAGCTTGGAGTAGATGATGCATTTCAGATAAATGGAAAAGAAGTTAAAATTTCGGAAGATATGACGTATAAAGATCTTGTCAATAAAATTAATAATGGAAATTATGGTGTATCCGTATACACGTTAGGGGATCAACTATTTTTCACATCTACTATTGCAGGAAAAGAGGGAGAGCTGAAATTAACGGATGGTGCCAATGGCTTTTTACAAAATATAGGGCTGGTTACTTCTGCGAAAAATACGGATGGAACGAATGCCATTGCACATCAAGTGACAGGAGCAGTAAATGCGGAATATACAATAAATGGAATTAAAGGAACTAGTAAAACAAATAAGATTGATACAATTCCAGGATTAACTATTAACTTAGAAAAGGTAACTACAGAGCCAATTAAATT
Organism: Bacillus thuringiensis; assembly: GCF_022095615.2. NCBI lineage: Bacteria > Bacillati > Bacillota > Bacilli > Caryophanales > Bacillaceae > Bacillus > Bacillus thuringiensis. The sequence goes on from NZ_CP155559.1 coordinate 1,578,274, forward strand.
AGCTATCGAAGATTCAGATATAAAAAATTCGATAGATTTAATCAAAAAAATGAAAGATGAGTATAATAACGCTGTTAAAAGCTTAGATTTGTTTTCTGGTGAAAATGGAGTAATGCAAGGGAATAATGTTTCATTTGCTATCAGTAATGCAATGACAAGCATTTTTAGATTTTCCCAAGATGATAAGTATTTATTTTCTTTTGGGATTCAAATTGATAAAACAGGAAATATGACTCTTGATGAAGAGAAATTGAAAATAGCTTTTAAAGAGAATCCAGAATCTACAAAACAATTTTTCTTTGGTTTTAATGGCATTGGTCATGATATAGATAAAAAGCTCGAGGGAATCTTTGGAGATGAAGGGATTATTGGAAAACGCTCTAAAAGTATTGAAAAGCAAGTAACTGATTTAGAGAGAAAAATTCAAGATATTGATACAATTAATAAGAAAAAACAAGAATCAATTATTGATAAATATGCAAAGTTGGAAAGCCAGCTAGCATTGCTTGATAGTCAGCTGCAGACAATCAAAGCAATGACAAAAACAAAAAGTGATGATTAATGAAAGCTGAGGAAGTGATTATATGCAAGCATGGCAACGTTATATGCAAAACGATATTATGACGAGTAATCCGATTAAAAATACAATATTTATTTATGAAAGATGTATCGTAGAGTTTCGTAAATTGGAAGAGCTTTTAAATACATTTAAACTTCAAGAAGGAGACGACCTTCTTGAAAAGTTAGAACGTATATTTGAAGAGTTGAAGCTTCAATTAAATCCTGATATTTCGAAAGATTTATATGACAGTTTATTCGGTTTATACGATTGGATTAGCATTCAAATTCAAACGATGAAAGTAACGCGTGAAGCAAAAGACATTGATGTGATTGTACAAGTGTTACAAGATTTAATAGACGGTTACCGTGGAGCGCTCGAAAATGAACAATGATATTTATCGGATGTTTGTCGGCTGTTTTAATGAAATCGGTGAATTGCAGGTTTCAGATGAAGAGTTTGCTGAGAAAAGTGGGATGTTAAATCGTTGGATGATGACATTGGATGAAGAAACGCGCACGCAAGTTGCAACGGAAGTTACCCCGTGGATTATTAAGGCAGCGCAGCATATTCGAGATAAGCAAAAGATTTTGGAAGAAATGATTATGGAAAATGATGGGCGAATGAAAGCTAATTCATTTTATGGTAAATATTAATGATAAAGTATGGAAACGGATTCCCCTTTTTAAAAGGGAATCCATTCCTTGTTTAAATAAAGAGTTCCGCTGATTGAGGTTTCACTTTATGCCTGTAATGAGAAAGTAATCTAAAAAATATAAAAATTGACTTTGGTTTGTATTTCATATATTGAAATATTTCATGGATTACTACGTGTATACATTTTTTTGTATTCTTTTTTATATTTTTGTATTTTTCTAAAGACAACAATGGAAAAATGGAATAAAATATGTAAGGGTACATGATTGTTAATATTTTAATAAACACATATAAGAAAATAAATAATGAAGTGAAACTTCCATCAGTGGATCATTAAGTTAAAAAAGAAAGGGTGTGAAATATGCCAGATTTAGTGAGTGATGTAGGCCATTACATGAATTATTTAGTGACGAAACGAAATACCGTTTCTAGTAATATTGCAAATGCGAATACACCCGGCTATAAAGCACAAGATGTAACATTTGCTGAGCAAATGAATAAAAGTAGTGCATTATATAAGAACAATGCTGCGGACTTAAAGAGCAATCCAAATTTATATCAAACGAATGAAATGCACTTACCGACAGTGAATGCGAAAAATACATATGCAAAGATGCAAACAAAATCAATGCAAACGAATAAAGATGGAAATAGTGTGGATGTAACGACAGAAATGCTAGATTTAATGAAAGCAAATCAGTTATACGGTATTTCAGTTAACGCGATTAATACACAATATGCAATTAACCAAGCGGCACGCGGACGTTAAAAGTAGAAGGAGAGACAACGATGTTTCAGGCAATTAATGCAAGTGGCTCAGGGCTAACGACAGCGAGAAAGTGGATGGAAGTTACTTCTAACAATATTGTAAATGCAAATACAACGGCTGCTCCGGGGGCGAATTTATATGAGCGTCGTAGTGTAGTGCTAGAATCAAACAATAGTTTTGCAAATATGTTAGATGGGTCTCCTACAAATGGAGTAAAAATAAAAAGTATTGAAGCAGATAAAACTGAAAACTTAGTGTATGATCCAACACATCCGCATGCAAATGAAGAAGGATATGTACGTTATCCAAATATTGATGTGACTGCTGAAATGACGAATGTAATGGTTGCCCAAAAAATGTACGAAGCGAATACAAGTGTATTAAATGCGAATAAAAAAATGCTTGATAAAGATTTAGAAATTGGTAGAGGATAAGGGGGAATATAGTAATATGAAAATCCAACCGATGTTAAATACGCAACCATTTGGAGCAATTCAGTCAATTGGTGCACCGAAAACGTCTCAAACATCTGTAGTTGAGGGGAAAAAGTTTATTGATTTATTGGAAGATATGAATCAAACGCAAAACAATGCGCAAACAGCAGTATACGATTTACTAACTAAAGGGGTAGGGGAAACGCATGACGTTTTAATTCAGCAGAAGAAGGCAGAGTCCCAAATGAAAACGGCTGCTCTCGTACGTGATAATCTTATTGAAAATTATAAGTCACTAATTAATATGCAAATTTAGGAAAGTGGACGGGTGTGTTTAAATGGAAAAGATAAAAAATGTTATCCAATCATTAAAAACGTGGCATAAGTTAGTAATCGGTGCTGCGCTTTTAGCGATTGTAACAGGAGCACTTTTATACTTCACCTTGCCAGATAAATATGTTGTTGTATATCAAAATTTAAATGATACAGATAAGCAAGAGATTACAGCAGAATTATCGAAGTTAGGTGTCGATTATCAATTAGCGGCCGATGGTTCGATTCGTGTGCAAAAGAATGATGCTCCATGGGTTCGAAAAGAAATGAATGGGATGGGCTTACCGTTTAATTCTAAAAGCGGTGAGGAAATTTTATTAGAAAGCTCGCTCGGTTCAAGTGAGCAAGATAAAAAAATGAAGCAAATTGTCGGTACGAAAAAGCAATTGGAGCAAGATATCGTAAGAAACTTTGCGACAGTTGAAACGGCAAATGTTCAAATTACATTACCTGAAAAAGAGACAATTTTTGATGAAGAAAAAGCAAAAGGAACAGCGGCAATTACTGTAGGTGTGAAACGTGGCCAATTATTAACGGCAGATCAGGTTGCAGGTATACAGCAAATGATTAGTGCAGCAGTTCCAGGTGTAAAAGCAGAAGAAGTAAGTGTGATTGATAGCAAAAAAGGTATTATCTCAAAAGGAGCAGATGAAGCGCATTCTACTAGTTCCTCTTCTTATGAAAAAGAAGTAGAGATGCAGCAACAAATTGAAGGTAAATTAAAGCAAGATATTGATGCAACGTTAATGACGATGTTTAAACCGAATGAATATAAAGTGAATACGAAAGTGTCTGTAAACTATGATGAAGTTACACGCCAGTCAGAAAAATATGGTGATAAAGGTGTACTTCGTAGCAAACAAGAGCAAGAGGAAAGCTCTACTGCACAAGAAGGAGCAGAGACGAAGCAAGGCGCTGGTATTACAGCGAACGGCGAAGTGCCAAACTACGGTACGAACAATAATCAAAATGGTAAAATCGTCTATGATAATAAAAATGGTAACAAAATTGAAAACTATGAAATAGATAAAACAGTTGAAACAATTAAGAAACACCCAGAATTAACGAAAACAAATGTTGTAGTATGGGTAGACAATGATACGTTAGTAAAACGAAAAATGGATATGACTACTTTCAAAGAAGCAATCGGCACAGCTGCTGGCCTTCAAGCTGATCCGAATGGAAACTTTACAAACGGTCAAGTTAACGTTGTAACTGTTCAGTTTGATCAGCCGAAAGAGGAGAAGAAGAAAGAGCCAGAAGAAAGCGGTATAAACTGGTGGTTATTCGGTGGAATTCCAGCTGGTTTATTAGCAATTGGTGGTCTAGTATGGTTCTTATTAGCAAGACGTAAGAGAAAGAAAGAAGAAGAGGAATATGAAGAATACTTAGCAGAAGAGGAAATTGCTGCAAGTAATGAAAGTATTATGGAAATTCCTGAAGAAAAAATAGTACCAGAGCCAAAACCAGAACCAGAAGAACCGAAAGAACCAACGTTAGATGAACAAGTGCATGATGCTACGAAAGAACATGTAGAAGGAACTGCAAAAGTAATTAAAAAATGGTTAAATGGACAGTAAGGGAGGAACAACGATGTTAGATGAAATCTCCTCCAAAGAAAAAGCTGCCATCCTTATTCGTACATTAGAAGAAGGGGTGGCAGCAAAAGTCATTGAATATATGACGGCTGAGGAAAAAGAAGTATTACTTCGTGAAATCGCGAAGTTTCGTGTATATAAACCGGAAACGTTAGAGAATGTACTAGGGGAGTTCTTGTATGAATTAAATGTAAAAGAATTAAACCTAGTGACTCCGGATAAAGAATATATTCGTCGCATATTTAAAAATATGCCAGAAGACGAACTAGAAAAATTATTGGAAGATCTTTGGTATAACAAAGATAATCCGTTTGAATTCTTAAATTCACTTGCGGATTTAGAACCGCTTCTTACTGTACTTAATGATGAATCGCCACAAACGATTGCGATTATCGCTTCTTATATTAAACCGCAGCTTGCTTCTCAATTAATTGAGAGATTACCAGATCATAAGCGAGTAGAAACGGTAATGGGGATTGCGAAGCTAGAGCAAGTTGATGGTGAATTAATAAATCAAATTGGTGATTTATTAAAATCGAAATTAAATAATATGGCATTTAATGCAATTAATAAAACGGATGGCTTGAAAACAATAGTAAACATTTTAAATAATGTTTCACGAGGTGTTGAAAAAACAGTCTTTCAAAAGCTGGATGAAATGGATTATGAGTTATCTGAGAAAATTAAAGAAAACATGTTTGTATTTGAAGACTTACTCGGACTTGAAGCTCTTGCACTTCGTCGTGTATTAGAAGAAATTACAGATAACGGTGTTATTGCGAAAGCACTTAAAATTGCAAAAGAAGAGATTAAAGAGAAATTATTTACATGTATGTCTTCAAACCGTAAAGAAATGATTCTAGAAGAATTAGATGGCTTAGGACCGCTTAAGATGACGGATGCTGAAAAGGCACAGCAAACGATTACAGGCACAGTGAAAAAGCTAGAGAAGGAAGGAAGAATTATCGTTCAAAGAGGTGAAGATGATGTCCTTATTTAAAAACAGAATTCCGAAGAATTCTGTTTCTTTTTCAGAAGAAACGTATGAATTACAATACCCAAAGCCAGCCGCAGTTCATATAGAAGAGGAAGAATTACAAGTTGATCATGCAGAACTTCGCGCGCAGCAAGAATCGTTACATATGGAAATGAATCAGCTAAGGCAAGAGCAGCAAATGCTAGAACGAGAGCGTCAACAGCTATTGCAAGATAAAGAAGAATTTCAAATGCATATTCATGAACAAATGGAACAGATGGAAGTAGCGCGTATGCAGTTTCAACAAGAACAGCAAGAAACAGCGTATGAATGGACAGAGTTATTATGGGATCAATCTTTTCATTTAGCAGAAAAAATCGTGAATCAAGCAGTAGATTCACGATTGCTTGATGTGTTACCCATTTTAACTGGTATCGTTCAAACGTTGCCTACTTCGTTTGAAAAATTAATCATTACCGTACACCCAGAAACATTTGAACGTATTCAAGAAGAGAAGGAAAATACGAAAGAGTATTGGTTACTACAATTAGTAGAATGGAAATATGATTTCTCCTTACAGTTCGGTGAATTTGTTCTAGAAGAAGAGAAAGAGTTCTTTGAATTTAAATTTGCACCTATATTTGCGAAACTTCGCCAGAAATGGGAAGAAGAGAAGTTATTTGAGGAGCAAAATGTATGACTCGACTATTAATGAATGAAAACCAAAAATGGAATATGTTTATTGAAACCCCGTTTTATACGAAAGTCGGTAAAGTTCATAGTGTACAAGAACAGTTTTTCGTAGCGAAAGGGCCAAAGGCAAAAATTGGAGATGTTTGTTTCGTTGGACAACATAATGTTTTATGTGAAGTGATTGCGATTGAAAAAGAAAATAATATGTTACTTCCATTTGAACAAACAGAAAAAGTATGTTACGGAGATTCAGTTACACTAATTGCAGAAGATGTTGTTATACCTCGTGGCAATCATTTACTTGGAAAAGTGTTAAGTGCAAATGGCGAAGTACTAAATGAGGATGCAGAGAATATTCCATTACAAAAAATAAAACTAGATGCCCCGCCTATTCATGCATTTGAACGTGAAGAAATTACCGATGTATTTGAAACGGGAATCAAATCAATTGACTCTATGCTAACAATTGGCATCGGTCAAAAGATTGGTATTTTTGCAGGTTCTGGTGTTGGTAAATCTACTTTACTCGGAATGATTGCGAAAAACGCAAAAGCTGACATTAATGTTATTAGTTTAGTAGGAGAACGTGGCCGGGAAGTAAAAGACTTTATTCGAAAAGAATTAGGTGAAGAAGGAATGCGAAAAAGCGTCGTTGTTGTAGCGACGTCAGATGAAAGTCACTTAATGCAACTTCGTGCAGCGAAACTCGCAACGTCTATTGCTGAATATTTCCGTGATCAAGGTAATAACGTACTACTTATGATGGACTCTGTTACTCGTTTTGCTGATGCGCGTAGAAGTGTTGATATTGCCGTTAAAGAGTTACCGATTGGCGGTAAAACACTCTTAATGGAAAGTTATATGAAGAAGCTGTTAGAGCGCTCTGGGAAAACGCAAAAGGGATCTATAACAGGTATATATACCGTGCTCGTCGATGGAGACGATTTAAACGGCCCTGTACCAGATTTAGCGCGTGGTATTTTAGATGGACATATTGTATTAAAACGTGAGCTTGCAACACTTAGTCATTACCCTGCTATTTCAGTGCTAGACTCAGTGAGTAGGATTATGGAAGAAATCGTTTCGCCAACTCATTGGCAACTTGCAAATGAAATGAGAAAAATCTTATCTGTTTATAAAGAAAATGAATTGTATTTTAAATTAGGAACGATTCAAGAAAATACAGAAAATGCTTATATTTTTGAATGTAAAAACAAAGTAGAAGGTATAAATACGTTTTTAAAACAAGGTCGATCTAATAGTTTCCAATTTGATGATATTGTTGAAGCGATGCACCATATAGTATAAGACCTCTGCCCAAGAGGTCTTATTTTTTTGTTTTTTAATATTTCACAGATTTTTTTGGAAAAAAACTATATAATAGAAAAAGAGAACGTTATAATAGGAAGGGGCTATAAAAACAGGTGGATAAGCAGCAGTACGACACGATAAAATTGCAAATAAATCAAGAAAAAGAACAGATTTTGAAAGAAGTGTATGAATTAGCAGGTGAAAAAAGAAAAATAGAACAAAAAAAAGAATATGATTTATATGTAGTAAAATCGCGTAGTAAAGTCGTACAAACTGGGCAGCGTATAATGGCTGGCATGCTTTCGTCACATACGTTTTCACCTGAAAGAATAGAAGAATGGAATCGGAAAATTAAAAAAACGGAAGATTTTATTCGAAAAAATGAAAGCCTTTTAGAGCAAGTAAAAGAAAAAGAACGTGTCATTGATGAGATGTATCAAGAAGGTTGTAGAAAGCTTGCTAAAATACGAGAAAAGCAGGAAGAAAAAATGCTTCTTGATTTGAAAATGTGTATGAATGGATGAGGTGAATATAGTGATACAGTCTGTATTACCGGTGCAACAAAGTTTACCTCCGCAAAAAGAAAAAGGGCTAGAAGTACAATCAAAAAGTGAAGATTCTTCATTCGATCTTACGATGAGAATGGAAAATAAAAAGCAGCCGAAAACGGAGAAAATGAAACGAGAAGAAGCACCAAAAGAAGAAAAAAAAGAATATATTCTTTCTAAACAATCAGTAACGAAAGAAGAGCCAATTGTAAAGAAAGAAGAAAAAAAAGAGACAGAACAGTTACTATTAGCTGTATCTGAGCAAATGGTTGCAATTGAACAATTACGTGTGCAGCCGGAATTGTTATATCAATACATACAAAAAATACAAGAGCTATATAAAGAATATGGGAATATAAAACTTAACGAATTACCCGCCAATGAATTACAACAGTTGCAAGAGCTTCTTTCAAATATGAATATCAAAAATGCTATATGTTTAGAAGATACAATGCAAATGGTATTAGACAAAATGAAGATGCCGGAGCAAACGATGCAAGCATTAAAAATTGTAGAAACAGAAACTTGTAATATTGCAAAGAAACAAGAAGATTCCAAAGACTTAGATGTAGATCTTCCAAAAGCTGAGGGCGATGATGTAAAGATAGAGTTGCCTGAAGGTGATGTGTTAAACGATTCGAGTTCAACGGGTGCGGAGTTATTAAATAAAGCAACGGGTACGGATCAAATAGGAAAATCAAATAGTGGCGCTGAGAAAGTTACGTTACCTGACTTAGGAAAGAAAATGGAAGCACAAGTAGAAGCGTTGCAAAAATTTGTAGTGAAACAAGAGCGTGTTTTATTTCAGTTAAATCCAGAAAAACTTGGTACATTAACGGTGTTTATGAAAAAACATGGAGATCAAATTGATGTTCACGTAGAAATGGAAAAACATGATGCGAAAAAACGTGTTGAAATTATTTTTGATGAATTGAGACTGAAGTTAAAAGAAAAAGAAATCAATATTCAAATTAGCTATTCAGATAAAGATGAAAATCGAAAAGAACAGCGAGAACAAGAGCAAAGACAAAAACAAAAATTAGCAAGTACGAAACATGAAAAACAACATGCAAAAGAATTTGCTGGATTATTGGAGGAATAAAGTGTGCCAACAGTTGGATTAAATACAACGAGTACAAATCATATTCCGTTACAAGCAGGAGCACAAACAAAAAACGCATCTGTTACTGGTGCACAGTCGACAGCTCAACAAGCAAACGGAGTATCAGCAAGTACTCAAAAAACACCCGGTATTATGGATAAAGATGATTTCCTGAAACTTTTCTTAGCAAGCTTTCAACATCAAGACCCGTTTAATGCGATGGATATGAACCAAATGATGAACCAAACAGCACAGCTATCGCTTATGGAGCAAGTACAGAATATGACGAAAGCAGTAGATAAACTGCAATCAACGATGTATTCGACGGCTCTTGATGGAGGGATGAAGTTTTTAGGAAAGTACGTTAGAGGTGTAAGCAATAATGGAAAGCAAGTGACTGGTCAAGTGGAAACAGTTCGACTTGCTGAAAATAACGATGTGCAACTTATTGTTGATAATCAAGTTGTCTCACTTCGTTTCATAGAAAGGGTTTCTGATAAACCGATAACAGAAACTAATCCGGAAGATGAGAAGAAAGATGATATAGAAAAAAATGAAGAGGTTAAGCAAGATTAATAAAAGGAGTGTACAAAGGTTATGATTAAAGCGTTATATACAAGTATTACAGGGATGAATGCAGCACAAAATGCATTAAGTGTTACTTCAAATAATATTGCAAATGCACAAACAGTTGGGTATAAAAAGCAAAAGGCTATTTTTGATGATTTGCTATATAATAATACTGTTGGTTCACGTGGTGATGGTGCCTATGCGGGTACGAATCCAAAGAGTATTGGTAACGGTGTAAAGTTCAGTGGGACATCTACAGATTTTAGTGATGGTTCTATTACTTTAACTAGTGATAAGATGGAGACAGCGATAGAAGGAAACGGTTTGTTTTTAGTTGGTGATCGTAACGGTGGAAATGTAGAGTATACGAGAAAAGGATCTTTTGGTGTATCGAAAGATAGCTATGTTACAAATACAGGTGGACAGTATGTACTGGGTTATGGTGTAAAAACAGGAACACAAGAAGTAGATTTTTCTTCACGACCAAGCCCAATTCATATTCCAATGGGATCAGCTGTTGGTGGGATTCAAACAGATAAAGCGACAATAGGCGGAAACCTTCCTAGAAACCAAAATGCATTATCTCACGAATTCACAGTTTTTGATGCGGAAGGGAACTCGTTAACGTTACGTGTAAATATTAAACAAAAGACTACAAAAGAGACTGTAGATGGTAAAGAAGTTGAAAAGCCAGTGCCAGGCGAATATACATATTCAGTTTCTGTAAGAAATGATTCTAAAAACGAAAAAGAATTTAAGCCTATTGAAGGCATGCCGGACAACAAACCGCTTATATTTGATACATTGGGAAATTTAAAGCAAACAGATGAACCTGTACAAAAAGATCCAGTAACTGGTGAAATTACTAAAGGTGGAACTATTACAATTCCTTTTGGTGATGGTCTGACGCTAGATTTAAGCGGTTTAACAAACTATCCAACTGGAAAAACTATTTCTACAACAGAAGTAACGGGGCGTCCAGCTGCAATTGCAAATGATTATTCTATTTCTGACGGTGGTTTCGTTATGATGAAATATTCGGATGGTAGTATGAAAGTTGTAGGACAACTAGCTGTAGCTACATTCCCAAATTCAGGTGGATTAATGAAAACAGGGAATGGAAATTACGTTGCGACACCATCAGCGGGTATTCCAGGAGTAGGTGTTGCTGGTGAGAATGGTGCAGGTAATGTACGAGGATCAGCAAAAGAAAGTTCAAACGTAGATTTATCTGTAGAATTCGTTGACTTAATGCTTTATCAACGCGGATTCCAAGGAAATGCGAAGGTAATTAAAGTGTCAGATGAAGTATTAAATGAAGTTGTAAACTTAATTCGATAATATATCATAAAGAAAAATTGTAATGTAGTAGAAAGGGTTTTTTATTCGTATGACGACAAGACAAGAGCGAATTTTACAATTGCCTTTTTTCGAAAATAAACGTGAACTTGCCGAGCAAGTGTTAAACATGGAACGAGAAGAGCATATATATTTACCTGATCAATTTGAAATTAAGCAAGTACCTCCATATTCATTTGGTGAAAAGCAATCGATTATTGGCCGTATTCATGAGTTTTATTTCGTAAGTGTTGGTAGCGAAGGAGAATGGAAGTATCAACTGTTTAAGGACGAGATGAAGTGCCGTGAGTTTTTTATTACACTATCAGGGATAACGGATCAGCAGATTGCATTTTGGTTCAATAACATCGAGTTGTTGAAAAGCTCTTAAAAAGCTTTTAAAAGCCCCTTTTTAGGTTTTGAGAGAGGACACCTGGCGGTTGCTTATGTGGGTGCTCGACTGTTGTTTAAGACCAGAGATATGGAGATTTACTAGGTTAGTTTAAGTTTTAAGCGAAGTGTAGTATGAATAATACCTGTGGTCTTAGCGTGTTAGATGGACTAATAAGTTTATTTGTGAAGATAGATTTCTATAAAAGGAGAGGTGAGGAGGATGGCGCAGAATAAGTATCGCGTTACATTCATTTCGCCGAGTGAGGTTGAGCAGCGGACTGTAATGGCGGCGAGTAGTTTGCCAGATTTAATTCGTAAAGTAGAGAGTATTATTGCAGATCCGAACGGTTATTTTGTAAATGATAAAAAAAATAATTGCTATTTTAAAGTAATTAAAGAAAATGTTACGTTCATTCAATATGAGTTACTATTTTCGGATAAGGAAATTCATATTGAAAAATTAAAACATATAGCACCAGCTATATTGAAACAATTATTTAAAAAACTAAATGATCCAGAATTATATGCGCTTGCGCTACTTGATGTTGATATAGCGACGAAAGAATATGTGCTAGAAGAAATGGATTCAGAGCTAAGAATACGAGTAGAAACGGAGCTTGCAAAAAAGTGGGAAGCAATGCCGACAGAAATTGTAGGAGCACAAGAAGTGTTATTAGAGGCACTTGCTTCGTTTATACACGATTAAGCGTCTTTTAAAATAAATCGTTCGACTATCTATATTTTGTATATAGGTAGTTGACTTTTTCTCTTTTATAAAGCTTAATAATTAGATATACGGAATTAATGGAAGGGGAGCGACACCTTTATGTCACAAGCACAAAGTATTTTATTAGAAAGCGGAACAAATGAATTAGAGATTGTCACATATACTGTTGGTGAAAATCTGTTTAGTATCAACGTAATGAAAGTACGTGAAATCATTAATCCATTCCCTGTTACAACTGTGCCAGAATCGCATCATGCAGTTGAAGGTGTTGTTCAAGTACGTGGTGAAATTTTACCTGTTATAAACTTAGCGACAGCTCTTAATTTAAAATCAACAAAGCCACTTGATCAAACGAAATTTATTATTTCAGAATTAAATCAAATGAAAGTTATTTTCCGTGTTGATGAAGTGCATCGTATTCAACGTATTTCGTGGGAACAAATTGATGAACCAGCTTCATTGTCTATGGGACTAGAAGAAACGACATCTGGTATTGTAAAACTAGATGGAAAAATTATCTTACTATTAGATTACGAGAAAATTGTATGTGAAATTAGCGGAACTGGTTATGATAATAAATCCCTTTCAAAATTAGAACAAAAAACAGATCGAGCTGAAAAAGTTATTTATATTGCGGAAGATTCAGCGATGCTTCGTCAAATATTAGAAGAAACATTATCATCAGCTGGATATACGAAAATGAACTTCTTCAGCAATGGTGCAGAAGCATTGGCGCAAATTGAAAAGCTAGCGAAAGAGCAAGGCGAAAAAATGTTTGAACATATTCACTTGCTAATTACGGATATTGAAATGCCGAAAATGGATGGACACCATTTAACGAAAGTAATTAAAGATGGTGAAGTAATGAATCGTTTACCAGTCGTTATTTTCTCTTCACTAATTACAAATGAATTATTCCATAAAGGCGAAGCTGTGGGGGCGAATGCTCAAGTAAGTAAGCCAGATATTCAAGAGTTAATTGGTTTAGTTGATAAGTTAGTGTTGTAAAAGAGTTTGGAAAAGCGCTTTTTAGCTAGAATAGAAGCTCTAGCTATGCATGGCGGTCGGTGCCTAATAGAGCCCTATGCGATGTGAGATCAAAGATATGGAGTGGTTTTATGTAAGTAGAAGAAGTGAGGATTTGCAGACACTATTTACAACTCTATTCTTCTAGTGGAGAGAAGGGAACTAGCCATATGTAGTATTGGTTAGTTCCTTTTTAGTATTCTATACTCTGTATAGGAGGAAAAATGGAATGTTTTTGGAGTGTTTATGGTTGTAAGTATAAAAAATCTTCATTTGAAGATTTTTGATTTGAAAATATAAAAATGTATCTTTGGATAATTTTAGTAATATTTCGTGGTAACGCAAACTTTTTCGGTGAAAATACATCCGAAATACCATATAATATAATTAAATGTAATTAATATGCAATTATACATATTAATTAAAAAATCTTTTTTTATTTCTATACTTTCTATATATTTTTGTATGTTTATTATTTGACAGACAATTTTGAAATGTTATAATATGGATATGTAAAAATTGCTATTTTCTGAGAAGACATGGGAGTCAGATGAGAATTGTGAAAGGATGAGGGGGAGTGACACAGATTATGTATCACCACACAGCAATCAATGTATTAAGTCTTTTACAAAACATGTCAAATAATAAAATGAACGATGTGCAACTAGAAGAGGAATTAAAAAAAATAGAGAAACAATTCCAAGTAGAGTATGAAGAACTAGTTGATTTACATAATAGAATGGTATTATTTCAAATAGATATAGAAAAACATGGTGGGATGCGGGCGTATGAAAAATCTACAATTACATGGCTGAAGTCTGAGTTAGAGTTACTGTATGAAGTGTATCAATTTTCCCAACGTCACGGTTTAAACATTATTAATATTTCAAAATACGTCAGTAAAAAAGAACTAAATCTTTTTCCAAAAACAGCAAGCCAATTGCAAAATACGTATTACAAATTAAAAAAATGTGAAATACTGTTTGAAAATATTGAAAAACAAAAACCAGGACGAAAGCGAAAATATACGCCTGTAAAAGAACCAATTGTTGAAATAAAAAAAGAAAACAAGAAAGAATTAAGAAAAGAAGTTCAAAATATAGAGAATGAAAAAAGTCTTGTAACAGTTATATCTGGTATTGTTGATAATTTTGAAACGATTAGCCAGTGTAGTGAAAGAAAAGAGCATGAACTACATCAATTCATGGAAGGAATCTATAAGCTTTCTAGCATGGCCGCAGAGCGTTCAAAAGATGAAAAGAATACTCGTGGTCTCGAAGACGAATTACATGTATTACGGGCTGAAAATGAAAGGCTAAAACGAGAAAAGGAAGAGCTTGTTCATGATATAAAAGAAATGACGCATCATTTAATTCATTTCATTACGAGCTCTGATATTAATCAAATTCGCACATTGCCTTTCTTCGTAAAAGAATGTAAACAAGATTTGCATAAATTAGGGTTATATAACGCACAAGACGGTAAAATGAAAATTATGGTTGATCGTAGTGGACAGGTTATGACTGTAACACAGTAATGAAATTTGGGTACAAAATAAAAGGGAGGTACATAGCTTATATGTATTTCCCTTTTATTTTGTATGGAATCGTTCCAAAAAAGGAAGATGAATGTTTACGATTGTAGTAATTTAGAAACCATTTGCGGTATTTGATTCGCCTGTGGAACCATACTGAGCGCAACTTCAGTTAACAATTTAAACTTTAAAAAATCACTCGTAACAATACGCATAATAGACACTCTTGATAGATTCATAAAATCGGTGTTTTAAAGCTAATAAACGGCTATGGAATGATAAAAGGGTTTGTACTCACTTTATCTTTTTGTTTTCATATACGGAACGAGGGGAAAATAAGCCCTGACAGATTCTAAGTATGGTTAGAGCCTCTCTTTAAACTAAAAAGAAAGTTTTTTATCTGTTTATATAGAAAAAATAAACCTCTCCGCAAGCAGAGAGGTTTATTCATGAAAATAATTCAAATGGCTTATTGTAATAATTTAGAAACCATTTGAGGAGTTTGGTTAGCTTGAGAAAGCATGCTGATACCAGCTTCGTTCAAGATTTTGAACTTAGTCATTTCAGACATTTCTTTTGCCATATCAGCATCTTCGATTTGAGAAGCAGCAGCAGCCATATTAGTAGCTTGGCTAGTTACGTTGTTTAAGTTATGATCTAAACGGTTTAATTGAGAACCGAAAGTTGCTCTAGCGTCAGTAACAGCTTGGATAGCTGTGTCAAGAGCTATTATTTCATCTTTTGCAGTAGTTACATCTGTTAAAGTACCCAACTTATCACTTGTAATATCCTTTGTATTGATAGCTGTGATATCAAGTGTATCATTTGCAGCATCAGAAAGTTGAATTTTAATATCTTTACCGCCACCGGCTGTGTCTAGGAATGCATTGCCGTTAAAGTTTGTTTTTCCAGCGATATGACCAATTTCACCTTTTAATTGCTCATACTCTTTGTTTAAAGAAGCTGTATCTTTTGTGTTATTTGTACCACTAGCAGCTTGCGTAGCCAGATCACGCATACGAAGTAAGATGTTAGAAATTGAGCCTAAAGCAGCGTCACCAGTACGTAAAGCAGACATAGCGTCTTGTGTGTTACGTGCTCCAACGTTTAATCCGCCTTCTTTTGCACGCATACGAGTAGCGATAGCTAAGCCAGCCGCATCGTCAGCGGCACTGTTAATAGATTTACCGCTAGATAAACGATTCATCGCAGTATTCATTTTGTCTTGGTTTTGGCGCATGTACTCTTGTGTACGCATGCTGTTAATGTTTGTATTAATTCTCATGTAAAGAACCCCCATTTTTTTATCTTGGACTTTTAGTTATCTATAAATCTCTTTGATTACAAAGAGATTTATAGGATCAAATGGATTATTGTAATAATTTAGAAACCATTTGAGGTGTTTGGTTTGCTTGAGAAAGCATGCTGATACCAGCTTCGTTCAAGATTTTGAATTTAGTCATTTCAGACATTTCTTTTGCCATATCAGCATCTTCGATTTGAGAAGCAGCAGCAGCCATGTTAGTAGCTTGGCTAGTTACGTTGTTTAAGTTATGGTCTAAACGGTTTAATTGAGAACCGAAAGTTGCTCTAGCGTCAGCAATTGCTTGGATGGCTGTGTCAATTTTACCCATTTCAGTTGTTGCTGCAGTTACAGCAGCTGCTGAATCAGCACCTGTTAATTTTCCAACAGCAGCACCAAGTAGTGTATCAACCTTTGCATCAATAGCTGTAATAACAAGAGTATCACTTGCAGCATCAGAAAGTTGGATAGTCACATCTGAGCCCTTCTTAGTAGCATCAGCATCAGCAGAGTTTAAAAATGCATTACCGTTAAAGTTAGTTTTTTCAGCAATATGGTTAATTTCTTTTGCTAATTGTTGGTACTCTTCGTCTAGAGAAGCTGAATCTTTAACATTATTTGTACCACTAGCAGCTTGCGTAGCAAGATCACGCATACGAAGTAAGATGTTAGAAATTGAGCCTAAAGCAGCGTCACCAGTACGTAAAGCAGACATAGCGTCTTGCGTGTTACGTGCTCCAACGTTTAATCCGCCTTCTTTTGCACGCATACGAGTAGCGATAGCTAGGCCAGCCGCATCGTCAGCGGCACTGTTAATAGATTTACCGCTAGATAAACGATTCATCGCAGTATTCATTTTGTCTTGGTTTTGGCGCATGTACTCTTGTGTACGCATGCTGTTAATGTTTGTATTAATTCTCATGTAAAGAACCCCCATTTTTTTATCTTGGACTTTTAGTTATCTATAAATCTCTTTGATTACAAAGAGATTTATAGGATCAAATGGATTATTGTAATAATTTAGAAACCATTTGAGGTGTTTGGTTTGCTTGAGAAAGCATGCTGATACCAGCTTCGTTCAAGATTTTGAATTTAGTCATTTCAGACATTTCTTTTGCCATATCAGCATCTTCGATTTGAGAAGCAGCAGCAGCCATATTAGTAGCTTGGCTCGTTACGTTGTTTAAGTTATGATCTAAACGGTTTAATTGAGAACCGAAAGTTGCTCTTGCATCAGCAACAGCTTGGATAGCAGTATCAATTTTACCCATTTCAGTTGTTGCGCCAGCTACGTCTGCTAAAGTCCCCAAAGTTCCACTTGTAAGTGCCTTTGTATCGATAGCTGTAATAACAAGAGTATCACTTGCAGCATCAGAAAGTTGAATCGTAATGTCTGTACCTGGATTAGTAGCAGCAGATTTGTCTAGGAATGCATTGCCGTTAAAGTTTGTTTTTCCAGCGATATGGTCAATTTCTCCTTTTAATTGCTCATACTCTTTGCTTAAAGATGCAGTATCTTTTGCGTTATTCGTACCGCTAGCAGCTTGCGTAGCAAGATCACGCATACGAAGTAAGATGTTAGAAATTGAACCTAAAGCAGCATCACCAGTACGTAAAGCAGACATAGCGTCTTGCGTGTTACGTGCTCCAACGTTTAATCCGCCTTCTTTTGCACGCATACGAGTAGCGATAGCTAAGCCAGCCGCATCGTCTGCCGCACTGTTAATAGATTTACCGCTAGATAAACGATTCATCGCAGTATTCATTTTGTCTTGGTTTTGGCGCATGTACTCTTGCGTACGCATGCTATTAATATTTGTATTAATTCTCATGATAAGAACCCCCATTTTTTTATATTGATTTTTCTGTTAATTGATAAACGTAAATATGCAAAAAAATCAATTTCGAGATTAATTGTAATCCTTGGTATATATCGTGTCAACGATTAATTGTAATTATTGAATATAAAAAAATGATAATTTTCTATTTGTTCATTTTTTTATTACAATATTATCAAAAGGATTATTGCAAACTTTAAAAAAAAACTCTAATATTAGATTATCTTTGTTTACCGAAAAGGTGATATTATGGTAGTTGGAAATATAGTAAAAGAAGTGCTTGCATATAAGAAAGGACAAATTCAGCAAAAGCTAAGCAGTCCACAAGCATTCGTTAGTAGTCGTTTTCAAGAGAAGTTGCAGAGTGAACCTGTGAAGGAGACGAAGGGTACTACGCAGCCGGCAAACATAGAAGATATGAGTCAGCCGGTACAATCTACGAAAATAGAAACGGTTGTTAATAAGCCGGAACAATCTATTAATAAAGTAGAGGAAGCGAGTAAGCCTGAAGAAAAAGCTGAAACGAAGAAAGTAGATGAAGTGCAAGTCGCGCAAAAAGAGTTTGAACGACGTTTCCCAGAAACGAAAAATGAGGCTGCTGATACGTGGGGATTAACGAAGAAGTATAATATTCAAAAAATACGTTCTTCCAATGAAGGGAAGTATGAGGACATTATTGATCGCGCTAGCCGTACATATGGAATTCCGAAAACGTTAATTCAAAAAATGATTGAAGTAGAATCTGATTTTAATCCGAAAACGGTGTCACATGCAGGTGCGATGGGGCTTATGCAGCTTATGCCAGCGAATGTGAAAGAGATGGGTATAAAAAATCCATTTTCACCAGCTGAAAGTATTGAAGGCGGCGTGAAAGAGTTAAGCGGTTATTTAAAGAAAAATAATGGCGACTTAGTATTGGCGCTCGCTTCTTATAATGCGGGTCCTGGTAATGTGAGAAAGTACGGAGGCGTACCGCCATTTAAAGAAACGCAAGGATATATTAAAAAAATATTAAATATCGACGTTTCAAAATAAGAAATTTCATATATAGAGAGAACATGAAATTTTCGTGAACATGATATGGGAGTTGACTAGATTTGAAATTACAAGATGATATTCCGTTAACAATTTATTTTGAAATCGGAAATACGAAAAAGAAAATTGAAGATCTGCTTCATATTACGAAAGGTACATTGTATCGTCTGGAAAATTCAACGAAAAATACGGTGCGTCTTATGCTTGAGAATGAAGAGATTGGAACCGGAAAGATTTTGACGAAAAACGGGAAGATGTACGTTGAAATCGTTGAATTGAAAAGGTAGGGAAGGGGATTGTCATGAGTGGCGAAAAATTAAGCCAAGAGCAAATTGATGCCCTGCTGAAGGCGGTAAATGAAGGCGAGGAAATGCCAGCTTTCGCACAAGAAGCAGGGAAGCAAGAGAAATTTCAGGAGTATGATTTTAATAGACCAGAGAAGTTCGGTGTTGAGCATTTACGTAGTTTGCAAGCGATTGCTTCTACGTTTGGAAAACAGACGTCACAGACGTTGGCAGCGCGTATGCGTATTCCGATTGAGCTAGAGCCTTCAACAGTTGAGCAAGTTCCATTTACGAGTGAGTATGTGGAGAAAATGCCGAAAGATTATTATTTATATTGCGTAATTGACCTCGGTTTACCAGAGCTTGGAGAAATTGTTATTGAGATTGATTTAGCATTTGTTATTTATATTCATGAATGTTGGCTTGGCGGGGATAGTAAACGCAACTTTACGATGCGCAGACCGCTAACGGCGTTTGAGTTTTTAACGCTCGATAATATATTCATGCTTCTTTGTAAAAATTTAGAGCAATCATTTGAAAGTGTTGTTGCGATTGAACCGAAGTTTGTAACGACGGAAACAGATCCGAATGCATTAAAGATTACGACAGCGAGCGATATAATTTCGTTACTTAACGTAAATATGAAAACAGATTTTTGGAATACGACGGTGCGTATCGGTATTCCGTTCTTATCTGTTGAAGAAATTATGGATAAGTTAACGTCTGAAAATATTGTCGAACATTCTTCGGATAAGCGTAAAAAGTATACGTCTGAAGTGGAAGTAAAAGTAAATCAAGTGTTTAAACCTGTTCACGTTGCAATTGGCGAGCAGAAGATGACAATGGGTGAGATTGAACAAATTGAAGAAGGCGATATTATTCCGCTCCATACGAAAGTTTCGGATGAATTACTTGGTTATGTTGATGGAAAGCATAAATTTAATTGTTTTATTGGGAAAGATGGAACGCGTAAGGCGCTCTTATTTAAAAGTTTTGTAGAGTAGGAGGATCCATATGAAGCATGAAGTATCTCCTGTGTCATTAATGGGATTAGAAGATTTTGCAGGGAAGCGAAATGAAGCAGGTAAAGCACATATTGATACTGTTTCAGACATTTCGATTGAACTTGGTGTAAAGCTTGGGAAGTCATCTATTACGCTCGGTGATGTGAAACAGTTAAAAGTGGGCGATGTTCTTGAAGTAGAGAAAAACCTAGGACATAAAGTAGATGTGTATTTAAGTAATATGAAAGTCGGCATCGGTGAAGCGATCGTAATGGACGAGAAGTTCGGTATTATCATTTCTGAAATTGAAGCCGATAAGAAGCAAGCTGCGCTTATGAAAGCGCAAAGTCAAATGCAAGATAAAGAGTAGAGGAGGAGTCATATGTCGTATATGACGACCTTATTTCAAGTCGTTTTACTGTTTGGTGCGCTCGGCTACGGTGCATATTATATGACGAAAAAGACGCGCAAGCAGCAGTTTTTTAAACAAGGTGAAAATGGCCATATTCAAGTGAAAGACGGCGTGTATTTAAATCATCAAACGAGTGCCTTTTTATTTGAAGTAGACGGCAAGCAAGTGTTCACTGTTATTAGTAATAACGGTGTACAATCTGTGCAATTAACAGGAACAGGAAATCAGTTTCAACAAGCGCTAGAAGACGCGGTGAAGAGTGAAACGAAAAAAGTAGAGGATCCATCATGAGAATAAAGAAACAGTTATCATTATTAGCCGTTATTTTCGTATTTTCTATCGTTTTTTCAATTATTTTTGTAAATCCAGCGTATGCGGCCCCGAACGGTTTTATTAATTTCGAAAATGGGAAAGAGTTTACGAGTAATTCAAGTGTACAATTATTTGCGCTCGTTACCCTTTTATCATTATCTTCTTCTATCGTTCTATTATTTACACATTTTACTTATTTTATGATCGTTCTTGGGATTACACGTCAAGGACTTGGGGTAATGAATTTACCACCGAACCAAGTACTTGTTGGACTTGCATTATTTTTATCACTCTTTACGATGCAGCCTGTACTTGGGCAGCTAAAGAGCGATGTGTGGGATCCGATGACGAAAGAGAAAATAACTGTAAGTCAAGCTGCTGAGACGACAGCTCCGATTATGAAAGAGTATATGTCAAAGCATACGTATAAGCATGATTTAAAGATGATGCTGAAAGTGCGCGGAGAAGAATTGCCGAAAGATTTGAAAGATCTTTCCTTATTTACGCTTGTGCCATCCTTTACGTTAACGCAAATCCAAAAAGGATTGTTGACGGGGATGTTCATTTATTTAGCGTTTGTATTTATAGATTTGATTATTAGTACACTGTTAATGTACCTCGGGATGATGATGGTACCGCCGATGATTTTAAGTTTACCGTTTAAAATACTTGTTTTCGTATATTTAGGTGGATATACAAAAATCGTCGACATTATGTTTAAAACAGTCGCCTGAAGCGTTTGATGCTATGTGATAGGAGTCATATAAATGAATACGTCACCAATTATAGATATTTTTCAAACCTTTTTTTATAAAGGGGTTATGATTTTAATGCCGGTTGCCGGCGTAAGTATGATTGTCGTTATTATTATCGCTGTCATTATGGCGATGATGCAAATTCAAGAGCAAACGCTGACGTTTTTACCAAAAATGGCGAGTATCGTACTCGTTATTATCATTTTAGGTCCGTGGATGTTTCAAGAGTTAACGACGCTTATTTTAGATTTATTTGATAAAATCCCATCGCTATTGCGTTCGTACTAAGATAGGTGAACTGAAATGAATATGGAATTATGGGTGGCGACGTTTTTTGCGTTTTGCCGCATTACTTCATTTTTATATTTTTTACCGTTTTTCTCAGGGCGATCCATTCCAGCGATGGCGAAGGTTACAGTTGGACTTGCTCTTTCGATTACAGTTGCCGATCAAGTTGATGTCTCTCACATAAAGACAACTTGGGACGTTGCAGCTTATGCAGGTACGCAAATTGTAATTGGCTTATCACTTTCAAAAATTGTAGAAATGCTCTGGAATATTCCAAAAATGGCAGGACATATTTTAGACTTTGATATCGGTTTATCACAGGCGAGTTTGTTTGATGTAAATGCAGGTTCACAGTCTACTTTACTTTCAACCATTTTTGATATATTTTTTCTCATTATTTTTATTTCACTTGGAGGCATTAATTATTTCGTTGCCACGATTTTAAAGTCGTTTCAATATACAGAGGCGATTTCAAAATTGCTGACGACTAGTTTTTTAGATAGTCTACTCGCAACGTTATTATTTGCGATAACATCAGCGGTTGAAATTGCTCTTCCGCTTATGGGAAGTTTGTTCATCATTAACTTTGTTTTAATTTTAATCGCAAAAAACGCTCCGCAATTAAACGTTTTTATGAATGCGTATGTCATTAAAATCACATGTGGTATTTTGTTTATTGCGATGAGTGTACCGATGCTCGGTTATGTGTTTAAAAATATGACGGACGTATTGCTTGAGGAATATACGAAACTATTTAACTTTTTCTTAACGAAGTAGGGGGACGCGCATGGCAAAGGATAATAAAACAGAAAAGGCCACCCCGCAGAAGCGTAAGAAATCGCGTGAAGAAGGGAATATTGCCCGGAGTAAAGATTTAAATAATTTATTTTCCATACTAGTATTAGCAGTTGTTGTTTACTTTTTCGGAGATTGGCTCGGTTATGAGATTGCAAACTCTGTAGCAGTACTGTTTAATCAAATTGGAAAAAATACAGATTCAACACAGTATTTTTATTTAATGGGTATTTTATTACTAAAAGTATCAGCGCCGATATTAATACTCGTATACGCTTTTCATTTATTTAATTATATGATTCAAGTCGGTTTCTTATTTTCTTCTAAAGTCATTAAGCCGAAAGCGTCACGTATTAATCCAAAAAACTATTTTACGAGATTGTTTAGTCGGAAAAGTTTAGTAGATATTTTGAAATCACTATTTTATATGGGATTAATCGGTTACGTCGCTTACATTCTGTTTAAAAAGAATTTAGAGAAGATCGTGAGTATGATTGGATTTAACTGGACTGCGTCACTTACTGAAATTATTAGGCAAATTAAATTTATCTTTTTAGCTATTTTAATTATATTAATCGTTCTTTCTATTATTGACTTTATTTATCAAAAATGGGAGTACGAACAAGATATTAAGATGAAAAAAGAAGAAGTAAAAAGGGAGCATAAAGATAATGAAGGGGACCCGCAAGTAAAGGGGAAACGAAAAAACTTTATGCATGCGATCTTGCAAGGGACAATTGCGAAAAAGATGGATGGTGCAACGTTTATTGTAAACAACCCGACTCATATTTCGGTCGTACTTCGGTACAATAAACAGGTTGATGCAGCACCAATTGTCGTTGCAAAAGGGGAAGATGAGCTCGCATTATATATACGAACGCTTGCCCGTGAACAAGAAATACCAATGGTGGAAAACCGTCCGCTTGCTCGTTCTTTATATTATCAAGTCGAGGAAGATGAGACGATTCCAGAAGATTTATACGTAGCTGTAATTGAAGTTATGCGCTATTTAATTCAAACGAATGAACTTGAAGTATAATAGCGCGGTTGGAGGAGATCTCTTGTGTTTAAGATAGATTCTGCAAGAACCTATTTTTCTATCTTTTTAGCAGCGTCATTCGTAGTGGCGCTCTTAATTCCACTTCCACCATTTATACTTGATATCGTTATCGTTTTTTTACTAAGTATGTCAGTGCTTATTTATATGCGAGCAACAAGTATTAACGAGTGGGATGAATTAAAGTCATTTCCGACGATGTTGTTATTAATCGGGATTTTCCGCGTATCGATTAACGTATCGACGACGCGAGCGATTTTGACAGACGGAAATGCGGGGCATGTTATTGAAGAGTTCGGTCAGTTTGTAATTGGCGGGAACTTATTAATTGGTATCGTTATTTTCATAGTATTAATCATATTCCAGTTTATCGTTGCAAACGGTGCGTCACGTACAGCTGAAGTTGCAGCACGTTTTACACTTGATTCTTTACCCGGGAAACAAATGTCAATCGATGCGGATTTAAACCAGCGTATTATTACTGAAAAAGATGCACAGGCAAAACGAAAAAAATTAAATATGGAAACAGAGTTTTACGGGGCGATGGATGGTGCCGGGAAGTTCATTAAAGGGGACGTTATTTTCGGGATCGTCATTTTATTCGTAAACATTATTTTCGGTTTAATTGTCGGCATAATGCAGCAAGGAATGAGTTTTGCTGAAGCAGCTATTCACTATACACAGCTAACTGTCGGTGACGGAATCGTAAACCAAATCGGTTCGTTAATGCTTGCGATTTCAACAGGTATTATCGTAACGCGTGTATTTGATGGCTCAGCGGATACAGTAACAGAAGGAATATTTAAAGAGTTATTAGCACATGAAGTCGTTGTATATGCGCTTGGTGGTTTATTTATTGCGATGGGTATTTTCACGCCGCTACCATTTCTACCATTCGCACTCGTTGGTGGAACAATTATCTTCTTAGGAATTCGCAATAAAAACCGAATAAAGAAAGAAAAAGAAGACGAGCTTCAAAAAGAATTAGAAATGATTCAAGGCGAAGATGAGCAGCTGCAACAAGTGGAAGATTCATTCGGAGTATTTACAGATAAATATCCAATTATAGTAGAGCTCGGTTTAGATTTAGCAGCCCTTGTAAAGCAGAAGATTAACGGGGAAACAGCTCGTGATAAAGTTGTTCTTATGAGGAAGTCCATTATTACCGACCTTGGTATTAACGTTCCTGGCATTAACTTTAAAGATAATACGAGTTTTAGACCACGCGGACGTTACATTATTCGTATTAAAGGTGCGAAGGCAGCTGAAGGTGTTTTAAAATCAGGTTATTTATTAGCACTGAAAACACCGAATGTAATGGCAGATTTAGATGCAGAACCAGCGAAAGATCCAATTTTCGGTGAAGATGGATATTGGATTTTAGAGCATATGGTACAAGATGCACAAATGAAAGGCTATCAAGTATTAGAGCCGCTTAGCATATTAATTACACATTTAGATGTTGTCGTTAGACGCAATCTTCATGAGTTAATTCAGCGTCAACATGTAAAGGACTTAATTAACTCACTTGAAAATGATAACGGCGTTTTATTAGAAGAGATTAAGAAGAAAGAAATCGACTTATCACTCGTTCAAAATGTTATTAAACAATTGCTAAAAGAAGGTATTTCTATTCGTGATTTACCAACTATTATCGAAGGTATTATTGACGGAAAAGAAATTTATCAAAATCATGTAGACGGTGTAACGTCATTCGTCCGTGAATGTATTTCAAAAGTGATTTGTGAAAATGCGAAGAATCCTGACGGTAAAATATATGCGGCGCTCTTCTCCGATTCAATCGAGTTAGATGCAGACGTTGTGAACAATTCCTATCAAGGTTACTTATTAAACTGGGATTTAGATTTAGAAACACGTGTTGTTGAACAAGTACAACGCGTATTTAAACAAGCTCGTTTAATGGGAAGAGAACCAGTATTATTAACGCGTAGAAAAGATTTCAGGTTTGCGATTGTAAGACTTCTTGAGCGTTATCAAGTAGAAGCGCAAGTACTTTGTATTAGCGAATTAGCACCAGAAATTGTTGTAGATCAAATTGCCTATATTGAATAGTAGGGGGTGAAGTAATGGAAAGTACAGAAAAGAAAGAAGCGTTAATGCGAATAAAAGCAGCTTCGAAAAATGAATTGTATCGAAAGTTATTTGACCAATATGGTACAGATTATTATTACGTTGTCGATGAAAGTGTAAAACGAAATATCCCGTTTTTTTGGAAAAAGAATTATGAAATGTTAGTTGCTTTTCCAGAGGATAAACAGGAAGAAGAACAAGAAGTCACAACTCAATTTCATGAACAATTAATGGATGTTGTAAATGATCCTTCAGAACAAATTGTGAAGGCGAACGGAATTCAATCGGTACTGCACAATTTAGAAAACGTGACGACTCCTATGTCATACGCAGCGATGCAAACAGGAAATAGTGAAGAATGGGCAAGAAAGAAAGAAAAACTATTAAAGCTGTTTGAAAAAGGTATCGTCGTTGTGAAACAGACGGAAGAAACGAAAGTAACGAAAAAGCAAAAAGCTGTGAAAAAAGTTGTTCCGGTCAAGAAAGAAGAAGTGGTTGTAAAAAAAGAAAACCAAGAATCTGTACCGTTTATTATTCAAAAAGTAATTCGCATGCTAGAGCAAAACGATGTAGAACAATACTTCATTCATGCATATGCTGAGAAGTTAAAAGTGAAGTTTGAGAATGCAACGATGATTACAGAAGAAGAAGTGATCGGATACATATTGGAAGATATGAGATCCCATTTCAACACGGAAAACGTTTTTGAAAAAGAAGTGCAAACAATTGCATTAATCGGTCCAACTGGAGTTGGAAAAACGACGACACTTGCGAAAATGGCATGGCAGTTTCACGGTAAGAAAAAAACGGTTGGTTTTATTACGACAGACCATTCACGTATTGGGACAGTGCAGCAACTGCAAGATTACGTAAAAACAATGGGATTTGAAGTAATTGCTGTTCGTGATGAAGCTGCAATGACAAGAGCGCTTACGTATTTTAAAGAAGAAGCGCGCGTCGATTATATTTTAATTGATACAGCTGGGAAAAATTATCGTGCGTCAGAAACAGTAGAAGAAATGATTGAAACGATGGGACAAGTAGAGCCAGATTATATTTGTTTAACGTTATCAGCTTCGATGAAAAGTAAAGATATGATTGAAATCATTACGAACTTTAAAGATATTCATATTGATGGTATCGTATTTACGAAATTTGATGAAACAGCTAGTAGTGGTGAATTGTTGAAAATTCCAGCAGTATCATCAGCTCCAATTGTATTAATGACAGACGGACAAGACGTGAAGCAACATATACATATCGCTACAGCTGAACATTTAGCGAAACAAATGTTGCAAACATCATAGAAAAGAGGTGAAGGATAAGGCAACTGCCTTATTCAAACGAGTATGAACGGTCTTTATATAGGTTCTATGGGTATGATGAATTACATGCAGCGTATTAATGTTCATTCGAATAACGTTGCAAATGCTCAAACGACAGGATTTAAAGCAGAAAATATGACTTCTAAAGTATTTGATGTACAAGACACATATCGCCGCGGAGATGGGGCTGTGACAAATATCGGTTCGGTCGATTACGCTGTAGTTCCAGCCGCAACACATGTGAACTTAGTACAAGGAAATATACAAATGACAAATAGTGCTACAGATTTCTTTTTAGATGACGGTACGTCTGGCGCAGCTTCGTTTTTCGTTACATCTAAAAATAATGAAACGTTTTTAACGAGAGACGGTAGTTTTACATTAAATAGTGATCGTTATCTGCAAACAACTTCAGGTGCTTTCGTAATGGGTGAGAATAATGAACGTATTCGTATTCCAGAAGGAGCAAAGGTAGCTGTACAAGCAGACGGTACGTTATATGATGCGGTGACGCAAAATAATATTGCTCGCCTGCAAACAAAAACAGTAGGTGCAGAAGCGAATAATCGTCTCGTACAAAGAGAGAACAAAAGCTTTACTCTAGCAGAAGGAAACATTGCTGATTTACCGAACGGGGTAGGGACAGTAAAAAATTATATGCTAGAAAATTCAAATGTAGATATGACGAAAGAGATGGCTGATCTTATGACAGATCAAAAAATGATTTCAGCATCACAACGCGTTATGACTTCATTTGATAAAATTTATGAAAAAGAAGCGAATGAAATATTGAGATAGGAGACTCCCGCTAGTGGGAGTCTTTTTTATTATTGCTTTTATTGCAGTTACAGCATAAAATGATATTGATAATCATTATCATTTTATGCACTTCTATAGGAATGGAATTTCATAATGACAGTAACATTTATTTAACTAAGTGAATTAAAAACAAGGGGATGGTGTGTATATGTCTATAAAAAAACAACTTTGCATTGGGTTATGTTTAATTTCTAGAAAGAAAGAGCAAGAAAGTGAGTTTAATTCGGGAATTGAAGAGCAAGTAGAGTTAGCGAAACAGGCAGAAAAGGCTAAGTTAGATTTTGTTTTTAAAGCAGATTATTTAGTGGCGCACCCGGATTTAATTGCTCGTAATAAAGGGAATGTCATTTTAGATCCGACGTTATTGTTTACTGCTATTGCTTATGCAACAGAAAAAATTGGAGTCGTTACGACTGCGTCAACTTCGTTTTACCCACCATATATATTAGCGAGGCAATTACAATCTTTACACTGGATTAGTAATGGCCGAGTTGGTTGGAATATTGTCACATCCATTGATGGGGCTGAAAATTTTGGTGAGGAAGGGATGCCATCATCTGAGGAACGATACGCGAAAGCGGCAGAGTGTACAGCGTTAGTAAGAAATCTTTGGGGAAGTCATCCTAATGAAGTATTGAAAGTAGATAACCCTGATGTGATTAGAAAGATGGTAAAGCCTATCGAGCATAATGGTAAATACTTTAAGGTGAAAGGTCCACTTAATATTCCGCAGCACATTTCAGGAGAAATGCCATTATTTCAAGCAGGTGCTTCAGAGTCAGGCCGGAATTTCGCTGCTTCTGTTGCGGATGCAATTTTTGCTGCAACGCCAGATGTAGAGTCAGGGATGGAACTGCGCCAAGATTTAAGAAGAAGAGCAAAACAGCATGGCCGAAAGCAAGATGATATACGTGTATTGCCTGGATTATATTTCTTTATAGGTGATACATATGAAGAAGCATTAGAAATGCATAGGCTAGCTCATCAACATCTTACAAAAGAGAAGAGATATGCGTTACTTGAAATGGTTCTCGGATTAAATGCTAGAGGGATTCCACTAGAAAGTAAGATTACGGAAGAGATGCTGCCAAGTCAGGATCAAACTGTTCGCAGTAAAACACATGCCGAATTATTACGGAACTTCATCATTAAAAATGAACCAACCCTTGAACAAATACTAGAACGACCAGAAGTTGTTGGCTCCGCTCATTGGGTTGCGGTTGGTATAGCACAAGACGTTGCGAAGCAAATTATGGATAGGTTTGAGGCAGGAGCGTTAGATGGATTTATTGCTATTCCAGGAGGACCTCCAAAGTCATTGGATCTATTCTTAAGTAGGGTCATTCCTTTATTTGTGAAGGCCGGTGTATTTAGGGAAGAGTATACAGGTTCTACTTTACGGGAGCATTTAGAGGGACATACCTCAAAAACATTGCAGTTAAAATAACAGGAGTGTTACGTGCAAAAAGCCTTTCATAAGAAGGCTTTTTATTTTTTGAATAAAATTTCAGAATTATCAATTGACTTTATAGGTCTGTTTTTTTATATTAGTAGGTATACTAATAACTACTAACATACATGCATCGTTTTGAAATGAGAGTTATATAGATTGTGAGGGGTACTGATGGATGAAATTATAAAGGAATTACAAAAGTTAGGTTTTTCCCAGTACGAATGTAAAGCGTATATTGGACTATTAAAACATTCTCCAGTAACAGGGTATGAAGTGAGTAAACAGACAGGAGTACCTCGTTCTATGATTTATGAAGTGCTCGGTAAATTGATGGATAAAGGAGCGGTGCATATCGTTCCGTCAGAACCGGTGAAATATGTACCGGTACCAGCTACCGAATTAATGAATCGAATGCGAAAAGATTTTGAGAAGTCCTTTGAATTTTTAGATGAGAAATTAAATTGTTTAGAACAAGAGCGACAAATAGATGTAATTTCGCATATTCGCTCAAATGATCGTGTTTTAAAAGAAATATGCAATATAATTAGTAGAGCGAAGGAAGAGCTATGGATTTCTGTATGGGAAGATCAAGTGCATGAAATTGAGCCATATATTCATCAAAAGGAAGAGGAAGGCGTACATATATTTTCAATCTTATTCGGTGCTCCGGATACAACAATAGGCGCGACATTTCACCATAATTATATGACGCCCCACGTTGTTGAAAAGAGAATGGGTGGTCATTTAACTGTTATCGCGCGTGATGGAGAGGAAGTATTAATTGCGAACTTCTCAAATGATAGTACTTCATGGGCGGTTACAACGTATGACCCAGCTTTAGTTCTCGTTGCTACAGAGTATGTGCGACACGATATTATGGTTGAAGAAATCACGAAGGAATTTGGTGCGGATAAGTTAGATACGTTATGGCGTGAAAATATAGATTTAGTTCATGTCGTAACAGGAAAACGAACTTTAGAAGGAATGGAGGATGACACGGATGAGTAAAGCTCAGGCACATGTAGCTTTGCAGAGCGAGGATACATTTCAGCAAGGAGTAAAAGATTGCTTACCAACTGTATTTGGATATTTGAGCATCGGTATAGCAGCTGGTGTTATTGCAAAAACAGCAGGTTTTTCCATCATTGAAATTGCGTTTATGTCCACTTTAATTTATGCAGGTTCTGCCCAATTTATATTAGCTGGTATGTATGCAGCTGGTGCACCTGCTTCTGCAATTATTTTCACCGTATTTTTTGTTAATTTACGCCATTTATTAATGAGTGCAGCGCTTGCGCCGTATTTTACGAAAATTCCTCTATTTAAAAACTTAATCATCGGTTCGCAAATTACGGATGAAACTTTCGGCGTTGCAGTTCAGCATGCAGCGCAAAAAGGATATTTAGGTGAAAGATGGATGATCGGGCTTAACGTAACAGCGTATTTAAATTGGATTCTTGCTACCATTATTGGCGGTCTATTTGGTGAATGGATACCAGACCCGCATACGTACGGGATGGATTATGCATTACCAGCGATGTTTATCGGATTATTTGTACTTCAGCTCATAAGTAGTAAACCGAAACTAGCAATTCACCTTACTGTTGCAATTGTAGCGATTATGATTGCATACGTTTCACACTTATTTATGCCTGATAGTATAGCGGTTATTATTGCAACACTATTAGCTGCGACGATTGGAGTGGTGATTGAAAAATGGAAATGAGATTAGACGTATTATTACTTTTATTAGCAGCAGGAGCTGTCACACTTGTGCCACGTATTTTACCTCTACTCGTATTTAGCAAACTACAAATTCCAGACTGGGGTTTAAAATGGTTAAATTACATACCAATTGCAATATTAGCAGCACTTTTAGCACAAGTTTTATTTATGCATGAGACGATGCAGTGGGATTACCTTATTGCAGCAATTCCAACATTTCTTGTTGCCATATATACTCGTAGTTTATTAGGTACAGTATTAACGGGAGTGATTGTGATTATTTTGTTACGTTTCTTTTTCTAAAAAGGATTACGCTCATATAATAGCGAAAGGTGTAATAACATGAAAAATATAGGGGTGGTGTTATGATACTTTTAACGATAGGAGCAATTTTGTTAACGTTGTTTATTTTCTTTATTATCGGTTTTATTGTATTTATGATGTTTGTTGATAAGGCGACGCCTCAAATATATTACACACCTTGTGAATCAGTGACAGTGAAATCTAAAGGTAAACATAGAAGGAAGAAAAGTTGAAAGTTGGCTTTTCTTCCTTTTTTTACTATTTAGATGGTTATTGCTTATGCTTTATATTTAATAATTCTATGTATGATACAATATAAAAAGATTGAGAGATGTTCCAAAGATAGCTGAGTAACTATTTTTAGAATATCCATTTTTGTCCGCGCTTCATATATACTTGTGTTTGTATTAATTTTAAAGAACAAATTATATAGACCGGTCGTTTGTTTCATAAATATATCTTAAAAAGGAATTCAATTTAATATCAAATTTGTGTATAAATGCTCTATACACAAGGGTAAAACCTTTTGATATACCGTACCCTAAAATGACACCCATACAATTAAATATTACATCGTTTATATCGACATATCGAAAAGTGAATCCGGCATAAAGTGCTGATAAAAGTTGTAAAGTTTCTAATAAGAATCCTAATACAATTCCTAATAAAACAACCTGTTTGAAATTCGTCTTTTTTATATAAGGAAAACCAAAGCCAAAAGGAATTGTTAGTAGTATATTAAGTATTGATGTTGTTATAGCAAAATGTTCCGTGTTAAATGGTATAAAATTAGCATCTCTCCATACATTTTGTCCAATGTCTTTTTTCATATTTTCATCTATAATAATTGGGAATTGGGTATAATTAAATACTACACAAAGGTACAAATAAAATATTGAAAAAAATAGTAAGTACATGTTTCTCTTTTTTAGGTGTAATTTAAAAAAGAGAAGTAAAAATAACAATATAATAAACGCTCCAATAAGAATAAAACCATCAAAGTCAATTAGCATGTGTAAAACCCTCATATTTTCATAGTTTAGTAGTGATACTTTAATTAGTTATTTTTCCATTCCCTCGTACATTTTGTCCCTCGTCATTTGTTTTCCAAATAAATAAGTAGTATTCACTTGAATTTGTATCAACATTATATGCACCAGAGAAAGATTTATTTATGCCGCCATTAACTGTTCCATAACTAGGGTCAGAACCCCATGCAGATCTATACAGAGTATATTTTACATCGTAAGGCCCCACAGCTCCTCCGTCAGTAGAATATACATATGCACTCCCATTGATATATACACTACCTTTAGAAAGGGTGTGAAACTGTTTGTTTTTACTACCATCTACCACTCGATAGTCCATTTTAAAACTGTAACTACTAGATGCTGCTAATGTTGGTATAGCGAAACATGTTAGTAAGGTTAAAGCAGTAATAATAGAAAAAATTTTTGTTTTCATGTGTTCCTCCTTGTTATTTTATTATTGAGAGGGATTCTCAATAAAGAGGGTAATCTATTTAATTGAACACGTAAATAATAAAGTATAAAGATTAATAATTTTTTACATTGGTTTTACGATCATTAAGAAAATGCCATATAGTTTCAATTTGTTTAAAAGAAGGGAGTTCAATTGTTAAAAAAAATTTGTGAATGGATTAAGATTGTGTATGATTATACGACTTCAAAAGTACATTGAGGAGAATGCAGTAGCTGAGCAATTTTTTAGTACTATGAATTTCTAACTTTAAAAGAAAATGAAATGGTTTTAAGAAGAGAGTGTTAAATAGATGATATATAATAACCACATAAAAATTAGGGGGAAATTAAAAGACCTGAACTTGATATTATACCAAGTTCAGGTCAAAGCTGCTAATGAAAGAAAGTAATAAGGTCTTTACTCCCATTTCATAGCTACATCCCCGAAAGAACTAACAACAATAACCCAAATAGAAAACTAATACAGGAAAGAAAACCGATACATATTGCGAACACACGATTATTTCTCCATTCGTGCCAGAAAACGATACATCCTAAAATACAAAGGAAAAACCAAATGGGCAAGAATATGAACTAGCTAACTTTCTCAGGAAGTAACGTATAAAAAGTTGTTACATATAAAATCCAATTTGTAAAAAATAAAATGCAAACGATAATAGATTGTAAGTGGGGGCGTTTGAAAAACTCCCCTTTTCTTACGGTTATAATAATGATAGTTAGTACGGAGAAAAAGGCAATGAATAGGAAAATAAGTAAGAGTAATGTAAGAGTCATTTAAATCTCCTTTATAAGAGTGCTTTTTACAAGAAACGAATCTATTAAATTGTATGCTTGTTTTGTAGAGTGCCCGTTATATTTTTCAGTGTACGGATTTAGAAATCCATGTTCACCGTGTAGTTGTTGTATTTCTAATAAAGGATTCTTTTGTTGCTGTAATGTTTGAATGAAAGAGGATACTGAAAAACTAGATTCTTTTTCAGGGAAAATAAGTAAGGTAGCACAAGTTGGTTTCATATGAACATAGTCGCGTATACGAGAACCGTAACATCCGATAATAAAATCTATTTTCGGATTGTTACTACATAGCCATGAGATGGTAGCGCCAACACTAAAGCCAATAAGTCCAATGTGTGTGTAACTACTAGAGAGATGAGTAATGAATTCGTCAATTTGCTTTTTTCCATTCTCAAATCCAATATGATTCATAAAAAAATGATATGCTTTTTCTTCATCACTATAATGAAATGTATGTTGCGATTGTAGAAGATTAGGACAGAATACATCTATATGAGATGAAGTGAAGTGGTGGGTAACGTGCTGCATATGGTCGTTCACACCATAGATTTCATGAACAGCAATGAGAGCTAATTTTTTCTTCATCGTTACAATGTGCCTCTATGAAACTTAAATTCTTTCTCTACAAGGCAAATACGAAGATGAAAGTTTTCATACCATTGCTCACGTCCTCTTTTTTTCGCTTCTTTATGTAAGGCGTTTTGTTTCCAATTTTCAATTGCCTCAAGTGATTCCCAATAAGAAATTGTGATACCGAGTCCCGAATGCTCTCGTGCACTTTCTACACCTAGAAATCCAGGTTGCTGCTTTGCAAGTTCCTCCATTTTGTCAGAGGCGGTACTATAATCTGTTGTATCATTTGATAAATTAGAAGTGAATATAACTGCATAATATTGGCTCGTTTTTTGTGGAGCATTTTCCATATGAGTTCCCCCTTTTATACATATTTTAGCATATGAAAAAAGAAAAGAAGCCATATGCTTCTTTTCTTTTTTTACGCTGTGAATTTTAATCCAGCATATATTTTACGACCCTTTTTTTGAATCCAACATACTTTCGCTTTTTTCTTTTGAATATGACGCTCATTCATTGTTATCTGTATAATTTGGTCAATCGCGAGTGGGGTGTTCGTTTGTATTTGGCACCCACCTGTACTATAGTCGATAATGGTCGCTTCAATCGGCATCCCATTCATATGCAATGTTCCAGGAGACATCAGTTGTTCACGTATATGTTGCCTGCGAAATTGTCTTGGTGATTTCTTTGTGTTTTTTATGAACGATGCAATTGCTAGTGTAAGAAATGCTTTATCGTATACCTTTTCCACCCGGTCATTAACAGGTTTACTAAATAGATGAAGAATGAGTTTACAATATTGCTCATGGGATACATCATGAAACGATACCCCAATTTGTACTGAATTTACTTGTCTTCGGATCCATTTTTTTGTACTATGAATCTTTTCTACCTCTCCAAAAGATAATGTATAGGAAGATAGACTTGATAAAGTTTCAAACGGAATGGATGAATCTACTTCAAAACGTGCACCAGTTTCACTAATATCAAGGACGTGGCAAGAAATCGTCATATCTTCGGTTTGTAAAGTACCTGGTAAATTTACTACGAAACGTTCAGAGTTTCGGAAACGTGGTCTTTCAAATGCTACAAATAATGAAGTGATAATAGCTATTCCGTTGTAAAGTACCCAGAAAATATTAATATATAAACTTTCTCTTTCAATATGATATTGTGCAGGGTATAAGAGCATAAGTGTTGCCCGAATAAGTGCAATAATTGTTAATATTAGTAGCACGAGATGAGGGACACTTGCAATCCATAAAAAATGCCTCGTGTTATTTTGGACGCCTTTTCTCGTTACATGAAATTGAAACTTTTTCCGTAAGAACGTTTCAGATAAAATAGCAAATCCCATATAAGGTGCCATAGCTACTTCGTATACGTGACTCCACGTAGTCGTTCGTTTTTTATTCGAAACAGCTTTGAAAATAAGCTGTGACGTTAAAAAGGCAGGAGCCCAAAACATAAATAATTGCATAAAATTAATTTCTAAACTATAAATATCGAATACTAAAAATAATAGTGGTGCTAGTAAAAATATCATTTTATAAACGCCGAAAAACCAATAGTGGATTCCATCTGCATATAAAAGACGCTGCATAAAAGATAATCCTTTTAAAGTGAAAGGATTCCATTTTTTTACGACTTGAATATTCCCTCGACACCAGCGATCACGTTGTTTTAATAAATCGCTAAACGTTTCTGGGGATAATCCAACAGCGAGTGTTTCATTGACAAATACAGTTTCCCATTTGTTCGCTTGTAGTAGCATACCAGTTGCCATATCTTCAGTAATAACTCCAGTTGCAAATCCTCCAATTTCTTCAAGAGCAGTACGGCGAAATAGAGCGTTACTACCAACATACATCGTAGCGTTAAATCGATCTTTTCCTTCCTCTAATTGACGCATAAAGAAATCTTGTTCATTGGCGATGTTATCTTCAAAAAATAAATTATATTGGAATGGATCAGCATTATAAAACACTTGTGGTGCTTGAACAAATACAACATTATTTTTAGAAAAATAGCCAATCGTTCGCTCTAAAAAGTTGGCCCTTGGGACCATATCAGCATCCATTGTAACGATAATATCACCTGTCGAATGGGTCATGGCATGATTTAAGTTTCCTGCTTTTGCATGACTATTTTCAGTACGAGTAATATAGTGAACAGAAAATTCACTAGCAAGATGTTTCACACTTTCCCGTCGACCATCATCACAAATGTAAATATTAAGCAGCTCTTTCGGATAAGTAATCATTGTACAACCAGCGACAGTTCGTTTTAATAAATCAAGTGGCTCATTGTAAGTTGCGATAAAAATATCGACAGTAGGTAATGTTTCGAAAGTAGATAATGGTATTTCTTTTCGTTTATACGGTTTCCATGAAACGATGCTAAAAATGATAGATTGCAAGTAACCAGCCCATTCTGTAATTAACAATACAATACCCGCAATAATACTTATGAGATTAATAGTTGGTAGTGAATAAAATGTTCGCCAAATAAGGTAAATAGCATTACTAACGAGAAATAGAATAATGAGCAATTTCTTTGACCATAAATATTTGTGGGCGAGAGCATAAGTAATAATGATTATGAAAAAAATAATACCTAAACCTTCGTATATAGAAAGGTTCATAAAATTCCTCCTTCATGCATAAAGTGGGAAATGAAAGATTTATAAATGTATATTATTTATCTATAAAGATTTAAATATTTCCAAATTATACAATATCATAAAATATAGAATAAGAGTATAAAATTTACATTTTCTTATTATAAGATGAAGAAATAATAGTGGTATCTGTGCTTCATAAGAAAAATGCCACTTCAAAATCGAAGTGGCATTTTTTATATTTCCTCTAAGCTATTAACTGGAACAGTTAATTCGCGTCCGGGATTTTTTACTTCATATATGCGGGCGGTTTCGTTGCTTTCATCGACGTGTTGAATTGTAACAGGCATGCCTTGAAAACTGACATTTGCTTGTTCTGATGACACAGAAAGTTCTTTTGCACGTTGAATATTCATTTATATTCCTCCCATCATTATTATCTTTGCTAAAAAAGAGGAATAATATACCATTTCGAGACATTCTTAAAGTTTTTGTATTATTTGTAATGTTTCTTTAACAAAAGAAGAAAAGATGGAATCCGGATAGGATTGTATTTTTTTTGTGGCGTCTGTAGCCTCCTTAAGAGCTCTTTTTTTATCGTTTAGTTTTACATAACAAAGGGCACGATATGCACCTGCTGTTGTAAGCCAGGATTGATCAAGTGGATGCGTCATATAATCGGGAATGTTAGCACGTTGTAAAGCTTTTAGAGCTTTTTTGTATTCTTTTAATCCGTACAAAGATTTTCCTTTTTCAAGGTAATACAATCCATCGTTTTGAAAAATTGGCTCATCTTTTAGTTTTTCTCGAAATTGTTCTAGATGTTCTAATGCAATTGTATATTCATTAGTAATTGTGTTGTAGTAATATGCTTTTAATATATCTATAGTTGCGATTGATAAAGTGTCTTCAGTAAAAATAGCGAATTGCTCGGATTTCTTTATGTAGTGTAAATATTGTTCTTTATCAGCCATGATGACTTTTTGATAAGATAATATGCGGTAAAACTCATCTGTTTTATAATACACTTGATGTTTTTTAGAAAAGGCGAGTGCCTCTAATATGATTTTTTCGCATTTTTCATAATCGCCATATGCTAGTAAAATGATGGCCTCTTTTAAACATAATTGAATGTGTATAATAAGATCCATTTCTAAATGTTTCGCTTCATAATCATCTCGAATGCTAGCAATTAGCTGTAAACATTCCTCATACTTTTTATGTGAGAACAGCACGTATGAAAAAGTTAATTTTGTTTCAGTACTGTCCCGGTATAAAGTATATTTTTCAAATATAGAGGTAGCTTTTTCAACGAAAAACTCAATATTGTAATCTTTCATGATAACTGCTCCGATAATAAATTGTTTATATAAACGAGCGGTATGTAGAGTAAGGGGCATGTCATTTTGAACGATAGGTAGTAAAGTGTTATATACTTCATCGCATTTATTTGCCTTTATGAGTTGCTCCATTTTTTGAATGAGTTCTACAATTTCTCCTTCATCTTCCTCTAATAAAAAGCTCGTTTCACATTCAAGTTTTTCAGCAATATATTGTAATGTTTTCATGGAAGGTGTAGCTTTTCCATTTTCAATTTGACTAAGCATACTTTTTGTTAGTTCCGAACCTGCCAGCTCTGTTTGTGTAAGTTTTTTTTCTTTTCGTAATGCTTTAATTTTTTCTCCGAGAGTTGCCATATCATTGCTCCTTTATAATTAAAAAGTTAAATATAATTTAACTTTTTGTTGTAAAAATTGGAAAGTTGATTATATAATAAGTTTAACACAATTTAACTTTTAAGGGGAGTGTCATAATGGGAGATGTAAGTATAGGTCAAAATGATTCGAGAATGAAGATTGCAACGAGAAACATCATTTTAATGATGATTGGAAAGATGACTTCTTTATTAGGAGCGGGAATTTATACATTTGCCATGGGGTTATACGTATTAAAGACTACTGGTTCAGGGATGGGGTTTGCTACTACGCTTGTTTGTGGATCACTTCCAAGGATGATTTGTGGTCCGATTGCGGGTGCTGTAGCTGACCGCGTGAATCGTAAGTGGCTTGTTATTGGTACTGATTTATTAAGTAGCTTAACGATGCTTATTATGTTTATTCTTGCTACTATATTTGGGCCGTCACTTCTTTTTATTTATATTTCAGCAGCATTATTATCCATTTGTGCAAGTTTTTATTCTGTTGCATTAACCTCATCTATTCCTAATTTAGTAGATGAAGGGCGTATTCAAAAAGCGAGTGCATTAAATCAAACGGCAGCTTCTTTATCAAATATTTTAGGGCCAATTATTGGCGGAGTTGTATTCGGTTTCTTTTCAATTAAGTCGTTCTTTTTATTAAATAGTATTACGTTCTTTTTAGCAGTGATTCTGCAATTATTTATCGTATTTGATTTATACAAAAAAGAAGTGGCTGAGAATAAAGAGCATTTCTTGACGAGTATAAAAGAAGGTTTTTCATATGTAAAAAGACAGCATGAAATATATGGTTTAATGAAAATAGCACTTTGGGTAAACTTTTTTGCGTGTGGGCTAACCGTTGCACTTCCATATATTATCGTCCATACATTGCATTTATCTTCAAAGCAACTCGGTACTGTAGAGGGAATGTTAGCAGTCGGGATGCTAATGGGTGCGATTGCCTTATCAGTACGTAAAGAATTGAATAATCCGTTTCGTTCTATTTATACGGGACTGTTTTTGTTTGCGGGTTTAAGTTTATGTACAGTCTTCCCGTTGTTAGTTACTATTCCAAAAGTGGCAAGTTTTATTTACTATGGCACTTTTATGATGTTAATTGGTATATCAATCATGCTTGCGAATATTCCGATGCAAGTATATATGCAAAAGACGACAGATCCGAGCTACTTAGGGCGTGTATTCGGTCTACTTGAAACAATTGCTACTGCAATCGCACCGCTCGGTATGATTGTATATGGATTATTATTAGATATGTTGCCAACTAGCATTGTTATGATGACAATAGGTGGAGGATTATTGTTAGTTGTATTAGTTGGAGTAAAGCAGCATATGGCGAAAAAACAAGTGGATGTATCGGCTTAAAAGAAAATTTTAACAATATAAAAATGACCAAATTAGTATTTTAGTTTTTGAAACTCTTTTTCATGTATGTTACAGTATAGTGATCAGGCAAAGAAAAGGAGAAAACATCATGAAAAAATTAAGTTTTGTAATGCTTTTTCTGTTAGTCGTAATGGCTGGATGTAGTAATTATGACACGTATATTGAAACAGGTATGCAATCATTGAAAAATGAAAAATATAGTGATGCAACGATGTGGTTTACAAAAGCAGAAAAAGAGAAATCAGGAAATGAAGCGAAATCATATAAAGAAGTTGCTGAGAGAATGGATCACGGAGCAACAGCATTGAAAGACGGTAAGTATTTAGAAGCGAAAGACATTTCAAATGAAGTGTTACAAATGAAAAAAGACGATGCACTTGAAACAGCTGTAACATCAAATGCCGAGAATATGCTTCAAAAAGCTAAAGATGTAGAAGAGAAAGTGAATGAAAGAGTAGCAAAGCGTAGAAAAGTAGAAGAAGAAGGAATCGATAAACTCATTAAAGCTGTCGATAGTATAGATGACGTGAAAGAAAAAGAGAAGAAAGTTTCAGAAGCGTTAGATAAGGCTGAAGAGGCGCAAGCAAAAATTGAAGCGAAGAAGAATAAATAGAGTTATAGTTTAAAAGGCTGTCGTGTATAACGACAGCCTTTTAACTTTTTTCTGCATAAGAAGTGATGCTATGTAGTAAAAAAGAAATAATTTTAGAATTCCATCTGTCCTCATGATGAATCGTATAAATGTTACGTTGAAATTCAAATCCAGGGATGGGTATATAGCATAGTTCATTTCGTTGTACTTCTTGTTCAATAGCAAGTTTAGAAATAAAAGCGACGCCATTACCATATTTTAAAATTTGTTTCATCGTTTCTAATGAATCTAATTCAATTTCAGATTGGAATGTAATGTTATGAGCTAACATCCATTTTGTAAGTAAATCTCTCGTTGTAGATGGATTACGATGCAATAGTATACGTTCTTTTTCAATATCTTGTAGTGATATATTTTCTTTTTTTGAAAAATGATGTTCTTTGGAGAAAGCAAGAACAAGTGTATCAGGCATTACATTTGTTTGTTTTAAAAGTAATTCATCAAACGGTGCTGCGGAAATTACACCGAGATCAATTTCATGATTTTGTAGCATCGTTCGAATCTCAGGAGCTGTTTTTACCATAAGTGTTATTTTTATATTTGGAAATTCGCATTGAAATTGGTGAACAATTTCTGGTAAAAGATAAGTCGCTGGTACATAACTAGCGCCAATTGTTATAGCGCCTTTATGAAAATCTTTAAACTCTTGCGTGACCCGTCTAGCTTCTTTCATGAGTGCATCTATTTTACAAGCATAATGATGTAATGCCTCACCAGCCTCTGTTAAGAAATACCTTCCCGAACGTAATTCGAATAAAGATACACCGAGGTCCTCTTCTAGGCTTTTTATATGGAATGTAATAGTAGGTTGTTTAACACCTAGTTTTTCTGCAACGATCGTAAGCTTTTTGTATTTCTTAATAAGCACTACAATTTCCAGTTTTAAGAGATTCATTATGAATTGCCGCCTTTTTTATTTTAACTATAGAAAAAATCTATAGAAATAAATAGTTTATTA
Source organism: Bacillus thuringiensis (assembly GCF_022095615.2). Lineage (NCBI taxonomy): Bacteria > Bacillati > Bacillota > Bacilli > Caryophanales > Bacillaceae > Bacillus > Bacillus thuringiensis. Next base: position 1,619,847 of record NZ_CP155559.1, read on the forward strand.
GAAGTTTTTTAATTTAATCTTTACAGTACATTAACATTCAGTATAAATCTTCCATATAAAATGAAAGCAGGTTAAGAGTGAGGGGAGAGAGGTGAAACGATGGACATTAAAATTAGTGGGTTAGAAAAGAAATTTGGAAAAACGCAGGCGTTAAAGCCGTTACAAATTGTCATGAAACAAGGTGAATTTACCACACTTTTAGGGCCTTCGGGATGCGGGAAAACGACTTTACTTAGAATGATTGCAGGACTTGAGGAGCCAGATAAAGGTGAAATATATTTCGGAGATACGTGCATGTATTCGGGTGCGAAAAAAATAAAAACATCTCCTCATGAACGTAATATCGGTATGGTGTTTCAAGATTTTGCTTTATGGCCACACATGACTGTATTTGAAAATGTCGCATTTGGTTTAAGGGCTACAAGGCAAACGAATCAATTACAGGAAAAAGTAGAAGATGCAATAAAGCGAGTTCACCTGCAAGGGATGGAGAAAAGATATCCGCATGAACTCTCTGGTGGACAGCAGCAACGTGTTGCATTTGCTAGAGCAATTGTAACAAAACCACATTTTATTTTGTTTGATGAACCGCTGAGTGCACTCGATGCCATTTTGCGAGAAGAAATGCGATTAGAGCTTATGGATATCGTTCATTCGATCGGTTTAACGGCATTGTATGTTACTCACGATCAAACAGAAGCTATGTCAATGTCAGACCAAATTATTGTAATGAAACAAGGAGAGGTATTACAAAAAGGAACACCAGAAGACATTTATGTGAAACCGTCTCATGAATTTGTTGCAAAATTTGTTGGTAAGGCAAATTGGCTTGTAGAGGGTAAACAAATGATTCGTCCAGAGCATGTGAGCTGGACAAAAAAAGAATTGTGCGAAATGTATACAGGTGAAATTCAGCACGTTACATATGTAGGAGAACGGTATGAAATGAAAGTAAACATGGGTGCACTTGGAATATGGACAGCTTATCACAATAGTAAATTAAGCATTGGGAAACCAGTATCGTTATATGTGCCAAAAAAATGTATTCATCATATAGGGGGAGAATCGTATGAAGAAATTCAGTTCGCTTAAGTCTTTATTTGTATGTACTTTACTGTTTTCTGCAGTAGTAACAGGGTGTAGCTCAAAGACAGGTAATGCAGATGCAAAAAGTAAAACTACGAATGAAAAGAAAATTGTTGTATATAGTGCGGGACCAAAAGGGTTGGCAGAAAAAATTCAAAAGGACTTTGAAAAGAAAACGGGTATAAAAGTGGAAATGTTTCAAGGGACAACTGGAAAAATTTTAGCGAGAATGGAAGCTGAAAAGAAAAAACCAGTCGTTGACGTAGTGGTACTTGCTTCTTTACCAGCGATGGAAGGATTAAAGAAAGATGGTCAAACGTTAGCTTATAAAGAAGCGAAACAAGCTGATAAGCTTCGTTCGGAATGGTCGGATGATAAAGGGCATTATTTCGGGTATAGTGCTTCGGCATTAGGAATTGTGTACAATACAAAAAATGTGAAGACAGCACCTGAAGATTGGAGCGACATAACAAAAGGAGAATGGAAAGGGAAGGTGAATCTTCCAGATCCAGCACTTTCAGGTTCGGCTTTAGACTTTGTAACAGGATATGTGAAGAAGAATGGAAAAGATGGATGGAATTTATTTGAACAGCTTAAGAAAAATGAAGTTACAGTAGCCGGGGCAAACCAAGAAGCATTAGATCCAGTTGTAACAGGTGCAAAAGATATGGTCATTGCGGGTGTTGATTATATGACGTACAGTGCAAAAGCAAAGGGTGAACCAGTTGATATCGTATATCCAAAAAGCGGAACAGTCATTAGTCCACGCGCAGCAGGCATTATGAAGGATAGTAAAAATGTAGAAGGTGCAAAAGAGTTTATTGATTATTTATTATCAGATGATGTGCAAAAACAAATTTCTAAAGCATATTTATTGCCTGGTAGAACAGATATAAAAGCTGAAAATAGACCAAATGTGGAAGAAATTCCAGTATTAAATATTGATTGGAAAACAGTGGAGAAAGAACAAGATGAAATAGGAAAACAATTTAAGAAAGTATTCCAATAAGATGGTGATTACATGGTAAATCGATTCGTTTCAGTAAGACAAATTGGAATGACGGTAGCGTTGTTACTTGTGGCGATGTTAATCGTCATTCCGCTTTTTCTCATTTTATTTTCTAGTGTATATGAAAATAGCAGTTGGAATTTTTTAAAGCCTTTTGAACTCATGCAGAGTGGTGGATTAGCTGGGATTTTTCTAAACTCGATGCTTCTCGGTGTACTTGTAGTAATAGGAGCTACCGTATTTGCATTTCCATTAGCGTTCATTATGAGCAAAACAGATGTTGGAAAGTATAGCAAGTTAGATGTTGTTTTTATGATCCCATTTATGACACCGCCGTATATTGGGTCAATGGGCTGGATTTTGTTCATGCAACCGAACGGCTATTTCGAACAGTTTTTTCCGATGCTAAAGACGATTTCATCTTCGTTTTTTAGTTTAGGAGGTATGGTTGTAATTATGAGTCTGCATTTATTCCCATTCCTTTATTTCATGTTGAAAAATACGTTACTTCAGATTGGGAGTAGTAAAGAAGAAGCAGCAGCAGTTCATGGTGGAAGATTTTTCTATCGTTTAAGAAAGATCATATTGCCGCTATTAGTATCAAGTTATGTAATGGGTGCGTTACTCATTTTCGTAAAGACGATTGCAGAATTTGGAACGCCGGCTACATTCGGACGAAGAATAGGATTTCATGTGTTAACATCAGAAATTCATAAATTTATTTCGAGTTGGCCGATTGATTTTAGTAGTGCAACAGCATTGTCTTCTTTATTACTTAGCGCGTGTATGCTCATTTGGTATATGCAAAATGTATTAAATCGAAAATATTCATATGCAATGGTTAGTGGAAAAGGTGTGAAATCTAAAAGGTATACATTGTCTATATTTACACGCGTTGTGGCATGGGGATATGTATTTGGTTTATTAATCGTATCAATTGGAATCCCATACTTTTCTATACTGATTGCTTCATTATCAAAATTAAGAGGCGGCGGCTTACAGTTAAATAACTTTACAACGAGCCATTATGAAGCATTATTTACAATGGGATCTCCAGGATTAGAAGCTTTATGGAATAGTTTTCTTTTTTCGCTTATAACAGCGATTATTGCCGTTATGATTGGAGTGTTTTTGGCGCTTATGATCCGAAAGGGGAAAAAGTCCTCTGAAAAATGGCTTGATATGTGCGGTATGTTACCAAATATGGTACCAGGAATCGTGATGGTTGTAGGGCTTATTTTATTTTGGAATTCACCCTATATGCCCCTGTCAATTTATAATACGCCAGTCATGGTTATCGTAACGTACGTTGTTCTTTTTTTACCTTATACGGTGCAGTATGTAAAAGCATCACTTGGACAAATTGATGATTCTCTAGTACAGGCAGGAAGTATTTTTTCTGGAAATTATATTTATATTTTTAGAAAGATAATATTACCTCTTATTATCCCGGGAATTCTTGCTGGGTGGGCGATGACATTTACAATCTCGATAAGAGAGTTAGTAGCGTCGCTTCTCGTACTACCTCCATCAGTAGAAACGTCAGCAACATTTATTTTTGCTCAATTTGAACAAGGAGAAGTATCTATTGGAATGGCAATGGCTGTCGTTTCAGTTGGACTTACAACAATATGTTTATTACTTCTGCAACATATGGAGGAAAAACGAAAAGGGGTAGCATGATGAGGATGGAAGTATGGGGAGGAGCGGGAGAATACGGTCGTTCCTGCTACTTCGTAAAAAATAAAGAGACGAAAATAGTATTTGATTGTGGTATTAATCGATCATATGAGGATAGTTATCCAAAAATAGAGAGGGAAGTTGTACCGTTTTTAGATGCAGTATTTTTATCGCATATTCATGAAGATCATACGATGGGTTTACCTTTATTAGCGAAGTATGGATATAAGAAAAAAATTTGGACGACTCGTTATACGAAGGAGCAACTTCCAGCTTATTATGAAAAATGGAGAAAATACAATCTGACGCGAGGATGGAATGTACCTTATAGTGACCAAAACATAAAAGATTTAAATTATGTATATATTGATGAGATTAGTAATCCAAATGAATGGATACAAATTACTCCTACATTGCGCTTTCAATGGGGCTATAGTGGTCATGTATTAGGCGCTGTTTGGTTTTTAGTGGATATGAGTCATACATATGTATTTTATTCTGGCGATTATTCAGCAGAGTCTAACATACTACGAGCTAATTTACCTGAGAAATTGCGTGGCGATATAAAAGTTGCCATCGTAGATGCCGCGTATCACACTGATGATGTTTCGCAAAATGAACGAGTAGCCGAACTGTGTGCAGAAATTGTACGAGTTGCGGGGAAGAAGGGAATAGCAGTATTACCGTTGCCACCGCTTGGTAGAGCGCAAGATATCGTATTGTATTTATATGAAAAATATAAAGAACTTCCCATTATAGTAGATCAAGAAATTTTGGATGGATTCGAAGAGATGATCGTATATAAAGATTGGATCAAAAATAATGAAGAACTTGAAGAGCTAGTGGAGAGTTTAAAAAGAAACGTAATAGTTATGGATGATGACATCGGTACGCAACATAGTTATGGAATAGTTGTAATGAGTGATGCGAATATGCAAACGAAACGAGCTCAGTTATATTATGAACAAATTCGGCATGAAGAACGAAATTCCATTATCTTTACTGGACATATTGCTAAAGGGAGTTTTGCAGAAAAAGTTTTGAAAGAACGTGTAGGTAAAGAATGTAGGGTGAAACGGGTTCTATACAAAGTTCACCAAAGTATAAGAGATGTGAAAGAGATGTTAAATACATTATCACCAGAACATACGGTGTTAGTACACGCTTTGAAAGAGGATACGGATCGATTACAGAAAAAGCTTAGCACGGCAGGGTATGAAAATGTATATTCACTTACTATGGAACGTATAGAAGTCATTTGAAATGTAAAGGGGATAGGTATATGAAAAGAGTATTTGTATTCGTAAGTATTTTCTTTTGTTGCTTCCTTTATAACGTTAAGGAGGGGGTTGCTGCTAGTCCAATGACACCTAGTTTTGAAGTGAAGTTATTAGTAAAGCCAGAACAAGTACTAGGTCCTAACAAAGAGATGAAACAAGATGTACTAGAGCATTTCCAGGCTGGTACAAATTATGAAAGGATACAAGTACAGTTTTTAGATACGGCAAATAAAAATTTAAGTAATGAAGGCTGGTTTGCCAGAATCCGAAAGAAAGAATTTAGTAAAGATTTTGAGCTAACATATAAAAAAAGATACCCTATTCAAAACGGCGTAATTCAAGATGCACTAGAAGTAGCTAAAAAAGATGGATTTGACAGTAAAACTGATAATTATGAGGCAGAAATAGATTGGGGATTTGAGAAGAAAACATTAAGTATTTCAAATAAGAAAAGTTACAGCGCTAAAGGATATGGAGTACTTGATTTACCAAACGAACGAGCCGCTCAAAACATGTTAATAGAAAAATTGCCAGGGAAAATGAACAAATGGTTGTATACGAATTGGGGAGAAGAAATGCTCAAAAATTCTCGTATTTATGGTCCTGTATTAATGAAGAGGTATACAGGTGAATTTGAAAATATTAAAACGAATATTGAAGTTTGGCCACTAAGTAATACAGGGAAGATAGAAGATGATTTCGTAATAGAAGTTTCGTTTAAAACAAAAGAGGAAAGTATTGCAAAAGAACAAAGAGAATTATTAATGCAGAGTTTAGATCAAAAAGGATGGCTATTACCGAAAGATAGTTTGAAGACAGAGCTTATTTTTCAATAAATAGTAAAAAGGAATCCATATGCCATGGATTCCTTTTATATATGGGTATTAAGCTAAATCAGCTGACACGAACATATCATTATTTTGAAGGTTTTTAGAGCGTAAACTATAAGCAACGACCTTCTTTTTATGTTGCTTTACAACATCAACATGCTCTTCATGACTATAAATATAAAATGTAAAATCTTTTTTGCCACGTTTTGCATTGATAATTAAAGGAGTACCCTCATTGTGTGGCGGTGCATAATAGCGATCTAAAAATAAACCTTCGTTAAAATCATGAATAATTTTGGATTTCTGTTCGCCTTCTACGTTATTTCCGTGAATTGTAATAGTCACATTCTCTTCTTCAAGTTGTGGATGTGTTTCGTACTTGCTAATAATAGATTCAATAACAGAGTTAGGAAGGCTAGAAACGATAATTTTAAATGCTCCAAATACAACTAACATAACAATAAACCAAGTCGTCATAGTATTTCATCCCCTTTATCCCACAGTAACGGTCCGTAAAATCATGGTTGGTGCGGGCTAATAATCAGTGTGGGATAGATACCCCGTACTGACTAAAATTTCACTTTATCCTATTTAACAATATAACTCATATGGTAATAGTACATATGGTGAAGTTTTGTATAATTTGTGAAAAATATGCCATTTTTATGAACGAAATATTAGAAAAATCAATTTTGTTACAAAAAGTTGAAATCGAAGTATTTTAAAAGAAAAAGGTTTATAATAAAAATATAACTAATAACAACATTACTAATTATAAGGAAGTGTAACTATGAGTACTGTAGCAATCGTGTATGGTATTATTCTTTCTACAATTATCGTTTTATTTTTCGTTGGGGTTTCACGTTATATTCATAAATGGAAAGAATGCGTTGCGAAATTAAATCACATTGAAGAAGAATTAAGTGATTTAATGTTACATCATGGTAAGTGAACGTTTATTTTTTAACTAAACAATGTGAAGGATATCACAAAACATGCTCTCATCATGAAGGCATGTTTTTTTGTTATGTGAATGATTAGGCACATACATGTTTTTCATACGATACAGTGTAAGTGCAGAAAAATTAGGAAAGGACCTTTCGCCAATTAAGGAGTCAGTTGTAATTGGTCCTCCTAATTCAAATCGACTAAATAGCGTTAAAGAAAGTCACGACTCAAATATAATCGTTACGTTAAACGGACAAATAACATCATGTGAAATAGAGTAACTCTTTCTATTTTAGGAAGAGTTACTCTGTTTTGTTTAATTTTGTAATTAAATTCGTTATAATTATTATATAGAAGGGAATTTCTAGAGGGGGCATATTGTGAACATATTAAAGATTATAGGAATTGTTGCAGGAGTCATTATAGTAGCCGTTATAGCTTTCTTTGTTATTATGAAGTACTATTTGTCAAAAGAAGATCCTGATTATGTATTAAAGTACATAAAAGAACATAAAGATGATAAAACATGTTCATTACTAATTAGAAAAAATGGGGAAGTATTAACATCTATAAATGAAAATGTAAAATTGCCATTAGCGAGTACGGCAAAGATCGTAATAGCTGTTGAATTTGCTAAACAAGTGTCAGAAGGAAAAATAAGTCGAGATGAACAAATTTCATTGCATGAGCTAGAAAAATATTACGTTAAAAACACTGATGGTGGAGCGCATCCAGACTGGTTAGAAGATGCCAAAGCGAGAGAATTAGTGAAAAATGGACAGATCGCTTTAGAAGAAGTCGCTAAAGGGATGATTCATTATAGTTCTAATGCAAATACAACATATTTGTTAGATAAGCTTGGAATAGAAAGAGTAAATGAAAGTATAAAAGAGTTAGAGCTTACTAGTCATGACAAGTTCTCTTCGTATACTGCTTCACTATATATGAGAGGGTATGTAGAAAAAGAGCTTCATGAGCCAGAAAATCAATCGTTAGAAATGATACGTAACATGTCAAAGGATGAATATAATAAACATGTGTTACAAATACATGAATGGATGAAAGATGAAGAAGAATGGAAAAAACGGGATATTCCATTAAAAGTAGATATGGAATTTCAGCGAATTTGGTCGGATCGATTAGTGGGTGCAAACGCTAAAGATTATATGAGTATAATGGAAAAGATAAATAGTAGAAATTATTTTCCGAAATCAATGCAAGAAGAAATCGAGAATATTTTCAAAGGAACAGTTAATAATAGTAAGTTAGAATTTGCTGGGCAAAAAGGTGGCTCTACCGCATTCGTATTGACAAAAAGTCTATATACTACAGATAAGAAGGGGAATAAGGTAGAAGTTGTAATTATGTTTAACGATATAGAAGATCAAGTTGCATACCAAAAATTGAGAAATAATATAGATTATTTTATTCAAGACGCTGTAACAAATGAAGAGTTTAGAAGGAAATTATAATGAAATAATTTTATTATGTAAACAAGGGCGCTTTTTAGAAAGTGTCCTTTTCTTTTTATGATACAGGATTTCTTATTTACCTCATTGAATATAAATTGAAAATAAGAAAGGAAGTTGAAAAATGACGACAATATATTTCGTTCGCCATGCCCACTCTACATATACAAAAGAAGAACGGGAACGGCCTCTATCTGATAAAGGGCATTGTGATGCAGAGAATGTAACACGTTTATTAAAAGATAAACATATTGATATTGTAATCTCTAGCCCGTACAAAAGGGCGATTCAAACCGTGCAAGGGATAGCGAATACATATAATTTATCAATACAACTGGAAGAAGATTTACGGGAAAGGCTATTAAGTAAAGAACCAGTACAGGATTTTAATAATGCTCTTCAGAAGGTATGGGAAGACTGGACTTTTGCATACGAAGGCGGAGAATCAAATGATGTAGCACAAAGACGTGCTGTAATATGTATGCAAAGTATATTAAAAAAATATAAAGGTAAGAATATTGTAATAGGTACTCATGGGAATATTATGGTATTACTCATGAATTATTTTGATTCGAAATATGATTTTCAGTTTTGGAGAACCCTTCATATGCCTGATGTGTATAAATTAACTTTTGATAATAATTGTTTCAGCTCTGCTGAAAGAGTAGAGAAAACAGGTCATCGGATAAACATTTTGTAAAAGTTTATCAAAAAAAGAGGAAAGAGAGAAGGTATTGTAGAAGTATGACTTTGTAACATAAAAAATATTGGTTAAAGGAGGCTGTTTACATGTTTGAGAAAGAGAAAGAAGGGCTTATTGAAGTTCACAACGTATATGAAATCGCACCAGCAGATGGAGCAATTATAGGTATGGCAACGGAAGAAGAAATGGAGATTGCTGCTGAACTAGAGCTGCAGTACTATGCCCATTCTCGTTTGCTAGAAGCAAATATTCAGTTAGACGGTTCCTCCTACAAAGAGTTACTTCAGGAGTTCCAGGAGTACGAAAGAAAATCAATGGACTTTTGGAGAGCAATACATAAACGTTTAGCTGTGCCATGGGCATGGGTATTACGTATTGATGTTGCGAATGGCCCTATATATGTAAGCAATGGGAGTTCGTATTATGAAGAAGTTGATGATGACGAAGAAGACTATGAATAGATAAGTAAGGAAGCAACTTCAGTTGCTTCCTTTTTTTATGGACAATGAGTGAATGGCTTCAATGATAGTATCTGGGCGATGGTATGAAATGACTGTAAAGTGCTGTGAAAGCTTTTCTATAATAGGAAACCAATCATAAAATGAGCAAGTCATTCCGGTTTGAATGACTACCGTTTGTTTACTACCTCCTTTTATATATACTTCTATAGTTTGCCCCAATACCTCTACAAATTTATAAATAATAAACCCTCCTAATTAAGCTTGAAATAATTTTTGACAAGCAAAAACGATACACCAAACACCTATACCGAACAGGACAGATGTACTAAGTGAAAAAGAGTTTTTTAGACCAATATAGACGATAAATAATAGTAGTGCGGATGCAGGAAATCCATATAATACGCCTATAGCAAATTGACTTAATTCTTGTTTGTTCCCACCTTCGACAGAAATCCAAAATAGGCTTAGTAAACTAACGAGTGGAAGGGCAGCAATAAAGCCGCCTATCGTACTATAATGTTTAGCGACTTCAGTAATAACGCCAATAATAAGTGCGGAAACGATTACTTTAACGAGGAAATGCATACTTTGCCTCCTTCGCTAATAATGAAAAGGCTTTTTCGATTAATTGTTGTTCTTCTTTTGATAACTGTGATTCTAATATTTTTATTTTTTCTTTATCTAGTAAAGTATGCTTTTCTAATACTTCAATTCCTTCTTTCGTTAAAGTAAGGTTTACAACCCTTTCATCTTGTTTGTTTCTTTCTTTCATGATAAATCCTTTTTGAATAAGACGTTTTACGTGTTCAGACGCTGTGTTATGAGAGAGATTAAGCTCAGTAGCGACTTTTCCAATTGTTATATCTTTCTCACGAGAAACGATTTGTAAAATACGAATGGCTTGGTGGGAAAGGTTGTCTTCATATTCATATCGTAAGTGATAATAAATACTTTCCCAATGTTGATTGATGTCTTTCATAATGATAAATCCCCCTATTTTTATATCGTATAATAAGATATATTCGTTAGTTTAGAAATAAAATCCTTTTATTTGGATAAAAAATGTTGAAAAAGTTTATTTTTATTGAAATATAAGGTAATCTATGTGTAAAGGTATACATTTAGCAAGAGAGAGGATGGTAGCTGTGAATACATTCAAATGGATGAGTCATGAACAGATGTATGTAGATGAAATACATGTTGAAAAATGTGGTCCTCTTTCAGTCGGCGTATATGGGGGAAATCAAGAGAGTGATGCATATGAACGAGGAGATGCGGTACTTGCTTGGTGGGATCCTGAATTACAATTTGAATTTGTTATGATTTTTGATACACACCATAAAACAAAAAATATTGATTATATAATAGAAGCAATTTCAGAAAGAAAAGAGAAATTAAAAGAGTTATTTTCCTACCCGATACATTTAGCTTTTCATCATACACATATGTACTTATTAGCGTTATTTACAGATGAGTTGTTTATTGAAAAATGTGATCAAGATGATGAGGAACTTGCATGTTTAATTTGTTTACGAAAAGGCGAATTTTTATATTGGCTATCAGTTGGTGATTGTTTCGCATATTTATTCCATTCTGAGAAAACGAAGAATGGTAAAGGGCGATTAAATAAACGGAAGAATTACGAATATATTGGTAGAAAAAATATTTTCGCAGCAAATACACCTTGCTTTACGTCAGGTGTAAGAGGATTAGAAAAAGGAATGAATCACATTGTAATGGCAACGGACGGTATTTTAGAGTGTGATAAACGAAGGTTTGATGATGATCAATCTTTAGTAGAAATATTGCACGACGGAAGTTGCTTACAGATTGAGCCAGTATTAACAAATGTACTACAGTGGAAAGGTAGAGATTGTGCCACTATTATTGGATGGTCCATTGATACTGAAAATAAACGATGCGCTAATTAATATAAAAGGAGTTCAAGGTTTTTATCCTTGAACTCCTTTTTGTTAAGCGATATGGATGTGATATGTTTTCAACCATTCATTTACTTGAAGCATGTATTCCATAGCACTTCTTGCTTCAAAATCGTTAATTTCTTTATTGCTTTCATCGGCAATCGCAAGTAATGTGGAATGATTAATAAGTGAGAAAATAGGATTGTTTTTATTACTGCACATGTCGAGTGATAAGTGACGGATTGTTTGTAAATAATGTGGATCTTGTGAAGTTGGATAAGCGCTTTTTCTTCTATTACGTACATCGTCAGGTAAAGCAGGTTGCAGTGCTCTACGTAAAATGCCTTTTTCAATATTATCAATGCTTTTTATGTTGAAAGGAACGTTCCATAAATATTCAACTAATCGATAATCGCAAAACGGTACACGAACTTCAAATCCGACAGCCATACTCATACGGTCTTTACGGTCAAGTAAGAACGGGAGAAATCTCGTTAAAAATAAATAAAACATTTGACGTTGTTTCGCGGATTTTTTGTTTTCGCCTTCAAGAGTAGGTACTTCAAGTATCGCTTCTTGGAATCGTGTATCAATATAGTTTTCTAAGTTGCATTGGTTATTTACTTCATTTAGTAGAAGAGGAGATGTATTTTTCCAATTAGTTAGCCACGGAAACTTATCTACATACAGTAATTCTTCTTGGTGAAACCAAGGATATCCACCGAATACTTCATCAGCAGATTCTCCAGATAAAGCTACAGTTGCATCTTTTTTCATTTCGCAAAATAGTAAATATAGTGAAGTTTCCATTTCACCAGCACTCGGTAAATCTTTTGCACGAAGGGGAACGAATAAGTGATTTGCTAATTCTTCAGCATTCACAATAATATCATGATGCGATGTCCCTACATGCTCAGAAACGCGTTTTACCCAAGGAGCGTCTAAACCAGTGCGAGCAAATGTCAGTTCAAAATCTTTTGCGCTATTTACGAAGTCAACGGAATACGTATGAAGTGTTTTATTTTCAGCAGCAAATTCTTTCCCCGCTAGTGCAGTAATGCCGCTAGAATCTAATCCTCCTGATAACATACAGACGAGAGGAACATCGGCAATTAATTGTCTTTTTACTGTATCTTGTAAAATAGATAAAATATGTGATGATGTATCTTCTATTGAATCTGTATGGACCTTACTTTCTAAATTCCAATACTTCGTAACTACTTTTTTATCACGTGTAAACGTTATAGAATGTCCAGCACGCACTTCTTGAATATGTTTAAAGACGCCACATCCTGGAGTTCGAAATAAGCCTAATCCAAATATTTCATTTATGCCATTCGCATCAATTTCAGCAGGAACAGATGGATGAGCTAATAATGCTTTTATTTCAGATCCGAAAATAATACTGTCATTTCTTTCTGTATAAAAGAGCGGTTTTACGCCTAAATGATCACGTGCTAAAAACAGTTGTTGCTTCTGATCATCCCATAAGGCAAAAGCGAAAATGCCGTTTAAATGTTGTACGCAGTCTTCTTTCCATTCTAAATAAGCATGTAGTAACACTTCTGTATCTGAATGCGTTTCAAATGCATGACCACATTTTCGAAGTTGTTCTCTCAGTTCACGGAAATTATAAATTTCTCCATTATAAGTAAGAGCATACGTATAATCACCAGCACGAAATGTCTTCGGTTGTGTTCCGCCTTCTGGATCAATTACGATTAACCGGCGGTGTGCAAAGGCCGCGCGAGGTGAAAACCAAAATCCTTCAGCATCAGGACCACGATGCTGAATACTATTTGCCATCTTTTCTAAAATAACATGTTCATTTGAAAGGTCTTCCTTCCAATCTACCCAACCTGTAATTCCACACATACACATCTCATCTCCTAATTTAAAATGTTGAAAAGTAGATTAATGAAATAAAGTGAAAATTCAATCATTTGGGGGTGTCCAGCCCCCAATAATTATTAGTTGAACCAATCGGGCTTTAACGGGCAGTTATCCCTCACCTAAGATCCTCGCATTCGCACAATTTTGAGGTGGGATTTACTGCCCGTTAATGCGGGGTGAAATGTACACTAAGTTAAAGAATGACTATATAAATAGTGTACTACATGAATTAAATTACAGACTTGAGAAAATTTTCTTTGAACGCATAGTTATGTGAGACAATGGCTAAGGGAAAGTATTCCATTACATACAAAAAATAATAAAAAGATGAGAGAAAATATTTGTTTAGACGTTATATAGGGTGTAAAAGCTTTTACAAAAAAATAAGGGGAATCGCTACATGAAATCAAATGAGAAAAATTTTATAAAAAGATTACAAGGGCAAAAAGAAGATGCGCTAGAATTTGTTGTCGATACATACTTACCACTCATAAAGGGGATAACGCATAAAGTTCTTCTTCCAGTTCAAAATGATGGATTGATAGAGGAATGTGTAAACGATATATTTCTTTCCGTTTGGAATAACGCAAATAAATTTCATGGAGAGCCGAATGATTTTAAAAAATGGATTGCGGTAATCGCGAAATTTAAGGCGATTGATTATTACCGGAAAGCGACTAAAAAAGTAGAAATTATTTCAGATGAGTTTCATATCAGTACGGAAAAGTCAGCTGAAGATGAATTAATCGTTATGGAAGATAGGGAAGAGTTATTAAAGCTTATTAATCAATTAGAACCGCTAGATCAAAAGGTGTTCATTATGAAATACCTTCTCGGTATGAAGACAGAGGAAATAGGTGACAAGTTAGGACTAACCCGGGCGGCGATCGATAATCGAGTGTACCGAGGGAAAAAGAAACTACAACAAAATGCTACGAATATTAATTTTGGAGGTAGTGCAATATGAAAGACATTTATGAACTATTAAATGACATTGATATAGATGAAAAAGAGCTTGAGGAAATTGAGGCTTCTGAAATTGAAAAAGAAAAAGTAAAGCGTAATGTAAAACAATCGATACGTACGAAGAAAAAGATGAAAAGTTGGAAAAAAGGTGTCGCTGCTGCATCTATTTTAGTAGGATTATCAGTTGCAACGCTCGGTATCGGGTTTCCTACATATGCCGGAGGATTGCCAATTGTAGGTGACATATTCCGATTTTTAGATAATGGTAGAACAGGGTTATATGAAAATTATAAAGAGTTTTCGACTGAGTTGAATATGACGCGGGAGAGTAATGGGGTTAAGGTTACAATTAATGATGTAATTTCTGATGGCAGAACATTATCTATAACGTATTCACTGGAAAGTGAGCAAGACTTAGGGGATGATCCTATTATATTAGGCGGATTGGATATAATGGACGCTCATGGTAGTTCAGGAAGTGGGAAAATGACTAAAGTTACTGAAAAAAAATATGTAGGTATGGTAACAACGACGCACCATGATAGTAATAAAAAGGACAAAGTAAACTTTAGATGGAATATAGAGGGAATAGAGATGCCAGATAGGAAAAAATCAATACAAGGTAATTGGAATTTCGCGTTAACTGTAAAATCAATGGATAGTAAAGAGAGAACAATTGCTGGAAGTTCGGAAAAAGAAGGTATAAAAGCAAATATGGAAAAGGTCGCAATGTCGCCGGTTTCATTTATTCTTTATTACAATCAAGAAGTTTCTAAGGGTGCGAGGAAAGAATGGGATAGTGTAGATGTTGAATTAACGGTTAAGGATGATTTAGGGAATGATTATTCGGGTGAAGGAAATGGAGGAAGTGGCAACGATCCTTACAATATCCATTGGAGTGCCACCTTCCAAAAACTAAACGAAAATGCAACAAAACTTATCGTTACACCTCGCGTACACTTGCGAATTCATACACCTGAAAATCATGGTGGAGTGGAGTATGTGAATGGAAAAGAGAAGAAAATAGAAGTGCCGAAAAAAGAAGCGAAGAGTAAAGATATTGTTCTAGATGATATCGTAATTGATTTAAAGAAATAAAAGAGAGACTGCCTAAAACCGTTAGGCAGTCTTTTTTTCGTTAAGAACTAGTCACAAGTAAAGCATGCGGATGTTGCGTTTTATATTCATCTTTCCACGGAATGTTTAGTTGTTCCCACGATTCGCCGCTATCATTGGATTGAAACACACCGTTGTTATTTAAAGTGTAAAACGTATGTGGTTCGGCTTCGTTTGTCGCAAACATCGAAATGACTGTACCGATTGCTGATGGTAGTCCTTGCTGTACTTGCTGGAACGGAGTATCTTTCGTTTTACGATAAATATAAGATTCATAAGGTATACGGTGATGAGCGAGATCAGCACTCGGTGCGGCAGAAACGAGAATCGTATTGCAATCAGCTGGATCGATAGCCATGCTATATAAATAATGATGTTCAAGTCCTTCACTGCATGATATCCAGCTGTTTCCACTGTTATAACTTTCAAGGTATGCGCGATCGGGTCCGCCCATAAATCCGTCACCACATGATGCGTAAAGGCGATTTGGGGCTTCAGGGTGCATAAGTAATTGATGAGCATCGATAGGAGCACCAAATTTTTTATCAATCCATGTATGTCCTTTATCGTTACTTTGAATAACAGCACCAGCTTCAATTGAAACATGGATTGTATTCGGATTGTTTGGATCAACTGTAATCCAGCGTACGTGATGAGTAAAAGGTCTAGGCGGGAAAGCCCACGTATAAGAAGATAATAATGATTTCATATTTTTAAGTTCAGTCCACGTTTCACCACCATTTTCAGAACGGAATAAAGCGCTCGGTTCTGTGCCGACATAAACGACGCCATAGCCGTTCACTTGTTCATTAGGGCTTATCGTAATGGAAGTAATAGAAGAGTGTAGAATACCATCTTCTTTTGGAAAATCAAAGTAACGATAAGAATCTCCAATTGGTCTCCATGAATCTCCGCTATCGTCACTTAACCAGAGACCTCGTCCAAATGTTCCGCAATATACACGGTTTTGTTGGAATGGATCAACGACGATACAGGTAGGTTGCATATTTTGTAAGTGATACGCTGTTTCAAAGCTACCGTATTGTTCTTTTACTACAAGTAGTTCACGCTCCATACAGAGAAATAATCTTTTCAATTTTGTCCCCTCCTCAAAAATTCTTTCTTTAGTAAAGAATATGAAAATAAAAAAGAAGTAGTCTTGTTTTTGCTTGAGAAAAAGGACTTGTTTAAAAAATAGCGAAGTGTGTATACAGAAGGAAGTGGTTGTTTACGGACAGTTAATCGGGGATAAAGGGAGTGAGTTTGTTTCATACTAACATACAGATATTGCACTTAAAGGAGCATTCGTATGGGACACTCACATGATCATGGTCATTCAAAAAATAAAAAGGCGTTACTAATTGCCTTCGTATTAACGACAAGTTTTATGATTGCTGAAGTTATTGGAGGATTTGTAACAAATAGCTTAGCACTATTATCTGACGCGGGGCATATGTTAAGTGATGCGGTATCCTTAGCGCTAAGTTTACTTGCGTTTAAGCTTGGAGAAAAAACAGCAACAACTGCGAAAACATACGGGTATAAGCGAGTCGAAATGTTAGCGGCATTATGTAACGGTGTCGTTCTTATTGTCATTTCAGTATACATTTTTATTGAAGCAATTCGCCGTTTTAAAGAACCAGTTGAGATTGCTAGTAATGGGATGCTTATTATTGCTGTACTTGGTCTGCTTATTAATATTTTATCAGCTTGGATATTAATGAGAGGCGGAGATGTGAAGGGGAATTTGAATTTAAGAAGTGCTTTCTTACACGTATTAGGCGATCTATTAGGATCAGTCGGAGCAATTATTGCAGCGCTATGTATTAAATTTTTCGGATGGACTGCTGCAGATGCGATTGCTAGTATTCTTGTGTCTATTTTAGTCATTATTAGTGGGTGGCGTGTGACACGTGATACGGTTCATATATTAATGGAAGGTGCACCGCAGCACATAAATGTTGAAGAAGTAAAAAATACATTATTAAATATTTCGGTTGTAAAAGAAGTTCATGATTTGCACATATGGTCTGTCACATCTGATTTTCAAGTATTAACTTGCCATTTGATTATTAAAGAGAATGAAACGCAAAGCGTATTAAAAGAGGCTACGGATGTATTGAAGGAGAAGTTTCATGTAGAACATGTCACCATTCAAGTAGAAATAGATGGTGAATTTAATCATAGTGGGACAACTTGCAAAGTATGAAAGAAAAAGGATAAGAAAATGTGTCATAACATTTTTCGCACGGCATACATATATATAATGTGGCCACAAATACTTTGTAAGGTAAATATTTCATGAAATTACTTTACTTATAAAGAGTCATCTTTTATAATCAAAAGTGGTAATTGATAAAGATTATCATTTTCAATGATCGTAGAAAGGAGTTTTTTAAAAGATGAGTAGTCAACTCCGTTTTGCTGTTGAAAATCGTAAGAGGCATTTAATTGATGAGTTAATTGGAGCAGGTGTGTTTAAGATTCGCGACCGACAATTATACGAGCTGTCTTTAGAGGAATTGGAAAAAGAGTACGAGGACATGGAAGATTATGCAGATATTCAGGCATAGCTATATAGATTAGTAAAAGGTGAGCTGGTTACGATTTTGTGTAACCAGCTCTATTATTATTTTGTAGAAATTATTTTTTGTATTTCTCTCATTGGACGGAGCCAGTTTTGAGACATCATTTGTTCCATTTGTTTTTCGTCCTGCTTCTGCAGTGCTTGAATGATAGAATGATGTTCTTCAATAGATTGACTTGCTGGAACAAAGTTTTGGAAAAACAAATATTCAAGGCGTAAAACGTGAAGTTGCATATTTTCTAAAAAGGGTTCAATATATTGGTTTTTAGCAATAGAAGAAATTGTATTGTGAAATTGTATATCTAGTTTTAAAGCTTGTTTTGCGTTTTTTTCCTCTATAGAGCGCTGAAAATCATCATTTATTTCAGAAAGTAGCTTCAAATTAGCGTCTGTAATGTTTTGAAGTGCTTGCTTTCCTATAATAGAGTGAAGACCAGCCATCGTTTCATAAATGATAGGAATGTCGTCTAACTTAATAGGAGCAATTTTTGTTTTTTGCCCAGGTACCATTTCCACTAATCCAGAAAGCTCTAATATTTGAAGTGCTTCTCTTACAGGTGTTCTGCTTACTCCTAGTGCTTCAGCCAGTTCCCCATCATTAATTTTTTCATCAGGCTGCAGTACACCTTCAATAATCCAATCTTGTAGTTGATTTAAAACGATTGATTTTGCTGAAACTCTTCCTTGTTTTTTATAATTTTGAGGGATAGGCATAGTGAATTCAATCCTTTCATTGTATATTTTCCGTTTTTTCATGAACAAGCTTTAATTCGGGTTTCCCTTCATCCGGTTTTTGGCTTAAGATAAGCACCATTACAATGACACAAAAAGCGCCCAATAACTGAAAAGATTGAAATGGTACGTGTAATATAAGTACAGAAGAAATAATAGCTGCGAGTGGTTCTGTACAACCGAATAATGTCGTTTCTTTCGGAGTCAGGTATCGTATGCTGTCTAAGTATAAATAAAATGCAATAAGTGTCCCGAAAATGACGACAAATGTGATAAGCGGTAGGGTACTTAGTTTTACATATTTCATAGTTGATAATAAAATGAATTCTTTTGTAGAAATAAAGTGTAGTAATGTTACACCAATACCCCCAATAATCATGCCCCATCCAACGATAACAGAAGAAGACCATCTATCTAGTAATTCCTTTGAATATAAACTATAAAAAGCAAGAGATAATCCAGATAAAATTCCCCAAATAATAGCTGGTGTAGAAACAGCCAAGTTATGAACAGACCCGTTTGTTAGCAAGAGGAAAGTTCCTACTAATGAGAGGGCAATTGAAATAAAATCAATTTTTGATGGACGAACGTTCCATTTGAAAAGTAAGTATACAGTGATAAATATAGGAGCTAAATATTGTAATAGTGTTGCGACGGCGGCATTGCCTTCTTTAATAGAAGCAAAATACGTGTACTGTACTGCAAGCATACCGAATAGGCCAAACAATACCATTTTATAAGCATCAGATCTTTGTTTCCATATGCCGAATATTTCTTTTTTTCTCGTTCCGAATGCCGAAATAATGAGCAAGATAATACCGGATATAAGCAATCGAATAGTAACTAACCATTCAGTAGAAACGTGTTCATATTGGAAAAGTTGTTGTGCAGCTGTCCCGGACAATCCCCATAAACAAGCCCCAATTATAACCATAATGATTCCTTTTAAGCGATTTGGATCCATAAGGTATATAGTCCTCCTTTCAAAAATATATATTGGATACAATATGCAATATATCACGTAATGGAGTGTAAATAAACTGAAATTTCTAATTGAAACCATTTTTTATTAAGAACGATGAACTTTTTATATGGTAAAATATTCTAGAAAGGTTGGTGGTAATATGCTAGCGGGATTTTTGGTTTGTTTATTTGTTGGATTACTTATAATTTTTTTAGGATATCAAATACATGTGAAAAAGCGATTGTTTTTGTTGGCAGGTTATCAGGAAGAAACGTTTGTTGGAGATAAAAATAAATTAGCGAAGCTTTCAGGGATGTTTTCCTATATAGTCGGAGTTAGTACAATAATATTACCATTTGGCCTAGAAAAAATAGGTGATGTGGTTGGGATCGTATATACTGCATTAGTTGTTTTAGGTACAATTGTGTTTATTATTAAAGCGAATCTTTTGAATAAGAGTGCTATAAAGTAGAAAAGGCTTCATTTTACGGAAGCCTTTTTGTTGTTGATTATGAAGTGTAAGTAAAAGCTGGAATAGGATCAACAAATGTATTCCAGTTTTGTTCCATTTCTTTTTCTGTTAATAGACAATCATCTAATGATTGTTCAATCAGAGAATGATTCATATCAATGCCGATAAATACGAGTTCACTTACTCGATCTCCGTATCGTTCATCCCAATTTTTCAATACTTCAGGTTCTTCTGTAAGGACTTGTTTTCTTTCGTTTTCGGGTAATGCTGCTATCCATTCGCCGGCTCCTTGAATTGTAATAGAGGAACCTGCTTGAGATAGAAGCCCTATCATATTATTACGAGATGCGAGCCAGAAAAAGCCTTTCGCTCTTACAACATCTACAGGCCATTTTTCTAGCCAATTCATAAGGCGTTCAGGATGGAAAGGGTATTTACGACGGTATACAAAGGAATTGATACCGTATTCTTCCGTTTCGGGTGTGTGATGTTCACTATTTAATTCTTGCATCCAGCCCGCTGATTGACTGGCTTCCTCATAATTGAATAAATTTGTATTTAAAATTTCTTGCAGTGGTACGTTGCTAAATGAAGACTCAATAATTTTTGCACTAGGGTTTAGTCTCTTTAGTAAATGATGGAGTTCTATCACATCTTCTTTTTCTAGTAGGTCTACCTTATTAAGGATAATTACATTTGCAAACTCAATTTGATCTATTAATAAATCAATAACTTCTCGTGTATCATTTTCATCAATTGCCTGTTTTCGGTCTAGTAGACTTTCTCCATCTGCAAAATCATCCCAAAATCTATTTGCATCTACAACTGTAACCATCGTATCGAGGCGACAATTTTTCGTTAAATCAATGTTAAGAACGTCGTCTGTATAAGTAAAGGTTTGGGCAACTGGAATCGGCTCACTTATACCGGAAGATTCAATAACTATATAGTCAATATCACCGTTTTTAACAAGCCGATTCACTTCTATCATTAAATCTTCTCGTAGTGTACAACAAATACAACCATTTTGAATTTCTACTAGTTTTTCCTCTGTGCGTGAAAACCCACCTTTTTTTATAAGGGACGCGTCAATGTTTACTTCACTCATATCATTAACGATAACAGCTACTTTTAAGTTGTTTTTATTAGTCAAAATATGATGCAGTAAAGTGGTTTTACCAGCTCCTAAAAATCCACTTAATACAGTAATAGGTATTTTTTTCATGAAATAATCTCTCTCCTTTAAATCGTAATGATTACGTTTTATATTAAGGGATAAAAAATAAAAAATCAACAATAAATCATAATGATTACGATTTAAGAATAGAAATAAACTATAAAATTTGTGTTGTAGTAGTGTAGGGCATTTGGACAAGCATACGATTTAATATGAATAAAGTGGGGGGATAATGTTGGTCTTTAATAGAGCTTCAAAAGAATTAATAGGAATAGTCCTTATTGCTATTTTTCTTTTTTTATTATTTTTTGTAGATTTTACAAGTTTAGCAAATTTACATAAAGGTATGCCAAAAGAATGGTTGAATATGAATACGGTGTTTTTAAGTATTATATTTGAAGCAATACCCTTTATTTTATTAGGGGTAATTGTTTCTTCTCTCATTCAAGTGTTTGTGACAGAAGATATGATTCAAAAAGTAATGCCGAGATCTCCAATTGTTGCAATGATTCCAGCAGTATTTGTGGGAATTATTTTTCCAATGTGTGAATGTGTCATTATACCAATCGTAAGAAGACTTATTCAAAAAGGACTCCCTTTTCATATAGGAATTGTAATTTTACTGAGTGCACCTATTATGAACCCGATTGTTCTTTTATCTACCGTATATGCATTTCAAAAAAATGATGTAATTGTATATGCACGCTTTGGGATAACAATTTGTGCGGCGCTATTAGTAGGGCTAATTGTGTATTATTTCTATCGCGGGAAAAATGTTTTAAAAGATATAAAGGAACCGATTCAAAAAAAAGAAAAAAGGGGCTGGAGGAATGTTGTGAATCACACTGTAGATGAGTTTTTTGATACGGGTAAATATTTGTTGGTTGGTGCTTTTTTTGCGAGCGTATTTCAAACATTTTTTGATCGAAATGTACTTGATACAGTGGCGCATAATGAAGTGATTTCCCCAATTATTATGATGGGATTGGGCTATGTTTTATCCATTTGCTCAGCAGCAGATGCATTTATAGCGGCATCTTTTGGACATGTTTTCTCTGTAAAAGCACTTCTCGCATTTCTTGTGTTTGGGCCTATGCTTGATATGAAAAATACGTTCATGCTATTTGCGTATTTTCAAAAGAGATTTGTATTCTTTTTGATTGGAATTATTATTTTATCGGTGTACACAATTGTGCAAATTACAACGTTATAGGAGGTGTGAAGCAGTGGAGAAGAAGGAACAGAAGGCCTATCATCGCTATATTCGTGGCATTATATTAATTGGTTTAGCAATGCTCTTATTTAAACTACTTGTAACAGGGAATATTTATAATTTTATCGCTCCAAAAATGATTAAATTTACGTATATAGCTTTTGTAGTAATTTTACTTCTTGGTTCGTTACAGGTCTGGGGAGATGAGAGAGAGGAACAAGATAATTGTTGTGTGCATCATAGGGAATTGAAATTGGGGCTGAAACGATACTTTGTATATGTTTTATTTGTTGTTCCAATTATTAGCGCTTTTCTATTTGGCGGTGTAACAATTGACGGAAGTTTAGCGGGGAAAAGGGGTATGAATCAAAGTGTACAGGCGAGAAGTATGGAAAAGAACGAAAAAGAGGGAATACAGGCAAATTTTGATTGGAAAGAACAAGATGAAACCTCGAATTTAAAAGCGAATGATCAAGTGGAATCACAATTAGAAAAAAGTATGTTAGGGCAACGAGAAATACAAGTAGAGGATAAGGATTATGTACAGACAATGAATGCAATTGGCCAAGATGTAAATGGGTTTAAAGGGAAAGAAATTACATTCTCAGGATTTATATATAATGATAAAGATGTGACGGGTGATAAAGCGGTAGTGGCGCGATACGGTATAACTTGTTGTATTGCGGATGCATCAGTCTGGGGAATGATTGTTGCAGGGGAAAACGTAAAAAAGCTCCCGGAGGAAACATGGGTGAAAATAACAGGTTTGTTAGATGAAACGACATATAAAGGCACACTATTTCCACTTGTCAAAGTAAGCAAAGTAGAGAAAATCAATACGCCTACAGATCCATATGTATATGATGCTTTACCTCAATAAGAAAGAGTAAATTCTTCATCTTTTTATGAAATAAAATCATAATTACAATGATAAAAAAATAAAGATAAGAGTAATTTGGTTTGTTAAAAATATATGTAGAAGGAGAAATGTGATGAACTGGGTTACTCATAAACCAACATTTGAATTTGACAATTATAGTCATATTATTCGGGCACAATCTGCGTGGAGTGGACATTTAGATTTTGCATATGATTTAGTACGATTTGAAAAACCAGAAACTTTGGTTGAGTTAGGTACACATCTAGGCGCTTCTTTTTTCAGCTTTTGTCAGGGGGTAAAAGATGGTGGGCTAGCTACGAAGTGTTTTGCTATAGATACTTGGGCTGGAGATGGGCATACAGGTCCATATGGAGAAGGCGTTTTTCAAATAGTAGAAAAAGTGGTGAGCGATAACTACCTTAATATAGGGAATTTGATTCGTTCTACTTTTGATGATGCTGTAGATCAGTTTCAAGATGAAACAATAAATCTTTTGCATATTGATGGCTATCATACGTATGAAGCTGTTTCTCATGATTATAGAACGTGGTTACCTAAAGTCGCGAAAAATGGTATTGTATTATTTCATGATATTGAAGTTAGAAGTGGTGATTTCGGCGTGTATAAATTTTGGAATGAGGTCAAAGCGCAGCATCCTCATTTTCAGTTTGAGCATTCATATGGACTCGGAGTGTTATTTCCGAAAGGTTGTAGCGATAAGTTTGTTGAAATACTTAAAAATAAAGACGAAATACAAAATATGTATAAATAAAAGTGGAGCATGCATCATTTTAATGATGTGTGCTTTTTTTGTGGAGAAAAATGGTAGTCCTTAAAAGGTGAGGATAATAGTAAAAAAATTTGTTATGACAAATATTAAAAAAGTTATTCTTGAATTGTTCTATCTAAATAAAAATGTAACATTTTTTATATTTTCCATTGCGAAAAGTAACATCTACTTTTACAATAGAAAAGGTGTCCAATATATTATACTGGAAAAATAAATCGAAATAATATGAAAATTTTGTTTTGTCTTCGCTAATTGTATATTACATACATGTAAGACGACATACGTCATGTTATCGACTTGTAAGGAGAGAAAAAAATGAAAAGTGTAAGATTACCATCGATGCTAGAAATCATAGTTCTTTTATTACTATTTCTCGCTGTTGTCTTTTCCTTCCAAACGATTTTTGATCTCCCAATTCAATTAGCGCTATTTATTTCATGGTTTTTAGTAATTGCGCTTGGATTAAGATTAGGATTTCGTTATCAAGAATTGCAAGATGCAATTACGAAAGGGATTTCTAACGGATTAGAAGCAATACTGATTTTAGTTGCAGTAGGTGCTTTAATTGGAACTTGGATTGCAGGTGGCGTTGTACCAACATTAATCTATTATGGATTAGAGTTTATTCACCCTAGCATATTCCTATTAGCAACATTAATTATTTGTTCGATAACTTCTATCGCGACAGGAACATCATGGGGAACAGTTGGAACAGCAGGTATTGCTATGATGGCGATTGGTGAAGGGCTTGGCTTACCACTTCCACTTGTTGCTGGTGCAGTTCTTTCAGGAGCTTATTTCGGCGACAAATTATCACCACTTTCTGATAGTACAGTTCTTGCAGCTTCTATGGCAAAAGTAGATGTTATTGCTCACGTTCGAGCTATGCTCGTATTAGATGTTCCGGCTTATATTATTACTAGCATTATGTTTACTGTAGCTGGTTGGATGTACGGCGGCGATAATGTAGACTTGAATCGAGTAGAGTTTTTAAAAGAAGCTTTATTAAAGGAATTTGATATTAAAATATGGATGCTTGTTCCGGCGGTCATTGTTATTGCTTTATTAGCGATGAAGAAACCTTCTATGCCAACAATTGCAATGGGAGCTTTAATTGGTGCAATTTGGGCAACTCTTTTCCAAGGAATGAACTTTGGAGAGGCGATTGGAACAGCGTATAACGGATTCTCAATTCAATCTGGTGTTGAATTTGTTGACAAGTTATTAAACCGTGGTGGAATTAACGGTATGCTTGGCTCAGTAGCCGTTATTATTTTCGGTTTAGGATTTGGTGGATTACTTGAAAAATTAGGTGTTTTAAAAGTAATCGTATCAAAATTCGAAAAGAAATTAAATTCTGCAGGTAATGTAACATTGTCTACATTAATCGTGGCATTCTTAGCAAATATATTTGGTTGTGCGATGTACGTATCACTAATTTTAACACCAAAAATCATGGAAGATAGCTATGATAAATTAAAAATAGACCGACGTGTATTAGCGCGTAACTCAGAAGTAGGTGGAACGCTAACTTCAGGTATGGTTCCATGGTCTGATAATGGTATTTTTATGGCTGGTATTTTAGGTGTAGCAACGTTCTCATATGTTCCGTTTATGTGGTTAAGCTTTGTTTCATTAATCTTAGCAGTTATTTACGGATATACAGGCAAATTCATTTGGTATGTGGATGATGCAGATAAAGGAAAGCAAGCATCATAAAATGAAAATCACCTTCTACAACATGTAGAAGGTGATTTTTTTATTTGGTAATAGTATTTGCTAAAGTTATTTCGTTCTCATATTTAGCAATTTTTTGTTGTATCTTTTTTAAGTTTTTTTCAGTGTCTTGAATGAGCTGTAAGACATTGGCCTCCTGTTGTTTCATTAATTCCAACCGTTGAAGGATAGTAGGTTCTCCCTCCATAGACCAGTCGATAAATTGTTTTATTTTTTGAATGGGCATACCGGTGTTTTTTAAGCATAAAATCATTTCTAAATATTTCAGTGCTTCTTCGTCAAAAACTCGATCTCCTTTTTCATTTCTTTGAAGAAAAGGGAACAGTCCTTGTTTATCGTAATAACGTATTTGAGAAATAGTTAAGTGTTGCATTTTGGCGACTTGACCGATCGTATAATACATAGAATTCATCCTTTTACTACCAAGTTATAATTCCATCTTTATTTAGTATTTTACCATTATAGTTTGTTTCACTTAATGCATATTTAATAATAATTTTAGCACTTTCATTGGTTGTATGGCCACCTGGGGAATTATCATTAAGGTCAGTAGTTGTAAAGCCGGGAGTTACTCCGAAAATTTCTGGGCCGTTCGTACTAAATTCTTTACTAAAAGCTAATGTTAAAGCATTAATAGCTGTTTTTGAAGAATTATACCCTAATGCATTAATTGGATGTGTTTCACCGTTAGCAAACATTGTTAATGAAGCCATGTCAGTTGTTACATTTATAATTTTACTGTTGCTTGATTTCTTTAATAATGGTAAAAAGGCTTGCACCATTTGGAATGTTCCGAAAAAGTTAACTTCAAATCCTTGGCGTAAAGTTTCAATATTTAATTCACTAGGTAGCGTATGGAAGTCGAGTGCTATGCCTGCGTTATTGATTAATAAATCTAATTGGTCAGTCGTTTCGTGGATTTTCTTGATTGCTTCTTGAATGGATTGAGCACTAGAAATGTCTACTTGAATATAGGAAACGTTTGGAACATGTAAGGATTCTACAGCTTGTTGACCAAGTTGTTTATTACGAGCGCCTAAAAATACGTGATAATCTTTTTCTGCTAATTGACGAACAATTTCATATCCAATGCCTTTATTCGCACCTGTTATGAAAGCATATTTTTTCATATTGAATTCCTCCAGTATTGTTATAGTAGGTTACAAAGGAAAGGATACAGCCTAAACTTAAGTTTAGGTCAAGAGGAATTTTTAAAAATAAATATAAAATATCTATATATATGAGTGAGAATTCTTATCATTTAAGAGGAAGTCTGTTATTATAAGAAATGTAGGTATTTTATTTTCAAGGGGATGAAAAAATGGAGTACAGAATTGAAAGAGATACAATAGGAGAAATAAAAGTTCCAGCTGATAAATTATGGGCAGCACAAACACAACGTAGTAAAGAAAACTTCCCGATTGGAACAGAGCAAATGCCGCTTGAAATTGTAAAAGCATTTGCCATTTTAAAGAAGAGTGCAGCACTTAGCAATCAAAAATTAGGAAAGCTATCAGAAGAAAAAGCAGAAGCAATTGTGGCAGCAGCTGACGAAGTGATGGCAGGGAAATGGGATGAACATTTTCCGCTTGTCGTATGGCAAACGGGTAGTGGTACACAGTCAAATATGAATGTGAATGAAGTAATTGCAAATCGAGGGAATCAGATTTTGAAAGAGAAGGGATCTGACGTACATATTCATCCGAATGATGATGTGAACATGTCTCAAAGTTCAAATGATACATTTCCAACAGCGCTTCATGTAGCATGTGTAATTGCAGTAGAAAATCACGTATTACCAGCAATTATGAAATTAAAAGAAACGTTAGCAGAAAAAGTAACTGCATTTGAACATATTATAAAAATTGGTCGTACACATTTACAAGATGCGACACCGTTAACATTAGGGCAAGAAATTAGTGGATGGCACCGTATGCTTGAAAAAACAGAGCGTATGATTGCAGAGAGCAATACATATATGAAAGAGCTTGCGATTGGTGGTACTGCAGTTGGAACAGGTATTAACGCTCATCCTAAATTTGGTGAGATGGTATCTGAGGAAATTAGCCAATTTACAGGTAAGCAATTTATTTCTGCACCAAATAAGTTCCATGCATTAACGAGCCATGACGAAGTTGTATATACACATGGTGCATTAAAAGCATTAGCAGCGGATTTAATGAAAATCGCTAACGATGTGCGCTGGCTGGCAAGTGGTCCACGTAGTGGTCTAGGAGAAATTATCATTCCGGCAAATGAGCCAGGAAGCTCTATTATGCCAGGTAAAGTAAATCCAACGCAAAGTGAAGCGTTAACGATGGTTGTAGCGCAAGTGATGGGAAATGACGCAACAATTGGATTTGCTGCGAGTCAAGGTAATTTTGAGTTAAACGTATTTAAACCTGTTATTGCATATAACTTCTTACAATCCGCTCACTTATTAGCAGATGCAATTGTTTCATTTAATGATAATTGTGCAGTTGGTATTGAAGCTGATGAAGAAGTAATTAAAGAGAATGTGAATCGTTCATTAATGCTTGTAACAGCATTAAATCCGCATATCGGATATGAAAATGCAGCGAAAATTGCGAAGCATGCTCATAAAGATGGGTTAACTTTAAAAGAAGCAGCATTGCAATCTGGACTACTAACAGAAGAACAATTTGATGAAATTGTCGATCCTAAAAAAATGATTGCTCCGAAAGAATAATAGAAGAAGCCAAGGTTCTTAGTATAGAAACTTGGCTTCTTTTATTATTCTTTTTATGTTTCATCCACTTGCACTCCTACAAGCTTCAAAATATATTATTTGTTAGCAGGCATATTCATTACTTTCATATGTGGACAATTTTCTTTTAAGAGTGAAATGAACTTTTCTTCTTCTAGTGGTACAAAAGCGGTTACTGAGTCAAATAAATTGTAATGGATTTCTAATTGCTGTCTAGTCCATTTTTTTGAATGAAGTGTTTTACCAGAGTATTTAACGTGACGAATATCTTCAAATGGAATTTCAGTATGAAATATGAAACCGTGTTTTACAATAAGAGATGATGCAGTTATATTGTAGTGAGAAAAATAGAATGAAGAAAGATTCACTATATTTAGCAGCATCATGAGAGTGAAAAAAATAGAATTTTCATTTTGGAAGAATAGCGAAACGAGAAAAATAATGATAAATAATGTAATAAAAATGATGTGAAATGGATTCTTTTTCGCTTTAAATTTCAAGTTAGTCACCTCGGTATACGTGTACTGTAACTAAATTAAATCACAACATCGTAATAAAACGTGTGAATATGCAGAATTGCATACTCACACGTTTTATTATTCATGTAAAATTTCTTGAGGGAATAAATTCAAAAGAAGTTTTGTAAAAGTGGAGTGGCATGAAGTGACTGACAAGAATAGAAAGATAGCGTTAGTTATAATTAGTTGTATGATGATTATAGGTAGTTATGCTAATAAATTTGTTGAAGATAGAAATCGAAAGCATACATTTGTACAAGCGAGTAAGGTTTTAGTAGAGACTGTAAATAGAATATATAAAAAGTAAAAGGTGTTTTCTTATACGGAAACACCTTTTTTGTAGTTAAAATTGAATGTACTTTCTCCCAATGTCCATATTCACTAATCGCATATGTATTTTTGGCGATTTGCTTAATGGTAAACCACGGGTCTTGTAGAATATTTAGCTTCTATTTCACATCTTATAAAATGAATTTATATAAACACATTCGCTTTTCATTGTATTAAATTCTTTTAATAGACGTTTTTGTAAAAGTTTATAAAATAGGCAAACGAAACATTGAAATGTTTATTTTAATTGTGTTAAGATTATGAAGTGGTAATAAACAATATTGAGATTTGTCTGTTTTTAAATAAACATTTTAAAGGAGTGTTTAGTATGAGTGATATTTCAGAGAAGTTTTGGGATGCTTCGGTAGAAGAATTGAAGAAAGGGTATGTATTTGAAGCGGAAGCAGAGGAATATATTTGTTTAGCTTGTGGAGAGGCATTTATTAAGGGCGTAATTTATCAAGATAATCAAGTTTTGTATGAAGCAGAGAAGTTTGTACAATTGCATGTGCAAAATGAACATACGTCTATGTTTGATTATTTATTAAATCTTGATAAGAAGTATACAGGCTTAACTGATTTGCAAAAGAAAATGGTTCAGTTTTTCCATATGGGGCTGAATGATAAAGAGATTGTAAAAGAGATGGATGGTGGAAGTACTTCAACCATTCGCAATCATCGATTTACACTTCGAGAGAAAATGAAGCAAGCGAAAGTGTTTTTAGCTTTAATGGAACTGTCAGAAGAAAAATCAAAAGTACAAACGAAATTTGTACCCATTCATAGAACAGCGACGATGGTAGATGATCGCTACAATATTACGGAAGAAGAAAATGATGAAGTATTAAAAGTACATTTTACAGAAGGATTAGATGGACCGCTTTCTAAATTTCCGAAAAAACAAAAGCGTAAATTAATTATATTACGCCATTTAGTGACGAAGTTTGATAGTAATAAAAAGTACACTGAAAAAGAAGTAAATACTGTCATAGAAAGTGTATATCCGGATTTTGTAACGTTAAGAAGATATTTAATTGAATATGGGTTTTTAGATAGAACAGCTGATGGAAGCCAATATTGGGTGAAGTTATAATCCATACGGAAAAGAAAATGAATAGAAGCACATTATAATAACAACTATACAAAGAGATAGAAGTTGAAAAACAGATTTTTAATAAAAGGAGAAATGAAATTTGAAACCACCTACAGATAACAATAAAGAAGGTGCGGAGTCACATAAGTTAGAAAGTGAGAGTAAACCGATTTGGAAGTCGATGTCCATGTTTTTAGTACCGTTACTATTAAGTAATGTATTACAATCGATTGGACAATTATTCGGTATGGTAGTAGTAGGAAGATGGCTTGGAGTTAATGATTTAGCAGCCATATCAGCATTCTTTCCTCTATTTTTCTTACTCGTTTCATTTGTAATTGGTATTGGTTCAGGTAGTTCTATTTTAATTGGTCAGGCGTTTGGCGCTAAAAACGAAGATCGTTTAAAAGCTATCGTTGGTACGACGCTGACATTTACCTTTATTATTGGAGTTGTGTTGGCGATAGTAGGCAGTATTTTTGCAATGGATATTATGCGCCTTATGGGAACGCCAGAAAATATTATTGAAATAAGTGTACATTACGCACGGATATTATTTATATCGATGCCAGTATTATTTTTATATTTCGCATATACAACATTTATGAGAGGTACAGGAGATTCTAAAACGCCATTTTACTTTTTAATTGTAAGTACAGCACTAAATATGATCTTATTACCAATTCTTATTTTTGGATGGTTAGGAGCTCCGAAATTAGATGTGTATGGAGCAGCGTATGCTTCTGTTATATCTACAGTTATTACGTTTATTGTCATGTTGGTATATTTAAAGAAGAAAAATCACCCACTACAATTAGATAGTACGGTAAGGAAATATCTTCGCATGGATGGGGAGTTATTGAAGCTATTGCTACGACTCGGTATTCCGGCGAGTATTAATATGATATTAGTTTCATTATCTGAAATTGCGGTCATCGCGTTTGTAAATCGTTACGGTTCGGATGCAACAGCAGCTTATGGCGTCGTGAACCAGGTTGCAAGTTATGTACAAATGCCAGCAGTTAGCCTTGGTATTACAGTTTCCATTTTTGCAGCACAATCAATTGGGGCAAATCAATTTGATCGATTACAGAAAGTCGTGAAAGCCGGAATTATCATGAACTATGTCATCGGTGGTGTGTTAATATCTCTTATTTACTTGTTCTCAAGAGACATACTATCACTATTTTTAACGAGTCAAACTACAATTGATATTGCTCACAGCCTTGTTATGATTACATTATGGAGCTATTTAATTTTCGGGCATGCGCAAATTATTAGTGCGACAATGCGAGCAAGTGGTACAGTATTATGGCCAACTGTTATCGGCGTTGTATCAATTTGGCTTGTTGAAGTACCTGTAGCGTATTACCTTTCTTATCATACAAGTCTTGGTATAGAAGGGATATGGATTGGGTACCCAGCAGCATTTATTGTCAGCTTGGTATTACAGTATGCATATTATAAGTTTTCATGGCAGAAGAAACGAATTACACGATTAGTGAGCTAAATCATGCAAATGTCCCTAAGTTATTATACTTAGGGACATTTTTTGTAAGTGTATGTTTATAAATAGCTTTTTAAAGTGATATCAAAATGTTGTCTAATGAGTTTGTTATCACTCATATAAAACTCCCATGCTTTTTCAGGTTCACCGATAATTTCAAAAGATTCTTCTGTAATATATAAAGCACAATTATCCTCTAGTGCAATTCCTTCTATATTACCTTGATGATTTTGTAAAAAGGAATGGAAGGCGTTCATTCTATTTAATTGATTATAATGTGGACAAAATCTTTTGTTCACAATCCCCCAGCCGTTGCTTTCTATATAACCAGAATCTTCATAATCTGAGCGGATACTAGATGTGAACCAACACATAGCACCAGCACTACATCCTGCGATGAGAGTTCCTTGTTGCAAAGCAAATAATAATTTTTCGTCTAGTTTATGTTCTTTCCATTGTGTAAGCATGTGAATATAGTTCCCGCCACCGAGATAAATTAAATCAGCTGATTGAATCATTTCGTCTATTTCATATTTAGAAGGTGTATCAGCTATATTACGTAAAATTTGTACTTCACAGTGTAATTGTTTTTCGAACGTGTCTAAAAATAGTTTTATATAGCTTTCATCATCATGACTTGCTGTAGGAATGAATAATACTTTTGGATACTGTTTATTTGTTAATGCTATAAGTCGCTCATTAATAGGCGAGTGATTTGAATCTTGTAAATCACCGCCACCAATGACAGCTAATTTCATAGTAAAGCACCACCTAATCATTTTTGTTATATAAAAATTCGATAGAAGAGAGTTACATTCCTTCTGTAATGTAATGAATAAGCAGAAAATATAGTTTAAATATATCGGAATAGTAAAGCAGAGGCTGGTTACATAGAGAAATGAACTAGAAACAATTTATTGATATATAATACTTCATACTATTGTTTCAAAATATGGAAACAATATGTTTAAATGGATATAACGAAGCATGAATTCATATTGAATGAGTGCTTATACTTAAAAAAAGAATCGGAAATAATAGAGATTTTACAAATGAGTTTTTACTTTTTATAGGAACTTGTATTACAATATGGTAAAATTATTTCAATATATTTATTTAATATAAAAATACAAAGAGGGAGCGTGAAAAAAGTGGATTTTCGATTTGAATTTACAACGAAGGTGAAAGAATACTTAGATGATGAGAAGGATGAAAAAATAATAAAAGATGGACATAGAGATATCATTTTTCAGTATTTATACCCATTAGAGAGTGAAATTGGCATTTATAAAAATCCTAACTTTACTTTTTTGGCATCAGGAAGACGCTCGCATATCGTATTAGAAAATGTTGAATTTAAAACAGAAGTCAATGTAAAAAGTAACATCATAGAAATTACAAAAGTAGTGGATAATGTCGTTATTCCGTTAGATACTATCGTGGCGAAAGATCGGGAATTATTTGCGCTTGGGCGTAATGAGAAGTTTAGTGTACAAATATTAGAGCAGTATCTGTTTGAAACATTTGGAGAGAAGCTAGGATTATAAGAAATAGAATGGCGTACGTATTTATGGGTAGTGAATTTTCGTGTATATCATTCGTGCTTGACCTTTCATTTAATTTATACTACAATTCGTAGTGTGAAAGGAGCCATACTATGTTTACTCAAAACTATAAGTTAAATGAGCAAGGGTTAAATCATTTCTTTGGACCGCTTGAAGCGAAGATTATGGAGATTGTTTGGTCTAGCGAGGGTATTACGATTAAAGAAGTGCAGCAGAGATTAAGTGAAGAATCACCTGTAAATTTTAATACTGTAATGACAGTTATGAACAGGCTAGTAGAGAAATTACACTTAGAAAAACAGACTGTAAAAAGAAGTGGCATATATCGTGCTATACAAACAAAAGAAGAATTCTTATCCAATCAAACGAAGAAAATGACACAGGAATTGATGGGGGAATTTGGAGATTTAGTTGTAAATCATATGCTAGATGAGTTAGAGCAGGCTGATCCGACTTTAATAAAAAAGTTAGAAGACAAATTGAGTCAGTTAAAAAAAGAGGAGTAATGAAATGAAATGGCAAATGCGTAAAATCGTATTGTTAGCAGTAATTGTTAGTACCCTCTTTTTCAGTATGTTAATGTATTACGTTACATATCCATTTCTGTTTCAAAATAAGATGCTCTTTCTTTCAAATTTTTGCTTGTTCCAGTTAGAAAAACATATGAAAGAATTATCGCTCATTCGTATTATAATCGCTGGATTATTATTACTTACCATATTAATCGTGTGCAAAAGAATTTGGCGACAATTTTTATATGGTAAAAAATTACAAGAAATACTTATCCCTTTCATCCGAAA
Source organism: Bacillus thuringiensis (assembly GCF_022095615.2). NCBI lineage: Bacteria > Bacillati > Bacillota > Bacilli > Caryophanales > Bacillaceae > Bacillus > Bacillus thuringiensis. Next base: position 1,654,303 of record NZ_CP155559.1, read on the forward strand.
AGGAAAACAAATATATATATTGCCGACTACGGAAGTTGCGGCATTTACAATTGGGCTATTTCGTCCGAAAGTTGTCATGTCAGAAGGGATGCTTCAAACATTTTCAGATGAAGAAATGGATGCAATTATTTTCCATGAAGAATATCATCAAAATAATCGTGATCCGTTAAAATTATTTTGTTTTACGTTATTAGCAGAAGGAATGATGTACATACCGATATTAAAAGGGTTGTTACAGCGGTATCATACGTATCAAGAGCTAGCTGCTGATAAATATGCGATGAACAAAATGGAATCTTCATTTGAGTTAGGTAGCGCGTTATTAAAATTAATTAAAATAAAGACAATGGAAAATCGGTGTGTTACAGCTTCATTTGCAAAAACAGCAATAAATTTACGAATCGAGCAAGTGTTAAATGAAAAGGTTGTTAAGCTTACTATTCCGTTACATACGAATTCGGTATATGTAACATTAGGTTTATTCTGTATGTCGGTTGTACTTATTGTCGGAGAGTGCATATAGCCTCTTTTTTTTAAGAATCAACACTACTTATTGTAGTGTTTTAGGAGGAATAAAATGAATGCAGCAGATTTAACAATTTGGCTTGTGGCTGGGGCGGGAGTATTGTCATTTATATCTCCGTGCTCTTTACCGCTATATCCATCTTATTTATCTTATATTACAGGTGTGTCTATTCAAGATTTAAAAGAAAATCGTGGGATTATGCAAAAATCAGCGATTATACATACCATATTTTTTATAATCGGATTTTCGGTTATATTTTACGCGTTAGGTTTATCGGTAAGTTGGATTGGAATAACATTTTCATCTAACCAAAAATTGATTCAACAAATTGGTGGGATTTTTATTGTTTTAATGGGGCTATTTATGACGGGCTTGTTTCAGCCTAAGTGGCTTATGGCAGAGAAAAAGGTGCAGTATAGAAGTAAATCGACTGGATATATTCGCTCGATTTTAGTCGGTATGACATATGCAGCGGGTTGGACACCATGTGTTGGACCGATATTTTCCGCTGTACTCATGCTTGGCGCAACGAATCCTGAAGGGGCATTTCTTTATATTACCGCGTATACGCTTGGGTTTGCGGTTCCATTTTTCGTGATGGCATTCTTTATTGGGAAGGTAAAATGGATTGTTACATATGCCAATGTCATGATGAAAATTGGCGGTGGAATGATGATTGTAACAGGTATTTTATTGTATACAAATCAAATGACGAAAATTACAGCATTCTTTATTCGTCTGTTTGGTGGATTTACAGGTTTTTAATAATGAGGAGGAAAAAAGGTGAAGAAACTAATTGCGATTATACTGGCTGGGGCACTAATTTGGGCCGGAGTTAACTTTTATAATACAAAAAAAGAAGAAAAAGAAAGAAAAGCAAAACAAGCGGAGTTACAAGAAACAGAAGTATTACCACAAGCAGGGTTTAAAGCACCAAACATAACGTTAAAAGGATTAGAAGGGAAGCTGCATTCGTTAAATGATGCAAAAGGAAAACCGTATCTTATTAATTTTTGGGCATCGTGGTGTGGACCATGTGAAATGGAGGCACCTGACTTAGTTCATATGTATGACAAATATAAAAAGGATGTTGAAATTTTTGCGGTAAATGCAACTATCGGAGATCCAGTACAAGAAGCGAGCGCATTTGCAGATCGTCACGGATTTAAGTTTCCTGTTTTACTAGATATGGACGGAGTAGCTGGATTGGATTATAAAGTATTTTCTTTACCAACGACATTTTTTGTTAATAAAGATGGAATTATCGTAGAGCAAGTACGAGGCGTATTACCTCCAGATCAATTAGAAGAGAAATTTAAGAAATTAATTGAGAGTTAAGAGGGGATTTCATAGTGATGGAGTGGATCGTGAGGTTACAACCCGTATCTCTTATAATTGGAAGTCTATTTGGATTTATGTTGATGAAACGCAAGATGAAGAATCAAAGTGTACCATATGAAAAAATGATGGATGCAGTAACAAATGCTTTTCTTATCATCGTATTTGTATGGAAATTTGCACCGGCAATTTTAAATCCAGTATGGACTATTAGGTCACCATTGCAAGCATTATTAGCTATAGGAAGCATGAAGCATATTATAGCAGGATGTATAATTGCGAGTGCCTATATTGTTTGGAAAAGTAAAAAGGAGCAATTTGCGCTTCGTATTTTACTTGATACATTACCTATTGGACTATGTATGAGTATTATTTTTTATTTTTTGTTTCACCAAAAAATAGGTGTACAAACGACATTGCCTTGGGGAATGAAAATATATGAATCTAAATTTTTATATCATCCTATATTCGTATACGAGATCATCCTTGCCCTTTGTATAATGGGCTTGTTATGGATGAAAAATGAAAGGTTAGGAAATGGAAAGAATATAAGCGTTTTTCTAATTATTGAGGGGTTTGCTCATATCATTATTTCACTTGTTAGTGAACAGAATTCGGTTCTATTTGGTTTATCAGTACAGCAAATACTCAGTTTTTGTGTTATGAGTTTAGGGATTTTGTTCGTGCCGAAAAAATAAAAATAGCCATGTACGGAATGCATCCGTATGTGGCTATTTTTATTACATCTATTAAAAAATCGGCGGAGTAACAGAAAATAAAACAATCGCATTTTTCTCGAATTGATTTACCCATTTATGTTTTAAATAAGCGGGTATTTTTACGCTATCACCCGTTTCTAATATGTATTCTTCTTCATTTAAATGTAATGTGATTTGCCCTTCTAATACAAATGCTAATTCTTCACCTTTATGTTCTAGTACATTTTCTGATGAAGCTGTATTTGGAGGAACGGTCATAATCGCTGTTGCTAAATTTCCTGTGAAATCAGGTGATAGCATTTCATATGATAAATTATCGATAATCATTTTTTTGCGTTTATGAGAACGTACAATTAAATCGTCTGTATTTGTATCTTCAAGTAAAAAGCTAAATGTTGGAACATCAAGAGCTTTAGCGAGTACTTTTAATGTTTGGATAGAAGGGTTAGCAGACCCACGCTCAATTTGACTTAACATGGATGGTGTAATACCTGCCATCGTTGCTAGTTCTTTACTTGTTAACCCCTTTTCTTTTCTTTGTTTTTCAATCTTTTTACCAATATCTATATTTTCCATAATGAAAAGCTCCTTAATGATTATTAAATTATATTTAAATAAATTAAATTAAAATTAACTTAAATTATTTTTTGTGTTAAACTATATTAAAATTAATTTAATTATAATTTATTAAATCGTAAGCTACAAGGTGATGAGGAGGAAGAGAAATGAAGGAGATAGAGAAATTAAAAGAACAATATCCACTATTAAATAAATTAATCGCAACAGAAGAAGTGTTTTGGGTGAATCCGAATATGGAAAAGTATGAAACGGCAATAATAGATTCGCCACTGAATGAAGAAAATGTAGAAGATGCGGAGGAGAGGTTAAAGCGTTTTGCATCATACATTGTGAGAGTTTTTCCTGAAACGAAAGAGACGAAAGGTATAATTGAATCACCTTTAGTGAAAATCCCTTCTATGAAACAAGCTTTAGAGAAAAATTACGAGCAACCTATTCTAGGAGAATTATTATTAAAATGTGATAGCCAACTTCCGATATCAGGCTCAATTAAAGCGAGGGGCGGGATTTATGAAGTGTTGAAACATGCTGAACAATTAGCGTTGCAGCATGGAATGTTAACAGAAGAAGATGATTATTCCATTTTAGATAGTGAGCCATGTAGAGAGTTTTTTGCAAAATATTCAATTGCGGTAGGTTCAACAGGAAACTTAGGATTAAGCATTGGAATTATGAGTGCGAAACTAGGTTTTAACGTAACTGTTCATATGTCAGCAGACGCGAAACAATGGAAAAAAGATTTATTAAGAAGTAAAGGTGTAAACGTTATTGAATATGAAGCTGATTATAGTAAAGCAGTAGAAGAGGGGCGTCAGCAAGCAGATGCAGATCCTAGTTGTTATTTTGTAGATGATGAAAACTCACATGATTTATTTTTAGGATACGCAGTAGCAGCATCGCGTTTACAAAAACAATTAGAAGAGTTAGAGATTGTAGTGGATGAAGAACACCCTTTATTCGTTTACCTTCCGTGTGGAGTAGGGGGCGGACCTGGCGGAGTAGCATTTGGTTTAAAGTTATTGTATAAAGACAATGTCCATTGTTTCTTTGCAGAGCCAACACATTCACCATGTATGTTACTCGGTTTAATGACAGGACTTCATGATAAAATTGCCGTTCAAGATATCGGGATTGATAATGTAACAGACGCGGACGGACTAGCGGTAGGAAGACCGTCTGGGTTTGTCGGGGAAACGATGGAACCATTTTTGAGTGGTAATTACACAGTAAGTGATGAAGAATTATATAGATTGTTAAAAGAACTAGCTGATACGGAAAATATTTATTTAGAGCCTTCTGCATTAGCGGGTATGATAGGGCCAGTGAAAGTATGTAAAGAAGATGCGTATTTACAAAAACAACAGTTAACAGAGAAGCTGAAGAAAGGTACTCATATTGTGTGGGGAACTGGAGGTAGTATGGTTCCAGAAGCTGTCATGAATGGGTATTATAAAACAGGTGAGTCATTAACAATATTAGAAAAATGAGGCTAATTGTGGCCTCATTTTTTATTTATATGACATATGTATTATTATAAATTCTTTGTTATTTTCGCATTAGTTCATTATAGTATAGATATAAAGAACTTATATCAAATAAACATAACAAAAAAGCTTTATTTTACATAATAAGAGGATGTGTATACGATGTCATTACAGACTAAATATATAGCGGGTATTTCGCTTGGGGTTATGGGAGTAGGTTTTGCGGCTTCTATCCCTTTTCAAGGAACGGTAGCAGGGGAGATTATTCAAGGGGGATTTGAAGCTGGATTAGTTGGTGGACTTGCGGATTGGTTCGCGGTTACAGCATTATTCCGTCACCCGATGGGAATTCCAATTCCGCATACAGCGTTATTACCTAAAAATCGTAAAAGAGTAACAAAAGGGCTCATTCATACGTTAGAAAATGAGTGGCTAACGAAAGAAAGTATTACGAATAAAGTAAAAGAAATGCAGCTAGCACAAATGGTGTTGCAAATTGCTGAGAGAGAAATGCAGTCTGACGCTGTGAAAAAAGGAATTGTAACGATTGCGGAGAAAGCGATTGTTTCAATAGATACAGAAAAGTTAGCTGTTATTATTGAAAAAGAATTAAAAACGTATTTGCATACAATTAATACAAGTAACATATTACAAGTGCTTGTTGATCAATTAGTTGTGCAAGAATATGATGAAAAGACACTTGATTACCTATTAGTAAAAGTGAAAGATTGGACAGCGCAAGATGAAGCGCGTTATCAGCTCGGAAGTTTAGGTATGAAGGCGATGGAAAATATAAAAGTAGATGGATTCTTGCAGTTTACTTTGAAATCATTTATGAATATTGTAGATGAAGATAAAATTGGCGGCATTTTGCAGAAGTTTATTATTAGCAATATTAACAGCTTACAAGATGCCGATAATAGCACAAGACAACTTATATTAGCTAAAATTCGCCAGGAAATTATTAATGTAAAAGAAAATGAAGCGTTACTACAAGAATTAGAAAATTGGAAAGAAAAATGGATCACGAATTGGAATGCTACTGACAAAATTAAAGAGATGCTGGAGCAAGTACAACAAAGAGCAATTACTTTTGTGAAAAATGAAGAATTTACGGATAAGTATGTTATTCCATTTTTACAAACACAAATGAATAAAATAAAAGAAGACGAACAAACTGTTCAAAAAATAGAAGAGTGGTTACAAAAACAAGTTGTCACACTTGTGGAAAAGAATCATTCGAAAATTGGAAAACTTGTGCAAGAAAACCTTGATAAGTTAGATGATAAAACGTTAATTGAAATGATTGAAAATAATGTCGGTAAAGATTTGCAGTGGATCCGAGTTAACGGAGCTGTTTGCGGATTTATGATTGGATTAGTGTTAGAAGGAATTAAAGCGATTATATGAAAAAAACCTTCCACAATTGTGGAAGGTTTTTTATTTTTCGATAACACTCATATTTAAATTGTAAGCTTTCTCAATGTTTAGCTTGTACGTTCCGTTGCCTGTTTTAATCGAATTTTTATACCAATGTTCTTGGTTGTTTAATTCTGGATTTTCTTCTGAAGTATTATCTTCTTTTTTCGTTAAATCTTCTACTTGTTCCCAAGGGGTATTTCCGATAGCTTCTTTTTGGTTTGTTACTGCTGTTAGAGAGATGTCACTTTCTTTTATTAAATGAACAGATACACCTGAGCTTTCTTGTACAAACCAATTGTTTTGTAATTGACCTGGATAAAGAGAAAGATCGCGATTAGAAGCACGAATTTCTACATGTTTCGTTTGTGGTAGTACAAGCGTCGGCTTTACGCGTGGTTCATGACCGAACATTCTTTGATGAAACGGTAACGACTTTAATGTTATATACATTGTTTCTCCAGTCGTTTGCACTGAAAGAAAATCTTCTTGTTTTAAATTGGGTTTTTCATTTCCTTTTGTCGTCATTTCGTATGTTCCAAGAAGGCTAACCTCATTTGAGTTCCTTCCGTCTATCGTTAGAGGAGGGTTGTCTGTACCTGCATCTACTACAATTTTATTGATAGATTCAGGAATGCTAAGTTTACTTTCTGGAATCGTGTTCGTTTGTCTAGTTGTATTAATGGCGTAGCGAACTTCATCGAGTAATCCAGTTGATAATAAACAGTAAAAAGCAATTCCAGCGCTTCCTAAAACGCCGATAAAGAAAATACTAAAAATATCATATTTAATAAAGGATTGTCCCTTCTTAGAAAATAGAAGGTATAGTAAAATTTCCACGCCGAGTATAATAAGTAAAACAGGCCACCAAGCTGTTAAGGAATCTAATACTTGCGTACCTTTGATAACTGAAAATAGTAAGAAGCAACCTAATGAAATAATAGAAAGCCCCATTGAAAATGTTCCAACGCGCCATGTTCTCATTCGTTTGTACCACCTTTGTTTTCTTTATTTCCAAGTAACAATTTAAAGCCGCCACCAATTAAGAGGAGTGCAACGATAGATGTTTGGAAATAGCGATAATACAGCTCGCTAAGATGAATGTTAAATATAGTTGCAAAGTAATCATTCAAAATAGGAAGGACTGTTTGATCTAATAAATAATAACCACCGAGTGTAATTAACCCAATACCAATCCATCTTTGATGATTGATAAAATAATCGATAATCGGTTCGTCATGTACACGTTCTTTTCCATACTTTGCAGTTTGTTGTAAAGCGTCAAAAAAGCTATAGAACCAAATGATTGGTACTAAAAATAAAAATGCAGAAAGCCTTAATAAGTCGAGTAAATAGATTGAAAGTAAAAAGGCTACCATAAGCTGAAGGCCGCGGCGTTGTAAGCCTAAATACATATGCCCAGCTCCGGGGAACATCGCTAAAATAGAAGCGAATGTTTTACTTTTCTTTCCTTGTTCACGGTGCTCTTCAAAATCTTCGAAAATAGTACGGTCAACTAATTGTTCGCCGCGTTCTTTTTTCTGTAGTTGCTGAACAGCATCGAAGAAATTATAAATCCATAGAACAGGTAATGTAATAAGGAAGATAAGGAAACTTCCTTGAGATGTTAAGAGTGCGACGAAAATGATCATACTCCCGATTCCTGTACAAGCTACTAAAAATGTAAGTCCACGTTGCATAAGTCCTAATTGAAAATGGCCAAGCCCAGGAATAATTGATAGAAGAATGATATAAAATCGTTCGCTTTCTTTAGAGGACTCTGTAAATTCTCCGGTTGCTTGTTTTTTCGATTGATTAATAATAGTGATAACTAAGTCTAATAAATTGATCGCCCATAGCACAACTAGTAAAAATAGAGAAAGAAAAGCAATATCACGCGCTCCTAATGCTATTGTACAAAATGCTGCAAAGATAAATAGTAATAAAGCCCCTCCGCCATATAAAATAAACCGTCCGAACTTCTTTAAATATAAATGACCAAGCCCGGGAATTAGCCCTAATACAAGTGCTAAAAAGGGATTTTTATTCATGCTTTGAACCTCCGTCCTTTTTTGATGAGTCTACCGATTTGTTTACAATTTGTTGTGAGATAGAAGACTCGTTATGTTTTGAAGATTTCTCGAAATTTGATGTCGCTGTGAAAATATATTGGAATAAACCACTTACCATGAAAATAATTGTAGCCGCGGTCGCAATTATGTAGTGAATAATGGTGCGCTTTAGTGAGTTTGTTTTTATATTTTCATTAGGTTGTAGCGTTTCAAAATGTATTTGAGTCATAACTTCGTTTGTAAATGAATCATCATTTATCATTGGAAGGTTTTCATGTTGTTCATCAATACTTTCCATATAAAGCGCTAAACAATGATCACATTCATAAAGATGTTCTTCCATAGATTCACGTTCATTGCTCTCTATAAAATCTAATGTATAATTGCGCCAATCTTCTTTTGAATAATGCATCATAGAAACTCTTCCTCCTTCCAATGTTTTTTAATCCATTTTCTTGCCCGATACAGTTTCATTTCGACTGTTTTCACTTCAATGTTTTCCTGTAAAGCAATTTCTTGATAGCTTTTTTCTTCTAAGTAATGTGAGAGAACGACGTCACGGTAATTTTCGGGAAGTTCTCTCAGCTTTTGAGCAATGAGTAATTTTTGCTCTTTCGTCACTAATAAAGCCTCAATATTATGAGAGGATTTTATATTTTCCTCAGTTGCTTTACATAAGGAGAGTTCTTCGTTTTCTCTAGCTTTCTTTCTCTTATAATCAATAGCGTGATTGGTGGCAATACGCGCCATCCATGTTTTTAATCCGCGAAATTGATAATTTGGGAGAGAGGCGTGAATTTTTACGAATACTTCTTGTGTAACATCTTTCGCATCTTCTTCATGTCTTACAATAGAAAAGATAACTTGGAAAATATAATGACGATATGTTTGTACAAGGATACGAAAAGCATGTTCGCTTCCTTGCTGTGCTTTTTCAATTAATTGTTTTTCCTCAATGGGTCTCTCCCTCCTTTTTGACGCATTCTATTATATAGACGTAAGAAATGACAGGTCACCCTACACATGTTGTAAAAAAAGAATAATATATTTTTAGGAAGGAGGCTATATGAAAAAAGGTGTGAAAAAATGGTAAAGAGAAGTATATAATGAGCAAGTAGGAAATGTTACGTGAAGAAAGGATGTGAATGTTAGTAGGGGAAGGTCCATACTAACAAACATGAAAATTAAAATATTAATAGCAGATGATAATTCTTTTATTAGGGAAGGCATGAAAATTATTTTAAATACATATGAAGAGTTCGAAGTGGTAGATACAGTAAATGATGGGAAAGAAGCAGTGGAATATTGTAAAAAACACGACGTTGATATCGCTCTTTTAGATGTTCGTATGCCAAACATGAATGGGGTAGAGGCGACGAAGTTTATTTGTGAAGAGACGAAAACAAAACCGTTAATTTTAACGACGTTTGATGATGATGAATATATTTTGGACGCAGTGAAGAATGGGGCGAAAGGTTATTTATTAAAAAATAATGATCCAGAGCGTATTCGTGATGCGATAAAAGGCGTATATAACGGTCAAACTGTTATGCAAGATGTAGTGCTTGATAAAATTAAATGCAATTTAATGGAAAGTAAAGAGGACGAATGTAAAATAGATAAAAATCTTTTTACAGAAAGAGAGCTTAGTATTATCGCATTAATTGCGAAAGGTTTCTCGAATAAAGAAATTTCGAAGCAACTTTTTATATCAGAAGGAACAATCGCAAATTATATTACATCAGTTTTAGGGAAAACTGGACTTGAACATCGTACGCAAATTGCGATTTATTACTTAACAGGGAAAGTAGACTAATGTTATGGAATTTTGGTTAACTATAAGTAAATTAATTGTTTTTATATATATTGTGTTTAGTTACATTTATTTAAATGTTGAGAACTTACCATGGATTATACTGACTTTGCTTTTATACCTTTCTGTAAACGTGCTGATTTCTATATTTAAAAAAGATACGTACAAAAACATATTAACTTTTGTGTCAATTGGCGTAGTTATTTTATTCACATGGAAGATTCATCCGTTCTTTATTTTGTTTTTACCATTGAACTTATATGAAATTATATTTCGTTATATAGAGAAGAAATGGCAGCTCTTTATCATTATGATGATTCCTATTATCTTTACAGATGAAAGTATTCGAATGACATATGGATTAATTGTTGCATTTTCTTTCATTGTATTAACTATGGCAGAACGGTATATATCGCGTGTATTAAAGATTGAATCACAAAATGATAAGATGCGAAAAGATATGCAGCGGCTGACGAAAAGCTTACATGAAAATAAAGAGTACATAAAGCAATCAGAGTACACATTTAAGTTAGAAGAGAGAAATCGGTTGTCACAAGAAATTCATGATAAAATTGGCCACTCGATGACAGGGGCGCTCATTCAAATGGAAGCAGCAAAGAGGTTAATGGGGATAGATAAAGAAAAATCTGCGGAGTTATTACAAAATGCAATACATATTTCAAAAGATGGAATTGAAAGTATTCGGGTTACATTAAAAAATATGAAGCCACCAACTGAGCAAATTGGTATTCATCGTATGAAATTATTCATAGAGGAATTTGCCGGTAAGCATGATCTAAATATTCCTTTCGTATATAAAGGAAATTTAGATATGATTTCACCAATTCAGTGGAAGATTATCGGTGAAAATGTTACGGAGGCACTAACGAACGCGATGAAATATGCTGATGCGACAGTCATTTCAATCGATATTCATGTACTGAACAAGATGGTGAAAGTACAAGTGAAGGATAACGGAAAAGGTGCAGCTCTCGTTAAGAAAGGTCTAGGGATTATGGGGATGGAGGAGCGAGCAGCGTCAGTAAACGGAAAAATTATTGTAGATGGAACTAGTGGTTTTTCAGTAACAATGCTGTTGCCGATATAAGAAAATGGGACGAAGATGAATCATCTCATATGAAAAAAGTGAATAATCTCATGTGAAAAGAATGAACTTCTGCACTGAGCAGGTTCATTTTTTTTGTTTATACTAAAAGCAGAGAAACCGAAATAGGGGTGAAATGATGAATACATTAGAAATTAAAAATTTAACGAAAAAATTTGGTGATTTCATCGCGGTAGATAATATGTCTTTATCTATTAAAGAAGGAGAAATATTTGGCTTTTTAGGATCAAATGGTGCTGGTAAAAGTACCACGATAAATATGATTGCTGGGTTGTTAAGAAGTAATGAAGGTGAAATTAGCATATTAGGAAAAAATATAAAGAAACATAATCGGTTTGCGAAGATGAATATCGGTATCGTTCCGCAAGATATTGCAATCTATGAAGAGTTAACTGCCTATGAAAATGTGAAATTTTTTGCTGGACTGTACGGGCTAAGAGGGACTGAATTAAAAGCGAGAGTAGAGGAAGCACTTCAATTTGTGGGGCTTAGCGATAAACATAAAAGTTACCCGAAAAACTTTTCTGGCGGGATGAAACGAAGACTGAATATCGCTTGTGCAATTGCACATAGACCGAAGTTAATTATTATGGATGAGCCGACAGTTGGAATTGATCCACAGTCAAGAAACTATATCCTTCAGTCTGTTCGGAAATTAAATGAAATGGGAAGTACGATTATTTACACGAGCCACTACATGGAAGAAGTAGAAGAGATTTGTACGAAAATAGCAATTGTAGATCACGGAAAAGTGATTGCAGAAGGTACGAAAGAACAGTTAAAAGCGATTATTACTGATACGAAAGACATTTGGATTGAAGTGAAGTCAATAGAAAATTTAGATGTAGAAAAGTTAAAAGAGATAAATGGTGTGAAAGCTGTTCAAATTGAAGAGAACGTAATCAAGGTAAACTCGGATGCAGGAGTAAACAATTTAAATAAAATTATTCAGCACTTTATTAATCATGACATTGAAATCCGTTCGTTAGAGGAACAGGCTCCAAACTTAGAAACAGTATTCCTTACGTTGACTGGAAGAAACTTACGAGATAAATAAAAGGTAAATGAAGAAAAGGTAAAGGGAGGTTCATCAATTGAACATCTTCAATATTGCAGTTATGCATATTAAAAGAGATTTCAGAGACGTAAGAACTTTAGTTTTTATGTTAGCATTTCCTATTGTGCTTATGCTTGTGTTAGGAACAGCGTTAACGAATGCATTTAATAGTGATAGCCAATCGATTAAGGATATACAAGTGCTATATAAAGATGAAGCGAGTAGCACACTTTCTCAATCGTTTGCAGCATTTACGAAAGAAGTTGATAAATCGGGTATTCATTTTAAAAAAGCTTCTGAAGATATTGATGGGAAAGAAGAAGTGAAGCAAAATAAATATGCTGCTTATGTAGAGTTAAATAAAAATGGTGCGAAATTTTACGGAAGTGACAAAAGTAGTGTTGAGGGAAGTATTGTGGAAGGCATGCTTACAACATTTGTTGATAAGTACAATGTAGCGACCGAAGTTGCAAAAGTTGATCCTAGTAAGGTGAGCGCAGTTATTTCAAGCGGAAATCATAATGATTATATAAAAGAAACATCTTTACAAGCTGCGAAAAAACCAGGTTCTATGGATTACTATGCGGTTGTAATGACAACGATGATTGCACTATATGCTGCGATGGGAGCAAGTTCTTTAATTCGAGGAGAACGAATACGTAAAACAGGAGATCGTCTCATTGCTGCACCTATAAGTAAGGCTGAAATATTCATTGGAAAAGTACTTGGTAGCCTAGTAGCAAATGCCCTGTGCATATTACTCGTTATGCTATTTAGTAAATATGTTTTTCAAGCGAATTGGGGCGACCATCTTGGAATCATATTTCTTATTTTATTAACACAGATCTTTCTAGCAATTAGCTTCGGTTTAGGAATTGGATATATTACAAAAACACCGGAATCATCTAGAGCGATTATTATGGTTATTGTGCAATTAGCTTCTATTTTTGGTGGTGCATATTTCGTAATAGAAGAAAATTTTGTTACGAATTTATCACCATTAACATGGGCAAACACAGCTGTTATGAAAATTATTTATGCAAATGATGTAGGAGCAGCACTGCCAGTAATATGTTTAAACCTTGGAATTTCAGCATTCTTTTTATTAATTGCGATTATTGCATTACGTAGACGGGAGGGGCTATAGTATGAAAGATATTTTATGGCTCATACAAAAAACGTTATCTGTACTTTTGAAAAATAAAAAAGGGTTATTCATTATTATTAGTTTGCCGATAATCGGAACACTAATCTCCTTCTCAATGTATGGGAATGTGGGGCAAGGGACGTTAAATATCGGGGTTATAAATAAAGAAAATCAATCTATAGCAAATGATACGGTGAAATTTTTAGAAGGATTAAATCATGTAAAGGTAAGTAAAATTAAAGAATCTGAAGTAGAAGATAAACTCACTTCCAAAAAACTTGATGGAGTTATTACATTAGATTCTGGTTTTTCAAAAAGTGTTCGAGAAGGGAAACCAGCTCATATTGAAATTTCATCGATTAAAGGTGATCAAGTAACAGGGTTTATAAAATCATATTTATACAATTATATTGATAATGTAGCAGCTATTAGTAAAGTAGCAGGTACAGATCAAAGTGCATTTGATAGTATGTACGCAGGATATCAAAAAGGTTCAATTAAAATGAAAACTGAGACGCTAGAAGATACTTCGAAAAATAAAGATATGACAAACCAAACGATGGGTTATCTTATTATGTTTATGCTATTTTCAGCAGCGAACTTATCAGGTTATATTTTAAAAGAAAAAGAAAATAGAACGTATTTTAGACTCTTATCAACGCCAATAGATGGGAAGAAATTTATATTATCTAATGTCGGGGTAAATATGATGCTATTAACAGTACAAATTCTGATTACAATTCTATTCCTAACGAATGTTTTTCATATAAATATCAATATGCCTTTCATAGTGATGATTGGTGTACTCATGCTATTTGCTTTAATAGCGATTGGAATATCGTTAGTCCTTGTCGCTTTTTCGAAAAACTCAGCATCAGCAAATGCACTGCAGAATATGATTATTGTACCAACATGTTTACTCGCTGGATGTTATTTTCCATATGACATTATGCCAAAAGCGGTGCAAAAAGTAGCTGATTTTCTTCCGCAGAGATGGTTGTTAGATACAGTATCAAAACTCCAACAAGGAATTCCATTTTCAGAGTTGTATGTAAATATTTTAATCTTATTCGCCTTTGCGGTAGCATTCTTCTTAATTGCGATTTATAAGTTTGGAAGAAATAATGATGCAAGGAACTTTGTTTAATATAGAAAGGGTGTGACGTTAAGTCACATCCTTTTTTGTATGAAGCATGAAATTTAAATTTGAATGACAAAATAGAAAGGTGGAAAGAAAACGAGCGGAAGGAAATTAAAATGATTAAGAAAATATTACGAGTTACTTCTATTATCATTGCTATTTTAGTTTTTATTTTAATTTGGATGCATATTGACGTTACTTTAGGTAGAAAAATGGAAGCTGGAAAAAACATGCCGATAGAATACGCTCCTCATTATAGCGACTTTCAATTATATGTAGAAGGAAAGCCGTTTTATAAACAGTTGTTTACTGATATAAAAGAAGCGAAAAGTTCTATTTACACGTATTTTTTTATTTTGTCAGATGATAAAAGTAGCCATACTTTTTTAAACTTATTAAAAGAGAAGGCAAAAGAAGGAGTAAACGTCTATTTATCAGTTGATCGCATTAATGATTTATCATTTGAAAGAAAGATGATAAATGAATTGCGGGAAAGTGGTGTGCATTTTACATATAGTAGAAAACCTGAATTGCCATTTGGCTTTTATTCACTTCATCATCGTAATCATCGCCGTATTACGACGATTGATGGGGAGATTGGATATACAGGTGGGTTTAATATGGGAGATGAGTACTTAGGAAAAGATAAGCGATTTGGATATTGGCGTGATTATCATGTGCGGATAAAAGGAGAAGGAGCAAAAGATTTAGAAGAGCAATTCGCTTTAGATTGGAAACGAGATACGACAGAACATATAAAGAGAAGTACGAATAAAGCTAGTAAAGGGAACACGTTGCATTCTATGGCTAGTTACAATGGGCATCACGTCGCTGAAAAATATATCGAATTAATAAAAGAAGCGAAGCATTCAATCGTAATTACAACCCCTTATTTTATAGCAAAAAATAAAGAACTAATGAATACTTTAATTGAAGCGCAAAAACGTGGTGTTACAGTAAAGGTACTTTGGTCATATAAACCAGATATTCCTCTTATTAAAGAAGCGGCATATCCGTACATACGCCAAGCTGTTAATAACGGGATTGCGGTATACGGTTATAAAAAAGGGATGTTTCATGGGAAGTTAATGCTTATTGATAATGAATTAACCGTTATCGGTACTACAAACTTTACGGCTCGTAGCTTTTATATAAATGATGAGATGAACTTGTATATTCATGGGGGAACTATCGTATCAGAAGTGAATACGGCATTAGCGCAAGATTTTCATGATTCGAAAGAAATGACGAAAGAATTTTTTGAGAAGTTATCGTTTTGGGAGCGTTGTAAGGAGAGATTAGCAGGATTGGTGGATTTTTATTTATAAAGGTTAATGGAAAAGGATGTCTTTTATAGACACCCTTTTTTAATGAGAAATAATTAGTTTTCATGCACAAGCAATGAAGCATCATCACTAATCAATGTCCCGACATGCTCACCTAAGCAAATTCTTTTCATTACACCAGGCTCATCAAAGTTAAAGACGTGTGCAGGTAAATTGTAATCACGGGCAAGTAATAAAGCGGCTTGATCCATGACTTGAATGTTTTGCCTAACAACATCGTTATAGTTTAGTTTTCTGTACATTTTCGCTGATTTATTATGTTTTGGATCACTAGTAAAGACGCCATCTACTCCTTGTTTTGCAACTAATATTGCGTCACTATTCATTTCAATGGCTCTTTGAACACTTGGATAATCTGTCGTAACGAACGGTTGCCCGTTACCACCGCCAAAAATGACCACATAACCGTTATCTAAATGATGTACTGCACGTAGGCGAATGTATGGTTCAGCTACAGCATTAAACGGGATGGAAGTCATAACGCGCACTTCTTTATTTGTTTTACTTGTTAACACGCCGCGTAGCATTAAGCTATTAATGATTGTACCTAACGTACCAATATTATCAGCTTCTACACGATCAATTCCCCATTCTTCAGCTAAATGACCTCTGAAAATGTTACCGCCACCGATGACGATAGATACCTCGATACCTAAATCAACAATGGATAAAATTTCATTTGCGATATGTTCTAATCTTTTGGAGTTAAAGCTATTTCCGGTTTGATCGGCAAGTGCACCGCCGCTTAATTTAATTAAGACACGTTTATATGGCCTCATAACAATTCCCCCTATATAGATCGCAATAAAAAAGGAACAAAGGCAAATGCCTTTGTTCCTTTTGGAGAAAATGAAAAAGAAAAGAAGAAGATAGGACGAATTTTTGTACATAATTTTTCATACCATCCACTCCTTTTCATTTTGATTTTTTGTAAGTATATATCTTTTTGATTATACGAAACAATCTGACTACTTATCAAGTATATTTTATTTCTTTTTAATGAAAAGGTGTCAATGAAAAAGAAAAGAAAAATTTTCGAATTTTTTGTGACGAACTTGTAGGTTTTTGTATGATTTTGTAGGTTCGCTTATAAGATGTGTGAGTAGCTTTTATAAATTCAAATTGAAAGCGTTCGCATGAAGGGGATGAACATAGATGAAAAAATTCGGATTGGCAACACAAATTTTTGTCGCGCTTGTTTTAGGGATTGTAGTAGGGGCAGTCTTTTATGGCAATAAAACGGCGATTTCTTATATCACACCAATTGGGGATATATTTATTCACTTAATTAAGATGATTGTAGTACCAATTGTTATTTCAGCATTAATTGTTGCGGTAGCTGGTGTAGGCGATATGAAAAAGCTTGGGAAACTGGGCGGTAAGACAATTCTTTATTTCGAAATTATTACGACGATTGCTATTTTAATGGGATTACTTGCAGCGAATATATTCCAACCAGGTACTGGCGTTGATATGAGTAATTTACAGCAAAGTGATATTTCTTCTTATAAACAAACAGCAGATGCAACAGAGAAGAAAGGCTTTGCAGAAACGATTGTTCATATTGTACCGAAAAATATATTTGAGTCTATTACACAAGGTGACTTATTACCGATTATATTCTTCTCAGTACTATTCGGTTTAGGAGTTGCAGCAATCGGTGAAAAGGGAAAGCCTGTTTTTAACTTTTTTGAAGGTGTACTCGAAGCGATGTTTTGGGTTACAAATCAAGTGATGAAATTCGCACCATTTGGTGTATTCGCATTAATTGCTGTTACGGTTGCAAAATTTGGTGTAGCAACACTACTTCCTTTAGGAAAACTAGTGCTAGCTGTATACGTAACTGTTATACTATTCGTTGTGATTGTATTAGGTATTAATGCACGAATGGTTGGCGTAAACATTTTTACATTAATGAAAATTTTAAAAGAAGAACTTATTCTTTCATTTACGACAGCAAGTTCAGAAGCTGTTTTACCTAATATAATGAGAAAGATGGAAGAGTTCGGTTGTCCAAAGGCAGTTGCCTCTTTCGTAATTCCGACAGGTTATACATTTAACTTGACTGGATCAGCTATTTATCAAGCGTTAGCGGCATTGTTCGTTGCACAAATGTACGGTGTTCACATGTCACTGACGGAGCAAATAACGCTATTATTCGTTCTCATGTTAACATCCAAAGGTATGGCGGGAGTTCCGGGGGCATCATTCGTTGTTGTATTAGCAACGTTAGGATCAATGGGATTACCGCTAGAAGGCATCGCATTGATTGCGGGAATTGACCGCATTTTAGATATGATTCGCTCAGCTGTCAATGTATTAGGAAATGCATTAGCGGCCATTGTTATGTCGAAGTGGGAAGGCGAATTCGATGACGAGAAAGCAAAACAATATGTAGAAACAGTCAAAGAAACAAAAGCAGCATAAGAAATCGTTAAGGAGTGAATAATCATGGCAACATTAACTGAAGTTAAAAATGGCGTTCGAATTGAAAAAGATTTTTTAGGTGAAAAAGAAGTACCAAACTATGCATACTACGGCGTACAAACAATGCGTGCGGTTGAAAACTTCCCAATTACAGGATACAAAATCCATGAAGGTTTAATTAGAGCGTTCGCAATTGTAAAAAAAGCTGCAGCGCTTGCTAATACAGATGTAGGAAGATTGGAGTTGGACAAGGGCGGCGCGATCGCAGAAGCTGCTCAAGAAATTCTTGATGGAAAGTGGCATGATCATTTCATCGTGGATCCAATCCAAGGCGGAGCAGGTACTTCAATGAACATGAATGCAAATGAAGTCATGGCCAATCGTGCTCTTGAATTATTAGGAATGGAAAAAGGAGACTATCATTATATTAGTCCAAATAGTCATGTAAACATGGCGCAATCAACAAACGATGCATTCCCAACGGCAATTCATATCGCAACATTAAACGCATTAGAAGGTTTATTACAAACGATGGGCTATATGCACGATGTATTTGAATTAAAAGCAGATCAGTTCGATCATGTTATTAAAATGGGTCGTACACATTTACAAGACGCTGTGCCAATTCGTCTTGGACAAGAATTTAAAGCGTACTCTCGCGTACTTGAACGTGATATGAAACGAATTCAGCAATCACGTCAACACTTATATGAAGTAAATATGGGAGCAACTGCAGTCGGTACAGGCTTAAATGCGGATCCAGAATATATTGAAGCAGTTGTAAAACATTTAGCTACAATTAGTGAACTACCACTTGTTGGTGCAGAAGATTTAGTAGATGCAACGCAAAATACGGATGCATACACTGAAGTATCTGCAGCACTTAAAGTGTGTATGATGAATATGTCTAAAATTGCAAATGACCTTCGCTTAATGGCATCAGGTCCACGTGTTGGCTTAGCGGAAATTATGCTACCTGCTCGTCAACCAGGTTCATCTATTATGCCAGGGAAAGTAAACCCTGTTATGCCAGAAGTAATTAATCAAATTGCGTTCCAAGTAATTGGTAACGACCATACAATTTGCCTTGCTTCAGAAGCAGGACAATTAGAATTAAACGTTATGGAACCAGTACTTGTTTTCAACTTACTTCAATCAATTAGCATTATGAATAATGGTTTCCGTGCCTTTACAGATAATTGCTTAAAAGGAATTGAAGCGAATGAAGATCGCTTAAAAGAGTATGTTGAGAAAAGTGTAGGAATTATTACAGCCGTGAACCCTCATATCGGTTATGAAGCAGCAGCTCGCGTTGCGAAAGAAGCAATCGCAACAGGGCAATCCGTTCGAGAACTTTGTGTGAAAAATGGTGTATTATCACAAGAAGATTTAGAGTTAATTCTAGATCCATTCGAAATGACACACCCAGGGATTGCAGGAGCAACTCTTTTAAAGAAAAATTAACAAAAGAGGGGGGACAAGCCCCTCTTTTTTGTTTACAATATAGAAATGCTATATATGAATAGAGGTAGGGATGTTATGAGTAAGTTTACAGTAGCTTCTAATGGTTCATTAGAAACGACATTAAGAGGAGTAGAAGTATTATCAACACCACTTTTAAATAAAGGGGTCGCTTTCACGCAAGAAGAGAGAGAAGAATTAGGTTTAAAAGGGTTATTACCGCCAGCAGTTTTAACATTAGAAGAACAAGCACGCCGAGCATACGAGCAATTTTGTTCTCAGCCGGATGATTTATTAAAGAATGTATACTTAACAGCATTGCATGATCGAAATGAAGTATTATTTTATCGTATATTAACAAATCATTTACGTGAAATGTTACCAATTGTATATACACCAACAGTCGGTGTAGCGATTCAAAGATATAGTCATGAATATCGTAAACCACGTGGTGTGTATTTATCAATTAACGATTCGTCAGGTATTGAAGAAGCATTTGCGAATATCGGTGCAACAGCAGAAAATATTGATTTAGTCGTTGTAACAGATGGAGAAGGCATACTTGGAATTGGTGACTGGGGCGTTGGTGGTATTAACATCGCCATCGGAAAATTAGCTGTTTATACGGCTGCGGTTGGAATCGATCCTAGTCGTGTATTACCGGTAATTCTAGACGTAGGTACAAATCGTGAAGAACTATTAAACAACCCATTTTATATTGGAAACCGTCACCCTCGTATAACTGGTGAAGCTTACGATGAGTTTATTGATACGTTTGTACAAGCGGTAAATAAGCAATTCCCGAAAGCACTATTACATTGGGAAGACTTTAGTTCTCGAAATGCACGAAAAATTTTAGATAAATATCGTCATGATATTTGTACATTTAATGATGATATTCAAGGTACAGGTGCAGTTTCACTTGCGGCTGTGTTATCGGCAGTGAAAGTTTCGGGTGTACCGCTAAGTGAACACCGCGTTGTTGTGTTTGGTGCTGGGACGGCTGGAATCGGTATCGCGGATCAAGTTAGAGATGCAATGGTCCGCGTAGGCGTATCAGAAGAAGAATCATATAAGCGTTTCTGGTGTATTGATCGTAACGGGTTAGTTACAGATAATATGGAAGATCTTCTTGATTTCCAAATTCCATATGCAAGAAGAGAATCGGAAGTAAGTGAGTGGAAACAAAATGATGTGATCGGACTTGCTGAAGTTGTGAAGCATGTAAAACCGACAATTTTAATCGGTACATCAACTGTTGCAGGAGCATTCAAAGAAGAGATTATTAAAGAAATGGCTTCTCATGTAGAAAGACCAATTATTTTACCAATGTCGAATCCGACGCCACTTGCTGAAGCAAAACCGGCTGATTTAATTGAGTGGACAGAAGGAAGAGCGTTAGTTGCAACAGGAAGTCCATTTGAACCGGTTACGTATAACGGTGTAACGTATGTGATTGGACAATCGAATAATGCACTTATTTTCCCGGGACTTGGTCTTGGAACAATTGTCGTACGTGCAAGCGTCATGACGGATGGAATGTTTGCAGCAGCTGCTGAAGCAGTTGCAAGCATGGTAGATACAAGTCAGCCAGGAGCACCTATTTTGCCAGAAGTTGAAGAGTTACGTAATATCTCGGAAATGGTTGCAATTGAAGTAGCGAAAGTTGCTGTTGCAGAAGGTGTTGCTAGAGAGAACTTAAGTGATAACGATATCAAGATTGCAGTGAAGGAAGCAATCTGGGAGCCAGAGTATCGCCAAATAAAAGCGGTAGATAAGGTTAGAATATAGAAATAAAGCCCGTTTATTATAATAAACGGGCTTTCACTTTTACTACTGACAAAAAGTATAGGAAGTGGCACCTTTGAATTGGAATCAGTTATGGAAGAAAGATATATCCCTTTTAATTATATTAATGGTTGTTGTTCCGATTGCTGGAGAGCTTAATTTTCATCCTTTTAACGATACGTTTCGCGTTAGCTTTGGGACACCGCTTTTCTTCTTTTTATTATTATTTTTAAGAAGAATACCAGCAGCTGCTGCAGGTGTTCTTGTCGGAATATGTGTCGTTTTATTCCGCGTATGTCTGGACTGGATTATGCAAGGTTCATTTCATATGACAGAATCATTTTATTTGCGCTATCCTGTGTTCTTTTATTATTTTATTTATGGAAGTCTTTTTTCGCTTTGTAGGGTGAATAAGTTTCATCAGAATCCAATTGTTATTGGTTGCCTTGGGATTACAATTGAAATGATCGCAAGTATGTCAGAACTAGCGATATATCATATGGTAGTGCTCGGTACAACAATAACAATTTCTGAAGTGAATAAGTTAATTATTATTGCTATTTTTCGTAGTTTCTTTGCACTCGGTTTTTTAAATATGATGAATTTATATGAAACGAAATTAAAAGAATCACAAGTTCGAAAAGAAAATGAAAAAATGTTAATGCACTTGTCCAATTTATATGTAGAATCTGTTCATTTGAAAAAAACGTTACAAAATGCAGAATTGATTACACAAGAAGCATATCAACTATATCGAAACTTACAAGCGAACGATGATTCCAGTAGTAAAACAGCATTGAAAATAGCAGGAGAAGTGCACGAAATAAAAAAGGATAATCAAAGAATTTTTGCAGGATTATCTAAACTGTTATTAGATAAAAATGTGGCTGAGTATGTAGAAGGACATGAGCTTACAGAAATGATTGTAAGAATAAATGAAAAGTATGCTGAAATGCTAGAGAAAGATATACGTTTTTCTAAACATATAGAAGGTGAACACGCTGCATATCCCGTGTATACAGTCTTATCAATTTTTAATAACTTAGTTGCCAATGCAGTGGAAGCAATTGAAAATAGAGGTCTCATAAATATTAAGTTATATAAACGGGATCAACATGTAATCTTTGAAGTAATTGACGATGGCCCTGGTATTGCACAAAAGTATAAGGAATTAGTATTTAAGCCTGGGTTTACTTCAAAGTATGATCAAACGGGAACACCGTCCACAGGTATTGGACTTTCTTACATACACGAAATGGTAACAGAGCTCGGCGGAGAAGTAAGATTAGAAGACAATGAAACTGGAAAAGGGTGTAAGTTTATCGTTTGTTTACCGGAGTATAGTTTAAAGCGGGAAGGGGAATAGGTTTGTTTTATTATATTGTAGATGATGATGAAGTTTTCCGTTCAATGCTTTCGCACATTATTGAGGATGGCGATCTTGGGGAAGTAATTGGAGAATCGGAAGATGGAGCGTTTATTGAAGCAGAACAGTTAAATTATAAAAAAGTAGATATTTTATTTATTGATTTACTCATGCCAATGAGAGACGGCATTGAAACAGTTCGCCATATAGCGCCTTCATTCAATGGGAAAATTATTATGATTTCCCAAGTTGAATCGAAACAGCTCATTGGTGAGGCGTATACACTTGGTGTGGAGTATTATATTACGAAACCACTAAACAAAATTGAAGTTGAATCTGTCGTACGAAAAGTAATGGAACGGATTCGCTTGGAGCGTTCCATACATGATATTCAAAAATCATTGAATAACGTGTTTCAGTGGGAGCAACCGCAAATGCGCAATGAACCGGTGCAAGAAGCAAAAAAGATAGCAGATTCCGGACGCTTCTTACTATCAGAGCTAGGTATTGCGGGAGAGAACGGAAGTAAAGATTTACTTAGTATGCTGGAATATTTATATGGACAAGAAAAGGCGCAAACATTTGAATTTGGATTTCCGGCATTAAAAGATATTTTTCACCAAATAACATTAAAAAAATTAAATCATATAGCTTCGGATGCAGATATAGATAAGGAAAGAAAAGCATCTGAACAACGTGTAAGAAGAGCGATTTATCAATCATTGAATCATTTAGCCTCCCTCGGACTAACAGACTTTTCAAATCCGAAATTTGAAAGCTATGCTCCAAAATTTTTTGATTTCACTGTAGTTAGAAAACGGATGACAGAAATGACGAAGGATGAAGTAGCAACTTCTGGCCACATACGAATTAATACGAAAAAATTTATTCAAGTGTTGTATTTTGAGGCGAAACGGTTGATGGAGATAGAGTGAAAAGATGCTTATAAATAAGCATCTTTTTTTGTTAAATCAACATTTTATATTTTCTCGTGAAGCATGTAAAATGTTAAGTAAGAGAAAATGGTTTTACATTAAGGAAGTGTCAAAACAATGAGTTTTACATTAAATAAATCGATTATTAAAGAAGTATGCGGAGAAACCTCATATAAAAGAGGCGAAGCTTATTATAAAGCAAATAAAGTAATCGTGAATCATTATGATGAAACGAAAGAAATTTGTGAGGCGACGGTAAAAGGGAATGAAGATTTTCATGTTACAGTAGAAAAAGCTCAAAAAGGAGATGTAGTTGCGAGATGTAGTTGTCCTTCGTTAGCGTCTTTTCAAACGTACTGTCAACATGTTGCAGCCGTACTAATACAAATAAATTGTAATCAGCAAACGGGTGGGATGACCTCTGCTAGTAGTGAAAATATGAGCGGGAATGATCAATTAACGAATGGGATGTTTCAGTTGTTTGCAGACAAACCACTGAGGCCAAAAAGTAAACAACACCGTTTTGATACACGTGAAATATTAGATGTTGCTTTTATATGTTCACCAGTGGCTACGAAAAGTGGTGGGGCCCTTCTTGGAATTCAGTTAAAACTTGCGAAAACATATTTTATAAATCATATTAGAGAATTTCTTTCTAAAGTGGAGAAGAGAGAGACTTTTCATTGTTCCAATGAATTTACATACACGCCAGATGTACACAGTTTTAAACAAGAAACGGACGCGATTATACAACAACTCATTAAAATATATCATAACGAAAAAATGTATGAAGATGCATTAGAAGTACATGCGAAACAAGACGAAAGTATGATATTTATACCGCCAGCTTCGTGGAAAGATATGCTTTCTTCACTTTCTAAAGTTGGGTATGTACAGCTGAAACAAAATGAACAACTGTTTCATGGCTTACAAATTTCAAAAGGTTTATTGCCATTACATTTTGAGTTTACGAAAGGCAATAATGGCGGGTTTACACTTCATATAGACGGCTTAAATCGTGTTCAAGTTATGGAAATGTATAACAACGCTCTTTACGATGGGAAATTATATCATTTACCGATGGAGGATTGTATGCGACTTATTGAATTACAAAAGATGATGAGTCGCTCAAATAGCAATCAGTTTTATATTCCTGAAAATAAGATGGAACATTTCGTAGCGAAAGTTGTGCCTGGGTTAATGAAACTTGGTACGGTACGCATTGATGAAGTAATATCAGATCGTGTTGAAACGCCTTCGCTAAAAGCAAAATTGTATTTAGATCGAGTGAAAAATCGTTTGTTAGCTGGTCTCGAATTCCATTACGGCAACGTCGTGATTAGTCCACTAGAAGAAGACGGGCAGCCGTCTGTTTTTAATCGTGATGAGAAAAAGGAAAAAGAGATTTTAGAAATTATGAGTGAAAGTGCCTTCGCCAAAACAGAAGGCGGTTACTTTATACATAATGAAGAGGCTGAGTATAACTTTTTATATCACGTCGTTCCAACGTTAAAAGGCTTAGTTGATATTTATGCGACGACAGCAATTAAATTACGCATTCATAAAGGGGATACAGCCCCTCTTATTAGGGTAAGAAGAAAAGAAAGAATTGATTGGTTGTCATTTCGTTTTGATATAAAAGGAATACCGGAAGCGGAAATTAAAGGTGTATTAGTCGCTCTTGAAGAGAAACGCAAATATTACCGATTAGCGAATGGTTCTTTATTATCACTAGAGAGCAAAGAGTTTAATGAAATTAATCAGTTTGTAAAAGAATCGGGTATTCGAAAAGAATTTTTACATGGGGAAGAAGTGAATGTTCCACTTATTCGGAGTGTGAAATGGATGAACGGACTTCACGAAGGTAATGTTTTAAGTTTAGATGAGTCTGTTCAAGAGTTAGTTGGAAACATTCAAAATCCGAAAAAATTAAAGTTTACGGTGCCGCAAACTTTACATGCTGTAATGAGAGAGTATCAAGTATACGGATTCGAGTGGATGAAAACACTCGCCTATTACCGTTTTGGCGGTATTTTAGCAGACGATATGGGACTTGGGAAAACGCTGCAAAGTATTGCTTATATAGATTCTGTGTTGCCGGAAATTCGAGAAAAGGAACTACCTATATTAGTTGTTTCTCCATCGTCTCTAGTTTATAACTGGTTAAGCGAGTTGAAAAAATTTGCCCCACATATTAAAGCAGTTATTGCAGATGGAAATCAAGCAGAAAGACGGAAAATCTTAAAAGATATAGCGGAATTTGATGTTGTGATTACGTCATATCCATTACTGAGAAGAGATATAAGATTGTATGCGAGGCCATTTCATACACTATTTCTTGATGAAGCACAGGCTTTTAAAAACCCTACAACGCAAACTGCAAGGGCAGTGAAAACAATTCAAGCTGAATATCGTTTCGGGCTAACGGGAACGCCTGTAGAAAATTCATTAGAAGAGCTATGGTCTATCTTCCATGTTGTCTTCCCAGAATTATTACCAGGAAGAAAAGAGTTCGGTGATCTAAGGCGTGAAGATATTGCGAAGCGGGTCAAACCATTTGTATTAAGAAGGTTAAAAGGGGATGTATTAAATGAGTTGCCAGATAAAATAGAACATCTACAATCATCGGAGTTGTTACCAGATCAAAAGAGATTGTATGCTGCGTATTTAGCGAAATTAAGGGAAGAAACGTTAAAACATTTAGACAAAGATACGTTACGCAAAAATAAAATTAGAGTTTTAGCGGGATTAACAAGATTACGCCAAATTTGTTGTCACCCTGCTTTGTTTGTTGATGATTATAAGGGCAGTTCAGCTAAATTTGAACAACTGTTAGAGATTTTAGAGGAATGTAGAAGTACAGGGAAGAGAATTCTTATCTTTTCTCAATTCACGAAGATGCTTTCCATTATTGGTCGTGAGTTAAATCGTCAAGCAATTCCATACTTTTACTTAGATGGGAGTACACCTTCGCAGGAGCGTGTAGAGCTATGCAATCGATTTAATGAAGGGGAAGGGGATCTATTCCTTATTTCTTTAAAAGCTGGAGGTACGGGCCTTAACTTGACGGGTGCCGATACGGTTATATTATACGATTTATGGTGGAATCCAGCAGTTGAACAACAAGCAGCTGATAGAGCATATCGAATGGGACAAAAAAATACGGTACAAGTTATTAAGCTAGTGGCTCACGGAACAATTGAGGAAAAAATGCATGAACTGCAAGAGAGTAAGAAAAATTTAATCGCTGAAGTGATTGAGCCTGGAGACGAGAAATTATCATCAATCACGGAGGAAGAAATTCGAGATATTTTAATGATTTAATATGAAAAAGCTATGCTTTCAAATTTATGAGAGCATAGCTTTTTGTTGTAATAATAATATTTTATTTTGAACAAAGTAAAGAAATAAGACACTATTTATTTTACTTCTTTGTACCTTTACTTTTGTATGGTTTTGCAGCTGCCTTTTTCTTTGCACTTGATTGCCAACGATTCCATCCTTTACTTCCTGTACCTTGTCCTACACCTTTTTTCGGTTTTGCTTTCGTTTTGCTCATATGATCACTCCATTATATAAAAAATCTGATTTGATAATAGTCAATGATTTAGAAAATACTCTTTATAAATGACTATGTTTGCTTTAAGTAAAAAAAACTGCTTGAATGCTATAGTATATCATGAATTTGCAAGTAAGCTGAAAGGAATTACAAAGAAAATGAAAATAATACGAAATACTGCGGATTCTATATTTCGAACGATTACATTAATTGTTGTGTATACGTTAGTTTCGGTTAGTGAAACGTTTTTTGGGTTGACGAGACAGAAAAAATAAAGACGTTAAATTAACAACAATCAATAAAGCCTTAAAATAAAGAATTGAAAATATTTTTAAACTTTTTGTTGACTTTCTTTATTTTTTGTATAGAATAATCATTAATAAAATGTTTCAGAGATGTGACAACAAAACGACTATGAAAGGACGAGTAGTAGTAGGATGTAGTCTAAGCGAGTCAGGGGTGGTGTGAGCCTGATACGAAGCCTATTATGAAGAACCTCCTGGAGTTGCTAACCAAAATCCTTTATAGGAAAGTAGACTTAGCCGGGAACTTCGCCGTTACAAGAAGAGCAGTATCGAGATATTTCATCTCCGTACTGTATAAGTGAGCAACCTCTGTTGCTAATTTGGGTGGTACCGCGGAACCAAAGCCTTTCGTCCCAGTTTTTTGGGAAAGAAGGGCTTTTTTTGTTGGCTTCTTTTCACAACATCCAAACATTTTAGGAGGAAACCACCATGTATCAATCATTAATGACAGTAAGAGAGACGCAAATCGCAATTAAGGAAGTTAAAACATTTTTCGAGGACCAGTTAGCAAAACGCCTTGAACTATTCCGCGTATCTGCACCATTATTCGTAACGAAAAAATCAGGATTAAACGATCACCTAAACGGTGTAGAACGTCCAATTGAATTTGATATGTTACATTCAGGAGAAGAATTAGAAATTGTTCATTCACTAGCGAAGTGGAAAAGATTCGCATTACATGAATATGGCTATGAAGCTGGTGAAGGTTTATATACAAACATGAACGCAATCCGTCGTGATGAAGAACTTGATGCAACACATTCCATTTACGTTGACCAATGGGATTGGGAAAAAATCGTTCAAAAAGAATGGCGTACTGTAGATTACTTACAACAAACAGTACAAACAATTTATGGAATATTCAAAGATTTGGAAGATCACTTATTTGAAAAGTATCCGTTCCTTGGAAAGTATTTACCAGAAGAAATCGTGTTCGTTACTTCCCAAGAGCTAGAAGATAAATATCCAGAATTAACACCGAAAGATCGTGAACATGCAATTGCAAAAGAACACGGTGCAGTCTTCATTATCGGAATTGGTGATGCACTTCGTTCAGGTGAAAAGCATGATGGGCGCGCAGCTGATTATGATGATTGGAAATTAAACGGTGACATTTTATTCTGGCACCCAGTATTACAATCTTCATTCGAATTATCATCAATGGGAATTCGTGTTGATAGCAAATCACTTGATGAGCAATTAACGAAAACAGGCGAAGATTTCAAACGTGAGTACGATTTCCATAAAGGTATTTTAGAAGACGTACTACCATTAACAATTGGCGGTGGTATTGGACAATCAAGAATGTGCATGTACTTCTTACGAAAAGCACATATCGGTGAAGTTCAATCTTCTGTATGGCCTGACGATTTACGTGAAGCTTGCAAGAAAGAAAACATTCATCTGTTTTAATAGAAGTGAGAGAGGGTAGCTCAAAGAGTTATCCTCTCTCTTTTTTATTGTGTAAACGAATGGTTTACAGTGAATTTTACTAATGGTTTCTTTCTTCTATATCTCTTTTTGTGTAATAATTTGTTAAAGGAGGGGACGTTATGAGCTTAGGAGAACAGTTAAAAAAACTACGAGTGTCAAAGGGATTTTCACAAGAGGATGTTGCTAAAAAGATTGGTGTGACAAGGCAGGCAGTATACAAATGGGAGAATGATAAAAGCTGTCCTGACATTGAAAATTTGATTTTGCTTAGCGAAATGTATAACGTGACGCTAGATGAGCTAATAAAAGGGAATCAAAATTTAAAAGAAAAAATACATATTGATGAAGAAAATGAGGATTTTGAGAAAGAGAATGAATTTGGTTTTTATATTGGCTGCGGTTTATTAATTATGAGTGCTTTCATTGATTATGAAAGAATGCAAGTGGTTGTCTTAGGCGTTGCACTATTCATGATGGTCTTTTACTCTGACGTGAAGAAAGTTATTTTGAATGAATATAGATCGTTTTTTTATGGGAAAGAGCGATAAGATATAAAATGAGAAGAGTCAGTTATATTTCCTAGGAAAGGATAAAATGAATAATTAAATTATTTTATGATGATTTTTGGATGTTGGTAATATGTTAAAGAACGATTTGGATAGAGTCTTGAAATCTATGTGTAAAATGATAATACATTTTTAAAAGCTCAAACAAGCATAACCACGTTCTAAAGTTAGGACGTGGTTAAAAATATAGTGGTTTAATATATAATACATCACTTCATTGTTTGTTACCGAGTTCTTCCGCTAAACCGACTAAAATGCCTTCGGTTCCACGAATGTAGCAAAGTCGATATGAGTCCTCGTACTGAACTACTTCGCCAACGAGCTCTGCACCATGCTTAGTAAGTCTATTTACCATTTCGTCAATGTCTTCAACGGTAAACATGACGCGTAAATAACCGAGGGCGTTTACAGGAGCTGCTCGGTGATCTGCTATAGTAGCTGGGGCGAGAAATCGCGAAAGTTCAATTCGACTATGGCCATCTGGGGTAACCATCATAGCAATCTCTACGCACTGAGAACCGAGTCCGGTTACGCGACCAGCCCATTCACCTTCGACATTTGCTCTCCCTTCGAGTTTCAAACCAATCTCTTCGAAGAAAGAGATTGCGTTATCAAGGGATTCTACAACGATGCTGACATTGTCCATTCTTAGTAATTTGTTTTTTGTCATTGTCTTTATCTCCTTATATATAAAAGTGTGTTATCTAATCATCTCCATAATTATACTATTAAAAAGTTCCAAATTCCTTCTAAACAAAAACACCTTGTCACAGTGTAGGAGAATGTGACAAGGTGTTTTTTAAGTATATCATATAGCATCTTATTAACGAACAACACTTCGAAAATCTTCTACTATTGAGATGCGTATGAACTTTATTTCGTGAATACTATCATGTTCAAGTAGTTTTAAGAACTTGATAGTGTAGTTGTTATTCGATAGAACGACTTCGACTTTCCCACAAAATATTCCCGCTCTGTTTCTATTTATATAGGAAGGAAATAGATTCATCTCATTTGTTTTAAGTTTTACCGGTGAAACTTAACTCATCTGCACTAAAGGCTCAATTTTCGCCATAAATGATTGATGCAGCGCCTCAACACCTGTTACTAAATGAAGGCGGTCAATAACGACAGACACTTTAATTTCTGATGTACTTACCATTTTAATATGAATATTTTCTTCTTTTAAAGTAGTGAACATATTCGCGGCAACTCCAGGGTTAGATACCATACCAGATCCTACGATTGATACTTTTGCTAAATGATTTTCATGTTCTACAGATTCATAGTGAAGTGCTTCGTGGTTTTGTTCCAACACTTCTAAAGTTTCTTTTAAATCACTCGAGTGGATGGAGAAGGAGAGATGAACAGTTCCTTCATTTGTAATACTTTGAATGATGATATCTACATTAATATGTGCCGCTGCTAATGTAGAGAAAACAGTGGAAAGCGATCCTTGTTCTAATCCTTTTATTGTGACACGTGTAATATTATCTTCAAATGCAATACCTTTAACGATTGATTGTTGTTCCATGTTACATTCTCCTTTTACAATTGTTCCGTTTTCTTGTTCCATACTTGAGCGAACTTCTAAAATAACATTATGATTTTTAGCGAATTCAACAGCACGAGGGTGTAATACACCAGCACCGAGGTTTGCAAGTTCTAACATTTCGTCATAAGAAATTTCATCTAATTTATAAGCATCTTTTACAACTCGTGGGTCCGTCGTATATACGCCTGTTACATCTGTATAAATATCACATTTTTTTGCTTTCAATGCAGCGGCTAATGCAACAGCAGTTGTATCAGAACCACCGCGGCCAAGCGTTGTAATTTCATGGTTTTCACTAACTCCTTGGAAGCCAGCTACGATAACAATCGTACCTTCAGTAAGATAAGATTGAATTCGATCTGTATGAATGTCAGTAATCCGTGCACTACTATGTACAGATTCTGTCGTAATACCAGCTTGCCATCCTGTTAATGAAATCGCGTTATAACCTTTTGCTTGTAGTGCCATCGTTAATAATGAAATAGTTATTTGCTCTCCTGTTGATAGAAGCATATCCATTTCACGTTTACTTGGATTTTCTGTAATAGCGTTAGTAAGTGCTACAAGTTCATCTGTGCTCTTTCCCATTGCTGAAACGACAGAGACGATACTATGTCCTCGTTCATATTCTTCAATAATTAAATTTGCTACATGTTGAATGCGCGCGACATTTCCGACAGAAGTGCCACCGAATTTTTGTACAATCGTTTCCATTACGAATTCCTTCTTTCATCCATTTTTAAGAATAGATTAGGACATATATAAATCCCAATATTCCTGTAGTTACCAGAGAAAAAACAAAAAACACCATCTCAAATAAGTGAGGATGGTGCTGTTACAGGAAAAGGGAAACAGAAAACGGAGCTAATAAAAAAACCGCCAAAAAAGGAATACCATGAAAATGATATCTCTTTTTTGTAGATAGCTCTTCATACATACACTTCTGTACATATGACAGTTCTGTTTCTATTCGAAAACAGCCCCAATCGATAAATGCAGAGAAAATTATCGATTTCGGCAATACTTCCTTTCATCTAATTTCATAGACATCTCTGTGTCTCCATTAGAATAATCATAAGTATCGCAACCTCTATCTCACGTTTTAGGCGAGAGTGTTTGATTTATGAAGTTGTTGGTAACATTTGTTTTATAATAATTTAAATTTTTCGTGGAATCAAGTGTTTTATATATATTTTAAAAATTCTTTCTATTGACAAAGAAGTTTGTGAAAAATGTAGCAAAATAAATTTATTACATGTACATTAACATTATAGTGAATTGGAGGTGGAAGAATGAAGGGGAAAAAAACTATTTATGTTTCGACAGAAATGAAAACAACAATGGAGAAACTATGGGAGCATACACAAGAACCAGATATACATACAGAGTGGGATGTTCGTTTTACAGAAATCACGTATTTAGAGAAAAAAGCAGGAGAACCACAGAAGTTTTTATATAAGACAAAAATTGGATTTGGACTTGAAATAGCCGGAGAAGGGGAATCGATAGGTGAGATAAGAAAAGAAACTGGAGAACGGATTTCTTCTTTGAAATTTTGGACAGACAATCAATTATCACTTATACACATTGGACGTGGGTATTGGAAATATACACCGAATAATGAATATATTCATTTTGAAACACAATATGATTATGATACAAGATTTGGTCGTATAGGGAATGTAATAGATTCATATGTTTTTCGCCCGTTATTAGGTTCTGCGACTGCTTGGAGTTTTGATGCTTTAAAATTATGGTTAGAAAAGGGACTTCATCCTAGGTTGCTAATTAGAAGAACAATGACATATTGGCTCGTTTGTTTTTTATTTGCTTTTGTATGGCTATATCAAGGGATTGTACCGAAAATAATCTTTACCCATCCAGAAGAAGTGAAAATGCTTTCGGTCATAATTGGTTCAAATGAAAATAGTATTTTTATTCTTAAAATAATTGGGCTGTTAGAAGTTATTTTTGGTGTCATATGGTTACTTCCATTTCCAAAACGTAATTTATTTGTACTACATATTTTCATGTTAATAGCCTTAACGATAGCAGCAGGATTTATGAATATTGCAAGCTTTACAGAGCCGTTTAATCCAATTACGTTAAATCTGCTTCTAATTGGAGTATCGATTGTCGGTTATATGAATAGCTTCGATTTGCCAAGTGCAAAAAATTGCAAGAGGACGAGAAAGGGATAATGTATGTCTAATATGTATGAAAGACTATTAGGGGATTCTTATAAAAAACTTCACCCGAAATTACAGAAACGCTATGAGATTACAGAAAAAAATAGTTTTATTGGGAAAGGAAAGATGGATGAAATTTACGGAGGCTCTTTTTTCGTTAAATTGATTTTAAAGATTGCATCAAGGTTTCGTATGTTTTTCTCAGAACGGGGAAAAAAAGTGCCTTTTGTAATACATAATACTGCTGGACGAGATAAAGATGGAATAGAAATTGTAAGGTGGAATCGTACGTTTTATTTTCATGATAAGGAAAGATATTTTAATGCGGTTATGCAACTGGATGAAGAGAATAATGAAATTGTAGATTATTTTGGTGAACCACATATCCTCGTTTCTACTTTAAATTTTCATATTGATGAGTTAGGAGCAATGCATATTTCTTCAAAGAAACAATGGTGTTATATGTTTGGAAGAAAAATTCCTTTGCCGAAACTTTTATACGGAGAGGCAAACATTGTTGAAAGTTATGATGACGAATTACAATGTTTTCGAATTCACGTACAAGTACGAAATCCGTTAATTGGTTCATTATTTTCATATAGAGGAACATTTGTAGAGAGGGAATAAACGATATGAGAAATATAATATTTGGTCTTGCTTGTTATATTGTTTTTCTAATATGTGAGTGGCCGTATGTAAACCCTGTTGAAGCAATTATATTATTATCTATTTTGTTATTTATACCGATGTCTTTGTGTATTATTGATACAAGAACACGAAATGGATCGTATGTATTATTTTATAAAGCCGTATCGTTTTTATATCCGGTCGCAGCAATTAGTGCAATGTTATCATTTGTAACAAATCAATATTTCTTTGCGATAATTTGGTTTATATATACGGGGATCGTTGCGTTATTTGGTATAAATAGATTACTAGAAAGAGGATGGAAGCCATTAGAAGAAACGGCTATAGATAGTGCGTTTATTTATTTGTTTTTAGGTGGTTTTTGGTTTTTTGCTTCAGTAGCAAAACTCTCTATTATGCACTTTAGTTCTGACATTGTTTTGCTTACCGCTGCACACTTTCATTATTCGGCATTTCTATTGCCGTTATCAGCTGGTTTAATTGGGAGAAAAAGAGAAAAGAGAAGTAAAGTATATGATGTTATTATGTTTGTCATCGTCATTTCACCTATGACAGTTGCAGTAGGAATTACGTACTCAAGGATATTTGAATTTTTTGCAGTGTTCCTATATTTATGTGCGATTTATGGTTATGGGATTTATGTTTGGCGCACGAAATTTAATGCTATCAGTGCAAAGATTCTTCTGATCATATCGTCTAGTACGCTCATGGTAACAATTATGTTTTCACTTATATATTCATACGGAAATGTGAAACATGTAATGACGATTACAATTGCTCAAATGGTTTGGATTCACGGTGTTGTCAATGGAATTGGAGTTGCATTACCAGTATTTGTCGCCTGGATGGTTGAAAAGAGTGCTCCGAATTATAACTATTACGGGAAACCAATGAGCAGGTTAAGAGGAAATAAGACAGTTGGGGAAGCATTTTTACATAACAAAAATTTAATAGATAGCAAGGAATACAAAGGTTTAGTTGATAAATTGAATGATTTTCATAGTGAGGCACTTGACGTGACGAATATTCCTTTAAGTATTACTCGTTTCTATGAAAATACAAAAGAGTATGAGTTGCAATCGCATATTAAATGGAATCGTTGGTTCCGCCCGGTTGCATTTTGCTATGAGAAAATGAGTGAACGTGTAGGACAAATACATTTAGGAATGGGCGGCAAGTGGGAAACGATGTATGGCTCTATCGTCGGGATAATAGATGAGAAGGATGGAAGAGAGAATGTAAGGGCTTGGCTAAGAAAAAATGAAGCAGGAGAATCTATATTTGTAGCTCTTTACTCAAAGCATACATATATGAACGAGACATATATGAATATTGCATTACCTTTACCATATTCGAATATGACGGGAGTTTTGAAATTATGTGATAAGAGTAATGATTTAATCATTACTAGTAAGTTGAGAAAAAATGGTAAGGGGGATGAGGGGATTTATTTACATACTCGTTTCTTTACAATACGTTTACCGTTAGCAGAGACTTTTATTATTAAAGAGCGCACGGATCACATATTAGAAGCTAATCATAGAATGTGGATATTTGGAGTTAAGTTTTTAGAAATTGATTATGAGATTAAGAAAATAGAGGAGGAGTAAAAAAAGCTTGGAGAGATTCCAAGCTTTTTTTATGTATGCGTAATTGTCATAGCAACTTGTTTATCTAAGTCTCGGTCCCAAACACGTTGAATTTCAAACGTATCTTTTTCAAAAAATAATGGGAATCTCTCTTTAAACCAATCTTGCATAGGCAGATTTAATGCTGTATCGATTGGTACCCATAATAATTCGCCCTCTGGAGGATCCATAAGAAGTTCGCCTTCAAATGAGTCTGTCCAATAATTAAATACCATATATCGAACATTTTCTTTCGGATTTACGTATTCATCTAATCCCTTGAAAGTTAAATTTGAAACAAGTAATCCAGTTTCTTCCTTTACTTCTCGTTTTGCAGCTTTGGCGATACTTTCTGGGAAATCTACTTTTCCGCCAGGAGCGATGTAACCAGGGAAGCCTAGATGATCGGGGCGCTGTATTAGCAATACTTCATTATTCCGTTGAATCATACACATCGTGTAAATACGGTGCTCTATATCTTTCCAATTGTTGCTCATATGAATCTCTCCTCTTATAAAATCTTATAGTTTTTAACTATAGTCATTTATGACAAAAAATACAATAATAATACAAAATTATACAAACTTAAATTGACTATTACTAATTTTCAGAACTATAATTAGTCTGTTACATAAAAATATTGTACTTGAGAGGGGAATATATTCTATGAAAAATAGAATAATTGCAGCAGGAGTAATCGCAGCTAGTATATTATCTTATTCATCTAGTAGTTTCGCGCAAACACAAAAATTTCCAGATGTCCCAGCTAAACATTGGGCAGAAGATTCTATTTACTATTTAGTAGAGAAAGGTGCAGTTAAAGGTAACGATAAAGGAATGTTCGAGCCTGAAAAAGAAATCACTCGTGCAGAAGCAGCTACAATGATGGCTCAAATCTTAAACTTACCAATCGATAAAAATGCTAAACCATCTTTCGGTGATTCTCAAAACGAATGGTATACTCCATTCATCGCAGCTGTAGAAAAAGCTGGTGTTGTTAAAGGGAAAGGCCCAGGCGTATTTGATCCAACTGGGAAAATTGACCGAGTTTCAATGGCCTCTCTTATTGTAGAAGCTTACAAATTAGATTCTAAAGTAAATGGTACTCCAGCAACTAAATTCAGTGATTTAGAAAAAAGTTGGGGTAAAGCAAAAGCGAACATCTTAGTTGAATTAGGGATTTCTGTTGGGACTGGTGACAGATGGGATCCTGAAAAAATTCTAACTAAAGCAGAGGCAGCTCAATTTATTAAAAAGGCAGATTCTCTTAAAATAGGTAACCCTTTAGTAGAAAAGGTGGTTATTATTGATCCTGGTCATGGAGGATTTGATCCAGGGAATCCAGGACAAGGTGTAGAAGAAAGTGCAATTGTATTTGATACATCTTTAAGATTACAGAAGTTGTTAGAAAAAAATACACCTTTAAAAGCTTTGTTAACACGTGAAGAGAACGGAAATCCAGGAAGTAATAAAAATGAATCTCTTGCGAATCGAGTGAAATTTGGTCAAGAGAACAATGGAGATATATTTGTAAGCATTCATGCAAATTCTTCTGAAAAGCATGATGGTCATGGAACGGAAACATATTATTATAAAAAATCCAAGCGTGGAGAAGAGACACAGATTGAAAAGGATAGCGAAGTATTAGCGAAGAAAATTCAAAAAAGAGTAGTAGAAGCACTACATACAAGAGATAGAACTATAAAAGACGATCATTCACTTTATGTAGTGAATAATAATACAGTACCAGCAGTTTTAACAGAGCTTGCCTTTATTGATAATAATATAGATAATGGTAAATTAGCTACTGAATCAGGAAGACAAATCGCTGCTGAGGCAGTTTATGCTGGGATTTTAGATTATTATGAATGGAAAGGTTTCGATGTTTCCAAATATCGTTTAGCTAAATAATATTGATTGCTAGGCCCATCGTCTATATAGAGGTGGGCTTTTTATGTAAGTTTTTGTAATTTTATATCAAGATAAAAAGATATATCGTATTATACTAATTATGAATAAAATAATGGTAGATTAGTTTATTTTTATCACGTATACTTTTACTGTTGACTAATTAAGAGTTTGTTAGTTTAATAGGGAAAATTATACGATAAAGGGAGGCAAGTTAACACGGGACAAGCATATACATAACGTGTTAAAAAAATATGAAAAAAGTTATTTCTAATGTGTTAGCAGTGACAGTCGCACTTCAAGTAGTGATGGCTCCAGCAACTTCGTTTGCATCTACAAAAGAATTTCCAGACGTTCCGAAAGATCATTGGGCACTTGAAGCGATTACTGATTTAACGTCAAAAGGGGTTATTGCAGGTTACGATAATGGTAAATTTGGCTTTGGAGATGTTGTAACTCGTGAGCAAGTAGCAGCATTAATGTATCGCGCATTAAAACCAGAAGCAAAAACCGATTATAAAAATCCATACTCTGATATTAGTGCGGGAACGACGATGTTCCAAAAAGAAATTTTGGCATTAACAGATATGGGGATTTTTGTAGGTGATGGTAAAGGAACATTTAGACCGAAAGAATCGTTAACTCGTGCTGAGATGTCTGTTATTTTGCAAAAAGCATTTAAACTAGAAGTAAAAGCACCACATACATTTAATGATATAGATGCAGCGCATTGGTGGGCAAAAGAAGCAATTAGTGCATTGCAATCCAATGGTGTAGCGGCAGGGAATAATTTTGGAGGATTTGATCCATCAGGTGTATTAACACGTGAAAGCTATGCACAATTATTATATAAAGCGATGCAAATTAAAAATGATGTTCCTGTTGAACAGCCATCATATATTAATCTAGATGTGACATTACCATCTAACATAACGGCACAAGAGATTGATAATTTCATTAAAAAATGGCATCCTGACAGTCCGCTTATTGGAACGGGTAAAGATTTTATTCAAGCACAAAATGAGTATGGTGTGAGCGCATTATACTTAGCTGCACATGCAATCTTAGAATCTGGTTACGGGAAATCAGAAATTGCATATCGTAAACATAATTTATTTGGCTTAAAAGCATTTGATTGGGATCCATTTGCATATGCAAAATATTTACCATCGTACGGGCAAAGTATTTCATACAATGCTGATTATGTAAGAAAGAACTACTTAGAAGAAGGCGCTCCTCATTTCAATGGTTACACATTACCTGCTATGAATGTTAAGTATGCAACAGATAAAGCATGGGCTGGAAAAATCGCTAATATTATGGAACGTATTAAGCCTTTCAATAACAAAGATTATCAAAATGTAAAACGATTAGCGAAAAATCCTAATACATTAAATGTAAATGCACTAGGCGAAGCGATTCCATATAAAGATTATACAAAAGATGCAAAAGCTACAGTTCAATCGGTAGGATCTTACTACCAAGTTCCATTCCCGTTTAACAATCCAATTAAGAGTGTACCAAATGTTACACAAAATGAAGTTGGAAAATTAGAAAATGGTACGAAAGTAAACGTATATCGTGAAGATCCAAACGGCTGGGTAGAATTTTCACTTGAAAATACTCAAGAAAAGTATTGGACATTGAAGAAGAACTTAAAATTATAGACAAAAAAGGTGTTTTCATTTATGAAAACACCTTTTTATATTTTTACCAATAATTTAACAGATTCATATATAATTAAAAGTATTGGAGATTGAATTTTCTGTTTTATATTCAGTTTTGACTTAATTTGAAAAGAGGATTGAGGTATGCAAGGAGAAATACGAACAGAGAAAAATGAAAGTTATGTCGGTAAATTGTTATTACCAGTTAAAGCGTCATCACATTTTAAATTTTTATGGATTGGGCAATTGCTTTCGGCTTTAGGTAGTTCGATAACGATGGTCATACTGCCAGTCGTTGTATATTCATTGACTGGTTCAACAGTTGTAATGGGAATGACTATGGCAATGTACATGCTTCCTAATATTCTTGCGTTACCGTTTGCTGGATTAGTCGTAGATCGAATGGATCGGGTGAAAGTAATGTTATTTACAGATATAATTCGCTGCGTATTAATGCTATTACTTGCAACACTTATATTTATGGACGTTTTAACAATTCCACTTCTATATGTACTCGTAGCATTGTATGGGCTTATGGAAGGGATATTTCAGCCGGCATATGCGGCTGTAAGAGCGAAAGTATTCGTACCGGATATTCGAAATGCAGCTAATGCATTAACTCAAATGAGTAATCAAGGTATACGACTAATTGGGCCGGCTCTTGGAGGATTGATCGTTTCAGTTGCATCTGCCGGAATAGGATTTGGACTAGATGCAGTAACGTATTTGTTATCATTTTTATGTTTATTATTTTTAAGAGAAATAAAGTTTGGAAAAGTAAAAAACATTGAAAAAAGAAAGATTGATTACAAACAAGAGTTTATGGAAGGTGTTTTCGTTTTAAAAAGTCATCCGTGGCTATGGATTACAATTTTAGTCTTTTCTTTCATCAATATTTGTTATGCCGGCATTATCGTCGTATTAATTCCATGGTTATTTAATGTTCATCATCATTTTGAAGCATACGTGTATGGAATAGGAATGGCATCTTCTGGTGTTGGAGCTGTAATTGCTGCATTAATATTTGGCGGGAAGGAACGGTGGCATAAGCGGGGATTACTTGCCTATGGTGGTGTTTTAATAAGTGGTTGTGCGCTTTTAATAATGCCGTTTATTACTTGGGCACCTGCATTAATTGCATTAATGGCAATTGAAGGGTTCGGTATGATGATATTTGGACTCATTTGGGAAACAAGTTTACAAGAACTCGTACCAGAAGAAGCATTTGGAAGAGTGGCAAGCCTTGATATGCTAGGTTCATTTGCTTTATTGCCACTCGGCTATGTGGTTGTAGGATGGTTAGCTACTGTCATAGGTGGCGAGGTAACGATTATAACACTAGCTATTTTAGTACTTGTAACGATTGGAATAGCATTGGCTGTACCAAGTATTAGGCGGTTCGATTAATTATGTAGGTTAAAAGGGGGGAGGGTATATGAATATAGAAAACCTACATGATTTACTAGTACATGAGTTGGGATGTAAATACATTTTGGGAGAAAAGGTATTTGAAGCAAAAAATTTCACAGTCTATATCGCTACCCATAGAGAAAATAGGCTAGCATATAACCAACTCGTATTAATAAAGCATCTTTATAATGAAAAGCCCTCCGTACATATTTGGCGTAAGAAAATTAGTATGGAAGCAACAGAACTGGAAATTACAAAAGAAGTGGCAGAAGCAATTCAATCTGGTTTTGTAAAAAAAGAGTAGGCCCTAATCAAATTAGAGCTTACTCTTCATTAAATACAAATGTTTGTTTCATTTTTTTACTTTCATTTACTGGATGGCCGTTGTAAGAGAAGTTCTTTTCTTCCCAAGTTATGACGACTTTGAAATTATGGCTGTTAAAGTCTAATGGGAATACGATGTAATCAAAGCTTGTATCACTTTTCGAAACGTTGTTATTTAAAGCGGTAGCATTAAAAGTAGCTTTAGAGGTAGGGGTGTTATCAAGTATTTCCACAGCTACGTTTGATACATCATTACCGATGTTTTTTACGAGTAAACTATATGTATCGTATACACCTTGTTTTGGCTGCAATGCTTGCTTGTTTACGTTATGAGAATTATCAATTTCGATATACCATTGTTTAGACTTTGATGCGATTGGTAGTGATTGAAATGTGTATGCACTAGCTTGTATTGGTAGTGCTAAACAGATTAGTGCAAAGAGAGAAAATATTTTTCGTTTCATTTTTAGAGAACTCCCATTCTTTAATGAATATATTTGTTATTATCTTCTCTTTTTGAGATGATATACCATATAATGTGAAATGCTATTTGTGACACCCATGAATGTAAGTTGCATTTTACATGCAACAATTGGTTTTAATATTCCGTTGAACACATCTTATATTGTAGGTGCGGTTATTACGGTTATATTAACTGCTGTATTCTTTATGAAAGCTGTGTAGAGATTTTCTACACAACTTTTCTAATGTGAGAATTTTCCAATAATATGTTAAAATAGTATTGTCATACAACAAGGGGGATTTGTTTTATGGAAAATGGACATCTTGTTAAAATAGATTTAACGAAAAGAATAGAATCAAAGTCTAAGTATAATAAGAAACTTGAAAAATATCAGAGACGCTTATTAGCACTTCAGCAAATTGTAAAAGAAGAAAAAATTGCAGTTATGCTCGTTATGGAAGGTTGGGATGCGGCTGGGAAAGGCGGGGCGATTAAGAGAGTGACGGAACACCTTGATCCGCGTGGGTTTCAAGTAAATCCAATTGGAGCACCAGCACTTCATGAAAAACGGTACCATTACTTGCAACGTTTCTGGCGAAAACTTCCTCAGTACGGGCAAATTACTATTTTTGATCGCTCATGGTACGGCCGTGTGTTAGTTGAGCGTGTTGAAGGTTTTGCTACAAAGGAAGAGTGGACGAGAGCGTATGATGAGATTAATGATTTTGAAAAATTACTAACAGATGATCATTATATAATCGGAAAGTTTTTCTATCATATTAGTAAAGATGAACAATTAAAGAGGTTTAAAGATAGAGAGAAAAATCCTTTGAAAAGATGGAAAATTACAGACGAAGATTGGCGTAATCGTAACAAATGGGACGAGTATGTAGAAGCAACGGAAGACATGTTTGAAAATACAAATAAGCCAAATGCAAAGTGGCATATTATCGAAAGTAACGATAAATTATATGCTCGTGTGAAAACGTTAAAAGTGATGATTTCGTTAATTGAGGAGTATCTCTTAAAACATAATATAGAACTACCTTCGTATTATTATGAAATAAAAGAAGGTAAGACAGAAGGCTTTGAAGCGAATCAAGTTGTAGTTGTAAAATAGTACAGAGTTTACATGTGAAATATAAAGTCGAGCTACCCTGTAATTTTGAACAATAAAATTACAGGGTGTTTTTTTATTTAGAAACATTTTACAATTAACAGAATAAGTTATATAATCAATAATCATATTAACAATGTTAATGTGATTATTGATTATATATTATGTGGGGGTTTTATTTTGAAGGGAAGAGATGTTGTTTTAGGTTTATTGATGGAAAAAGAATTGTCTGGTTATGATATTAAAATTGTGTTCGAAGACGTATTTACTCATTTTTTTGATGGGAGTTTTGGAATGATTTATCCAACGTTACGACAGTTGGAAAAAGAGGGGAAAATCAAGAAAGAGGTTATTATGCAAGAAGGGAAACCAAATAAGAAAATGTACTTTATTACAGATGAAGGGCGTGAAGAGTTTTATCAATACATGCAAACAGATGTAGAGAAAGATGTTTTACGTTCAGATTTTTTAATGAGGATGTATTTCGGTAATTATAGCGATGATAAGGCGATAAAAAAATGGATTGCGGACGAAATTGAAAGGAAAGAGCTATACATTGCGGATCTTCGTTTGAAATATGAAAAGTGGAGAGAAGGTATTACTTTTGTTGAGGAAATTTCACTCGATATAGGTATCGCATCGTATAGTGCTCAAGTAGAGACGTTGAAAAGAAAACTAGAGCAACTAGAAGCAAAAGAACACAATAAAATGGAAGAATGAAAAATCTGTTCATAATAAATAAAGGGGTAGATGAACATGGAGCAATCAAAGGGTATTAAGGTTGTCTTTTTAATGTGTCTAGGTATATTTCTTTGTATGATTGATACGACAATTATGAATATAGCTTTACCCGCGATACAAACGAGTGTAAATACGTCATTAGAAAAGATGTCTTGGGTATTAAATGTATATACGATGACGATTGCGGTACTCGCCATTCCACTAGGGCGGATAGCTGATATTTTTGGGAAAGCAAAGATGTATATTCTTGGTTTGATAATTTTTGGTGGTGGATCAATACTTTGCGCTTTTGCTAATACGGGCGATTTCCTTATCTTTTCTCGCTTTATACAAAGTGTAGGTGCAGCGATTTTATTTCCGACTAGTATGGTAATTGGTGTATCAGCAATGCCATTAGCTAAGAGGGATGTTGCACTTGCAATTCTAGGAGTATCACAAGGATTATCAGCTGCGATGGGACCAGTAATAGGTGGAATTATTACACAAAATTTCGGTTGGAGATGGGTGTTCTTCGTTAATGTTCCAATTTGTATTCTTGGAATCATTTTATGCTGCATTATGTTACAAATAAAAAATGAAGAACGTATTATCTCAAAAATAGATTGGATAGGACTGCTATTAAGTAGCACAGCAATTTTTTCTTTTACTCTCATATTAGTAAAAGGCAATACATGGGGATGGCAAAGTAATATAGCTGTGTCTTGTTATGCAATTAGCACTATTTCTCTTATTCTATTTGTTCTAGTGGAACGAAAGATTCATAATCCAATGGTGAATTTAAATTTATTTAAAGATCGAATATTTGTTGGAGCATCTATCGTTGTAATATTAAGTAATTTATTTTTAATTGGAGTAACTGTATTACTTCCAACGTTCTTGACGAAAATACAAGGTCGAACGGAAATCGAAGCAGCTTTTTTAGTGACACCTATTTCAGCAATGATATTTTTAGTCTCACCAGTTGCAGCAACTTTAATTAATAAACTTGGAAAAGTAACTATTATTTTGTCAGGCTTTCTTATTATGGGGCTATCTTATTATTGGTTGCAAATGATTGATGTTAATTCAACAAATATAGAAATAATTATTCCATGTATGATATTAGGTGTTGGGTATGGTTTAGTAGTAGGTCCAATTACAGTTTTAAGTGCTTCTTCGTTTGAAGGGGAATTATTAACTGCTTCTCAAA
Source organism: Bacillus thuringiensis (assembly GCF_022095615.2). Taxonomy (NCBI): domain Bacteria; kingdom Bacillati; phylum Bacillota; class Bacilli; order Caryophanales; family Bacillaceae; genus Bacillus; species Bacillus thuringiensis. The sequence goes on from NZ_CP155559.1 coordinate 1,698,750, forward strand.
GTGTTGTCTCGATGTTACGACAAGTTGGAATTGTATTAGCAGTTGCAATATTTGTATCTAACTTAACGCACAACATAACTGTAAATAAAGAGAAGGTATATCGTTATGCAGAAAAAAAAGTGCGTAATATTCATGTGAGTAGTGCTCAGCAAGCTGAGATATTACAAATAACAAAAGGAAAAATAGAGAACCAAAGTATAGAAACAAATGTAGAAAAAGATCAAAATGAAGCATTTGTAGAATTAAATAAAGAGAAAAAAGATGAATTAATTCACCAAAAGGTGGATGAAGTATTAAGAGAAGTTCCAGTAGAATATAGAGATGTAAAAAGAGAAGAAGTTATGAGTCAAGTGACAAATGAAGTTGAAAAACAAGAAGAAAGTATAAAGAAAGAAGTACTCGCATTTTCGAATGATGTGAATCATTATGCTAAGAATCAGATGGCTATGAGTTTTACAGATTTATATAAAGTGAGTGTGCCAATTATTTTAGTTTTTGCTTTAGTAAGTTTGTTATTTTGGGAAGGAAAGACTTTGAGTAAAAAGAGAGGGGAAAGAGTTATAGGGGGAGTCTAAGGGAAATAATCTAAAGGTGAGTTATATTCAAATGATGGAATGCTAGCTGTGATAAAATTAGTATAATTATTTTGGGAACCCCTCGGTAATGGGAAAAACATAAACCGTGGGGTTCTTTACATGTATAAATAAATTTCAGCATTTTAAATTTGGGGATTTTGTTGTTCTATAGTACATTAACAAGAGGGTTTCATTTCAAAGGGAGGATGAGGAATTGTTAGATAAGGTGGGGGCTTTAGAGAGTAATCATATATATACAGAAGAAGAACAACAAAAATTATACAAAAGAACATTACTAATCGTAAGCATTTCACAAATGTTCGGCGGGGCAGGGTTAGCTGCTGGAATTACAGTAGGTGCACTACTTGCGCAGCAAATGCTTGGGACAGATGCATATGCAGGATTACCGGCTGCTATGTTTACATTGGGATCGGCGGTAGCAGCTTTCTTTGTTGGAAAGTTATCGCAAAAACATGGTCGTCGCATAGGACTTGCAGCAGGTTTTATAGTAGGTGGACTAGGGGCTATTGGAGTTGTATTAGCAGCTTTAACAAATAGTATTATTCTTTTACTAGTTTCTTTACTCATATATGGCGCGGGCACAGCTACGAATCTACAAGCGCGTTACGCTGGAACGGATTTAGCGAATAAGAAGCAAAGAGCAACCGCTGTTAGTATTACGATGGTAATGACGACTTTTGGTGCAGTCGCAGGTCCAAATTTAGTAGGTGTAATGGGAAGGTTTGCTCATTCAATTGGAATTCCTGAACTTGCTGGCCCATTCATATTATCAGCAGCGGCGTTTATACTGGCGGGTCTTGTCCTTTTTGTTATGCTACGCCCAGATCCGTTACTTATTGCTAATATGATAGAAACATATAAACAAGAGCATACATATAAAGGGCAACCAGTAACAGAAGAAGCGAAAGAAAATAAAAGAGGCATTACGGTTGGAGCTATCGTAATGATACTTACACAAATCGTGATGGTTGCGATTATGACGATGACTCCAGTTCATATGGGGCATCACGGTCATGCTTTAAGTGCAGTAGGACTTGTAATTGGTTTTCATGTAGGTGCAATGTATCTTCCATCTCTCGTTACGGGAATGTTAATTGATAAAATTGGAAGAACTACGATGAGTATAGCTGGCGGAGTAATTTTACTAGCAGCTGGTAGTATAGCTGCAATCGCGCCAAGTGATTCTTTAGTATTATTAATTGTTGCTTTGTCTTTACTTGGATTAGGATGGAACCTCGGTTTAATAAGTGGTACGGCTCAAATTGTTGATGCAACTATACCTTCCACACGTGCAAAAACACAAGGGAAGATAGATGTGTTTATTGCGCTAGCGGGAGCTTCAGGCGGAGCGATGTCAGGTATGGTAGTGGCGAATTCTAGCTATGCGGCATTGTCATTAGCTGGAGGAGTTTTAGCTTTCATGCTTATTCCTGTTGTGATATGGGCTCGGACAGGTAAATAAAATTAAGATAAAAAAAGCTGCGTTCAAAGGGAGGTAACCAATCTTTGAATGCAGCTTTTTTGTAGTTAGTTGTATAAAAGAAAAATTTTAGTTTAAATCCCACTCCACAATAAGCCCTAAATGCGTAAGACCACCACCAAACCCGTATAGTAAAAGTGTGTCTCCATTATTTAATTTTCCTTTTTTTCTAGCTAAATCTAGAGCGAGTGGAATAGAGACAGAAGATGTATTCCCCATATATTCCACACTCGTTAATGTTTTTTGTATTGGAATTTGAGATTTTTCACAAATAGATTCAATCATGCGTAAGTTAGCGCTATGAGGAATGAACCAGTCTATATCATCCTTTTGCATATTAGCGGTATGTAATAGTTCTTTTATACCTGCTGGCACCGTACGTGTTGCCCATTTATATACTTCTCTCCCATTTTGCACGATTTTTTCATTTGTTTGCAGTCGGGTGTCATTCATAGTAGTAGATAAATTTGTTCTGTATAGATGAATTCCGCCGTCACCGTTTGTGCCCATATGATACGCGATAAAGCTTGGTTTGTTTTCATCTTTTTCTAATAAAATGGCTCCAGCACCATCACCGAATAAAATACATGTCGTTCTATCGGTGTAATCAGTAACTTTTGATAATGTCTCTGTCGCTACGACAAGTACTTTTTTATGTGATCCAGAAGTAATCAAGCTATTACCGATGTGCAAGCCATATGTGAAACCAGCGCAAGTGGCATTTAAATCAAATGCCATTGTATGAGGTATGTTGAAGTATTGTTGTATTTGGCAAGCAACACTAGGGAAAACGTAGTCAGCAGTCGTTGTAGCGACGATGATACAGTCGATATCTTCTAAGTTCTTTTTAAATGTTGTACATAAATTTTCAATCGCGTTAATGGCTAAGTGTGAGGAGTATTCGTCTTTGCTCGCAATTCGTCTTTCCTTCATTCCTGTTCTTTGTACAATCCACTCATCATTCGTATCAATCATTTTCTCTAAATCGTTATTAGATAATATTTGATTTGGAACATACGTACCAATTGCAGTAATACGAGATTTAGAATGCATAGGAACATCTCCTAACTTATTTTTATAACCTGATACTAATATCAGGTTATAAAAATGTCAATAAAGATTTTTTGTTTGTAAAAATCATTATATTTTAATAAAACGAAAAGGAATTTGAGGAGTGATGTCCAAATAATATACGGAAAGCTTCGAAAATTGATTATGAAGGGGTTTGAGATTCTTGAAAAGAATCGTATATGTATTGTCTCTAGTTTTAATTTGCAGCCTTACTTATTTTATTTTACCAGAGAAGTCTTACGCTTGTGAGTGTGTGAAAGCATCACCAGAAGAGAAGTTACAAAACAATGATGTAGTGTTTGAAGGTAAGGTATTAGAGGTTCAAGAGAAGGACGGAAAAATGAAAACATTATTTGAAGTGAAGAGAATTTGGAAAGGGACAAGCTCTTCGCAAGTGATTGTATATACAAGTTTTAATAGTTGTACATTTCCTTTTTCAGAGGGAGGAGAGTACTTAGTCTTTTCTTCTTATAGAGGAGAGGAAAACTTAGAGACATCTATGTGTAGTGGAACGAAGAGATTAGATGAGGCAGGAGCGGACAAAGTTGCTTTAAGTCAAATTGCAAAAGAATCTGTTCCGACGAAGAAAGTCGATTTAAAAGGTGGCATGTTGAACGGCCTAAGCTGGTGGCAAGTTGTTACTCTTTCTGTAGGTCTTTTACTGATAGTAGTTCTTGTGATTTTTAGTGTAAGAAGAACGCGCAAAAAATGACGATTAAAGTAAATATATAAGGATTTTCTTTCTGTTTCTATAGGTGGTTTAATCTTGTGAAAGCGAATTACTTATGCTACACTTTATGTAACTTAAAATGAACGGAGGGGCTTCCTTTGATCTTAATCAGATTACGTCTCAATACTTTGTGCCAATAATTGAATAGCGCTCAAAGGCTCTGTCTGTGTACAGAGTGAACGGGATTGGTCTGCCTATTTTAAAGGAACCCTTTATTAAGCTTATATGTGAAAAAGAGGGAGGGACGAATACGCCCTCTTTTTGTTTTGCCTTTATAAATAGAATGGGATCGTATAGGTGAACACTTATTGTGGATACGTATATGATCTTGGGACTTTTTGACTATGAGATAGGATGAAAGCACAGCTTTCTTCTATTTCTTTGGTGAACCCTTATCCGTTTACGAAAACACAGGCAGCGACCTGTGTTTTTTATTTTACGTAATCGAAATGGAGGAATAAATATATGGAAGAATTATTACAAAGAGCAGTTTTAGTTGGAGTAAATTTAGGTAATGAAGATGATTTTGCATATTCGATGGAAGAGCTAACGAATCTTGCAGAAGCTTGTGATGTAGAGGTAATTGGACAAGTGACGCAAAATTTACAACGTGTAAATCCATCCCATTATATTGGAAAAGGAAAGATTGAAGAAGTAGCTGCCTATGTAAATGAAGTAGATGCGAATATGGTAATCTTTAATGACGAATTATCTCCTTCACAAATTCGGAATTTAGAAGCGGATTTAGATTGTAAAGTTATTGATCGTACCATTTTAATTTTAGATATTTTTGCGCAACGTGCGAAAACGAAAGAAGCGCAGCTACAAGTAGAAGTAGCTCATCTTCAGTATATGATGCCTCGTTTAATCGGTCTTCGTGAATCGTTAGGAAGACAGAGTGGAGGTGTTGGTACGAAAAATAAAGGTGTCGGTGAAAAAAAGTTAGAGTTAGACCGTCGTAAAATTGAAGAGCAGATTTCAGTATTAAATAAAGACCTAGAAGCACTTGTTGCACAACGTCAAACGCAGCGAAAGCAACGTAAGAAAAATGAAGTACCAGTTGTAGCATTAGTAGGTTATACGAACGCAGGAAAGTCAACGACGATGAATGCGATGCTTGAAATTTATAATGGTACAGAAGAAAAACAAGTATTTGAAAAAGATATGTTATTCGCGACATTAGAAACATCTGTGCGAAATATTGATTTGCCAGATAACAAATCATTTTTATTAACGGATACAGTTGGATTTGTAAGTAAATTACCGCATCACCTTGTGAAAGCATTCCGTTCAACTTTAGAAGAAGTAGCGGAAGCGGACCTACTTATTCACGTTGTAGATTACGCAAATCCAAATTATGAACAGTTAATTGATATTACAAATGAAACGTTAAAGAAAATTGGAGTAGAAAATATCCCAACCATTTATGCCTATAACAAATCGGATATGGTAGATGTTGAAATTCCGAAAGTACAAGAAGAACGCGTTTATTTGTCAGCGAAGAAACATGTTGGGATAGAAGAGCTTGTCGAAATGATTCGTTCACACATCTATAAAGAGTATACGAAGTGTGAAATGTTAATTCCGTATGATCAAGGACAGGTAGTTTCTTATTTCAATAACTATGCGCATGTTTTATCTACAAGTTATGAAAACGAAGGTACGAAACTAGAAGTAGAATGTAAGACGAGTGATTACGAAAAGTATAAGCGTTTTGCAATTTAATAAAAAATGCGATCCTAATATATGTTAGGATCGCATTTTTCTTATTCTGTAATAGAGGCCCATTTATAAGAATAAATTCCTGCAAATGGACGAATAACAACACCTTTTACTGTTGGACGTTCTAAATATACAAGTCCTGATTGGAAGATTGGAGCGATAGCTGCATCATCTTCAAGTAAGATTTTCTCTGCATCTTGGAACGCTTTCCAACGTGCTGGTAAATCAGTTGCTAAAGTAGAGCTCGTTTTCTCAATTAATTCGTCGTATTGTTTGTTTGAATAGCTCATCTTATTAAACGGTCCATCAGTGACAAACATATTTAAGAATGTTGTAGGATCAGGATAATCTGGTCCCCATGTAGAAAGTGAAATTTCATAGTCACCATTTCCTTCACGATCTAAAAATGCTTTTACTGGAAGGGGCTGTAATGTGATTTTTAATCCAGGTAAGTTTTTCTCCAATTCACCTTTTAAAAACTCGCTAATTTTTTTATCGTTAGACTCATCAGTTGTTATGATTGAAAGAGAAGCGTTTTGTAAATTTGTTTCTTTTTTCGCAGTTTCCCATAGTGTTTTAGCTTCTTTCACATTTGTTTCTACTTTTACATTACTTGTACTGCGAAAATCTTTATTATCAGGTCCTTTTACAAATCCTTTCGGAACGAATGCATTCGCAGGTATAGAACCATTATTTAAAATCGTTGTAGCGATTCCTTGTTTATCAAAAGCTAGCGAAATAGCTTTTCGAGCGTTTTTGTTAGCTAATAAAGAATTTTTTTGGCTAAATCGGAAAAATGTCATAGAAGGGCGTTCCATTTTCTTTAAGCTCGGATCTTTTTGATATTTATCAACAAACTCTGAATTAATCGTAATTCGGTCTACTTGTTTGCTTTCAAATAAATTAACGGCTGTTGAAGTATCTTTTACGATATTTACATTAATTTCATTTAACTTCACATTTTTATTATCCCAGTAGTTCGGATTTTTTGTCATTTTATAACTTGTGTCATGTTTCCATTCACTTAATTGGAACGGCCCGTTATACACTACATTTGCAGCTTCAAGTCCGTAATTTTTCCCCTGCGCTTCTACAACCTTTTGGTTTTGAGGATAAAATGTTGCAAATCCCATTAACCCTAAAAAGTATGGAACAGGGTGTTCTAACTGCACTTCAAGCGTTTTATTATCAATCGCCTTTACACCAAATGAATCAATTGGTAATTCTTTTTTATTTATTTTTTCTGCATTTTTAATATCGAACATAATATGTGCGTATTCAGAAGCAGTTTCTGGATTTACGGCACGTTTCCATGCGTATTCAAAATCATGAGCAGTCACTAGATCGCCATTTGACCATTTTGAATCGTGTAATGTAAATGTATATGTTTTTCCGTCTTCGCTCAGTTTGTATGATTCAGCTGCCGCAGGAACAGGTTTATTGTCAGGGCCAGGCATATATAATCCTTCCATTACGTTGTTTAATGCAGCGTAAGAAAACCCATCGGTTGCGATAGACGAATCAAGTGTAGAAATTTCCCCAGCTTCTACAATATTTAATACGCGTTTTGAAGATTCTTTTTTCTTTTCCCCGGTAGTTGTTGTCTCTTGTTTTTGACCACATGCTGTTAAAAAAATAGATAATGTGATTGAGAGTGCAACGATTCCTTTAGTTTTTTTCTTCATAGTTGTCATCCTTCCCTTCATCTCTGTCCTAGTATAAAAGAAAATATAGAAAATTTCTATAAATAAATCCGATAAAACGTATAGAAAAAATATATTATGTAAGAAGTGATATTTCTGGAAAAAGAAATGAAACCAGTATAGAATATAAATGTTTCAAAAGTCAGAATTTATTACACCTACTGTAATAAATATATATTTTGTACAGGAAGGAGAGATTCATATATGCAGGCAGTTTCGAAAAAAAATACAATGGAAACACCGACGATATATCGAATACTATTTGCGATTAGTTTCGGTCATTTTTTAAATGACTCGATGCAAGCAGTTGTGCCGGCGTTGTTTCCTATTTTGGAAAAAACGATGAATTTATCCTATATGCAAGTAGGATGGATTGCGTTTGCATTAAATATGACGTCATCGATTATGCAACCGGTTTTTGGTATGTATTCGGATAAGAAGCCATCACCATTTTTATTACCGCTTGGTATGTTTTCGAGTATGCTTGGGATGATTGGACTTGCTTTTGCACCGAACTTTATTATTGTTATTATTTCTGTTTTATTTATCGGATTAGGTTCCGCAGTCTTCCATCCAGAAGGTGCTCGCGTTGCTTATATGGCGGCAGGGGCAAAACGAGGTTTAGCACAAGCGATTTATCAAGTGGGAGGAAATACAGGGAATTCCCTAGCTCCTATTTTTACAGCATTAATTTTCGTTCCGCTCGGCCAAATTGGCTCTTTAGGTTTTACAGCTTTTGCAGCAGTAGGAATTGTATTATTAATTTTCGTATCAAATTGGTATAGGAATGAATTAGCAACTGGCGCTGTGAGAAGAAAAAAGAGGGCTGCGCTTGAGGCGGAAAATGCGATTGTAAGTACACATATTAAATTTGTTATTCTACTTCTTGTTTTTCTTACTTTTGTACGTTCTTGGTACGGTGCTGGTATCGGGAATTTTTATCAATTTTACTTAATTGAACATTACGGTTTATCTATAAAAAATGCCCAGTATTTCGTATTCGCATTTATGATTGCCGGTGTATTAGGAACTTTCTTTGGTGGACCGTTAGCAGATCGATTTGGAAAGAAAACAATTATTGTATTTTCAATGCTAGGTTCGGCGCCACTTGCCCTGTTATTACCTCATGTTTCGCTCGTGTGGGTCGTACCGCTATTTTTATGTATTGGTTTTATTAGTTCAAGTAGTTTTAGTGTAATTGTTGTTTATGCGCAAGAGCTTGTTCCTGGAAAAGTAGGAATGGTATCTGGATTAATTGTAGGACTTGCGTTTGGACTGGGCGCTTTAGGTTCTGTAATTCTTGGGAAATTAGCTGATATATATAGTCTACAATTCATTATGTTACTATGTAGTTGTCTACCATTAATTGGACTTACTTCTTGGTTATTACCAAGTGATAAGAAAACGATAGAATAGGGGATGCACTATGAAATTATGTGAAAATGTTACAGAATTAATAGGAGATACACCTGTCGTCCGATTATCTAAATTTATTCCAGAAGACGCAGCAGATGTGTATGTAAAACTAGAAATGTTTAATCCGTCACGCAGTGTGAAAGACCGTGCTGCCTATAATTTACTGCATGTTGCAGAAGAGAATGGTCTCATCAAACCAGGAGATACAATTATTGAACCGACAAGTGGAAATACAGGAATAGGCTTAGCGATGAATGCAGCTGCGAAAGGGTATAAAGCGATTTTAATTATGCCAGACAATATGTCAAAAGAGCGTATAAATTTATTGAAAGCATACGGGGCAGAAGTAGTTTTAACACCGGCAGAACAAAGAATGCCGGGAGCAATTGCGAAGGCATTAGAACTGCAAAAGCAAATCCCAAATAGTTTTATTCCACAACAATTTGAAAATCCAGCAAATCCGAATATTCATCGTTATACGACTGCAATTGAAATTTATGAACAAATGGATGGAGAGCTTGATGCTTTTGTTGCAACGGCAGGAACTGGTGGAACTATTACAGGGACTGGGGAAACGTTAAAAGAGAAACTACCAAACTTATATATTGCAGTAGTAGAACCGAAAGGATCTCCCGTACTATCGGGCGGTGTTCCAGGTCCTCATAAATTAGTAGGAACAAGTCCAGGGTTTATCCCGAAAAACTTAAATACAGAAGTGTATAACGAAATTATTCAAATTGCAGACGAAGAGGCTTTAACGACAATGAGAAACTTAGCTAGACAAGAGGGATTATTAGTTGGGCCGTCTTCAGGAGCTTCTGTTTACGCAGCGATTATGATAGCGAAACGATTAGGCGCTGGTAAAAAAGTTTTATGTATTGCACCTGATACGGGAGAACGATATTTGAGTATGGGATTATTTGAATAAAAATGATGGAAACCCCTTAATGGTGAAATAGCGCTATTAAGGGGTTTGTTATAGGTTATTAAGAGAGGAGAAACACAATGAAACTATTAAAACCGACAAATGAATTTAGCGAACAAATTATGGAGTATCGAGAGGCATTTTTACATGCGGATGAACAACCACACGGCAGTAGTTCTTTACAAAATTTTGATTCTCTCGATGAATGGTTTGAAAAAGTGAGTAAACAAGAAGTGGGAGAAAACTTACAAGGTAATCGAGTACCGTCTAGCCAATTTTTAAGTTTTGAAAACGGGGAACTTATAGGTTTTGTGAATATTAGACATCGATTAAACCAAGAATTATTGCGGGAAAGCGGTCATATTGGATATAGTGTTCATCCGAATAAACGTCGCCAAGGTTACGCGACAAAACAATTGAAGCTCGCATTATATGAAGCGCAAAAGTTAGGGTTGCAGAAAGTGTTAATAACTTGCGATAAAGTTAATATTGCATCGGCAAAAACGATTCACAAGGTTGGCGGTGTGTTAGAAGATGAAGTGGTTTCTTCTCATACAGGTGAAATTGTTCAGCGTTATTGGATAGAAATATGATTTAGTAGGAATTTGAAAAGGTTATATCGAAATAGATAAATGAAAAAGTAACGATGTACTGCAATTTTAGGGGGAAATGAAGTGGGATTAAAAGAGAAAGCAATAGAAATGTCGGAGATTTATAGGAGAAATCCGAAGATCGAAGCTATTATTTTAGCAGGTTCAGTGGCTAGAAAGTTAGAAGATGAACATTCAGATATAGAATTACATATTTTATGGTCAGTACCACCAGAGGATGAGGATCGTAAAGGGCCTATTAATCATATTGGTGGAGCGATTTTGTCATATCATCCTTACGAGGAAGAAGAATGGTCGGAAACATATTTGACAAAAGAGGGAATTAAATTAGAGATTAGTAACTTTTTAACAGAAACAGTAGAGAAAGTTATTTCGGATGTGGTGGATCAATATGATATAAGCTATGAAAAACAATGTATCGTATCATCCGTTCATGACGGTGTTAGTTTGTATGGAGAAGAGAAAGTGAATGAATTAAAAGATAGGGTGGTATCATATCCAGAAGAGCTTGCGGCACAGATGATTTCAGAAAATCTTTGGCTAAGCAATCGCTGGCATAATCGAGAGGCACTTTTAAAACGAAAAGACTGGCTTATGTTATATGATGTTATTTGTGAAGTACAAAGAAATATATTTGGGATCTTATTTGGTTTAAACCGAATGTATGTGCATCACCCGGCGTTTAAATGGATGCCGAATAATGTGGAACGAATGAGTGTGAAGCCTGAAAATTTATATGAGCGTATGGCGAATACGTTAATAGGGAAACCGGAGTATAGTGTACAGGAGTTAGAAGTGTTAATCGAAGAGCTATTACATTTAGTAGAACAACATGCTCCAGAATTACATATTGCTGAACAACAAGAACATATTCAATATGCAAAATAGAAAAGAAGGGATGTAACAATGCGTTACATCCCTTCTTTTTATTTGACTAATTTACCTAGTACGGGTAATCGCTGAATCTTATCACCGAGAATATGTGAAGCAAGTCCGCTTGTTAATACGAATACAAGGTAAACAAGTCCTCCTGCGACGCCACAAATACATACAATAAGCAGTGATTCGATATAAGATTGTCCAGGAATAATCCATTTTAAAATTGCTTTTAATGCAATTACAACAGCAGACATTGCTGCGGAATAAATTGTAATAAGAAGTACTGTTTTTGCCGTTTCGCCAATTTTAAATTTCGCAAACTTAACGATGCAGTACAACATAATAACATTGGAAACGAGGTATCCAAGAATGGTTCCAATTACAGCGCCGTGTCCGCCAAATAAATGTAAGAGCGGTGTATTTACTAAAACTTTAACGAGAATACCGACTGAGAAAGCGATCATCGTTTTTCTTTGATAATCGATTCCTTGTAATATAGCTGCTGAAACTGTGAAAATTGCACTTAATATAGCGGAAGGTGCAAATGAAATTAAATATTGTGATCCACTAAGTGCAATTTCAGGATTTACATAAACCATACGGAATGCATCGTAAGCGATGCTAGCAAGACCGAATGCAGCTGGGATAGTGAAGAATAATAAGACTTGAAATATCTTTGCAATTTGCTCTTGTAATTCTTCTAGTTTCCCGCTTGTATAAGATTTCGTTATAGCCGGAATGATCGTTAACGAGAATCCAGTTGCAAGTGAAGCGGGAATCATAATCAACTTTTGTGCATAGTTCGTTATATAAGCGAACACGGCATTCGCTGTTTCTAAAGGCTCTCCCATCGCTCTAAGGACATCAGCAACAGTATATTGATCTACTAACGTATAGAGCGGAATTGCAATGCCGACAAATACAATTGGGATTGCATATCGAAGTAATTCTATATAAATATTTTTTAATGGGATATTCGAAGCTCTAGATTTTAGTTCTCCTTCGGGAGGCTTTAATCTATTATATTTTTTCCAGTACACCATTAAAATCGAAACGCTAGCAAGCGCTCCGATAACAGCGCCAAACGTAGCAACTGCAACAGAAGAAGCTACGGAACCTCCTAATAGTTTTGAGACGATAAAACTGCCAACTAAAATGAAAACCACCCGCGCAATTTGTTCTACGACTTGAGACACGGCACTTGGTTTCATATGTTGAAAACCTTGGAAATAACCACGTGTAACACTCATAGCTGGTACGATAATAAGTGCGAAACTTAATGCTCGCATCGTAAGTGTTACATCGGCGATAAATTGTGGATCTGGCGTTTTCGAGCGAATAATAAATTGTGATATGTACGGTGCTCCAATAAATAAAGTTAAAAACCCTAAAAAGCCCATAAACAACATTAATTTTACGCTAGAGTTGTATAATTTTTTACTTGTACTATAATCACCGAGCGCATTATGCTTTGCAACAAATTTGGAAACGGCAATAGGAATACCGGCAGTTGAGAAGCTTAATAAAATACCGTACCAAGAATATGCATATCCATATAAAGCGACCCCTTGTGTTCCGACTAATAATTGAAAAGGGAAGAAGTATATAAAACCTAATATACGTGAAATCATTGTTGCACCACTTAATAAAGCAGTACCTTTTAAAACTTTTGAAGTAGACAAAATGCTTTCCTCCTACTCGTGCTGCCTTGCATTCATCGTATACTACTATAAACCTGCTAGAGAAGTTAATACAGTATAAACCATAAATGTTCTAATACTATTCATACAAAAGTCATATTTTGAATTTTTAAATAGAATGTAATACATAAAAATTAAAAATATAAGTTGACACTATTTTTAATGTGTGATAAAAATGATAGTAATCAATTCGGAAAATAATATTTGGGCAATGAAAGGGTATAGTAGTGAATATCTCCCTATTTCAGAGAGCTGATGGTTGGTGTGAATCAGTATATAGATTATTCATGAAGTTCGTCCTGGAGCATCTTTCATAAATCTCACATTATGAGGAAATGAAAGACGGTAGTTTATACCGTTATCAAATAAAGTGGTGAAGATTGTTTCACAACTAGGGTGGTACCGCGATATTTATCGTCCCTACGTATTTACGTAGGGACGTTTTTTATTTAGGTCTTACTTTGTTGTGGCTTCATAACTAGGGTGGTACCGCGATAATTTATCGTCCCTACGTATTTGCGTAGGGGCGTTTTTTATTTAGGTCTTACTTTTGTTGTATCTTCATAACTAGGGTGGTACCGCGATATTTTTGTCGTCCCTACGTATTTGCGTAGGGGCGTTTTTTTATTATTAGGGAGGAAGTGAACGTATTAGAAAAGAGTATGGATAGAACAATATAAATACGGAATTGTAACAAAGAAAAAGAGATAGAGAGGAGATTAATAAATGAATTCACAGCAATGGACATCGAAATTAGGTTTCGTATTAGCTGCAGCAGGTTCAGCGATTGGTCTAGGGGCGATTTGGAAGTTCCCGTATATGGCCGGAATTGGAGGGGGCGGCGCGTTCTTCCTTATTTTCATCGGTTTCACATTATTAATTGGTTTACCGCTATTATTAGCTGAATTTGTTATCGGCAGAAGTACACAAAAAGAGGCCGTTGATGCTTATAGAGAAATCGCACCAAAAACATTATGGCCGTGGTTAGGGAAATTGGGAATTGTAACTTGTTTCATACTACTTTCTTTCTACAGTGTTGTAGGCGGCTGGATTATATTATACTTATGGAATGCAATTACAGGTAGACTATGGGAAGGGAATGGAGCATACGAAGCTACGTTTGGTGAAATCATTTCCAATCCGTATTTAGCAGTTGGATCACAGCTATTATTCATCCTTATTACTATTTTCATCGTAAGTAAAGGTGTACAAAATGGTGTTGAAAAAGTAAATAAATATTTCATGCCAGCATTATTCGTTTTATTCTTTGTTTTAATCGTTCGTGCACTTACGTTAGATGGTGCTGGAGAAGGCGTTCGTTTCTTCTTACAACCTGACTTTTCAAACGTAACATCAGAAGTCATTTTATATGCAATGGGGCAATCGTTCTTCTCGTTATCTGTCGGTGTAGCCGTTATGGTAACGTATAGCTCTTACTTACCGAAAGAAGAAAGCTTACCGCGTTCAGCATTTTCTATCGTTGCCTTAACATTAGTTATTACATTACTTGCAGGACTTGCAATTTTCCCAGTTGTGTTCGCATTTGGAATGGAACCATCACAAGGGCCGGGACTATTATTTATCGTACTGCCAGCTATTTTCAGTAAAATGGCATTCGGGAAATTATTCTTCATCGTTTTCTTATTACTATTCTTCTTTGCGACTATTACATCAGCAATTTCGATGTTAGAAATTAGCGTTGCATCTTTAACTGCAAAAGGTAAAGGGAAACGTGAAAAAATGGCATTAATCGTTGGATTATTAATCTTTGTTGTTGGAGTACCATCAGCATTATCATTTGGTATATTAAGTGATCTGAAGATTTTCGGAAAGACAGTCTTTGATTTAGCAGACTATGCAGTTAGTAACGTATTAATGCCACTTGGTGTTTTATTAGTTTCTATCTTTGTTCCTTTAAAAATGAAGAAAGATGTATTAATGAAAGAGCTGGGTGTAAGTAAAAATAAGGGCTATAAACTGTTCGTGTTATGGTTATTCTTACTTCGCTTTATTGCACCAATCGCGATTATTATCGTATTCTTAAATGTACTTGGGATTATTTAAAAAGAAAGGTAGCGTATCGTTCTATGATACGCTACCTTTTTATTTTGCTCTTTTTTGTAATTCGTTTACTGTTATGAACTGATATCCCTTCTTAGATAATGAGTCTAAAATACTTTCAAAAAGGATGTGGATGCAAGGGGAAGGAATTTATCATATAATAAAATGAAAAAGGTATATTAGGAGGTGTTTATATGGCGATTATAATTCAATTGCCAGACACTGCAACGTCTCATGCAAAGCCAAGTATGGAAATGGCGATACTTTGCGTGAGGTAGATAAGTAATATACAATCGCCTAAATGAGCTCGTATCATTTTTTATATTTGGCTTTGCACCTTATTGAAATGAACCATAAAAAATAAGGGGCGAGCAGAAATGAAATACGTTAAAGCTGCGACGGTTTTACCAGAAAGTTTAATTACTGAAATTCAAAAGTATATACAAGGTGAAACAATTTACATTCCAAAACAAGAAACAAAACGTTATAAATGGGGTACACGATCTGGAGGAAGAAAACAATTAGATGAAAGAAATAAAGCGATTAAAGAAGCGTTTAAAAGTGGGGTTTCTGTTCATCAACTTGCAGAGGAGTATTTTCTTTCCGGAGAAACGATTAAAAAGATAGTGTATTCTAAATGAAGATAAAAGAGTCTAGTTCAAATATTATTTTGAACTAGACTCTTTTTGCTTTGTATGTATCGGATATATTGTGTATGAATGGACAAGATAATAGAAAAAATGTGCCGTTTCTTTACTAGGATATAGAGCATTTGAGTGAAAAGCAGAAAGGTGAGCATATATGAATCATTTAGGACAAATAACGATAGAACTATTTTTTGGTTTTTTTGTGCTATTGATTGCTACTAAAATATTAGGGAAGACACAAATATCTCAGTTAACGCCATTTGATTTTATTTCTGCCATTGTTCTCGGAGAATTAGTTGGAAATACTATATATGATCCGGAAATAAAAATATGGTCTATTTTATATGCAGTACTTGTATGGGTAGTGTTAATCTATTCAATAGAAGTGATAACACAAAAATTTAGAGGGACGAGAAGTTTTTTTGAAGGCTCCCCTTCAATCATTATCCGTAATGGATATATTGATAGGGAACAACTAAGTTCAAATCATTTGGATATTAATCAACTACAACAAATGCTTAGGCAGCAAAAAGACATATTTTCAATCAGAGAAGTTGAATATATGATTTTGGAACCTAATGGAAACATAAGCGTTCTGAAGAAAAGTAAATACGAATCACCCACTATAAATGATTTAAGTTTAAAACATAAGCCTGTATACTTACCGATTTCATTAATTAGTGATGGAAAAGTAGTGAAAGATAATTTGAGAGAAGCTGGCTTTGATGAAGGATGGCTGTATAAACAAATAAAGCAAAAAGGGATTACTAAATTTGAGGATGTATTATATGCAGAATGGAAAACAGACGATGGTTTCTTTTGTCAGGAAATGAAGCGGTAGAACATAATCGAAGTATGTAATATTCGTTTCTAAGTTATCTTTTACATATCAAAAAGCTGAATCTTTGTATACAATAAAACTAGATCAACAATTTGTATGGAGTGATAAAGATGGAAGCTTTTATTAGAAGTGATCAATACAATTTTATAAAATCACAAGCTTATATTTTAGCAAATGGGCATGCAACGGCAAATGATAGAGGTGTAATTCAAGCGTTAAAATCACTTGCGATTGAAAAGATAATACATGTATTTGAGAATTTAACGGATGAACAGAAAGAGTTAATTGATACGGTATTAACAGTTCAAAATAGAGAAGATGCAGAATCGTTTTTAATGAAAATAAATCCGTATGTCATTCCGTTTCAGGAAGTTACAGCGCAAACATTAAAAAAATTATTTCCTAAAGCGAAAAAGTTAAAACTTCCTGATATGGAAGAACTGGATATGAAAGAATTATCTTATTTAAGCTGGATTGATAAAGGGTCAAGCAGGAAATTTATTATAGCGAAAAATGATAAAAATAAGTTTGTTGGTCTGCAAGGTACGTTTCAAAGTTTAAATAAAAAAAGCATTTGTTCATTATGTCATGGGCATGAAGAAGTAGGAATGTTTTTAGTTGAAATTAAAGGTGATGTACCAGGAACTTTCGTTAAAAAGGGAAACTATATTTGCAAAGATGGTGTAGCTTGTAATCAGAATATGAAATCACTTGATAAATTGAACGATTTTATTGAGCGATTGAAGAAATAAAGAAGGAACCTCTAGTATGTGAACTGGAGGTTTTTATTTTTTGAAAAAGTAATTATGGGCTTCTTTTATAGTTGTAGATTTATAAAAAAAGTCATGTCATTTATAATGAAATTTGATAAAAATATCTATTTGGATACAGTTGCTTATATGCAAGGAGGTAGAACATGAATTACGAAGAGATATTAAAAGCGAAACGGTGGCCTAAAGATACGATAACGGCAGGTCGTGGTCATACAGTTGCTCTGAAATCAGATGGAACGGTAGTAGCAGTAGGGCGAAATAAAGAAGGAGAATGTAATGTAAGTAGCTGGTATGATATGGAAGCAGTCGCAGCGGGCAATGTTCATATGGCGACGAACACCGGTAATGCTCATACAATCGCTCTGAAATGTGATAATACTGTGGAAGCGGTGGGATGGAATAAGCATGATCAATGCGATGTTAACGACTGGCATAATGTTGTATCGGTTGCAGCGGGGTGGCGTCGTACTATTGGCCTTAAACCGGATGGCACAGTAATAGCAGTGGGGCGAAATAAAGAAGGAGAATGTAATATAAGTAGCTGGAGAGATATTGTGGCGATCACGGCGGGTGACTGGCATACAGTCGGTCTTAAAATGGACGGCACAGTGACCACTGTGGGGAATAATCGATATGGCCAATGCAATGTAAGTGGATGGCGTGGTATGGTGGAGTTGGCGGCAGGTTATCTTCATACTGTTGGTTTGAAATCGGATGGCAAAGTGATGGCAGTGGGTAATAATAAACTTGGTCAATGCGATGTAAGCAGCTGGAAAGATATTATGGCAATAGCGGCAGGGAGTAATCATACAATCGGACTTAAATCAGACGGTACCGTGGTGGCAGTGGGCAGGAATGAGTATGGTCAATGTAATGTAAGTGATTGGCGCGATATTGTAGCGATAGCGGGTGGTTGTGTGCATACGGTCGGTCTTAAATTAGATGGCACCGTGGTAGCGGTAGGTGACAATACATATGGACAATGCGACGTAAGTAGCTGGCGTAACATCCGATTGCCTAGCAAATAGTTAATTCACAACAAATTACTAGTAATATTATTCTATTTTAGGAGTAATTATAGTAAAGGATATGTAGAAAATAATCAGATTTGCATTTGATGAATAAGAATCTCTTTTCAAAAGGGGTTCTTATTCTTTTTGCGTAAAATGAGTGTCTAAATAGAATTTTTAAACAAGCTTTATTTCAAAGCTACAGTAGAAGAGATAAATAAAGCATAGGAGAGCTGAAGAAATGCTTAAAAAGTTTTTGCTTTCTTTACCGGATGTTTTACTTGTATGCGTTGTTCTCTACATAACATACACAACTACTCTTAGTTTTGGACAGATGTTAGTAATTTCAATTGCAATCGGAATTATTGGTGGTCTTGTTATAAGAATTTGTACGGATGTATTCACGTATATAAGATGGACAATTAAACAGAGGAAATCTTGAATATGTTGTATTGCTATTAGGAGGAGAGGAATTGAATAAGAAAAAGAGTAGAGTGAAAAATGAAATAGCACTTTGGACATTAACAGCGGTTGTTCTCATAATTGTATGGTACTTTTTTCAAAGATAAAAATGCATCGTACTTAAAAGGTACGATGCATTTTTATTATTTTTTTTGCCAATTTTCTTTTATAAAGTCTTCACGGCCAGATTCTTTTTGCTCAGTAGCATATTTCTCTGGATTTTTTTTATAGAAATGTTGATGGTATTCTTCAGCCTCATAAAAAGGTGCAGCCGAGCGAATTTCAGTTACGATTGGCTCTTTAAACATACCGCTTTCTGCAAGAGCTTGTTTTGATTTTTCAGCAAGCTCTTTTTGCGTTTCGTTATGATAAAAAATAGCAGTGCGATAAGAGGGACCACGGTCAAAGAATTGTCCGCCATCATCAGTTGGATCGATTTGTGGCCAATATAAATCTAGTAATTTTTCATATGGAAAAATAGAAGGGTCGAATGTAATTTGTACAACTTCTAAATGACCAGATGTACCAGCTTTTACTTGTTCATATGTTGGGTTTTCTACATGACCACCTGCATAGCCAGAACGTACTTTATAAATGCCAGGAAGTTCATCAAATGGCTTTACCATGCACCAAAAGCAACCGCCTGCGAAGGTTGCGAGTTCGTATGTTTTTTCGGACATTGTTGTAATCCTCCTAAATGTATATGTTTTATATAGTATTATACAAAAATTTTTATTGCGCAATAAAAAAGATTCAAAAATATATGTATTATTGAAAATATTTTCTGAAAACATGTTGACAATGAAAAGAACAACGTCCTATAATACGTTTAACAAATGAAAGTGAATTAAGAATTTTCTAACTTTATATGTTGCATATGCAAAGAAGAGGAAAGTAGATGGTTATGATCGTTTCAGAGAGCTACTCCTAGGCTGTGAGAGTAGTAACAATCGAATCATTGAAGATCACCTCGGAGCATCGCTTGCGAAAGGGAAACTGAGTAGAGGGCGGACGGCATCGTCTCCGGTAAAAGGACGGGGGTCTAATTGGACCTACAAAGCTTATATTTCGCGAGAAGTATAAGGAAGCTGAGTGGTACCGCGAAACTCTCGCCTCAGCAATCAAAGCTACTAAATTGTAGTAGTTGATTGCTGAGGCGAGAGTTTTTATTTTAAAAAATAGAATAAGAGAATGCGTAGAAGAGGAGAGTAAATGATAAAAAATTGTTTCAGAGAGCTGCCCAAAAGCTGTGAGGGTGGTAACAATTTCATCATTGAAGATCACCTTGGAGCATTACTTTTGAAACTAGTAAAAAGTAGCGGAGTTGTTTCCGATAGAAAAACAAAAGTCTAATTGGACTTGCAGAGCTTATATTTTGTGAGAAGTGTAAGGAAGCTGAGTGGTACCACGATTCCCTCGTCTCAGCAATGGATTGCTATAAATATGTAAGTAATCGATTGTTGAGACGAGTATATTTTTAAAATTTATATACTGAATATTCTGTTAAAAATACTCATCTCAGCAATCGATATAGAAATAGATTGCAAAAATAGAGAGAAAAAAGAGGAGCGATGTGAGATGGGAAACCAGTACATTTATATGAATGGGGAATTTGTAGAAAAAGAAAAAGCAGTTGTTTCAGTATATGATCACGGTTTTTTATACGGAGACGGTGTATTTGAAGGGATTCGTAGTTACGGTGGAAATGTATTTTGTTTAAAAGAACATGTAAAACGATTATATGAATCGGCAAAATCGATTTTACTTACGATCCCGCTGACGGTTGACGAAATGGAAGAAGCAGTTTTACAAACATTGCAAAAAAATGAGTATGCTGATGCGTATATTCGGTTAATTGTTTCAAGAGGAAAAGGTGACTTAGGGCTCGATCCGAGAAGTTGTGTGAAACCGAGCGTTATTATCATTGCAGAACAATTAAAGTTATTCCCTCAGGAATTTTACGATAATGGTTTAAGCATTGTATCTGTTGCATCAAGACGTAATACGCCAGATGCATTAGATCCACGCATTAAGTCAATGAACTACTTAAATAACGTACTTGTAAAAATTGAAGCGGCACAAGCAGGGGTGCTAGAGGCCCTTATGTTAAATCAACAAGGATATGTTTGTGAAGGATCTGGAGATAATGTTTTCGTTGTGAAAGATGGAAAAGTGTTAACACCTCCTTCTTATTTAGGAGCGCTAGAAGGTATTACGAGAAATAGTGTTATTGAGCTATGTGAGCGACTTAATATTCGGTGTGAGGAAAGGCCATTTACCCGCCATGATGTATATGTAGCAGATGAAGTATTTTTAACGGGAACGGCAGCAGAATTAATTCCAGTTGTAAAAGTTGATTCAAGAGAAATTGGAGATGGGAAACCAGGAAGTGTAACGAAACAATTGACAGAGGAATTTAAAAAGTTAACGAGAGAAAGAGGAGTACGTGTTCCAGGATTGGTGGAAAGCTTACTGTAGGTAGGGAGAGGAGTTAATTAAAATGGAGCAGCATACAACACGTGAGAAATTACAGTGTGAAGATGTGACAGGTGCCGGACACGTTATTCAATGCTTGAAGAATTTAGGTGTAACGACCGTTTTCGGCTATCCGGGCGGAGCAATTTTGCCAGTGTACGATGCGTTATATGGAAGTGGTTTGAAGCACGTTTTAACTCGTCATGAACAAGCTGCCATTCATGCGGCAGAAGGATATGCGAGAGCTTCTGGAAAGGTCGGGGTAGTCTTTGCTACCTCTGGCCCAGGGGCGACAAATTTAGTTACGGGCTTAGCGGATGCTTATATGGATTCGATTCCTTTAGTTGTTATTACAGGGCAAGTTGCAAAGCCTCTCATCGGAAAAGACGGGTTTCAAGAAGCAGATGTTGTCGGGATTACAGTACCTGTTACGAAGCATAATTATCAAGTTCGTGATGTGAATCATTTATCACGTATTGTACAAGAAGCTTTTTACATCGCCGAAAGCGGGCGACCAGGACCAGTATTAATTGATATTCCAAAAGATGTTCAAAATGAAAAGGTAACAAGTTTTTATAATGAAGTAATTGAGATTCCAGGATACAAAATAGAGCCTATGCCAGACAGTATAAAGCTTAGAGTGGTGGCTAAAGAAATTTCAAAAGCTAAACGCCCACTTCTTTATATTGGAGGAGGTGTCATTCATTCCGGTGGATCTGATGAACTAATCAAATTTGCGAGGGAGAATCGTATTCCTGTCGTTTCCACTTTAATGGGACTTGGTGCATATCCGCCGGGAGATTCATTATTTTTAGGAATGCTCGGCATGCATGGAACGTATGCTGCAAACATGGCAGTAACAGAATGTGATCTACTACTTGCTTTAGGTGTTCGCTTTGATGATCGTGTAACAGGAAAATTAGAGCTCTTTTCTCCGCATTCGAAAAAGGTACATATTGATATAGATTCTTCAGAGTTTCATAAAAATATAACTGTGGAATATCCGGTTGTCGGTGATGTGAAAAAAGCCTTACACAAGCTGTTACATATGCAAATTTGTACACAAACAAAAGAATGGCTTACGAAAATCGAGGAATGGAAAGCAGAATACCCTCTTTCCTACAATCAAAAAGAAAGTGAGTTAAAACCACAGCATGTTATTAGCCTAGTAAGTGAAGTAACGAATGGTGAAGCGATTGTTACGACAGAAGTAGGACAGCATCAAATGTGGGCTGCGCATTTTTATAAAGCGAAAAACCCACGGACTTTTCTAACATCTGGCGGACTAGGAACGATGGGGTTTGGTTTCCCGGCGGCAATTGGTGCTCAGCTTGCAAAAGAAGAAGAACTCGTCATTTGTATTGCAGGCGATGCCTCTTTTCAAATGAACATTCAAGAACTACAAACAATTGCTGAAAATAATATTCCAGTAAAAGTATTTATTATAAATAACAAATTTTTAGGGATGGTAAGGCAATGGCAAGAAATGTTTTATGAAAATCGTTTATCAGAATCAAAAATCGGCTCGCCAGATTTTGTGAAGGTGGCAGAAGCTTATGGAGTGAAGGGATTAAGAGCGACGAATTCAACCGAGGCCAAACAAGTGATGTTAGAAGCCATTGCTCATGAAGGTCCTGTCGTAGTTGATTTTTGTGTAGAAGAAGGTGAAAACGTATTTCCGATGGTTCCGCCAAACAAAGGGAATAACGAAATGATTATGAAGAGGTGGGAAGAATGAGTCATACTTTTTCACTCGTTATTCATAACGAGCCAAGCGTCTTATTACGTATAAGTGGAATCTTTGCTCGGCGTGGTTATTATATTTCTTCTTTACATTTAAACGAGAGAGATACTAGTGGTGTTTCCGAAATGAAACTCACAGCAGTTTGTACTGAAAATGAAGCGACATTACTTGTTGGTCAATTGAAAAAATTAATTGATGTACTGCAAGTAAATAAATTATAAGGAGTGTATGGAATATGAAAACGTATTATGAGAAAGATGCAAATTTAGAGTTATTACAAGGGAAAACAGTTGCGGTAATTGGTTATGGATCTCAAGGTCATGCGCAGGCACAAAATTTACGTGATTCTGGTGTGGAAGTTGTAGTTGGTGTTAGGCAGGGTAAGTCTTTTGAAGTAGCAAAAGCAGATGGATTTGAAGTAATGTCTGTTTCAGAAGCGGTTCGAACCGCGCAAGTTGTACAAATGTTATTGCCAGATGAACAGCAAGCACATGTGTATAAAGCAGAAGTAGAAGAGAATCTCCGTGAAGGGCAAACGCTACTTTTCTCACATGGATTTAATATTCACTTCGGACAAATTAATCCGCCAAGTTATATAGATGTAGCGATGGTTGCACCAAAAAGTCCAGGTCATCTCGTTCGCCGTGTATTCCAAGAAGGAAATGGTGTTCCGGCATTAGTCGCAGTACATCAAGATGCTACGGGCACGGCATTAAGTGTAGCGCTTGCGTATGCAAAAGGTGTAGGTTGTACACGTGCAGGTGTAATTGAAACGACATTCCAAGAAGAAACGGAGACAGATTTATTCGGGGAGCAAGCAGTACTTTGCGGCGGGGTAACTGCACTTGTGAAAGCTGGATTTGAAACATTAACAGAAGGTGGATATCGTCCTGAAATTGCATACTTTGAATGTTTACATGAATTAAAGTTAATTGTTGATTTAATGTACGAAGGTGGTTTAACGAACATGCGCCATTCTATTTCAGATACGGCTGAGTTCGGAGATTATGTAACAGGATCGAGAATTGTTACAGATGAAACGAAGAAAGAAATGAAACGAGTACTTACAGAAATTCAGCAAGGTGAATTTGCGAAGAAATGGATTTTAGAAAATCAAGCTGGGCGTCCAACGTATAATGCGATGAAAAAAGCAGAGCAAAATCATCAGTTAGAAAAAGTAGGAGCAGAGCTTCGTGAAATGATGAGCTGGATTCATGCACCGAAAGAATTAGTAAAGAAATAGAGTAAGTGATTGTAAGTGAAAAATACGTAAGAGGGGATTTGACAAGATGAGAAGTGACATGATTAAAAAAGGTTTTGATAAAGCGCCGCACCGTAGTTTATTAAAAGCAACTGGTTTGAAAGATGAAGATTTTGATAAACCGTTTATAGCTATCTGTAATTCTTTTATTGAAATTATTCCAGGCCATAAGCACTTAAATGAGTTTGGGAAACTTGTTAAAGAAGCAGTGCGTGCAGCAGGTATGGTTCCATTTGAATTTAATACAATTGGAGTAGATGACGGTATTGCGATGGGGCATATCGGTATGCGTTATTCGCTTCCGAGTCGTGAAATCATTGCAGATTCAGTAGAAACGGTTGTAAATGCGCATTGGTTTGATGGCATGATTTGTATTCCAAACTGTGACAAAATCACACCTGGTATGATGATGGCTGCACTTCGTATTAACATTCCAACTGTATTTGTTTCAGGTGGTCCGATGGCGGCTGGAAAAACATCTAAAGGAGATGTTGTCGATTTAAGTTCTGTTTTCGAAGGGGTAGGAGCTTACCAATCTGGTAAAATTTCAGAAGAAGAATTAAAGGATATTGAAGATCATGGCTGTCCATCTTGTGGTTCTTGTTCCGGTATGTTTACAGCGAACTCTATGAACTGTTTATGTGAAGTTTTAGGTTTAGCTCTGCCTGGTAACGGAAGTATTTTAGCCATCGACCCAAGACGTGAGGAATTAATTAAACAAGCAGCAGAAAAATTAAAGATTTTAATTGAAAAAGATATTAAACCAAGAGACATCGTAACGGAAGAAGCAATTGATGATGCGTTCGCGCTTGATATGGCGATGGGCGGTTCAACAAATACAGTGTTGCACACATTGGCGCTCGCGCAAGAGGCTGGATTAGATTACGATATGAACCGTATTGATGCCGTTTCAAGACGTGTACCACATTTATGTAAAGTAAGCCCTGCTTCCAATTGGCATATGGAAGATATTGATCGTGCAGGCGGGATTAGTGCAATTTTGAAAGAGATGAGTCGAAAAGAAGGGGTGCTTCATTTAGACCGTATTACTGCTACTGGGCAAACATTAAGAGAAAATATTGCTCATGCAGAGATTAAAGATAAGGAAGTTATTCATTCTCTCGAAAACCCTCATAGTGAAGAAGGGGGATTACGTATATTAAAAGGAAACCTTGCGAAGGATGGGGCAGTTATTAAAAGCGGGGCAACTGAAGTAAAACGATTTGAAGGACCTTGCGTTATTTTTAATTCACAAGATGAGGCGCTTGCAGGCATTATGCTTGGGAAGGTTAAGAAAGGGGATGTAGTTGTTATTCGCTATGAAGGACCAAGAGGTGGTCCAGGTATGCCGGAGATGTTAGCACCAACCTCAGCGATTGCTGGTATGGGATTAGGTGCAGATGTTGCGCTATTAACGGATGGACGTTTCTCTGGTGCTTCACGAGGTATTTCAGTAGGGCATATTTCACCAGAAGCAGCTGCGGGCGGAACGATTGCACTTCTTAAACAAGGGGATATCGTTTGTATCGATGTTGAGGAGAGATTATTAGAAGTAAGAGTTAGTGATGAAGAATTAAATCAGCGTAAAAAAGAATGGAAACGACCAGAACCGAAAGTGAAAACTGGCTGGCTTGGGCGTTATGCACAAATGGTAACATCGGCGAATACAGGTGCAGTCCTAAAAATCCCGAATTTCGATTGAGCCAATTTAAAAGAGATAAGGATGATATGAAATGGTGCAGAAGGTAAAGGAGAGAGTGAAAATTGAAGATATCTTAATGGCTCATAATTGCATGAAAGATATCGTTATTAAAACACCGTTACAACGTGATACAGTTTTATCTGAGAAATATGATTGTGACGTTTATGTAAAAAGAGAAGACTTACAATTAATTCGCTCTTTCAAAATTCGTGGCGCATACAATTTAATTCAAAGTTTATCGAAAGAACAATTACAAAACGGCGTTGTTTGTGCAAGTGCTGGCAATCATGCACAAGGAGTGGCTTATACGTGTAATTTATTGAAGATTCCGTCAAAAATTTTCATGCCAACAACGACACCTAAACAAAAAGTATCGCAAGTACAGTTTTTCGGTGGTGATTTTGCGGGAATTGTATTAGTTGGTGATACATTTGATAGCTCGTTCCAAGAAGCACAGCGCTATTGTGAGGAAAATAGAATGACGTTCGTTCATCCGTTTGATGATCTGTATGTTATTGCTGGTCAAGGAACAGTGGCAGTTGAAATTATGCATGATATGGATAAACCAGTTGATTATATCTTTACAGCAATCGGCGGTGGTGGATTAGCATCAGGTGTTGGTACATATGTAAAAGGTGTTAGTCCTGCTACAAAGGTCATTGGTGTAGAGCCAATGGGAGCTGCATCTATGAAAGAGGCTTTTCTTCAAAATGAAAATGTCGCATTGGAGAAAATAGATAGTTTTGTTGATGGGGCAGCTGTTAAAAAGGTAGGAAAGTTAACGTTTGAAACTTGTAAAGATGTAATTGATGACATTGTTTTAGTACCAGAGGGAAAGGTTTGTACAACGATTTTAGAACTGTATAAGAAAAATGCAATTGTAGCTGAGCCCGCTGGTGCACTATCTATTGCAGCGCTTGATTTATACAGAGATGAAATAAAAGGAAAAACAGTTGTGTGTACATTAAGTGGTGGGAACAATGATATTGATAGAATGCAAGAAATGAAAGAACGTTCTCTCATTTACGAAGGATTAAAGCATTATTTCATCATTGAATTCCCGCAGCGTTCAGGTGCGTTAAGAGAATTTCTGGATAAAGGATTAGGGCCAGAAGATGATATTACGCGCTTTGAATACATTAAGAAACATAATAAAGAAAATGGTCCAGCGTTAGTCGGAGTAGAATTAAAACATAAAGAGGATTATGAGCAATTAATTACTCGTTTTAAAGAAAATAATATTCAATTTATGGAGCTTAATAAAAATCCTGTTTTGTTTGATTTGCTTATTTAATAGAAGGAAAGAGTTAACATACAGTTGTAATTGAAATAAAAAAGATAGATACAAGTAGCAGAAAAGCTACTTGTATCTATCTTTTTATAGTTAAACTAAATATTTTCCATATTCAAGAAGGATAAAGCTAGTTAACCAAAAGAATATCGCAATACGAATAATTACATACATAGTAAATTCAAAGGTAGTAAGCTTTCGTTCACGTTTTATTTTTTTTAGAAGTCTAACAGAAAAAAATGAACATAAAAGTAGAACGGCTATAGATATTTTATAAATATTCACTAACAAACTTACATTTTCTAATAAGTCTTTCAGCATGTTCATCACCTATTCTGTAAAGTATGTTACAGAGAAATAAATCTTACGTTGTCTAGTTTCGTTTGTTTTTTATGTTCCCTGTATCATCAATTTCTACGTCAGTTGAAATTGTTTGTAAATATTGTAGAGCTTTTTTCTTTTCCTCCTCATTTACAGGGGAGATTTGGTTGTTGCGAATGATGTAAGGATTGAATGACATTTGGACATCCTTTCCTTTAAAAGTTAAAGTTAATACGCCAGTTTCGGCGCTTTTCCCGCTCACATAACTTGGGAATAAAAAGTTTCCTAATGAGTAAGCGATAGGAACTTTATTATAATACTCAAATCCTTGAAGCCAATGTGGATGACTTCCGACAATTGCGTCAGCTCCTGCTTCAACCATTTTAGGGACATATTGTTTTTGGTATTCTACCGGACGATTTGATTTTTCAACGCCCCAATGCATATAGACAATTAAATAGTCTGCATCTTGCTTTTGCTCTTTAATTGTTTTTGTTACAAGATTTAAATCATATCCGTTCGCAACACCAGGTTTATTGTCACCAGCTACCCAATTCGTATCAGGCATAAATCGAACGAAGGAAAGAAATTTGAACTTTTTCCCTTTTACGGTCATTTCACGTGCTGTATATGCATCTTTTGCATTTTTTCCGGCTCCAATGTAAGGGAACTTTAATTTTTCTACGTGAGAAATCGTGTCTAATAATCCATCTTGCCCATAATCAAGTGTATGGTTATTTCCGATATTTACGATGTCATATCCAGTGTTTTTTATCGCTTGTAGTGTGGATGGATCACTTTTAATCCAAAAAAGTTGTCCAGGAGCTTTCTTTTCTCTCGTTGTAAATGCTGACTCTAAATTAACGAAAGAAATATCAGCTTTTGTTATTTCTTCTTTTACATGCTGGAATGGATAATCGGCCCCGTTTTTTTCGATTACAGGACGTAATTGCCAATCGAACATTGTATCACCAGAGAAGGTGAGTGTGATTTCCGGGTCTTCTATTTTCTTTTCACTTGTTGAAGCGGTTTTATTAGATTTGTTTTGCAAATCGGATTTGTCTTTCGCTTTTGAAATAAAAGAGTAGTTAACTAATAAAACAATTGGTGTAATGCAAAAGGCTATTAACAGAAATCGTTTTAGTAAAGTTTTCATAAATACCTTCCCTTTTGAGTTTATACCGCAATTTGTAGGCAGTAAAACCCGCGCTAGTTAAAGTTTCACTTTATGTATAACTACAAAAAATTGCGGTTTATGTTGTGAAAAACATTTGTTAATATTCTCAATATTAAGTTAACATATAGATAACCTGTAAATCAATGAATAAACCAAAATATAGAAATAAAGAATTCGAAGGGTGAAGAATGAGAAATGGTTATATTAGGAGCAGTTGTAAATGGGATTTGTATTATATTTGGTACTTTACTAGGTAAATTATTTAGTAGAATTCCAGAAAGTATGAAGGGAACCATAATGCATGCAATCGGTTTAGCGGTTACTGTGCTTGGACTTCAAATGGCATTGAAAAGTGAAAATTTCCTTGTTGTCATACTAAGTCTTGTAATTGGTACCGTCATCGGGGAATGGCTACAATTAGAGGGAAAGTTAAAACTGTTAGGAGATTGGCTAGAAAATAAAGTTGGATCGAAAGGGAAAGGAAGCATATCAGAAGGTTTTGTAACAGCTACTTTAATTTTTGCAATTGGTGCGATGGGGATACTTGGTGCACTCGACAGCGGGATTCGCGGAAATCATGATATTTTATTTACAAAGGCGATTATCGATGGATTTATTTCTATTATATTAACGACAACTTTAGGAATTGGTGTAGTGTTTTCGGCAATTCCAGTTATTTTATACGAAGGAGGTATTGCGGTTTTTGCAACACAAATTAATAGTGTTGTCCCGAAAGCATTAATGAATCAATTTATAGTGGAAATGACAGCTACAGGTGGTATTATGATAGCCGCTATTGGCTTGAACTTACTTGGTGTTATTAAAATTAAGGTGGCAAATTTGCTACCAGGTATATTGGTAGTTGGTATAATTGTTTCACTTATTTATGGTTACGGTTTACTAGTAAAGTAGTAGGGGATGAAGGTACATATGGAGGAATTTCAATTTACAAAACGTGTTCATAACATATTGAAGATTACAGCAGAAGAGGCGGAAAATAATATTATTCAACCAGTTCATTTATTTATCGGTATGTGTAAAGAAGGCACTGGGGTTTGCAGCGAGTTGTATATGTATTTGTTTCGTAACGTGGGTACGGATTTTTTAGAAAAACTTTCGATACGAAAACAATATGATTCACCGGATCAAGAGTATAAAAAAATAGGACAATATAAGGTATCTTATAAGGTGCTAGAAATTTTACAAATAGCGAAGAAACGTATGGAACGTTTCCAGCAAGTAATAATAAATGAAGGACATGTTATAGATGCACTATTTCGCGCGGATACGTTTATTGGAAATGCACAAATACAAAAAGATATATTACGTATTCTAGCTGATCCAAGAGATTTAGCGGTCGATCTAAAATGTTTTGATCCTACTTATAATGATTTAATTTGTACTGTTAGAAAGGCTAACCCTTCTGATTTTGAAAAATTAGCAAGTTTTGTTAATGAGGAATTTGGTGAACGTTGGTTACATTCAATAGAGTATGGATTTTGTACATATAAAGAAAATGTACCTATTTATATAGCAGAACAAGAAGAAGTGATAGTAGGTTTCGCTTGTTACGATGTAGTGAGAGGGAAGAAAGGATTGTTTGCTCCAATGGGCACAGCGAAGCAAAATCGTGTGAAAGGTGTAGGGAAGGAATTGTTACATCGTTGTTTACATAGTATGAAGCAAGATGGATATGAATATGCAATTATTGGACAAGCAGGTCCGATTGAGTTTTATGAAAGAAATTGTGATGCGCGTTTAATACCGTTAGAGAATAAGTAACCAACTCCATATAGGGGAGTTGGTTTTTTTATGAAAATAATGTAGAGATGTAGTGATTTTTACTAGAAAATAGCGGGTAATGTAGCAAGTTTTACAAATAAAGCAAATTACTAAACTTTTTACATAAAAGGGTGTAGAATGGGTATCTAAAGAAAGAAGGTGTGAAAATGGCCAGCTGGAAACGAAATTTGATAATTTGTTGGCTAGGTTGTTTTACCACTGCAGCCGGTATGAGTTTAGTAATTCCTTTTTTATCTTTTTATATTGAGGAATTAGGAGTAACTGGCACTTCAAGTATTGCACAGTGGTCGGGACTTGCATTTGGTATAACATTTTTAATGGGTGCGATCGTATCACCAATATGGGGGAAACTTGGTGATATACATGGACGGAAATTGATGCTTATTCGTGCGAGCCTTGGTATGGCGATTATTATGACGCTTATGGGATTTGTAACGGATGTGTATCAACTAGTCGCACTAAGATTTTTGATGGGAGCAGTATCTGGTTTCCTTTCAACAGCGATGACATTTATTGCAGCAGAAACTCCGAAAGAGCATTCAGGTTGGGCAATTTCTACAATTTCAACTGGTGGAGTGAGCGGTTCTTTACTCGGCCCATTACTTGGAGGATATTTGTCTGAGTTAATTGGAATGCGCCATGTTTTTCTTGTTACAGGAGCTTTTTTATTCCTTTCTTTTCTCATCGTTTTTTTCTTTCTACATGAAGAAAATCACTCCGCTCAAGCAAAAAAAGTACAACCGAAAAAAGTATGGACGATGGTTCCAGCAAAGCATTTAATTATTAGTTTATTTGTAACAACATTTATTATTCAACTTGCGAACATGTCAATTCAACCTATTATTACATTGTATGTAAAGAATTTAGAAGGCCAAGGAACAGCTCATATTGAAATGATTGCAGGCGCAGTTATGTCAGCGACAGGGTTAGCGGTTATTTTGGCAGCACCAAGACTAGGAAGATTATCAGATCAAATCGGTCCTCAAAAAACGTTAGTTGTGGCGTTGTTTGCTGCAGGAATTATTTTTATTCCGCAAGCATTTGTAACCTCAGCTTGGCAACTATTAATTCTTCGCTTTTTATTAGGTATTGCACAAGCAGGACTATTACCTTCCGTACAAACTCTACTAAAACAACATACACCAACCCCTGTTACAGGAAGAATATTTGGGTATAATCAATCGTTTCAGTTTTTAGGAAATATGATTGGACCAGTACTTGGTGGACAAATTGCAGCACATGCAGGCTTCCAATATGTTTTCTTCTCTACATCAACATTATTATTTATTGCGTGCATTTGGGTTTATTTTCACAATAAGAACGAAGAGGTATCAGAGAAACGGCATTTGGAAGTTAGTTAACTAAGTGAATTTTAAAGAAAAAGGATGAAGCAATCGTTGCTTCATCCTTTTTCTTTAAAATTGGAGACAAAGATAACTTAATGTACCAAGCTCGTAACTGCGGTGAATGACTTCACCGTTATTTTCGCCACTTCCCATAGCGATAAATAAAGGAACGAAATGCTCTGCTCTTGGCACTGCTAATTGTGCATGAGGGGCTTTGTTCTCCCAATTAAATAATGCATCTTTATCAGTAGTCTGCATATGTTTAATAATCCAATCATCAAATTCAATTGCCCATTGTTCGGGTGTCGTTTGATTCCATTTCAAAGCTCGTAAGTTATGAACGGTAACACCGCTCCCGATTACTAAAATATCTTCTTGACCAAGTCCTTTTAGTGCTTCTCCAATCTTAAATTGCTCTTTTGCAGGTAAGAATGGATTGACTGATATTTGGACAACAGGAATATTTGCTTCTGGATACATGCGATGCAGAAGAGTCCATGAGCCATGATCTAACCCTCTCGTCATATTATGATGGACTGGAATACCTTTGTTTTTAAATTTTTTTTCTAACATGGATGCAATGTTAGAAGAGCCTTTCGCACGATATTTGATTTCGTATAACTCAGGAGGAAAACCTCCAAAATCATAAATTGTTTCATATTCGTTATCTGATGAAGAAATCGTTAATACTTCGCTTTCCCAGTGAGCGGTGAAAATAACAATTGCTTTCGGTTTGTATGTTTCTCCGAGTGTTTTTAAAAAACTTGTATATTCTGTATCTTGAATAGCGAGCATCGGTGACCCGTGTGCTAAAAATAATGATGGCATCATAATAGAAACCTCCTAAAAACATAATAATTACTTTATGTAAGTAACTATATAATTTTATTTTTATTTCGTCAACATAATAGTTTGACAGTTGAAGGTATTTGTCATAATGAAAGCAATTGCATATAATACATAATAAGAATAATGAATGGATATTCATTTTTTTGAGATACATAATAGAGTTGGGGGCTGACGAAATGAACGTACAGGAAAGTTTCGTTACGGCATTGGATGGATCGGAAATTTATTTACGCAAGTGGTTACCAGAAGGTGAACCAAAAGGGATTATTCAAATTGCACATGGGATGACAGAACATGCAGGTGTTTATACAGACTTTATTGCTGCGTTATTAGAAGCGGGGTATGGTGTTTATGCACATGATCATAAAGGTCATGGGAAAACAGTGAAAAGAGAAGAAGATTATGGTCATTTTGAACCAAATGTAGGTTGGAGTAAGGCTGTATCTGATGTTATTTTTGTATCAGAAACGATAAGAAAAGAGCAGACATGCCCGTTATTTTTACTTGGACATAGTATGGGTTCTTTTTTATCACGACGTGCTGTACAACTGAAAGGTGAATTATATGATGGATTCCTTATTTCAGGAACTGGTGGAAATCCAGGGATTTTAGGAAGTATCGGTCATAAAGTAGCGACAATTGAGATGAAATTACGCGGGGAAAAAACGAAAAGTCCGATGCTAAACTTTTTATCTTTCGGAAACTTCAATTCACATTTTAAACCAAATCGTACAAAATTCGATTGGTTATCTTCAGATAATAATCAAGTTGATAAATATATTGCGGATCCGTTATGTGGATTCATTTGTACGACGAGTTTTTATCGAGAATTATTTTCTGGTGTATTAGAAGTAAATAAACTAGAAGCGTTCAAGAAAACACCGAAAAACCTTCCAATACATATTTTTTCAGGAGATCGTGATCCTGTTGGGGATATGGGGAAAGGTGTAAAAGAAGTATATGAAAACTATAAAAAATGTGACGTGAAAGATGTAACACTGCGTTTATATGAAAATGGCAGACATGAAATGTTCCATGAAGTAAATCGAGATGAAGTATTTCAAGATTTGATTTTATGGCTAGATAAGCATATTGTATGAGAAGAAACCTCACTTTTTTGAAGTGAGGTTTCTTTAAGGAGATGGAGGAATAGTTATGAGTGAATTTGTAAATAAAGAATATGTAGAAATAGATTTTCAAGATGTTTTGATTAAAGAAGAGGAATTGAAAAATTGTACTTTCATAAAATGCCGTTTTAGAGGGATAGATGCATCAGAAGTTTCTACTGAAAATTGTAATTTCATAGAATGTGATTTTACCGGTGCTCTTTTTAACGCTTCTATCCATCAAGGAACTACATTTGCAAATTGTAAGTTTGTTGGTGCGAATTTATTCGTATCCAAGTTTGAAGAATGTAAAATGACTGGTTCTGATTTTGAAGAAGCGAATTTAGACGGAATAACTATAATATCGGGCGATTGGTCATATACGAATTTAAGGTTTGCGAACTTAAGTAAACAAATGTTAAAGGGTATACGTTTAATTGAAGCTGACCTATATGAATGTAATCTAGAAAAAGCAGATTTACGTGAAGCGGATTTAACAGGTGCAATATTAAGTAAGGCGAAACTTAGCGGTGCAGATTTAAAAGGGGCGATAGTTGATAGAATAGATTTTACAAGTTTTAATTTAAAAAATGTGAAATTAGATATAGCGCAGGCAGTTGCAGTAGCAAGATGTTATGGGGCTAAGGTGAACTAAATTGTTTGTAAAACCGTTCAAATTGCTGAACGGTTTTACAAATTATAATAGATTTAAAAATTACTTTCTATATAAGAAGCTATTTCATTAGCAAGAATCGATGTTAATAGTGTAGATACATTGCTTAAAATGATGATTGTAGCCTCTTTGTCAATTAATCGTAAATAGGAGGACGTAAAGCCGTTAATTCCGCCGTGATGGAATATAAGTTTATTATTTTTTTCAGTCATAGCAATATTCCAACCGTAACCATATCCGTAAGATTCTGCAGTAAACATACGAGACGTCATCATACTTGATAATAAGCGATTTTTTTTTAGCGCTTTATCAAATTTATATAAATCTTCGGCTGTAGAAACTAATCCACCAGCTGAATATGAATTGGACATATGAATAAATGCTGCGTTCTGTAGGCCGTGATTTGGATGTAACTCATACCCAGTTGCTTTATGTTTTTGAATGAAATGATTCAAATCAACACCTGTGTTTATTATAGAGAGTGGGTAGAAAATCCTCTTTTTAAGAAATTCCTCATAAGACATGCCACTTATAACTTCAATAATTTTTCCTAGTATAATATAACCTGAATTCGAATAATTGAATGTTTCACCAGGTCTAGATTCAAAGGGACATGCAATAATCCATTGTATTAATTCATCCGGTGTTCGAGGCTGTAAAGATTGTAATAAAAAGTCATGTTGAGCAGTAATATTACCGACTCCAGCAGTATGATTTAATAAATGCTTGATCATAATTTGATTTCCGTTTGGGAAATTTGGAATGAATCGATCTAAAGTATCATGTAGCTGTAATTTTTCTTCTTCCACAAGCATTAAAATTGAAACTGCTGTGAAGATTTTAGTTATGGATCCGATACGAAACTTCGTTGTAGATGTATTAGGTATGTCCCAATTATAATTAGCTTTTCCAAATGATTGATTATAAAGAGTCTCTTCTTTATGGGCTATTAAAATTGTTCCGTTAAATTTTTCGGCATTTTTATATAAGAATGAATTGATATATGAATTTAACAAATTTCAGGCACTCCTTTAAATGTTGGAATATTCGTTACCTGAAATGGAATCCAACGGCATAGGCAATTCCCCCTAAATGAAATGTTTTTTAGCATACTTTTCTATTTTATAATGCAATTAATATAAGAAGCAAGTTGATTTAAAGACTATGAAAATAACGGTTTTTAAATTGCTTTTCGGAATGTTTGAGTAGTTCATATTTTGAAGGTGGTGGGAAACAATTATGAGAGTGAGAAAATTGATAGTAATTGAAGCTGGTGAAATCAGTGAACTTGCACTACATCTAAAAGCAACAGATACCTATTCAAATAGTAGTATAATAGTGAATGAGGTGTTAATAGGATGGAAGATAAAACATTAGGTTTACTATTAGATGTTGTTGGGGAATTATTTTCAGATGAAATTTCGATTGCTGTATCGAATACGAAAGAATATATATACTATCGGCCAAGTAAACGAATTGATTTAAAGATTAGCGCCGGTGATCCTATAAAGGAAGGCACGATTGCTCATAAAGCAATGGTGACGAACCAAAAAACTTCTGAGTTTATTAACCGGGATGTTTTTGGTATTCCTTATCATGGTATGGCCGTACCATTCTCAAATAATGGAAAGCTTGAAGGTTGCGTGACAGCTATTTACCCAGCTTTAACGGATGGAAAGTCAGTCGTTACTTTAAAAACAACGGACGGTTGGATTCCGGTCCCTTTTTCAAAGGTGATGTATTTAGAGGCGAAAGATAAAAAGACGTATGTGAATTCAGAAGAGTTAACAGGCACACATAAATACTCTCTGCAAGAATTCGAATACTTGCTTCCGAAAGATTCATTTATTAGATGCCACCGTGCCTTTATTGTAAATGTTAATCATATTAAAGCGATTTATCCTGATACGCATTCTACTTTTGTACTTTCGATGGATAACGGAGAGAGGGTACCAGTTAGTCAATCATACGCCAGTTATTTTCGTAAGCTTCTAGGATTCTAAATTATTCTGCTTTAGAACCTAGATTCGCTGTTTTATCTGAATTTTCGGCATTGTATACTGAAATCCCTATTTGGATACTGTTAAAGTGTAAAATAATTATGAATATTCACAGGGAGAGGGATTACATATGGAGAATAATTTGGATAGAATTAGGGATCAACGTCTGAAAAATCGCGTAGTTACACCTGAAGAAGCAGCTTCATGGATTGAAAGTGGAATGACTTTAGGCTTAAGTGGGTTTACACGTGCAGGTGATGTGAAAGCAGTCCCATTTGCGCTTGTAAACCGAGTTAAGAATGATAAATCTTTTAAAGTAAATGTTTATACTGGTGCCTCTTTAGGTTCTGATGTAGATAAATTATTTGCGGAAGCAGGAATTTTAAGGAAAAGATTACCCTTCCAAGCTGATGCGACTATGCGAAAAGGAATTAATAACGGAGACTTTTTATTTGTGGATCAGCACTTATCTCATACAGCAGAGTTACTTCGTGCTGACGTTATGGATATAGATTTCGCTATTTTGGAAGCGGTTGGGATTACTGAAGACGGAATGATTATTCCAACGACTTCAATTGGAAATTCCTTAGCATTTTCCTTAAATGCTAAGTCCATTATCATTGAAATGAATATGGCTCAATCCGCGCAGCTAGAAGGGCTACATGATTTATATGAACCAGGTAAACAAGGGGAAAGGCTACCAATTCCGCTCGTAAAAACGGATGATCGAATTGGAACAATTGGCATTCCGATTGATGTTGAAAAAGTGAAAGGGATTGTGTTTACGAACCAACTGGACTCACCATCGACAATTGTTCCTCCGGATGAAGAAACTGTTATTATGGCACAGCATTTAATAGAGTTCCTTCGAAAAGAAGTAAAAGTAGGTCGATTAACAAATCGTTTAGCACCGCTACAATCGGGAATTGGTTCAGTGGCCAACGCAGTTCTTCATGGAATGTTAGATTCCGAGTTTGAAGATTTAGAAGTGTATTCTGAGGTGTTACAGGATGCGGTCTTTGATCTTATGGATGCTGGGAAAGTCAATTTTGCTTCCTGCTGCTCAATTACGCTTTCTGAAGAGAAAATGCAACAAGTATTTTCCAATTTTGAAAAATATCGTGCCAAATTAATGATGCGCCCGCAAGAGATTTCTAATCACCCTGAAATCATTCGCCGCCTTGGATTAATCTCGATTAATACGGCTTTGGAATTAGATATATACGGAAATGTTAACTCTACTCACGTTTTAGGCACAAAGATGATGAATGGTATTGGTGGTTCTGGTGATTTTGCGAGAAATGCACGTCTAGCTATCTTTGTTACTAAATCGATTGCAAAAGGTGGTAACATTTCAAGTATCGTTCCTTTCGTTTCTCATGTAGATCATACGGAACATGATGTAGATGTTATCGTCACTGAACAAGGGTATGCTGACCTAAGAGGATTAGCGCCAAGAGAAAGAGTGGAACTAATTATTGAGAATTGCGTACATCCAATGTATCGTGACCAGCTAAGAGCTTATTACGAAGAAGCACAAACAAGAGGTGGACAAACTCCTCATGTTTTAGAAAAAGCTTTTTCTTGGCATACGAATTATGCTAAAAATGGAACAATGCTTGAAGGGGTAGTAGAAACTGTTTAGAAGTGCAAAAATGATTCTTAATATAATATGCTATAAAGGTTAAAAGAAAAAGAACGCCAATTTTCAAGAATGGCGTTCTTTTTCTTTTAATAAATTGTTACCTATTCTGAAGAATTATAAAAGTAACCTCTTATTTACGGAAATAAGAGGTTTTTTTAATTACTTTTCGAATCATTTTAATAGGTTACATATTGAAGGTGAGGAGAAAGCATCATGAAGATAAGAAAAGCGTTATTAAGTGAAGCAAATGAATTAAGTGAACTCGCATTACACTCAAAAGCAACGTGGAAATATAGTGAAGCATTCATACTTGCTTGTAAGGAAGATTTAACAATTACAGAAGAGTACATAAATAATAATTTTGTATATGTTTTAGAAAACGATAATACGAAGATTGGGTTTTTCACATTTTTACGTAATGATAAAGCTCTCGACTTTTTATACATTCATCCTCGTTACAAAGGGAATGGATATGGCAAAATAATGTGGAAGTTTGTAATAGAGCAAGCAAATGAACTAGGAATAAAAAGTTTTACGATTGATAGTGATCCGAATGCAAAAGGGTTTTACTTGAAGATGGGAGCAAAATTAATCGGGGAAACACCATCAACGGTTTTTAAGGGGCGATTACTACCTCTTTTGAAATATGATGTGTAAAACAATTAATAGTAGGAGAAGCTGAAAATGGATGACGTAAAGGCAAAAAGAATATATGAAGCACTAATAAAATCGTGGTCGATTGAAACAAGTTCAAAGTGGACTCTTGAAAATCCAGCAAAGGGACAGTGTGGTGTAACGGCTTTAGTCGTTCAAGATATATGCGGAGGAAAAATTAAGAAGACAAAAATAGGGGAGGTGTGGCACTTTTATAACTGTATAAATGGACAGAGGTTGGATTTTACAGAGACTCAATTCAGTCGGAAATTGAATTATTTGGATGAGAAATCAAATCGAGAAGAAGCATTTGCAGATACAAATGAAAAACAATATAGCATTTTGAAGAAAAAGATAATGAAAGAATTCAAATTATCTTTTGACTCTTAATCTTTAATAAGTTACTATAATGGTGGTAACTTATTAAAGGGAACTTCATAGAGTTGAAAGGGGAAATACTTTTGAAAACAACTTATGTAAACGCTACAATTGTAACGATGAATGAACAAAACGAAGTGATGGAAAATGGATATATCATTGTAGAAAATGATCAAATTATAGATGTAAAGAGCGGAGAATTCACTAATGATTTTGCAGTAGATGAAGTAATTGACATGAAAGGAAAGTGGGTTTTACCAGGGCTTATAAATACACATACACATGTTGTAATGAGTCTCTTAAGAGGTATTGGCGATGATATGTTATTACAGCCATGGCTGGAGACGAGAATTTGGCCACTGGAAAGTCAGTTTACTCCAGAGCTTGCGGTCGCTAGCACGGAATTAGGATTACTTGAAATGGTGAAAAGTGGTACAACATCATTTTCTGACATGTTTAATCCAATTGGAGTAGATCAAGATGCAATTATGGAAACGGTATCAAGGAGTGGAATGCGAGCTGCTGTTTCAAGAACTTTATTTAGCTTCGGAACGAAGGAAGATGAAAAGAAAGCAATTGAAGAAGCTGAGAAATATGTGAAGCGTTACTATAACGAAAGTGGCATGTTAACTACGATGGTTGCACCGCATAGTCCATATACATGTTCTACTGAACTGTTAGAAGAATGTGCACGTATTGCAGTAGAAAATCAAACGATGGTTCATATTCATCTTTCGGAAACAGAGCGTGAAGTACGTGATATTGAAGCACAGTACGGAAAGCGTCCAGTCGAATATGCAGCAAGTTGTGGGTTGTTTAAACGCCCAACAGTTATTGCACACGGTGTAGTATTAAATGAAAATGAGCGTGTATTTTTAGCAGAACATGATGTTCGAGTAGCACATAACCCGAATAGTAATTTAAAACTAGGTTCTGGTATAGCGAATGTAAAAGCGATGCTAGAAGCAGGAATGAAAGTAGGAATTGCAACAGATAGTGTTGCATCTAACAACAATTTAGATATGTTTGAAGAAATGCGTATAGCGACTTTACTACAAAAAGGTATTCACCAAGATGCAACAGCGTTACCAGTTGAAACTGCTCTTACACTTGCGACTAAAGGAGCTGCTGAAGTAATCGGCATGAAACAAACAGGATCACTTGAGGTTGGAAAGTGTGCTGATTTTATTACGATTGACCCATCTAATAAGCCGCATTTACAACCAGCAGATGAAGTATTATCGCACTTTGTATATGCAGCTAGTGGAAAAGATATAAGCGATGTAATTATTAACGGAAAACGTGTCGTTTGGAATGGTGAATGTAAAACGTTAGATGAAGAGCGTATTATATTTGAAGCAAGTCGTTATAAACGAGGTTTACAAAGATAGGTATTTGAAAAAGCTATCCTTTTTTAAAAGGATAGCTTTTTTTCTGGAACGAATAAATATTCAAAAGAATGTCGCATCTTTCTGTTCATATTTCTGCTATAATATATAACGCTTTATAATATTTTATACTTAAGGAGAACAATTCATGAAGCGAAAAAAGAGCCATTTAATGGTAATGGCACTTGTTACAACTTTATTATTAACAGCTTGTAATAATAAAGCGAATAAAAGTGACACTGAGGCAAAAAAACAAGTATTAAATGTAACAGTAGCAGAAGAAATTCCTTCTCTTGATACTGCGAAAACAATGGATGGTACATCAACACACGTTATGCAAAACATATTTGAAGGTTTGTATGTATTAGATGATCAAGATCAGCCTATTCCAGCAGTAGCAAAATCGTTCCAAAGAAGTGAAGATGGTAAAAAATATACATTTAATTTGCGTAAAGATGCAAAATGGTCAAATGGAGACAGTGTGACAGCAAATGATTTTATATTTGCATGGAAACGTGCAATTAATCCTGAAACAGCGTCTCAATATGCGTACATGCTCTTTCATGTGAAAAATGCGAAAGAAATTAATAAAGGAACAATGCCTCTTGATAACCTTGGCGTTAAAGCAATAAATGATTATAAGTTAGAAGTGGAACTCGAACAGCCAATTCCGTATTTTTTACAGTTGTTAGCACTGCCGATATACTTACCACAGCATGAATCATTTTTGAAAGAACAAGGAAAGAATTATGCATTGGAACCTAGTAATCTCATATATAACGGGCCATTTGTATTAGAGAAATGGAAGCATGAACAAGAGTTTCAATTAAAGAAGAATGCTACATATTGGGATCAAAAGAAAGTGAAATTAGACGAGATAAACTTTCAGATTGTAAAGGATACAATGACGGCTGTTAATTTATACGAAGCTGGTGATTTAGACCGGGTGCCTATTAATTCTCAATTTGTAGACAAGTATAAAGGGAATAAGGAATTACATATGTCGAGTGATCCTGGAATTGCTATGCTACGTTTTAATGAGAAAAATAGTGCGTTAGCAAATAAAAAGGTGCGTCAATCTATTTCATTAGCGTTAAATAAAGAGGACTTTGTTGCTAACTTTATTAATAATGGGGCAAAATCTGCAAGCGGACTTGTACCAGTTGGTCATGTAAACGAAGAGACTGGTAAAGATTTTAGAAAAGAAAACGGAGATCTGTCTTCATATGATTTGCAAAATGCAAAAAAGATTTGGAAAGAAGCGAAAAAAGAGCTTGGAGTAGAGCAAGTAAACCTCGAGTTTTTAACGTTTGAACAAGATAATGCAAAACGTATGGCAGAATATATAAAAGGTGACTTAGAAAAGAATTTGCATGGATTAACGATACAAATTAAACAACAGCCATTTAAGCAAAAATTACAGTTAGAACAAACCGGGGATTATGATATAACTATGGCAAATTGGGGACCTGATTATAAAGACCCAATTAGTTATTTAGAGCTATTTACGACGGGTAATCCAAATAATAAAATGAATTACTCTAATGCTCGTTACGATGAATTAATAAAGAAAGCGAAAACTGATTTTGTACTAGAACCAGAGAAACGATGGGGAGCATTGCTAGAAGCTGAGCAAGTATTATTAGAAGATGCAGCTGTAGCACCGCTGTATCATATTGGTTCAGCATATGTACAAAAGGATTACGTAAAGGGAATTGAAAAGCATCAATTTGGTGGTGTTTATACTTATAAGAATGCTTATATAATTAAGGAGTAAAAGAGAAAGGCTAAGTGCTTTATATAAGTACTTAGTTTTTTTGTATTTTCAGTATAATAGATATGGTTACTGTGTTTATGTATACTAAAGTATGATTTTTGTTGAGAAAGTTTAAAATTCTTAATATTCTATTTTTATTCTTTTGTAATTTGTTATACTTATATTAATTTTAAGTAAAGGGGAGAATAAATTCCATGAGTATAGACGTGGTTACAATGGAAGAAATGAAAAAATTGCTTCATGGGTGGAATTGTGAAATTCGTTTGAGAAATATAGCAAAAGCAAAACAACATAAGGAAACTATTGAGTACTAGATACTATTAAGGATCTAAATATAAAGTTACATTATGCACTTATTAATTTAAGATATAGTTTGCTTTTTGATGAAATAAGTGGAGTTAAAGAAAGTTTTTGGATATGTAAAAGATTACTCACAGCAAATAGCTTCTCAGTTTTATGAGAAAAGAAATGAAAAAAAAGCTGGAGAGTATTATCACATAGCATAT
The DNA here is from genome assembly GCF_022095615.2 of Bacillus thuringiensis. Lineage (NCBI taxonomy): Bacteria > Bacillati > Bacillota > Bacilli > Caryophanales > Bacillaceae > Bacillus > Bacillus thuringiensis. The sequence goes on from NZ_CP155559.1 coordinate 1,741,473, forward strand.
CAAGCAGAGAAAACACTAAATGAAAGAGGGGCATTAAAATGAAAAAAATTGGGGTATTAAGTTTGTTAGCAGTTCTTACGCTATTAAATGTGAATGTATTTAAAGATACACAACAAGTTAAATCAAGTATTACATCTCAAACTGAAATTATTCAATACTCCGAACATGGTACAGGTTGGTAAAAACTTAAAAAATATAATGTTATTTATCCCTATTAAGTAAAGACCTTCCTAGCTATAGGAAGGTCTTTACTTAATAATAGAGTCTATTAAACCGATTTTAATAAAGAATAAAAATTCGTATCATATGGAATATCATCTTGATACATATAATTTTTTAGAACTCCTTCTTTTTCAAAACCTAATTTTAATAGAACTTTATTGGAAGCCTCATTTTCAAGAAATACAATTGCCCCGATACGCTTTAAATGAATGGTATGGAAACCGTATGATATAACCTCAGAAACAGCTTCAGTAGCATATCCATTTCCCCAGTGTTCAGGAAGAAAGGCATAACTTATATTGGCTCGTTTATGCTCAGAAGACCAATCATGAAACCCGATTGTTCCAATGAGTTCTTTCTTGTCTTTTAATTCGATTCCCCATTTTATACCGCTTCTTGCATTGTAACTGAGCTTAAAGTTATGAATGACTTGTTTTACTTGATCAACATCTTGTAATGGTTTTTGGCCATAATAGCGCAGTACATCAGTATTAGAAAAGCATTGTAGTATACCCGGTGCATCTTCTTCGGTAAGTTCTCGTAAAATGAGTCGGTCGGTTTTCAATATAGGAAACATGCTTTCACTCCATTTCTTCTGAAACTAGAATGTGTTGTTATTATATAATGTAATCTGAAAATAAAGATTATTCAAGAGGGAAGTATGGTTTTGATTTGTGATAAAATTAATTGTGGAATATATTTCAAAAAGAGGTTTGTATATGGAGAAAAACTCAATTTTAATTGTAGATGATGATCAAGATATTGTTCGATTTGTTAACGCGAATTTAATGCAAGAAGGTTTTAAA